>NZ_JAKFYQ010000001.1:592078-1792078 GCF_021533835.1 Synechococcus sp. Nb3U1 | reverse complement strand
GGCCAGGGTGCTAGCACTCAAGCGTTTTGACTCCGATATTTCTGCAATTCGGAGCGCAACTGTGCTACCTCGGCCCGCAAATCGTCTAAGGTCGCCTGTAGATCTTCTGTCTTGAAGGGGGGTGGGGTGATCTCACGGGCAGTCACCATAGCCTCTGTATCAGCTCGGGCTATGACATCCTCGGCAAACGTCTGCCAGCCCTCTTGCAGCTCGGCCCACACTTTGCCCACTTCTCCGGCAAGATCGGTGAGGGTGCTCTCCCAACGCTCCCGCAGAACCTCCGCCACAGCTTTGCCGACAAAAAAAGCCCGAACCACCGGATTACTCATGCGACCTAAAGCGTTAAGAAGCGTCACCAGGATTATAACGAATCTTGCCCGAGTGACCGGGATCCGGCAGCTATAAACCATAAGGCTAAGCCGACCTACCCGAAAATCATCGGATCGATCGGCCTAGGGATCCCGAGAAGGGGGAGCATCAAGTCGGGAACTTGCCAAGCAGGGCTAGATCCCTTCTTAACGGCGGCTGGTGGTCATATCGGGAATCTTCAAGTCAAAGACGCTGATGTTTTGTCGCACTGCCGGGGTGGGGTTGAGCATGCGCGCCATGTTGAGGAAGTTTTCTGGTTCTCCTGCTTTGGGAGGACGGGTGAGGCGATAGGTGCGCACCACTTCCCGAGTGGATCGTTTCACACCCGAGATGTCGCGCCAACGGGCTCCATAGCGGGGGGTAACCAAGTTGGCAGGGGTTTCAGAAAGGCGACGGCGCTGGTAAGGCACCACATCGTCTCCAAAGGCAGTGTTGTATTCTTCGCTGTCCACCACAGCATCAATAAAGCCATCTAGCCCCTTGGTGGCGATGATGATGGAGTACTTGATGCGCTCTTGTTGGTTATAGGTGGCACGGCCCAAGAAGCGCTGGAAGGTGACCTCGATGAAGCGGTAGTTGTCGTTCGGGGTCATGACCAAATCCCGATACACCTCCGACTTGCCCAAGCCCCGCACAAACTCTTTTACCGAGATCGCCCCGTTGCGCAGTTGCGATTCCAGAGCCTTCTGTTGAAAGCTAGCCAACATCAGGTGCTCACTGAAGATCTGGCGGTAGGCGGCGCGGATGATATTGTCCACACCTGTTGGGTCATCAGGACGGTAGGCGGGCGGGGTTTCGTCACTGGCTACGAAATAGCGGGTAACTCGCTCGTTTTGAGTGGTGGGGCGATCGGCAAGCAAAGGAAGAGACATGGGTTGTGCTCCTGAAGATACGAGAAAAACAAAGTGGGGCAGATCTCTGCAGATCTCTATGGATCGGCAGCCAACTCCTGCTGGCTCATCTGGGCGCGGAGGGGGATCAAGGGATCCGCATCGTCTAGGGCCGTTTGGATGCCAGCCCGGGCTTGGGGACGCAACAGAGGCTCACCGGAACGGGCCAAATCCGTCAGGGATCCGACGGCGGCATAGCGTACCCCCCAATCGGAGTCGCTTAAGCACTGTTGTAGTAGCACCAAAGCCCGCTCTTGGTCGGGTACAGGCCGTCGGGCTACCACTCGTCCCAGACCTCGTACCGCCGCACGCCGCACACTGGGGGCAAAGTCCGCCACAATTGCCTCCACCAAAAAGGGGTAGGCATCTCCATGGCCAATGCGAGCCAGAGCCCGCACGGAATAGGCCCGCGCTCCGTAGTCGAAGCCATCGATCTGCTCTAGGAGCGGCTTGACTGCCAATTCCCCGAAGCGCAGCACCTCCTCTAGGGCGGCTTCCCCAACGGCAGGACGGTTAAAGCCAAAGGCGCGGATTAAATAGGGGATCCCTTCCACTTGCCCCAACGCCCCCAGCGCTCTCACCACCCGCAGCAAGGCTTCGGGAGAAGTGGCTTGCTCCAACTCTGCCGCCAGTTGAGCAACAGCGGTGGAAGGCACTTGAGCAGTGGGCGAAGCGGACATAGGCAAAATGAAGTTCAAAAAAAAGTGTACGGAAGCGGAGAGACTAGAGGAGATGATCCAGTTGCGGGATGATCGACTCAGCCACTCGAGGCAGCGGCACTTGCCCCAACTGAATGGCCACATCGAACAGCCGCTTGAGGGCATTGATGCGCAGATTGAGAGCAACATCGGCTGTCGCCAATAGCGGGGCTCCTGCCACCCAACCGGATTCCGCCAAATCGAACAAAGCTGCTTGTCGCAGACTGGAATTGGAGTGAGCCAGCAGGACTGCCAAAATTTGGGTGAGCTCTTCGGATTGGGTAAACCGATAGAGCACCCAGGCGGCGGCTGACCGTACCCGCTCGGAGGAATGGTTCAAGAAGGGGCGAATCGCCTCCTCCGCCTGACGAGCGTTGAGCTGACCTAGTGCCTCGATTAAGGCTTCCCAAGGCTGCTCGACTTCCGGCGCCTGCAAAAGGGCCAGCAAGGGATCCACAGCCCGTGGATCCTGCAACTGGGCCAGGGCATAGGCAGCCTCCTCCCGCACGTGCAGATCCGCACAGGCGAGCGCCTCGACCAAACCGGGCACGGCCCGCGCATCCCCAATCTGCCCCAGTGCTTTGGCGGCATTGCGACGCAGAGGATAGCCCCCCAAAGCGGTGCGATCCAGCTCATCTTGTAGAGCCAAGAGGAGAGGGTCTACCCCACGGGGATCCCGGACGGTACCCAGGTACCAGGCGGCATAGTAACGATCCTGCAAATCAGCACCCTGCAACTGCGCTACCGCCTGCTCCCAAGTGAGCTGCTGCGGCAACACGGCTGTGTTGGAGGCCATGCGGGCTGTTGTAGAACCGTTCATGAAACTTGGTCAATCCTGTTCAAGATTCAGGCGGATCTCTTATTCGGCAGCGCCGTTCCTTTCAGCAGGAGCTGCGCCAGCCCCCGATAAGGCAGCCACCCCCACAATTTTGCCCCCCATCCGCAGGATGCGCTGCATCTCAGCCGACAAACGAGCATAGGGAACAGTGGCGCTGACGGTGCTGCGGCGAACCTTGTCGGAGGTAGCCAGAGCTTCGAGAGGGTTGAGCAGGCCAGTGTACTCAATTTTGTAGACCCGGCTGCCAGCTTCAGTCAGGGTTTCAGGACTGGTGGTGCTTTGACCAAACATCGCTTTCCCCAAAATTGATTCTGTCAAGACTGATTCTAAGATTGATTCTCTTGGGAACGGTGGTTCTGGGTGAAGATCCTAACCTCAGACAAATCCAACGGACTTCTCTGGAGTACCTGGATCCCCTGCCTCAAGTGAGCGGCCCAGAACACGTCTATAGAGAGCGGACAGACGGCTGAAGCTCGGGATCCGTTGAAGAGCCACCCCGGGGATCCAAGCCGATGGAATAACCTGAGAACAGGCAGCCCAGAGAGCTCTGAGCCGCCGCCTGTCCCGTTTACACGATTGGAAGACGAAGAAAGAGATCGTCCACTCCAAAAAGCGGGGATCTCTACTGGGATCCCTTAGCTGAGAGCGTTGATGGCGTAATCGAAGTAGATGGTGGCTTCGTTAGCCGCTTGGCCGCTCAGCATGCCCAAAGCACGACCCTTGATGTACTGGAGGGCCACGATGTACCAGCTGGGGGAGAGGTTGAAGGAGCGGTTCACTTCCCGCAGCCCAGCCACCAAGTAGTCATCGAGAGGGCCGGTACCACCGGCAACCAAAGAGTAGGTAATGAAGCGGACATAGTAGCCGATGTCACGGGCACACTTGGCCTGGAAGACATCGCCATGACCCATTTCGCCCGGCTGGGTCAAATAAGGGTACTTCTTGAACACTTCCTGCACGGCTTCGCGCACCAGGGTCTGCTGGTTGCTGGTCAAGACGCGGGCAGCTTCGAGGGAGGCGGCAGCACGCTGGTAACGCCCATAAACGGACTGCAACTCGCTGGCATTGAGGAAGCGTCCTTGGTTGTCAGCGGAAGCAATCGCTTCAGTGATGACGGTTTTCACCTTGCAACTCCTGAATTGAATCGGTTCTGTTGTTAACAAAATTTCTGTAGGGGAACCCTGAGCGCAGGGACGGAATCCCGCTTCAGCACTTGCCCTCACCAGAAAAAGAATGAATCAAAGAGCACTCTAGGGATGGCCAAACTGGCCTTAACCCGCAACTCAAACGATGGCGGCAGCAGCCTTGTCGAAGTAGCTGGCCACTTCGCTTTGCAACGCGGAGCAGTCGCCGGGGGTAATCCCTGCCGGATCCATGATCTTGGCCAAGGCTTCTTTCTTCATGGCAGCAATGCCGTTGGCCACAGAGGTAGCAGGCACGCCCAGAGCAATGTAGGTTTCCCGCAGGCCATTCAAGCAGCGATCTTCCAGCACAGAGCTGTCACCGGCCAAAGTGGCGTAGCTGATATAGCGCAGGATGATTTCCATGTCGCGCAAGCAAGCGGCCATGCGACGGTTGGTGTAGGCATTGCCACCAGGAGCGATCAGATCGGGCTCCTGAGCAAACAAAGAACGGGCTGCATTGGAAACAATTTGAGCTGCATTGCTGGTAATGCGGTTCACGGTGTCGAGGCGCTTATTGCCCTCAGCCACCAAAGCCGCCAAACGGTCAAACTCTTGATCACTTAAAAAAGCACCGCGTGTATCTGCCTGAGCAATCACCCGGGTAAAGGCGTCTTGCATGATTGATCTCCTTCTGGTCTTTCCAAAAACCGAATGAGCGACTGGCTGGACTTCTCAAAAGCCGGATCCCAAGTGAACGTTGATAGGGGATCCCATTTGCCCTCCAAAAACCAGGGATCCTGTGGCAGCAGGTTCGATCAAACAAAATCTACCCCCACCGAAACCCCAAATTTTTAGACAGGTCAAGAACTTCTGCGACTTTCAGACAGCCGAGCATCCAGGTTAATTTTATAGCGTGGGATGGATGAGTGTTTTGTGAAGATTTGCAAAAAATGCCCGTCAGGATCTCCCCTCTGCTTGAGGTTCATAGGCTTTGGGCCACAAAAAGAAGGAAATATTGAGGGCACTGGGCTTGCGAATTGTAAACATTTGTTTTGAGATTCGGGCAAGCTGAGTGCGGGATCCGTATGAACAGGTCTAAACTCTTGCCGTATCTCGAAGGGCTGCTTTTAGCTCCCGACAGAACTGGCCAATCTGGTGTAACCCTTGGGTCGGAGTGGTTGCTTGTGCCAGACGCTGCACAAAGGCGCTGCCGACGATGGCGGCATCTGCTCCCCAAAGGGCGATTTGACGGGCTTGTTCGGGATTGGAAATGCCAAAGCCCACCCCGATGGGCAGGGGGGTTTGTTGGCGGAGCTGCTGCAATAAAGTCGGGATCCGCTCCGCTAGGGTGGCCCGTTGTCCGGTAACGCCGGTGGTGCTGACCAGATAGATGAAGCCGCTGGAATGCTGGGCAATCTGTTGCATTCGCTCCACAGGGCTAGTGGGGGCCACCAGCAGAATCAGATCCATCTGTTCGGCCTGGGCTGCCTGTCGCAGGGGTTCGGCTTCTTCTAGAGGCAGATCCGGCACCACCAAGCCGGCACAGCCTGCCGTTCGCAGTTGGTGCATAAAGTTTGGGATGCCAATTTGGTGGATGGGGTTGTAGTAGGTGAACAGGACGAGGGGAGCTTGTAAAGAAAGCTGACTCAAGCCCCGCAAGATGGCACTCAAGGTCACCCCCCGGCCAAGGGCACGGGTGGCTGCCGCTTGAATGACGGGGCCGTCCGCCAAGGGATCTGAATAGGGCACCCCCAACTCGATCAGATCGGCACCGTTTTGATCCAAAACCTGCAGGGCCGCAAAGGTGGTCGATAAATCGGGATCCCCAGCAGTAATGTAGGGGATGAGGGCTTTTTCCCCTCGGTTGCGCAGGTCTTGAAAGCGGGCAGTAATCGGGCTGGGCATGGGGATCCGTCGAGTCCAGAGCACCACCCACTGTAGCGTTTGCCGGGATCCCTAGGGGAGCGGCACAAAATCGTAACCAGTGCCGGAGCGGTTCCCCCGGACAACGCGCACCAACACATTCGGGGCATCGCGGTCACCGGAGGGCAAAAAGCGCACCTGCCCAGAAGCCCCATCACTCAACAGAAAGCTCGGATCGCCCAAACTGGCCAGTACGGCGCCGCGATTGGGGGATCGGAAACTCAAGGCTTGCAAAAAGGCACGGGTGGCATCGTAGGCCAAGGCCGTCCGCCAATTCACCTGTCCCCCCCAAAGCTGAGCCGCCACCTGAGCGAACTCACGATTGCGGGGAACCTCCGGATGCCAGGGCACCGCCACCACCATGCCCTCCACCGCAGCCCCCCCCTGTTGCAGCGTGTTGAAGCTGAAGAGCACATCGCCGCCCAAAAGGGTGAGAGGGGCTTCATTGAGTTCATTTTCCCGAGCTAAGGCCAAGGCTTGCGAGGCAACTGAAGCAGTTGGGGCCAAAAAAGCCAACTCAGCTCCCTGGTTAACCGCCATCCTGAGACTAGCTTGTGGGTTAAAGTCGGCTGCTGACAGATCAAACTCGCTGGTGATCTGCCCCCCTTCGCTAGCTAGGGTGGTGGCAAAGGCATTGCGCAAGCTGGAGCTATAGGCGCTATTGGGATTGTAAAAAATAGCCGCCCGCTGTAGACGCAAGGTATTCAGAGCATAGCGGGCCAATTGGGTTCCGGCAATTTGGTCGGAGGGCACCGTGCGGAAAATGGCATTGCCCAGGGTGCTGATTTGGGTGCTGGTGGAGGTGGAAGAGATCATCCCTAAGCCGGCAGCTTGATAAACAGCGGCGGCGGCAATCGTGGCATCGCTAGCGTTGTGGCCCACCACCCCTAAAATCTCGGGTTGCTCCACCAAAGCTTTGGCCACTGCGGCGGCCTGCTCAGGATTATCCCCATCGTCGGCAATCACCACCCGCAACAGCCGCCCTCCTAGCCCCCCCTGGCGGGCAAAATCCTCCTGGGCTTGGGCCACCCCCCGCAGGGTTTCCTTGGCGCGGTCAGGGTTGCTGGAGATGGGCACCACCACGGCTATGCTGAGGGGATCCCCCTGCTGCTGGGCACGGGCATTGTTCAAAAAGATGCGCGCTTCCGGGTCGTTGCGGTTGCTCTGCAGGGCCATCTCCAACACCGGAATGGCGGCGGCAGTATTGCCCTGTCGCAACAACTCCACGGCTGCAACAGTGGTGGGGCTGCTATCGGCGAACAGGCTGCGTTCGCCACCGCTGAGGGTTAGGGATCCGGAGCCTGCACTTGAACTCGAGCCTCCCCCCAAGCCTGGCAGTTGTACTTGAGGCAACGAAAAATTTTCAGGCCAGCGAATGTACCCGGAACGAACCCCGTAGTACCCCCCACCGACCAGCAGCAATAGACCCAAAGTGATATAAACGATGGGTGGCGGGGATTTGGCAGCCATGACTCAAAAAAGAATTGGAACAAGCAAAGGGATCCTGCGAAAACCTTAGGGATCGGCATTATAGGAAGGGCTGTTGCGGTACTGACGCTCTAGCTGTTCCAAAATGGAAGCCGGTGGGGCTTCAGAGCTTTCCTCCGGTGCGGTTCGGGTGGGTACGGCAGATTCCAGAGCATCCAGGCCGACTCCTTGAGCCTTGGATGTGGCCCAAACCACCAATCCGGTTAGCAAAAGCACAATAGCAGCAGCGTAGAGAAATGCGATGATCGCCATCGGGTCAACATTCTAGCTTTCTCTACCATGATAGAGGCTACCGGAAAAAATCACGGCTGGGATCCCTTGGAGCAGGCACTGTGGGATTGGCATCAGGGGCAGCCCAAGGGTGATATTCGGATGCACGCCCACTCCCCAGCCGGGATCCCGATAGAAGAGGTTCAGATGATCTCGGCGGAGGTATTTTTTACCCAGGAATTGCCGGAAACCGAAGCCTTGGCTCTGGATCTGTGTCGCGGACGAGTCTTGGATATTGGAGCGGGTACCGGCCGCCACACCCTGTTGTTGCAAGAACAAGGTTTGCCCGTTTGGGCCTTGGATCGCTCCCCTGTCGCCCTCCGAATCATGGCAGAGCGCGGGATCCGCCACCGCATTCAGGCGGATATTTTTGACTGGACGGGGCCAGAAGTTCGTTTCGACACGCTGCTGCTGTTGATGAATGGCATTGGCTTGGTGGGATCCCTGGCGGGGTTGGATCACTTTTTGAGGCTGGCTCGGGATTGGCTAGAGCCAACCGGGCAGATGCTCCTGGACTCCACCGACCTACGCGATGCCCAGAAGGAGGATGACGAGACAGAGAACTCAGAGAACCCCAGAAGTACGCCTGCCGATCCTGAAGAAGGGGTAGTGCAGTTTGTTGCCGAATACAACGGCTACAGGGGGGATCCCTTTTCCTGGTTGTTCGTGGAGCCGGAAGCGCTTCTACAGCATGCCCAAGCTACCGGTTGGCAAGGGCAAATCATTTACCAAGATCCAGCAGGGGCTTTTCTGGCCCGACTCACCCCCATCTGAACAAAGTTGCAGCTCCTCAATGGGAGAGAATCTGAGACAAAAACAGGCGAGAGCGCTCCTCTTTCGGGTTGTTGAAAAATTCCTGCGGGGTATTTTCTTCAACAATTTTGCCCCGGTCGAAAAAGATAATCCGATCCGCCACTTCGCGAGCAAACCCCATCTCATGGGTGACACACACCATCGTCATCCCCGATTGGGCCAGCTCCCGCATCACATCTAGCACCTCTTTGATCATCTCCGGATCCAAGGCGGAAGTGGGCTCATCGAAAAGCATCACCGCCGGACTCATGGCCAAAGCCCGCGCGATGGCTACCCGTTGCTGCTGTCCCCCTGACAGTTGCCCAGGATATTTCTCGGCTTGCTCAGCGATTCCCACCCGGTTGAGCAATTCCATCGCCCGTTCGGTCGCCTCGATCTTTTTCATTTTCTTCACATGAATCGGGCCAAGTGTTACGTTTTGTAAAACTGTTAAATGGGGAAACAGGTTGAACTGTTGAAACACCATCCCCACTTCCCGGCGGATGGCATCGATATTGCGCAGGTCGCTGGTCAGCTCAATGCCATCAACGATGATGCGGCCCTGCTGGTGTTCCTCCAAACGGTTGATGGTGCGAATGAAGGTAGATTTCCCCGACCCAGAGGGGCCGCAGACCACCACCACTTCCCCCCGCCGGATGCTGGTGGTAATGCCCTTGAGGACGTGAAACTCACCGTACCATTTATGAACATCTTCACATTGGATGATATCGGTGCTGGATGCAGCCTCTGGAAAGGTGGAAGACATAACGCGCGAGGATCGTTCCATGGGCGGGTGAGCTCTCCTTCATGAAAGCAAGCATTGGTACCATTGCAGAACTAACTGAGCAATAACCGTAGTCTTTGTAACATTGCTACACACCCTGACGTGTGAGGCTTTGAGCAAACGACAGGTTTTTGTAGTCTTGCGTAATTCTGCACGAGGTCATTCTATGAAATTGATGAAGCAATTGAACTGGTTGGCCCCCTTGGCCGGAGCACTGGCTGTATCTATTGGTGTGCAGTCGATCCCTGCCCAAGCTCAAACGGGGCCGATTACCGATCGGGTCAAGGCTCGGGGCGAGCTGATCTGTGGTGTGAACAACCAGCTACCAGGGTTTGGCAACATTGATGAAAATGGCAACTACGTCGGCTTCGATATCGACATTTGTCGGGCTGTCGCTGCTGCCCTTTTCGGGGATCCGGACAAAATCCAATACGTCTATCTCACGGCTGCCAACCGTCAATCGGCAATGCAGTCTGGCGAAGTGGACATCATGAGCCGCAACACCACCTGGACCTTGACCCGTGACCGGGAATGGGCGGTTACCTTCGGCCCCACCACCTACTACGATGGCCAAGGGTTCATGGTGAAAAAGGAGCTGGGAGTTGAAGAGCTGGAGGATTTGGATGGGGCCACCATCTGCGTGATCGCCGGTACCACCACGGAGCTGAACCTGGCGGACACCTTCCGGGCTCGCGGCATTGCCTTTACGCCGGTGACCTTCGACGGGGACGATTCCTCCTACAATGCCTACGATGAAGGGCGCTGCGATGCCATCACCTCCGACCAAAGTGCTCTGATCTCCCGCCGGGCAACCCTGCAAAACCCTGATGATCACGTCATCTTGGGGGATGTGATTTCTAAAGAACCCCTGGGGCCGTTGGTGTCGCAAGGGGATGAGAGCTTCTCTGACATCATGAATTGGACAGTCTACGCCCTCTTCTACGCGGAAGAAAGGGGGATTACCAGCGCCAATGTGGAGGAGTTCCTCAATTCTGAAGATCCTGATATTCTGCGGTTCTTGGGCCAAGACGGCAACCTAGGGGAAGTGCTTGGGTTGGAACCGGATTGGACGGTGAATGTAATCAAAGCGGTGGGCAACTACGGCGAGATCTTCGATCGCCATCTGACCCCATTGGGAGTGGCCCGTGGCTTGAACCAGCCCTATACCCAGGGTGGGATCCAGTACGCACCGCCCTTCCGCTAATTGGGAACCCAGCTCACTGGCTGCTGATCTGACCCCTTCAAAACAGGGATCCCATTCGGTGTCGACCGGATGAGGATCCCTGGGGTTGGATCCAGAGCTTTTTCTTTCCTGTTCTGTTTGGACTGCTCAGAGCCCCATGACTTCTCTTTCCAGCCAACCCCATATTCAGCCCCCCTGGTGGCGGGACGAACGCATCCTCAAGATTGTCCTGCAAGTGGCCTTTGTCATTGCAGTATTGGTGGTCTTCGGGATCCTCACCCAGAACCTGACCAGTAGCCTGCGCCGCTTGGGGATAACCTTTGGGTTTCGATTTTTGGGCAATTCCGCCAACTTTGGCATCACTGAAGGGATCCCTTATGACCCCTCGGAGAGCTACTTGAAGGCTTTTGTGGTCGGGGTGTTGAATACCATCTGGCTATCCTCCATCAGTATTGTGTTGGCGACAGTGATGGGGATGATTTTGGGGGTGGCTCGCCTCTCCAGCAACTGGTTGGCCCGTCAATTGGCCACAATCATCACAGAGATCTTTCGCAATGTCCCGGTGCTGTTGATCGTCATCTTCTGGTACCAAGGGGTGATCCTCACCTTGCCAGCGGTACGCAATAGCTATTCCATTGGCGGCTTCTTCTTCATCAGCCAGCGGGGCATTAACCTGCCCAGTTTGGATCCCAGTTGGTGGCTAATCCCGACTGTCGTCATCTTGGCCGGAGCCGCTTGGGGGATCCGTAAACTGCTCTTAGCTCACCGACCCGATGTGGGATCAATCCAGCGCAATAGTCTGGTGGTGTTAGGGGTGCTACTGCTGGCGGTCGCCTGTTGGATTCTTTTCCCCGAGTCACCGTTGCGGATTGATATTCCGGTGCTGGATCGCTTTAACTTTCGCGGTGGCACCCAGCTTTCAGCAGAGTTTACCGCCATGATGCTGGGTTTGGTTACCTACACTGGCTGCTACATTGCCGAGGTGGTACGGGGATCCTTCCTGGCAGTGCAGCGGGGTCAGTGGGAGGCCTCTCGGGCGATTGGTCTGACGGAATTGGGTACCTTTCAGCTGGTGATCGTGCCGCAGGCGTTGCGGATTATGATCCCTTCTTTGAACACCCAGTACCTCACCCTGATCAAAAACTCCAGTTTGGCCATCGCCGTCGGGTTTTCTGACCTATTTAATATCAGCAGCACCATTATCAACCAATCGGGGCGCTCTGTAGAAATGTTCGGGATTATCATGGCCACCTATCTCTCCATGAACCTGGTGGTCTCTTACGGCATGAACTGGATCAATGATCGCGTCAAATTGGTGGAGCGATAACCTATGGCCAGCAGCGTATCTACTCCCATTTCCGAAGAGCATAGGTTGCCCCCCCAGGAGAAACTCAGTCCTGCTGCTTGGGTACGCCGTAACCTGTTCGACTCTTGGTTCAGCACCGTACTGACCCTGGTCTCCGCCTTGGTACTGGCCTGGGCGCTCTCTATCTTCTGGAACTGGGCCTTTACCCAAGCCAATTGGGCGGTGATCCCCGCCAATCTAAAAATTTTTGCCAGTGGCACCTATCCCAGCTCTCAACTGTGGCGGGTGTGGGTGGTGTTGGGGATTGTGCTGGCTACTTTGGGTGTAGCGGCCGGAGCCTGGGGCGGAGTGCTTTTGCAGTACCTGATTGGTTTAGGGGCCTGCATGGGGTTGGCCGCCCTATTGCCCTTGGGAGAACAGTCCCAGTGGTGGTTGGCGGGTTGTGCTGGGGTGACGTTTGCTGCTATTGCCATCAGTCGGGGCCGAGCATCTTGGCGGTTGGCTTCCATATTGGTCTGGGCCTTGGTGCTGCCGATTTGCTTGGAGTTGCTGCTGGGCAGCTTTACCCCCAATTTGCCAGGGGTACGGGCCGAACAACTTTCCGGTTTATTGCTGACTTTAATGTTGGCAGCGGCAGCTTTGATCATCGCCTTTCCGATCGGGGTACTGCTGGCTTTGGGACGTGCCAATCACGCGCTGCCGGTGGTTCGGATTTTCTGCACCCTGTTGATCGAAATCATTCGGGGTGTTCCCTTAACCACCATTTTGTTCGCCGCTTGGCTGTTGGTGCCTTTCTTCTTGGGAGGGATCACCGTCAACCTGATCATCCGGGCCGAGGTAGCCTTCATCCTCTTTACAGCGGTGTATGTGGCAGAGGATGTACGCGGTGGTTTGCAGGCGGTATCGCGGGGTCAGGTGGAAGCGGCACGGGCCGTGGGTCTTAACCCGTTTCAGATCACAGCCTTGGTTGTCCTGCCCCAGGCGTTGCGAGCCTCGGTGCCGGCGTTGGTGAACGAGTTTCTCACCCTGTTCAAAGACACCTCGCTGGTGTTCATTATCGGGATGATCGATTTACTGCAGGCAGGGCGGGTGGTGTTCACCAATCCCAACTGGCTGGGCACCCAAAAAGAGGTGCTGTTCTTCATTGGGGTGGTCTACTTCATCTGCTGTTTTGCCATGGCCTATGCTGCCAAGCAAGTGGAAAAGGCGCTTGGTTTGGGTAAACGATAAGCTCTCTGGTTGATCATCTGGTTGATCAATGGTGATCAAGCTCTATAGGCAAGAACGGGCTCCGACTCCACCAGCAGATCAGCATGCTTGGGCAACGACGACTCGATGGCGAGGCGTGTTGGGTTGAAGGGTGATGTTCTCGAACCCCGCTTGCTCTAAAGTTTCGGCCATATCGAGGCTGAAGTACTGATCTAGGTAAGGTTCCGTGCTTTTCAGGAGGGTGAGAATCGCCGGGGACATCTGGGCATAGACAGGAGAAGCCGGGTTCATATCCATGAGGGCAAAATAGCCACCGGGCTTGAGCAAGCGCCGGGCTTCCGTCAAAATCTGTCGGGCTGCCGATTGGGGCAACTCGTGAAACAGCAGGCAGGCGGATACCAAATCGAGGCTAGCTGTCGGCAAGCCACTGGACTCTGCCGGGGCATGGATCCACTGCACCTGCCGCTGCTGCTCCTTGGCCCGAATGTTGCCTATCGCCAAAAAATAGGGAGAAAGATCCAACCCGAGCACTTCGGCTTCCGGGTAGAGGTCTTGTAGGGCAAAGGTGCTCATGCCGACGCTACAGCCCAAATCCAAAATACGTTGCGGTGGGGTCGGGATCCGCGCCTGCAACACCTGATGGTAGCTCTGACGTAGACGGGGATCCCCTTGTGGGCCGGCATCCGGCCAAATGCGGGCATGGACGGCATAGGCTGCCACTTCCACTTCAGTCGCTGCTTCCCAACTCAGGTTCCCGGCATCATAAGCATGAAAGGGGCGCAGGTAATAGTCCGGGTAAACCAGCTCGGGATTTTCGATTGCTGCTAACTCTGTTGCCAAATCTTGGGCCATCAAGGCTTGAACCCGACCAAACCAATCCACACCAATGTCAGCAGCCCTTTTGATCATCAAAGTGCGCGCCTGCCCTTTGGCCCAGTTAAACAGGGGCTTGATCGACAGCAGGCCATTCACCAAACGACTGGTCAGGGTGGGAGTAGCAACATTAGAAGCGATCATGGGCACCAAAAGAAAACGCCGGGCAATCTCTAGAACCATCTTAGGAGGCTTATCCGTCCTTTCCGAAACAAAAAAATTGACCCCAGGGATCCCTGAGGCCAGCCCAATCACCTATCCGTTAAAAACATGGTCAATCTCTAGAGCTACCTAGCTGCCGTAGTAGAACCGCTCGTGGACGATTTTGCCATCTCGCCACTTGGACACAGAAACCTGATGGTAGGTGCGTTTGCCCCATTCGGCATGGGTGTAGTCAGCAAACCACTCCGCAAAAATGGTGTCTTCTCCAAAGGCTACGTTTTTCAGCTCAAGGCTACGAAACTCGGTTACCTTCGAGAAAAAGTCCAGCTCGCGGGCACGATTGACCTCTTTACCCACTGTAGGAGGAGCTTCGTTCTCCTGCATCACCACATCGTCCGCGTAGTATTGCTCAAATACATCCATTGCCTTGCCCTGCAAGACTTTCTCGTGGATGTCCTGGAAGAGGGCTTTCAAATCTGCACTCATGGCCATGTCCTCAAAAGCAGTGTTAGGGAACACAAAAAAGCGGCTCAGACGGGATCCCTGATTCTGACAGGCAATATCCTGACTGGCCTCTTACAGTTTAGATCAAAATCGTACTAGTTAGTACATTTATTCAATCGGTTGGCGCCCCTTTCCAGCTGCGGGAGCCTGCCAGATTGGCTTTGGGGGGTTGGATCCCTGTTGGTGGGCATCGAATCCGAATCGCTTGCTTCTGGTTTGGTAGTGCTTCTGCCCTACGGGCGACCTGGAAGGTCAACGCTCTTGCGGCGCGGCAGCGCTTTCGCTCTTGCGGCGCGGCAGCGCTTTCGCTCTTGCGGCGCGGCAGCGCTAAGATATCGGAGAACATTTTGTCACTTCTTGGCCATGACCCTCGCCTCTGAGACGGAGTCCCTGGAGCAAGCCTCCAAAACAGCCGCCCCTGAGCCTACGCCAGAGACGGATCCTGAGTTTCCTTACGAGGTCGAGATGACCTTGATGGAACATCTAGACGAGCTGCGTAGCCGCTTGTTTGCCAGTGTGATCGCGGTGGTGGTGTGCATCATCGCCTGCTTTGTGGTGGTGAACCGCATCGTTGCCCTGCTAGAAGTGCCCGCCCAGGGGGTGACCTTCTTGCAACTGGCCCCCGGAGAGTATTTCTTCGTATCCATGAAGGTGGCGGCCTATTCCGGCTTGGTGTTGGCCACTCCATTTTTGCTGTATCAAATTGCCCGTTTCGTCCTGCCGGGACTGAGTGTTAAGGAGCGAAGACTGCTGGGGCCGGTGGTGTTTGGCTCAAGCATCCTGTTTGTGGTTGGGTTAGTCTTTGCCTACTACCTACTGATTCCAGCGGCCTTGAATTTCTTCATTCGGTACGGCGAAGGAGTTGTGGATCAAGCTTGGTCAATCGACCGCTATTTTGAGTTTGTGTTGCTGCTGCTGTTTAGCACAGGGTTGGCCTTCCAAGTGCCGATTTTGCAGGCTTTGCTGGGGGGGCTGGGCTTGGTTAGTGCGGAGCAAATGTTCAAAGGTTGGCGATATGTGGTTCTGGGTTCGGTGGTGGCGGGAGCCATTCTTACCCCCTCCACGGATCCCCTCACCCAGAGTCTTTTGGCGGGAGCAGTCACTTTTCTCTACTTGTTCGGCATCGTTCTGGTGAAGCTACTTGGTAAATGAACTCAATCTGCACGCTCTGATCCTGTCGGCTGGGTTCTCTACTCGCATGGGGGAGCCCAAGGCTCTGTTGCCCTGGAAAGAGGGCCAGACACTTCTGTCCTATCAAATTGCTCAATGGCGACAGGCGGGGTTTCAGCCGTGGGTAGTGCTGGGATCCCATAATTTGGCGGCTGCCGAACCCCATTTGCACGGGGCTGAGGTGTTGATTAACCCGGATCTCGAGGCGGGCAAAACCCATTCCATTCGCGTTGGGGTGGAAGGGATCCCAGCGGACTTTCGGGTGTTGGGGATTTCGGCGGTGGATCAACCTCGTCCGGCTTGGATTTACCACAGCTTGTTGGAGTACCATCTGCGCCATCGGGCCTGGGCTACAGTACCGGTGCATCGCGGGCGACGCGGCCATCCCACCCTGATCGATGCACGGTTGCGGGAGGAACTTTTACACCTCAAAGAAGAAACCTTGGGCTTGCGGCAGTTGTTGCAAGACTTGGACAAACGGGTACAAGAGGTGGAACTTTACACTGCGGATATCTTTCTGGACTACAATACCTCTGCCGATTGGGAGGCCGGTGCTACGGAACGGGATCCCGCCCATTGACCAAGCTATGATCTTCAGGCTTGCGAGGGTGCAGAACCCTGAGTGGAGATGATGAGAGAAAAGGTTGTCAAGCCGCTGCAGGTTTCTTCTAGGGGGGCGCTTTATCCTCCCAGTACCTATGATCCGGCCTGTCCAGTGGGCAGCTACTGGGACACCACCCTCACGGATCTGAGTTGGCGGGATCCCGCTCCTTTGCAACAGGAAGTGAGCTGTGATGTGGCCATTTTGGGGGGAGGATTAACGGGGTTATCAGCAGCTTTGCATCTGGCCCGCGATCACCAGATTCAGGCTCATGTTTTGGAGGCAGGAGCCTTGGGTTGGGGCGCCTCTGGGCGCAACGGCGGCTTTTGTAGCGTCGGGGCCAGCAATCTGCCTTATGCCTGGATGGTGAAACGGGTGGGCCAAGCGGAAACGGTGCGCTATTACCAGGATCAACGGCAAGCGGTAGAGGGGGTACTGGAGCTGGCAGAGGTGGAGGGTTTCTCGGTGGATCCCCAGGGGCAGGGCTGCTATGTGGTGGCCCATCGTCCGCGATACTGGCGGGAACTGGAAGCGGATCACCTTATCTACACCCAGGTGGCGGGGTATCCGGCCCAGCTGCTCACGGCGGAGGAACTGCGGGAACAAGGCTTCAACAGCCAGGAGAACTACGGGGCTCTGAACATTGGGGTTGGGTTTGGCCTCAACCCCCTCAAGCTCACCCAAGGGTTGGCCCAATCAGCTCGTCAACGGGGGGCTCAACTGTACAGTTGTAGTCCGTTAGTGGCCTGGGAAAAGATCGGATCCTGGCATCATTGGCAAACGCCGGGAGGAACAGTACGGGCCAGACAGGTGATCGTGGCCAGCAATGGCTACACTCCAGAAGCCTTGCACTCGAGTTTGAAGGGATCCCTGTTGCCGGTGCTCTCCAACATTCTGGTGACCCGCCCCCTGACTGAAGCGGAAAAAGAAGCCCAGGGATGGTGGGATCCCACCCCCCTCTACGACACGCGGCGATTGCTGTTTTACTACCGGCTGCTGCCGGACGGGCGTCTGCTATTTGGCGGTCGGGGGGGAACGCGGGATACCCCAGAAGAACGGCGGCACTTGCAAAGTTACATGAACCAGCAGATGCGCCGCTTGTTTCCCGCCTGGAAAGCGGTAGAAATTGAGCATTTCTGGAATGGGTTAGCCTGTCTTTCCCGCCAGATGCACCCCCACATCGGTCGCTCCGGTGCGGATCCCAGCCTGTGGGTTGGGTTGGCCTATCACGGGAGCGGCGTTGCCACGGCAGTGTGGGCGGGCAAGGTTCTGGCTCAGGATCTGGCAGGCCTACAACCCCAGATCAGTGCCCTGTTTCGGCGGCCCTTGCGCCCTTTTCCTTGGCCACAGCTGCGCCTGCAGTATCTGCGGCTGGGTTACCTTTGGGCGCAATGGACGGAGGGATAGCAAGGTATGCGGGGGATCCCACTGTTGCCAGGCAAGTGCTTAGCGTACCCTAGGGAACAGATTCAGATCGCCAATATCAGCAAGTCAGGTTGCTTTTCCTTATATCCTGAGGTGCTAAAGTGCTGCATTCCTCCTCCCACTTGCCACTGCAGTTCCCACCCTCTTCTTGTCGGCTGCGGTTTGCCCTGCTGATTAGCCTATCCACGATGTTTTTGACCTGGCCTGGATTTGCTCAAATTGCCGGATCCCTGCTCAACCCTTTGGTGGCGGCTTGGATTCGCTCCGAGGTGCAGAGTGTGGATAATCTGCAAGTGCAGATCACCGGTTCTGACTCGCAAATTTTGAATGGGCAGATCCCCCAAGCCCAGGTGGCGGGGAATAACCTCAGCTATCAGGGATTTCAAGTGAGCCAATTGCAACTTCGCGGCCAGGACATTCGCCTCAATGTGAACGAAGCTGTACAAGGACGTAGCCCCTTGCGGCTTTTGGCTCCCGTACCTGTACAGGTGAGTTTGCGCCTCACCGAGGATGACCTGAACCGCACCCTGCAAGCGCCCTTGATCCAGTCTCAACTGGCAGAAGCTCAAGTTCAGTTGCCTTTTGGGGAGCAGTCGGTACCCTTTTTGATCAACCAGCCCAAAGTCACTTTGGAACAAGGACGAGTGCGCATCCAGGCTAATCTAATCACCCCAGAAGGGACAGCAGTCCCAGTCGCAGTGCTAACCGGGTTGCAGGCCCAGAACCAAAACCAGCTGCTGTTGGTGAACCCGGTATGGGTAAGTGAGGGTCAGGAGATCCCAGTGCCGGGTTTGGCAAATTTCCCAATTCAGTTAGATGCGGGCGTGCGCATCGATCGCTTGGAATTGCAGGCCGGCCAAATTCTCTACGAAGGGATGTTGACCATTTACCCGGAAGCGGTAGCGGTGCCGCAAGGATAGGTCGGGATCCCCTCGGTCAGGCTCACCAGCGAGGCAGAGAATGGCAGGGATGTGATCGAGATCAATTCCAAACTGCGCTAGGCAAGGCATAAAAGGGCTGATAAGGAGGAGGATCAGGATCCCTCTGGTTAGAGGGAGGAAGTTTTGCGGGCCAATGGGGCCTGAGTGGTGATGTGACTGAGGTGACTGAGGTGAAATGATGCAGGGAGCCCTAAGCCAGCGATCCAAGTTCAACCCCTCGAGCCGATGGGTGCTGCCGCTACTCCTTTCGGTCAGGCTCCTGAGCGGCTGTTCGGACGATCCGGTTTCTACGGTTCCTTTGGATGGCACCGCTGTGGGCACCCGCACGGCAACCCCCGAGGGCCAAACCTTTTCCGATATTCAACCGGGTCAGGATCCCCGTCTGAAGCACCTCTGGGCCAGTTTTGTCCTCACGCCTGAACAATTGCAGACAGCCCGTTCAGCCCCGGTTTCCCTAACCCCACAGGCCATCCTCCCCTGCACCGACTGCGACAGCCTTCACTGGCAACCGGGCTCCCCGACCCCAATGCCCCCTTCCCGTGCCCTCGGCACCTACCGTCCGAACCAGCTCACGTTCTCTCTCCAGATTCAGCCCAACGCGACTTCCACCCGCCTCAGCGGGACTTTGCAGCTGGATACCATGACCTCCCTGATTCATCCTGGCGAAGGAGTGCGCCTAACGGTACAGCGGGCCTTCCTGGGCGAAACAGCGCTAGAGCCTCTGCCCCCACCTCAAGACTTCAGCTCCAGCCAGATCACCCGGGGCCAACTCCAAGAACGCACCTGGACACTGCCTTTTGTCCTGCCGGATTCTACCTCCACGGTTCCAGTACCGCCGCTGCAGCTGGATCTGCTGCTCACTTCCCCGATTCCACCGGATTCCGCGCCTTTCCAACGGGGCAAACCCCTGCCACCACCGCTGGGCAAGCTGTACCACGCCACCACATGGCCGGGATCCCCGACTCGGGATCAGCTCTACGCCTATCGGCAAGCCATCGGTCAGACCCCTGCCTGGGTGGAAGTGGAGCACCTCTGGGATCCGCGTCAGGACTTTCCACAGCAGCTGGCCAATCGTATTCGGGAAAGTGGCTCGGTGCCGTACCTACGCTTGCGGCTGGATCCAGCCCAGTCCTCCTCTATAGCAGCCGGGGAACAGGATGAGACCCTGCGTTCCTGGGCCCAGGGGATCGAACGCTTTGCTACCCCGGTCATGTTGGCAGTAGCCGTTGAGGATGGGGATCCGCAGATACAACAACGGGCCTACCAACACCTGATGCAAACCTTGCGCTCAGACAGCAACTTGCTCTGGGTTTTGGAACTGGATGGGGAGAAGGCTGAAGCGGTGTCTACCTGGGCCAAGTTTAGGGAGATGGACTGGTTGAGGATGCAACTGTCGGGGGATCCCTCTGGGTTTGAGGAGGTCTATCGCCGCCTAACCGCCTTGAACTCCCAGGTACCTGTGCTGGTCGGGGGACTGGATCCCAGCGCAGAAGAATCGGAAGCCTGGCTGGAGGGGCTAGAAACCCAGCAGTGGCCACAGGTGATCGGCTGGAGCTGGTCTTTGAACTCAGAAGGGATCCCATCCCAAGCGGCACAAGACTGGCGCCAGCATCTGCAACAGCCTGACCCTCAGGTTTGGCTGGGAGAAGTTCGCGTGCAGCCCTCTCAGCCCTCTCCTTCTTCTCCAAGTCCTACCGCATCGCCCACCCCCTGAGGTAAGGATCCCACAAGGAGCCAACACCCTTGGCTGGAAAAACCCCTAGGAAAAGTCGATAATGGGCCAGCCTGTTTTACTTTGTTCTTCCAAATTGTGACCCTACCCAGATCACTGTCCTCTTCCCGGTTTGGCCAGGCGATTCAGCAGGGGGACTTTTTGCTCACTGCAGAGATCACCCCACCCAAGGGATCCGACACCAGCGCGATGCTAGCACTGGCCCAACAGCTGAAGGGTCGGGTTCATGCCATCAACCTGACAGACTCCAATCGAGCCATGGCCCGCATGAGCCCATTGGCGGCTTCTGTGCTGTTGCATCAAGCGGGGATAGAGCCGATTTTTCAGCTGGCCTGTCGGGATCGCAACCGTCTGGCTCTCCAGGGAGACTTGCTGGGGGGGGCAGCTCTCGGCCTTCGCAATGTGCTGGCTTTAACCGGGGATCCGATCAAAGTGGGGGATTGTGCCGATGCCCGCGCCGTCTTTGACCTGGAATCGGTACGGTTGTTGCAGCTCATTCAACGGCTGAACAATGGACTGGACTGCAATGGCAAACCCCTGCCGGATGGGGGTACCCATTGGTTGGCGGGGGCGGCTGTAGAGCCTCAATGTGGTAGCTTTTCCGGGTTGGAACGGCGTTTTAACCGCAAGCTGGAGAATGGGGCGGAATTTTTCCAAAGCCAGATGGTAACCGATTTTGAGCAACTGGAGCGGTTCATGGACAAGCTGGGCCGTCCCGGGGGTAAGCCGATTCTGGCGGGGATCTTTCTGCTCAAATCGGCCAAAAATGCCCAATTCATCAACCGCAACCTGCCGGGGGTCCAGATCCCAGAAGCAATCATCCAACGCCTTGCTGAAGCCGACCATCCGCTGGAGGAGGGGATCCGCATCGCTGCCGAGCAGGTGAAGCAAGCCCGGCAGATTTGTCAGGGGGTACATTTGATGGCAGTCAAAGCTGAGCATTTGATCCCCCGCATTTTGGATGAGGCCGGGATCCCAGCCTTGAGCTAACCCCAAAAGCCTAGCCGCACGACAGCAAACAAGCGGTTAACCTGCGCAACGAGCCGGTGGAATTGGATAGACTGAGAATCTTGTCTTGACAGCTTGGCCAAAGGGTTCTCATGCAGCTCCATCTCAGCAATCCACCACTCACCCAAGGGGAATGTGCCCTGGTTTACTGCTTTGCCCCCTCGGAGGGGAATAGTAGCTTCTCTCTGCCCGGTGAAATCGCCCCCTGGGACGAAAAGGTGTGGTCGGGGCTGGTGGCCGAGGTGGTGCGGGAGCAGGGGTTTCAGGGGAAGCCCAATAGCAGCGTCGCGCTGCACCTGACGGGAGAACTCCGCAAGTTGGTGTTGGTGGGGTTGGGGGATCCCGCCGCCCTCACCTTGGAAGCCCTGAGACGAGCTACCGCCCATGGATTGCGCCAGGCCCATAGCCTTAAAGCTAAGCAGGTGATGCTGTCTTTGCCGGAAACCGGTTTGGATCGGGTGCGGGTGGTGCAGGCGGTAGCTGAAGCCGCTTTGTTGGTGGCGCACCAGGATAACCGTTTCAAATCCCAGGCCAAAACGGAAGGAGAAACCGGCTTTTCAGTACAGGAGGTGACGCTGCTGGTGCCGGGGTTAGAACAATCTCGCCCCGATTACGAAGCTGCTCTGCACCGGGCTACAGAACTGGCGGCGGGCACCATCTTGGCGCGGGAACTGGTGGCTGCCCCCGCCAACATTGTGACTCCTCTCACCTTGGCTGATACTGCGCGTCAGCTTGCCCAGGAGTACGGCCTAGAGGCGGAGATTTTGGGCCAAGAGGAATGTGAGGCCCTGGGTATGGGAGCCTTCTTGGGGGTGGCCAAAGCCTCGGATCTGCCGCCGCAGTTTATCCACCTCACCTACAAACCCGAGCAAGGGGATCCCGTCACCAAGTTGGCGTTGGTGGGTAAAGGCCTCACCTTCGACTCTGGCGGTTTGAACATTAAAACCGACTCCCGCAGCATCGCCATGATGAAGACCGATATGGGGGGATCCGCGGCGGTCTTGGGAGCAGCCCGTACCTTGGCAGCCCTGAAGCCTCAGGCGGAACTACACTTCATTGTCGCTGCCACCGAAAACATGATCAGCGGCCATGGCATGCACCCAGGGGATATCCTCACCGCCTCCAACCAAAAAACCATCGAGATCAACAACACCGACGCGGAAGGGCGCCTCACCTTGGCGGATGCGCTGGTGTTTGCCGAAAAGTTGGGTGTGGATGCCATTCTCGACTTGGCAACCCTGACCGGCGCTTGTGTGATCGCCCTTGGGGAAGAAATTGCCGGATTGTTCACCCAGGATGAGACGCTGGCCCAGGAGCTGCAGCAGGCGGCCAACCTCTCGGGGGAGAAAATTTGGCGGATGCCGATGGAGGAGAGTTACTTCGAGGGCCTCAGCTCCATTGTGGCGGATATGAAAAATACCGGCCCCCGTCCGGGCGGCTCGATCACCGCTTCTTTGTTCCTGAAGCAGTTTGTGGAGAAAACCCCCTGGGCACATTTGGATGTGGCCGGCCCCGTCTGGACAGAGCGGGATTCTGGCTACAACAACAAGGGGGCGACCGGCTACGGGGTACGAACCTTGGTGGAGTGGGTTCTGGCACGGCAGGCCGCGGGGGTGCAATCCTAATGCAGCCAGGATCCCCGTAGGGATTGGGCGAACCCTAAAATTGTTCTTCTCACGGTTCGTCGTCAGCCTACCCTAGTAGAGATCAGGCTTGGGTACAGCGAATGAACCACTCTGACCTAATGCAACAGGCACGACAGGGGGATCTGACCGCCCTGACCCAGCTGCTGCAACGCACTTTGGGTTCGAAAGGGATCCAACCTCACCTGAGTCGGAGCGCCTCCACCCTGCACATCTGGTTGCAAGCGGAGCAGGGTATCGCGGCAACAGCGGTGATCCCTTCCCTGAAAGCGGGCTTTCTGCGCCTAGGGATCCCGGGCCTTGACAGGTTAGAGATCTCAGCTGGTCAGGGGGTGGAACCCGAATGGCAGCAGGTGTGTGTGTTGCAAGGATCTGAAGGGAGTGGGGATCCGGATCCCCCAGTGAACCTATTGCAGTTGGGGGCTCTCCTAGCTGGAAGGTATCGGCTGTTGCGGGAACTGGCCCAAAACGACCGCCGTCGGACTTGGCTGGCCGAGCCGTTGCGGGAAGGTGCTCAATCTCTGGCTCACCCTCGAACGGTGGTGCTAAAACTGTTGCCCTTCGAGCGGGGCTTGCAATGGGCGGATTTTAAGTTGTTCCAGCGGGAGGTGCGGGTCTTGCAGCACCTGGATCATCCCTTGGTTCCTAAGTATTGTGACTCTTTTGAGTTCACCACCCCCGACCACACCACCTGGTTTGGATTGGCGCAAACCTATGTGCCGGGGCAGTCGCTAAAAAAGTTGTTGGAGGTAGGGCATCGCTTTACAGAAGCTGAAGTCAGGCGAATCGCGGCGGATGTATTGTCAGTTTTGGTCTATCTACACCAACTCAGCCCTCCTCTGTTGCATCGGGATATTAAACCCAGCAACCTGATTGCCGATGCGCAGGGCCGCACCCATGTGGTGGATTTTGGTTCGGTACAAGATCACACCCCCACACCTGGCCAGAGCTTCACAGTGGTGGGATCCTACGGCTATGCCCCGGTGGAGCAGTTCGGCGGACGGGCCGTGCCCGCTTCCGACTTGTACGCGCTGGGGGCGACTTTAATCCATCTGCTGACGGGCACACCGCCTGCCGATTTGCCGCAGCAGCAGCTGAAAATCCAATTTGCCGGACGGATTAGCATTGCCCCGGCCTTGGCCCGTTGGATCGACCGTTTGATCGAACCGGCTCCGGAAAATCGCTATCGAACCGCTTTGTCCGCACTGCAGGCTTTGCAAAGTTTACAACCCGATGAGCCACCCCCAGAACCCAAGCTCTCTGGCTCAGATCGCTCAGACGGGATCCCCCCTATCCCTCAGGATCTCACCCAGCTCACGGCAGGTCACCTCCTGGCCCATCTGCGGCAGATTCAGTACTACCACCAGCGCAGCTTCTCTGGCCAACTCCTCTCTTGCGTGAGCCCCATTCCGCAGCGGATCCCGAAACCCTATGGTTGCCGGATACGCCTAGATTCGGCTCCGGGAGAGTTGCGAATTGGGCTGCCCCGTCGGGGCTTGTACTGGGGGGATCTGTTTCCGGTGGGGCTTTGGGCGGTCTTTGCAGCGGTCATTTTATCTCTGGGATCCTGGCCCTTTGCCCTGATCTTGTGGGGGATGGCCGTTTGGGGATCCCAGGTGGCTTTGGGTTGTACCCGGCTCACCCTGCGCCGGGATTACGTTCAGATGGAACGGCGGTTTTTGGGCATTTATCTGCGCCGACGAGAACCTACCGCCGCCATTTTGGGAGCGTTCCATGAACAGGGGCAGCGGGTGCCTTGGGCGGTGAACAGCCACTGGGTAACCCTGCAGGTAGGCATTAAAAGTTACCGCTTGGGGGGGCATCCCCTCAGTTGGGTGGAATGCCGCTGGTTGGCCCAGGAAATTCAAGATTGGCTCAAGGGCTAGGGCAGGTTTTGCAGCACGGTGTGTACCACTGCCGCCGAATTGAGGGCTGCGGTCTGAAAAAAGCTCAAGAAATCCGTGTCATCCCCAGCATCGCTGACGGAGCGCACCAACAAACAAGGGATCCCGGCCTCTTGGGCCACCCGCACCACTGCCGCCCCTTCCATTTCCACCACCAAAGCGCCTGTGCGTTTCTGGATCTCTTGCCGCAACCCCGCATGGGCGACAAACACATCCCCAGTGGCCACCAAGCCCTGATGAATGACGGGATCCCGGCCCTGCAGCGGCTGAAGAGGAATCTTCTCGGGGTGGGCCAGGATCAGATCGTAGAGGGTGCTATCCGCTTGGGCCAAGGGATGCCGCAACTCGGGAATAAAATCGATGCCCAAGACAAAGCCCTCTTCTCGCCCCGTGCCGAAATCGTGCTCGATCGCCGCATGGGCTAGCACCACATCCCCCATTTGCAGATGATCCGCCAAAGCTCCCGCCACCCCAGTGAAAATGATGCCTCGCAACGGGAAATGGGCCACCAACAGAGCTGCTGTGGTTGCCGCCCGTACCTTGCCCACACCCCCCTGCACCACCACCACCGACTGCCCAGCCAGGGATCCCTGATGGAATTGCCGCCCCAAATAAGTTTGGGTGGAGACGGTTTCCATGGCTTCGGTGAACATGGCCACCTCTTCCGGCAGGGCTCCGAGAATGCCCAGGGTAGACGAGTCGGCACTTTTCTCTAGGGGATCCAGTAGCAAGGATTGGGAGGGCATAAGATGCTTAGATCATTTCCTTCGATCTGTACCGCACAGGTACCACAGGTGCCCAGACCGTGGCAATTGACGATGTGAGCGGGCGGATTGTAGAGCGGGATCCCTTCCTGGAGCAGCACCTGGTGCACCCACAGGAAAGGGTACGCTCCTGAACTTGAATCTGCGGCATCGGCGAACCTCTGAGGCTGAAAACACCGAACTGGGAACAGCTCTACTCTGGCTTGAGAATGGCCCCAACACGGGTGATCGGACGGGTCGGATCCCCAAGCGGTATAGTTGAGGTGGTTGGATAGGGAGTAGGGAACAAGACCATGGTCTACAGTGAGCCGCTCATGAGCACCTTTGACCGTTCTCCAGATGCCTTTCTGGAATCGCAAGAACCGATCCATTATGCCGAGATCGTCTCGGCGGTGGTCTCCAGCCTCAAGGAAGATGCTGCCTACGAAAACCATGAGCAGGGGCACACCTGGAAGTTCACCTACGGCACAGTGGAAGTTTTTGTCCATTTGAGCGGTGAATCGGTTGAAGATACCCTTTCGGTGTGGTCACCAGTCTTAACCCTACCGGTGGCAGAGCCGGCCAAACTGATGCAGAAACTGCTGGAAAAAAACTGGAGCGACACCCTAGAAGCCCGTTTTTGCATTTGGAACGATCAAGTGGTGCTCAACCACTACCGCACCCTGGAGGGCATCACCGCTGGCGAGATTTCTCGTGCCATCACCATCGTGGCCAGTTTGGCGGATGAGTACGATGAGCCCCTACAAACGGAGTTTCCGAAGGCTTAAGCCCCGAGGTTGTTGACAAGCATGGGATCCCAGGGGTACTGGCTGCCCTATCGGGTGGCCTCTGGTGCGTGGCAGATGCAGCAGGATCGCCAGCTTCTGGATGGGATGCGTCGGGATCCCCGCTTGGTGTTGCGTTTTTATGGCTGGGATCAACTGACCCTATCCCTCGGTCGCCATCAAGTTTGGCCCGATAGTCTGATGGGGGTTTCTTCAGGGATCCCGACCGTGCGGCGACCGACAGGGGGGCGGGCGGTACTGCACCAGGCTGCCGCCGATCAAGCCGAGCTGACCTACAGCTTGGGGATCCCTTTGCTATATTTACGGGAGACCCTGCCCAACTTGAAGCGAGCCTGTGTATACGATTACTGCTGCCGTTTTTTAGTGCAGGGGTTGGCGGAACTGGGCATTGCAGTGGATGCCCCCAGCCCGGATGAATGTGGTATCCAAGAACGTCTCTATCCCAACAAGATCAGTTGTTTTGCGGCACGTACCCGGGCTGACCTGAGCTGGCGGGGCCAAAAACTCATCGGCAGTGCCCAACTGTGGCAACCCTGGGGGATCCTACAACAGGGATCCATTTTGCTAAGGCCCAACCGGGCATTGTGGGAGCGCCATCTCTCCGGTTCGACAGTGGTGGGCATTCACGACATTTGCCCCCAGTCGCCGGGGATCCCTGGTTTAATCGAGCATTTCTTGCGGGTGGCAGGGCAGTGTTTTTCGGTAGATTGGCAAAGGCAGGAAAATTGCCCAAAAAACTAGCCCTATTTTAGGCTTGCAAGTTTGGTTCTCCTGACTCTATGGTGACAACACTAGGTGTCCCAAATGTCAACGCCTTACGGAGTAAGGATCTCAGGGCACAGAAGGCTCCTGCTCCACCACGTTTCCGGGAGAGCCGCAAGTTTTCAAGTTTATAGGAGGTTAAACTGAACCTCATCAATGCGACCGGCTCGGAAAAGAGTGTTCTTAATTTCAGAAAGGGTGAGCACAGCATGACCCCGATAGCCCTGTTCTTGCAGTCGTTCCCGTACCCCCTGTTCGTGATCGATAAACACCACAATATCTTCTACCTTGAGTCCTGCCGAGCGTAATTTCTCCGCGCCCTCCACGGCGCTGCGGCCCGTAATCAAAATGTCATCCACAACAACGACCGTCTCTCCGGGCTGGTAGGATCCCTCAATTTGGCGGCGGGTGCCGTGGGCTTTGACCTCTTTGCGGGGATAGATCATCGGCTTGTTCATGCGCAGCGACAGACCTGTAGCTGTAGGTAATGACCCATAAGGGATCCCAGCAATGCGATCAAAAGAAAGAGTTTCTAAAATCTCTGCGTAGGCGCTGAGAATGTGATGGAAGATCTGGGGTCTGGAAATAATGGTGCGCAGGTCAATGTAGTAGGGCAAGATTTGGCCGGAGGCTTGCACATAATCTCCAAATAAAATGCAGCCCAGATCATACAACTCCAGGATTAAATCGGTATGAGGATCCGGTTGTAACAAACAGACGTCTGGTGTCCACAGGTCACACACAGACTCGGCATTTTGTCGCCCCACCTGAGAACGAGCTTTTTCTACCGTTTCTCGTAAGTGGGTCACGGATTCTTTCAGATCCTGGCGGGATAGCCAATCTTGCGGCACGGGTAGCAATACTCCTTCTCCATGCTCATCCACCCCTGCCCCCAAACAAGCCTGCCAATCCACCCCTTCTCCCCAAAGGCTGCGGGCCAAAATCAACCGTTCAGGGGCAATGGCCCGGATGCGCCGCATCACCCAGGGATCCGGGGATCCCACCTCCAAGGCCACCTGCTCTGGGGTACCCCAACTGCGACATTGCCGCACCAAGTTCAGGTACAGCGGATCCACCACCTCAGTTCCCCCTTGCCGCATGGCTGCGGCATCAGCGGGATAATCTTGAATGGCACTGGCCCCAGGATTGCTGGTGTGACAGAGCAAAAAAACCGCCTTGTGGGGGTAGAGCAAAAAGGGAGCAACCAAATCCTGTCCGGCGTAAGGGTTTAAGGTGAGAGCATCCACCTGCCAAACCTCAAACGCTTGCTGAGCCAAGGCGGTGGCACTATTCAAATCGCCATACTTAGCATCGAGAATAACCGGGATCCCTTTTGGCACGCGACGAAATACCCACTCCAACAATTCCAAGCCGCGGGTGCCCAGAGCCCAATAAAATCCCAGCGTCGGTTTGTAGGCACACACCTGATTTTGGGTTTGCTCGATCACCCACTCCAGCCAGTCCGATAAATCCGCCATCACCTGGGGAGTAACCGATTGACTTCCAGTCTGCCGACGTTCTGGTGCGGAGGCAAAGGCGGAGGGCAACAGCTCTGGATTGGGATCCAGCCCCAGCCATAGACAACTTTGGTTCTGCTGGCTCATGGCCGCCAACTTATCGCGGAAATTCACCCCATCCCCTCTCTAGCCCTTCTGCGGGTTTTCTACAACAATGCTCGTGTTCCTGACGGATTATAGGCCAATGCTCATGGGAATCCTCCGATGCGAGGTAACTGGCGCTCGCGCTGGAGCGGCAAGGTTATGCTGGATGACATCCTCAACCTTTCCTGCCCGCCATGCGAGATCTGCTGCACGATATCATTCAGGATTACTCCGGCTTTGTGGAACTCCGGTACCACGGCAAGGTATTCCGTAGTGTGACCGCTGAAAAGGGGCGCATTGAGCGGACAGCCATCCGCCGCCGTTCTGGGGTGGGGGTGCGGGTACTTGAGGCTGGAACCTGGGGGTTTGCCTCCACTGGGGATCCCTCACCCGCCGCGATCCGGGGTGCAATTGAAGAGGCTCGTCGTGCTGCCCAGGCCAGTGCTAGCTACCGCAAACATAAGCTGGGATCCCTGCCCCAAGTGCAGCTGGCCCGGGGGGAGTTCTCGGAGCCTGGTGTGGATGAGGTGTTGAACAAGCCCCTGGAAGAAAAGATTCAGCTGGCTCTGGAGACCGAAGCGCAAACCCGACAAGCTTCTAGGCAAATCAGCTCTGCCAGTTGTACCTACAACGAAATCTACGAAGAAAAAGCGATCGTCACTAGCGATGGGGCAGATGTTGCCTTTCGCTTGGTGCGCCCTGAGTTTCGGGTTCAGGCGGTGGCAGCAGCCTCTGGACAACTGAGCAGCGGCTCGGAGTCGATCGGGGTGACGGGGGGGTGGGATTGCCTCTTCCGGGAAGAACCTTTACGGATGGCGGAAAAAGCTGCTTCCACTGCGGTGGATTTGTTGTCGGCAGGTTATGCCGAGGGGGGCTGGGGGACGGTGATTTTGTCTCCTTCCATTGTCGGGCTGCTGGTGCATGAGGCGATTGGCCACACGGTCGAAGCAGATTTTGTGTTGTCCGGCTCTGTGGCGGCGGGCAAGCTGGGGCAACGGGTGGCGAGCGAATGGGTGACTTTGCGGGATTCTGGCCATTCCGAATTTGCCCCGGGAGCCGGGGGCACCATCCCCGTGGATGACGAAGGGATCCCCACCCAAAACACCACTCTCATTCAAGACGGCATCCTGGTGAGCTACCTGCACAACCGCGAAACCGCGGCTCACTTTGGAGTGGAACCCACTGGCAATGCCCGTGCTTGGGAATATGCCGATGAACCTCTGATTCGCATGCGTAACACCTACATTCAACCGGGATCCCAAGCTTTAGAGGAGATCATCGCAAGTACTGCCGATGGTTACTTTTTGGATGGGGCCAGAAATGGTCAGGCGGACTCCACGGGCGAGTTTATGTTTGGGGTGGAGCGCGCCTACCGCATTCGCCAGGGCAAGTTGGCGGAACTGGTGCGGGGGGTGACGATTACGGGCAATGCTTTTGATGTGCTGCGCTCTGTGGATGCGGTTTCCCAAGACTTTTTGTGGGATTTGGGATCCGGCCATTGTGGCAAAGGACAACCGGCCAAGGTTGATGCGGGCGGCCCCTACATTCGTTGTCGTGCCATCTTGGGTGGCCAGCAAAGTTGAAGGTTGATGGGTTGGCTCTCCTGACACTGAAGATATGTGTGGATATGTGTGGCTCAAACCTCTCTGGGCTCCCGTTCCTGAGCCTGCCACCAATGGCTGAGGGGCAGGTAAAGAGCTGGTGCCCACAGGCTACTTAAAATGGCCGACGTCAGGGTATTGCGTTGGTGATTCCACCAAATGCTCTCTAGAGAACGGGGGCCGTCGCCACTGATGGTGCCGGAAGGCTGAATTTGGCTCCACAACCCATCCAGAAAGGTTTCCATTCCTGTCAGGTTCATGCCATCGGATCCCTGCCAAACGGAGGTGGTCAGCAGCATCCATTGCAACGCCATCAAGGTTTCGGCAATCACCACCATGCCGAAGACGATCAAAGCAACGGAGATAAAGTCTTCCTGCATGTAGCGTTGTTTTTGCAATCGGGCCGTCAGGATCCCGACTACCGCCAATCCCAGGGCATGGGTAGGGCGAGGGCTGGTGAGGGCATCCTGGAGAAATCCGAGGGTGATCCCGGCCACTGCTCCCTGCCAAGAATTGCGCCGCACACTCCAACACACTACCCAAATCAGAGGCCAATCAGGGGTTAAGCCCGCCAGCTCTAGCCCTGGCCCCCGCCACCAAGGAGCGACAACGGCCAACAGCCCTGTTAAGGCTGTTACCACCCCATTGAGGTGATATTTAAGGTTGAGGGGTAGGTGCTTGAGCATAGCTGTAGATCAGACCCCATTCCAAGAGGCCCAGTGGCGCCGACAGTTCGATAGTGGCTTGCGGGGCAGGGCTGGCATCCAAGTTCACAGCCCGGATGGTTCCCACCACCACGCCCGCGGGATAAAAGCTGCTCAGGCCCGAGGTGACGACCACATCCCCGACTTCTACTTTGGGATCTTTATCGAAAAACTCCAGAATGGCGTTTTGGGTGCCGGTGCCGCGCATGACCCCCATATGACGGCTGCGACTCAGCATCACCCCGACGCGGCTGGTGGGATCGCTGATCAACAGCACCCGGCTGGTATTGGGGGTGACCGACTCAACCCGTCCGATCAACCCGCCGGGAGCCATCACCACATCCCCCACTTTGACACCCTGCTGGCTGCCGCGACTAAGGGTGAGCTGTTGCCACCAATGATCGGCGCTACGACCCACCACCGCTGCCGGGATCCCTCCCTGGGGCATTTGCTCGGTGAATTGCAGCAGTTGCTTCAACTCGCGGTTTTGATACTGCAACTCGGCAACCAGAGCCTGTAACTCACGGGTGGCGGCTTGATTGAGCACCACAGCCGGATCTACGGGCGGGCGGGCCGGGGTGGTGATCCAACTGTACAGCTCCACCAGCAGGGATCCCTGAGTTTGGCGTAACCCCAAAGCCACCCCCAGCGCCAGGGCAGACAAAAGCAGCCCCAGGCCATAGTGCATCCACCACTGGCGTAGCCGATTCAAGCGATACCCCTTTGATCCACTCGACTCACACTCAAAACAGGGATCCCCGTCAACTTGGGGAAGTGACAGACAACGGCTTCTAACCTTTGAAGCTGCTGCTCAGTACCCGACCCAAGGTTTTGAAATCCTCCAATACCCGACCCGTACCCAGCACCACACAACTGAGGGGATCCGCGGCAATATGCACCAAAATCCCGGTTTCATGGCTGATCAGCGCATCCAGGCCCTTGAGCAACGCCCCTCCCCCTGCCAGCATAATGCCCCGATCGATGATATCTGCCGCCAATTCTGGCGGGGTACGCTCCAGGGTCCGCTTGATGGCCTCCACGATCACCGAGAGGGGCTCCGCCATACTCTCACGAATTTCGGTGCTTTTCACCGTAACAGTACGGGGCAAGCCCGAGAGGAGATGCAACCCCCGCACTTCCATGGTCAGCTCTTCTTGAATCGGGTAGGCGGAACCGATTTGAATTTTGATCTCCTCAGCGGTGCGCTCCCCGATCGTGAGGTTATGAACTTTTTTCATGTACTGAGCAATGGCCTCACTCAGCTCATCTCCGGCCACCCGCACTGACTCGCTTAGCACAATACCCTGCAAACTGAGGACGGCCACCTCGGTGGTACCCCCACCGATATCGATGATCATATTGCCGGTAGCCTCTTGCACGGGTAGTCCCGCCCCAATGGCCGCCGCCACAGGCTCATCCACCAAATACACTTCCCGGGATCCCGCTTGCAGAGCGGCCTCCATCACAGCCCGTCGTTCCACCCCGGTCACCCCACTCGGGATGCCGATGACGATGCGCGGGGCGATTAAATACCGGCCCTCGTGAACGCGGTGGATGAAGTGTTTCAGCATCATCTCAGCCGTGTCAAAGTCGGCAATCACCCCATCCCGCAAGGGACGAACCGCCACAATGTTGCCGGGGGTACGACCCAACATCTTCTTGGCATCTTCCCCCACAGCAAGGGGTTGCTTGGTGTTCTGATCGATGGCCACCACGGAGGGCTCCTGTAGGACAATACCCCGGCCAGCCACATAGACCAGCGTGTTGGCCGTGCCCAAATCGATGCCCATGTCACGGGAGAATCGGCTGAATAGCCCCACAGTCTGTCACTCCAATCTTTGTTTGTGAAGTTGTTTGGTGAAGAAGCGGTAAGTCTTGGTACCTACTATAGTCCAACACCGAGAGCGAAATCGCCCCACCCAGTTGCCGAATCTGCGGCGAGAAACGGATCACCCGAAATCGATAGCAGTTGTATCCCAGCCAACGGTAGAAGATGCCAAGCCCCGCTAAAGTGCGATCCTGTTGTGATTCGGGATCCCCTATGCCTAAGGTTGCCATTGCTCCTGCCGGATATCCGGCCATTGCTCCCTATTCTCCGGGGGTCAAGGTAGGCAATACCCTCTACATCTCCGGCACCTTGGCCCTGGATCCGGAGGGCAAAACCGTGGGATCCGATATCACCGCCCAGACTCGCCTGGTGATGGAGCTGATCAAGAGTGTGGTCACAGAAGCAGGGGGAACGATGGAGGACATCGCTTTCTGTAATATTTTCTTGACCGACTACGCGAACTACCCCGGCATGAACGCCGTCTACAAAGAGTATTTCCCAGGGGTATTGCCGGCCCGATTTGTCGTGAAAGCAGACCTGGTGCGCTCCGATCTGCTGGTGGAAATTGCTGCTGTTGCCCATATCGAGGCTTGATCGGCGCTTGATTGTTGAGCCCAGTTGGAGCTTTACTATGCCCATCCCGATTGTGATCCCTAGCCGACCGGATCCCGTCACCTTCGATCTAGAAGAAACCGCCTTGATTGTGGTGGACATGCAAAATGCTTACGCCAGTAGGGGCGGCTATGTGGATATTTTGGGTAGCGACCTCAGCGAAGCTCCGGCGGTTATTCAGGTCATCGCTCGCGTGCTCGAAGCCGTTCGCCCCCTGAATCTACCGATCTTCTTTACCCAAAATGGCTGGGATCCCCAACTTCGGGAAGCAGGAGGGCCGGGATCCCCCAATTGGTACAAATCCAACGCCCTAAGGCTGATGCGTCAGAACTCTGAGCTATCGGGAAAATTATTGATCAAGGGCACCTGGGATTACGATTTTGTCGAGGCATTAAGACCTCAACCTGGGGATATCATTCTCCAGAAAACCCGCTATAGCGCCTTTGCGGGCACCGACTTCGATATGTTGCTGCGGCAACGGCAGATCCGCAACCTTATCTTTACGGGCATCGCCACCAATGTCTGTGTGGAATCCACCCTACGAGAAGCTTTCCACCGCGAGTACTTCTGCTTGCTGTTGTCGGATGCCACCACGCAAGTGGGGCCATCCCTTCTCAAAGAGACGGCCTTGACCAATATCGAAAAGTTTTTCGGCTGGGTATGCAGTAGTGAAGACTTTCTCAGTGCCCTGCGGGTTTCGCTGCCAGAACCGGTGGCTATGCCGAGCTAAAGAGGTCTAGAGATATCCTCCCCTCGTCTGCATTCATGTCTGCGTCAATCCAAGGTTAACTGGGCAAGCGGAACCAGGGTCGCAGCCGGATCCCGAGCAAGGTTCCCAACAGGGCAAAGCCAATCCACAACCAGCCGTGCCAACTGGTGGAAGCAATGCCGCTAAAGTAGGCCCCAACGTTGCAGCCAAAGGCCATCCGAGCCCCAAAGCCCATCAGGATCCCGCCCAACAAAGCGCCGATCACCCCCAAGCGGGAGGGAGGTTTACGCACCCCCATCCGTCCCGCCAGCGTGGCTGCCAAAGCGGAGCCGAGGATGATGCCTAGATTCATGACAGAGGTGATATCAGCAAACAGGTTTTGTTGCAGGGCCTCAGCTGGAAACCCCTGACTCCAGAAGGGGGTTGAACTGGGATCCCAGCCCAACACCTGGGCCAATTTCGCCGTCCAGAGGGTGAAGCCCCAGGTCACTCCCCAGGGCCGCCCGGCAATCCAGAGGGTGAGGGTATTCAACACCGCCAGCACCACTCCCCCCGCTGCCAATGACCAGGGGCCGAACACCCACTGTTGCCACCGGGGTGGGCGAGGTTCTGCTCCAAACTGCGCTTCCGGCAGGGATGCCCTCTCGGGTTCAGGTACGGCTTGTCGGCCCCACTGTCTAATGGCCCAGGCCAGTCCTCCCAACAGCAGCAGTTGACTCAGCAACCCCAGCAGGCCCCAATCGCCCAAAAATGAGTGGGGTTGTAACCGCGGCCAACCGCTCCACCAGCTATCCACTAAAGAAGCCCAAAAAGAGCCCAGACAAAAGCTAATCAGGGTAAAGAGCATCATGCTGCTGCCGGCCCCAATCGTGTAGAGGGTGCCACAGGCGCAGCCACTGCCCAACTGCATGCCAATACCGAACAGGAAAGCCCCAACAACCCCCTGCAACCCCACCGGAGCCACGGCCCCCTGGGCGGATCGGGTCAGCAAAAAGGGGGCGAATAACACTGTGGCCACAGCCAACATCAACAGTTGGGCCAGCACCCCATTCACGTCTCCTCGGACGATCCATTTGCGATAGGAGGAGGCAAAGCCAAAACTGGCGTGATAAAGCGTCAGGCCAAACAGGCAGCCAATCGCAAAGAGGCTTCCCTGTCGCCAAGTGTAAAAGGAGGCTAAGCCCAAACTCAAAGCCACCATCACCCCCAGCAACAGCATGATGCCGCGTCGCTGAGGCCGGGGTTGCTGAAAAGAGCCTTCTGAGGATCCCAGTTGTAGAGAAACCATGGTTGCTAACTTGATGCAAAAGGAAGGTACAGGATGAAGAGACACAACTGGCTCTAGCTTGCCGGATACCCCTGAGAAGAGGCTGAGAAACCCAAAGCCGGGTTAGCCGAATAGGTTGCGCCAAAGTCGCTGTAGCCAATTGCCCTGCTCCGATCGCGTCAGCGGGACGGAGTCCTCGCTTTCTGAGGCTTGACTTTCTGAGACTTGATCTTCCGAGATGGAGGAACCATCCGGGCTGGGATCCAGGTCGCTGGGGGTGGGTGTGACGGTAGGGATAGGGCGATACTCTTGAGTGCTGTAGTCGGGTATGTAGCTACAACTGGCCTGGGCCGGGATCCCCCAACTCAAGGCCAACACCGCCAGCAACAGGGCTGCCCACATCCCTGCTCCACGGGCCGCCCTTCCCACCAGGGTGGGGGTCTCAACCCTGGGGCGGGCATCAGAACGCATCGCCACTGGTTTCCTCATCCTTCATCCTCAGAAAGCACTGAACCAAAGCCAGGTGGAAGGGATCCCTCCAGCCTGGCTGCTCGATTCCGGTTCAGTTTAGATCATTCATTTGTTTAGATCTGTTTAGATCACTTGTTCGGCTCAATCCGTTTGGTACGGAGTTTGCATGGGCTATTCGAGCACCTTAGGCACCTGGCCCTGTCTCCACAGGCAAGCCGGACTGTTGATACTCCGTCCAGGATCCCTCGTAAACCCGCACATTCGGGTAGCCAAGCTGATGTTTCAGCACTGCATATTGCAAGGTCGCTTCCCGTCCGGTGGAGCAGGTGACGATGATTTGATCGTCTTTTTTCACGCCCCGTTCATCCAAAAGGGCTTGAATTTCTGTTAGGGGCTTGAGCTGGTGAAAGTTCTCTTCGCCGATGGTGAAGGTGGGCCAGGGAATGTTTTTGGCGCCAGGAATGTGGCCGTTGCGAGCCCAAATATCTACTTCCCCCGCGAACAGATCCGCCGGACGGGGATCCACGAAGGTAACGCCCTCTTTGCCGATTAACTCCTTCACCTCTTCCAGGCTCACCCGCACAGAGGGATCATCTTTAAGAGTAAAGCGTCCCGGTTCGTAAGCCGGGAATTCCTTGGTCACGGGCAAGCCTGCCGCTTGATAGCCCTTAAAGCCGCCATTCAACACCGCCGCCCCCGGATGTCCGGCACGCTCCAGCAGGTAAGCCACCATCGTTGCCCCCAAGACATCGTTGCCATCGGAGTAGATCAACACCTGGCTGTCGTCGGTTACCCCCACCTGTTGGAAAAGGCTTTGCAGTTTGTCATTGGGCCAGTACTGCACCGGCAGCTTGCCATTGGGGCCCCGGAAAGCGTTGTCGGGAATGTGAACTGCGCCAGGAATATGGCCGCTAAAGTAGGCGAAAGGCGCAATGCGTACATCCAAAATTCGTAGGTTGGCGTCATCCGCATGAGCACTGGCCCAGTCGGTGGAGACAAACTGGATCCCTGCCCCGCTGGCAGCTTTGGCCGGCTGAGAAGGCGCATGAATTAAAGAAAGACCCAGCACAGCTACAGGCAAAACCAGGAGCACCACCTGAAGCTGGCGCAGGTGACGGGTCACCCAGGAGCGCACCGATCCCGTAGCGGTGCGCAGCACTAAAGGAAACATCAGATCAACCTCGCAAACGTATTACAGACAAACCAACAAACAACAGAGCAAAGACCGAAAGGAAAGCTGCTGTCGCAATCCAGGGATCCCGTAGAGAGACCGGGGAGCCAAAGCGGCAGCAGGCCGAGATGAGACCCAATGAGATGGCTGAGCAGCAGGGATCCGGGCGGATATAAGCATTCGTACTTGAGCCTCTATTCTACGGTAAATCTATCGGCTTTTAGAGCTTAGTTCTCGCAGTCTACATCGGTCTTGGGGCAAAGGCAAGCTGTGTGTAACAAGACTGCAACAGTATTGAGAGGCATTTCCAATACATTCCAATAAGTATCCAATACATATTGATTTGCGCCGAACAGTAGCCACCGGATTAAGGTCACACGAGCCCGAGCTATTGGGGCTAGGATCGGGGCACTGATTTCCTCTTGGCGATGCGGATCCCTGCGGTTTTGATCAGCCTGGCCACCCCCGATTTGCCCCGCTTGCAGCACTTCTATCAGTCTTTGCTGGGGATCCCTGCGCAAGCACAAATCCCAACCGATGGGGAGCCGGTGTACGTGGAGTTTCGACTGTTGGGATTGCGGTTGGGCCTCTATCGTGCCTCGCACGGCGCGGAGCGCCATCACAGCCATCATCCGGATTTTGTGGCCCGGCCCAGCGCCATGAGCCTCTGTTTGCAGGTGGAGGATTTACAGGGATCCCTGTCGGAAATCCAGGCGGTGCTAGAAGACTATCGGATCGCAGCTTCTCCGGTTCGACAGGACTTTCATGGGCAGGAGGTGGACTTTCCCGACCCGGATGGCAACCACATTGTGTTGCACCAACCGTCCCCGGCTTTTTGGCAGGCTATGAACTTGGATCCCCAAGGTTAGCTGTTAGACGGGTAGACTGCAGGTCGTTCCTAGCCCCGCGCTCTCCCTGTAGCTTGCTTGCCGAAGGGTAAGGTGTTGGCGTAGCCTGCCGTAGGCATAGCGTCGGGAGGAGGGACAAACACACTATCTGTAGAGTCAATTCATTGACATACTCACTTTCAAAGCTGAAAAAGCTGGTTCGAGAGTGGTCAAGGTTAAGAACTGAAGTGGCTCAAGCGAGCCTGAAAGGCCTGGTAGGCTTCTGCGTAGGGATCCACCCATGCCGGCTGAGGTTGGATGTAGTGTTTTACTTGCACCAATCGTTCTACAGCTTGCTGTACGGAACAACACCAATGGGCAGATGCGGCCAAAATGGCAGCCCCAACGGCCGGTTCTGGATGTTTGACCAAAGCGAAGGGGCGATTGAGCATACTGGCTCGAATGCTAAGCCAAAGCCGGCTTCGGCTGCCCCCCCCTGTAGTCAGAATCGGCTCTTGTACCGGGATCCCTTGTGCAGACAGAGTTTCTAGGCCTAACCGTTCCACCATTGCTACCCCTTCTAGCAAGGCAGCGTAAAAACGGGGGGATCCCTTCTCCTCTTCGGGCAAGAACCCGGCAAAGTTTGGATCGACGATGGGAAAACGCTCCCCCGGCTGCCCAAGCGGGTAACTGACTAAGCCGGTGGGAATGTTGGCCTGGGCCTGTTGATCCAGAGCTTGGAAGTTGCCCCCTGGGAAGTAATGGGGCAAAATCCCACCCCCACAAAAAGATGCTGCCCCCGGCCACCAGCTGGTTTTATCGGGGTGCAAATGGGAGTAGATGCTTTGGGTTTGGATGCTCTCGGCACTATTGGCTTTGAAAATGAGGGTTGTGCCCAAACTGGTGGATACCTGCCCCATTTGACTAGCCCCCGTCGCCAGTTGTCCGGCACAGCCATCGGTGATCCCGGCGGCGATCAGCACCTCTTGCCCCAAGCCCCACTCGGATCCCACCGTCCCCAATACTGCTCCTGGCGCGACCACCTCAGGGAAGCGTTTCGGATTTAGGCCCTGCTGGGATAGCCACTCTCTTGGCCAAGTGTAGGTTTCTAGATCAAAGCCACTTTTCAAGGCATGGGTGTGATCCGTAACCTGCTTGCGCCCCCCCAACTGGCCCAGCAAGAAATCTGCTGGATGGGCTAAATAACTCTCTTGATATCGCTCAGGATAGGATTCTGCCCACCACAACCACCGACTTAGCCCCCAACTGCTGGGGATCCCCAAGCGCTTAGCCTGGGCTTGTCCCCGCCCATCAGAATAGAGCCACGCCTGTTCCATCGGGATCCCACGACCATCCACAGCCAGCACAGTCCCCGAGGTACTACAGGCACTAAGGGCCACTATCGAATAAGCATGGCCCAGTTCTGTTTTCAGTTGCCCCAATAGCGCTTTAAGGGTGCGTAACCAGCGACCTGGATTGGTCTCAGGGGGATCCCATGGGCGTTCCCATGGGCGTTCGGCTTTGCCCACGACCTCCCCTAACTCCGAGAGCGCCACCAGCCGCATCCCGGAAGTACCCAAATCAATTCCTAAAAAAACCGTCTGCATCCGTCTTTGCTCCTTGAGTTCATCCTAAAATAGAAGGCTTGCAGATCGTCGCGGGGTGGATTTGAACCCACCCGACGCCGTTCAGGAACGTACAGCTGGGGAACAGACATGGGACGGGAACAGCGGGTAGCTATTTTGGGGGCGACGGGGGCAGTGGGGGCAGAATTGCTCACTTTACTCGACGAGCGTTGCTTTCCTTTGGCCAGTCTCAGGCTGTTGGCTTCTCCACGCTCCGCAGGCACTTATTTGAGTTTCAAAGGGGAGCGGATCCCGGTGGAACCCGTCTCGGAAACGGCTTTCCAGGAAGTTGATTTAGTCTTGGCCTCAGCAGGTGCCACGGTCTCCAAAACCTGGGCCAAGGCAGTGGTTGAGGCTGGGGCAGTGATGGTGGATAACTCCAGCGCCTTTCGGATGGATCCGGGAGTGCCCTTGGTGGTGCCGGAAGTGAACCCACAGGATGCCTTTCGCCATCAGGGCATTATTGCCAACCCCAACTGCACCACGATTTTGATGTGTGTAGCCATTTATCCTCTGCACCGACACATCCCGATTCGTCGGGTGGTGGCCGCCACCTATCAATCTGCCAGTGGAGCGGGAGCCCGTGCCATGCAGGAGCTGGAAGAGCAATCCCGCGCCTATTTGGAGGGCAGGCCTCTAGAACCACAGGTGTTCCCCTATCCGATTGCATTTAACCTTTTCCCCCACAATAGCCCCCTGCAGGAGAACGGCTATTGCCAAGAAGAAATGAAGATGGTGAATGAATCCCGCAAGATTATGGGATCCCCGAATCTCCGCCTGACCGCTACCTGTGTGCGGGTACCTCTGATGCGCACCCATGCTGAAGCCCTGAACCTGGAGTTTGAGCGGCCTTTCCCGGTGGCACAGGCCCGTCAAATCTTGGCCCATGCACCTGGGGTGCTCCTCCTGGAAGACTGGCAACAGAATCGTTTCCCGATGCCGATCGATGTCAGCGGGAAAGACGAGGTGGCAGTAGGTCGCATCCGGCAAGATATTTCAGAGCCCAATGCCCTCGATCTATGGCTCTGTGGGGATCAGATCCGCAAAGGTGCAGCCCTGAATGCCATTCAAATTGCTGAGCTACTGTCAGTGCCTCAGCCCGTAACTGCCTAGTTAACTGCCTAGATCGATCTCGACAAGTCCCGCCGGGGTTAGGATCCCTTGAGAATCCTGTGAGAGGGCAAGAACATGAGCTGCACCGTGATCCGGAATGTGGTGCTCTTCACCATTGATGGGCAGGATCGGGTTTATCGGGATGGCACCGTAGTAGTGCGAGGGGATCGAATTGCCGCTGTTGGCCCTTCCGACCAGGTGGGGATCCCGGCTGATGCCAGTCGGGTTATCGAGGGTGGGCACAAAATGGCCTTGATCCCCGGATTGATCGATACCCACAGCCACTCCAGCCTATTGCGAGGGGTCACCGAAAATTATCAGCTCCTGGATTGGCTGCCCCGTTACCAGCTGGAACATCGTGCCCTCACGGAAGCGGATGCCTACTACGCGGCCCTCCTCAGCTACTTGGAAGCTCTGAAAGGGGGTACCACCTGTGTGATGGACATGTACCGCTTTATGCACCGCTGTGCAGAGGCTGCCGGAGATTTGGGCCTGCGGGTCAATTTGGTACCCTACACCGCCGATGCCCCTGGCAAAGACTTTTTTGAAACGATGGAAAGTACACGCCAACTGATTGAAAGTCAGCATGGATCCCAAGGAGGACGGGTACGGGTTTGGGTAGGTCTGGAGCATTTATTTTATTGCTCGCCCCAGGCCTATCAAACGGCCATCGAGTATTCGCGCCACTACGGAGTTGGCATTCACACCCACAGCAGCGAACAAAAAGAAGAGGTGGAAGCTGTGGAGCAACACTTTGGCCGCAAGCCGATCCACTTATTCCAGCAATACGGCATCTTGGGGCCACAAACCGCCATTGCCCACTGTGTCTGGTTGGATGAATCGGAAATTCAGCTCCTCAAAGATACGGGGACTGCGGTTTGTCACTGCCCGATCAGCAACGCCAAGCTAGCCGGAGGGATCGCCCCCATTCCAGAGCTGCTGCAAGCCGGGATCCGAGTTGGCCTGGGCACTGATGGCAATATCTCCAACAACAACCTGGATATGTTTGAGGAGATGAAATTAGCCTCTTTGCTACAGAAGGTCAAACACTACGATGCCGCTGCTTTGCCCGCCTCCACCATGCTGCGAATGGCCACGATAGAAGGGGCAAAGGTGCTGGGTTTAGAACAAGAAATTGGCTCCATCGAAACCGGGAAAAAAGCTGATTTGGTACTGGTGGATCTGTCGGGGCCAAACCTGATGCCCCTAGTGTGGGATTGCAGCCCCAATGGCATTGAAGAAACCAATATTTTGTGGAATCTGGTCTATGCGGCACGGGCCAGTAATGTCCACACCGTATTTGTGGACGGGATCCCTGTGATTGAGGCCGGACAAAGTACGCAACTTTCGGAAGCCAAAGCCCTGGCGGAAATTCAGGCCCAAACCGAAGATCTGCTGCGCCGCCGGGATCCTTTCAAAGCCACTCTCACCCCCGTTGTGGGCTAGGGATCCCTCTGGATCTGGGTCAGGATGATTTTTCGAGCACCAGCACCCCCATCATGCCCCAGACTAGGGAGTAGAACTTGGCCCTGGCAAACCCCACCCTCAAAGCCATCTGTCGTTGCGCTTCCCCAGAGGGGAAACGATCCAAACTGGGGTCGATGTAGGCATATTCTGGGCCCAATCCCAATATCTGCGCCTGGGAGACAACCTGGGTGTTCAAATACCAACGCTGGAATTGCTCGAGGAGAGGGATCCCTGTAGGTCGATGAAAGTCCAAAATTGCCGCCCGACAGCCTGGCTTAAGTACCCGCTTGATCTCCCGTAGCGCCTGCGGAATATCCGTAACATTGCGCAAACCATAGCCCATGGTGATCCCATCAAAGCGGTGATCGGCAAAAGGCAAGGCCAAGGCATCTCCCAAGACCCACTCTAAGGAATACCCCGGCAGCATCCGCCGAGAGCGGGATCCGGCAATCGACAACATTGCCGGAGAAAAATCCAGGCCGATGACATGCCCCTGCCGACCCACCCGACGCGCCAGAAACACAGCCAAATCCCCACTACCACAGCAGAGATCTAGAGCCTGCCCCCCCCGTGGCACATTGGCCCAGCGCACAGTCATTTGCTTCCAAACCCGATGCAGCCCTAGGCTGAGCTTTTGATTGAGGTCGTCATAATGGGGGGCAATTCGGTTAAACAGTTCCCGGATTTGCTCAGGCTGTTCAGCAGTTGGACTAGGCACAGGATATCAAGCTCCTTAAAGCTTCAAGGCCGCGCGGGGATCGTAGGATTGGGCTTGTTGTAGCTTCTCGTAGAGTTCTCGCTCTTGCTCTGATATCTGGCTGGGGAGATGGATTTGTATCACCACGTAAAAATCCCCCCTCTCCCCCTTCCCCTTGGGAAAACCCTTCTCGGCTAAGCGCAATTTACGGCCCGATGAAATGCCTGCCGGGATCCGCAATTTAACCACACCATCGAGGGTGGGAACTTCGACTTGGGCTCCCAAAACGGCTTCGCTGGGGCTAATCGGCAGGTCGCAATAGATATCGTATCCCTCTAGACGATAGAAAGGATGGTCTTTGAACTCAATTTTCAAGTACAGGTCGCCCGCACCGCCATTGGGGTTGGGGTGTCCTTGCCCGCGTAGCCGAATCCGTTTGCCAGGGGTAATGCCCGCCGGCAGGTTGACTTCTAGGGTGCGATCTCCACCCACTCGTAAGCGGCGTCTCCCTCCCTCATAGGCTTCTGGGATCGTGATCTGGATGGTGGCTTCGGCATCGTAGCTGGTATTGCTCGCGGATCCCGAAAAGCCGCCACTGCGGCCTGCAGCTTGATTTTGTACGCGACCCAGCAACTGATCGATAAAATCTTGAAAATCATCAAATTGGCTAAAGTCAACGCCACCTCCAAATCCGCCCACCCCGAAGTCTTCAGGGCTAAAAGGGCTACTGCTAAAGGGGCTGCCACCATAGACATCCCGGCTGGAGCGAAACCCCCCCTGCTGATAGTATTGGCCGAATTGGTCGTACTGTTTGCGCTTGCCTGGGTCAGAGAGAACTTCGTAGGCTTCGTTGATGTCTTTGAATTTCTCCTCTGCCGTTTTATCCTCGGGGTTGACGTCTGGGTGATATTTCCGGGCTAAGCGGCGAAAGGCTTGTTTCACCTCATCGGCTGTGGCCGTTTTGCTGACCCCCAAAATCTTGTAGTAGTCCTTGAAGTTTTGCATGGAGGCGTTCGCAGGTTAGTCAGCGTAGAGAAGAGATCTTTAGGATCTGCTGCGTTTGTCAAGGGAACAGGATCCCTCAAGCTAGCGGGCAACTGAGATGAAGAAAGAGCAGAAGGCGGGTTAGACCCCATCGCCTATCCCGTCTCTTCCCATTATCAGGCTAGGGACGGGATCCACCCCGACTGAGGCCGTGGATGGATCCCTTGGGGTCTACCTACTTGGTTTCAGTGAAGTCGGCATCGATCACATCGTCGCTCCCCCCGGGGCTAGCAGTACCGCTGAAACCACCGTCGGGGCCGGCGCCAGAGCTACCAGGCTGCTGATAGAGCTCGCTGCTCATGGCGTAAAGGGCCTCTTGCAGGGCAGTTTCCTTGGTGCGGATGGCACTGTCGTCTTCCCGCTGAATGGCATCCCGTAACTCCCGGATTAGAGTTTCCAGGTTGGTGCGCTTGTCGGTGGAGATCTTGTCTCCTAGCTCCTTCAACTGACGCTCCGCTTGGTAGGCCAGAGAATCGGCTTTGTTGCGCCGCTCGATTTTCTCCCGACGTTCGCGGTCTTCTGAGGCGAATTTCTCCGCTTCTGAAACCATGCGCTCCACTTCTTTGCTATCCAAAGTAGAGGCTCCGGTAATGGAGATGCTCTGCTCTTTGCCGCTGCCCTTATCTTTGGCAGTCACCTTCAGAATCCCGTTGGCGTCGATATCGAAGGTGACCTCGATTTGCGGCACACCGCGAGGGGCAGGTGGGATCCCATCCAGTTTGAAGCGGCCCAGGGATTTGTTGTCGCGGGCCATTTCCCGTTCCCCTTGCACCACATGAATTTCCACGGAGGTTTGCCCGTCTTCAGCGGTGGAGAAGGTTTCGGACTTGCGAGTGGGCACAGTGGTATTGCGGGGGATCAGCTTGGTGGCCACACCGCCCAGGGTCTCTACACCCAAAGACAAGGGGGTGACATCCAGCAGCAGCACATCCTTAACTTCCCCTGCCAGCACGCCCGCCTGAATAGCAGCACCCACAGCCACCACTTCGTCGGGGTTAACGGTCTCGTTCGGTTCTTTACCGAGCAGATCTTTGACCAACTGCTTCACCGCCGGAATGCGGGTGGATCCGCCCACCAGTACCACTTCATTGATGTCGGACTTGGTCAGCTTGGCATCCCGCAGAGCTTGTTCGACCGGGCCTTTGCAGCGCTCGAACAGGTCGGCACAGATGTTTTCAAACTGGGCACGGGAGAGTTTCAACTCCAGGTGCTTCGGCCCGTCAGCAGTGGCAGTGATGAAGGGCAGGTTGATGGTGGTTTCGGAAACGCTGGAGAGCTCAATCTTGGCTTTTTCGGCCGCTTCCGTCAGCCGTTGGAGGGCCTGACGATCGTTGCGCAGGTCAATCCCCTCCAGTTGCTTGAACTGGTCGGCCATCCAGTCCACGATCTTCTTGTCGAAGTCGTCCCCACCCAACTGGGTATCGCCGCTGGTGGATTTTACTTCGAATACGCCGTCCCCCACCTCCAGCACAGACACATCAAAGGTGCCACCCCCTAAGTCGAACACGAGGATGGTTTCGTTGTTGCGTTTGTCCAGACCATAGGCCAAGGAGGCAGCAGTGGGCTCGTTGATGATCCGCAGCACTTCCAATCCAGCGATTTTCCCGGCATCTTTGGTGGCCTGCCGTTGGGAGTCGTTGAAGTAGGCAGGTACCGTGATCACCGCTTGAGTTACCGTCTGGCCCAGGTAGCGGCTGGCTTCATCCACCAACTTGCGCAGCACCATGGCCGAAATTTCTTCCGGGGCAAACTCTTTATTCAGGCGCGGGGCAGATACTTTCACATTGCCCCGCTCATCCCGCAATACGCGATAGGCGACGCGCTTGGAGTCGGCATTCAGCTCATCGTATTTGCGCCCGATGAACCGTTTGACTGAGTAAAAGGTGTTTTCGGGGTTGAGCACCGCCTGGCGACGGGCCATCTGACCCACCAGCCGCTCCCCGTCTTTGGTGAAGGCGACCACCGAGGGTGTGGTACGGGTGCCCTCAGCATTGGCAATTACGGTGGGGACACCACCTTCCATCACGGCGACAACCGAGTTGGTTGTGCCCAAGTCAATTCCTACGACTTTCCCCATCAGCTTTCTGTTCTCCTCTTAATGCATCGCTCCGGTTACCGCCGCCAGCTCATCCGGTGTGTGAAGTAGCTTGGGCAGCTAATCCATGAATGTTTAACCGTTTTCTGGGTCGATCCTAGCCAGCCAGGGATCCCCTCCAGGGCGAGAATGCCGCCCATTTCGGGCGTGTTGGTTTCGCGCCAGTTACGGATCTCCGTACCTGCGCAAAAGGGGTCTCGGCTGCTGGACTAAGGGATCCCAACCTCTACGGATGCCTATTAGGAGCCTTGAATCTGCTGGAGTGCTGCTAGCCCCCGCTCCACCACCGACTCAGCCAGGGGAAGATAGCCCAACTCTTGGGCCAGCGCTTGCCCTTCGGTGAGACCCCAGCTCAGCACCGCTCGCAGGCCTTCGGCCATGGCGGGATCCGGGTACTGGCGATAGGCCAAAACCCAGGTGTAGGTAACGATCGGGTAGGCTTCTGTCCCAACCGGATCCGGAATAAAGGCCCGCAGGTTTTCTGGCAGGTTCACTTCTTGGAGAGCCAAGGCTGAAGACTCGGGGGTAGGCAGAATAAATTGGCCAGACTGGTTCTCTAGGGCTGCCACCGATAGATCCAGGTCACGGGCATAAACCGATTCTACGTAGCCAATCACCCCTTCGCTGAGGAGCATTTGGGCGCTCATGCCCTCATTGCCTTTCACCCCAATGCCCACCGGCCACTCCAAGGACATGCCCACGCCAATTGCGGATTCCCAGGTGGGATCAATGGCAGCCAAGTGGCGGGTAAAGGTATCGGTGGTGCCGCTGCCATCGGAGCGATAGCACACTTCGATTGGCAAGTCGGGAATCTCTAGGTCGGGGTTAAGAGCCACAAGTTGCGGATCCCGCCACGCTGTGATGCGACCCCGGAAGATATCCACCAAAACCGACCGGGAGAGCTTCAGCCCAGAGGGGATCCCAGGCAGGTTGTAGCCCACGGCAATGCTACCGGCCGTCATCGGGATCATCACCACTCCCCGCGCCACTTCGGCAATTTCGGCGTCGGTCATGGCCACGTCGCTGGCGGCAAAATCCAGGGTGGTATCGATGAATTGGCGGATCCCGGCGGCACTGCCTACCGGTTGAAAGTTAATCTCCAGTTGCGGATCCACCTGGCGGTAGTCGGAAAACCAGCGCAGGTAAAGGGGAGCGGGGAAGGTGGCCCCTGCCCCATTGATCAACAGAAAGTCGCGGCTAGAGCGAACAATGGGATCCCCACTGCTATGGGTGGGTGGGCTAGAACGGGATCCCCTTTGACAGGCACTTAAGCTGGCGGTCGCGGCCAACAAAGACAAGACCACTTCACGGCGACGGAAACGGGGCAGTTGGGCCATCGTCGATCTCCGGTGTCACCGCCCCGATCTTTGTCTGGGGTTGTTGGAGATGTCAAGAAATTTCAGGAAATCCGTTGCAGTTACTCGGCTGTGATCCGCACCAAGCTGAGGCTGCCACCCTCAGGGTTGGACACCACCACCAAGTTGCGCCCCGAAATGACCTCGATCCCTTCTGGCTCTAGCTCGGCGGACTTATCTTGCCCGACAAGGCTGGGGTTGAGGAGCACAGTATCCAACAGCTCAATCTTGTTTGGGTCGGTGACGTCGTGAATGGTGAGGGCATCAGAGCGTTCGATAGCCACAAAAGCCAGGGTACGATCTCCCACGACGCCGACGCTCACCACTTCCGGTTCAGGGCCTTTGCTGTTGCAACGCATCGGCAGTTGAGCCGCGATGATGGCTTCTTCAATGCTGTTGCCGCTGTCTCCCAAAAAGGTTCCCGTTTGGGCATCGTAAACGCTGATGCTGCGAGTGCCGTGAGGACTGATGGGTTCACCCGCGTGGGTTTGCCCGTTGACCGCAGTCAGATTATCCTCATCAGCCGTGACTAGGTAACGGCCATCGGGAGTAATGGCAATGCCGTCGGGTTCGCGGGCGGAGGTGAATTCGGTACGATCATCCAGATTGTAGGCGCTGGAGCGACACTTCCCTTCTCCAACTTTGTCTTCAGTGAGCCCCAGGCCGGTGCGGATCCCGGCATCGAAAGTGGTAACCGTAAAGGCATCCGCTCGCAAAGGGATTGGCAATTCGGCGGGAACATCAACGCGAGCAATAGCATTATTTTCCTGCAGGGTGGCAACAATAAAGGAACTATCGGCAGGGATGCGCACAGTTTCAGGCTGCGGGTCATGGGAGAAAAACGGGATCCCTTCGGGTGGGATGGGAATTTCTACTTGGCTCATCAGCCTCGGCCCATTGCGCAGGTCGATGATCGAGAGGGTTCCAGGGCGGTTCTCCAGATTGGTGAGATCCTCTTCGTTTTCCTCGTCTTCGTTGGCAACCACCGCAAACTGGCCATTGGGCGCAATGGCAACTGAATCCGGGCCGCGCCCCACCTGTATTTGACCGATCACCTCTAGGTCTGGCAAAGATAAGGCCAAGACTTTGCCAGAGACTTCATCAAAGGTTTCTAGGTTTGCCTCGTCATCATCTTTAACGGCAACCAGCACAAAGGTTCCATCCGGGCTGATGGAGAGGCCGGTGAGTTCGGCTGCGGTGGAGTTTTCAGGGAGAAACGCATCTACCAACTCATAGGTGCCTTGCACAGAAAGGCTGTCTTCACCGATGTTCACCAGTGTCACCGTACTCCCCCCAACCACCACAGTGAAGGTGCCATCTTTGGAGACTGCCAGCATCTCTGCTCCACCCAGATCTTCGAGAGTATCGATCAATTCTCCCTTAACCGCAGCACTGGTCTGAGCTGTGACCAGACTCCCCAGACCCAAGCTCAGCAACAGGGATCCTGCAATCATCCGCCTTAGCATTGCCCAGAGACTCCTTCAGTAGTTTTGGTTGACTTTGCTACTTTACGCCCGTCACATTAAGCGTCGGTTAACCTGCCTCTGCCAGCCAGATGGAAATCGCGGTTGCTCTAGATCTCCTCCCCATCTTTCGGATGCTCCCGCCATACGCTGCGGTTTTGGGTGAATGTTGGGATCCAAATCAATCCTCTGGTGATAACGCGAAAAATAGAGTTTTTGCGAGCAAATCAACGTAAAACAGAGCTTTAGCGAGTACGAAGGAGTTTGATGGGCAAGCAAGTGAACGGGGATCCCTAAGCCAAGTCCTTGCCTAGCAAGGCTTAGCCGGTTTTGATCCTGAGCAGTTCTTCTCAGGAAAAATCTTGACATATTCCAGAAAAAGGCAATAGATTGTAGTTTCTGTGCAGAAATCCTGCGCTGTTCACATCTCGGTATCTGGGGGACTACTATGCCGACTTTGACTCGTTCTCCCTGGACACTGCGAGACAGCGAAAAGCTCTATCGCATCTCAGGTTGGGGGGATCCCTACTTTCGTATCAACGCCGCCGGTCATGTGGAGGTTACCCCACAAGGCATGCAGCAGCAGGAGTCAGGTATTGACCTGCACAAACTGGTAACAGACTTGGTGGCACGCGGCTTGCAGTTGCCTTTGTTAATCCGATTCCCGGAAATTGTGGCGGATCGGATCGGGCGCATTTGTGGCAGTTTTCAGCAGGCAATCGAGCGCTTCGGTTACCCGAATGTTTACCGCGGGGTTTATCCCGTCAAGGTGAACCAGCAGCGCCACCTCGTCGAGGAAGTGGTGAGCCATGGGCGGGCCTACCACTTTGGACTCGAAGCCGGATCCAAGCCGGAACTGCTGATCGCGCTGGCACTTTTGGATACTCCCGAGGCTTTGCTGGTTTGCAACGGCTACAAAGACCGTGACTTTATGGAAACAGCCCTATTGGCGCAGCGATTGGGGCGCACCCCGATCATCGTCCTGGAGCGGCTGCAGGAACTGGAGCTGGTATTGGAGGCTGCCGACAAGTTGGGCATCGATCCCATTCTGGGAGTGCGGGCTAAGCTCTCGGCGCAAGGAATTGGGCGCTGGGGTACCTCCGCCGGGGATCGGGCCAAGTTCGGCCTTACGGCTACGGATATTTTGCAGGTGGTGGAGCGTCTGCGGGGAGCGGGTAAGCTGCATTGCTTGCGGCTGTTGCACTACCACATCGGTTCCCAGATCTCGACGGTCAGTGTGCATGGGCGGGCGGTACGGGAAGCCAGCCAAATCTATATCGAACTGGCCAAATTGGGTGCCCCGATGGGCTACCTAGATATTGGTGGCGGCTTGGGCATTGATTACGACGGAACCCAGTCCACCAATCACTCTTCCCAGAGCTACAGCCTGGAAGACTACGCCGCTACCGTGGTACAGACGGTGTTGACCACCCTAGAACCCCACGGGCTCCAGCCGCCAGTTTTGGTGACTGAAAGTGGGCGGGCTTTGATGTCCCATCAGTCGGTGTTGGTGTTCGATGTGCAGGATATCAACGCCGCCAGCCCCTACCCGATGCCCACGGAGATCACCTCCGACCGCGCAAGCGGGACGGAGTCCTCTGCAGAGGTGATCCAAAAGCTGAACCAGCTCTACTACGAGATCCAGCCGGACAGCCTGACTGCCGATTACCGCCGCTGCCAGGAACTCAAGGATGCTGCCCTGCGCCAGTTCACGGAAGGATCCCTGAGCTTGCAAGAGCGGGCACAAGTGGAGCGGCTGTTCTGGAATTGCTCCGACAAGATCTGCACCCTCGCCTACGAACAACACCAAGCGGGCTATCCGGTCTCGGTCGATCTGTTGGATCTTGACGAGATGTTGGCCAGCATCTACTACGGCAATTTCTCGTTGTTCCAATCTTTGCCAGATAGCTGGGCCATCGATCAGGTGTTCCCGATCATGCCGATCCACCGTCTTGATCAGGAGCCACGCCAGTGGGCTACCTTAGCGGATCTCACCTGTGACAGCGACGGCAAGATCAACCGCTTTTTCGGAGATGATGGGCAGATCACCTCCGTCCTACCTCTGCACGATCCGGATGGGGATCCCTACCTGTTGGGGGTTTTTCTGGGGGGCGCTTACCAAGAGATCTTGGGGGATCTGCACAACCTGTTCGGCGATACCAACGCTGTCCATATCCGCTCCCGTCCGGGAGGATACCATGTTTCTCAGGTGATCAAAGGGGACACGATCAGCGAGGTGCTGAGCTGGGTGCAATACAACAGTGAAGATCTGGCGGAAACCCTCCATCACGCCACCGAAGCCGCCCTGCAACAGGGGCAGATTAGCCTGTCGGAGGCGCGCTCTTTGCAGCAGCACTTTGAAGACAATCTGCGGGCCTATACCTACTTGCACTGAAGCCCAGACTGCTTAGGCCAACTCCTGAGAGACAATCTGGAGCCAACAACCAAAACTAGAAAAGGATCTCGACCCTAGGCCGGGATCCCTTTTTTTGGAATGGGGGTTCGGAGGTCTACACCACCCCCCAAGCCTTAGCTTCGCCAGTACTGTTTTGGAGAGAGCGCAATTTCTGTTCAAAGTCTTCACACTTGAGCTTCAGAGCCTCAAGATGCTTATTTTTGGCCTCATCCTCAGTTTGTTTCACAGAGGCTTCTAATTCTCGATCTGTGCGATGATCTCATTCAATTGAGAGCGCATTTTGTTTTGATAGGCTAGCTGCTCTTGCATAAGTTCCTCCTGTACAAGTCAGTCACCTTTGCCCATAGCAATCGGTCACTTGTCTTCTGTAAACAAGCTAAAAAAAGAAGGTGAAAATCTCGTGAATGACTAAGGATTCCTGATAGCAGGCAGCTGTATAGCCAAAAAAAGGACTGGCAGTGTGAGGTCTACCAGCCCGAATGGTTCCCTGTAAGTGAGCTGATACCGTCGTTGTCAACGTCTTCAACCCAATTTCAGTTTCTGTGGATCCTCTTTCCTTTGAAGTGACCCGGATCACTTGGGGTCGACGGCATAAGCTGGAGTTGGGATGGTCAAGGATACTCTATCGGGATCCCTTCACAACAACCGCAACTGTTGCCCTTCCGGTTGAGTCTTTTCTTCCAACCTCTCCGAGCTGGGATCCCAATCCCATTCTTGTAAAGGATCCGCCGATTCTTCCAACAATTGACGGGCGGCGGCCAGCAGATCACTGCGCAAAGGGGCTAAGTCGCTGCGGCTAGCTAAGTATTGCTCCAGGGTGGTCAGGGGTTCCAGTTGGTTGGGATCTAACCCCGGCAGGCGGGGGCGCTGGGGGCCAATCACCTCTGGGGCAATGGTGTAGCTGAAGGCGGGGGCAAGAGCGTTGTGGAGGGCACGCTCATCGATGAGCTCCAGTTGGTTCGGACGGAGGCGATAAATCAATCGCAAAATGGATCCTGTCACCGGAGCTTTGGCGATGGCTGCCAAAATTTTGGCTTGAATATCTCTGCTTTCTGGGGACTCCGCGCTCAAATCCAAACGAATGGTGTGAAAGGTGCGGGTGGGCAGGGGCAAGAACTCGTAGCTAGCCCCGGCGGCGGTGACCTCCACCAATACACAGCCTTTTTCTTCCTTTTCCTCGCCGAAATCCACCCGGTCAATGCTGCCCGGATAGATCATCAAGGGATCCCGACACACCACCTGATGGCGATGCACATGTCCCAAGGCCACGTATTGAAAAGCAGGGCGGGCCAGCAGCGAGAGGGGCACCGTAAACCCCTTACCCACGGAAAGATGTCGTTCGGCCCCATAACGAGCCGTTTCCACCATCACATGGGCCAACAAAATCGCCGGGATCCCGGGCTGCAGGGTGCGGATCTCCCCTTCCAGAGCTAGATGCAGGCGCTGTAGCAGTTGATGGGCAAGGATCTCGGCATTAAGCCCCAGGCTCTCCTGTTGGGTGAGTAGGGTGGAGCGGTTCAGCCAGGGCAGAGTGGTCACCTGGACGGGGCCGCTGCGAGTCTCGATCAGATGGGTTTGCAGCCGGTCGCCCACAATAAACCCAGACACCCCCAAAGCCCGGTAGATGGCCAGACTGGTACCCTCCTGTCCCTGCCCGTACTGGTCATGGTTACCCACCAAAAGCACCGTCGGGATCCCGGCGTCGGCCAAGCGGCGAAATTGTTGGGCAAAGAGTTCTTGATGGAGGGGTGGGGGGGTGGCATCGGGAAAGGCATCTCCGCCAAACAGCACCAGATCCACCGCCCGCTCAAGGGCATGATCGATGCAACGACTCAGGGAACCCACAAAATCTTCCAAACGGGTATTTAGGCCGGTAGCCGGGTTAATGTAGCCGTGGGCTAGGCCACTGCCCAGATGAATATCGGAAAGGTGCAGCAGCTTAATCATAGGGGCAGCCCAAATTCACTCTCATCCTAGGCGGTTAGGGAAGCGATGGGAGCCAGACTTAGGCTCACGATATAGTGGGTCAGGTGGGGTCGCGGGTGGGTTCTCAACCCTCCTTAAAAGCAATCTGTCGGGTCAGACCGTCACCAGAGTGTCTGTTGTGGAGAGGAGATGAATGGTGAAGCAAAAGCGTGCCTTCCGGCCCGTGTTTCTATGCTGTGACGGCGCAGGCAATGGCATCAAGCAGTGGCAGCCGTTCGCGGCTTTGGCAACCTTAGTTTTGGGTTTGGCAGGGTGTGGTGAGGGAACCACTCCCCTGGCCCCCCTGGAAAATGTCTTTTTGCGGGCAGATGATTTTCAGATTACTGGCGGATCTACAGCAGCAGGCGCAGTGGGAGCCTACCTGGAGTTCAACATCCGCCGGCAACGAGACAATCAAATCCTGAATCGTCCCTTCAATGTCTATGTGGATAATCTTGGTCTGGCAGAAGAACAGGATCCCCTCCTGGACAATCAGAACCGTCCTATCCTGCTGCAGCGCTCGGTCGCCTTTTTGGGCAATGGCCTCGACCTGAACGGGGACGGCCAGCCAGATCTGCCCCCCAAAGAACCTCCCAGCTTTGAAAGTGGCTCCCTGCTGCCCTATGCTCCACCCAACAATTGGCAAGCCCGCGCTGCCCTGGCCTATGTACCTGATCAAACCAATATTCCTGGACGCGGCCCCAGCGATCGCTTTGGTCTTTATTTCTCCTCGATCCTGCCTTATACCGGCCGGCTTCGCTTCCGTGCCCGCGATGAACTGGGCAATGCCCTTGGTTCCACCTTTGAAGTCACCTATCCTCCTGCCGGTAGCCGGGCCAGTGTTACGGTGACCTTAGCCAACCTCACGGCCAGTGAACAAGAACCTGTCCTCATCGCCATTTGCAATCAACTAGGAGCTGCGGCTGTGGTTGGCCTCAGAAGTGGCAGTTTCACAGAGCTAGTGGATTTGTTGCCGGCTCCTGGGCTACAGGTGACTCCCGGCTTAAGCGGCCCGATCCGCTATGTGGCAGAAGCCTATCAATTCAATCGGGATCGCTCTGTGATTCGCGTTTCCCGCAATCCGGCTGACCCGAACCGTCTGAGCGTACCCCTCCTCGGAGCAGAAGGCGCAACGGGGCGAGCCGACCTGACGATGGTGGACTCCACAGGAGATCGACTCACCTGCTTTAACGATCTGCTCTCGGATTTACAAGACACCTTTTCCAACTTCTTCTGAGTAAGGCGAGGAAGAAAAACTCAAAAAATCTGTTCATAACGAGCATTTCCTTGCCTTTCTTTGGTTGTCTGGACATCCTGAAACATTTTGTTGCAATATCGGCGAAGTCCAGCCCTGACTTGGGGTTGTCCCCTTTTCCTGTCGGATTGGATTGAGATATGCTGGTTTTCCACATCTAAACGTGTGGGTTTATTCCAGACTGCTTCTACCCCTATGAATCCTCATCATTCCCAGATTACAGTTCCCATCCTGAACGAAAGCTGGCACTTTCAAGAGCGGGATGCCTGTGGGGTGGGTTTTTTGGTGGATCAGCAGGGAAGAGCCAGCCATGAGCTGTTGCAGAAAACTCTGACGGCCCTCACCTGCATGGAACATCGGGGCGGCTGTGGCGGTGATAACGAAACCGGGGATGGGGCAGGCATTACAACGGCGATCCCCTGGCCCTTGATTCAGGCGGAAGTGGGATCCCTGGATCCCGCCCACAGTGCGGTGGGCATGGTATTTTTGCCCCAAGAGGAGGGGGAATCCCGGGCAGTTCAGGATCTGATCGATGGCTATTTGGCCAACACCGAATGGCGACAGGTGGCTTGGCGACCGGTGCCGGTGGATCCCGCCCGGTTGGGGCCAATGGCCCGGCAGACCATGCCCTCGATTTGGCAGCTGATCCTCACCCACCCCAGCTTGAGGGGAGATGCTCTGGAGCACCAACTGTATCTGTTGCGGCGGCGCATTCGGCGACAGGTGGAGGCGCAGTTTGGCTTCTACTCCCTCTACTTTGCCTCTTTATCCTGCCGGGTGATCGTCTACAAGGGCATGGTGCAATCGGCGGTCTTGGGGCAGTTTTATCGGGATCTGCAAAACCCCCTCTACACCACCGCCTACGCCACTTATCATCGCCGCTTTAGCACCAATACCCTACCCCGCTGGCCCTTGGCCCAACCTTTTCGCTACCTCTGTCACAACGGCGAGATCAACACCTACCTGGGCAATGTCAACTGGATGGCGGCCCGTCAGCAAACCCTTTCCCACCCGATTTGGGGGGAGGAGGTGGAGGATCTGAAGCCGATTATTGACCCCGGCACCAGCGACTCGGCAGGGCTGGATGCGGTGTTTGAGCTGTTGATCGAATCGGGCTACTCCACCCAGCAGGCGATGATGGTGCTGATCCCGGAAGCCTACCGCCATCAGCCAGAACTGCAGGATCACCCGGAAGTGGTGGATTTCTACGAGTTCTTTGGGGGGCTGCAGGAACCTTGGGATGGCCCGGCGATGGTGGTGTTTTGCGATGGCAAAACAATCGGGGCCACCTTGGATCGCAATGGTCTGCGCCCGGCTCGCTATGCGGTGACCCGGGATGGGGTCATCGCCGTTGGCTCGGAAGCAGGGGTGGTGGATTTTCCAGAAGCGGAGATCCTGGAAAAAGGGCGGCTAGGCCCGGGGCAAATGCTGACGGTGGATCTGCAGAGCGGGCAGCTGTGCAAGAACTGGGGAATTAAAACGCAAGTGGCGGCCCAATATCCCTACGGCGACTGGCTAAAGGCCCATCGCGTCGAGCTCAGTGCCCAAGGGTTTGAAAATACCCCCCACCTCTTGGAGGAACAACTGCTACAGGCCCAAACCGCCTTCGGTTACTCCCTAGAAGATGTGGAGATGATCATCGAAGATATGGCGGCCACGGGCAAGGAGCCCACCTTCAGCATGGGAGATGATGCGCCCCTGGCGGTGCTCTCCACCCAACCTCATCCTCTCTACGACTACTTCAAACAACGCTTTGCCCAGGTCACCAACCCGGCTATTGACCCACTGCGGGAAAGTTTGGTGATGTCCTTGGATGTCTATCTAGGGGCTAAGGGCAACCTGCTGGAGATCCGCCCAGAAAATGCCCGCCTGCTACAGTTGCGTAGCCCGGTGCTCAACGAAGCTGAGCTAGAAGCCCTCAAGCACACACCTTTCCCCTGTGAAACCCTGGGGATTCTCTACCCAGTTGCCGATGGCCCACAAGGCTCAAGAGCTCGCCTTGGATCCCTGTGTGAGGAAGCCGTAGCGGCTGTACAGTCCGGGGCAGAAATTCTGATTCTCTCTGACCGAGGTTTGAATGCCGAGCAGGCTTTGATCCCGCCCTTATTGGCGGTAGGAGCGATCCATCATCATCTCATCCAGCAGGGCCTGCGTCTAAAAACCTCGCTGGTGGTGGAAACCGCCCAATGCTGGAGTACCCATCACTTTGCCTGTTTGATCGGCTACGGGGCCAGTGCCATTTGCCCCTATTTGGCCTATGAATCGGTGCGGCAGTGGTGGCACAAACCTAAAACCCAAACCCAGATGGGATCCGGCAAGTTGCCCCGGCTTTCTTTACCGGAGGTGCAACTGAAGTACCGAGCTGGGATCGAGGCGGGGTTGCTCAAGATTCTCTCCAAAATGGGCATTTCCCTGCTGTCTAGCTATCACGGGGCGCAGATCTTTGAAGCCATCGGCCTTAGCCAAGAGGTGATTGATATCGCTTTCCGAGGTACAGTGTCGCGGGTGGGGGGCATGACCCTGGCGGATTTAGCCCGAGAAGGGATGCTCAACCACCAGCGGGCTTTCCCGGAGTTGAGCCAGAAGAAGCTGGAAAACTTTGGCTTCATTCAAGCCCGACCCAAAGGGGAATACCATATCAACAGCCCGGAAATGGCCAAGCTGCTGCACAAAGCCATCGAATCCGGTCAGCCCGCCCACTACGAAACCTACAAGGCCCATTTGCGGAGCCGCACCCCCACCGCCCTGCGGGATCTGTTGGACTTTAAGAGCGACCGGGATCCCATTCCTCTGGAGGAGGTGGAGCCCGCTTCTGAAATTTTCAAACGCTTCGCTACAGGGGGTATGTCTTTGGGTGCCCTCAGCCGCGAGGCCCACGAAACCTTGGCTATTGCCATGAACCGCATCGGTGGTAAATCCAACTCCGGCGAGGGCGGCGAGGATCCGGAGCGGTATCTCACCATCACGGATGTCGTTGCCGACGGAACTTCCATTCGCTTTCCCCATCTGAAGGGCCTGAAGGCAGGGGACAACGCCAGTTCGGCCATCAAGCAGGTGGCTTCCGGTCGCTTCGGGGTGACGCCAGAATATCTGATCAATGCCCAGCAGATTGAAATCAAAGTGGCTCAGGGGGCTAAACCGGGGGAAGGGGGGCAACTGCCGGGCAAAAAGGTTAGCCCCTACATCGCCAAGCTGCGGCGCTCCAAACCGGGGGTGACCTTGATCTCGCCGCCACCCCACCACGATATTTATTCGATCGAGGATTTGGCCCAACTGATTTTTGATCTACACCAAGTGAATCCCCAGGCTAAAGTTTCGGTGAAGCTGGTCTCGGAAATTGGCATCGGTACGGTGGCTGCTGGGGTGGCCAAAGCCAACGCCGATATCATCCAAATCTCTGGGCATGAAGGGGGGACAGGCGCTTCACCCTTGAGTTCCATCAAGCATGCCGGGGTGCCCTGGGAGCTGGGTCTGGCAGAGGTTCACAGTGCGCTCCTAGAAAATGGCCTGCGGCATCGTTCGATTTTGCGGGTGGATGGCGGCATTCGCACCGGCTGGGAAGTGGTGATGGCGGCCATGCTGGGGGCGGAGGAGTTTGGCTTTGGCACCGTGGCCATGATCGCCGAAGGTTGCATTATGGCGCGAGTCTGCCACACCAACAATTGCCCCGTCGGGGTGACCAGCCAGAAAGAAGAGTTGCGCAAGCGCTTCCCCGGCACCCCAGAGCATGTGGTGACCTTCTTTGCCTTTGTTGCCGATGAGGTGCGCCAAATTTTGGCCCAACTGGGCTATCGCTCCCTGAAAGAGGTGATCGGGCGGGTGGAGCTGCTGTGCCCTCGGGCCGATGCGCGGCTGGAAAAAACGAATTCCTTGAATTTGGATTGTTTGCTTGGGATCCCTGTCACCGAGGCCAAAACCCTACCGGATTGGTTGGAACATGAGCCGGTACATTCCAACGGCCCAGTGCTGGATGACGAGCTCCTGGCAAAACCGGAGACCCAAAAGGCTTTAGAAACCTGTGGTACGGCGACTCTGGAAACCCCGATCGTCAACACGGATCGCTGTGTGGGCGGACGAATTGCCGGAGCCATAGCCCGCCTGCATGGCGATACAGGCTTTGCCCAGCAGGGAGGGCAGTTGGATCTGCGCTTTGTCGGCAGCGCTGGGCAGAGCTTTGGGGCCTTTACTCTAGCGGGAATGCGTCTTACCCTGACGGGGGAAGCCAACGACTACGTAGGCAAGAGCATGTGTGGGGGTGAGATCGTCCTCCTAGCCCCCGCCGCCGCGCAACGGGATCCCTCGCAAAACGTGATTTTGGGCAATACCTGTTTGTACGGGGCGACGGGGGGCTATCTGTTTGCCAACGGGCAAGCAGGGGAACGCTTTGGAGTGCGCAACTCGGGTGCCCAGGCGGTGATCGAGGGATCCGGCGATCATTGCTGCGAGTACATGACCGGCGGCGTGGTGGTGGTGCTGGGCCGGGTGGGTCGCAACCTGGGGGCTGGCATGACGGGGGGCTTGGCCTATGTGCTGGATGAACAGGGCAACTTCCCTGCCAAGGTGAATGGGGAGATTGTACGGATCCAACGGGTGCAGACGGCAGCGGCAGAGGCCCAACTGAAGGGACTCATTCAAGAGCACTATCGCCTCACCAATTCCCCGAAAGCGGAACGGATCCTGCAAGATTGGGAAACTTATCTACCTCAGTTCTGGCAAGTGATCCCGCCTTCAGAAGAGGGTACAGAATTGACGAATTTGACCCAAGCCAAGACGGTAGCCGTATCCTCTTGAGTGCCTGTGGCAGCCTTTTCCAAATCAGAGGAAAAGACCAAGAGGCCTATTTAGCTATTAAGCGGGTAGACCGCAGGTCGTTCCTAGCCCCGCACTGTACCTGAAAGGTCAGCGTCGGGATGAGAGCCGCATGACTGAGCGAAGCGAAGGAACAAACTATCCCTGCCTCTCAACAGATGATTCTTTATCACAATGCTAGGTTTGTGATGATATAGAGGTATGCTGAAAGCAATTAAGGTCAGAATTTATCCCACTGATGAGCAGTCCATCACGCTAGCCAAGCATTTTGGTTGTACGCGATGGCTGTGGAATCATTGCTTGTCTATCATGACGGAAACGTAAAAAACGACAGGTAAGGGAATCTCTGCTTTCAACATGAAGAAACAAATCTCAGTGCTGAAAGTTGAGCATGAATGGCTGAAAGAATCTTATTCACAGTGTTTACAGTGATCGGTACTGAATCTGTCTCAGGCATTCCAGAACTTCTTTGCAGGTAGGGCGAAGTATCCCAATTTCAAATCGAAGCATCATCGCCAGTCTGTTCAGTTTCCCCAAAACGTCACAGTAACTTCTGAGTCTGCGATTAAGTTCCCTGGTTCTCTGGGGGTTGTTGCAGCCAAGATTCACCGACCGATTGAGGGAGTATTGAAGACTGTCACGGTGTCAAAGATGCCAGATGGAAAATACTTTGCATCGCTACTGGTAGAGGACGGCATAGAAAAGTCTGAATCTTCCAGTGAGGGAAAAGCGATTGGGATTGACTTGGGGTTGACAGACTTTGCTGTTACTTCTGATGGTTCTAAGTTTGCCAATCCAAGGCATCTCAAGAAGCATGAGTGCAACCTGAAACGGAAGCAGCGCAAGCTGTCTAGAAAAAAGAAAGGTAGTCAAAATCTAAACAAAGCACGAATCAGAGTTGCTAAGGTTCATGCCAAAATTGCCAGAGCGAGAGAAGACTTTCATCACAAGCTATCCCGCAAGATAGTGAACGAAAACCAAGTGATTGTGGTGGAAGATCTAGCGGTTAAGAATAGGGTCAAGAATCACAACCTGGCCAAGTCAATCAAGGATGTTGGCTGGGGGCAGTTCTGCACCATGCTCAGATACAAAGCAGAGTTTGAAGGTAAAGTGTACCTGGAGGTTGGGCGATTCTTCCCAAGCTCTCATCTTTGCTCAAATACGCTGCTACCGCTAGAAAATATGGATTTATCGATGCGCTCGTTTGTCTGCCCTCACTGCCAAGAACGGCATGATAGGGACATCAACGCAGAGATTAATATCAGAAGAAATGAAGGCTTGCGGATTTCGGCCTCAGGAGGTGGGGCTGCTGCTCTAGGACGCGATGTAAGACCTAAGGCGTAAGTCTACCCTCTCCGAGGCTGTCGCGGTTGATCAGAGAAGCCCGCGCTGTAGGCAGAGCAACCCTGCGGGAAGCAAGCCATAGCGTCGGGTACTTCACACCTGTCTCCAGCACTATTTGACAGCAGCAGGCTTGGCTTCCTTTTCTTTTGCTGCTTTGGCGGCTCGCATTTCGGCCAAAATCTCTTCAGGTCGTCTGCCTGCCCGCTGGGATCCGGCGGGTAACTCGTGCGGATCGATCACCCCTTTGGGCAGATAGGCAAACTCGCGTAGTGGCGTGACCATCGGGTCTTCCGTCACCTTAGAGGGCAGCCGGCCCATCGCCGCCTGGTGATAGTTGAGGTCGTGGCGGTCGTAGGCAGCCAGCTCGTAATCTTCTGTCACCGAGAGACAGTTGGTGGGGCAAAATTCTACACAGTTGGCACAGAAAATGCACACCCCAAAGTCGATGCTGTAGCTGTAGAGCTCTTTCTTTTTCAGCTCCGGGTTAAAGGCCCAGTCCACCACGGGCAGATCGATCGGGCACACCCGCACGCAGATTTCGCAGGCGATACATTTGTCAAACTCGAAGTGAATACGCCCCCGGAAGCGCTCGGACGGGATCAGCTTCTCGAAGGGATACTGCACCGCCACCGGGCGCCGACCCATATGGTCAAAAACCACCCCCATACCCTGGCCAATGTATTTGGCGGCATTCACTGCATCGCCCACATAGTCACTGACGCGCTTCAAAAAAGTCATAGCCCTGTTCTCCTTCTCTCTCTTGCCTCTCTCACCCTTCATTCAACCACCGAAAAAGGCTGGGAAAGCCAGCTTCAGCCCTGCTGTCAACAGCAAGTTGACAAACGAAATCGGCAGCAAGAATTTCCAACCCAAATCCAGCAGTTGGTCAATCCGCACCCGTGGCAACGTCCAACGCACTAAGATGGCCAGAAACACGAAGATAAACGCTTTCACCATCGTCATGACAATGCCCAGGGCCGCCGCGCCAATCTGTAGAAAAGGGTTATCCAAAGGGATCCCTGCAACTCCAGCAAGGGTTTCCACCGGCACCACAAATGACCAGCCCCCCAGATACAACACCGCTGCAATCAAGGCCCCCAGCAGCAAGTTGGCATAGGATCCCAGGTAAAAGAGGGCGAATTTCATGCCGGAATACTCGGTTTGGTAGCCGGCCACCAATTCTTCTTCAGCCTCCGGCAAATCAAACGGGATCCGCTCCGTTTCCGCCAGAGCAGAGATCAAGAAAATCACAAAGCCAATCGGTTGCCGCCAAACGTTCCAGCTGAGAATGCCCAACCCACTCTGTTGCTCGACAATCCCTACCGTATCGAGGCCGTTGCTCATCAGCACCACCGCTAGCACTGACAAAGCCAGCGGTAGCTCATAGCTAATCGACTGGGCCGCCGCCCGCAACCCTCCCAACAGCGAGTACTTATTATTGGAGCCATACCCCGACATGAGCAAGCCAATCGGCTGCACGCTGGAGATGGCGATCAAGAAAAACACGCCGATGGCAATGTTAGAGATCAACAGGTTTTGGCCAAAGGGAACCACCAAGTAACACAAAAAGACCGGCAGGAATACCAGCACCGGCCCTAGGGTAAATAGGATCGGATCTGCCAAAATCGGCAGAACATCCTCTTTGGCGAGCAGCTTCAGGCCATCGGCAATCGGGATCAGCACCCCCTGAGGGCCGGCCATGTTCGGGCCAATGCGCTGTTGGGCTGCTGCTGAGATTTTCCTCTCCAGCCAAGTCATCACCATCACCCCTAAGGTGGCGGCGAGGATCAGCAGCAACATCGGCAAGGGCATCCAGAGAGCATGGGCCACACCGGCTCCCAAGCCCAAGTTCTGAAGGGCGGTCTCAAAGCCAAGTTGTAGGTCAATACCAGTGTTCATCATGCGGTTGGGTTGCTCCCTGGAAAATAGAAAATAGCAGTTGCAGAGGAGAGGTTAGGATCCCTTCAGGAGGTCATCTTTTCCCTTCCGGCTCCGAGTTTGGGGGACGACTTTGGCGGCGTAGCTCCTGCTGAATGATGGCATTAAGACGAGCATCAGAAAGCTGTTCAGCACGGCGGCGTCTTTCCTCTTGGTGCTTGGCCCATTGCTTCGGGCCGATAATGACTACCGCAGCAGCCACAATTAGTAGTGGCAAAACCAAGAGCGCCCAGACCATCGCGCTTATCCTCGCTTTCCTGGACTGATCTTAGCGATCCACCTCGCCCATAATAATGTCGATACTGCCCAGAATCGCGATCATATCCGCCACCTTCATCCCACGGATCAGCTGCGGCAATACCTGCAAATTGATAAAACCGGGCGGGCGAATTTTCCAGCGCCAAGGGCAGGGATTGTCATCCCCGACCATATAAATGCCTAGCTCCCCCTTGGCACTCTCTACCCGCACATAAGTCTCCCCCTTAGGAATCTTGAAGTTGGCGGAGGGCTTTTTGCTGATGAACTGGTAGTCGCCCTTGTTCCACTCGGATTTGGGCCCCTCCATCATCCGCTTCGCTTCTAGGTTTTCAAACGGGCCACCCGGCAGAGATCGCACCGCCTGCTGCACAATCTTGCAGGACTCGCGCATTTCTTTCATGCGTACCCGGTAGCGAGAGAGGCAGTCCCCTTCCGGCGAAACCGCTACCTCCCAGTCGAAGTCGTCGTAGCACTCGTAGTGATCCACCTTGCGCAGATCCCAGTTCACGCCGGATCCCCGTAGCATCGGGCCCGACAGCCCCCAGTTGATCGCATCTTGCTTGGAAATGACCCCTACCCCTTCCAGGCGCTTGCGGAAGATGGGGTTGTTAGTGACCAGCCGCTCGTACTCATCCACCTTGGGCAGGAAATACTCACAAAAATCTAGACATTTTTCTGTCCAACCGTAGGGCAGATCCACCGCCACACCGCCAACTCGGAAATAGTTGTTGTTGATCAGGCGCATGCCGGTGACGGCTTCAAATAGGTCAAGAATCCACTCCCGTTCCCGCATTGCATAGAGAAAGGGCGTTTGCGCGCCCAAATCCGCCAAAAAGGGGCCGAACCAAAGCAGGTGGTTGGTGATGCGAGTCAGCTCTAAGAGGATAACCCGCAGGTAGCTAGCCCGCTTCGGTACACTCACCCCGGCCAGTTTCTCGGTGGCATTGACGGTGATCGCCTCGTTGAACATGCCTGCGCCGTAGTCCCAACGGGAGACATAGGGCAGATATTGCACCACCGTCCGGTTCTCGGCGATTTTCTCCATACCCCGATGCAGGTAGCCGATGACAGGTTCGCAATCGACAATGTTTTCGCCATCGAGGGTAACCAGCAACCGCAAGACCCCGTGCATGGAGGGATGATGCGGCCCAAAGTTAAGCAACATCCGGTCGGCACGAGTCTCGATCATGGGCATGTGCATAGCCGCCGCCTCCGCAACTGAGAAAGTTCATGATCCGCAACATCTGTAGTATAACGGCTTTGGCTTCACTCCACTGACATCCGCAGGCATCAGGGATCCCAATCCTTGGTATCAGGGATCCACCTGGCTTGGGCTAACGTGGTTGGGCAAAGCGAAAACACAGCTACCTACAGCTACTTATGGCCGCATCCAGTTCGTCGTCGGGAAGCAGCAGCCCCTCCCTGCGCGACCAACAGCACCCGCAATATGCCACCGACCGCGATTTGCTCAATCAAGTGATGGCTCGTGCGCAGGAGCAGCCCCCTTCCGATTGGGTACTAGCGGAGGTGGCCCGTTTGCGCATCCGTTACCAAGGCTTTCCGGGGGCACGGGATCTGCAACGGGATCTAGATGAGATCCTGCAGCAGTGGGGCATGAGCGAAGAAGACCTGTTTGCTCAAACTCGCAAAATTCATGAGCGGGGACAGGTGTATGACCGCAGCTTTAGCAAACGAGATGACTGGGCCTAGGAGACTCAACAAGGGGATCCCTGCTGCGTACTAAGACTTACTAAGAACTATGCAACTGCTCGGCAAAAATCGGATCCAAAGGCACATCCAAGGCAGCGATCACCTTGGTCCAAAAGTTCATAAACCCGATCAGCGCCGACAACTCCACTAGATCCGCCTCTGACCAAATAGCTTTTAATTGGGCAAAGAAGCTGTCGGTTACCACCATGCTGGGCACCGTCATCCGTTCGGCGTACTCGATCGCCAGTTTTTCTGCCTCAGTGTAGAGAGTGCTAGTGCGGGACTGGGCAACCGCCGCAATTTTGGCAGGGGTAGCGCCGTATTTTTGTGCCTGTAGCGTGTGGTAGGGCAGGCAGTAGTGCCGACAGCCATTGATTTGAGAGATGCGAATACTGACCAGCTCTTTGAGCTCTTCTGGTAGGTTTGGGTTTTCTGCATGGAGCGCCCCATATAGGGTCATTACCGCCCGCATCAGTTGCGGCTTGTGGGCCATCACCTGCAGGGGGTTGAGGGCTGTGCCATAGACTTTTTCTAGGCTTTCGTAAACTTTTTGGAGCTGCTTATCAGCATCTGCTGGGGTGACAGGAGGGATCCGCATGAGCAATCAACACAATCGATTCAGGCATCCTTGACTTTAGCGCGTTTGGGGGATCCACCCAAGCCCAGTTGAACAGGATCTTCTGGACTTCATTACGAAAGCTGCCACACTGGCCCGAAACTCAGATAAAGGCTATGGGTCAAGGATTGCCGAGGGATTGCTCAATGGCTTCCACCTGCTGCTGGGTGCCACTGACGCTCTGGTTCAGGTTTTGCTGTAGCTGTTCACGAGATTGATAGATCTCCATCGGCGCACCCTGCGGGATCCCTTGTTGAGCGGCTTCCGGGCTGATTTGCTCTGGCCTTGGTTCGGAACTAAAGGGGTTGCGATAAAGGCGATTCACCACCACAAAACCGACCAATACCACTGCAGTTACCACCAAAAGCCTGACCATAGTGGGGATCCCTTGCGACCATCTGGTTCTAGAATGCCCTGAAAGAGCTTCAGGTGTCAGATGTCGGGTGAAATTGTGCAGCCTTTACAGCCGGTGCGGGTTGGCATTGGGGGCCCAGTGGGATCCGGGAAAACTGCCCTGGTGGAAAAGCTCTGTTTGGCGCTGCGGGATCGCTTATCTTTGGCGGTGGTCACCAACGATATTTATACCCGCGAGGATGCCGAGTTTTTGGTGCGGGCCAAGGCTCTAGAAACAGAGCGGATCATTGGTGTGGAGACCGGCGGCTGTCCCCATACTGCCATTCGCGAGGATGCCTCTTTGAACCTAGATGCCATTCAGGAACTGGAGCGGCGCTTTTGCGGGCTGGATTTAATCCTGGTGGAATCGGGGGGAGACAATCTGGCGGCTACCTTTAGCCCAGAGCTGGTGGATGCCTGCATTTACGTCATTGACGTGGCCGAAGGAGACAAAATCCCCCGCAAGGGGGGGCCGGGGATTACCCGCTCGGATCTGCTGGTGATTAACAAAATTGATCTGGCTCCCTATGTGGGTGCAGACTTGGGGGTAATGGAACGGGATGCACGCCGGATGCGGGGAGATAAACCGTTTGTATTCACCAATTTGCGTACCGGGGAGGGACTGGAGCAGATCATAAGTTGGCTAGAGCGCGAAGTGTTGTTTCGCTCCGTCGCTGCTGGATCCCCTTCTTTTAGCCTGCTGTGAACTTCGGCAGCGCCACCCTAAAAACGACTCGGCAGGGCGACTACACCCGAGTCTGGGAATATTCTCAGGCCCCTTTGCAATGGCTAGGTGGGCTAGGTCTTGGCCCGCGGGGATCCCCTGGGGATCCGCCAGTTTACTATTTACGCAACCCCAACGGCGGCTTGCTAGGAGGGGATCAACACCAAATTCATCTTGAAATTGGGGCTGCCTCTGCCCTGGAAATTCGCACCCAAGGGGCAACACGTCTGCACCCGGGCTTGATTGAGCAGCAGGTGAGCATAGACCTAGCTCCCGAAAGCGAGCTGATCTGGATCCCCCACCCTCTCATCCCCGGTGCTGGAGCCGACTTTCGCCAGCAAGTTCAGATTCACTTAGCCCCAAGTGCCCGTTTGGCCTATGCCGAGATTTGGACGGCAGGACGACTGGCCATGGGCGAATGCTGGCAATTTGAGCGGCTGCACAATTACCTACAAGTTTGGGTCACCTCCCTTGCCTCGCCACAAGACAAAATCCTGTGGCTACAAGAACAGATGGATCTCCGCTTTCCCCACGAGCAAATTGCTTCTGGATCCGTACTCGGATCCTATACCTGCTGGGGATCCCTGTATTTACTGGGGGATTGGCCAGAACCAGATTGGCCCTCTGATTCAGAACACTGGTTGGTGAAATCGCCGGATCCAGTCTGTCAAGGATGGATTTTGCGTCAGGTTGGCCAGCGAGCAGAAACCCTTTGGCAGACCTTTCAACGGTTGGGATCCCCTCCAGTGCACCTTTCCCCCTAATTGGTGCGCACCACCACCCGTACGGGCTCCGACAGACTTACCACAGGCGGATTGCTATAGCTGCTGCCTACCTGCAAAAAAACCGTGAAGGAAGCAGGCAAACTCGGCTGCTGAGTGGGCTCCTGCGGCAGAAGACTGACACCGTTGCTACTGCTCGACCCACAGCCAGCCAAAATCAGGCCTAATCCTAACCCAATTGCGAGCTTACTCATCATTAGCCTCACTATTAACTTCACTCCAACACGACTTGAAAACCGATTGACCCACTCACCCCCGCCGGGATCCCATCGGGCAGAGTCACCACCACCGCTCCGTTGCGATTGGTTCCCTGACAAGCGGCAGGAACGGGTTGCCCAGCCGGGATGAACTGTGTTGTGAAATCTCGGCTGGCCACCCCAGCGATTATCACTTGGGTACTCGCCTGCAGCGGCAGTTGCGGTGAGCTGAAGGCCAGTCCCTCCGGCACCAGCACACACACTTGCACCGGAACCCGAATTGGCCCACCCAAGTTGCGAAAATCAAAGACTACCCCCCGCAACTGGTTGGCCTGCACCTCCAAAGTCGGGATCCCCTCTTGCCGGGTTTCTTGCACAATCAACCGGGCAGGATCCCAAACCAAACGACCCGCCGGGGGACGGTTGGGGGATTCTGGGGTCGGGGTGGGAGTTGGTTCAGGGGTCGGGGTAGCTGTGGGTGTCGGGGTGGGAGTTGGTTCAGGGGTCGGGGTAGCTGTGGGCGTCGGTGTCGGGATTGGCGTGGGTGTGGGCTCGGGTGTCGGGGTGGGAGTTGGTTCAGGGGTCGGGGTAGCTGTGGGCGTCGGTGTCGGCTCGGGTTCTGTCAGAGCACTTTCAAAGGCCCCGATATCGCAGGTGGTGCTAGCCGGCTGGGGACGAGTCACCCCTCTTTGGTCGAGGTTATTGATAGGGGCTGCTGCACAGATACCAGGGTCTGCGGCCTCTAGGGCGGGGCTATTGGCTACCAAGGCCAGGGTCAGAACCGGTGTTCCCGGCAGAACCCCAGCAAAGATCGTGGTGCCATTGGCAGCTAGGGTGGTCTGCAGAACCGTGGAAATAGCCCCAGTTGGCACAATGTTCCCTGCCACGGGGCAACCACCAGCATTGCCACTGACGCCAAAGACATTCTTGCTGCCGCTGATGCTGCCGGAACATTCTTCATTGCCGGCAGAACCCGTGTTGCCAGCGATAATACTGTTGTTCACCGTTGCTGCGGTAACGGCACGGATCCCGCCGCCATCGAAGTTTGCGCTATTGCCACTCAGGGTGCTGTTGCTCACCGTCGCGGTACTGGCAAAGATCCCGCCGCCCCGAGTTCCTGCGCTATTGCCACTCAGGGTGCTGTTGCTCACCGTTGCGGTAACGGCACGGATCCCGCCGCCGCCAAAGTTTGCGCTATTGCCACTCAGGGTGCTGTTGCTCACCGTTGCGGTAACGGCACGGATCCCGCCGCCGCCAAAGTTTGCGCTATTGCCACTCAGGGTGCTGTTGCTCACCGTTGCGGTGTTAACGGCATAGATCCCGCCGCCATCACTGCCTGCGCTATTGCCACTCAGGGTGCTGTTGCTCACCGTTGCGGTGGTACTGGCAAAGATCCCGCCGCCGCCAAAGTTTGCGCTATTGCCACTCAGGGTGCTGTTGCTCACCGTTGCGGTAACGGCACGGATCCCGCCGCCCCGAGTTCCTGCGCTATTGCCACTCAGGGTGCTGTTGCTCACCGTCAGGGTGGTGCCGCTACCTGCCCGGATGCCACCACCGTCGCCAGCAGTGTTTCCATTGCTGATGGTCAGTCCCTCAATCTCTACACTGAGGTTATTCCCAATATCAAACACCCGAACTAAATTATTCCCACTTACCTCTAGGTCGGTTGCTCCTGGCCCGTCAATCACCACATCTTCAGTAATCGTCGGTAAGGCAGTGACCAGGGTAATGATTCCTGTGACGCTGAAATCGATGGTGTCAACAGTAGGAAGAGAATCCCCTGCTGTGCAGCCTTGCACTGCGGCATTGGTATTGGCCGCTTCGATGGCATCCCGCAGCGTACACTGCCCGGCTACAGAGCCTTGATCCAGGCTGTTCACCGTAATCGTTGCCGCCTCTGCTGCTCCTGCCCACAGTGCCAGTGTCGCCAGCGGGGATCCAAGCAGGAGCAACATTTTCCACCATCCGGCTGGCTGTCGCCGGTGAGACAGGGCTGGCCTGCCCGCAGAGAAAATCATTAGAACCACTCCTCACTCAGGGTTAAAATTTGGCAAAACTTTGCTGCCGCAACGTTTCACTGCCTCAAGATGAAGAGCATCTCTAGGTTTGTATTTCACAAGGAGCAACAAACTTGCCGTTTCAATTTGAACCTGAGGTGCAAAATATCAACAATTGGCTCATTTGGCAACCGGCACCCTCGACACCAATGTTGTACATAGAGTAAGAGACAGGTTGTTGTTGTATCTCGATTTTCGGAGGAATCCTGAATCATGAGCGCTGATCAGACCAGTGAACCCAGCCCAACCCCCAAAGAGCCTGAAAATCAACCGATCGGGCAAGTTTTAAAACAAGCAGGTCTTTTGAGTGAGGGACAGATCCAGGTGGCGCTGATGGATCAAAGTTATTCTGGGCTTTTGTTTGGTGAGATCTTGGTGGCTCGGGGGTGGATTAAACCAGAAACCATCACCTTTTTTCTCGATCACTTGATCTTGCCGCGTACCGGTGAAGGGCGCTCCCCCAATACAATCCCTCCCGTCACTCCACCGATAGACTTTCAGCCCAACCCCTCCCCAGGGGATCCCGCCGCTGTGCCTGAACCTCTCACCTCGGCAACAGAACCTCCTACCCCGTCCGATGAGGATTTATCCCGCTATGTCACCCGTTCGGGGCGGATCCCTTCCGTACCTGTCCGTGCCAACGCCCCCTCAGTGCAACGGCCTCCAGCAGCCATCCCTCCCCATTCTGAGCGCCGTACCCGCAACTGGTTGAATCCCTTCCGCCGGACAGCTCCTCCCACTCAATTTCCCCCTCCCACTCCATTTCAAGCCAAACCCAAAGAAACCTTCTTCTCCGGTGTAAAAGTAGATGGCTACTCCATCCAGGAGGAGTGGGATGCAGCCAGCGAGCACCTACTGGATGAGCTATTGGAAGATAACGATTTGCGGGAATTGCTTGAGTGAATTTAGCCACTCAAGTTGCAGCCCAAAGCGCTCAAGAACCTTGGCTAGGCCCCTCAAATCTCTCCTCGATATCTTGTCATTAGAAACTGAGGAGCATTCATTTCAAGATCGAAAATATCAACTACCTTTGTAACCTCAAAAATGAAGGTTTCACATTAAGTTTGCGTGACAGCCTTTTCCGACTTCATGGACGACACAAAGTTAAGAAGAGATTCTTGTCGGACAAAGGGTTGGTCTGCATCGGCTGTAGTATATATCGCTGGAAAAGGCTGTAGAGACATTATGGATTTGTTCGAGTATCAAGCTGCTCAGCAGCGGGAAAAGCAAGCCCCTCTAGCCGCGCGTATGCGCCCCTGTACCCTGGATGAATTTGTTGGTCAGGAAGCTATTTTGGGAGAAGGGCGGTTATTGCGACGCGCCATCCAGGCGGATCAACTTTCATCCCTGATTTTCTTTGGCCCGCCCGGAACTGGAAAAACGACTCTAGCTCAGATCATCGCTAACCAAACTCGCGCTCACTTCATCACCATCAACGCTGTCTTGGCCGGGATCAAAGACATTCGAGCTGCCATCGATGAAGCCCAAGAACGACTGCGGTTGTATGGTCAGCGCACCATTTTGTTTGTGGATGAGGTGCACCGCTTCAATACCTCGCAGCAGGATGCTCTGTTGCCTTGGGTGGAAAACGGTACGGTCATTTTAATTGGAGCGACTACCGAGAATCCTTATTTTGAAGTCAATGCTGCTTTGGTGAGTCGCTCCCGATTGTTTCAACTGAAAACCCTCACCCCCCAGGATCTGGCTCTCATTGCCCAACAGGCTCTCCGGGATCCGGAACGGGGTTATGGCGCACGTAAAGTACGGGTGGAATCTCCGGCCCTAGAGCATTGGGTGAATGTTGCCAATGGAGATGCCCGTGCTTTGCTCAATGCCCTAGAGCTCGCGGTAGAAACCACGGATCCTGACTCCGAAGGCGTGGTTCACATCACTTTGGCGGTAGCGGAAGATTCCATCCAACAACGGGCCTTATTATACGACCGTGATGGAGATACCCATTTTGATAGCATCAGCGCCTTCATCAAAAGTGTGCGCGGATCGGATCCTGATGCAGCTTTGTACTGGCTGGCGCGAATGATTCATGCGGGAGAAGATCCTCGCTTTTTGTTCCGTCGTATGGGGATTTTGGCCAGTGAAGATATAGGGTTAGCCGATCCACAGGCGATTGTGGTGGTGAATGCCTGCGCGGCTACGTTTGATCGGGTCGGTTTGCCGGAGGGGCATTATGCCTTGGCTCATGCGGCTCTCTACCTGGCCACTGCCCCGAAATCCAATAGTGTATTGGGCTTTTTCGAAGCGCTGCGGGCGGCCGAACAGAACTATTCTGATGAAGTGCCCCATCACCTGAAAGATGGCAACCGCGACAAAAAAGGCTTAGGCCATGGGGCGGGGTACCGCTACCCGCATGCTTTTCGAGAGCACTGGGTGCCTCAACAATACCTGCCGGACAATTTACAGGGATCCCATTTTTATCAACCTTCCGATCAGGGTTACGAAGGCAAACTTCGGGATCAGGTGTTGAAGCGACGAGAAGTTCAGTCTGAATAGTCTCTTTTTACGGCTTTTTCTAGTACCTCGCGTAGCGGGACGGAGTCCTTTCTTTATCGACTAAGTCCATATGGGCTAATTCCTGATCAGATCAGGATTCGATTAGGATTCTAGGCCACCTCAGCTCCTCCATAAACTCGGGAAAAGCCATATCTCAAAAACCCAAAACAAAATATCAAAAAGGGAGATCCTCCCCCTCTTCTGCTGTAGGGACTTGCACCCTTGATAAGGGGGGTACAACAGGAGCCAATGGCGGTTCGGCTACCTCTTCAGTGAACTCAGTTGGGGATCCCTCTGCTTCCACAGCTTCCAGGGGCTGAAGGTTTGGGGATCGCAGCACCCCCTCCAAATCCACCAAGCTGCCGTTGAAGTGTTCAGCAAAGCGGCGGGCCACCTCTTCTAGCTCATCCATTTCGGTTAGAGCGGCACGAGGGGGGGTGGGCAAGGGATCCGGCTGGGGCGAGTTTTGTGAGGGTGAGGGACGCTCAGATGGGGGATGATCCACCCGTTCTGGATGTTCTGAGCTAGAGACAGGTGGGGCTCCCTGGGTAGAAGATGCCGGGGCTGCATCACGACTGGATGTGGTGTGGATGGCTTCGCTAGACCGTTGCACGATCAAATGGAGTCGTACAGAACGCTGTAACAGGCTTTGCAACACGGAGTGCAGTTCCGATTCTTTGCCCCGGATTTTTTCTGCCAGTCCTTTGCTGGGAAAGGCTAGTGTGATTTCTTCTGGAGTCTCTTGGTGTAAATGGCCGGATCCCAGCAGGGCTTTGGTAATGGGAGAGAGCCGCTTCAAAAACTCATCCCAACGGGGCCGCAGCAGATTCACCGGGCTTTCCAGTGGTCTTGGTTCAGGGGGTGCTGTCGGATCCCCTTTTGGAGGGGGTGGCTCTGGAAGAGGGGGTGTAACAACAGGTGGTGCGGATACCGACTCTTTGACAATTGGTGGAGTTGCAATCGAGGCGGGGACAGCTTCGGATTTAGAGATCGGCAGACTAACAGAAGCCGCTTCTCCGCCCCTCATGCTCAGGTGACCCTGCCGCAGGCACAACAGATCCATCAGGGCAATTTCCAGCCATAGACGCGGTTGTCCACTCTGGCGAATTTGCGGCTCACACTGGCGCAGATGGCTCTGGGCCGACAGGAGCATCTCCACCGAGTAGTTGGGGGCACGCTGTCGCAAAGCTTCCCAGGTGGGATCTGTCAGGGTGACCAATTCTCGCTGTTGCGGTGCGGTTTTGATCAGCAGCAGATCCCGATAAAAGGCCACCAAGTTTTGCACCAAAACCAGAGGCTCTTTGCCATGTTCCAACAGTTGCCGAGCTTGAGTCAGCACCCCTTGAGCATCCTGAGCTGCTAGCGCATCGATCAAATCCAGCAGGTGGCGTTCGGGGATCGCCCCTACCAAATCCCAAACCGCCTCCGGTGTGATGGTTCCTTCCAATAGGCTGAGTTGATCCAATAAACTTTCCGCATCCCGCAGCCCCCCTTGAGACAGTTGGGCCACCAGTTGCAGAGCTGTAGGGGTGATCAGGATCCCTTCTTTGGCGGCAATTTCTCCCAGATGCGCCACCATATCGCTGAGGGGAATACGCCGATAATCGAAGCGCTGACATCGAGAAATGACGGTGGGCAGCACCCGCTGAGGATCGGTGGTCGCCAATACGAACACCACATGGGCGGGTGGCTCTTCAAGCGTTTTCAGCAAAGCATTAAAGGCCGCATTGCTGAGCATGTGGCATTCATCAATGACATAGACCTTGTAGCGGCTGTTCACCGGGGCAAACTGCGCCCGTTCGATCAACTCGCGGATGTTGTCTACACCGGTATTGCTCGCGGCGTCGATCTCAATCACATCCAGAGAAGATCCACCCGTGATGGCGCGGCACTGACTACAGACCTGACAGGGATCCGCTGTTGGCCCCCGTTCACAATTCAAAGACTTAGCCAAAATGCGAGCACTGGAGGTTTTGCCTGTACCGCGCGGCCCACAAAACAGATAGGCGGGAGCAATGCGACCCAAGCGGATGGCATTGGCCAGGGTTTGTACCACCGCCGCCTGGCCGACCACATCTGCAAAGCGCTGCGGGCGATATTTTAGATGGAGGGGTTCGTAGGCGTTGCTCCCAGCCATTCAAGAACTCCATCCCATGATGGTGAGCCGGTCTATCCAATTGTGCCAATTGTGGCCCAACCCAAACTCAGGAATGAGGCTGCAACTCCACCGTTGCCTCTGTGCCATGGGTCTGTACAGCAGGCAAAGCCAAGGGATCCCGGCGGCGTGGTGCAGCAAATTGGGGGAGTTTCACTTTCCATCCGGGGGAATCCATTTGATCCATGTGGTGTAGATGGTAGCTGAGGTGATAGAGATCCACCCGTAGTTGACGGTTTTCCGCTTGAATGGCGGCAATGCGCTCACGAATCGGTTGAATGCGGGCCTGAACCTGACGGCGATACATCTCCGGCAACTCCTGCATCATTTGCTCCAACACCTGTTTCTCTTGGTAAAGCTGCTCGATCTCCGCCTCATAGCTGCGAATTTGCTGGTGTTGTTTCTCTTGCCGCAGTTGCATCAGGTCGAGTTGGCCTTGCAAAATGCGGTTGCGTTCCCGTTCTGTGGCTAGCGCTTGGGCTTGCTCGACCATTTTCGGATCTGGCTGGATTGATTGGGGTTCGCGTATCCTCAACTGTTCCTGTAGGTAGGGATCCAGCTGCCTGAGAACTTCGGCGGCTATTTTCTGGACAAGAACCTCAAGGTTCTGATCCACGGATTCGGATCTAGCCTGTATCCGCTCAGTTTGCATAATCATTTTCTCAACCCACCCACAGATAGCGCAAAAGGGAGGGGATCCCTTATCCGTCACTCTATCCGACCCAGTGGGGCGGGGCAATCGTCAGAGCTTGCTGCACCTGTCTTTGCAGATCAGATAGGGATCCGGAATTATCCAGCACGACATGAGCCCGTTGTATTTTTTCAGTCAAGGGCCACTGGCTGGCAATGCGTGCCTCCATTTGATCGACGATCAGGGGATCCCGGTGCGAGAGGCGTTGTCGTTGTTGTTCGGGGGTACAGGTAACCACCCAAATTTCGCTCACCCAGTCTTCCATGCCTGCCTCAAACAAAAGAGGAATCATCAAGCAAACGGTAGGGGATCCCTGCTGAGCCTCTAGAAAATGATGCAATTCCGTTTTCACAAACGGGTGAATCTGCTCTTCCAACCACACCCTTTCGCTGGGATCTGCAAACACAATTTGCCCCAGCCGAACACGATCCAGCTCGCCCTCCTGGGTTTGAATGCTAGCTCCAAAGCGATGCAATACCCTTGCTCGAACTGGGGACCCTGGCACAAGGGCTTGTCGGGCCAACTGATCCGCATCCGCCACTGGGATCCCGTGCTGTTGCAAGATTTGGGCAACGGTGGACTTGCCTGTGCCCATTCCCCCGGTGAGGCCAATGATCCTCATGAGGCCATCGTCCAACCAGCTTACGAGTCAACCGCTTGGGTTCGCTTATCGGTGGGCAAAAACTGCCGCTCCAGTACCTTATCCACTAGGCCATAAGCTTTGGCTTCAGCAGCGCTCATGTAAAAGTCGCGGTCATTGTCGGCTTTGATCTTCTCGTAAGGTTGGCCGGTGCGCTCCGCCATGATTTTGTTGATCTGTTCATCAATAAACAACAGCTCTTTGGCTTGAATTTCAATATCCGTCGCTTGGCCTGCCGCCCGTCCAGAACTTTGGTGGGTCATGATGCGGGCATTGGGTAGGGCCATACGTTTGCCAGGAGCCCCAGCACAGAGCAAAAAGGCTGCCATACTGGCTGCTACCCCCATGCAGATGGTGCACACATCCGGCTGAATGTATTCCATCGTGTCGTATATGCCCATGCCGGAATAGACGGAGCCACCGGGGCTGTTGATGTAAAGATAAATATCGCGGGTGGGATCCTCCGCTTCCAAAAACAGCATCTGGGCGATCGCCAAGTTAGCGGCACTATCATCAATCGCCCGACCCAGAAAGACAATCCGATCCCGCAAAAGCCGAGAGTAGATGTCAAAGGCCTTTTCGCCACGGGAAGACTGCTCAATCACCGTCGGCACGACAATCCCCATAGGATTTTGACTGAGATGGGGTAGGAGTTGCGCAAAATCAGATATCGACATAGGGCTTGGGGGATCCAACCAAAAGGAGAAGTCTATGCTAGCCATCGCTTGCCTCGCACCACAAGACCAGCCCGACCTATGTCTAGAATGGCATCCCATTCTGCAGTCGACAGCCCAGTCGTTCGGGAAAGTTGAGGGTTAACTAAGCCTGGGGATCCTCAGGAAACCCTCGCTGCAGTCGCCGAGGAACGATAATCGGCAGAGGTTGGCAAGGGGGAGCTCGGGGGCAGCAGGCTATACTCCAGTCCCTCCACCAAGGCTCGACAGGAAGCCTCGATGATATTGGTGGAAACCCCTACCGTCGTCCAGCGGTGGTGACCGTCGCTAAACTCCACCAGCACCCGGGTTTTGGCCGAAGTGCCCGCCCGTCCATCCAAGATCCGTACTTTGTAATCCGATAGGTGAATCTGTTCAATCTGGGGATAAAACTCCTGCAAAGCTTTGCGCAAGGCCCCATCTAGAGCCGCTACAGGCCCGTTGCCTTCCGCCGCGCTGACCCGTGTCTGCCCCTGCACGGCAATTTTCACCGCCGCCAAGGATTGCACATCTGCTTCTTCCCCGGTGGGATCCCAATCTTTGCTGCTCCACCCCGACCGGGTGGTGGTGCTGATGTTAAAACTAAGCACCTCAAAAGGATGGGAACGCTGCCCCAATAGCCCCCGTACCAGCAGTTCAAAGCTGGCCTCGGCAGCTTCAAACTGATAGCCCTCTAGCTCTAGGGTTTTCAGCCGTTCCAAAATCGAGCGTGCTTGCGGATCCGATTTATCCAGTGGGATCCCAAATCCAGCCATTTTACTGAGGATGTTGCTCAGGCCCGCTTGCTCGGAAACCACCACCCGGCGGCGGTTGCCCACCCGTTCTGGCGCAATGTGCTCGTAGGTGAGGGGGTTCTTCTGGACGGCACTGACGTGGATCCCGCCCTTGTGGGCAAAGGCCGAGAGACCCACAAATGGAGCATGATCATCGGGGGCCAAGTTGACCACCTCGCTGATGGAACGGGAGATCTCCGTCAGGTATTGCAGCTTCTCTTCCGGTAGGCAGGGGTAGCCCAGCTTCAGTTGCAAGTTGGGGATTAGGCTACACAGGTCGGCATTGCCGCAGCGTTCGCCGTAGCCGTTGATCGTCCCCTGCACCATGCGGGAGCCCGCCTGCACCGAGGCAAGGGCATTGGCGACAGCAGTGCCGGAATCGTTGTGGGTGTGAATGCCTAAGGGCAGATGCCGTAGGTGGTGGGATTCCGCCAAAACTGCTGCCGTGCTCTGGGCGATCTCATGGGGTAAGGATCCGCCATTGGTATCACAAAGAACCAGCCACTCCGCTCCGGCCTCGGCAGCGGCCACCAGGGTTTGCAGAGCGTAGTCGGGGTTGTGGCGGTAGGCATCGAACCAGTGTTCGGCATCGTAGATCACCCGCCGCTGCTGGGATCCCAGATAGGTGATGGTATCTCGGATCATGGCCAGATTTTCTTCCAGGCTAGTGCCCAACCCCTGTGTGACGTGTAGATCCCAGGATTTGCCAAATACCGTCACATAGCGGGTGCCCGCCGCCAAAATGGCTTGCAGTATCGGATCTTCGGCGGCTCTGCGGCCGGGCTTGCGGGTGGCGCAAAAGGCCACCAACTCCGCCTGCGTCAGGGGTTCTTCCCGCAGTTGCCAGAAAAACTGCACATCCTTAGGATTTGCTCCCGGCCATCCCCCTTCAATGAAGGGGATCCCGAGCCGATCCAGCAGCTTGGCGATCTGCAATTTATCCTGCACCGATAGCGATAGTCCCTCCCGCTGTGCCCCATCCCGCAGGGTGGTGTCGTAGAGGGTAACCCCGCTTGGGCAACCTGGCTCACTCTTCATGTCGCATCAGTTTTTTATAAAAGGCAGTGGTAAAGTCTGGGGGCTGTCCCCGCTGCACCAGGGCGACCACATCGATTAGGTGATCCACAAACTCGTAGTTGGCAATCGAGAGCTGGTAGGTCAGATCAGCATCCTGGGCAAAAATCACTTGAACCACCGTCAGGTCAGAAGGCAATGGGGACATGCGCCAACTGGCCAAGAACTGGATTGGCTCCTCTCCCTCAACAGCTCGCTGTCCTTCTAGGCTAGCTTTTTTATACAGACCGACGGCGAGAGCCAAGTATTGTCGGCGCGCAACCGCGTAGTAGGGCTGATAGACGGCGACTTCCGGAAGACTTGCGGGTTCAAGTTGAAGGGCCATAGGGTGCCAAGACCAGGGAAAGTCAATATAAGCTGAAAAGCGACAGGGCCGAAGCAAGACGTTATCCCATTCTTACTGGTTCCAGCCTATTGCGCCAGCGGATCAGAGGCCTATGGGTAGGTTGCCCGATTGGCTATGTTCCGGGATCCAAATTGGCCAACCTCGCCTGGAGATGAGGGATCCCGCATCCAAAGCTGGGGGGAACCGTTGGAAAGTCAGGGAACTCTAGGAAACAATAGGAGAGAGATGGGGTAGGCTGCACGCCCCATCTGGATCGCGATCAACGAGCTTAACCACCCTCCTAGTCCCCAAGACTTTAAGACTTAAGGAATCCTTGGCCCCAATGAACAGTCCCCAAGCCCCATTCGCCCCCTCTTTGGATTCGTTGGATCCCGCTTTGGGGAAAAAGCTTGAGCAGGCTACCCAGATCTTCGCCGAGATGGAGCAGGTGTTGGTGGCCTATTCCGGAGGAATTGATAGTACGTTGGTGGCCAAGTTGGCTTGGGATCAGCTGGGAGAGCGGGCTTTAGCGGTGACGGCGGCCTCTCCTTCGCTGCTGCCGGAGGATTTGGAGGAGGCCATCGAGCAAGCTCAACAAATGGGGATCCGTCATGAGATTGTGCAAACCCACGAGTTGGAGGATCCCAACTACGCCGCCAACCCCATCAACCGCTGCTATTTCTGCAAGAGCGAACTGCACGATACGCTGCGCCCATTGGCCCAGAGTCGGGGGTATGGCTACGTGGTGGATGGCCTCAATGCCGATGATCTGTCGGATTATCGACCGGGGGTACAGGCAGCTTTGGAGCGGGGGGTACGCTCTCCCTTGGCGGAGGTGGGGATCAGCAAGCTAGAGGTACGGCAGTTATCTCGCCATCTGGGTTTGCCCTGGTGGGACAAACCAGCTCAGCCCTGTCTTAGTTCCCGGTTTCCCTATGGAGAGGGGATTACGGCTGAGAAATTGCGTCGGGTGGGAGCAGCTGAACGCTATTTGCGGAGTTTGGGTTGGCGACAGGTGCGGGTACGCTCCGAAAAAGATACCGCCCGTATTGAATTGCCCCCCCAGCACATCCAGGAATTTATCCTGAAAACAGACTTAGAGGCACTGGTAAAAGCCTTTCAAGCAGCGGGTTATCTCTACGTCAGCCTGGATCTGGAAGGTTACCAAAGTGGCAAGCTCAACCGGGTGCTCAATCAGGTTTAAGCAACGGCGGGCCAAGACCAAAAGGGTGCTGGGGTGTGGGTGCTGTGTGGGTATGAAAGGCGTTCTGTTGTTATCGCTTGGTTTGTGGTCGCTGTCGCTGGGGTTATGGGCAGCCGCCGATGAAGCCGTTGTGCCTCCAGAGATCTCCCAAATACCCAATTCGGTTGTGCCTTCTCCGGGATCCCTTGACTCCGCCACTCTGAGTGCCCTTTCCGCGCGCACCTTGCAACTGCGCTCTGACCGCCAAACCTTTGACCAACGGGCCGAGATTTTTGAGGCAGAAGGCAATGTGGAGATGCGCTTGGGCCGTTCCATTCTGCGGGCGGATCGGATGCGGATCGAGCTGCGGCAACGGCGAGCGGTGGCGGAGGGCAATGTCTCGATTGAGCTGGATCAGCAGCGCATTCAGGGATCCCGGCTGGAATATGACTTTGAGCAAGAGCAGGGATCCCTGTCAGAGGCCTTCGGACAGGTGGATATTCGCACTCTGGGTGCATCCAGCTCCCAACGGCAGGGAGCAGCCGCTCTTGGCCCGGAGCGGTTGGTACGGTTTCGGGCCGATCAGATTCGTTTTGATGCCAACAATTGGGAAGGGGATAACGTTCGGCTGACCAACGATCCTCTGGATCCGCCCGAGCTGGAGATCCGCAGTCCACGGGTCACCTCCAACCTGCAAGCGGATGGTTCCAGCCTGCTGATTGCTGAGTCTGGCCAGTTGGTCTTCGACCAGGCCTTTTTCCTGCCCCTGCCGATTCGGCTGCGCTTCGATCAATTCAACCGTCAACCTCCGGTCAGCATCTTCTACGATGACTTCGACCGAGAAGAGTTGCGGCGCGGTCTGATCCTGCAACCCAATTTTGAGCTGCTGCGGGATCCCAATCTCAGCTTGGTGCTTTCCCCCCAGCTTTATCCGCAACGCCTCTGGGGGAGTGATCAGGGGGTGTTGGATGGGATCGGGCTGCGCACCGATTTTCGCTGGCTACAACCGGAGCAGAGGGCGCAAACCTCCCTGTTTGTGGAGTTGCGGGGGATCGTCTTCGAAGAGTTTGCCAGACGGCTGCGGGCACAGGTGGAGCACCGGGTTACCACTGGCGATGGGGGCCAAGTCACGTATACCTACGCCTACCGGGAACGCTTCTTCAGTGGGCGGTTGGGCTTTCAGATTGTGGAAAATCGCCTTGGAGCCAGCTACAGCTCACCGACGATTCGCTTGGGCAGTACGGGGTTGGATCTCAGCTACCGCTTGGCCACCGACTACATTGATGCCCTAGGACAGCCTGATGAAATCGATACGGATCCTGACTTGGCTCTGCAAAATGCCACCGAACGCATCCAGCTGGCCCGACTGCAACTAGGAGCCACCCTGAATCGCTCCTTTGCCCTATGGAGTCCCCCCTCGACCGAAGGGGATCATCCGCCCCCCCGCTTTTCTGCTTTACCGATTGAGCAAGGGGTATGGCTCAATACTGGCGTCAGCAGCAGCCAGTCCCTTTACTCCAATGGCCGCGCCCAGAGCTATACCGCCGGCAGTGTCGGTATTGATGCAGTGATCGGGGCTTTTGTGGCCGATACGTTCGACTACACCAACTTGAGCGTGACCTACTCCAATGGTTTTTTGGCAGGGGCCTCACCTTTTCTGTTCGATCGCATCACCACACGAGAGCAATTGATCCTGGGCTTTTTGCAACAACTGTACGGGCCGGTGCGGGTGGGGGCGGAAACCACCGTTGATTTGCAATCCGGCCAGCAGGTCGATACTACCTATCGCTTAGGCTATGACCGGCGCACTTATGGCTTCAGCCTACAGTACAATCCCGTGCGTCAGTCGGGGGCTTTGGAGCTGCGGGTGGAGGGTCTGAACTGGGATCCCGGTTCCACCCCCTCAGAGGAAAGACCTCCATCGGGAACGGGCCTCGGCGACCCTTGAACCTTACATCTAAAAGGGATGCGAAAGGATGCAAAAAAGTGTGATTTTGCTTACGGTTTACCAAGAATTTCTACAGCAACAAATTGGGGCAGTTGACCATCGGATCCCAACCTAATTCTGGCTCTCTAAGCAGGGAAATTATCGAAAACGATGGAATGGTAAGTTAGAATACAAAATCAGATTTTTTGGAATTTATTTTTGTCAATCGGGATCGTCGTATCGCAGACTACCACAGTGATCCCCAGCCGGTGTTAGGGTAGATGATAGGCTGAGCAAAGTGGGCTGGTGACCCGATTATGCAAACACTGGATGCGATCCCTGATAAAAAACGGTTAGAGCGATTAACCTGTAGCTACATCAATGCGACCAGCTCGATTCAAGTGGCTCGCATCACCAATATTGAAAATTGGTATTTTGAACGAGTGGTTTTTCCAGGCCAGCGATTGATGTTTGAGGCGGTGCCCGAAGCCAAGCTAGAAATACATACGGGCATGATGGCCAGTTCCATTCTGGCGGATACAATCCCCTGTGAAAAACTGCGTGTGCGAGAAACCGAGTCTGTAACTGTGGTAGCCTAGGTCGGCTTGGTTTAGCTTTCTTTCTCCTCTTCGGTGGTGCCACTGGGGGAGGGCTGAGGTCGTTGACTCTCAGAGGAGCGGGGTCGCTCTGGCAAGGAGATTTGTAGAAAACGGGCGCTGAGACCGACAAGGCTAGTTTCCTGCCGTTGAGGGGGCCAAGGGATTTGTAGCCAACGGGCACTCAACTCCAGCAAAGTGGGGGCGGGTGTTGGGGTTGGGGTAGGCGGTGGCGTGGGAGTCGGGTAAAGGTCAGTACGCGGTGGACGGGGGGTGCTGACTCGGAAGGCATCCTGGGGTGGTTGGGTTAAGGGCACGTTCGGATCCCCGCATCCCATTAGTCCCAGTCCTCCGAAGAGCAGCAGGAGCCACAGTCTTCCCATTCCCCTATGTCCCATGAACCTACAACTGAACATCCCTAACAGGGTATCACCGGGATCCTAAAGCCTGAAGCTGGGTTTGCAGGTCTGCTTCTAAGTTGGAGAGTTCCCGCACCATGATGACGTAGCGGTTGGCCGTCATATTTTTGGCGGTAAATTGACTCAGCAACTGTTGATCCCGTGAGACCAATTGCTTGAAGTGGTGCTCTATCGGAGCACGAGGGTTCTCGATCAACCGTCTGCATAGTTGCAAAGCAATCACCAGCTGAGCCCGCACTTGTAGAAACACTGTTTGAATATACTTTTGCTCCCCAGCGTTGAGTTGTCGAAAATCTCGCCAATACTGTCCCCCCTGCATAGACTGCTGCAGCTCCTCCACCCAATGGTTGTAGTCTTTCACCTTGCGGGCCAAGTCGGTGGCAAACTTCATCATCTCGGGATCGCTATTGAGCAGATTGGCCTCCTGCCAGCGCTGACGAATGCGATGCAGATCTCGCTCCAACCGCAGATTGGCCCGCAGGATCACCAGCAAGACAATCAATAGGATCCCGGTAGCCCCAATGTAAAGTATCCAAAGGGCGGGATCCCGAATCACCAAGAACACCGTCAGAGCGATTGCCAACAGACAAAAGACCGCCGCACCCCAAAACCGTAGCCGTTGTTGTTTCAAACGCAGGTACTCTACCCGCAGATCAAATGCCTCACAGCAGGCCTCCAGATCGGCAGCCATGAGCTGGCGAAACTCGTTCACGGAGATCTGTTCAGCCCCAATCATTGAGCGCACCAGTGAACACAAGTGGATGTGGGTTGAGTCGCATCAGGGCCTACCTTGCCAATCTTGAGCAGATTCTGTGCTTTCCTCTAGGGGCTCTAGCGCTTCATTGGCCGGAACGACCATTAAGCCATATCCTCCCCCGCGACAAAAATCGACGATCTCCTCTGTATCAAAGCGCTCTGGCACAGGCTTAGACAATCCCTGCTGGGCCAATCTCTGGGCATATTTTCGTGCCCCAAATGAACTTTCAAAGGCAAGGACGATATCCTGTCCCCCGACTTGGCGCGTACAGATCCCTTCCTGTCCGTTTGTCTGGTAAAGCAGCACGATCACCTGCGCGGGTAGGTCTTCGGGGCTGACCAATGACAATACGTTCTCCGGCTGGGATCCCCGAGGTTGGGCCGCCCTGAGCAGCACATCCCGAGCCTCATTCAGCCGCGCCAGTTGCACCTCAAACAGGAGCCGTTGCCGCTCATCTTCCAATTCTGTCAGGGCGGTGCTGAGGGTTTGATATTCCTGAAATAGTCGCCCTCGGATCTCCCGTTCGCTCGCACCCGCAGGAAGATTGAGCATTTCAAGGGCTTCGGCAGTGTTCATTAACAAGCTCTGATCTCAGCTTTGATCTCAATAGCATGGACTATTCAGAATCATGGCCTAGACTAACCGCTCTAGGAACCCTGAGGGAGGAATTCTTTCGGGTATTCGACCGTTTTAGGTTTTTTGCTGGCCTTTGTCCCCCATTTTGGCATAGAGGGGCAAGCTTCACTGGGCATGGTGAGGATCCCCATGGGGTGGCTCAGCACGGGGATCCAACATCGATTGGCAGGAGGAAGCAGGCAAAGCAAAGCCCAGCTCAAGAGCCTCTCGTGCCAGCAAAGCCAGCAGCGTCGGATCCGACTGGGCGTGTGCCACCCGTTTTTTGAGGCGGTTCCATAGGTGCGTCCGGTGAATGCGTTCTAACTCCTCTTCCTGTTCGTATATCATGTTGCCTCCCCCTATCCTGTATCGATCTTAACTAGAGGTACGGGATCCGCTGTCAGAGAACGTTGATGGACTTCAAGGGGGACAACACCCAAGGAACACAAGCGGGAATCAGGAGCGAATGCCGGTTTGTACCCGCCAGAGGGCTGCATAGAGGCCATTTTTCGCCAGCAATGTATCGTGATCCCCATATTCAGCAATCCGTCCCTGCTCCATCACATAGATTTGATCCGCATCTCGAATCGTGGAGAGGCGATGGGCGATGGCAATGGTGGTGCGGTTGCGGGTGATCTTCTCTAGCGAGCGTTGAATGGCCGCTTCCGTTTCGTTGTCCACAGCGCTGGTGGCCTCATCCAAGATTAAAATGGGCGGGTTCTTGAGAATGGCACGGGCAATGGCCAGGCGTTGCCGTTGACCTCCTGAGAGCTTTTGTCCCCGTTCTCCCACGATCGTGTCATACCCTCTGGGCAAGGACTCAATAAACTCGTGGGCTTCTGCCAGTTGGGCGGCTCGCACAATCTCCTCAGGTGTAGCCTCAGGGCTACCGTAGGCAATATTTTCCGCCACAGTACCGTGAAACAAAAACACATCTTGACTAACCCAACCCATGGCTCGTCGCAGATCCCGCAGTTGCAGTTGGCGAATATCGATGCCATCCAGAGTAATCACACCGGAACGAATTTCGTAAAGGCGCAACAGCAGCTTCACCAGCGTGCTCTTCCCAGAACCGGTGGCTCCGACAATGGCGATGGTTTGTCCTGCCGGGATTCGTAACTGTAATCGCTCGAGAATGGGTCGGCGGTCGTGATAGGCAAAGGTGACATCCTGTAACACGATCTCCCCTTGCACCTTTTCCTTAACGAGAGGAGTGGTGCCCGATTGGATCTGGATCGGGGTATCCAACAAATCCAGGACACGATTCGTAGAGGCCATGGCCCGTTGATATTGATCCATGGTTTCTCCCAGGCGGGTGAGGGGCCAGAGCAGTCGTTGGATCAAAAACACCATCATGCTGTAGACCCCCACTGACATCAGGCCATCAGCGGTTTGGAAGCCGCCAAACAGCAAGGTCGCCGCAAAGCCCAGCAAGATTACATTGCGAATCAGGGGAATAAAGGCAGCACTGAGGGCGATGGCCCGAAAATTACTTTGGCGGTAGGCTTCGCTATCAGCCCGTAGGCGCTCAATTTCGTAGTCTTCTGTTACAAAGCTCTTGATGGTGGTCATACCCCCCAGGTTGTTGGCCAAGCGGCCACTGAGGAGGCTCACCTTGCTCCGCACCTCCGCATAGCGGGGCGCCAAATACCGCTGAAAGATCAGGGATCCCCAAATTACGAAAGGCATGGGCAAGACGGCCGTCCAAGCAATGCCGGGAGCTAGTAGCACAAAGGCGATGGAGATGATGACAATGGTGGCGGCGACGTGGATCAGCTCATTGGCGCCCATATCCAAAAAACGCTCCAGTTGGTTAATGTCATCATTCAGAATGGCCATCAGGCCGCCCGTGCTGCGCTCCTCAAAGTAGGCGGTCTCTAGCTCCTGGACGTGGCGATAAGCATCTAGGCGCAAATCATGTTCGATGTTTTGGGCCAGGTTCCGCCACAGCCGCGCATAGGCATACTCGAAGGCTGACTCCAACCACCAGATCAAAAAGCTAAGACCGGTCAAGATCAAAAACTGGGTGCGCAAGTCCCCCAAATCCCCGATTGTGAACCAGTTGATCAGGCGACTTTCCCGTTGGGCCACGATGTCGATGGCCGCACCAATGATAAAGGGGGGAGCCAAGTCAAAGAATTGGTTCAAGACCGAGCAGAGGGTGGCCAGCCCCATTTGCCGGTGGTAGGCCCGTCCGTAGCTGAGCAGCCGCAAGAGGGGGTGGGGTTTGCGAGCCGGAGGCGGGGATCCCTGCTGGGCTGCTGTGGGGGCAGCCGGGGAGGATAGGCGAATGGTGTCGGTCATGACCAGAGAAAGAATTTGAAATCTGAGCTAAAGCTTAAGTCAGCCTAGCAGACTCTTTTGGGCCTGTGTTGTTCAGGTGCGTGATGTTTGAGTTAAATGGGTTTGCACCTGTGGATCCCTGTCAGTGGGAGACAGGAGAGAATAGAGGCAAGCCAAACCTGAGCTGACGGACGCCGATGAGCAACCCCGCAGAACCCACCCTTTTGGATGTTTTGAACGAAGTGCGCCTGATTCGGGCAGATGTGGCGCGAGACATTGCCCGCTTGGATGAGCGAGTGAGCCAGTTGGATCATCGTGTGGGTCAACTGGATGAGCGGGTCGGTCAACTGGATGAGCGCATGACTCAGAACGACGAACGGCTGCGGCAGGAGGTGCAGCGCTGGGATGAGCGATTTTTCAAATTTGCCGAAGACTCTGCCAACCGTGCCAATACCCTGATTGCGGGGGCCACCATCAGCGTGATTGCGGGGGTGATTTTGCTCTTGTTACGGCAGTAAATTGGCAGGGGTGGGGTGCAACCGTTGCGCCAAATGGGTATAACGTCGTTGGGCATTCACTTGCCGCATGGCAATGGCTGTTGAGGTGCCCACCAGCCAGGCCTGTTGCTTGGCACGGGTAAGGCCGGTATAGAGCAGGTTGCGGCTCAACATTGGAAAATGCTGGATGTGAATGGGCAGAATGACGACGGGATATTCGGAGCCTTGAGCGCGGTGAATGGTGATGGCATAGGCCAGGGCTAGAGAGGGGTGGGTGATAGCAGGCTGCCAGGCCATTGGGCAGTTTCTCTGCTTTGATCTGATCTTGCTGTACCAACTGGCGGGCGTTTTCCCGCAGGCGTTCCAGGATCCCGGCTTGGTCGGTTAATCCCAACAGGGCGGCGGCTTGAGCCATTAAGGTATCAATCGGCAAATAGCAATGGCCTTCTTCGGTGGCGGTGAGCAGAGCCTAGCTAAGGCCGGCTTGGAGCCTCGCATCGCTGTCGGCAGGGATCCCTAGGTTTTGGGCGATCTGGTCGGTGGTTTTGCAGCCAATGCCCCAAATATCCTGGGACAGTTGATAAGGGTTGTGTTTACCGTGGCGATGGCGGTATCCCCGTAGATTTTGAAGATTTTGACGGCATGGGGGGTACTCACCCGATGGGACTGCAAAAACAGCATCACCTCTTTAAATAGATTTTTGTTCCTGCCAAGCTTGCTCGATGCGTTGCACCCGGTAGGATCCCACCCCTGGCACTTCCCGCAAACGGCTAGTTTCCTGTTCGATCACCTGTAAGGTTTCTAGGCCAAAGTGCTGCACAATCCGCTTGGCTGTGGCGGGCCCCACCCCTTTGATCAGCCCTGAACCGAGATATTTTTCAATACCAGTCAAGGTTGCCGGTTGGGTTTCCTGAAAACGGTCGGCGCTGAGTTGGGATCCATACTGCGGATGCTCCTTCCAGGATCCCCAAAGTTTTAGGGTTTGCCCCGGCTGGATTTGCGGAAAATAGCCACCACCTAGATCTTCATCTGATATGGCAGATTCAGGTCAATCCCTTGCTCCATAGGGTTTTTGACCTAGCTCAAGGGCCTGTGTGCAGTCGGAAAAGGCTGTATGCTCTGTGTCACCTGGCGTTCAGCGCGTTAATTGGGCAAATCTCACGGTCAAGATAACAGCAGCCACCGTCAGCCCCAGTGCCAAGCCCCACCAGAGGCCAAACCCGCCCATCCCCAGCCCAAACCCCAGCCAGTAGCCGCTCGGCAAGCCCACCCCCCAATAGGCGAGGATCCCGATCAAAAATGGGATCCGCGTATCTTTTAATCCCCGCAACGCTCCCGCCGCAATCACCTGGCCCCCATCCACCCATTGAAAGACCGCTGCCACCCCCAATAACCGGCAGGTGTACTCCACCACCGGCTGATTGGCCGCATCTCTAATATCCAAGAACAGCGCCACGATCCCTTCGGGGAAGAACCAAAACCCCGCCGCCACCCCCAGCATGAATACAGAACCTAGAGCCAATGCTGCCCACCCTGCCGCACGAGTTCCAGGCCGGTTGGCGGCTCCCCGCTGCTGCCCCACCTGCACCGTAGCCCCGTAGGAAATGCCCCTAACCACCGCAAAGGCCACCGCTGCCGTCTGAATCGCCATTTGATGGGCAGCCAAAGGGGTTGTGCCCAAAGTGCCCATGAGCAAGGCCGTGGCCGCAAACATGCCAAACTCCACCGCCACTAGCCCGCCCACCGGCAGGCCAATCCGCAGCAAATCCCCCCAATGGGATCCCTGACCCCCTTGAACAGGCCAGAAAATCTGAAACCCTTGAAACTGAGGCTGCCGCAGCACGTACAGGCCCATCGCCACAGCCAGCGCCCCAAAAGAGAAGGTGCTTGACCAGCCGATCCCCGCCAAGCCCAGCTCCGGGAAGCCGAACCAACCAAACATCAGCACCGCGTTCCCCACGCTATTGAGGAGAGTGCCCCCCAGCATCACCAGCATCACCGGGCGCGGACGCGACAGAGCCGTCACCAAGTTTTTCAACACCGCAAAGGCCAGAGCTGGCACCAACCCCCAACTGATCGCCCGCAGATAGGTAGAAGCCAGCGCTGCAGTGGATCCCGACTGTCCCAAGGCCAGCAGGAGCGGTTCTCCGTACCACAGCGGGATCCACCCCAAAATCCCCAACAGAATGGCCAACCCTAACGTTTGCCGCGTCAGGGATCCCATCTGATTCAGCTTTCGAGCCCCATAGGCCATGGCGACCAGAGGGCTGAGGGCGCTGACAATGCCACTGCTGACGGTGATCACAAAATGAACCAGCACCGTTCCCAAAGCCCCAGCCGCCAAGGTCTCTTCCCCCAGCCAACCCATCATCATGGCGTCAATAAACGTCGTGGCAGTTTGGGCCATTTCAGCCGCTGCCAAGGGGGCCGATAAGCGCCAACAGGCCCTTAAGGCCGATAGCCACTCAGATCCCAGCTCCTCAGGGATCCCCTGTCGGTCTTTAGGCATCTTCTGCACAGGGAGCCGCGATTTGGGGAGTGTCCGCTTGCCCTAGCTGATCCAAAAAGTGCTGCAAGAGCTGAAAGCGGGGAGGATTAAGACTGTAGTAAATCCAACGTCCTTGCTGGCGAGCATTGACCAACTCGGCATCTCGCAAGGTTTTTAGGTGAAAAGACAACTTCGACTGACTGACCTCTAAAATCTCACACAGATCACAAACGCACAATTCCCGACCCTGCAACAGGTGCAGCACCTGCAGGCGAATCGGATCCGAGAGGGCATGAAACCCCCCCTGCACCTGTTCAGCAGTGACAGGGTGTTCAGCAAGAAAAGAAACCATGGCTCAAAGGCATTTTGCCTCACCATCATAGGATAAGACTCCCGTCCACAGGGGTGAAGGGAAGTTATACTACAGGAGTAATACACGCTTTCTCAGGAGGATCCCTTCATGATCGCTGCTACCGCACCTCGCATTCCCACCACCGAAATGGAGGTCACCAGCATTCGACTGGAACGGGAACTTAAGGATCGGCTCAAATCGCTGGCCGGAGATCAGGGCTATCAGGCTTTGGTACGAGAAATTCTTTGGAACTACGTACACCGTCATTCCGGAGAGAGCCTGACACTCAACCCCACCGATATTCAAGCCAGCTTCCCTGTCACGGCCCATCAAGCTCAGCGCTGTGCCCTCACTGGCCAACCCATTCAACCGCAGGAACCCATGTTGCTAGGGTGGACTACTGACGGCAACCTCGTCGCCCTCAGCCCCTCCAGTCTTTAAATTTCTTGTAGGTTTCCCGTAGGGGATCCGAATCCACACCCAACTATACCGGATCCCCTAGGTGCCGCGAATTTCCCGATATTTTCTGGCCCGTTCTTCGGCAGGATCTGGGGCTTGGGCTTTGGCGATTGCTTCTTCTAGTTGCACCATCACGGTTTCTGCCGGCTCAGCAGAGCGAACGACGTAGAACATCATATTGACAGCTTCAGTGGAGGTCAGCTTCAAGGTTTCTTTGTCCTTGGGCACCAGGGCAATCTTGCCATCAGTGGTAGTAATGGCTATGTGGGATCCCTTGGCAAGAATCTCCCCAGCTTTTTCCAGAGTGATGAGCATATCCGTGGCTCACGGAAGCAGAACATCCTTTATCCTACCGGATGTCTTGGGGGAACAGGGCTAGCTCCATCTAGACCATTTGGCGGATTATGCATGTTCACGTAATTGCTGCAAAAAATCCGTGGCTGTGACGGGATGCCCCAACAGAAACCCTTGCACCTCATCGCACTTTAAGTTTTGCAAAATATCCAATTGTGAGAGGGTCTCTACCCCTTCAGCGGCCACCCGTAAATTGAGGCTATGGCCCAGGTCGATGATGGCAGCCACCACAGCAATATCACTTTTTTCGTAGCGACTCAGGGGCACCATCGTCGTGTTCAAATCCCGGACGAAGGACTGATCGATCTTGAGCTTGTGCAAGGGGAATCGCTTCAGGTAGTTAATCGAAGAATAGCCGGTACCAAAATCGTCGATGGCCAACTTCACCCCCAGATGGTAAAGCCGGCGCAGAATCTCGAGGGTTTGGTCAAAATCTTTAGCGGCGGTGGTTTCGGTAATCTCCAGTTCCAGAGCGGCGGCGGGTAGTTGGGTTTCCGCCAAAATGCTTTTCAGCCGTGTCACCATATCTTGCTGTTGGAACTGTCGCATCGATAGGTTAACCGCCACGGTGATCTCCGGCCAACCTTGGGTGCGCCAACTTTGGGCGGCGGCACAGGCCCGCCGCAATACCGATTCCCCCAGGGGCAAAATCAACCCGGTTTCTTCCGCTAAGGGGATAAATTGGTCCGGCGAGAAAGATTCTGGGCTCAGGGGATCCCAGCGCACCAGGGCTTCCGCCCCGACAATTTTTTGCCCATCGATATCCCACTGGGGCTGGTAGAATACCTGCATCTGATCCTGCTCGATGGCGCGGCGCAGACGGCTTTCTAAGGTGAGACGACTGAGTGCCTCGGGTTGGGGGTCGGAATGATGAACCTGATAACTGTTGCGGGACTGGGCTTTGGCTCGGTACATGGCGGCGTCGGCATACTGCACCAGGCTGTCTAGGTCAGTGGCATCCTGTGGGTAAAAGCTGATGCCAATGCTGCCGCTCACGTAGAGCTCATGGTTATCCAACAAAATCGGCTGGTCAAAGGTATCCAGCAGAGACTGGGCCAGATTGAGGGCCTGCTTGGGGTTGTCTAGGTGAGTCAGAATAAATGTGAACTCATCCCCCCCCATGCGAGCCATCAGATCCCCAGCCGGCACCTGCTCCTGCAACCGCTGGGCAATCTGTTGTAGAACCCGATCCCCAGCACTATGGCCGAGGCTATCGTTGATGGTTTTGAAATCATCCAGATCCAAAAACAACACCGCCAAGGGATGGGGTTGCTGTAAGAATTCCTGCAACCGGCGCTGAAATAGGGTGCGGTTGGGCAGTTGTGTCAAAGGATCGTAATGGGCCAAATGCTCCAGCCGGGCTTCTGCTTCTTTGCGCTTGCTGATGTCGATGGCAATGCCGATTACCCCTTCGTGGTTGGGCAACAGATCTACCCGGCACTCGTAGGTGATCCCGGCTACTTTGGCTTCATAGGCACAAGGGATCCCTTCTAGGGCCATGCGATGATGCCGACTGTGCCAGCCATCCCCAGATTCCCCATACACCTCCGCTAGAGTTCTGCCCAGGGCCACTTGTGGGTCGATGCCAAACTGATGCAGATTGGCCCCGGAGAAGTAGGTATAGCGCAAATCCCGATCCACCAACCAAATGACAGCAGGCATGTGAGCCAAAATGGCGTGACGCAGACTTTCGCTTTTGCGCAACGCTTCTTCTGCCCAACGGCGTTTGAACTGATCCAATGCAACCAATTCTGGATGGAAGTGCGGGGATATCGGTCTATCCTCAGTTTGGCCCAGAAATTCTTCGGGTAATTCCTCGGCTTCTTCACCCCTACGATGACTGAGAAACAATTGCTCGGGCAGCAGAATGTGCAACAGCTGTTGAGGGCCTACCCATCCCGTAACTTGCGCCTGACGATCCACCACCAACAGTTTCCGACTCGGCTCCTGTAGCAAGCGTTCGTAGACCGACCCCAAATTTTCGGAAGCATCCAGAGGGGTTCCATAGGGGAGGCAATGGCTTTGGGCAGGTATGGATTGCCAATCGGGAGTGTCTTGAGCAATCTGCAACACCTGTTCAGCCTGGATCCAACCGATGGGGGTGTGGCGTTGGGGATCCCGTAACAACACCGATTCCGCCCGATGTTGCACCAGTAAAGGCAGTAAAGAACCCAGGAGCAGATCAGCAGGCGCTTGCAGGGGCAAAGGCTGTACCCAAAAGCCCACAGCATGATGCCGAAGCAACTTCAAGGGTTTTAGGGCTTGTAAGAGGCTCAGAGGGGTGAGGATCCCTTTCAGATGGCCCTTGGCATCCAAAACTGGCAAGGCTTCTGTTTTCTGTTGCGTCAAAAGACGAGCTGCATCCAGTAAAAAGCTCAGCTCCCGTTCGACGGCTGGCTTGGGCCAAGGGATCCCCTGCGGGTTTGCCCAAGTCAGATCTTGGACAGAAGTTTGGGGTGGGAGCCCGGGATGAAGCACTTGCAGCAGATCCAGCGCAGAGAGATATCCCAGGAAGTGCTTACCCCGTTGTACCCAGACAACGGCCGGGAGCTCGGGATCCCTTTGAGCCATGCGGTGTATGGCCTCTAGCACTGGAGTATCCGGCGCTACTGAGAACCAATAGCGCAAAAGAGCAGTTCGCAAGAGTGGCACACGCAAAAGAGAGAAAAAAGAAAATTTGGTTAAGAAAACTGTAAGCTAGGCAACGGGAAAACCACGCAGCAGATACCAAATGGATCAATTAGTATACAACTAACATATCAACTACCTTACAGCCTTCTCGTGAACTTATTGCAACAGTGCTTGTGTTCCCTGCTTGTGGGACTGGGATGTTCGACTGATCCCCGTTGGAGATGGCCGGAGCGGGCGCTGGACTGACCGATCTGGCTCGGAGATAACCTATTCGGGGATCCGACTTTACTCGGCATCCCAGGTTTCTCTTTGTTCGGCTAGCCAGGCATGCAGGTAGGGAAACAACTTTTGATTGGCCCCCGGAAAGGGAAACTCCGACAGCGCTGCTGGACTAACCCAACGCACTTCGGTACATTGCAGAGCCTGGGCTTCTCCACCCAAATAGCGACAGATAAAGGCAATCAGAGTAATGGTGAAGTGGGTATAGGCATGTTCAATCGTGGCCAGCTCCGTGACCACCTCAATATCGATGCCGATCTCTTCTTTCACCTCCCGCACCACACATTCAGCCGCCGTTTCCCCCGGTTCAATTTTCCCCCCCGGAAACTCCCACAATCCGCTCAGCATCGAGGTTTCTAGTCGTTGGTCAATGAGGATTTCTTTTCCTCGCAGAACGATGGCCACTGCAATTTGCTTGTGGGGACGGGTAGCACGGGGCACAGACATAGGCAACTGGTGGTGTTGACCTCGATTGTAGGCGCTGCAATCCGCTTGCCAAGGGCATTCTCCACAGCGAGGCTGCTTGGGGCGGCAAACCGTTGCTCCCAAATCCATCAGGGCTTGATTAAAATTCCGCGGCTGTACGGGATCCAATACTTGTTCCGAAAGCTGCCACAAGAGGGGCAAACACTGGGCAGGAGGGTGTTGCAAAGCAACTAGACGAGCCAAAACCCGCTTCACGTTGCCATCCAAAATCGGCACAGGTTGATTAAAGGCTGCGCTGAGGATGCCTCCGGCAGTGGTGCGCCCAATCCCTGGCAACGCCAGAACCCTGTTCAGATCCCTAGGAAATTCGCCATTCTGCTCCCGCATTAGGATCTGGGCAGCTCTACGCAGATTCAGGGCCCGCCGGTAATAGCCCATTCCTTCCCAAAGTTTGAGCACCTGGTGTTGGGGCGCAGCCGCCAAGTCCGAGATCCGGGGTAACGCCTGCATCCAACGCTGGAAATAGGGGATCACCGTCGCCACTTGCGTCTGCTGCAACATCACCTCCGAAACCCAAATGGCATAGGGATCCTGAGTGTGTCGCCAAGGCAGATCTCGGCCCTGGGTACAGAACCAATCCTGGAGAGACCGCTGCAAACGCAGCAGGTGCTTCCGATCCCAACCGGGAAGGGACAGAGACTCAGTGGTCAAGGCTAGCTCAGCATTCAAACAGCATAGGCGAAATGTAGAGCCCACCAGATCAAGGCCGAAACCACACCGGCCACAACAGCTGCCGAGATCAAAATGACCATTGGGCTATCCGCCCCGTTGAACTTCATGATGCCGCGATTGTAGTCAGCCACCGTTTCCTCCCACCAGCTCTGGCATTGGGGTTGTCATGGGTACTGTTTGGGTCAGGATTTGCCAAAACCATCCACAGGATAGCCAATTTCTCCGGGATCCGATCCTCTTCTGGTGACGGAGGAGCTGATTTTTGACAACAACCGGTTGCATCCGCGGCTCCCCCAAAAAAAGGATCCCAGCCGGGATCCCTGGCCTCCATCGGTTGGCATTTCAAGCTTCTAGAGCGGGAAAACTACCTGGGCACGCAATTCTCCGGGTGGATTGGCTTCGGTATGGATGTTGATGTAGTAGGCACCCGCCAAGAAACTGGATACTTGCTCGGGGGTGAGGCTGGTTTCCAGTTGGAAGTTCCCCGACTGATTCCCCGGATTTGGCAACATATTCAAGACAAAAATCACCGGCCCTGTGGCCTGCGTGAAGGATTGTCCTGCCGCAGGTTGGGCAATGTGAATGTGTCCGGGGCCAAAATCAGCGATGGGACGAAGAGGGGTGGTTAGGTTGGTGAAATTCCCCTGAACCCTCAGGGTACGGGCGGTTTGGTTAAGGGTGACTACCGCACTGCCACTGGCAGCACTAGGCACCGTTACAGGAGGCACCTCAACATCAGGAGAAAGGGTTAAGGCGGCGGTAGACACCACATCCCCAGGAGGCGGAGGCAGAAGAGTAGTCCCTGAGTTACTACTGCTACCACAACCACTGAGAAATAACAAAGCCGCCAAGCACAAACCACAAAAAAGCTTGAAAACCCGGCGGGGCTGAACATCAGAGACACCGAACAACATGGAAAAATAGCTCCTCAAGTAGGGGACAGTTCAAGTTGGATACGAACCCAACCACAGTTCAGATTCCGTTGAGTTTAAACTCCAGCAAAATAGAACGACAGCTTGGAGCGCTGCAACCCAACAGAGCCTAAGCATGGGTGTCAACAGATTCTCAACCGTGCCCCGCTTGGGGAGAACCCATCTCTACTCTGCTTGCAGCAGTCCTGTCAGAGCAAGCGAGTTCCTAGAACCAAGAATCCCCGGTTGTTGGGCGCGGGGAGTGTCAGAAGAGAGAATCCCGCCGAATACGGGGATCCACCCATTGCAACAACAGATCTGCCAGTAAATTGCCCAGAATTAGCATCACTGCCCCCAGCAAAAGCCCTGCCATCACCACATTGATATCGAAGCTCTGCACCGCCTCGAGCAGCAGCTTGCCCAGCCCCGGCCAATTAAAGAAAAACTCGGCAATAAAGGAACCACTAAGCAGATTGGCAAACTCAAAGCCCAAAAGGGTCACCAAAGGGTTAATGGCATTGCGGAGAGCGTGTAGACCGATGACCCGCCATTCGGGAATGCCCCGTGCCCGTGCCGCCTGAATGTATTCCTGTCGCAGCACATCCAAGAAGTTACCGCGTGTGATCCGTTGCAGTCCGGCGAAGCTGGTGATGCTGAGCACCAAAGTCGGCAACAGTAGGTGGCGGCCCAAATCCAGTAGTTTTTCCCCCAGGTTCAGCTCAGCGAAGTACACACTGGTCATGCCTCCCACCGGTAGCCAACCCACATTTTGGGCCAAAATCAGTAGCAAAATCGCCAGCACAAAGCTGGGCATGGCCTGTCCCAAGTAGCTGAGCAGCTGTAGAGCTCGATCCAGAGCGGTATTTTGCCGCAGGGCTCCCAGGATCCCCAGTGGAACAGCGATCATCCAGGTCAGCAAAATGGAGGCAGCCGCCAACAGCAGGGTAGCCCCAGCGCGGGAGGCGATCAGCCCCAACACCGGAATGCGGTAGGTGTAGCTCAGGCCAAAATCTCCCCGCAGCAGGTTTCCCAACCAGATGAGGTATTGCCAGACCAAGGGCTGATCCAACCCCAGGCGAGCCTCTTCTTGAGCGATAAACTCTTGACTAATATTGGGATCCGCCCGCAACTGATCCAGAAAGTCCCCTGGGGCCAACTGCAACAACAAAAAGCTGAGCACCGTAATCAACAGCAGCACCGGCAGAGCTTGGGTCAGCCGTCCTACAACCAAGGCCAAGGGTGGCCAGAGGTTCAGAGCACGTGGGCGGGAGGAGGAGGAGGTCGTCACAACAAACTTCGCGGGGAACCAAGGTTGCAACCATGCTTACATCCTTGTCCGTCAATTGCCAGCCTTGTCTGCACATAGCCTGAACAGGTCTTCCCCCACTCCGCTGGGGATCCCTGATCTTCCCAAGCCCAGCAAAAGGGAACCAAGACGATACACTAGTCAGAAGCTTTTTTGATCAAGTTCCCGTTGGTGATGGCGGGCCGGAGACCTTTTGCGGAACCTGTTTCTTACTGGCGCTAGCGGCTGCTTGGGGCACTACGTTTTGGAACGCTTGGCCCAGCAGATGGATCCCGCCCATCCCACCCAGCCGGCCTACCATTTGTATGTGCTGATCCGCGAGCCCACCCGTCTACGGCTGCCGATAGAACGTTTCCCCGCCCCAATTACCTTGGTGCCTGGAGATTTAATGCGTATCGGCGAACAGGCCACCTTACTTCGGCAAATGGATGGGTTGATTCACATGGCGGCCGCTTGGGGGGATCCCATAGCCGCTTGGGGGGTCAACGTCACCCATACATTAGAGTTGCTGAGTTTGCTGGATCCGGATCGCTGTCAGCAGGTGATCTACTTTTCCACCGCCAGCCTCCTGAACCATGCCCTCGAACCTTTGGCTGTAGCAGGACGGGCTGGAACCGACTATATCCGCAGCAAGTACGAGATGTTGATGCGCCGACCGGAAAGCTGCTTCTGGCCGGATCGTATCCTGACTCTGTACCCAACATTGTTGTTTGGGGGCAGCCCTCACCATCCTTACTCCCATATCACCAGCGGTCTCAAGGACGTGTTCCGCTGGTTGGATCTGATCCGCTTTTTGAGGGTTGATGCCAGCTTTCACTTTATCCATGCTGCCGATATTGCCCAGATGGTGGCCCATTGGGTCGCCCATCCGCCTGGAGGTGGCGATTGGGTGCTCGGCAATCCCCCTTTGTCCCTCAATCAATGTGTGGAGCAGGTGTGTGCCTACTACAAAAAAACCATCTATTTTCGGGTACCGCTGCCGGTGCGTTTGTTTCGGTCATTGGCCTTTTTGTTTCGGGTACAGCTTTCGGAATGGGATGAGTATTGCTTGCACCATCGACATTTTGTCTATCCGGCAGCTTGTCCGGAAAGTTTGGGCATGGTTTCCCAGTTTCCGACGGTGGCTACGTTACTGGATGCCTACCTCTGAAGGGATGAATCTCTCAACCGGTGGGCATGGGTTGAAGCTGAGCTTGAATCCACTTCCGGTCAAGATGTTGCCCAATCAACACCAAGCGAGTTTGCCGCAGCTCGTCTGTACGCCAGGGGCGGTCGTAGTAGGTTTCGAATCGGGATCCCACCCCCTGTAGCACCATCCGCATGGATTTGTCGGTCACCGCAACAAAGCCCTTGACGCGGTACAAGCATTCTTTTTCTACCAGTTGCCGCAGTTGGGCGATTAAAGATCCTGGATCCGAGATCGGGGGCAGGGTGAGATGCAGGGAGTCGAAGGCTTCGTGGTCGTGATCTCCTTCGTGGTCGTGATGGCTGGGGCGTTGGTCTAACTGGTCTTCTACAGCCGCACTAAAGCCCAGCAGCACTGCCGCCGCAATCTGGCCCTGTTGGCAAGGGATCACCTGGATCCCGGTGGGTAGTTCTTGGCGCAGCCAGTTTTCCACTTGGAACCGTTCGGTAGGGCTGACCTGATCTACCTTGGTCAACAACACCAGATCCGCACAACTCAGCTGATCCTCAAACAGCTCCTCAATCGGCGTTTCATGGTCTAGGCTGGTATCCACTTGCCGTTGGGCTTCTAGAGCCGCCAAATTGCTGACATATTCCCCCCGGGCTAGGGCCTGACAATCCACCACCGTGATCACTCCATCTACGGTTGCCCCGGTGCGAAGCGTAGGCCAGCGGAAGGCCTGTACCAAGGGTTTGGGCAGTGCTAAGCCAGAGGTTTCGATCACAATACAGTCAAGATCTTCCCGTCGTTGCAGCAGTTCCTCCATGGTGGGCAAAAACTCTTCTTGTACCGTGCAGCAAAGACAGCCATTGGCCAGTTCCAAAATCGGTGCGGGGGCGGTTGGGGATCCCCCTTCTTCGCAGATTTGGCAATCCTGTAGCAGCTCACCATCAATCCCCATCTCGCCAAACTCATTGACAATCACAGCGATACGACGGCCCTCAGGGTTGCGCAATAGGTGACGGATCAGGGTGGTTTTGCCGGATCCCAAAAATCCGGTGATCACAGTAACTGGGATCTTGTGCATGGGCCATCGCAGAAAATATAGCGCTCCTCAGTCTACTGCAACCCCTACTCCTGCGAAATGCCCCAGCCAGGGATCCCTTTGTCGGCAGCAGCCCATAAAAAAAGCCCCCGTAGGGGCCGAAATGATCTTTTTAATCAGCTCTGATCTGAGATCTGAGCTCTACTGATCTTTACTTAAGGTCAAAACTTAAGGATCTAAAGATACTCGAATGTTTGTTCAGAGCAGTAGAGCAAATTAACGCAAAGGCTTCATTTTGTAGACTGGTTCGCTTTCGCGATCCAAGCCTTTCTCAAAGCCAGCGGCCGCCGCCCGAGCACGACCAGCATGCCAGAGGTGACCGACAAAGAACAAGAAGCCCAGAATGAAGTTGTGAGCCGCCAACCAAGTCCGCGGACTGGTGAAGTTCACGGTGTTGATCTCGGTCGCCACACCGCCCACGGAGTTCAAGGATCCCAGTGGAGCATGGGTCATGTATTCCACGGCGCGGCGAGCTTGCCAGGGCTGAATATCATTCTTGAGCTTATCCAGGTCAAGGCCGTTCGGGCCGAGCAGAGGCTCTTTCCAGGGAGCGCGCACATCCCAGAAGCGCATGGTCTCACCCCCGAAGATGATCTCACCCGTGGGAGAGCGCATCAGGTACTTACCCAAACCGGTGGGGCCTTGGGCCTGACTGATGTTGGCCCCCAAGCGCTGGTCCCGTACCACGAAGGTGAGAGCTTGAGCTTGAGAAGCTTCCGGGCCGGTGGGGCCGTAGAACTCGCTCGGGTAAACGGTGTTGTTGAACCAAATAAAGCAGGTGGCGATGAAGCTCATCAAGGAAACCGCCGCCAAGCTGTAGGAAAGGTAGGCTTCCCCAGACCAAATGAAGGCGCGACGAGCCCAGCCGAAGGGCTTGGTCAGGATGTGCCAGATCCCACCGGCAATGCAGATGATGCCAAGGTAGATGTGGCCGCCGATCACGTCTTCCATGTTGTCAACGCTAACAATCCAGCCTTCGCCACCAAAGGGAGATTTGACCAAATAGCCGAAGATCACCGCCGGGTTCAAAGTCGGGTTGGTGATCACCCGCACATCGCCACCGCCGGGAGCCCAGGTATCGTAAACGCCACCGAACCAGACGGCTTTAGCCACCAACAGGAACGCACCCAAGCCCAGCAGGATCAGGTGGATGCCGATGATGGTGGTCATCTTGTTCTTGTCTTTCCAGTCATAGCCAAAGAACGGAGAAGATTGCTCCAGAGTTTCCGGGCCACGCACCGCGTGATAGATGCCACCCAACCCCAGCACGGCGCTGGAGATCAGGTGCAACACACCCACCACAAAGAAAGGAAACGTATTGACAATTTCGCCGCCAGGGCCAACGCCCCAGCCTAAGGTTGCCACATGGGGCATCAGGATCAAGCCCTGCTCGTACATGGGCCGATCCGGGGTGAAGTGAGCCACTTCAAACAGCAGCATCGCTCCTGCCCAGAAGACGATCAGGCCAGCATGGGCCACATGGGCACCCAAAAGCCGACCGGACAGATTGATCAAGCGAGCATTCCCGGCCCACCAGGCAAATCCACCCTGGGTACGATCCTGCATCGCTGCGGAACTAAACGTCGTTGAGGTCACTGAGGCCAGCCTCCCAAAACTGCGACAGTTAATACAAAAGGGTTTGGTTATCGGCGAGCGCTCACCCATCAAAGCCAACAAGCAAGCGCCCGATCTTCAACACTAATGCAAGGGATCCAGAAAAACCCAAGCGTTTACACCAGAAGCACCACCCAATTACAGGGCATTACCGCGGGGGAGCACCTCTTCAGGGAACTCAAAGTGCTCATGGGGCTGGTCTTGCGGCGCCATCCAGGCCCGGATCCCCTCATTCAAGAGAATGTTCTTGGTGTAGAACGTCTCAAACTCAGGATCCTCCGCCGCCCGCGTCTCCTGACTGATGAAGTCATACGCCCGCAGGTTCAGCGCCAACCCCACAATCCCGATGCTGGCCATCCACAGCCCCGTCACCGGCACAAACAACATGAAAAAGTGCAGCCACCGCTTGTTGGAAAAAGCAATCCCAAAAATCTGGCTCCAAAACCGGTTCGCCGTCACCATCGAATAGGTCTCTTCCGCTTGCGTCGGCTCAAACGCCCGGAAGGTGTTCGCCCCTTCCCCATCCTGGAACAAGGTGTTCTCCACCGTCGCCCCATGAATGGCACACAGCAAGGCCCCTCCCAGCACACCCGCCACACCCATCATGTGGAACGGGTTCAAGGTCCAGTTGTGGAACCCTTGCAAAAACAGCAGAAACCGGAAGATCCCCGCTACCCCAAAGCTGGGGGCGAAAAACCAGCTGCTCTGCCCCAACGGGTACATCAAAAATACGCTCACAAACACTGCAATCGGCGCGCTGAAGGCGATGGCGTTGTAAGGGCGTACCCCCACCAAGCGAGCAATCTCAAACTGCCGCAGCATGAAGCCAATCAACCCAAAGGCCCCGTGCAAGGCAACAAACGTCCACAACCCCCCGATTTGGCACCAGCGGGTGAAGTCCCCTTGCGCTTCTGGCCCCCACAACAGCAACAGGCTGTGCCCCATGCTGTCGGCAGGCGAGGAAACCGCCACTGTCAGAAAGTTCGCCCCTTCCAAGTAGGAGCTGGCCAACCCGTGGGTGTACCAAGAGGTGACAAAGGTGGTGCCGGTCAGCCAGCCGCCCAAGGCCAAGAAGGCGCAGGGGAACAGCAACAGGCCGGACCAGCCGATAAAGACAAATCTGTCGCGTTTGAGCCAGTCGTCGACGATGTCGAACCATCCTCGCTCCTGACGCACGCGTCCTACCGCTATGGTCATCTGGACTACTCCTAAAAACATCTAAATGATGAGGACGTTAATGAAACTACAAAGTTTGCTTCATCAAAGCAAGACCGGAGCCTAGGTATAAAGACTCAACTCAAGGATCCTCTGCCTCAGTTTTCTGAACTTCCATCCGGGAAAGGGCCTTGCAGGAGCGCCTTGGACTAAGGATCCTGACTTATGCGGCTCTCACCCGACAGGGATCCAGAACTCGCAATGGCCAAGTGGGCCACCTTGAACTTACTAAGCAGGCTCTACAGGTTCAGGCATTACAATTCAGCCTACGCCAGTAAAGACTTGTAAATTGCTTTCATTATAGGGGGCATCCGCCAGATTCCATCAACTCTGGGGTAAGGAAGTCGTTTCTCCTGGAGGACGGGGTTTGGGGTTATGCAGGCGATCCGAATGCGCTAGCCTCAAGATCCGATATTCTGAGAAGGCACCGTAAGATTGCTCATTTAAGGATTTAAGGAAGCTATGGCCAGCGAGATCTTCACCACTGCCGGACTTTGCATTGTGCTGACCCTGGTGGGCTTGGCGCTGGGATATGGGATCCTGCGGGTGACCCAGGGTGGGGCCGAGGAATAACCGAGGAATAAGAGAAATCAACAGGGTGGATCCTTATTAGGGTGGATCCTTTTTGGATTTGGTTGTCTTCCTGTTGGCCCCGTGTCTCCCCTAAGGCGATAATAGCTCCATGAAGATTTGCATTGTTGGTGCTGGAGCAGTAGGGGGCTACCTAGCCATTCGTTTGGCTCAAGCAGGGTTGACCGTCAGCTTGGTGGCAAGGGGATCCCATCTCCAAGCGATCCGCACCCAGGGATTGAAATTGATCAGCAGCTATGGCCAAGAGGGATCCCAGCAAACTTGGGTTGAACGCCTAACAGCCACTGACGATCTGACGACACTAGGCCTGCAGGATTGGGTGATTGTCACCGTTAAGGCCCATAGTTTGCCAGAGCTTGCCCCCCAGTTGGGATCCCTGTGTGGGCCGGAGACTCCCATCGTGATCGCCCAGAATGGCATTCCCTGGTGGTATTTCCGTCGACATGGGGGTGAGTTTGAAGGGCATCCGCTGGCAGCCGTGGATCCGGATGGGGTGATTGCTGCCCATCTGCCGATCGAACGTGTGATTGGCTGTGTAGTGTACATCGCCGTGCAGTTGGTGGAGCCAGGGATGCTCCTGCATACGGGGGGAGGACGCTACATTCTCGGTGAACCGGATGGATCCCTGTCCGGGCGCTTGAGGATGCTGGCCCAACTCTTTGAACAAGCGCAGCTCCACACAACCCTCACTTCCCAAATTCGCACCGAGATCTGGCAGAAACTGTGGGGCAACTCTGCCTTCAACCCGATCAGTGCTCTCACCCGTGCCGCCCAAGATGAGATGGCCCACTACCCCCCCACCCGCAACTTGATCCGAGCGGTGATGCAAGAAACAGAGACGGTGGCAAAGGCCCTCGGGATCCGCTTGCCCATGTCTTTGGATGAGCGGTTGGGGAATGCCACCCGGGTGGGATCCCATCGCACCTCCATGCTGCAGGATATCGAGCTGGGGCGACCAACGGAGATCGAAACGATTGTGGGGGCCATCACAGAGTTAGGCCGTTTGGTGGCGGTGCCTACCCCCCATTTGGATACCTTGTATGCCTGTGTGAAATTGCTGGAGCGTTCTGGCGAAAAAGCAACCCAAGGATCCTGATTCAGAGCAATCCGGCTCTTACCAACAGGGATCCCGCTCTAGTAATGCCCAAGCCTGTTCAGGGGTCAGCGGAGGGCTGAAATAATAGCCTTAACCGTATTCGCAGTTCAAAGCTTGCAGAACTTCCACCTGCAGGGGTGAATCGATTCCCTCCGCAATCACCGACATCCCCAAGGCATGGCCCAGCTCGATGACAGCAGTTGCGATCTGAGCATTTTCTCCATTGGGCCCCATGTCTTTGACAAAGGAACGGTCAATCTTCACGCTATCCACCGGGAAGTGTTGTAAATAGCTGAGGGAAGAGTAGCCCGTACCAAAGTCGTCGAGACTGATGTGGATGCGACGGGCCTGCAGTTGTTCCACCAATCGTTGGGCAGCTTGCGTGTTCTCCATAATCACGCTTTCGGTGATCTCCAGCTTCAGATAACCGGGATCCAATCCACTGCGAGAGAGCACCCGATCCACATCCTCCAGCAGAGTTGGGTAGCTGAACTGACAGATGGAGAGATTGACGCTGATCACCAAGGGATCCGCCCCTCTGGCTGCCCAAAGCGTCTCCAGTTGCCGTTGCCATCGCCAAACCTGGCTACAGGCCATGTGCAACACTTGCAAACCCACTGGAATAATCAGACCGGTTTCTTCCATGCAGGGAATGAACTCTGTCGGCGAGACCCAACCGCGCTCAGGGTGTTGCCAGCGGATCAAGGCTTCAAAGGCGGCGATTCTGCCCTGTTTCAGGTTGACGATCGGCTGATAAAACACCTGAAACTCCTGCCGATCCAGCGCCCGCCGCAGATCATTTTCTAGGCGTAACCGCTGAATCGCTGCCGTGTGCAACCCCGGATCGAACAGATGAAAGCTCCCTCGGCCAGAGTGTTTGGCTTGCCGCAACGCGGTATCGGCATCGCGCAGCAAATCTTGGGGCTGGGCATAGAGAGAATCGCCGAGGACAATGCCAATGCTGGCGGTCAGATACACTTCATAGAGGTCGATCTGAAAGGGATCCCGCAGCAGCCTCAACACTGCCCTAGCTTGTGCCTCTGCCTCCTGAGGGGAGGAGATCTGATTCAAGAGCAGACAAAAATCATCTTCTCCGAAGCGGGCGACAAACCCCTGCTGAGTTTGCGCAAACTGGCTTAGCCGTTGTCCAATAGCTGAGAGCATCTGGTCCCCCAACCCATAGCCCAAGGAACTGTTGATCAGGCCGAAGCGATCACAGTCCAGCAGCAGCAGGGCGAATCTTACCTCAGGTTGAGAGCGCAAACGTTCTAGGGCTTCCTGCAACTGCCCTATCAGATTCTCACGGCTGGGTAACCCGGTCAGGGTATCAAAGAGAATGCGGTGACGCAGTTGGGCGGTTCGCTCTCGTACTCGGTCTTCGAGAAAGCCATTGATCTCCAACAGATCCTGGTGGGCTCTCTCCAGGTGGCGACGTAACTGCAATAACGTCAATTGAGTTCGTACCCGCGCTAGCACCTCTGCTTCCTGGAAGGGTTTGGTGATGTAGTCCACACCACCAACGGCAAAGGCTTGTAACTTGTCTTCTAGGGCATCGAGAGCACTGATGAAGATAATCGGGATCCCAGCGGTACGGGGATGGGACTTCAACTATTGACACACTGTATAGCCGTCCAGGCCTGGCATCCTCACATCCAGGAGGATCAAATCCGGAAGTTCTGCTTCAATGCCCATCAGGGCCATCTGCCCATTCAGTGCCTGCCGGACTTCGTAGCCCTCTGCCTCCAGCATCGCCGACAAGATCTGCAAATTTTCCAACACATCATCCACCAGCAGAATGTCTCCCTGATTCAGGGGGGGATCCTGCCATTCCGATTGGGTGAGGGCCAGCATACTCTAGAGTTCCCCGTGAGATGGGCTAAATGCTGCTATGTTCTGCCCCATTGTTTGAAGCATCGTTGCCTTGGTTATATCACCCTCTCGCTGTTGGGTAGCATTTTGACTTGGCTCAAGATGAGAAAGACAACCAGAACCGCTTTTGGTCAGTACAAGTCAGCGCAAGAGTGAATCGGATTCTTTCTCGTAAGATTGGCCATGTGAATGCTTTGCGAGGACTCATGAGTTCAACCCCTGTCATCCTGATTACTGGAGCCAGCAGTGGCATCGGGGCAGCCTGTGCCACCCTCTTTGCCCGTTCCGGAGCCAGACTCATTCTGGCGGCGCGTCGCCAAGATCGGTTGCAGGAGTTGGCCTTAGATTTGGAGCAAGCCTTCGGGAACCCACCCTACCTATTGGCTCTGGATGTGCGGGATCGTGCAGAGGTACAGCGGGCCGTACAGACGTTGCCACCGGAATGGGCTGCCATTGACATCTTGATCAATAATGCTGGCTTGAGTCGTGGCCTGGATAAGTTGCACAAAGGGGTGATACAAGACTGGGAAGAGATGATCGATACCAACCTGAAGGGCCTGCTCTACGTCACCCGGGCTGTGTTGCCGGGCATGGTGGAACGGGGCCGGGGCCATGTAGTCAATATTGGCTCCATTGCCGGGCGGCAAACCTATCCTGGCGGCAATGTGTACTGTGCTTCCAAAGCGGCGGTGCGGGCCATTTCAGAAGGCTTAAAACTGGACCTATTGGGCACCCCGATTCGCGTCACCGAGATCCAGCCGGGCATGGTGGAAACCGAGTTTAGCGAAGTGAGGTTTCATGGCGACTCATCCCGAGCTGCTGCCGTATACCAAGGTGTCACTCCCCTTACGGCGATGGATGTGGCGGAAGTAGTGGTATTTGCGGCAACCCGCCCCCCACACGTAAATATCAGCGAGGTTCTGCTCCTGCCCACCGATCAGGCCAGTACCACGTTGGTGCATCGGCACTAACTGCAGCATTTTTCCGCACCATTTTTAAGTGCGATTCAGTACCTATTCCCGCCGGCCTAAGCGACAATGGCGGCAAAGAGAGTTGAGTGCGGATGGGATTAGCAACCGGGATCCTGATCGGAGTGGGAGTCGGGCTGCTGTGCGCTCTGCTCCTGCTTTGGCAAAGTCATCGCCGCTTCAGACGGGAATTGCAACGGCTGGGATCCCTGGTCAGCAACCCCCTGCCGGTTCATTCTTCAGAGGAAATGCTCAGTTTGCTCAGTCGCCAGCTCCGCCAACAGCAACTGGATTGGGCTGGTCAAAACCAGCAACTGCAAGATTGGCAATATCTAAGTCAGCGCCTGCCCTGGGGATATCTACGGGTAGATGAGAACAACGTGGTGCTCGAGTGTAACCCTGCGGCCCAGCGTCTTTTACGCATCAACCAATGGCAACCGGGCATCAAGTTGCTCCTGGAATGGGTGCGTTCCTACGAATTGGATCAGCTGATCGAAACCACCCGTCGGCAGGAGGCCGACAGGCCCACCCAAAGCCGTGAGTGGATTTTTTATCCTTCGGGGGGGGATGGCAAACCAATTCCGCTCCGAGGTTGGGGTCTGCCGTTGCCCCAGTCTCAGGTGGCCATTTTTTTGGAGGATCGGCTAGAAGCGAAAATGCTGACTCAACAACGGGATCGCTGGGCTTCGGATGTGGCCCACGAGCTCAAAACCCCCCTGACCTCGATTCGCTTGCTGGCGGAAACCCTACAGAGCCGAGTCGATGCAGCCCAAGCGGTTTGGGTCGAACGCCTTCTCAACGAAACGCTGCGCCTCAGTAGCTTAGTGCAAGATTTATTGGAACTGAGTGCTCTCAACTTGGGGGCGGGATCCCGATTGCAACTGCGCTCGGTAGATCTGGCTTTTCTGGTTCGAAAAGCTTGGCAAAGCCTGGAACCTCTAGCCAAACCCCGCCAGCAAGAACTACATCTGACTGGGACAACACAAGCCTGCCTCTGGGGTGATGAACAACGCCTGTATCGACTGCTTTTGAATCTGCTGGACAACGCCATTAAATACGGCAGGCCGGGATCCCCGGTGCACGTGGTTTTGGCCGAGGAGGGATCTGCAGTCGGCCTGGAGGTGTACGATCATGGATCAGGGTTGGCGGCAGATCAGTTTGAGTTGGTATTTCAACCCTTCTACCGTACCGATACGGCACGCGCTCGCAGCAAGGGAGGCACCGGACTGGGGCTGGCGATTGTGCGACAAATTGTTGAGGCTCATGAGGGCACCATTCGATTATGTAATCATCCCCAAACAGGTGGGCTATGGGTTCGGGTGCAACTGCCGCAAAAACGACTGGATCCCTTGTGAATTTGTCTAACTAAAAACATGGGGACGGGATCCCGTTGAAAATTGCCCGGGATCTGTTGCCTTTAGGGCTATCCATCTCGCGGGGGATCCCCTAGAATTGGAATAGGTAATCCTTACAATCTACACTACAGGCATCCGGAATGGGCACCGACTATCATTCCGCAGATTTGTTGTCAGAACGGGAATTGCAAGTCATCGAGTTGATCGCGGCGGGCATGACCAATCAAGACATTGCGGAACATTTAGAAATTAGTAAACGCACCGTTGATAACCACATCAGCAATATCTTAAGCAAAACCCGAACAGCTAACCGGGTTGCTTTGGTGCGCTGGGCCCTGCAATGGGGGAAAGTCTGTCTAGATGAAGTGAATTGCTGCACCTTAGCGGATGGCAAAATCGCTTAAGTCATGCTTTCTCCTGAGCAAATGCCTCAATAGCTAACTCTTTTTCGGGGTTTCTCCTGGCTAGAGAATGATGTTTTGCGTTACTCTTTACCATGTCTGTGTCCCTCGCTGACTTGAAGCATTACGCAGTTCGTTTCGATGCCATGCCCCTAATGGTTTATCGGGAGTTGGCTGCTCATCTGGCTTGTGTTGCAGGAATAGAAACCGAGTTTGAATGGGAAAAAGGATCTACCTTTCGGTACCAAGATAGCCAAGTTGAAGCATTGCTTATTCATCAATCCCTTGATGCAGACTCTGAGCAGATCAAGCGCATTCTTGATCATTATGGAGCCTGGCAACACAGTCCTTTAGATCCGTCTTCTCGGTAAACTCTGTAGGGATTGGAGCAGTTGACTGTCATCTCAGAAATGAAATGGAAGGCAATCCAACAATTGAAATGATTAATGAGAAGAGGGAATTCCCCATCACCCTGAAACTCTTCGCCATCTATCAAGAGGTGATCGGTCAGGCGGAACTGAGGATACAGGTTATCCCCGGTACCACTGTTGGGCAAGTATGTGATCAGCTGAGCCAGCGCTACCCGGCCTTGGCTCCCTGGCGCTCCCAAACCCGGTTTGGCCTCAACTTGAACTTTGTCCCTGCGGACACCCCCCTATCTGCCGAAGACGAAGTGGTGTTCATCCCGCCAGTTAGTGGGGGTTGAGGAGGAGAGTGCTACGATAGCGGCAAGAAAAAAAGAAGGCGAAACGTTACATGGCAGAATACACCCAGTCGATTTCCTTTTATGGGCGGGAAATTGACATCAATATCGGTTTGTTGGCTCCGCAAGCAGGTTGTGGGGTCTGGTTGACTTCAGGCGAAACCTCCATCTTAGTCACGGCTACCCGGCAACCGGGACGTCCTGGCATCGACTTTATGCCCCTGCTCGTGGACTACGAAGAGCGCCTCTACGCAGCCGGGCGGATCCCGGGCGGGTATCTGCGGCGGGAAGGTCGCCCCCCGGAACGGGCTACCCTCATCTCTCGGTTAATAGACCGCCCCATTCGCCCTTTGTTCCCGGAATGGCTGCGGGATGATGTGCAGGTGGTGGCCACAACCCTGTCAGTAGATGACAATGTACCGCCGGATGTGTTGTGTATTTTGGGGGCTTCCTTGGCGATTCGTGGGGCCGGGATCCCCTTCAATGGCCCTGTGGCCGCCGTGCGGGTGGGTCTGGTCAAAGATGAATTTATTATTAACCCCACCTATGCTGAGATCGAAGCTGGGGATCTGGACTTGGTGGTGGCGGGCTGTGCTGATGGCGTGATCATGGTAGAGGCTGGGGCCAACCAACTGCCGGAAAAAGACGTGATCGAGGCGATCGAATTTGGGTTTGAAGCCATTCAAGAGCTGCTCAGAGTGCAGAACCAAGTCTTTCAGGATCTGAAAATGGAGCCGGTGGAGTTGCCGCCCCCTCCGGCAAGTGAAGCCCTAATCGCTTTTGTTAAAGAGCAGGCTCAAGACGCAATTCAGTCGATTCTGAAGCAATTTCTGGACAAAACCAGCCGCGATCAGCAGCTCGACGACATCAAAGCCAAGTTAGAAGCCCAAATCCAAGAGCGACCGGAAACGGATCCCTTGCGACTCTACCTCCTAGAAAACCCGAAGGATCTGGATACGCAATTCAAATCTCTGACCAAAAAATTGATGCGGCAACAGATCATCCAGGAGGGGGTGCGGGTGGATGGCCGTAAACTGGACGAGATCCGACCGATTTCCTGCCGAGTGGGGTTGATTCCAAGAGTCCATGGCAGCGCCCTGTTTAACCGGGGTCTCACGCAAGTGCTCTCTATCACCACCCTCGGCACTCCTGGCGATGCCCAAGAGCTGGACGATCTGCACCCTAGCGATGAAAAACGCTACATGCACCACTACAACTTCCCGGCCTTCTCGGTGGGGGAAACACGCCCCTCACGCTCTCCGGGTCGGCGCGAAATTGGCCATGGGGCCTTGGCAGAGCGGGCCTTGGTGCCGGTAGTGCCCGACAAAGATAAGTTTGCCTACGTGGTACGGGTAGTATCGGAGGTGCTCTCCTCCAACGGCTCTACCTCGATGGGATCCGTCTGTGGCTCTACCCTTTCTCTGATGGATGCCGGGGTGCCGATCAAAGCGCCGGTCAGTGGCGTGGCCATGGGCCTGATCAAAGAGGGAGAAGAAGTGCGCATCCTCACCGACATTCAGGGTATTGAGGACTTCCTCGGCGACATGGACTTCAAGGTGGCGGGCACCCAGGCAGGGATCACCGCCCTGCAGATGGATATGAAAATAACCGGCATCACCGTCAATGTTGTAGAACAAGCGGTTCACCAGGCCAAAGCCGGGCGCGAGTTTATCCTCAGCAAAATGATGGAGGCAATTTCTGCCCCCCGACCCCAGTTGGCAACCACCGCCCCCCGACTGCTCACCTTCAAGGTGGATCCGGAAGATATCGGCAAGATCATCGGCCCCGGCGGCAAGATGGTTCGCAGCATCACCGAAGCGACAGGAGCGAAAGTAGATATCAGCGATGATGGCACTGTCACAGTGTCTTCGGCGGTAGGAGGCCAAGCGGAAGCGGCCCAGGAAATGATCGAGAACTTGGTGCGGCGAGTCCAGGAGGGGCAGGTGTACTTGGGCAAGGTGACCCGCATTATCCCCATCGGTGCGTTTGTGGAGTTTTTGCCCGGCAAAGAAGGCATGATCCATATCTCGCAACTGGCGGACTACCGGGTGGGCAAAGTGGAAGATGAGATCGCTGTGGAAGACGAGGTGGTGGTGAAGGTGCGCAGCATCGATCACAAGGGCCGCATTAACCTCACCCGTCTAGGTATTAGCCCTGACGAAGCGGCTCAGGTGCGCAACAATCACCATTGAGGCTGCGCTTCCGCCCCGCCAGGTTGGAGGTCAGGGATCCCCTCAACTGCTAGCCTTGAGGGCCAAGATGGCAGAAGAGACCATGTCCGACTCGATGCCAGATAACGTCTATCACTCCCCCCCTACTCAAGACTGGAAACGACAGGTTCTCCCCTCCCGGCGGCGACTGGGTTGGGCTTTGGGTTGGGGATTGGGTTGGGCGACGTTGCTCAATCTCTCGGCACAGCATCCATTGTTGGTGCGGATGGAGAGTGATGCCCAACAGTGGCTTTACGCCTGGCGAGATCCACAGACTCCCTCTGCAGATGTGGTGATCGTGGGTATTGATGGCCGCATTCAGGTTCGGGGTGAAGGCACGGATACTAGCCAAAACATCGACTTTCTCTTGGAACGAGCCAACTACGCCGGCTTGACCTTGCGCCTATTGGAAGAAGCTGAGGCCAAAGTGGTGGTTCTGAATCTGCCCAGCAGCTTCGTGGTGCCGCAAAACTTGGGTAACGAAAACTTGGATGCGCCTCTGCGGCAAGTGGTGCAGCGCTACCCGGATCGGTTGGTATTGGCCACCCGCAGCAGCGAAAGTTTCCGGCGGGCGGAGATCAGCATCTACAACCATTTCCTGCCCTTTTCCTCGTTGCGGCTGGAGTACCTGGTGCCACCCGAGCATGTGCAGGGGGTGGTGCAATATCGGGTAGATGGGGCCGGGATCCTACGCAAAGCTCAGCTGCGGGGGCTGTATCTGCGCCGCGATAGCCAAGAGGAGCAGATGTTTGCTTCTGTGGAAGCTCTTACCTTTGCCAAGTTCAACCCAGAGCAGGCCAGCCGGTGGTTCCGAGAACAAGGGTTGGAGCCTGTGCAGTTCAACCCTCTGGGAGCAAACCACAGCATCCCCATCATTCCCATCGAACAGGTTTGTCCGCCGGTGATCCTCCAAGCGGGATCCGGAGCCGCCTCACAGATAGTGAATCCCAGCCAGGCCTGCCTCAGCTCAGAAGGGATCCCTCCCCTCGATCCAGAGATTGCAGCCCAGTTGCGGGATAAGGTGGTGTTAGTGGGCTTTGTGGGAGGCTACCCAGAAACTTTCCCAGTGCAAACTGCGGATGGATCCCAGATTGCCGCGGTGGAATTGCAGGCGCAAATCCTGTCCAGCCTCCTCACAGGGGAAGTGTATCGCTCGGTGCCCTCTGGGTTGGCGGCCTTTGTGGTGGTGTTGATGGGGGGAGGTACGGGCTTGCTCCTGATGCTTTACCGCCCTCATTTGAGGCTGACTCATCAAGACTGGAAACAGCAGCGATTTCTCCTTTGGCCTGTATTGGGGCTATTGGTTTATGAAAGTTGGGCTGTGGCTCAGTTTCTGCTCTGGCGCTGGGTTTGGCCGTTGGCTCTACCGGCTCTGGCCAGTGGTCTGACAGGGGTGAGCTTACTGTTGACTTTGATCATTTTGCAGAACCAAGAGCGGCTACTGGCTCAACAGCAAGAATTGGATCGGTTGCGTCGTGCCGAACAAGAAGCCGCCATTGATCAAGCCCGCAAGTTGCTTTACCGAGTGGCCACTGATATTCATGATCGGGAGCTACAAGATTTAAAAGTGGTGATGGACAATTTGGAGAGTTTGCAATGGCAACAGCAACAGGGAAAAGAACTTAACCCCGCCACCTATGATCAGCTGTTGGAACAACTAGAAGGGATCGGACGTGGCATTCGGGATCAGCTCAATGATGTTCGTACCTTAGCCACTAAGTTGCGCATTTCCCCCAGTTTGCGGGAAGGACTGCATCGGGGCATCGATACCTATTTGGATGAACTGGTGCAGAGCGGCGGCCTAACTCTATCGGTAGAACGGCAACTGCAACCTTTGAATGAGCCCAATACCAGCGAGTGGTTTGACCAGCGAGAAGACATTTTGCGTTTTTTGCGAGAGGCCATTGGCAATGTGATCGCCCATGTGCAGCCGCCCAAAGGGGATGCCTCGTTTGTAAATGTTTCGCTGATGCAAACGGATCATCACTGCTGCCTAAGAGTCGTAAACGATGGCGTGGAACATGCCCCCAGCCCCAGTGGCGGTTATGGCAGCAAAGCCATGAATACCATTGCCCGTTACCTGCCCAAGGGATCCTGGCACCGCACCCACACCCCGGAAGGGTATACCCACGTCGAGCTGCACTGGGAAATGCCCAGTCTCTGAGCTATCTCTATACGCTGTGCCAAATACCCTGCCAATAGCTGATCGAAAAAGCCCCAGCTTGTAACTGGGGCTGCCTTACAGAGAAATTATAGAGAAAGATGTTGCTCCGAATTTCGTTCGGATTTCAGAGCAGCCAGAACTTCAACTGCGCTGGATCCCTCTCTAGCAGCCTACTGACCCAGAGACTGCAACCAGCCGATCAGGGAAGTGCCCAACAACGCTTCGGTCGCAATCAAGGCAACAAAACCAATCATCGCCAAACGACCATTCAAGCGCTCTGCATAGTCGGTAAAGCCCACGCGAGGGGTGCTGTCCACATACATTTCCGGTTCGATGGCGTAGTTGTTCAAACGGCCACCTTCTTCGACTACGACGGAGCGATATCTAGTCATACGGTTCTCCTGGTTCTTCTAAACCTAGTGTAGATCACTTTGCATAGATTTGTAAAGTTTTATTTACAGAGCTAGACAAAAGGCTCTGGCTTGCCTAGGCACAGCCCCAAAGACGACTAGGCCAGGAACAACTTGTAGGCGGGGTTTTGGCTCTCATCCCAGTAGCGATAGCCCAAGGTATCGAGAAAACTCTGCCACTCGGGCATTTCGGTGGCAGGCACTTGGATCCCGATCACCACCCGGCCATAGTCGGCACCGTTGTTGCGGTAGTGAAACAGGCTGATGTTCCAGTTGGGGCTCATGGAGGCCAAGAATTTCATCAAAGCGCCGGGCCGTTCCGGGAACTCAAAGCGGTAGAGCAGCTCCTCTTCTGCCAGGGGAGACCGGCCTCCCACCATATGCCGCAGGTGCAATTTGGCCAGCTCATCATCCGTCAGATCCAACGTTTTGAAGCCCGCCTCCTCGAAGATCAAGGCCATTTGCCGGGCATCCGTGCGATCTTTGACCTGTAACCCGACAAAGATGTGAGCCTCACGGTCATCAGCAATGCGGTAGTTAAACTCGGTGAGGTTGCGCTGACCAATGCAGCTGCAGAACTTGAGAAAGCTGCCCCGCTGCTCGGGAATGGTGACTGCAAAAATGGCCTCCCGTTCTTCCCCAATCTCGGCTCGTTCTGCCACAAAGCGCAGGCGATCGAAGTTCATATTCGCCCCGCAAGCGACAGCGACCAGGGTTTGGCCTTGGATGCCAGTGCGGTTGACATAGGCTTTCATCCCGGCAATGGCCAGGGCCCCAGCAGGCTCTAGGATGGAGCGGGTATCTTCAAACACATCTTTGATGGCAGCACAGATATCGTCGGTACTGACCAAGAGGATCTCATCTACATATTGTTGACAGAGGCGAAAGGTTTCTTCCCCCACTTCCCGCACGGCTACACCATCGGCAAACAAGCCCACCTGAGATAGTCGAATCCGCCGTCCCGCTTGTAATGACTGATACATGGCGTCGGAATCCGTGGGTTCCACGCCGATAATCTTGATCTCGGGGCGCAAGTGTTTGACGTAGGCGGCAATACCTGAGATCAATCCGCCACCGCCAATGGCTACAAAAATGGCATGAATCGGCTGTTGATACTGGCGCAGGATCTCCATGCCGATGGTGCCTTGACCGGCGATCACCTCCGGATCATCGAAGGGATGGATGAAAGTCAAGCCCTTTTCAACTTCCAGTTGCCGTGCATAGGTATAGGCATCGTCGAAGGTATCTCCGTACAACACCACTTCTCCGCCCCGAGCCCGTACAGCATCCACTTTCACCTGCGGGGTGGTGACGGGCATGACGATGATGGCCTGCGTGCCCAACCGTTGTGCCCCCAGTGCTACCCCTTGGGCGTGGTTGCCTGCCGAAGCTGCGATCACCCCCTGGGCCAATTGGTCTGGCGGGAGCTGAGCCATTTTGTTGTAGGCGCCGCGCAGCTTAAAAGAAAAGACCGACTGCATATCCTCCCGTTTCAGCCAGATCTGGTTTTTCAGGCGGCGGGAGAGATTAAAGGCCGGTTCAAGGGGGGATTCTTGGGCAACATCGTAAACACGGGCGGTGAGGATTTGGATGAGATAATCGCAGTACATTGATGAGGATCCGTTGATGCAGACGGCCCCGGGCACTGGACGCAATTTGCTGTAAGCGCTGCGCTCTTGCCCAATATTGAAAGGGTAAGTTCTATTATCCCTGGGACATCCTCTCAGGAAACACCAGCCTGGGGATAATGACAAAGGCGGCCTGAGAATGACCTATGTCTGCGGTGGAAAATTTGAATGCCCTGCTGGATCAGCAACCGGTGGCCAGTTTGGCGGTACTGGAGGCGGGATCCCCGACTGTATCGTTGGTGCCTTTTGTGGTGCAACGGGATCCCTTGCGGTTTGCCCTTTTAATCAGCGAGTTGTCTTCCCATACCCAAGCTCTGCGGGCAGATAGGCGTGCCAGTTTGATGATTCATGAGCCGCCAACGGCAGGGGATCCCCGCAGCAATCATGCCCTAGCTCGGGTGATGGTGAGTGGGGTAGCAGAATTCCTCAGCCGGGAAGAGGCGGTGGCGAGCGGGTTTGAGCCGTTGTATCGGGCCAAGTATGAGATTGCCGAGATGTTGTTGGGCTTAGCGGATTTTCACTTTTGTCAGATCACCCCCAAAGCGGGCAGCTTCGTACAGGGGTTTGGTCAAGCCTTTCGCCTCAGTGGCCCCAACCTGGATCAACTGGAACACATCAGCCGTGGGTGAACGGGGCGGGTAAGCGGGGCATTCAAGCGGTTTTCTCATTTACATTTATTTGTCTTGTTGAAGGGATCCCGGAGCCAATCCAGCAGCAGTGGATTAACCTTCTCTGGTGCTTCATCCTGTGGGCAGTGGCCAACACCTGCCAATGGAATAAACCCGACCACGCAGGAAAACTCGGCCAAAGCCCGACCGAGGGCAATCGGTTCCCAGGGATCCGCTTCTCCCCAAAGGATCAAGACCGGACAGGTGAGTTGGGGCAAGAGATCTTCAGCCAAGGGCCCCTGGGAGTAACGCACAAAGGCCAGGAACACGGCGGCAGCCCCCGGATCCAGAGCGGGTTTGAGCAGTAGGTGTACCAGTTCATCAGTGACAGCCTCTTTGCGCCCATAGGCTTGGAGGAGAATATTGCGAATGGCCTTGGCTTGGGCCACTTGGGTGAAGAAGAAGTTGCCGAAAGGGGGCCACCCCAGTAGGGTTTGAATCAGGGGTGTGGACCAGCGGCGCAACCAGGAGAGCTCCCCCCGTTTCCGCTCGTGCAACAGTCGCAGCGAGGGATCCAACATTGCCACCCCCAAAACCCAGGTCGGCTCGAAAACTGCAGCTTGCAAGGCGACAATACAGCCAATTGAGTTGCCCACCAAATAGGCGGGATCCCCGATCACCTCCTTGAGAAACTCCACCACCAGGGATCCCCAGGTTGCAAAAGTGTAGGTGAGGTCGGATCCCGGCAGAGGCTTCGCCGAGCCGCCAAACCCCAGCAAATCGACCGCATAGACCCGACTGTGTTGCCCCAGTTCCGGCAGGTTTTTGCGCCAATGGTCGCTACTGGCCCCAAAGCCATGGATCAAGAGGACTGCTGGGCCTGTGGAGCCTGCCTGTTGGTAGCGAATGGCGTGTCCGCGCCACTGCCAGTGCTGCTCTGTAGCTGTTGGGGCCGAGGAAAGGGGCTCTTCCGTGCGCATGAGGGATCCTGAGTCAGTGGTGCTGATCCCACTTTTACATAACTTCACATCCATAACGTCACATCTGGGTTCTGCTCCGCGAGGGATCCCTCTCAATCCAGCTCAAGGAGAGGATCCCAACAGGATCCCAAGCTGGGGGCTTGCCCCACTCGCCACAGCGAGAGGCTGTCTGCTCCATGGGGGTGAATACTCCACGGATCCAGGCCGGATCCCAGCCAGCCGTAGGGATCCACCGCCGCCGGTTGGCCGGAATTGGTGTGATTGATCCGCCGCACCTCGAAGTGAAGATGAGGCCCACTGGAACAGCCGCTGTTGCCCGACAGGCCGATCACTTCTTCTGGGGAAACCGTTTGGCCCTCGCGCACTTGCATTTGGCTGAGGTGGGTGTAGAGGGTTTCAAACCATTGGGTCTCTGGGGATCCCAGCTCGTGGAGAATGCGGATTCTCAATCCCCTCACAGAACGCCCCAAGGCAGGACAGTAAAACTCTGGTTCCTCACGGGCTAAGCTTACCCGTCCTGCGGCGGCGGCCAGGATCGGGGTGCCGATTGGCATTTCCCAGTCATAACCGGCATGGCCATCACTTTTGCCACAGGGGTGCGACGGGTTCGGGATCCACACTTGCCCCTGCAAGGTTAAAAATCGGCCATTGCCATCTGCTTCGCCCAGGGGCAGGTCATGGTCGAAGAGGTTGCTCACGGGGAATTCCCCTACAAAAGGTTTGTGTAAGAAGGGCAAATGGGGAGGTTGAGGCGGCGGTGGCTCCCCAAAGGAAGGATAAGCCCGTTGCTCCAGATCCAGCCGATAATGTTCTAGATCCTGGCGTTGGGCCGGATCCCTCTCCTGACGGCGTAACTCGTCCACCAGGCGCAATGCTTGCCGCCAATCTTGACGATCCAAAGCCCGTACCAGCTGGGCATACAACCCCACAGGGGATCCCTGGCCGATGGATTCGGTCAAACTCTGGGCAAAAACAGGCGATATGTTTACGAATTGATACAATAGAGCGCAAAATATCAGCAGTGTGGCAACTGCCCATGGAGTCGCCTGAGGCAACCGTCTCACCTTTGCCACGGGCACATGCACGATGGCGTACAGCCACCTTCTCAGGGCATCCCGTTTCCCCTCCATTTGCCGTGTGGGTTTTGGGGAGGTACAGCGGCCCTGGTCAACCACCCTTCGGGAGTCCCTCATGCGTTGGTTCTCGTCCTCTAGTGTTCCTGTCAGCCTACCTGTCCCGTCGGGGCTTACCAACCCCAGCCCCAAGCCCTCCCTTTGGCAAGCCGTCCTGCCTTGGTCGGGATCCCCCCTGTGGCGACGGCTGGAAACCCTGGCCCTTGGTTTGCACATCCTGTCTCTGTTCTTTGGGTTAGCGGGATTGCTTTGGGTTGTACCGCATCCTGAGTGGATTGCCAGTTTGCCCCCGATTGGTATTCAGGCATTCTCTTTGAGTATGGGCAACGGCGGCGTGGCCTACATGGTGTTTGGCATGCTCGCGGCGGCCTTGATGGGATCCCGGCTGTTGGGGTGGCGGCGTATGTTGATGTTTTTGATCCCCGCCGTCGGTATTTCCCTGGGCAGTGAGTTGCTGGGCACCAGCACCGGGATCCCGTTTGGAAACTATGGCTACCTAAGCGGGTTGGGGTACAAAATTGCCGGATTGGTGCCTTTTACAATTCCTTTGTCTTGGTTTTATGTGGGGTTGTCCGCCTATCTGTTGGCCCGAGTGGCTCTGCAACATCAGCGCCATTGGCTACTCCATTTCGAGGCAATTATGTTGGGGGCGTTGCTCCTGACCGCTTGGGATTTTGTGTTGGATCCGGCGATGACCCGCGGTTTAATTCCCTTTTGGACGTGGTTTCAACCGGGGCCTTTCTTCGGTATGCCGTTGCAAAATTTCGGTGGCTGGATGCTGACCGGGGCCGCTTTTATGACGGTAGCTAAGCTGCTTTGGGGCAAGGATCAACCGATTTTGAACCGTAGCCAACTCTTGGGGCCGCTGGTGCTGTACGGGGCCAACTTTGGCTTTGCCCTGCTGATGAGTCTGGGATCCGGGATTGTTGCCCCGGCAGGGTTGGGGGTGTTGCTCGGTTTGGCCCCGGCGCTGGGAATGTGGTGGATGGCTCAGCCAGCTCCAGATTTGCCGGTGGATGCAGAAGCGAACCCGGCGGATTCTGCTTGGGACACGCTCGAGGATCCCAGTCTGGTTGGTGTAAAATAAGACGACGCTACGGGATCCCATGAATTTTTGTAGCGACAACGTGACGGGGGCCTGCCCTGAGGTCATGCAGGCTTTGATGGCCCTCAACCAAGGCTCCGCCATGCCCTACGGGGGGGATGACTGCACGGCCCAGTTACAGGGGATCTTTGCCGAAATCTTTGAACATGAAGTGGCGGTGTTTCCGGTGGCAACGGGATCCGCGGCCAATGCCCTGGCGCTTTCGGTGTTCACGCCTCCCTACGGGGCGATTTATTGCCATCCTGAGGCCCATATCAATGTGGACGAATGCGGGGCGCCAGAACTGTTCACGGGTGGAGCAAAGCTGCTGGGGATCCCTGGAGAGCATGGCCGCATTGACCTTGACCAGTTGAGAGCTGCCCTGACCCATTCTGGGTTGGGGGTGGTTCATCACGTGCAACCCACTAGCCTTAGTCTGACGCAAGCCACCGAAGCCGGTACGGTTTACTCCCTGGATCAAATTGGATCTCTGGCGGAGTTGGCTCATGCTTTTGGCCTGAACGTGCACATGGATGGGGCCCGCTTTGCCAACGCTTTGGTGAGTCTGGGATGTACACCTGCGGAGATGACCTGGAAAGCGGGGGTGGATGTGCTCTCTTTTGGGGCCACCAAGAATGGCGCTTGGGCTGCGGAAGCGGTGGTGTTTTTTCAGCCGGAACTGGCCGGGGATTTTGAGTTTCGTCGCAAACGATCCGGACATCTCGTTTCAAAAATGCGCTTTCTTTCGGCTCAGTGGCAGGCCTACCTAAAAGATGGGGTATGGTTGCGCAATGCTCGCCATGCCAATGCCATGGCCCAGAAGTTGTCCGAAGGACTGGGATCCCTGCCGGGAGCCGTGTGGGTGCATCCCCCTCAGGCCAATGAACTGTTTATTGAGCTGCCAGAGCCGGTTCTGCAAGCGCTTGAGCGGGCGGGGTTTCGGTTTTACCGCTGGCTGGGGGAAGACCACAACCAGATTCGCTTGGTCACCGCCTTTAGTACTACAGAGGCGGATGTGGATTATTTTTGCCAGGTAGCCCATGAAGCCAGTCGGGTGTTATCTCCTGCAACAGTGACTCACTAAGATTCCCACTAAGATTCCATGTAGACTGTTTTTTCCCTGTCGAGGGACTGGGTACCTTTTCGGTTGATCCAGCTCAATCCTTATGGGGAGGGATCCCTTCGTTTGATTTCCCCTCAGGATGCAGTAAGGCTGAAGCGGAACCTTTGGGCTTGGTGTCACCCCCTAGTAAACCGATCAGCAGACAGGCCACGCCGATATTGATTGCCACATCCGCTACATTGAACACCGGAAAACGAATCCAGACAAAGTTGAAAAAATCCACCACATAGCCCGTGGTGAAGCGGTCGATGCCATTGCCCGCAGCCCCTGCCAACACCAAGCCATAGCCTGCCTGTTCCCAGCGGCTCATGCTCCCCCCTCGAATCGCCAGCAGCATCAAGGCCAACGACACCCCCAACGAGATCCACTTAAGAAACTCCCCCGAGTCTTCAAACAAGCTCCAGGCGGCTCCAGTATTTTCCACATAGGTGAGGTGAAAAACCCCCGGCCATAGGCGAATTTCTGGCCCCGGCAGCAACCTTTCTACTGCCCAGCGTTTGGTCGCCTGATCCAAGATGACCCCCAGGATCCCAGCCAGCCAGAAGCCTCCATTTTTCATGCTCAACTCACCTCAGTCATGTACACCAGCAAGAGCGCCCAGATTAGCACTTTTCTTATCCTGACTCTTATCCTGACATCCTGCCGGTTCTTTGCGGTTGCTGAAGTATCTCATCAGTATCTCATCAGCGATTTTCCAGAAAGGCCAAACAGAGAATTTGAGCCGGATTGAAGTGCAGATCCACCGTGGTCAACGCTTTCCACGGGTCAAACTCCGCCCCACCTTTGACCTCAAAAGGCAACTCCCCCTCCGGCAGGGGATCCTCATTCAGATCACACCGATAGGCAGCGGTAATCGGGCGATGAATTTGCAGTTGCGCCTGTTGCAAAGTACTGCTGCGGTTAAACAACCTCACGATCAGCCGCCCAGCCTCATCTCGCTTCAGGGCAGAAAGGGCGATCTTAGGGTTATCCAGTTGAATGAATTGGACTGGGATCCCTGGGGAGTGGGGTTGTTCGTAGTCTCCTAGCCATACGTGTTCTGCCCACAGAGGGTTCACCCAAGCATCGGCCAGGGCAGCAGCATGTTCTGGCTCCAGGGATCCCTCTACCCAGCGCCAAGCGTACTCAAAGCGATGTTCTCCCTGGCATTGCCCTTCTGGAGTGGGTATACTTGGGCCCGCCTGAACTCGGCGAATGGCGCCACCCGCCCGCGACAACACCCCTACCGCACGGAGCAAAGTCAGGGCACAACGGGATGCTTGACCTCTATCCACCAGCTCGTATTCGTGCAGACCGCGATGGGCAATGAGCACGCCATGATTTTGACTGGGATCCCGAGCGTAGATCATGTCTTGGCTGAACTGGGTTGGGTAAAGTCCTTCCCCCGGATAACCCTGAAAACAGTTGGGATCCTGTGCCGACAGATTGACTCGGGGGCGGGCATGGACTTGAAAGTGCCCAGTGACATAGGCAGCTGGGATCCCGGCAGGGCAAGGCAACAACACCCGCAGCCGATGATTGTGCAACCTGTTGTGGAAGTGGGTGGTGAACTGGATCCATTCCTGTTGCAGGTGAATGTCGGTGACCAGATGCAAAGGATTTGAGGGATCCCAGGGAAGCTGGACTTGGGTTACCACCTGCAGGTGGTGGGCAGCAAGGCGGGTCACAGTCGATTGCGAAAACACAACCGGGGATCTGGTCAAGCTGCAGCTGTAGAGATCCCCTTCATCTTGTTGATCTTCAAAGCAGAGAAACTCTGGAATCACCTGCCCAGAGGGTTTATGCAGCAGCCTCAGTTGGCCGGTTTCATTGACAGTGATGCGGTAGGTGGCATTCTCAATCGCCTCCTGAGAGAGGCGTGTTTCGGGATCTTGCTCCTGAGATTGAGAACCCTCTTGAGAACCCGCTACCCCCAACCGCAAAAAACGCAGCCCCGTGGCTGGCACCGCCATCTCAAAGTGGATCTTGAGTCGGGATCCCTGCCGGAAATCCAAATGGCGGGCCTGAAAGTCGGCAGTCGCCTCGAGTTCTACTCCCACCGGAATCTGCCGACCCCTCTCATCCCAGAGAGCGTAGCCCTGCACAGAGGGATCCCCGTGCCAAAGCAGCGAGCACTCTACCTGCTGAGTGATTGGGTAAGGATGGGGGTTGAAGACGGCCACCAGCTCGGTGAAGGGCTCTGGGCCAAATCCTGCCTGCAACGCCAGTTGGGAAAGGGCTTCGGCCACAACACTGCGGGCGATGGTTTCTGCCTGACGGAAATGAAAGAGATTGTCTTGATGCACAGGGTCGATGCTGCAGCCGCAGATGTCGTCATGGGGGTGGCATAACAGCACCTGTCGCCAGGCTTCTTCCAGGTGGGCCACCCACGGGATCCCGTCTTTGCCCAGAGCGGCCACCAACGGCTCCACATAGCGTTCCAGAAGGGATTGCACCCGTTGATTGCACTGTTTCAAGACAACCCGAGCCGACCACACATTGCTGAGAATCGGGTGATGGGCGTTGCCCAGTAATTCGCCACTATAGGTAGCCAAGTCCGGTTGGCGGTCGAGCATCGCTTGGATCAGCTCCGGGTAGCTGCCGTGGCGTAGAGGGATATCCGGGCAAGCCTGCTGGGCTTTTTCCAGAAGTTCCGTCAGTTCGGGTTGGGGGGGCATGTGGTCGCCACCATTGCAGAGGGTGATCACCCCGGTACGGCTGTGGGGAAGCAGTTGCTCTAGGCACTCCTGCAAGTGTTGTATCGCCAGATGGGGATCCGGTACTCCACCCCGAAACTGCCCAAACCGATGGGGATACCCCCATGCCGAGAAGTTGTCGTAGCCCCCCCGTAAATTGACGGCCAACACCCGACTGCCATCCGGCGCTTGCCAGTAAAACTCCGTTCCTGTGCGCTCAAACAGCTCCGCCGACATCCCCCGCATAAACAAAAAAGATCGCAGGCCAAAGCCCTGCAAAATCTGCGGTATCTGGGCGATGTGGCCAAAAGAATCGGGCATGTACCCCTCACTCGGGATCCCACCCCAGGCTCGCACCAACCGGATCCCCCGTTGTAGGTTGCGGATCAACGCTTCGCCACTCACCAGAAATTCATCCGGCAACACAAAAAAAGGCCCCACCTGCAGCCGTCCCGACCGGATCCATTGCTCAAGTTCTGGCCAGCGTTGGGGGCGAATTTGCCGGTAATCCTCCAGCACCACCGTCTGCCCATCCAGAGTGAAGCAGCGGTAGTCCGGTTGGCTCTCCAGAATATCCAGCACATGGTCGATCAGGCGAACCAACTGCAGTCGGTAGACCTGAAACGGAAGGTACCAGGCCCGATCCCAATGGGTGTGAGAGATGATGATGGCTCGCATTTAGCCAATTTAGCCGCAGTGGTTAGCGATGGGTGATTGAGGGAGGGATCCCTATTTCTGGCAAAGCTATTCCTCGGTGAAGTCCGCTTCCACCACACCCGCAGCACCAGCCTCTGCACCTGCAGCCACCGTCTGGGCCGGAACCGCCTGTACCCCCTGAGGTGGCTGCACAATTTGCGGGGTAAAGATGAACAAGTTAAACACCGTGTTACGGCGGATGTTATCCATCATTTCCAGGAACAGCTCGTAACCCTCATTTTTGTACTCGATCAGGGGATCCTTCTGGCCATAGCCCCGCAGCCCCACCGATTCCCGCAAGGCTTCCATCTGTTGCAGGTGTTCCCGCCAGAGGGTATCCACCTGTTGCAATAGGAAAAACCGCTCCGCCCGCCGCATCAAACCAGGCTCAAAAGTATCTAAGAAAGACTCCTTGGCCTCATAGGCTAGTTCCGCCTGTTTGGTCAGATAGTCCAAAATTTGCTCGTAGGAAAGATCCCGTAGATCCTGAGCCTTGAGGTTGTCCCTGAGGAGAGGCACAAACTCCTGCATTTTGGCGGTGAGCTTATCAATCTCCCATTCTTCTGGGGGCAGCTCGGGGTTGACATGGGCGCGTACAATCTCGCCGACGGTTTTGCGCACGTACTCGAGGATTTTGGTTTTAATGTCTTCCCCTTCTAGAACCCGCCGCCGCTCGGAGTAAATGGCCCGCCGCTGGTTGTTCATCACCTCGTCATACTCAAACACCTGCTTGCGCATGTCGAAGTAGTAAACTTCCACTTTTTTCTGGGCATTTTCCAGGCTGCTGGTGAGCAACGGGTGCTCGATCGGCATATCTTCTTCCACCCGGAACATGTCCATCATGCGGGAGACGCGATCCCCACCGAAGATCTTGAGCAGATTGTCTTCCAGGCTGAGGAAAAAGCGGGAGGAGCCCGGATCCCCTTGTCGGCCAGCCCGGCCCCGCAGTTGGTTGTCGATGCGCCGAGATTCGTGCCGCTCCGTGCCGATGACGTGCAGCCCCCCCAGCTTCACCACCTCTTCGTGTTCAGCTTCGGTGACCTTTTCGTACTCGGCTTTGATGCTGTTGTACACATCCCGCAGTTGCAAAATCAGCGGATCCTGCACCGGTGCTTTTTCCGAGGCCACCGCGATCAAATCTTCCACCGCCAACTCCGGCAAACGGTTCAGGCCATATTTAGTCACGGCTGCCGCAACCGCTTCCTCGAGGGCCTGGCTGACCGGCTGAGAAAGCTCACAGGGATAGAGGCTGGCAGAAACCACCGCCCAGGATTTTTTGGGTTTCGGGGCTGCCCCACCAAACCCTTGGCCACCGCCCCGTCCGCTGATTTGTACGGATCCCATCGGGTTATCAGTATCCAGTTGGGCCAGCTTGGGCATCAGCCGTTCCCGAATCTTCAGGCGGGCCATGTACTCGGCATTCCCTCCCAAAATGATGTCGGTACCGCGACCCGCCATGTTGGTGGCGATAGTAACAGCACCTTTGCGTCCGGCTTGGGCGATGATTTCCGATTCCCGCTCCACGTTTTCCGGCTTGGCATTGAGGAGGTTGTGGGGGATCCCCATCTCCTTAAGGATGGCCGAGAGCCGCTCCGATTTTTCCACGCTGGTAGTCCCCACCAGTACCGGGCGACCCCGCTCGTGCATTTGAGCAATTTCCTCCGCCACTGCTTGCCACTTGCCGTTTTCCGTTTTGTACACCAAGTCCGGAGCATCTTTGCGGCGAATCGGGCGGTTGGTGGGGATCACCGTCACTTCCAGATTGTAGGTTTTGCCGAACTCGGCTTCTTCCGTGCGAGCCGTCCCCGTCATACCCGAGAGCTTCGGATAAAGCAAAAATAAGTTTTGGTAGGTGATGGTGGCCAGGGTTTGACTCTCATTTTGAATGGGCAGCCCTTCTTTGGCCTCCACCGCCTGGTGCAAGCCATCGGACCAGCGACGACCGGGCATCACCCGTCCGGTGAACTCATCCACGATCACCACCTCTTGGCTGCGGATGATGTAGTTGACATCCTTGATGAAAAGCTCTTTGGCTTTTACTGCATTAAAGACAAAGTGGGCCCAGGGATCCTTGGGATCGAACAGGTCGGAGACCCCCAGCAGTTGTTCAGCCGCTTCAAACCCTTCGTCTGTGAGAATGACGTTGCGGGCTTTTTCGTCCACCTCGTAGTGTTCTTCGTTGATCAGTTCCCGTGCCACCTGGGCAGCCCGCATGTATTTTTCGGAGGGACGCGCCACCTGACCGGAAATGATCAGCGGAGTACGGGCTTCATCGATGAGGATCGAGTCCACTTCATCGATGATGCAGTAGTTAAACGGCCGTTGCATCACTTCTTTGATGTCATTGGCCATGTTGTCCCGCAGGTAATCGAAGCCTAGCTCGCTGTTGGTGCAGTAGGTGACGTCACAGTTGTAGTTGCGGCGCTTTTCCTCCGGAGACATGCCCTGCTGGATCAAGCCGACGGTCAACCCCAAGAAGCGATGTACCTGTCCCATCCATTCCGAGTCCCGACGGGCTAGGTAATCGTTTACCGTGACGATATGAACACCCTTGCCGGTGAGGCCATTCAAGTAGGCGGGCAGCGTGGAGACGAGGGTTTTCCCTTCCCCCGTTTTCATTTCGGCGATTTGGCCCTCGTGCAGCACCATTCCGCCCAGTAACTGTACATCGTAGTGACGCAGGTTCAGGACTCGCTTCGCTGCCTCCCGCACCACTGCAAAGGCTTCCGGCAGCAGCTCATCCAGAGATTCCCCTTTGTCCAATCGCTCCCGAAATTCGCTGGTTTTGGCCTTGAGCTGCGCATCCGAAAGAGAGGCAATCTCGATCTCCAGCGAATTGATCAACTTGAGGGCAGGGCGGTACTGCCGCACCTTCCGATCGTTGGGATCGCCGAGGATCTTCTGTAGGGTCTGGAGCATGGGACAAGCCTGGGCCAATAGCCAGTAATATTGAGCTGTGGCAATTTTACCATTTTGGCTTAGTCAGCCAGGTAGCGGTTCTTCCGTAAGACTCCTGTCTACGACCCCAGCGGATATTAATTTTTCCTGAGACCTAGCGGCTGTTCTTCTGGTTTTGAGCAGGTTCAGCCTAGATTCCCCCCTCCTCATGTCGGCAGGTGGAGATTAAATAATCCTACAAACAAAAATCCTACAAAATAGAGCGTTGCCCCTCCGGGCTGATTCCGATGATGGTGAGTTGACAATCGAGCACCTTGAAGCCGTACTTTTCTGCCACTTTTTGGGTAATGCCGAGGATGGCGCTGTTTTTGAACTCGATCACCTGGTTGGTTTTCACACAGACCAAATGGTGATGGTGGTGGGGCGCTGGTTGGTTGATCTCGTAGTGCTTATGGCCCTCCGTCAGTTCCAGCTCCCGCAAAATGCCCATGCGAGCCATCAGCTTGACGGTGCGATAAATGGTGGAAAGGCTGATGTTGTGGCCAGCTTCGCGCAGGCTCTCGTGCAGCTCCTCGGCGCTCAGGTGAGTGCCCTCGGGCAAGTTTTGAAAGGTCTGGAGGATGATCTCCCGCTGCCGAGTCGATCGCCAACCTTTGGCATTGAGCTCTGCTTTGAAGGCTTCTTCGGTGTAGACCATGGTGTTGCCCCTCCGCTGTTGGGCAAGGTCGCCGCGACAGTCAATAAGCTTGTTAATTGATAATAACCCCACTGGCCTCGGTTGCCCAAGGGATCCTGGGTTACTGCGACATAGACTGCAACACTAGGGCCAGGGTGGTTCCCTGGGATCCAGTCTCGAGCAAGCACAGATCTCCCTGGTGAGCTTGCAGGATGCGCCTGGCAATATACAGCCCCAGACCTCCGGATCCAGTCGGGTAATGGTGGCCGGCAATGTGAATCGGCTGGGTTACATAGGGTTGGGCCAACTCCTCTAGCGGAGCCGGTAGCCCAGGGCCGTCATCCCGAACCTGTATTTGCTCAGGCATAACCGTTAGCACAACTTCACGGCGGGCATAGCGCAAAGCATTATCAATCAAATTCACCAAGGCCCGTTCCAACTCGGCCTCATCCGCCTTGCTCCATCCTTGTCCTTCCACTCGTAAGTCGATCTCCCGCTCTTGGGCCAGGGATCCCATCCGTTCTGCCACCCGTCTGGCCAGGGATCCCAGATCGCACGGTTGCGGATTCAGCTCGATTTCCCCCCGCTCTAGGCGATGGGCTTCCACCATTTTTTGCACTAGTGAGAGGTTATGTTGATTCTCTTGCAAGATGCGATCTAGCAGGGCACGACGTTGTTCCGGTTCAAGGTCTTCTTGTTTCAGGGCGCTGAGTAGGTGTCCGAAGGCAATCAGAGGGGTTTTCAGATCGTGAACCAGGGTGGCCGTAAAGGCTTCCCGCCGCATTTGATCGGTTTGAATCTGACGCAGCAAATGGGCAAAAGCTCTCCGCAAGATCAGCGATTCTTGGGGATCCTCAGGCCGCAGCAACAGGTTCCACCGCGCCGGTTGATTGAGCAGCGTTTCCAAATGCATCAACTCACGCGCCAGCAGGGTGAGGGGGCGCAAAATCAGAGAAGACAACCCATACCCTACGGCTGCCGAAAGACCCGCCAACAACGGGATCCACAGCAACAACAGTACAATTCCCTCGCCGCTGATCCGGGTGCCGGGCAGAATCCAACGTACCGACAGGATCAAAACCAAGTTAGGAACAAAAGAGAGACTGGCAATCACCAGTGCCACTTGGGTGCGCAGGCTGTGGGGGAACCGGTTGTACCAGAACTCAAGCAGGCGTACTCGCAAACTTGGGGCACTCGCTTAGAAGTAAAGATCAGATTGCTTCAGCTGGGAATATCTTGGGCAAGAAATGAAAAAACCTCTGGGAGTCTGTCCGTGTTTCGACCCCAGAGGCTTCTTCTCTTCACTCCTCACCATAATTGAATATATCCGCTCCTGTGAAGGGTGTCAAGCACTGGCCCATTGCGGTTGCCGAGTTGGGAAACGCTCGATGGTGGCACTGCCGTAAAAGATCATCTGCTGCTGTTGTAGACGCAGCCGATCCACCCGCAACTCGGTGCCTTGCAGAGCAAACCGATCCAGATCCAGGAGGGCATTTAAGTGATCAACTAAGGCCCGGCTCAGGCCTAACCCATCCGGATCCCCTTCAAACACAGGATCCTCAAAACGGATGCGGCGACGGTCAAGCACCTCGATCCGACTGGAGAATCCAATTTTCAGAGCATTCTCGATCCCTTGCTGCACATCTGCTCGTAGCTGCAACCGCTGATCCGGGATGATGCGAACTTGCACCTGCTGAAAGGATAGGGGCTGCCCCCCCGGTTTCACCTGAGCCAGCCTGTCCAACACGAAAGGAGTGTTGAAAGATTCCGCCAGATCAGATTCTGTAAGTACCACCCGCATGGTGGCCTGTACGGGCTGCTGCAACCTGACTCGGCCTTGCCAAATTTGGCTGAAATCGATGGCAACCGAGTTGGCAAATAACTCTAACACCGAAAGCCTGAGGCCGTTGTACATCTGAAGGCGCTGGCCTAGCAGCTCAAAGCTGTCCATGCATCCCTGCAGCAGCTTAGCGACAGGTTCTACCCGCACGCGGGCCTCTAGTCGCTCTGAGTGCTTGAACAGGGCACGGATGGCAGCACCCACGCCCCGGCTGACCCAATCAACAACAGCCGTTTGACTCTGTAGGGCCAGTTCTGGCAGGAGACTTGTGGTCATAGGACAAGGGAGTATCTTCTATTTCCAAGCATAGCGAATCATTAAGAAAGGTTACAACCGCCTTCAGGATACACCCCGCAGCCTTCAACGGGATCCCCGACCTTCCTGAATAGCCGAGCGAGCCACCGCCGCGATCCCTTGGTCGGTGGCCCGGGGCAGGTGAAAATATCGCCCTCCCGCTAGCTCCGCTAGCTCCTGGCTAAAGCCGGTGGTGACAAAGCGGCTTTGGGAATCGATCAACAACAGTTTCAACCCGAGAGCCCGAATGCGTAGGGCAATGTCGCGCAGTTCTTGTTTCAGGTCGGTGGCTTCAGACTCGTTTGAAGCTTTGCTTTGTCCCAAAGAGCGACTGAGGGGAATGTTACCGCGGCCATCCGTGAGGGCCACCAGCATTACCTGCCCCACATCTCCGGCAGTACGGGCATTCACCCCCATCCGTACCGCTTGTGTCAGGGCATGAGCTAGAGGGGATCCCCCGCCACAGGGCAAAGATTCTAGGCGACGGCGGGCCAGCTCAATTGAGCGGGTGGGGGGTAGCAGCACCTCGGCGGTCTCGCCGCGAAAGGCGATTAAGGCGACTTTGTCGCGGTTTTGATAGGCTTCCGTGAGCAGTCGTAGAGCCGCTCCTTTGGCGGATTGCATGCGATTCAGGGCCATAGAACCGGATGCATCCACTACGAAGATCACCAAGGCTCCTGCTTTGCGAGCCAGCTTCTTGGCGCGAATATCGCTCTGCTCCACGATCACCGTTCGGCCCGGTTGCCGTTGGCGGCGGCTCTGTTGGTAAGGGGCGGCGGTGCGTAGGGTGGCATCGACGGCAACCCGCGGGTTGGATCCCTGGGGCAAGATAGGCTTGATATACCTGCCCCGGTCGGCACTGAACACCAAACTGCGGGATCCCGTTTTGCCCTGTTGGTTCAAAGATTGGGCAAAGGCCAGCAGGCTTGGATCGAGGGCAACGCTTTCTGGGTCGAATAAAAATTCCTCCGGTAGGCTGGTGTTTTCCGGTTGGGGTTCTGTGTTGTTATCCTCCGGTTCATCTTCGGGATCCGACTGCTCCGACTCCGGTTCAGAGGGTGGGGGTGGGGGCGGTTGGGTGGGATCGTAATGGGCACGGGGCAATAGCACCAATTGCACCGCCTGTTGCAAATCCTCTGCCAAAAGGCGATCCCGTCCTTCTAGGGCCGCTAGGGCACAGGCTGCTCGTAGGGCGAAGTGTTCTCCCCGATGGCCTTGGACGTTACCCCGGATGGCTTCCTGCACCAAATAATTGATCTGTTCCCGTTGGGGTTTCACCTGGGGCAGCCATTCCCGCGCCAAAAGGATGCGGGTGCGTAAGTCCTCTAGTTCAGCCTCTTGCTCAGCCAAGAAGGTCTCCGGAGTGTCGCTGAAGAGGTTGGCCCGTTGCGCGATTTCCCGCCGCTCCTCTAGGGTGAGCTCCAAATCGGCAGGCAGCACCATGGCCATGCGATCTAGCAAGTGTTGCCGTAGAGGACCTTCTTCGGGATTGTAGGTGGCCACCAGTAGGGGCCGACAGGGGTGTTGCAGGCTGATCCCTTCCCGCTCCAGCCGATTGACACCATCTCCCACCACTGTCAGGAGCAAATTGGCAATCTGGTCATCCAAGAGGTTGATGTCATCCACGTACAACACACCCCGATGGGCTGCTGCTAGCAATCCCGGTTGAAAAATGGTTTCCCCCCGCTCCACAGAGGCCCCCACATCTACGGATCCCAGTAGGCGATCTTCCGTCACTCCCAAGGGGATTTGCACAAAGGGAGCCGGGATCACTTGTCTTGGGAGCGGTGAAGTAGAAACACAATGGGCTTTGGCCCAGTCTGACCAGGTGCCTGGCTGAGCCGGATCATCGTTGCAAAAGGATCCGATGAGCACTTCAATCGGGGGCAGCAGGGCATGGATCCCCCTGGCCAGAACCGATTTGGCTGTACCGCGTGGCCCGACGATCACCACTCCTCCTAAGCCGGGATCCACGGCGGCCAAAAGCAGGGCTAGTTTAATCGGCTGCTGTCCAACCACTGCGGTGAGCGGAAAGGTGGGCTGAGCCTTGAGGGTTGGATGAAGGGCGGCGGATCCCATGAATTCACCTGAATGAACCTATAGCTGCTCGGATCTGCCCTGAAGCCGGGGACTCAATGTGCGACATGGGGCAACAGTTTTTCTTGTCCCATTCTCCCACAGGCGCTCTCTCCCCCCACAACAAAGTCTAAGTAGTCCACAAAGGGATCTATCCCAAATAGGATTCCGAATAGGCTGATGAGATCTGCGACTACGGCATTAGAAGACGATGTGATCCTGATCAATGCAGGATCAATGCAGGGGATCCCTGTCCAAAAAGACTGCCCAAAAAGACTGTTATCCATCGAAAGTATTCATGGATCCCATGCAGAAAATGTTTTGATCCTGACTGACGCAATCGATAGGTTGGGAATGTGAACAGGCTCAACGGTCATCGGTATGAAAAACACACAACTCAAGGTTTCTCAAGGTTGGATCCCGCTTCATGAAATGGAAGGGGTTGAATCTGAATCTCAAACGTCTTCTGCTCGGTTTCGCGCCATTTTGCAAGCTCTTGGGTCAGGACTAAAGCACATCTGGCAGGCAGTAGCAACCTTCTGGGTGGGCTCCGATGAGGTTCAAGTTTGGCAAAGCCGCGATCGAGCCGGTCATGTCCTCTGGCATGCTTACGATCCAAAAACGGGGACGTCTGCTGCTATCTCCACTGAAGATGAGTTGCGCACCTGGATCGAAGAGCTTTATTACCACCCTGGCATTAGCCGTTTGATTCCTTAACTGGATTCTTTAAGCAGACAGCATCTCTAGCTTGTGTTGGCAACGCTGAGGTTGCCCCTGTGTAGGGATCCGACCCCAGAACAGGGTCTCCTCTCTTCACCAGCGCTGCCTCTGCCTAGCGGATAAAACGGTTTGAGCCTGAACCCCACCAGCCAACTTAGCCATTCCACGAGGGATCCCTGACTAGGGATCCTTTGTCATTGCCGGAGATGTCCTATCGCGGCCAAAAGAGATTATCTTTTGTGAAGAAAGGTAAGGCACTACTGCGGGAGATCTCGAAATGTACATCGTGCAGATTGCGTCTGAGTGTGCCCCGGTGATTAAGGTGGGAGGTCTGGGGGATGTGGTGTACGGCCTCAGCCGGGAGCTAGAAGGGCGCGGCCACTGTGTCGAGTTGATTTTGCCCAAGTACGACAACATGGGCTACGACCAGATCTGGGGGATGCACGATGCCTATCGCGATCTCTGGGTGCCTTGGTATGGCGGGGCGATTCACTGCTCGGTCTATTGTGGCTGGGTGCATGGGCGTCTTTGCTTTTTTATCGAACCCCATTCGGGAGACAACTTCTTCAACCGCGGTTGTTACTACGGCTGCCACGACGACAATATGCGTTTCGCCTTTTTTAGTAAGGCGGCGCTGGAATTTCTCTTGCGCAGCAACAAACGCCCAGACGTGATCCATTGCCACGATTGGCAGACCGGATTGGTGCCGGTTTTGCTATTCGAGATTTATAAGTACAACGGCATGTGGAATCAGCGGGTGTGTTACACCATCCACAACTTTAAGCACCAAGGCTTCGGCGGCTCGGAAATTCTCTGGGCAACCGGGCTCAATCGCGAATCCTATTACTTCCATTACGATCGTTTGCGGGATAACTTCAACCCCTTCTCTCTCAACTTTATGAAGGGGGGCATCGTATTTTCCAACTTTGTCACCACAGTTTCCCCTAATCATGGTCTGGAGGTACAATTTGGCGATTATAGCTATGGGCTGGGCCATACCCTTTACCTACACCAAAATAAGTTTCGCGGTGTTTTGAATGGCATTGACTATGACATTTGGAACCCAGAGATCGACCGTTTTATCCCGGCCACCTATACCGCCAAAACCCTAGCCGACAAAGCCAAAAACAAAAAAGCCCTACGGGATCGTCTTCTATTGCAGGATGTCGATAAGCCGATTGTCGCCTACATCGGACGCTTGGATGAACAAAAGGGAGTGCATCTGGTGCATCACGCCATCTATCGCGCCCTGTTCAAAAAGGCCCAGTTCGTGTTGTTGGGGGCAGCCACCGAGCGGGCGATTGGCTCTTGGTTTGCTCACGAAAAGCGCCACCTCAACGACAACCCCGATATCCATATCGAGCTGGGATTCAACGAAGAACTCTCCCACCTAATCTATGCTGGGGCAGATTTGATCGTGGTGCCCAGCCATTACGAGCCCTGCGGCCTCACCCAGATGATCGGGTTGAAATATGGCGCGGTTCCGGTGGTGAGAGGGGTGGGCGGCTTGGTAGATACCGTCTTCGACCGGGACTATGACACGCAAAAATTACCCGAGCAGCGCAATGGCTACGTGTTTTACCAGACGGATCCGGCGGCTCTAGAGTCTGCCTTGGATCGGGCCATCGACCTTTGGTACGAGTCTCCTGCCCAGTTTCGCCAGTTGCAAGCTCAGGGCATGGGCTACGACTACTCCTGGAACTACCCCGGCAAGGAATATCTGGAGATCTACGACTTGATCTGCTACCGCTGACCTACAGATCCGATGCTGATGGCCACTTTCCCACATACCTGCCGCTGTTCAAGGGCACAAATGGCATCTGGCACCTGCTCAAGGGGGTAGGTCCGATCCACATAGGGGTAAATCGTGCCCCTTTCAATCCAGTCTTTCAGAATGGTCAAATCCTTTGAATTGGGCTGACAGACCAAATTCTTGACCCTGCGGCCACTCAGAGTAGACATCAGGGATCCCAGCAGCAGTACCTGGAAAAAATAGGGCATGGATCCCCCTACCATCACATAGCGCCCCCCCGGCTTCAAGGCAGCCAAGGAGGCAAACACGGAGCGATAGGCAGCCGTATCCAGAATCAGGTCAAAGCAGGGATCCTTGCGCACGGCTTGGTCATAATCCATTACCTCATCGGCCCCCAGCTTGCGCACCCCCTCTTTCTTGTGAGGGCTGCACACCCCCGTTACCTCAGCCCCCAAAGCTTTGGCGATCTGCACCGCAAAGGATCCCACCCCTCCGGCGGCACCCCTAACCAGCACCCGTTCACCCGCCCGAAGCTGCCCCACATCCCGCAATCCCTGCAACGCCGACAATCCAGACACCGGGACTGTGGCGGCTTCTTCAAAGGTGAGGTTCTCAGGCTTGAGCACCAAGGCGGACTCCGGCACACTCACATACTCCGCAAAGGCCCCGAAGCCACATTCCGTCAGATCCCCAAACACGGGATCCCCTGGCTTAAACTGACTCACTGCCTGACCAACAGCTTCCACCTCTCCTGCCACATCAGAACCGAGAATGGTGATCTTGGGCCTGCGGATCCCACCGTAGATGAAGCGCAGCAAGAAGGGATCCCCGCGCATTAGATGCCAATCTCCGGCATGAACCGAGGCCGCTCGCACCCGCACCAACACGCTACTGGCCGATACAGGCGGACGATCCACCTCCTGTAGATGCAGCACCTCGGCAGATCCATACTCGCTCTGGACAATGGCTTTCATGGTGGGATCCCTGACAATCTGAACGTACAGCGTAAGTTTAGCGTACAGTGCAAGCTGATGAGTAGATACCCTGTAAAACGTTGAACTTAGCCCAATGTCTGCGTTGCCCCTAACCCGAGAGCGGATCCTCCAGGCTGCCCTGGAGTGGGTGGATGCCGAGGGACTAGAAGCCCTGTCGATGCGCAAGCTGGCCCAGGCGCTGGGGGTGAAGGCGATGTCGCTGTATAATTATGTGGCCAGCAAAGATGACATTCTCGATGCTCTGGTGGATCGGGTGATCGGCGAGATTGAGCTGCCGGATCCTGCGTTGGATTGGAAAGAAGCCATGCGACAACGGGCTATCTCGGCACACGAGGTGCTGCTGCGTCATCCCTGGGCGACGATGCCGATTGTGTCGCGGATGAATGTCGGGCCAGCCATGTTGCGCTATGTGGATGCCACGCTGGGCTGTTTGCTGGGGGCGGGCTTTTCTGCGGAAATGGCGGATCATGTCTGGAATGCCATAGACAGCCATATCTATGGCTTTACGCTGCTGGAGCTAAACTTCCCGATTGCCGCAACGGAGTATGTTTCCATGGCCAAGCACTTTATCGACTGGATCCCGCCGGAGCAGTATCCCCACCTGAATCACCTGACTCATCTGATCCTTCAGGGAGACTATGACGGCCTACATCATTTCGAGTTTGGCCTTGAGTTAATCCTCAATAGTCTAGAAAAATTGCGAGGTACGGCTCTTTCCAGTGCAGATTGAAACTGAGATCGCATATCATCCCTGGTATTCACTGGCATTCGTTAAGTACGAGCTAGCCTTGCCGCTATTCTCCTCTGGTGGGGGTTCCAACCAGAGGCCTACTGTGAGGAAACCGCTAAAATCAGTCTATTCTGCTGGAGATGGGCCTGTTGTTGTCACACACTCCTTCATTACACGGACTGAACTCTCAGGATTCTGAGTCGGTTCTCCCCCGCTACGGGCACCCGCAAACCTGGCACTGGCGCGGTTGGCCTATTCACTTTACCTACACTCCTAGCCGTGCTCAAACAACAAGCGGGCAAGTCAACCTAAGCGCGGCCCCGGCCCTTTTGATCCATGGGTTTGGTGCCTCTGTGGGCCACTGGCGACACAACATTCTCCCCTTGGGATCCCAGCGTTCGGTGTATGCCCTGGATTTGTTGGGGTACGGGGGCAGCGCCAAGCCGGAGATTGCCTATAGCGTTGATCTGTGGGTAGAGCAGGTATACGAGTTTTGGCAAACCTACATTCAGCAGCCGATACTCCTGGTAGGCCACTCGATCGGGGGGTTGGTGGGGGTGATCGTGGCGGCTCGCTATCCGCAGATGGTAAAGGGATTGTGTTTGATTAGCTGTGCCGATGGCCCTCATCCAGAGGAGTTGTCCCCCCCTTGGGATGGCTTGGTGCAGGCTTTGTGTGATGGGATCATGGCGGTGCTGGGGTGCCCGCTCACCTATCCGTATCTATTCAACTGGCTGCGGCGAACGGAGGTGCTGCGGGGTTGGATCAAGAATGTCTACAAACGAGATGAGCAGGTAGACGACGAACTGGTGCAGATCTTCCAGAAACCGGCTTTTGATCCAGGGGCTGCCCATGTGTTTTTGGATAGCCTCAGGGCGATCCTCAGCCGCCGCTTCGACAGCCCCAAACGCCTGTTGCCAACACTGAAGATGCCGATTTTGTTGCTCTGGGGCCAAGAGGATCCCGCGGTGCCGAGTTTTTTGGCGGATCAGTTCAAGCGCTGGCAGCCCGCCCTCACGCTGGTCAAGCTGCCGGGGGTGGGCCACTGTGCCCACGATGAGCTACCCGATTGGGTGAATGTGTTGATCGGGGAATGGGCCGCCAGTTTGGAGGTAGGTTCAAGTTACAGCTCAGGGCAAAGCCGAGTTGGGTCGCCCCGCTCCGCGGCAGAACCCCAGGTCAACTGATAGGTGATGGGCAAGCTGGGATCCCGTTCCAAGCCTAAGCATCTAAGCATCTGGAGGTAGGGTCAGGGCACTGTGCTGCCGCATCCCTTGCCAACGCTGGATCAAATCGCTGTCGATGCCGAACTGATCCAACGCCTTCACCACGACAAAATCCACCAGATCCAAGATGGTGCGTGGCTGATGATACCAGGCGGGAATGGCAGGAACAATTCGCACCCCTGCCTCCGCCAAGGTGGTCAGGTTGCGCAGATGAATCAGGCTGAAGGGGGTTTCTCGAGGCACCACCACCAATCGCCGCCCCTCCTTCAGTTGCACATCGGCGGCCCGTTCCAGTAAATCCGAACTGAGCCCGGCTGCCAGTTTGGCCACAGTACCCATGCTGCACGGGATCACCAACATCCCCTCCGTGCGGTAGGAGCCACTGGCAATGGTCGCCCCCACATCCTGCCAACGGTGACAAACCAGGGATCCCGCCTCACTGTCTGCCTGTTTTCGCCAAAAGAGGGCTTGTTGCTCGGGATCCACCGGCAGTTGCATCCGCTGCTCCCCTTGCCACACCTGGTAGGCTGCCTTGGAGGCCACCAATTCAACGCGGTAGTCCAGGCTGAGCAAGACGTGCAAAGCGCGCACAGCATAGAGCATTCCCGATGCGCCGGATATGCCAAGGATGATGGGTTTGGGCGAAATCAAAATCGAGCAGGCAAAGGCTTACTTTAGTCTACCGTTTCCACTTCTTAGGGATATCGAGCAGGCAAAGGCTTACTTTAGTCTACCGTTTCCACTTCTTAGGGATCCGGAAGCAGCTCTACTTTTGAGGCTCGGCAATATCGAACTCGGCATCGTAGTCGAAGTCTTCTTCTTCCTCAGCCCAATCTTCCTCCATCAAGTCGTCCTCCTCTAGATCTTCTGTCTCCAGGTAAGACTGTTCTTCATACTCCTCCTCTAAGCCCAAAGCCGCTCGTTCTGCCCGCCGTTGGAAGCGCTCCAAAGCCATCGGACTGATGAAGGGATAGGGCAATCCTTGAGCTTTTGCCTCCTCCATCGCCGTTCGATAACTCTCCACTTCTTTGATGTCGATTTTCCAGCCCGTAAGGCGGGCGGCTAGACGCACATTCTGCCCCTCTTTGCCGATGGCCAAACTGAGCTGATCGCTATTCACCAGCACATGCGCCTGCTGGATCTCGGGATCCACCAACAATACTTCCACCACTTTGGCGGGGCTGAGGGCATTGGCGATGTAGGTCGCCGGATCCGGCGACCAACGAATCACATCGATTTTCTCGTTGCGCAACTCGGCTACCACCGCCTGAATCCGGGATCCGCGAGCGCCGATACAGGCCCCCACCGGATCTACATCCCGCTCAACCGTATCCACAGCAATCTTGGTGCGCGGCCCCACGGTACGCGAGGGCGGGTTAGCTTCCCGTGCCACCGCCACGATCCGTACCACATCGTCTTCGATCTCCGGCACCTCATTGGCAAACAGGTTGACCACCAAACCGGCATCAGCCCGCGACACCTGCAACTGGGGCCCTCGCCGGGATCCCTCATGCACCCGCTTGAGGTACACCTTCATCACCGCGTTGGGGGTATAGCGATCGCTGGCCAGTTGATCCCGCTTCAGCAGTTCTGCTTCGACTTCCGGCTGCCCAAACCCGCTGGATACGGACATAATCACCGTCTGCCGTTCCAGGCGGAGTACCCGCGCCTGTAAGACTGTATTTTCCAGATCGCGGAATTCTTCTTGGATCAGACGGCGCTGCTGATCCCGTAGCTTTTGGGCCAGCACCTGCTTGGTCTGAATGGCCGCCATCCGCCCAAATTCTGCCTGCTGCGGGGTGACATCATTGGTGACTTCCCATCCCACCTCAGCTTCTGGGTAATCCTGCTGCACATCGTAAAGGGAGATCTCGTGATCCGGAGTTTCCACCTGTTCGACGATAGTTTTGGTGGCCAACACGCGAAAACCACCCGCCTCCACATCCAGCTCCACATCGAAGTTGTGAAAGTGTTCTTCGTCAAAAGCAACATCCCGCTGCAGGGTTTTACGGTAACGCTCGTAGCCCTTGAGCAGCGCCTCCCGCAGAGCATCGGTGACCACATGACGAGGCAAATTACGCTCCCGTGAGATCATCTCCACCATTTCTGCTAAACCGGGCAGGGGCACCATCGACATAAGAACCGTTCTCCTGAAAGAATGCTAAAAACCTTGTTCGCGTAACCTAAGCCCAACCCCACCTCAGGGATCCCTGGGCCCTAATCCGTTTCGGCCTCGGAAAGAGACACCCGCTGTACGGAAGCACGGGGCAACCGGACGCGCCGCCCCTTGAGGGATAGGGCAACCGTCTCCTCATCCCGACCCAACAGATGCCCTGACCAGAGGGCTTTGCCTTTGTAGGGGGGATCCAGGGCGACCTCCACTGCAAAGCCTTTGAACACCGTGAAGTCCCGGTCGCTGTTCAAAAGGTTATCGAGGCCGGGGCTAGAGATCTCCAGCACGTACTGGCCAGGAATCAGATCCACTCGATCCAGCTCCGCTTCCAAGGCTTGACTCATGGTTTCGCAGTCGGCATGGCTGGTGTCTTGCTCCGGATCCAGCGGGCGAATATCCACCCGGAGGATGGGCGGATGTTGGTTGGTGTGAAAAACCATCTGCACCAGCTCGTACCCCAGTTGAGTGGCCAAGGGGCGGGCTAGGATTTCCAGCTGTGGGATCAGAGGGTGGGCCATAACACACTCGATATCAACACCAGGAAGTGGCAAAGCCCATCTGGGCAACGGCAACCCCTAAAAACACAAAAAAAGTGGGCACTACCCCACTCCCCGTTTTTGTTTCGGAGGTTGTCAGAGATTCGACCCGAGTTGGCGAGGCCAGGGTTAAGGGGAATCCCTATTTCTCACCTTAGGAGATCCTGCCAGATTTTGCCAGGGGATCCCTTCCCGGTCAGATCCCCACAAAGGCAAGCTCCTATAATGTGGACAACTGTGGGTTTGCCCGCACACACAGCCCATTTTTGTGGGGTTCTCTATGACGGTCGCCTTTTCCTATCCCATTTTCGGCCCCAGCATCCAGTGTCCCCACTGTCGGCAAACGATTGCTGCCCTGACCCTGACGGATACCTATCTTTGTCATCGGCATGGCGCGTTTGAGGCAGACCCTGAACAAGAAGAATTGGTACATCTGCAATCGGGGCGGCGTTGGCGCTTCTGGGAAGGCCGTTGGTTTCGCCAACATACCCATGCAGATGGGATCCGCTTTGAGATTCATGAAGAATTGGATCGGTTGCGGATGCAGGGGCTGCGGGCTACCCAGGTGGTGGTTGCCGAACGTTACTGCCAATTGCTCACCCCCTATTTGGAGCAGGGATCCCATCGTCGCCCTGGCCCACCCCGCCTCTACGGCCTGCCCGTCAGTTTTAGTTCCAATGCCCCAGACAGTCCCAATTCAAACGGATCCCCCAACCGCTGGCGAGTGATCAACTTTGAGCTAACCCACGAGATCGATCCGGCCATGCGGCAGCCGCAATCCCGTCTGCAATTGTGTGATTAGCCTGACCCCTGTCGAAGTCCCCAAAAACGGGATCAACCGGCCAAACTGGAGTGGTCAATGATCTGAAGCGAATGCTACCGGGATCCCCTTCCATGGGCAAGCTATTGTTAAGAGATGTAACAAGAGGAAGCGCATGGTCAAGCGCGTGCGGTTGGATCCGATAGCTCAGGTGTCGGAAATTGCCACCAATAGCAATTTGCTCTCGGTACTCCTGCAAGAGGATCTGAATGTATTGAAGGAGTGTGGCGGGCGCGGCCTCTGTGCCACCTGTCATGTTTACGTCAAAGAAGGGATGGGATCCCTGTCTGGCTTGACCAAGCGGGAACAGCGCACCCTGGAAGTGATTACCACCTGCAAGCCCAATTCTCGCCTCGCCTGCCAAGCACGTGTGCTGGGGGAAGGGGTGGTGGTGGAACTGCCCGCAGGGATGTACATCAACGCCTTCAAGGATATTGAGGCTTTGATTGGGCGGCGGGCGGAACAACCGCTGTTGCACCCTGTAACAGGGATAACCCTGGTGCAGGAAGGAAAGTTGATCACCCGTTCGGTGTTGGAATCGGTGAAAGGGTTAGACCTCGACATCCAGCAAACTTTGGCCCAGAGTAGCCAGGAGTTTTGAGGGAGTGCGCTCTTGCTCACCCTTTTTTGTGGGCTTCAGAGGATACCTTCTGCAAAACGAAGAGGCTCCCTTCGCTGCCCCGACCAATGCGCAGATCTTCATCCAGATAGGTAATATCTAACCAGCCGCTTTGTTCCCGGCGGCGAATGTCGATCTTGAGGGCCGGGATCCGTGCCGGATCATGTTCTAGCAAATCCAGAAAGCTCTCGATCTCGTAGTTCATCAGCATCTGGGATCCCAGTACAAAGCGCTCGAACACCACCTGCACCCGCCGTTCCGATTCCGGTGCGAACCGAGCCGACACGGCAAAAATCCCCCGAGGCACCCAAGCCCCCAGCCAGCCGGATCCCTGTACCTCCGCCACGTTAAATACCTGCTTTGTTTGGGTGCGAATGCACTGGTAAATTTCCCCAGTGGTTAGGATGGGCAAACTGTTGGCCAGGCGTAACAGATCTGCACTCGTGGTGAAGAGGGTCAACCAATTGCCCTCTAGCAATTCAGGAGTGGATATTGGGATAGGGGTGGGGTTGAGGGCTTCTAGAGCAGCGATTTGCGCCAAAAGCTTGGGTTTTTGGTCGGGCAAAACATTGCGGCCCCGATTGGTCGTCTCGAGGGTACGCAACAGCTCCAATTTTTGCTGAGCCAGAGCTTCGGGCATGGGCAAACCGCGCAGACACCGCCTCTATTCTAGGGTTCGCCGGACAGAGCACCGGATCCCGATCTTTTAGCTAATCGGCGGCTAGACCGCAGGTCGTTCCTAGCCCCGCGCTCTCCCGTTGGCGTAGCCGTGCCTCTGGCACTAGGGGAGCGTCGGGAGGAAAGCCAAGGGCGCTGAGGGGGTTGCAGCAAGCTGCCGCTGATGCGAACGATGCCCCCGAAGTGCCCGAGTCAGGGGAATCTTGCTGTTCAATGGTGGACAAGGCAGACGTAACCCTTGTAGAGGATCTGAAAGTCGCCAACATGACCCGCCGATGCAAGCCAAAGACGGGTGAAGGCGGCGAGTTTTTGCCTAACGGTCAATCGGCCAAGTCTGGGCTGAACAAAAGTTTTGCTGATGCTGGCATAGCCGGGTTCCTGAACGAAATCCTTCCGTACAAAGCTGCAAAAGCTGGGCGGTTGGTCGCGAAGGTTAACCCCGCTGGCACATCCCAGCATTGTGCAATTTGCCTGAACAGAGTGCCGAAGGAGTTGTCCGACCGCTGGCATAACTGCCCCCACTGTGGAGTGCCTAAAAAAAGTGGGCCTGGGACATCGGCTCACTCTAAAACGCGAAGGTCGAAAGACTGGAGAAGCCCGCCCTCTACGCGTTGGCGCAAGCCTGCCGTAGGCACAACGTGAGGGTCGGGAGTATGTCACACCCTCAATTCTGTCACCTGCAAATCCGCCACTTGGTCGTACCCCAAACCAGCACGCACCACCAACGGCTCCGGCCCTGTCAGATCAATCACCGTCGAAACTTTGGCTCGGTAGGGAGCCTCATCATCCAGCACCAGATCCACCTGTTTTTCCAGATGCTTCATTTCCTCTGCAGCAAGACTTTCCAGCCCATCTTCAGCTTGCCCTTCGCGACCAAAACTGACATCCAGGGAGCCGACGGTATCCCCACTCAACTTAGCGGAGGTCGAAACAATTGGATTACCCAGCTCCCCTAACAAAGCCTGACAAATGCTGGAATCGGGCACACGAATACCTGTGGTTTTCCGTTTCGGATCCATCACCAGCTTGGGAACCAGTTTGGTAGCGGGCAGCAGAAAAGTAAAGGGGCCAGGGATCAACCGACGCATCAACCGATAGGCGGGATCCGTTACCTGAGCATAGTGGGCGATCCGCGATAGAGAGGGGCACAAAAAAGTGAGAGGTTTGTCGTTGGAAAGCTGCTTAATGCGGCGCACCCGCTCAACCGCCTGCTTGTGGGTGACATCACAACCAATGGCATAGACCGTATCCGTTGGATAAAGCATCACAGCGCCATCTCGCAAAGCCGCCGTGATCTGCTGAATGGAACGTGCCTGGGGATATTGAGGATGGAGCTTGAAATACTCGGCCATGGGGGAGAGGAGCAAAAAGCGGGATCCCAAACCAAACCATTCGATCCAAGTTGATCTCAGTCGATCCAACCCAATCGTGCTATGCCTACGGCACCCTGCCGGGAACCACACGACTCGGAGGGGCGTCGAGATCCCCCGTCACCTTAACAAAAAATGAACAAACAAATGAACAAACAATGGGATCCCTCCGACGCATTTCACGGGTCGGAACCTTCTCCCCCCAAGGGCTCAAAAAAGCGGGGTGTGGGCGGCACCAGCATGGGCGGGGATCCCTCCAACTGCTGCATCAAGGCTTGAATATGCAGCCGGGGCAAATAGGGCCAATCTCCCGCCTCTTCTAGATCTTGCAGCACACGGTAGAGGGCTTGACGAGTATTGGGTAACGACTCCCGAAAGGTGCCATCCAAGATCAACCGATGCATTTCCTCCAACAGCCGCAGGAGCATCAACAGATCCACACAGGCTCCTGCCCTGACTTGAGCCGCCTGCTTTATGGCCAACATGATTTGACGCAAATCCGGTGGCAGATTCTCCTCCGAAATGTACATAGGGTCTCTAGGTCTTGGGAAGGCACAGGCTTATTTTAAGTTTGCTGCGCACCAGAACTCGCCTAGTGTACAGAGTTTCCAGAGATTAAGCCAAACTCCACTGTGCCAGAGGGCTGTCTTTCTAAGCTCAGTTGTTCCCACACCCGCTGCAGCAAGGGATCCAACCCCTGCTTAGCAATGGCGGAAATGGCCAAAACCGAAGTGGCAGCGGCGGTGGATAACCCTTGGGAGCGTTCGGCAATCTCTTGGGGCGCGAGGGCATCGATCTTATTCAAAACCAGAATCTGCGGTTTCTCCGTAAGGCCATGGCCGTAGGCTCGCAGCTCCTGTTGGATCGTCTGGTAATCCTTGACGGGATCCGCCGCCGTACCATCCACCAAATGAATCAAGACCCGCGTCCGCTCCACATGCCGCAAAAACTCGTGTCCTAACCCCACCCCCAAATGGGCACCCTCGATCAGCCCGGGAATATCGGCAAACACCACCCCATCTCCCAGCGGATGGGGTACCACCCCCAAATTGGGCTGCAACGTTGTGAAGGGGTAGTCGGCAACCTTGGGTCGGGCGGAAGATACCACCGAAATCAGGGTAGATTTGCCCGCATTCGGCAAACCGACAATGCCCACTTCGGCGATGAGTTTCAGCTCCAGCCGCAGGCGCACATGCTCTCCCGGTTTGCCCTCAGTAAACTTGTGGGGGGCACGATTGCGATTGCTCAAAAAGTGGGCATTGCCCATGCCCCCCTTGCCCCCTCGAGCCACCAGCAGTTGATCCTCTCGATGGGTCAAATCCCCAAGTATTTCCCCAGTTTGGGCATTGCTCACCACCGTGCCACAGGGCACCCGCACCAGCCGATCCGCGCCACTGGCTCCGGTGCGATTGTTTGGCCCCCCTTTGGCCCCATGCTCGGCTTTGATCACATGCTGAAAGCGGAAATCCAGTAGGGTTTGTAGATTGGGATCTGCTACCAAAATCACCGAGCCCCCGCGTCCACCATTGCCCCCAGAAGGCCCTCCAGCAGGCACATATTTCTCTCGGCGGAAGGCGACAATGCCATCTCCGCCATCCCCGGCTTGTACCTCTATTTCCGCTTGGTCAATAAATTGCAACCGCTGCTCTCCCAAATCCCTATCTAGCTTGGCAGGATCCGGAGGAAATCTGCCACAAACGGCACACCCCTAAGCTAGGATGGTATTTCCCGAACCTATTGCCCTGTCGCGTGTGGGGTGATAGGAGAGTGAGCTCTCCGGGGACTTGGTCATCTGGTTCACTTGTTCTTTGCCCTTTATCCGCGCCGACCGGCCTGCTGCTTCACCACTATGAGTCGATTCACCGCCACTGCTGATGTAGGTTTTACCACCGAGGACTTTGCCGCCCTACTCGATAAGTACGATTATCATTTCAGCCCTGGGGAAATTGTGGCGGGTACAGTGTTTTCGTTGGAGCCGCGTGGTGCGTTGATCGATATTGGGGCCAAAACTGCTGCTTTTCTGCCGTTGCAGGAAATGTCCATTAGCCGGTTGGATGACCCAGAAGAGATGTTGCAGCCGGGGGAGACCCGCGAGTTTTTTATCCTCACCGAAGAGAACGAAGAAGGGCAACTGACTCTCTCCATCCGTCGCATTGAGTACATGCGGGCTTGGGAACGGGTACGGCAGCTGCAAAAAGAAGATGCCACCGTGCGCTCCGCCATTTTTGCCACCAACCGGGGTGGGGCTTTGGTGCGCATCGAGGGGCTGCGGGGCTTTATTCCGGGATCCCACATCAGCACCCGCAAGCCGAAGGAAGATTTGGTGGGTGAAGAATTGCCCCTCAAGTTCTTGGAAGTGGATGAAGATCGCAATCGCCTGGTGTTGAGCCATCGCCGTGCCCTGGTGGAGCGGAAGATGAACAAACTGGAAGTGGGGGAAGTGGTGGTCGGTGCGGTACGCGGCATCAAACCCTACGGCGCCTTCATCGATATTGGCGGCGTTTCCGGCCTATTGCACATTTCCGAGATCTCCCACGATCACATCGATACTCCCCACAGCGTCTTCAACGTCAACGATGAAGTGAAGGTGATGATCATCGACCTGGATGCCGAACGGGGTCGGATTTCGCTATCTACCAAGCAGCTAGAGGCCAATCCTGGCGATATGACCCGCGATCCACAGCTGGTTTACGATGGCGCGGAAGAAATGGCGGCCAAGTATCGCGAGCAAATGCTGGCCGCTAAGCAAGGGCAGCCGGAAGAAGCCCCGGTGGAGGTGGCGGTGGAAGAGTTGGAGTACGCTGGCGCAGCAGTGGATTGATACTGGTTGTGTGACATACGCCCGAGAATATTCCCGAGGAATCCCTGCTCAAACCGCTGGGGATCCCTTTTTTGGCCCCTTTCACAGGGTATAAATTTGCCCATCTATCAACAGATGGGTGATCCCTTTATTTTGCAACTGGCTACGCACAGCCTCCAGAATGTGTCCGGAAAACTGAATCACTCGGTAGGGCGGGTAGGTGTTGCTGCCGCGGCGGCTCATCTCGGAAAAGCGGCGGGCCACCCTGTGGTTGTCGAAGATGGGCAGCGTGTTGGCGCTGTCGATCCCTTCGGCATGAGGGGGCAGGGATCCCAGGTTAAAAAACTCCTTCAGGGGTCGAGTGGCCAGTTCCTGATAGCGGTCAATCACGGCATAACAGGTTTCAGGCGGGATTAGATCTTCTAGGGGCAACACCTGAAATTGGTAGCCTGGCTCGGCCAAGCTAACAGCTTCAGGGGCATCCTCTAGGAAGTAATCTGAGTCTTCATCCTCGTCGTCTTCCAAATCCTCTAGTTCGCTATCTTCGTCAGTTTCGTCTTCTTCTTCCTCTTCATCTTCCAGTTCTTCCTCAAGCTCAGCCGTCAACTCCAATTCCTCCGACTCCAATTCCTCAGAGGGCAGCTTTGGATCCGCGATATCGTCCTCTTCTGCTTCTAAGATTGGAGCTAGATTTATATCAGCTGTTGCATGAGCTGTTGGGGCCACCCTTTCTTCCCTTACGGGGACTGAAGCGGCTTCGGCTTCGGGTTCTGAGGTGAGGGGTAGTACCTGTTGATGTGCTTCAGGATCCCTAGAGCTGGAGGAACGGCTGCGGGTTCGGTTCGAAGCAGGTGTGGCGATAGGCTCAGGCTCTGGAACAGACAAAGGGGGATCGCTAGACACCGGCTCAGGGGGCAGAGACTCTGTGACCTCTTCTCCGGTCTCTTTACGGCGGGCCGCAGAGCGTTTGCTGCTGACCAACTGTTGATATTCATCTGCTTCAATGTTTTCTTTCAGTACACGAGAAATGGTACTGATACTCACCTGAAACTGCTCCGCCAATTCCGCAGCAGTGGCTGGCGACCCCCGGTAGGTGCTGACGATCTGTTGCTGTTCTTGTTCTGAAAGTTTGCTGCGCGCCATAGGGTTCTGCGGGTAAGTCAGATGAAAAAGAGGTAGAAAGCATCCAAAAAGATTGACACCTTTTAGAGGGTAGCCGCTGCTCTACAAACTTGCTTTAGCCCAGCCGCCAGAGGTTCTCGTTGTAAGCCTTTGCCAATCAAGACAATTTTCGACAAACGCGGCTCATTGGGATCCCAGTCTCTCTCCAGAAACAGGGTTTGGCGATGGCCCACCTGATGGAAAATCACCCGCTGGGGCTCATCCAGAATCCACAACACCCCTTTGGCTCGAAAAATATTATCCGGCAGATCTTGTAGCCATTCTTGAAATTCTGCCAGATCCAACGGTTGCTGCAGTTGAAAACTCACCGATTGGATCCCGTCTTCCTGCAGGTGATGGCTGTGGTGGTGCTCATCTGTTGGCGTCAGCAGCGGGGAGCCCTTGGGATGGAGAGGATGAGGGTCTTCTGTCTCTGTATGGGGATCCCATAGCTCCGGCTGAAAGGCATGGACATCTAAAATGCGAGCCAAGGGCACCTGGGCGTGGGTGGTGAGCAGGCATGGAGCATCCGGGTTGTAGCGACGCACATCCGACACAATCCGATCCCGTTCTGCTTCTGTAATCAAATCCACTTTGTTAAGCAACAAAATATCGGCGCTGCTAATTTGATGGGCTGCGGTTTGGGAGTGCTGAAAATTATGCCAATATTCGGGGCCATCCACCAACGTCACCACCCCATCCAAGCGCAGATCTTCGTGAAAAGCCCTCTGCACAAACAGCTCGGTCACCTGCCTGGGATCCGCTACACCACTGGTTTCCACTACTAAATAGTCCAACTCTTCGGTGCGCTTGAGCAGTTCTCGCGCCGCCCGTTCAAAGTCGTCTCGTACCGTGCAGCACAGACAACCATTGCTCAGTTGCATTAGCCCTTCTGGGGGCATATTCACCAGCTCGCCATCAATAGAAATTTCGCCAAATTCATTCAGGATCACACCAATGCGCAACCCATGCTCCTCCTGCAAAATGCGTTTGAGCAGTGTGGTTTTGCCACTCCCCAAAAAGCCCGTCAAGATGGTGACCGGAAGTTGAGCCTTCATGAATCCACTTGCCAGCAGGTTTCGAAAAGGTTTGCTAGTAAGGCTTTACCAGCTTAGCCCCAAGGGTGCCCCTTCTTCCCAAATCCCTAGATCCTGGATATCTCTTTTGAGTCTTGTTTGACTCTTCGCGACCCCACGTAGATCAGCGGATGATCCCCTGGGTTAGGCAACCCATTAGCCCTGCTCCATTTCAGGGGATCCCTGGGGGTAGAGCAACTCTATCGGCAGGCCATCCGGATCGGCGATGAAGGCCACTTGATAGGTTTGTGGGCCAATCTGTTGCGGATGGGGGGAGAGAAGGATCTGTAACGGTACCCGCGCTTGTAGACGTTCCAAATAGGCAGACAGGGATCCCCACTCAGAGCCGATTTCGATGGAGGGATGGTAATAGCCCACATAGTGGGGATCCCCAAAGGGATCCGGGGCAGGGTGAGGCTCGGGCACCTGCAGCAACTCCAACCGTCCCCACGGCCCCACCATCCAGCAGGCAAGGGTCATGCCCGTGGTAAAGCGTTCCTCGATGGCAAATCCTAGCCCCTCATAAAAGGCAATGGATCGGAAAATGTCAGCAGCACGAATCGAAAAATGGTGCAGTTTCATAGTCATGTGGAGGGGCTAGAGGAGGGCAAACTTTTTAGAGTGATCACCCCTACAGCTTTTCCCACTTCACAGAGGTTCTGAGGCAGCCCAAAATCTCCTAGGGGGTTATCCTGTACGAACTCTAACAGGTAAGGAGTTCCCTCCCGCTGTGCAGTCGCAACAGCATGCCCCTACCCAGATTCGTTGCAGTAGCCCGTACCGCTCATGTGACGACGCGACGGCCACAAGGCCGGAAAAAGCTGCAACCGCTAGTCAAGTGCAAATAGACTTGCTACGCTCCAGAAAAGCAACCAATGATCCCTGAGCACCTTTAGGGTGTAGGGTGCGCTGTACCGAACTGGATCCCCACCGCAGGGGAGCAGAACAGGCTGAGTCGATTACTCCCAACATCATCATGTCCAAGCTTGTCATCGTCGAATCTCCCACCAAAGCCCGTACCATCCGGGGGTTCTTGCCCGCTGGCTATGAGGTGCAGGCCTCAATGGGGCATGTGCGGGATCTGCCCGATTCGGCAGCCGAGATTCCAGAGGAGGTGAAGGGGGAAGACTGGAGCCGTCTGGGGGTGAATGTGCGGGCGGATTTTGAGCCCCTCTACGTGATCCCCAAAGATAAGAGGAAGGTCGTCAAAGAACTGAAGGATGCCCTGAAAAAAGCTGATGAACTGATTCTGGCCACAGACGAAGACCGAGAAGGGGAGAGCATTAGCTGGCACCTGCAACAAATCTTAAAACCCAAAGTACCCACCCGCCGCATGGTCTTCCACGAGATCACCCGCGAGGCGATTCAACAGGCGCTGCAAAACTGCCGTGAGGTGGATGAGCAACTGGTACGAGCCCAAGAAACCCGCCGCATTCTAGATCGCCTGGTGGGTTACACCCTATCGCCGCTGCTCTGGAAAAAAATTGCCCCCAAACTTTCGGCAGGGCGGGTACAGTCGGTGGCGGTCAAGCTCTTGGTGGATCGGGAGCGGCAACGGCGGGCCTTCAAAAAGGGATCCTATTGGGATCTAAGGGCGGAGCTGCGGCAAAACCAAACCCCTTTTCCAGCGGAGCTGGTGAACCTCGCCGGCAAACGTCTGGCCACCGGACAGGACTTCGATGAAAATACGGGCCAAATAGCCGCTGGGCGGGATGTAGTGCTGCTGGATCAGGCTCAAGCAGAAGCCCTACACGCTCGACTCTTGAGCAAAACCTGGATCGTTAGCTCGGTGGAAGAGCGCCCCTCCACCCGCAAGCCTGCCCCTCCCTTTACCACCTCCACGCTGCAGCAGGAGGCCAACCGCAAGTTGCACCTGTCAGCCCAACAGACGATGCGCATCGCCCAAAAGCTCTACGAAGAGGGCTATATCACCTACATGCGTACTGACTCGGTGCATCTGTCGGATCAGGCCATCAGTGCCGCCCGTGCCTGTGTGTCATCCATGTACGGCAAGGAATACCTCAGCCCCAAACCCCGTCAGTACACCACCAAAGCCAAAGGGGCCCAGGAAGCCCACGAAGCCATTCGTCCCGCCGGATCCGAATTTCGCCTGCCCAACCAAACCCCCCTTTCGGGTCAGGAGCTGGCCCTCTATGACCTAATCTGGAAGCGCACCGTCGCCAGCCAAATGGCAGAGGCACGGCAAACCCACACTACCGTCTTGATTGGGGTGGAAGATGCGGTCTTTCGGGCCAGCGGCAAGCGCATTGATTTTCCTGGCTTTTTCCGCGCCTACGTGGAGGGATCCGACGACCCCGATGCCGCCCTCGAAGATCGGGAAGTGCATTTGCCCCTCTTGCGCCAAGGGGATCATCCCGAATGTCAGAAGCTAGAACCCGTTGGCCACGAAACCCAGCCCCCGGCCCGTTTTACGGAAGCCTCGTTGGTTAAGGTGTTAGAAAGTGAAGGGATTGGCCGCCCTAGCACCTACGCCACCATCCTCAACACCATCGTCAGTCGGGGCTACGTCAAACCGATGGGCAACGCTCTGGTGCCTACCTATACCGCCTTCGCCGTCACCGACCTGTTGGAAAAACACTTCCCCGATCTGGTGAACACCCGTTTCACCGCCAAGATGGAGCAAACCCTAGACGACATTGCCTCCGGGCAGGCGGAGTGGTTGCCCTATTTGCGCCATTTCTTTTTGGGGGAGCAAGGTCTAGAGGGGCAGGTGAAGGCCCGCGAGTCGGAAATTGATTCTGGGTTGGCCCGCTCCATTCAGCTGGAGAACTTGCCCGTCAAAATCGGCATCGGTCCCTATGGCCCCTATGTGGCCGTGGAAAATGGCACCGGAGAGGTGCGCGCCAATCTGCCGGAGGATATTCCACCCGCCGATTTGAGCGAAGAGCAGGTGGTGGAGCTGATCAAACTCAAGCAGGAAGGCCCCAAACCCATCACCTTTCACCCGGAAACCCAAGAGCCGGTTTATGTGGTGCCGCAGGGCCCCTATGGCCCCTATGTACAGTTGGGAGATGTCTCGGAAGACAATAAAAAACCCAAGCGCACTTCCCTCCCCAAGGGGCTGAAGCCAGATCAGGTTACCCCAGAGATCGCGTTGGGGTTGCTCAGCTTGCCCCGCACCCTTGGCGAACACCCAGAGTCGGGGAAAAAAGTGCAGGCGGGCATTGGTCGCTTCGGCCCCTATGTGGTTTGTGATGGGGATTTCCGCTCTCTACCTGCTGGTGACGATGTACTGACTGTGGACTTTGAGCGGGCCTTAGAGCTGCTTGCCCAACCCAAAAAGGGTCGCGGACGTGGATCTGCCAAACCCCTGCGGGAGCTGGGATCCCATCCCGACGACGGGGAGCCGGTCAATTTGCACAACGGCCCCTATGGGTTGTACGTCAAGCATGGCAAGGTGAATGCCTCTCTACCAAAAGAGATGCCCGCCGAAGAAGCCACTCTAGAGATTGCTCTACAGGTGCTGGCGGAAAAAGAAGGGAGCTCCAAAGGGAAAGGGCGCTCAGCAGCCAAAGCCAGTGCCAGCCAATCTGCAAGCAAAACCCAGGGGAAAAGCACCACCAAGGCCAAAGCTACCCCCAGCAGTGCCCGCAAAAGCACCGCCGGCCAAGCCCAGAAAGCTAAGGACTCTGTCCCGCGGACGCGAACGACCACCAACACTCCTAACACTACCAAGGATCCCCAGGGCAATGGCGCCGCCCAAGCCGGATCCCGTTCCGCCATTTTGAAGATCACGCCTAAAGCCCGGGTTTGAATGGGGATCTCCCAGCTGCGGTAACATGGGGTCGCCCTTTTGGATCGTTGGCCGATGCAACTGCAAGCTTTGATCTTCGATGTGGACGGTACTCTGGCGGATACGGAGCGAGATGGCCATCGTGTCGCCTTTAATGCGGCTTTCACGGAGGCAGGCCTAGATTGGCAGTGGTCGGTGGAACTGTACGGCCAGTTGCTGGCTGTGACCGGGGGCAAAGAGCGGATCCGCCACTTCATCGACACGGAACACCCTCCGCTCCCGCAAGGGTCAGACTTGACAGACCTAATTGCCCGGCTGCATAAGGCTAAAACCCGCCACTACACCGCTCTATTGGCCCAGGGTGGGATCCCCTTGCGAACTGGGGTCAAGCGCTTTTTACAGGAGGCGAAAACCGCCGGGATCCGGTTGGCCATTGCCACCACCACCACCCCTGAAAATGTCACGGCCTTGCTAGAGCACACCCTACCGGAGAGCTTGCAGTGGTTTGAGGTGATTGCCGCCGGAGATATCGTTCCCGCCAAGAAGCCTGCCCCGGATATTTATCACTACACCCTGGAAACTATGGGCCTGCGCCCACAGGATTGTCTAGCTTTTGAAGACTCCCACAATGGGCTACTTTCTGCTCAACAGGCTGGGATCCCAACCGTGGTGACGGTAAATGGCTATACCCAAGCGCAGGTGTTTTCCGGGGCGGCTCTGGTGCTGGATCATCTTGGTGAACCGGGGGAGCCCTTTCAGGTGTTAAGGGGAACGGCGGGATCCCATCGCTATTTCACCCTAGAGCTGGCCCAACAAGTGCATGCCCAGTTTTTCAACCCCAATTCCAAACCTGTGAGCTAGGGGATGACAGAGGTTGAGGCGCTCAAACATCGCCTAGAAGGCCATTTGGAGCAAGTGGCTCGTCCGCGGGATCCCGATTGGTCGCCTTTGGGCCATCGTCAGGTGGAGCAGTATGTCGAGGAACAGTTGTCTCAGTGGGGATCCCTAGAAGAATTTCGGTTTGAGTACTTTCGTCGCACTCATGGCAATTGGATCTTGAAATTGCCGGGATCCAACCCAAGACGGGATCCGATTCTGATCGGGGCACATTTTGATGCGGTGCCAGAATCTCCCGGAGCGGATGACAATGCCAGTGGTGTAGCAGTTTTGCTGGAGCTGGCCCGAGATTTTGCCCAGGATCCCCCCTGTTCCCCCCTTTGGCTGGTGGCCTTTGATCTGGAGGAACGCGGTCTGGTGGGCAGTACCGCCTACGCACAATTTCTCAAACGGCAAGGGCAGCCCCTGCGGCTGATGCTGTCGTTGGAGATGGTGGGCTACCGGGATCCAACGGCAGGTTCACAACGCTACCCTGCCGGACTGGAGCGGTTCTACCCAGATCGGGGGGATTACATCGGTCTGATCGGCAACTGGTTGACACTGCCGGATTTGCTGCGCCTTCAAAGGAGCATGAACAAAGTCGGGATCCCTTGCCAGTGGCTGCCTGTCGGGCAGCGAGGGTGGATGGTTCCCAGTACTCGGCGCAGCGATCACGCTCCCTTCTGGGATGAGGGCTATCGAGCCGTTTTGGTCACCGATACCGCCGATCTGCGCAACCCCCACTACCACAAGCTCAGCGACAGCCTAAAAACCCTGGATCGAGACTTTCTTGTCGGGGTGTGTCAGGGCCTTATGGCCGGGCTTCGCCACCTGTAATGTCGGCTAATATCGGCCTTCTCAGCAATTCCCAAAACCTTACAGGGTCGTTGAGCAAAGGCTTAGGTCTAAGAAGCTCCTGCGGAGGCCGTGGCCAATTTCACCACCCGGGCCAGGCGAGCCTTACGACGGGCCGCCGTGTTCTTGTGCAACACGCCGGTTTTAGCCGCTTTGTCGATGCGGCTGAAGGCCGCGCTCATGGCTGATTGAATTTCTTGCAGAGTTTCTTGCTGTTGGTTGGCGGCGTAGGCATCCGACAGAGAGAGCACTTTCTTCATCAGACCGCGCACCGTTGCCTTGGTGGCCTTGTTGCGCAACCGATTACGCTCTGCGATCTGAACGCGCTTAATGGCAGATTTGATGCGTGGCATGGCTGGAAAGAGAAACTGTAGCGGAGATCTAGCATACCATTAGAGCTGTGAGTCTCACCAGTCCCTGGTTGGCCTTGACCGCCTTACGCGATGGGATCCCGATTTTCAGACCAGACCCCCTGTTGGCGAGTATAAATGCGGGAATATCACGGTGGGAAAAGCAGCAAGTCTTTTTGAGTCGGCGCAGCCTGATCACCTAGGAGCAGGTTTTGCAGCCTGGTGATCCCCTCTAGGCATGGGGACAGGGTCGGCAGGCAAAACAGGGTACAGTGCTACAGCCGGAGTTGCTTTCCGATCGGCTCGGATCCCACTACCTGGGCCAAGGTTGGCTGTTTGTTGTACCGGGGGGTGGCCTGTTTTGGGGGATGCTCTCCTGTTTATTGGGGATATGAGTTGTCCGTGTTAGCCTGAGGAGCTCTTGGTTCTGGAGGAGGACACGGTTGTAGAAAACCCGTGTAAGGGCTGCAGGAGTAAATCGATGTCAACAACCGCACCCACAAGGGGATGCGGTTTCTCGGAGAAGATTATGAACGGGATCCCTGGTTGGACATTCGATGCGCTGGCCCTGACTGTGCTGGTGTTGCAGGTGCCGATGGTGTTGGTTTTGTTGGCCCGCCTATTACCCTCGTTGCGTCGGCCTGCCCCTTTGCCAGCGGATCCACCCGATTTTCCCGCTCTGCCCGGCTCGGTAAGCGTGATCGTGCCCACCTTGAATGAAGCGGAGCGGATCGATCCCTGTTTACAGGGTCTGCATGCTCAGGGATCCGCTCTGCGGGAGGTGCTGGTGGTGGATAGCCGCTCTCAAGATGGAACCCCGGAGAAGGTTTGGGCGATGGCCACACGGGATCCCCGCTTTCGGCTGGTCACGGATGATCCTTTGCCAACGGGATGGGTGGGTCGCCCCTGGGCCTTGCACTACGGGTTTCTCAAGTCGGATCCCACTTCTGAGTGGATCTTGGGCATCGATGCCGATACCCGCCCGCAGCCAGGGTTGGTGGAGCGCTTGCTGGAAACCGCTCAAAACCAAGGGTTTGACCTAATCACCTTGGCACCGCAGTTTATCTTGCAGCACTGGGGAGAAGGCTGGCTGCAACCGGCTCTTTTGGTCACCCTGATTTATCGCTACGGGGCAGCAGGGGATCCCGCCACTCTCCCGGAACGGACGATGGCTAATGGGCAATGTATGCTGGTGCGGCGGTCGGTACTGGAATCTATGGACGGCTACACAGTGGCACGGGCCTCGTTTTGTGATGATGTGACCTTGGTCCGGCAGATCGCGGTAGCGGGCTTCAAAGTGGGCTTTTGGGATGGTCGGCATTTGCTCAAGGTGCGCATGTATACTTCTTTCAGGGAAACCTGGAGGGAATGGGGTCGTTCGCTGGATTTGAAAGATGCGACCCCAGCCCCACAGTTGTGGGGAGATGTGGTTCTGCTGGTTCTTACGCAAGGGATCCCTTGGGTAACAGTTTTGGGGTTATTGGGCGCAGCCGGGATAGGGCTTCCCTTCTCCCTAACGGAGTCGTTGTTGCTGGGGTTGAACCTGGGGCTGATCGCCTTCCGGTTTAGGTTGCTTGCGGGCATTCGGGGTTCTTATCAGGATCCCCCCTGGACGTTCTGGCTTTCCCCTCTGGCGGATCCCTTGGCAGTGTTAAGGATTGTTCTGTCTGCTCTCAGTCGGCCCCGGTCTTGGCGAGGACGCACTTACAGTGTTTCTCGGTCTTCCAGTCCTCATGAGTCTTGAGTCTCAATGAGGTGCAGTCAAATCTTGAGATCCACAACTACGGGATCCTTCAGGCAACTTTGGCAGAGATTCAGAAGAGAGCAGATCCAGAACAGGATCAGTATTACAGCCTTTTCCGACTTTACACAGGCTCTTGAGCTAGGCAAAAAACCTTATGGAGCAAGGGATTGAGCTGAATCTGCTATATTCTCCTATATCAGGTAACGCTGGAAAAGGCTGTATCCTGGTTATCCTTGTTACCCTGGGATCCCTCTTGGCAGCGTTCCATGGCTTGCAGCAGTAGAGCTTCCCCTTCTTGCAAGGTTTCAATGCGGCACAACAGGGCGCGAAATTGGGAGGCCCCGGCAAAGTCCTTGATATACCAGGTCATGTGCTTACGGGCCTGGCGGATCCCGCGTTCTCCCTTATATTCCCAGAGGCCGCGCAGGTGTTCTAAAGCCATTTGAATGCGATCCAGGGGAGTTGGGGCTGGCTTTTCTTGCCCAGTTTTGAGGAAGTGATCCACTTCCCCCACCAAAAAGGGGTAACCCATGGTGCCGCGTGAGCACATCACCCCATCCGCTCCGGTTTCCTCGAGGCATTTCACCGCTGCTGCCGCCGAGAAAATATCTCCATTGGCGATCACCGGAACGTGCAGGTGTTGCTTCACTCGGCGGATCCAGTCCCAACGGGCAGTTCCGTTAAAACCTTGGGCGCGGGTACGACCATGCAAGGTCAGCAGCTGGGCTCCTGCCTCCTGCAAACGATGGGCAAAATCCAAAATCGTAATCTCTTGATCCGACCAGCCCAAGCGAGTTTTGACCGTGACGGGCACATTTACCGCCGCCACCACCGCCTCCACAATGCGGGCAGCCATGTCCGGATCCTTTAACAACGAAGAGCCACCGCCATTTTTGGTGATCTTGTTCACCGGGCAGCCCATGTTGATATCGACGATGGTTGCCCCTTCGTCTACCGCCATGCGGGCCGCTTCCGCCAAAAAGTGAGGTCGACAGTCAAACAGTTGAATGCCGATCGGAGCCTCCCCCTCCCCCACTTCCATGATGCGGGGCAAATCGCGGGCGTAGTGCAACCCTGTCGCATTCACCATTTCGGTGTAAACCACGCTCTCGGGGGCCAAACGACGCACCAAGCCTCGAAAAACCTTATCCGTCACCCCCGACAACGGTGCCTGAAACACGCGGCTATCCACCTTTACCCCACCAATATCTAGCGGTTGGGCCAGTCGGGCTTGCAGTTCTGGCGAGAGAGTCAGGCTCATGGGAAGGGATCCCAGAACAGAAGAAGCGCGGAGGGTTATCCCTCTTTGTTGACGAAGTAAAGCAGACCCATAATCCGTGCCCGTTTGATCGCCACGGTTAGATCCCGTTGCTGCTTGGCGGTAAGGCCGGTAATGCGGCGGGGCAGGATTTTACCACGTTCGGTCACAAATTTTTTGAGGAGTTCAATATCCGTGAACTTGATCGGATCTCCAGGCTTGATGGGAGACATGCGGCGGCGGGAATAAACCATAGGGCAGCAGGGATAAAAGGAACTACTTGATCTCTTTGTGGATGGTGTGACGGTTGCAGTGGGGGCAGAATTTCTTCAGCTCCAAGCGGGCCGTGGTGTTGCGGCGATTTTTGGTGGCGGTGTAGCGGTTTACACCCGGAGAACGTTTGTCAGCGTTGGTACGGCACTCCGTACACTCTAGGTTAATGATGATGCGGACACCTTTTGCTTTGGCCATGACGGATCCCAGACTGAGGTGAGAGGCTAGCAAGACTCAGAAGCTACCCGAACTTCGGGCCGCAACCGAGCGTTCATAATTACAAACGCAATTGCAAGCGCAATCACCAATTATCTAACTTTTCTTTGACAGAATCAACCCAGTTTTTCACCTGTTTGCCAGTTTGTTGCCGTAGACTGCGGGTATTTTGATCCATATCTTTGCCCAGACGCTGCACCTGTTTGGAGAGATCGCGCACGGTATCGTTGCGTTGGGCTTGGCTCAATAGGTCACGGGCAGCAGATTTCACATCTTCGGCAGCATCTCCCTCTAGGATCCCCTGCAAAAACTGCATCGCCTTTTCATCCAGGTGGTAGCCCTGCTCCGCTTCCACCACCAAGGTGCGCCCAGCGCGATCGTGAATGGTTTGGCGTTTTTCTTTATCGAAAGCAGCAAACAGACCATCGGCAGCCAGCGGTACCAACAGGGCTTCGGTGAGCAGAAACAGCGATAGGACACTCTCGCGGGCCAGCGAGCGGATCAGGTGCGGCGAGGTCTCGGTTTCCGGATCCAGGGTTTTGATGTTCAGCAACCACTTGCCGAGGCTTTGTCCTTCAGGCCGGGATTGAAAATAACCTCGGTTCACCAGCCAAACGGCAAAGAAGGCCACGTAGCCGGTCATATCCACCGCCCCAGCATTGGCTCCAAACAGTGATGCCAGGCCCTGAGCCAGGTAGGAAGCTCCCAAACCCACCCCAAAATCCAGGGCAAAAGCACCAATCCGTTTGCGCCAGGAGGCCAATTTCGGGATCGTCTCTACCGGAGCAGTCTGCGGAGCTGTGGCAGTTTGCGGGGCTGGTCGTTCGGTCTCCACGGGGCGCAGAGGGGCAGGGGTCGGGAGGGCGCTCAAGGTTTGCCACTCGCTGGAGCGCTGATCCAGCTGATCGGTTTTGGGCCGTTCTGGAAATTTGGGTCGTTCGGGATAAGGTCTGGGATCCGTCATCGCTGGTGTAGACAGTCAGTCCTACTATTCTAGCGAGGCAGGCCTACAGAGAGAGGAGCTGGGATCCGACGGGGGATTTCGTAGGTGAGGCGGTCGTAGGCCAACAGCGTATTCGGGAAAATCGCCTGGGCCTCCGCCAGCAGATCTGCCAATGTAATCGAGGCCTCTGGATGATAGCGGGGGCTGAAGTGGGTGAGCATCAGGGCTTGAGCTTTGGCCTCGGCTGCCACCTGGGCTGCCATAGCAGCTGTAGAGTGTTTGGCGCGACGGGCCAGTTCCCGATCGGCTTCGGCGTAGGTGGCCTCATGAATTACCAAATCGGCAGCCCGAGACAGATCCACGGCATTGCGACAAAAGCTCGTGTCGGTACAGTAGGAGAACTTGCGACCCGGAATCGGCTCCCCGACATAATCACGGCCATGGAAGGATTGGCCTTGCCAGGTGATGGATTGGCCGGCCTTCAGTTGCCCGTACAGGGGGCCGAAAGGGATCCCGTCCGCTTGTGCTTTAGCAACATCGAAACTGCCGGGCCGATCCTGTTCCACTACCCGATAGCCAAAGGCCGGCACCCGGTGATCCAACGGTGCACAGAAGACTGAGTATTCTGGTTCTTGTAGGATCAGCCCAGTTTCTACAGTGTGAATGTGGAACGGATAGGGGATCCGCGTTTCGCTGTAGCGCAGCACTGCCTTGAGATAATCTTCCAAGCCGGGTGGGCCATAGGCATCGATGCGTTCGGGGGTACTGCCCAGGCCACAGGAGGCCAACAACCCCGGCAGACCGTAAATGTGATCGCCGTGCATGTGGGTGATGAAAATGCGGCGCAGTTGGCTGGGGCGCAACTCGTCTAGGCGCAACAACTGGTGCTGAGTGCCCTCTCCACAATCGAACAGCCACCATTCCGACCGCTGTGGAAACTGCACCGCAATCCCGGAGACATTGCGTTGACGGGTGGGCAAGCCGGAGCTGGTGCCCAAAAAGGTAACCCGAATGGCGTTGGGATCCGTCACGGGGGCAAACATTAAGAATGGGGATTCCTAGCTTATCAACAGCCAGGATCAGGCAAGCGGAATCTGAGGGCTGCCCAAAACCCCTGATAGGATGAAAGGTAAGATGTGAGCTTTCCCGCCATGATCACCGTTACCGATAGCGCCGTACAAGAATTGAAGCGCCTGCGCAGCAAGTACGAAAAAGAGGGATCCGAGCCGATTTTGCGCTTGGGGGTGAAACCCAGTGGCTGTTCTGGCCTTTCTTATGTGATGAACTTTGAGCCTCATTCCAATCCCGACGATCAAACCTTTGATTTTGATGGCATCCGGGTGGCAGTGGATCCCTTGAGCATGACCCTGATCAGCGGTATCACCATCGATTTTTCTGAGGATTTGCTGGGGGGCGGCTTCCGCTTCAAGAATCCCAATGCCGTCGCCAGTTGTGGTTGTGGTACCTCTTTTGCGACTTCCGAAACCGCTGCTGTTGCCAGCCACTGAAGCTAACCCTAGTCGAAATCCCCCTTCATCCCTGCCTCTGAAAGAACTGGAAAGGGGGTTGAGGTGAGTTGAGGAGTTGGGAGCGGGTCACTTTAGGTCTGGCAGCCTGAGGATAAACCACGTCCATTCCGCTTGGCTGGTGACCCGGATCTGCCCCTGTAGATACTCCACCCACTGCTTCACCAAAGCCAACCCCAAGCCACTCCCCTGTTGGGCCCAGGGATCCGCAGAGGAGATTCGATAAAAGCGATCAAACAGGCGAGGCAACTGGTCAGCCTCGATTTGGGCGGTGTTCCCGACCTTGAACTCAAACCCTGCTGGAACCGGCTGAATCTCTAGGCAAATCGTTCCCCCCGGCTGGGTAAATTTGCAGGCATTCTCTAGGAGTTCCTGCAAAATCTGGCTGAGGTGCTGCAAATGAGTACGAATCACCGCTGCAGGCGGCGGATTGGTGATCTTTAGGGTTAGGTGTTGCGCCTGTGTCCGCTCCTGTACTGAGGCAAGCAGGCTCACCCAAAAATCGTTCAGATCAATGGCGGAGACAGAAGCCGCCAGATCCTTGGTTTCTAGACGTTGCAAATCCAGCAATTTATTGATCAAGCTGATCTCAACATGGCATTCCTCTAGAGCAATGCGGTGGTATTGCTGTTGTTTCTCGTTTAGGGGTGTGCGGCCCAAAAGTTGTAGCGCCAGTTCCACCTTGGTCAGGGGGGTGCGCAGCTCGTGGGAGACGGTAGCCAGAAAGTCATCCTTGAGGCGATGCAGTTGTTGCAGACCCTCCACTTGGCAGGCCAACTAGGCAGTGCGCTCCTTGACTTTTTCTTCCAGGGCTTGGTTGAGTTTCCGTAAGTGATGATGGGCACGGCTAACTTCAAGCAAATAACGAATGCGTTGCTTCAACACCGGCCAGTAAATGGGTTTGGGGATATAGTCGGTGGCGCCTGCAGCAAAGGCCTCGGCTACAGAGGTTTCATCATCGAGAGCAGTCACCATCAGAACCGGCAAATCTGGGTTTTGAGCACGGAGACGACGGCAACACTCAAACCCATCCAACTGCGGCATAACCGCATCTAGCAACACTATATCCGGCAGCCGGGCAGTAAAAGTCTCCAAACAGCTCTCCCCATTGCTGGCCTCGATCATCCTATAGCCCTCTTTGCTCATGACATGGCGGATCAACAGCCGTTGGCTAGGGTCATCGTCGGCAATCAACAGCAATGGCTGGGTCTGGACAGAGAAGGTCTCACCCAAGCCCGAGGATGGGCCAGGATCTACAGTCAAATTGATGGTGTGCATTAGGGGATCCCTAGCAGCAGGGGCTGAATCTGTGCAGGGCTCCATCTGGGGTACCTCTGGGTTAACAGCTGAAATGACAGGACAAAGATTCAGCGGATCAGGGGTCGGCATAGGGAGGGAATGAAATGATTGGTTCAGTATGGACAAGCCAGGCTAAGAGTAACGCGCTGGTCTTCAGCTTGTAGTGGGTTTTGTAGTGGGTTTAACAGTGATGGTAGGTGATCCCAGTCTATCGATTCTGTGCGGGTCAGTGCCTCTATCTCTTGGCAGAGCTGGGCCAATCCTTTCGCTCCCCCACTCCCAGGATGCTGCTGCTGCCTTTGAACCGATGCGCCAGACGGAACAGAGCCTCAGGAGCTCGCTGGGTCAGGGCCGCTTGCAGGGATCCCATCCGGGTCTGTCCCTTCCTTTTGATCAGGCTTTGTAGAACTGCTTGATCCTTCAGGCCCATCACCGTTTTCAGGGCCTTGAGAGTGGCGGTATCAATCGGGCTTATTTCCGACAAGCTGTCTGTAGATCATTAGGTTGTGGCCGCAGGCTCTGAGGGCGGGGGCTGGGATCCCTTGCGCCAGCGAGAGTAGAGCTTTTCTAATTCCACCCAAACCATGACTAAGGTACTGAAGCCTATGCAGATCCAAAGTTCGCTGCGGGTCAATTCTTCAGTACCAAAGAAGCTGCGCAGGAAGGGCACATAAAGCAAGGCAAATTGCAGTAGAAGCGTGGCCAGAACAGCCCAGAAGAGGTAGGGGTTGGAAAGGGGGTTGGTTTCGATAATCAATTTTTTGTTAGAACGCACGGACACCGCATGGCCCATTTGGGCCACACACAACGTGGTAAACACCATCGTGCGCCAATGGGGGATGGAGTTCTCCACAATTAGCATCATGGTGATCGTGGTGATGGCAAAGACAACACCAATACGCACCATGTAGGCTCCTAGCCCCCGCGCAAAAATGCTCTCCTTTGGGTTGAAGGGAGCTCGTTGCATCACCCCCGGCTCGGCAGGTTCTAGGGCCAAAGCCAGAGCGGGCAGGCCATCGGTGACCAGGTTCATCCACAGAATTTGCAGCGGCGAAAGGGGGACATCCTCCAAACCCAAAATCGGGGCAGCGGCTACCGTGAGTACCTCACCAATGTTGCTGCCCAAAATATATTTCACGAAGCGGCGGATATTGCTGTAAACAACTCGCCCTTCTTCGATAGCAGCAACAATGGTGGCAAAATTGTCATCCAGCAAAACCATATCGCTGGCTTCTTTGCTCACGTCGGTGCCCGTAATGCCCATGGCAATGCCAATATCTGCCTGGCGCAGAGCTGGGGCATCATTTACCCCATCGCCAGTCATGGCCACAAATTGGTGTTGCTTTTGCAGGGCTTGGACAATGCGCAGTTTATGTTCGGGAGCTACACGGGCATAGACATTGACTGTTTGCACCGTTTGTAGCAGCTCATCGGCACTCAGACGGGAGAGAGTTCGCCCATCCACTGCCCGGTCTTCTGGCCCGATGATGCCCAGATCGCGGGCAATCGCTACGGCAGTCAGTTGGTGATCACCAGTGATCATCAGGGTGCGGATCCCGGCCTCATGACAGCGAGCCACCGCCTCGCGCGCTTCTGGTCGAGGGGCATCGTGCATGCCCACCAATCCCAGCCAGATTAGATTTTGCTCCACTTCCTCCAGATTGCTCGGGATCCCTTCCAGATCCAAGGTGGCTACCCCCAAAACCCGTGTGCCCTGGGCCGCCATTTGATTGTTGGTATCGAGAATATCCTGGCGAGCCTTTTCTGAAAGCCAATGCCAACCTTCAGCATTTTGAATGCGATCACACCGCTCCAGCACCAGTTCCGGGGATCCCTTAACGTAAACGCGGTAGCTATTACTCTCCTGAATCACCACACTCATGCGCTTGCGCTCCGAGCTGAAGGGCAGCTCTTGTACCCGTGGGCATTGCTCTTGTAAAGAGGCTTTGTGCAGATTGGCTTTAGCTGCGGCCACCAGCAGCGCTGCTTCCGTCGGATCCCCCAAGATCGACCAGCTAGGGGGTGAGGAGGACACTCCAGAGCGGGGGTTGCGCACCCTAGCCGGCTGGATGTTGGCCTGCAACAGGGCATCGTTACAGAACACGGTTGCCCGCAACACCGCCAGCAAATCCGGAGCTCTTTGAAGGTCAACCGGTTCGCCCGTGCAGTAAAAGGATCCCTGGGGGATGTAGCCTGTCCCGGTGACGTAGTAATGACGGCTGGCCGTAACAATATCGGTGACCACCATTTTGTTTTCGGTAAGGGTACCGGTTTTGTCGGAGCAGATGGTGGTTACGGATCCCAGGGTTTCCACTGCAGGCAAGCGTCGAATCAAGGCATGTCGCCGCACCATGCGTTGAGTACCAATGGCCAGGGTTACGGTGATCACAGCGGGCAACCCCTCCGGCACCACTGCCACCGCCATACTCAAGGAGGTTTCCAGCAGCGAGGTAAAGGGGGCCATAGTCCCGGCCTGCAGTAAGCCCACCACCACCACCACTACCACCAAGGCCAAGGAGCCAAACACCAACACATTGCCCAGTTGGCTCATACGCCGTTGTAGCGGCGTCGGCTCGCTCTCCACCGATTGCAGCAGGGTTGCTACTTTGCCCAACTCCGTGCGCATGCCGGTACTGGTAACCAAGAGGATCCCGCGCCCCTGAACCACCTCCGTGCCCATAAAGGCCATGTTGCGCCGTTCCCCCAATTCAGTGTCGGCTGGGAGCACACAGTCCGCCTGTTTCACCACTGACACCGCTTCTCCGGTCAAGGCAGCTTCGCGCACCTGCAAATTCACGGCTTCCGCCAACCGTCCATCCGCTGGGATTTGTACCCCAGCCTCTAGCAGCACCCGATCCCCGGGTACCAACTTGCCGGCGGGAATCTCCTGCCAAAGGCCATCTCGTTCCACCCGCACTGTGGGGGAGGCCAATTTTTTTAGGGCCGCCAGTGCCTTTTCCGCCCGACTTTCTTGCAGGTAGCCCAGCCCGCCATTCAACCCGACAATCAGCAGGATGGCCAAGGCATCTTTCGGAAATTCCCCTTCCTCTAAAGCCAAAGCCGCTGAAACTGCTGCCACCGCGATCAGCATCAGCAGCATGATGTTGGTGAACTGGTCAAGCAACACCTGCCAGCGACTGCGCCCGGAAGTGGCGATCAGCTCGTTGGGGCCATATTCCTGCTGTCGTTGGGCCACCTGCTGGGCGGTAAGGCCGCGATCGGGATCAGTCTGTAGCTTCTGGGCGGTAGTAGCCAGGGTGAGGGTGTGCCAGACGGGAGCAGAAGAGTCAGGGGATCCAGCAGCAGGGATCATCATGGCCACTCAAGGATTCTTGCCAAATTGTACGCCAGCCTACGGATCCCCCTCCAGTTTTGGGCAACAGAGACTATGCTCGCAACTGCTACATGAGGAACTAGGGGTGCTCTATTCTCAGGGATCCCTTTCTATCCTGGGTTCCAGCTACAACGTGCTCAACACTTGCCGCGCTGCCGCCAAGGTCTGCTCCACATCCGCCTCTGTATGGGCTAGGGAGGTAAAGCCCGCCTCAAATTGAGAAGGAGCCAGATAGATCCCCTGCTCTAACATGCCGCGATGGAAGCGGGCAAACTTTTGCAGATCCGAGGCTTTGGCCTCTTCATAGTTGCGAACTGGCCCAGCGGTGAAAAACAGACCAAACATGCCCGGCAAATAGCCACCACAGGCCGCATGCCCGGTTTCTTGGGCTACCTGTAATAGTCCATTGGCCAGCTTCTCGGTCATCTGCTCCAGGTACTCGTAGGTGCCGGGACGACGCAGAATTTGCAGTGTATGGATCCCTGCCGTCATGGCTAAGGGATTGCCAGAGAGTGTTCCGGCCTGATACATCGGCCCCGCCGGAGCTACCATTTCCATGATCTCGCGCCGACCGCCGTAGGCTCCCACCGGCAAGCCGCCCCCGATGACTTTCCCCAAGGTGGTTAAATCTGGGGTCACCCCCATCTTGGCCTGCACGCCGCCATAGCTGATGCGAAACCCCGTCATCACCTCATCAAACACCAGCAGCGCCCCGTATCGTTGGGTCAGATCTCGCAACCCTTGCAAAAAGCCCGGCTGCGGGGGGATAAAGCCGGCATTGCCCACCACCGGCTCCAGGATTACTCCCGCAATCGAGTCGGGATTTTGCTCAAACAGAACTTTGACTGCTTCAAGATCGTTGTAGGGTGCGGTGAGGGTGGCAGTGGTGACTGCTTTGGGTACCCCAGGGGAGTCCGGCAGGCCGAGGGTGGCGACTCCGGATCCCGCTTTTACCAGAAACATATCCGCATGGCCGTGGTAGCAGCCTTCAAACTTGATCACCTTTTCCCGCCCGGTGTAGGCTCGCATCAGGCGCAGCACCGCCATACAGGCCTCGGTACCCGAATTGACAAAGCGCACCATCTCCACGCTGGGTACCGCCTCGATCACCAGTTCCGCCAGTTGGTTTTCCAGCGGACAGGGGGCACCAAAACTGGTGCCTTTGCCGAGGGCTTTTTGTAGCGCTTCGATCACCTCCGGGTGGGCATGGCCGACGATGGCCGGTCCCCAGCTACCGATGTAGTCGATGTATCGGTTGCCGTCTACATCCCAGGCATAGGCCCCTGAGACGCGGTCGAAGACAACCGGATCCCCGCCCACCGACTTAAAGGCCCGCACGGGTGAACTGACCCCTCCCGGCATCAAGGTTTTGGCCTGGGCAAAAATTTGCTTGGATTGGGTGGTGTTAAAGGAGGTGGAGTGAAGGGTGCTAGTCATAACGGGCTCAATGCGTCGCATTACTCAGGCTAGCAGGCAACAGAACGCGCTAGGAGTTTGCTCCCCTTGCGAGCGAAACTTTAATAATCTGCAACTTTTTGCCTCTAGCGGCTGGCCAGCAGGGCTTCCACCTGGGTGAGCAGTTCGTATTCCAGGCAGGGCTTGGTCAGATACGCATTGGCCCCCAGTTGCATGGCCAGACGACGATGCTTTTGGCCGCTGCGAGAGGTGAGCATGACCACTGGGATCCCAGCCAAATGGGAGACTTTGCGCCGTTGATTCAGAAACTCGAATCCATTCATGCGGGGCATTTCCACATCGCAGAGGATCAAATCGGCGGGTTGCTGATGTTCCAGTTGAGCGATGGCCTCCTGTCCATCTCGGGCTTGGGCTACCCTACCACCCGCAGGCTCAGCAGTTCCCTCCTCTCGGGCGGGCCTAGAGGCGCTTCTGTCAGCGGCCTGAGTGGGGAGGATGGCGGCATCATTTCCCTCGGCTAACCGGTAGCTTTCTGAGCAAATCCTCGACCGTTTGGGTCAACTCTGCTTGGTTAACGGGCTTGGCCAAATAGGCATCTGCCCCTTGAGCCCGACCCCAAAACTTATCGGTATCGCTGCCTTTGGTGGAGCAAATCACAATAGGAATATCTTGAGTCGCTTTTTCCGCCTTCAGTTCGCGGCAGAGTTCAAACCCACTCAAGCCAGGTAATACCACATCGATCACCATCAAATCGGGCAGTTTTTGACGAATCATTTGCAGGGCTTCTTCTGCACTTTTGGTTTTTAGTACGAAGTGGCCTGCTCGTTGCAAGCATTCGCTGATAATGGCGGATTCTACGGGAGAGTCTTCGACGATGAGAATGGTATACATGATTGACCTGCGCTTGAATGAAAGAAAAGGGTTGAGGTAGACAACTAAACTGGCTAAGAGCTGAGCTAGGAGCTCACAAGGCATTTTTGACCGACAAGTAAGTTCGAACTATGTCTAGAAGCTCCTCCTTTTGCACGGGCTTGTTCATAAAATGGCTAGATCCAACCAACTTGGCTCTCACTCGGTCGATGATGCCATCATTACCCGTCAGAATAATGATGGGTGTGTCTCGGAAACGCGGCACTTTGCGCAACTGAGCACAGATTTCATAGCCATTGCTCGAGGGCATCACCAAATCCAGAAGGATCAGATCTGGCGGCTGACTCAACACCTGAGCAATAGCACGCAAGGGATCCTGAATGCCCAAAAATCGGTACCCCTCCGGGATCAAGATACGCTTGATGGTCTCACAGATAATTTCGCTGTCGTCAATGCAAACGATCAATGGTTTGGTGGCGGGATCTTCCCTCTCAGGCTCCTCTAAGAAGGAGGATTTCATGTCTGACGTTGGTTGCATGGAGACAATACCCTGGCGCAGCAACGGCATTAGCAACCGTCCAATTTCAGCAGGACTCTTGCCGAGGGTACCAGCCAGTTCTCGCAAGGTTTGTTGGGATTGAAAAATTTTCTGCCACTGGGAAAAGATGGGTTTGGATACCTGCCTCTCCAAAACCTCCGGGAGATCCAGCCGCGGCATTTGATCTAAATAAACCGGCTTCAAGTTCAGGGTTTGCCAAAGGGATAATTCCCGATGAATGCTATCCAACAATTCAGAAATACTGAGGATGGTCAGGTGGGGAGAAAGGGATCCCGTTGTATCCAGTCGAAAGCTGAGGTGATCGGAGCAGCAAAGATCAAAAAGAACTTCGGCACACAGATTTCGGATGATTGTCTGGGTTTGTTCCCGGTTCAGGATCCCTTGTTTGGCCAAAAGACAGAGGAAGTGATAGTGGGGGCAACCAGCACTTTCGGGGAAAGCCTCTTTTAAGATCTCTTTGGAAACACTTTCGAGCTCTTGCTCTAGGGAAGGACAGAAACGCCGCAAATTTTGTTGTGCCAACGACGAACGGAGTGGTTCCCCCCATCGGCATAGAGCACACGGCCAAGGTAAAGGTAGAGATGCCAAATCTGGTCAGAAGATTCAACGGTGAGGATGCCGGAGAGTTGTTCTTGCTTGATTCTGAGCAGTTCTCTGACCATGTTGCCGCCACTTAACCCTGCTCTCGCGGATGCTGCCGATGGAGAGAGGATGGGTTGATGCTCATGTGACATAGCTAGGGTTTTCATAATAACGGAGTGAGGGTGATAGGCGAACTTGCTTCGAAAATACTGAACTGAATGAAAATTTGAGCTGAGTAAAAACACCGAAATCAACCGTTCCAGTATCTATATCGATTACAGTAGAAACCCGTCGGTCTTCGCGTTTGACAGCAGACAAGCTTGTTGTAATTGATACTATCACCTCGCCAATACTGATTGTGGAGAAAAACTGGGGAAATCACAGGGGCACTGTAAGAAAACGTTGACAATCCTTTCGGTTTGGTTATGGTTTTTGGTAAAGATCTGTATTTCCACGTAGCTTGGCAAGCCTTTTTACTTAGAGAAGAGAATTTTCATGAATAGTGTGCGGATCCCGTTCTTTCAAGTTGATGCTTTTACCCAAAAGCCCTTTGCGGGCAACCCAGCAGCCGTTTGTTTGCTCACAAAAGATGGGTTGGCGGAGCCGCTCATGCAGCAGATTGCTGCAGAGAATAATCTTTCGGAAACAGCCTTTTTGCTGCCCCAGGGATCCCAGGGAACCATCCTACACTACGGACTGCGGTGGTTTACCCCGACCACAGAAGTAGATCTGTGTGGTCATGCCACCTTGGCCAGTGCCCATGTGCTGTTAACCCAAGTGGATCCGCAAGCAGAGGCAGTAGAATTTTCTACCCGCAGTGGCCTGTTGCGGGTGCGGCGGTTGGGGGAGCGACTGGTTATGGATTTTCCCGCCCAACCCGTGGAGCCATGGCCGGAAGCCCTGGAGAGTGTGGCGGCGGCATTGGGGGTTGTTCCTCGGGAACTGTATCGTGGGGGAATGGGGTTGGCGGTCCTAGACTCCCCCCAGCAGGTGGGGCAGCTACAGCCCGATATGGCCAAGATTCAGGCCCTTGCCAGCACCGGCTTGGTCGTGACCGCCCCTGGAGAGGAGCAGGATTTTGTCTCTCGCTTTTTTGCCCCACAACTGGGGATCCCGGAGGATCCGGTGACAGGAGCCGCCCATTGCCTGCTGATCCCCTACTGGGCCAAACGGTTAGGCCGATCTGAGCTGACAGCCCGCCAAGTTTCCGCCCGTGGGGGTGAGTTGTTGGGTCGAGATCTCGGATCCCGTGTGGAAATAGCTGGATATGCAGTGCTGGTGATTATGGGAGAGATGCGGCTCGATTAGGGTCAAGCCAAAGCACTCCAGAAACATCTGGAGTGCCGAGCGAAAATTATTAACAACTATTATATTAAATGTATCCATCAAGAAGAGAATGGGATCCCTTAGCCGAGCAGCTCAGCCGCCTGGATCAGCTCCACCTGCTTCTTCTTCAGCACCAACACCACCTGGGCGATAAACACCGCCGCTAGGAAAGCCAGCAACCACTTCACTCGGTCGGGGCTTTGCAGCACCAGATCCCGCTCTACTTGTCCGAAGCCACCCACATTGGGATTATTGGTGAGGGGATCCCCTTCCTTGACGCTATCGCCGAGGTTGACCCGCAACTCTGGCCCAGGGGGCAGTACCAGGTTTTGGATCCCGTTTTCGGTTTCAAAGCTGAGCACCCGGGTTCCGGGCAGTTCATATTCCGGCGGCACCAAACTGGCCAAATCAGCGGGCAGATCGCTGATATCCGACTCGATCAGGGCAACGCTGGCCAAACGCCCGGTTGCCGGAGCCCGGAAGACATTGTTGTTGCTGAGGCTGCCATCGGGATTAAGCTGGCCGCGCCCCCGGTTCGCTCCCACAAACACCTTGTATTTCATGAAGGCCACCGAGGGATCCTCCGTCGGATCGGGGGCAACCACCGGGAAAACAATTTCTTGGTGTTCCTCTCCCGCCAATGGCCCCACCAAAAGGATGTGAGGCTTGTCGTCGCTGTAGGGGGTGATGTAAGTCTCGGCGGTCTCCAGCCGTTGTTCTTCAGTCATTTCCTCTTCGGTGGCGAGGCGGAAGCCTTCCGGCAATACCACCACAGCCCCGACATTCAACCCACCCTTGCTGCCATCCCCCAGCACCTGCTGCTGACTGAGGTCATAGGGGATCCCGACTTTGATGTCGAACACCTGACCGGGGGTAACCGCCTGGGGTACCTCGGCCCGGGTGGGCATGGCATTCAGGTGGCAGTTGGCACAGACAATTTTTCCGGTCGCTTCCCGCGGGTTGTCGTAGGCCATTTGGGCATAGTAAGGGAAGGCTGCCGCCGGACGACTGTTGATCCCCAACAGCAGCAGCAACGCACACAGGGCCAAGCAAATTCGCTTCATATCTCGGCTCAAACTTTCAAAAGGGTTCGCATTAGGGGAAAATCACATTCTCGTAAAGTTGGGTTACAGCTTCAGCCCCAGTTCTCAGCTCAGGCCAACTGGATTTAGGCCTCGCGGAAGTCAGCTTCTCGCCAGGGGCTAAAGCGAACATTGTCGCCATCCACAGTGGCACTGACCAGCTCCAGAGAGCGCGGGGCCGGCCCCCGTACCACCTTGCCGTTGGCTGCATACTGGGATCCATGGCAGGGACACTTAAACAGGTTTTCCCCCACATTCCAGGGCACCACACAGCCCAGGTGGGTACAGACAGCGTTGAGGCCGTAGTTGGCGATGGATCCGTCGTTAATGACAATGTAGGTGGGATCCCCTTTCAAGCCCTGGGCCAACACCCGGTCGGTACTGGCGTGGGTGGCCAGTAACTCGCTGACACTGATAGCCTTACCCAGGGCATCCTGAGCCAACAGCCCCTCACCGGCTCCACCCGAAGAGGGAGGAATAAAATACTTCACCACTGGGTAGAGGGCACCCAGTACCACAACCCCCACAGAGCCGCTCAGTAGGGCATTCATGAAGACACGTCGGCCCATGGAGGGCGCTTCAAAGTTGCTAACCGCTTCCGTCATAATGGCGAGTGCAGACCTGAGATCGTCTTAATGTTCGTTGATAAACGAGTTCATCCTAACTGACCCCTCCGACCAATATCGTTAAGAAATGCAACAGCTCTCCTGCGTGGAGTGTGCAGATAACGGGGAAAACTTGATGACAGGATCCGACTTTCAATCTTTGCTACAGGAGAAGTGGGGCCATTCCTACGATGTGCAACTGCGGCGTATCAACCAAAGGGTGGTGCTGCTGGTGATGTGGCGTTATCTGGAGCAGCCCTCCTTTCCCATGAGTGAGGCGGAGTATCTCGCTCACTTGGAGGAGGTGTTGGCCCATCTGCAGGCTTGGGGGGTGTGGGAGGCGGTGCGAAGTGAAATCGAAGCCACCCGTCAAAAACCCCGCATGGGTAAAGCGGTGACGATCCCGCTCGACTTAGCTGGGATAGGGGAACGGGCTTCTGAGTGGCTGCTGTAATTCTCTCTATCCGGCCTCTCTACCCTTCAATCTTGATCAAACTCAATCTTGACCAAACCGGCCCTGACGGCATCCAAAAATTGGCGGGCGGTGCGACCAGAAAAGCCATTTTGCTGTTGGGCCCAGATCAGAGCGTGGCGACGCAGTGCCTCTGGGTCATGAGCAAGGCCCAGCTTGTCCGCCAAGTGGGCAACCGTGGCAAAGTAATCGGCTTGAGTGAAGGGGGTGAAGGTGAGGGTGAGGCCGAAGCGATCCCGCAGCGATAGCTTTTCTTGCACCGTATCCCAGGCGTGTACCTCTTGATCCTCGGGGTTGGGCCGATCCGGGAAAAACTCCCGAATCAAATGGCGGCGGTTGGTGGTGGCATAGAGGCGCACATTCGGCGGTTGGGCGGCAATATCCCCTTCTAGGAGCACCTTCAGCTGCTTAAAGTCGGTTTCATCGGCCTCAAAGGAAAGATCGTCCACAAACAGAATGAATGGCAGCACCCGCTCCCGCAGATCCAGCAGAATCTCTGGCAAATGGATTAGATCAGAGCGGTTTAGCTCCAACAGCCGTAATCCTTGCGCACCATAGCGACCCAGCAACGCCTTCACCAGCGAGGATTTGCCCGTGCCGCGTGCCCCGTAGAGCAACACATGCAAGGCCGACCGACCCTGGATCAAGGCTTCGGTATTGGCGGCCAGCCGCTGTTTTTGCCGCTCGTTGCCGTAGATCCAATCCCAATCGGGCAAATCGGGTGCCGGGATCCCCTGTAGACCTGCCGGATCCCAGCGAAAGGCCCGGTACTGCCCACACAACCCTACCCCCGCCTGACGGTAATGGGCGATCAACTCCTCCAGGCTCAGCCCCCAATCGGAAAAGCGCCGTGGATCCCAGCCAGTGCTTGCTTCTCCATCCAGCCAGTGGATCCCTAGACCCAATGCCTGTACCTGCTCCCAAATCGCCTCTTGGCTATCGGCAAGGGTTTGTAGACATCTCAAGTCGTGAGCGGCGGCTTGCCGCAACGGAGTCGGGCTCCCGTCCGGTCGCAGTGCCGCCCGTGAAAAGGGGTTATCCGCCAGTCGCACCGTTTGAATCAGCCATTCCCGCCAGCTGAGGTTCTGCTGAGCCAGCAACTCAAACCAGCGGCCATAGGCGGCCAAACACGGCAAGGGATCCCCTTCCGCCAACTGTTGCATCAGCTCCTGCCAAGCCAGGGCAACAGGATGGGCGAGAATGCCCCGAAACACCAGCAACTCAGCGGCAGCTTCTGCAGCCTCCTGCAGTCGCGTTAGCGTCGGGGAGCCACAAGGAGTCATGATCCCTCATCTTCGGAGGAGCCGCGCCGACTGTCCCGACGGCCCAGTTCGTAGAGGCCCCCACCAACACAGGCGATCAACCCGCAAGATACCCCCCAGCTTTTGCCCAAAGACAGCTCCGTCAGGGCCACCACCAAGAGGGATCCGAGCAGAAAGGGGGCGAGACTGAGCAGCGAGGCCAAGGCCCCGGTTGGGTCAAACGGGAGCTGTCGTTCCCAACCCTCCTGCAACTGTCGATGCAACGGCGAAAAGCCCCACATCAGCCCCAAACACCACAGCGCCATGCCTGCCCATAAAGAAGGGCGGATCAGCTCCCAGGGTAGGGCCATTGCAACGGGATCCATGCTCAAACTCAATGCCAGAACGTTCCCCATCCTAGGCTATCGGGGGTCGGCCCATTCGGTAGCGGTGATCGTGGTGCCAGGAAATTGGATCGGGTTGCCCAAGCTTTGGATCTGAGCTTGCAAGGCGGGCAAAAGCTGCAAATCCAAAAGGGGTTCCTGGATGATCTCCGCCGGGATCAGATCACGCTCGAGGGCAAAGTGGGCAGTATGGCCGGCAGCTGTACCAATGGCCCACTCCACCGGATGCACCCGGTAGGATCCGCTGGCGATACGACTGGTGGCGATGTTTTTATTGCCGGCCAAGAGGTTATCCACCCGCTGCGGGATCAGGGCGCGCAAAGGGATCTGATAGGGATAGCTGGGGGCTTGCGAGTCTTTGTTGTTGCTGGGGGGCAGGGAAAAATCCGGCAACAGGCAGTCGTGAAAATCGATGGGGTACTGGCCCACCCCGACCGAGTCATAAAAGATAAATGGGCGACCCCGGTTCAGATCCGACTCGCGGGTAGTGATATCCGATTCATAAATCGTGAACCCCTCTGGGTAGGCTTCGCTGGGGCGGCCAATAATACGTCGCGATTCGCGGATGTAGGGATATTTGGAGAGGCCGCTGGCGGATCCCATGGGGCTATCGGCTCCTTGCATATAGCCATAGCGCAGGTAATAATCCTTCTGAAAATCGGGATCCTCCTGCTGCAAGAGAAAATCTGTCGTCCCCGCCACCAGCCAGTAGAAAAAACCTTGGGCGTGTTGTTCTCCCCGCAGCAGGGATTCCGGTCGCAAGCCCCCCAGCCAACCGCCCGGCTCCAGTTGCCCAGAGGCCTGCAGCTGCTCGTGGGTGAGAATGAAATTTTTTTCTGGCCCCGTGATCCGCCAGTCATTGCCCCAAGTCCAGTTCTGCATCGACTGATCCCCCACCCGGATCGCTTCTTCCCCAAACCCGGGCACCTGTCCCCAAATGCGCCGATAGGTGAAAATGAGCGGAAAATTAAAGCGGGCCTGTTCGTAGCTGTAGTAGGATCCATGCAGCGGGTCATCATAAAACTCCGGCCTCACAGGCAACTGGGGTAGGGGCAACCGTTCCATGACAAAGGTATAGGTAAAACCCTGGGTACAGTAGGGATCCTCATAGGGCTTGGAACTGGGTTCCCAGCGGTTTTCCCCGTCGGTTCCCAGGCGGTAGGGCACCCGTGCCAAAGGCAGCAGTTCACCCGTTTCTGTAGCATCGATTACCATCCAAGGTAGGGTTTGGCTCCGTCGTCCCATCGGAGGGACAAAACGCAGGATCTCCTTATCCCAATCTTCAGTTGGTTCTAGGCTATAAAAATCCAACAGATAGCTGGAGAGATCCCCCCGTTGCTCCGGCTCAACGCCCGCATGTTTGGGGATATTCCGAATGGCTTGCACGCTGCGAATCTGGTTGCCTTGCAATTCCAGATCCTTGACCACCGTTTCGGTGAACAGTTGCAACTGCCCCGTCTGCAGATAGGGATCCAACATTTCCCGGATCACCTGGTGGCCCACCTGCGGCGAAAAACACAGTACACTCACCCAGCACTTACCCGGATTCGGATCCCCGCCATACTCCGCCCGTACCCGCTGGCGAAACTCGCTGTAGCCCCTCGGGAAGATGTCGTTTTCCCGTTGCAAAGGCCGCTCGTCTAGAGCCGATACCCCCTGGGCGCTCACTTGGCCGCCGATCCAATCGGTGATCTCCGTCATGCACACCTGCCGGCCCAGTTGCAGAGCATCATAGGCTGCCGCCACGCCCCCCAGTCCGCCGCCAGCGATGAAGATCTCACAGGTAATGGGTACCTCCGGCAACGCTGCACTAGAAGGTTGAGCCACCCCCGCCCCAGATCCGAGGATCCCTAGCCCCAGCACCACACTGCCCCAGGCTTGACGTTTCATCCTGGCCTTTCCTCCGCACACACAACTTTTTTAGGCTAGACGGATTTGGGCCGCTTGAGGATCCTGAAGATGCATTGCCAATGGCGATGTGCAGCAGAGTTACAGCCTTTTCCAGCGTTGTGCTGATACAGCAAATTCAGGTCACTCCCTTGCCCCATAAGTTGTTTTTTTGCCTAGTTCAAGGGCCTGCGTAAAGTTGGAAAAGGCTGTACTGCTCAAAAAAGCACATTTGCCTGAGATTTTCATGGGATCCAACCGACGATTCCAAAGGTGAAGAAAACAGGATCCCTCAGGGGTTGCAGCCGGATCGACCCTTAGATTGGGTGAGTCATTGGTGATTTGCTGCTCTCCCGAAAGGATCCGCAACTATGAGCAAGCCCAGCTTTGCTGTCATCGGTCTGGCCGTGATGGGGGAAAACCTCGCCCTCAACGTTGAACGCAATGGCTTCCCGATCGCCGTCTACAACCGCACCGGATCCAAAACCGACCAGTTCATTCAGGAACGTGCTCAAGGTAAACAGGTCACCCCCGCCTACAGCCTGCCGGAGTTGGTGCAGGTGATGGAGCGGCCCCGCAAATTCTTGATCATGGTGAAAGCGGGCGGGCCGGTAGATGCGGTGATTGATGAACTCAAGCCGCTACTGGATCCAGGAGATATCATCATCGATGGTGGCAACTCCCTCTACACCGATACGGATCGCCGCGCCGAAGCTCTTGCCTCAACAGGACTGCACTTTGTCGGCATGGGGGTAAGTGGCGGCGAAGAAGGCGCCTTGAATGGCCCCAGTCTGATGCCCGGTTGTAGCCCGGAATCCTACCAAGAACTTGAGCCGATCCTCACCAAGATCGCGGCGCAAGTGCCGGATGGCCCCTGTGTCACCTACCTCGGGCCGAAAGGGGGTGGGCACTACGTGAAGATGGTGCACAACGGCATCGAATACGGCGATATGCAACTGATTGCAGAGGTCTACGACCTGATGCGCCGGGGATTGAATCTCTCAGCAGCACAAATGCAAGAGATTTTCCAGGCTTGGAACGAGACGGAACTAGAGTCGTTCCTGATTGAAATTACCGCCAAGATCTTCCAAACTCTGGATCCAGAGTTTGGCAAACCCCTAGTGGATTTGATCCTGGACAAAGCCGGACAAAAGGGTACCGGTTTGTGGACGGTGAAAGATGCCCTCGATCTGGGGGTGGCTGTACCCACCATCGAAGCAGCAGTTCAGGGACGGATTCTCTCTTCGATTAAGGAAGAACGGGTCTCCGCCTCCACCCAACTCAAAGGCCCCGGTACCCATTTTGAAGGGGATCCAGAAAATTTTATTCAAGATCTACGGGCTGCCCTCTACTGCTCTAAAATCTGCTCCTATGCCCAGGGGATGGCCCTGATCAAAAAGGCTGCCGCTACCCACGGCTATATCTACAACTTCAGCGAGATCCCTCGCATTTGGAAGGGGGGGTGTATCATTCGGGCGCGGTTCCTGGGAGAAATTCAATCTGCCTATAAACGGGATCCCGAACTGGTGAACCTGCTGTTGGATGAAGAGTTTAAGCAGGCGATTCAGGAACGGCAGGGATCCTGGCGACGGGTGGTGGCCACAGCTGCTTCCTTAGGGATCCCGATTCCGGCCATCAGCGCCTCTTTGGCCTACTACGACAGCTACCGCACCGCCAACCTGCCGCAAAATCTCACTCAAGCGCAACGGGATTTCTTCGGGGCACATACCTTTGAGCGTATCGACAAACCCGGTGTGTTCCATCACGAGTGGAGCGCCTGAGTGGGTGGGCATGTCCGGGGAACAGTGGGCAAAACAGCGGGTGCAAGAGCTGCAGGCCTTGCTACAAAAAGCCAGCATTGCCTACCACGTCTACGATGCCCCGATGATGGAAGACAGCGTCTACGACCGTCTTTATCGGGAGTTGCAGGAGCTGGAGAGTGCCTATCCCCAACTGATTACCCCCGATAGCCCGACGCAGCGGGTGGGAGAAAAACCAGCCACTCAGTTCCAAACTGTTCCCCATCGGATCCCGCTCTACAGCCTAGAAAATGCCTTCAACCTAGAGGAGTTGCGGGACTGGCAGGAGCGTTTGCTGCGGGTTTTGGGGCGTAGTCCCGAACAAGGGGAGCTGGACTACGTTTGTGAGCTAAAAATCGATGGCTCTGCTTTGGCCCTCACCTATGTTAATGGGTTGTTGGAACGGGGAGCCACCCGTGGCGATGGGCAAGCGGGAGAAGAAATTACCCAAAATGTGCGCACAATTCGCTCGATTCCCTTGCGGTTGGCAGTCACGGATCCGCCGCCAGTTTTGGAAGTGCGTGGCGAAGCGTATCTGTCGATTGCTGAGTTTGAGCGGATCAACCAAGAGCGCCGTTCCGCTGGGGATCCTCCTTTTGCCAATCCGCGTAACTGTGCCGCCGGCACCCTGCGCCAGTTGGATAGCCGTATCGTGGCGGCTCGTAAGCTCAGCTTTTTTGCCTATACCCTGCATTGGCCGGAGGGGTGGGGAGCAGGGGATCCCCCCCAAACCCAGTGGGAATGTCTGCAACAGCTGAAAATCTTTGGCTTTAGCACGAACCCTTTGTCGCAGGTCTGTCGGGGCCTGGGGGAAGTGAGCCAGTTTTATGAACAGTGGCGGGCGGCCAAGTTCCCCTATGCCAGCGATGGTGTGGTGGTAAAGCTGAATCGACTGCGGTTACAAGAAGAGGCCGGCTTCACCCAGAAATTTCCCCGTTGGGCCATTGCCCTGAAATACCCGGCAGAAGAAGTGCCCACCCGGATTCGCGCTATCCTGGCCAGTGTTGGCCGTACCGGAGCGGTAACTCCTGTGGCGGAGTTGGATCCCGTTCCGTTGGCTGGAACCACCGTCAGCCGTGCCAGTCTGCACAATGCCGATCGCCTGCGGGAGCTGGATGTGCACATTGGGGATACCGCTATCGTCCGCAAAGCCGGCGAGATCATCCCAGAGGTGGTATCGATCCTGAAGGAGTTGCGCCCCGCCGATGCCGTTCCCTACGCTTTGCCCCGCCATTGCCCGGAATGCAGCACGCCCTTGACTCGCCTGGAGGGGGAGGCGGTAACCCGTTGCCCCAACCCCCAGTGTCCGGCCAAGCTGCGCGGCCAACTGCAACACTGGGCCAGCCGCGATGCTCTAGATATTGAAGGTTTGGGGGAAAAACTGGTGGCGCAATTGGTGGAGAAGCTCCGGATCCACACCGTTGCGGATCTTTACTACCTCACTCCTGAGCAGTTGCAGGGCTTAGAGCGAATGGGATCCCGTTCCAGCCAAAAGTTGGTGCAAGCCATTCAGAACTCCCGCCAACAACCCTGGGAGCGGGTCCTGTATGGATTAGGGATCCCGCATGTGGGGGTGGTCACCGCCAAAACCCTGGCCAGTCATTTCCCTAGCCCTGATCGCCTTGCCCAAGCTAGCTCAGAAGAGATTGCCCAGATCTACGGCCTGGGAGCTGAAATTGGGGAAGCAGTAGCAGCCTGGTTTGCCGATGCGGAACATCGTCAGTTGCTACAGGCGTTACAAGCCTTGGGGATCCCGGCGGCCCCCGCCCAGGAGGTTCCTGCTGTGGCCAGGGTGCTGGCGGGCCAAAAATTCGTCATCACCGGTACGCTGCCTACCCTCTCCCGCGCAGAAGCCAAAACCTGGATCGAAAGCCGAGGGGGCAAAGTTACGGCCAGCGTCAGTCGCCAAACTGACTATGTGGTGGTAGGGGCAGAAGCAGGTTCAAAGCTGGAGCAGGCGCAACAGTTGGGGATCCCTTTGCTGACAGAAGCAGAATTATTGGCGTTGGATCCCACTGCGGAATTCGGTGATCCGCATCACCGACAAGGGTAGAGTCCAGAAAAACCTAGAGTAAGGTGGTTGTTCTGCCCGCAGGGATGATTTATGATACCCTTCAGGTGAGGAGTGGACGCCAATAGGGGGAAGTGGACGAAACACGGACAGTCCCTTCCCTCTTTTGGTTTGAAAAGGTGCCAGAACCTCTTCTCAAAAAAGTATCCAATTTAACTGAAAGGCGCGGCTGTCTCTTCCCACATTCTTTGCCAGGGCCAATCGAATTCCACTATGATGGGAGCAGCGGAGACGCATGTTTCCGTTCACTCCTCACACCATCTTCCGCTCGACGTAGAGTCGGGCGGTTTTTTTGTGAACGTATCCTCCTGAGCTTTACTCTGGGATCCGCTCGGGCAAGGGGGAGCTGGCTAGGGTTTGTTGGCGAATCACCTGCCGAACCGCGTGAGAGACCGGATTGGTTTCGCGGCTCAGATCCTGTTGATGCAAATTGTAGGCCCGTTGTTCCTCTTCCACAGCGCGGCGATCCTGCCCAAACACCTGGCGGAAGGTGCCCTGATCCAACAGCGGATGCAGCAATCGTAAAATCCACGGGATCCCTAACACATGCCGAAAATAAAAAGTGGAATGCACCCAAATGCTCGTAGAACTGGTGGGTACATACACCACAAACAGGTAAAAAGCTCCGTATTCCGAGGCCAAATGAAAATAGGGATACTCATAGGTGACCCGGATCCGATTTTTGCCCCGCTGCCCGATCAAAGCCGCCAATAATCGTGGCGCTTCTACCTCGTAAAGAGCCCAAACACTGCGATCATCGCTTTCTAGGTGCAACAAAACCGGATTGGCCCAGGGTTGTTGGCTCTTGTGCAACTGGGCATGAAAGAGGTCGGTGGCATTTTCCGTCATGTAACTGAAGTGGCAATGAACCGGCCCTTCCATCGGGATCGGGTGATAGCAGGGATCCGTGGCGGGGGGAATTACTGGCAAGGCCCGCTCCTCCACCCGAGTGGGATCCCCAGGAAAAGCCCAAATCCAGCCACCATATTGCCGCAGCGGGTAACTTTTCAGGCAAAACTTGGCTTCAAGGCCGGCGAATCCGGGGGTGAGGCTGCAATTCCCCTGAGCCGTAAAGCGCCAACCGTGATAGCTGCACATCAGCTCGGATCCCACGACTTCCCCGAAGCGGCTCAGCCGCACCCGCTTGTGGGGGCAAGCATCCTCAAACACGCTGTAATGACCTGTGGGTGCGCGAAATACCAGCAACTCCAACGCCCCAATCCGCACCCCCAACAGCCCCGTCGCCGGAAAACTGCGCTCATGGGCAACCGGCCACCAGTAATCCAGGTTCACCCCACAACGGCGCACATCCTGCATAAAATCCCCCTGGCGATCCGGCATTGGGTTCAGAACACCCCAACAACCTCGCGACTAGGACGAATAAACGCTACAAACCTACCAAAAATGCTAGACTAGGGGGTCAGTAAGATTTGCACAAATTCCGGCATCCTTGCCCTGCGGCCGTTGATTTGCTGCACATTTTCTGAAATCCAGCCTTCTTCTGGCTTTTGCCGGATAGGATAGCCGAGAGCGAGCAGCACCGAGGATCCCATGGCCAAATACGACTCCCACTTGAAATGCTCTTTCTGCAATAAGTCGCAGGATCAAGTTCGTAAACTGATTGCGGGGCCGGGGGTCTACATCTGTGATGAGTGCGTCGACCTCTGCAACGAAATTTTGGATGAAGAACTCTACGACGGCAACACCCCTGCTGCTGCTACCCCTGCTGCTAGTCGCCGTGAGGCCCCGAAGAAATCTTCCCGCAATCTGCCTTCTCTGGCACAGTTGCCCAAGCCGCGCGAGATCATGCGCTACCTCGACCAATATGTGATTGGGCAAGAAAATGCCAAAAAGATCCTGTCGGTGGCGGTGTACAACCACTATAAGCGGCTTTCTTCCAAGGCGAACCCGAGCAACGGTGCAGCAGCTTCAGAATTTGACGATGTGGAACTGCAGAAGTCCAATATTCTGATCATCGGCCCCACCGGTTCTGGCAAAACTCTGTTGGCGGAAACCCTGGCGCGGATGTTGGATGTGCCCTTCGCGGTTGCAGATGCCACCACCCTCACGGAAGCGGGTTATGTGGGCGAGGATGTGGAAAACATTCTCTTGCGCCTGTTGCAAGTGGCGGATCTGGATGTGGAAGAGGCCCAGCGCGGCATTATCTACATCGACGAAATCGACAAAATCGCCCGCAAGAGCGAAAATCCCTCCATTACCCGCGATGTCTCCGGTGAAGGGGTGCAGCAGGCTTTGTTGAAGATGCTGGAGGGGACAGTCGCCAATGTGCCGCCCCAGGGAGGTCGCAAGCACCCCTACCAAGACTGCATTCAAATTGATACCTCCAACATCCTCTTTATTTGCGGGGGTGCCTTTGTCGGCTTAGAAAAGGTCATCGAACAGCGCATCGGCAAAAAATCGATGGGCTTCATCAAGCAAGGGGAGCAACTGTCGGTCACCCGAGACCAGCGCATGGCGGATGCTCTCAAGGCTCTGGAACCGGATGATCTGGTCAAGTACGGCATGATCCCCGAGTTCACGGGACGGATCCCGGTGGTGGCCACCTTGGATGCGCTCGATGAAAAGGCCCTGGAAGCGATCCTGACCCAGCCCAAAAATGCCATTCTCAAACAATCCCAAAAGCTGCTGCGCATGGATGGGGTGGAGCTGGAATTCGAGCCCGCTGCCATTTCCGCCATTGCCAAAGAAGCCTACCGCCGCAAAACCGGAGCACGGGCTCTGCGGGCCATCGTCGAAGAGCTGATGTTGGAGGTGATGTACGAGATCCCCTCTCGCCGCGACATCAAGCAAATGCGCATCACTGCCGATATGGTGGAGCGCCGTTCCACCAGCGAGCTGATTCCTCACCCTTCCACCTTGCCCAAGCCTGAGTCTGCCTGAGTGTAAGATCCTTTCGAGGTGAGGGGCGAGAAGGCGAATGGCTCGGCAGCGGGTGGATCACGAGTATGCGGTGATCGGGCTGGGACGGTTCGGTTCTAGCTTGGCTCTAACGTTGGTAGAGCGGGGACACAATGTCTTAGGGATCGATCGCAGTCGGGAGATTGTGCAGCGATTGGCGGATCAGCTGACTCAGGTGGTTGCCCTCGACTCTAGCGATGAAGATGCGCTACGGGCAGTGGATATCCTCTCCTTCGACACGGTGGTGGTGGCCATTGGTAGCGACTTTGAGAGCAATCTACTGACGACGGTGGCCCTGAAAAGTCTGGGGGCTCGCAATGTGGTCTGTAAGGCTTCAACAGAGCGTCAGCGCTCGATTTTGCTGCGGGTGGGGGCAGATCGGGTGGTGCTGCCGGAACAAGAAGCGGGGCGTCGCTTGGCGCAGGTATTGACGGCTCCAGGAGTTTTGGATCAACTGGAACTGGAGCCGGGCTACAGCATTACGGAGCTGCGGGTGCCGCAGTCGTTGATGGGTCATACCCTCTCGGAGTCAGATTTGCGCCGCCGCTTTGGCATTACTGTATTGGTGGTGAAGCGCAAGCAATCCCTGATCGTCTCGCCACCGGCAGATTATTTGTTGGAGGAGGGGGATCTTTTGGTGGTGTTGGGTGCCAACACAAATATCAGTCGGCTTAATGAGTTGTGAGGGCTCCCGATGGAATCGGATCTAGCTCTAGCTAAGGACTTCGCCCCGTTGACACGAACTGACTCGGGATCGGCTCAACCCGCCAAGGTCTTTAAAAATCGTTTTAATCGGTTCTTTTTGGGAGATAAACGCCGCCCGTTGCCACCGCCATTGCGCCTGGTGACAGGGCTGGGGTTGCTGGCGGTGGTGGGCACCTTAATTTTGATGTTACCGGGGATTGGCCGCGGGGATCCCTTGAGCTGGAATGAGGCCCTGTTCACGGCGATGTCGGCTTTGAGTGTGACGGGGCTCTCGATTATCCAGGTGGCCGATGACCTCACCCTATTTGGCCAGATCGTGCTGCTCATCCTCATTCAAATTGGTGGGGTGGGCTTCATGGTGCTGGCGGTGGTGGTGTTTCAGCTAATGGGGCGGCGCATTTCTCTGTTGAATCGGCTAGCTCTCTGTAATTCTTTGGGACTGATCGATCCGGGGGCGATTCTAGCCTTGACCCGCAAAGTTTTGCTCTCGGTCACCTTGATCGAGTTGGGGGGAGCGTTGCTGCTGTGGGTACATTGGCGGGACTTGTATGGGCCGGATCGCGCGATTTTTCTGGCGATTTTTCATGCGGTTTCTGCTTTTTGCAATGCTGGGTTTGATCTGTTTGGGACAACCGGGATCCCTACCGATAATCTTTCTCTGACGATTTTGGCCGCTTTAATTTTTATCGGCGGATTGGGCATTCCGGTCTTGTCAGATTTGCTCACCTGGCCCCGTAGCCATCGCTTGTCTTTGCATACGCGCATCACGTTGGGGGTGGTGATGGTGTTGCTGTGTACGGGTGGCATTGGCATGTTCTTGGGAGAGAGCTTGTCGGGGGGATCCCTGCTGGAGGTGAGCTGGCCTCGCCGCTTGGGTTTGACGTTTTTTCAGTCGGTTTCCGCTCGCACGGCTGGGTTTGCCGGGATCCCGATTCAGGATTTGGCCCCGCCCAGCCAGTTGTTGTTGATTGCCTTAATGTTCATCGGGGCAGCTCCAGCCTCTATGGGGGGGGGAATTACCACCGGCACCTTTGCGGTGTTGGTGTTGGCTCTATGGGGCTATGCCCGCGGGCTGCCCAGTGCCCAGATTGCCGGGCGCAGTTTGGATCCTTCCATGGTGCGCAAGGCGGCGGCAGTGTTGACGGTTTCTCTGTTTGTGGTGCTCTTGGCGGCTTGGTTGATTTTGATGAGCCACAGCGGCAGCAGGTTGGATCCGGTGCTATTTGAGGTGATCTCCGCCTTCGCCACCTGCGGCCTCTCGACCGGGTTTACCGCAGATTTGAATCTGTTCGGCCAACTGATCATCGTTTTGGTGATGTTCTGGGGACGACTGGGGGCGCTGACGATTGTTCTGGCGCTGGCCCAACAACAACCACGACAGCTGGTGATCTACCCCGAAGAGCCGATTTTGATCGGTTAATCTTGCCTACAGCCCCTTACACCAAGGGTACGCTAGCGTGAACGCTAGTTACTTTGCGCGGGATCCGTCTTGCTAAGCGAGGTGCGTGGCACCATCTCTAGAATTTCACAGCAGCATAGAGGGTTGTTGGTTAGACCCTGAAATGTCAGCATAGGTCAGAGTTAGCCTGACTCCTGTTCTGGAAGGGATCCCTTGTGGCTTCGAGTTTGCCCCTTGCCTTGACTGCGATTTTTCCGTCTCGGCGTCGCCTAGAGGAGCTGGATCCCCCCCCTTGGGTGCAACGGTTATGGATTTTCTGCCTCTGTGGGGGCATGTTTGCTTTTTTTGCCCAAGCCACCGCCTTTTTCCCGATTCTGCCGGTTTATCTAACCGCACGCTGGGGAGCCACGGCTCCAGTGGGGTTGGTGGTAGGAGCGATGGCGGCAGGGGTGTTGATGTTGCGGCCTTTGATTGGCATAGCCCTAGACAGGTGGGGGCGAAAACCCTTGTTGGTTCTGGGATTAGTGACGGCATTGTGGATTCAGCCGTTGTACCTGCTGGCCCCTAGTCCGGAGTGGTTGCTGCCGGTGCGGATCTTACATGGTCTGAGTCAGGCGGGGGTGGCCACGGGATCCCAAACCTTTTTGGCAGACCTGGTTCCGCCCGAGCGACGGGCCGCGATGATGGGCTACCTGGCCATGGCCAATACCTTGGGGTTTGCCTTCGGGCCGTGGTTGGGCAACGGGAGATTTTTACAGCTTATTTGCCCTGGGGGCGGTGGTTGTGCGCTGGATCTTGGGGCAATGGGGGGATCGGTTTTCCTATCGGATTTTGTCGACAGGGGCCTTTTGTTGTTCCAGTTTGGCGTTGATGGGCATTGTCTGGCAGCCGGGCTGGCTCAGCAGTTGGGCAATTCTCTACAGCTTGGGGTTTGGCACGGTGTTTCCGGTTTTATCGACGATTGTCTCCTTGGCGGTACCCCCGGAGCAGCGGGGGCGGGTGTACAGCCTTTTTTTGATGGGGTTTGATTCGGGTATGACCTTGGGCAGCGCCGGCATGGGATCCCTCTTGGGGGTTGCCCCCCTGAGTGGCTTGTTCCTCGGCTGGGGAGGCTTGGGTTTGGGGGCTAGCTGGGTAGCGTTTCGGCAGTTTGCCCGCCCGTTCCCGGGGGTAGAAGCCAAAAGCTCGTAGGAGATCCCGACACAGTACACTGGGATCCGATTTCATCTTTTCAGCCTCATGCACCTTTTGATCCCAGCGGCGGGTAGCGGCAAACGGATGGGGGCAACAGTAAACAAGCTGTTGCTACCGCTGTTGGGGCAGCCGATTTTGGCCTGGACGTTGCGGGCTGCGGATCGGGCTAGCTCCATCGAGTGGATCGGCATTCTGGCACAACCCACTGATTGGCCGGCTATTGAAGCAATGTTGGCCGCGGATCCCCTCGCTACGCCCGTGGAGCTTGTGCAGGGTGGTTCAACCCGGCAAGAGTCCGTTTTCAACGGTATCCACTACCTCTGGCAACAGGGGCATGTGGAACGGGTGCTGATTCACGATGGGGCGCGCTGTTTGGCCACTCCCGAGTTGTTCGATCGCTGTAGTGCCGCTTTACAGCAGGTGGATGGGTTGATCGCGGCGATCCCCGTCAAGGACACGATTAAAGTCACGGAAACTAGCCCAAACGGGATCCAAGTGCAATCGACACCGGATCGCAGCAGATTGTGGGCGGCCCAAACTCCGCAAGGATTTCGGTTGCCGTTGCTGTGGCAGGCTCATCAGGAGGCGCAAGCTCAAGGTTGGCAAGTGACCGATGATGCAGCCCTATTCGAGAAGTTGGGTTGGCCTGTTTACCTTGTGGAAGGGGAGGAGTCGAACCTCAAGTTAACCACCCCTTTGGATTTGCTGTTGGCTGCTCAAATTTTGGAACAACGTTAGAGCTTTCTCAAGCGCATTTTCAGATCGCCACTAGAGCATCCGCACCTGCTCAGCCAAGCCTAGTTGTATCCGTGCCGTTTGGCAATCTTGCTGAATTTGTTCGATCAACTCCGCCACACCAGGGAAGCGCCGCTCCGTGCGAATAAAGCCTTCTAACACCACCTGTAACTCTTGCCCGTACAAATCCCCAGCCCAATCCAGTAGATGCACCTCGATGGTATGTTGCAAGCCCGCAAAAGTAGGGCGATAGCCGACGTTCATCACACCCGGCAAAGCCTGATCGGCTCCCGGCAAATACACCCAAACACTATACACCCCATCCCGAGGCAAAAATTTCTCTGGGGGCAAGCGCAAGTTGGCGGTGGGAAAGCCCAGTTGGCGGCCCCGTTGATCCCCCTGCACCACCTCCCCGATCAGGCGGTAGGGACGCCCCAGTAAATCTGCTGCCGTTGACACTTCTCCGGTAGCCAAAGCGGCGCGGATGCGCGAGCTGCTCACCCGTTCCCCATGAAATTGGGCTTCCGGGATCACCTCCACCGGAATGCAATGTTCGGATCCCCAGGCTTGTAGGGTTTGGGCACTACCGGAGCGGCGATGGGCAAAGCAGAAATCCCATCCCACACTGAGGTGACGTGCCCGTAAGCCTTGCTCCAGAATGTCCTGAATGAATTCTTGAGGATGTTGGCGGGCAAAAGCAGCCGTAAAGGGAAATAGGATCACTTGTTCAAAGCCCATTTGAGCCAACAAGGCTAGCTTTTCTGTGGGGGGTGTCAGCAACAGTTGGGAGCGCCCCGTCAAGACCTCCTGCGGATGGGGATGGAATGTGAGTACCGTGCGCACTCCCTGCCCAGACTCCTGGATGGGGCGCAGCACTTTCTGATGGCCAAGGTGCAATCCATCAAAATTCCCAATGGCGACTGCGGTGGGTCGCAAGGTTTGAGCCAGATCAGAGGTGATATGCACAGTTTGGGATCCCAATCAAAAACACCAAAACAACCGTTTCTTACCAAAGTGGCCAACACAAGGCCACCAACCCACTCAGCCCTAGCACCCCCCAGAAGCTTCGCCGTACTCGCCGCAAAATAGGATCTATCTGGTAACTGACAATCAACCGATGCTGAGCCACTTCTTCTTCTGATTTGGCGTAGATCGCCCCGTCGTACCAGCCGCTTTCTTCGTAAGGGATCCGCACCTGAACCAAGCGGCGCCGAATATAGGCCCACCCCAGATACAGATGCATCAACACCAAGCTCAGCAGGGCATTGGCTCCCAACAGGGATCCCGAGGCAAAATGGCCCCAATCTCCAGCAAAGCTGCCCCAAACCAGCGGGGAAATCAAGAGTGCCAGCACTCCCCAAACCCCCAAGATCCGTTTGAGATAGGGGATCCATTCCAACGCTGGCCAGCGAAAGGGGAAAGCTTCCCGCAACTCTTCATACTGTTGTAGCGGCTGTTGCTCTGCAGGAATGGGATGGGAAGACTCCGCCATACGCCTTAATGTATCTACACAAAATCATACTGGTCGAGCCAACCCCCCGCCAACCCTGCACTGAGTATCTCTCGAGGGATCTGACCCCGTGGGCCCCCTCAGCAAATCTTTTCAAGAGCGCTAAGCCAGTCCTGCCTACCGCAAGCAGCAGAAGCAAGCTAGCAGGCACGGGGATATAAGCTGGGCGACCGACCGCAGGGGAGAAGCAATTATTCCGGCAATCTTATCCGTGTGGATGGTTGTTGGATAGAGACCCAATCGGGGATTAGCGTAGGGCATACGGGAAGCTAGGGTCTTAAACAGGATTGAAAGAGGTTAGAAGAGCACTCTGGCGAGGGTGCTTCGCACCTCGGGAGCAAGATATGCCCTGGGCAAGTGACTCGCATTCGCCCTAGTGTGCCCTCGGCAGCAGGGGCTGTAGGGTGTCTTGGGCCACCAAATAGTCCTTAACTGGGATCCCACCTAGCACGTGCTCCTGCAAAATCCGCTCGATCACCTCAGGGGTGGCAGAGTGATACCAAAATCCACCGGGATAAATCAGTAATACGGGGCCAGGAACGCCATAGTCACATCCACGCAGACAATTGGCCTTGGTACGGTATATCCGTGGGGATCCCGCCACCTCAGACTCTAGGTTCAAAGTTTTGATCCGCTGCTTTAGATAATCCCAGGCTGCCAGACCGAGAGCTTTTTCACAACATTTGGGTTTGGTTTGGTCAGCACAGAGAAATATATGCCATTGATAAGGAGGGATAGGGGTTTGACGGAGGGATCCCATTTCAGAAGGGGTTTCCTGGCTGGGGACAGAATCCAATGCTCGCGCCAGCGGCGACTTCTCGCAACGTGTCATAGAGGATCCCTACGTTCAAGCTACGGTTGCATTATCCTCTGCTTCTGATGGGTTTTCTTCTGATGGGTTCTGATGTCGGCTGCCAAACAGCGTTCGCGCCAGCGGCGACTTGTCGCCTGTTTCTGGCGTTGCTCCCTCCCCCGGCCCTGCAGGAGCAGGTGAGAGCTCTTCAACAGGAGTTTGTGGTTCGCTTTGCCAGTCGCGCTGCCCTTCGTTCTCCGCCTCACATCACCCTGGTGCCGCCTTTCGAGTGGCCCGGATCCGAATGGTCTGCTTTGATCGGATCCCTGCAGATCTTTGCCGCAGGCCAAGACTCCATTGCGATAGAGCTGTCCGGTTTTGGCGCTTTTGCCCCCCGTGTCATCTACATCCATGTTGATCCTTCTGAAAAATTGCAGCAGCTCCAATCGGGAGTCCAGGCTCACCTGCTGCCCCTGTTGAATCCAAAAAATCCTTCGACTCGCCCACGTCCTTTTGTCCCGCACATGACCGTGGCTTTTCGAGATTTGACCCCACACCAGTTTCGCGCTGCTTGGCCGGAGTTCCAATCTCGGCAGTTTCAGGCTTCTTTTTGGGCTGCAGACCTGACGCTCCTGCAACACGATGGTCGGCAGTGGCAAGTCACGGAACAATTTTCCTTGGTGTCCGGTTCTGGATAACCTCTGGTTAGGCACCATCAATCAAAACACGCAAAGGAAATCATGAGCAAAATATTCGTCAACATTGCCCTCAGCCTCGATGGTCACATGGCCCCGGAAGGCATGACCCTTGAGAACTGGGATCGGCCAGAGCGGTGGGCCGACAAATGGGGCGCGCTGATGTCCTGGGCGCTTGATCAGCAATACCTGCGTGAGAAGCTGAAATTCGGCACCGGTGGCGAGACGGGTCCCGTCAACGATATGATTCGCCACACCTTCGAGCGCACCGGTGCCCACATTATGGGCAAACGTATGTTTCAGGGAGGTGAGCGGGGCTGGCCTGAGGAGGCACCGTTCCACACGCCTGTGTTCGTGCTAACGCACGAGAAGCGCGAGCCATGGCCACGACACGGCGGGACGACCTTCTATTTCATCAATGACGGAGCCGAGCGAGCGCTGGCACCGGCCGCTTCGCGCGCCGGTGCCAAGGACATCCGTATCTCGGGGGGTGCGGATGTGATCCAGCAGTACCTGAATTTGGGCGTCGTGGACGAGCTCGAGATTGCTCTGGCACCTGTGCTCTTTGGGGGTGGTCGGCGGTTGTTCGAGAATCTGGGTGAGCCCTTGCAGCATTTTCGCATCAACCGAGTTCTCGATACCCCTGCGGCTACGCACTTGCGATACGTGCGTCAGTAGATGGTGGCCTAACATAGACCCTGAGGGAGACGGAGTCATTGCAGCTAACCGTCCGCTGCAACTGGGTCGATAACAGTCGATAACATCTGAATAGTAGGTGTAGAGAACACTTGCCTGGGAATTGGGGATCCCATCAAACTAGGGATCCCCGTAATCCGGTAGGATCAAAGACGTTAAGCTTCCAGGAGAACCTGCCGTGACGCTGACGGTTCGTGTGATCACCCCTGACCGCACCGTTTGGGATGCCCCTAGCGAGGAGGTGATCCTCCCTGCCACCTCGGGTCAATTAGGCATACTGACCGGGCACGCCCCCCTTTTAACCGCCATCGGCAATGGAGTGATGCGGGTTAGGGCCGGGGGCAAATGGTCTGCTATCGCGGTGATGGGTGGCTTTGCAGAAGTGGAGAATAACGAAGTCACCATCCTGGTGAACCGAGCTGAAATGGGTGACAAAGTGGATAAAGCCGCTGCCCAGGCAATCTTGAGCGAGGCCAGCAAAGTCTTGAATACCAGCAGCGACAAGCAGGAACGCTTGCAAGCCAAGTTGGATCAGCAACGGGCCACCGCCTTGATCCAAGCCGCTGAAATGGGCAACAAGAGCTGAAGCTCAACCTAAGCGCCTTGGCGGAGGGATCCCTAAACTGACTCAAAAGAAAAGAAGAGGAGCTAAACACTAGCTCCTCTGTTGGCCACTTATTAAAGGTATTTATCGAGGTCTTAAAAACAGATTTGACCGCAGAATACTACAGAATACTGATGAAGTCTGGCACAGAGCTGAACTGTGGGATAACAAGTCTCATCCTGCTTCGAATCGGAGTGCTTCAGGATCCACATAATAGCAGCGGGCATTGTCAACACAAATCAACGCCCAGCCATTCTGGTCAGCATCGACCAAAGTGTACTCAGACTGAGGGACGAAATGACCCTGGTGATTCCGGGTTTCGCCCTTGAGCCAAACGGTTTGACGGTTCATCTTAAAGTTCCTCCAATCTGGGGTCAAAAAAGGTGAGACTCAAAATAGGAACGGCAATGCAACACAAAAAATGCGACGGCCATTAAACATCTCGCATCCTCTCAGAACCCAACAAATCGAGGTCGAGAAGCGATGAAATCTAATCCCTAACTGTGATTTGATCCCATCTTGCGATTAGGTAAGTGAAGTCTAGCACCGACCTCATGAGTATCTTGTTAAGAGTTATAGGTTGTCGTTACGACCCCTAGCTTTTCCCAAAGTCTTGTTACAAGACGGTAGTCAGGACTGCTTAATCTTCTTCAAAAAGCCAGGTGGAGATCTTGCTCAAGTGGGGCCAAGTGGGGCGGCGATTCTCCCCTTCTGCCAAATTGGACTTAATGCCATCGATCTGCTCGGGATCCCGTACCAAGATTTGTTTAATAGTGTCTACCTGTTGGCGCACCCCTGTTTTTTTCAGCTCTAGCATGGCTAGGGTCAAATTCACGCGGGGCTGGGCATCCACCGGATCTAGCTTGACGGCGGTTTGCGAGGCTTTCAAGGCTTTTTCTGCCTGTCCTTCTAGAAGGTACAACCACGACAAACACGTCCAGGCGGCAGCAGCTTTCGGGGATCCCTTGCAGATTGACTCGAAGGAGGGAATCAACGACCTAGCCGCCTCCCCAGACTCGTAGCGTCGAATACATTGCTGAAATAATTCTTCAATTTCTTGACTCATATCCCCAGATTACGCACAATAACGTATTGACAAGATTAATGAGTTATGCAGTCAATTGTGTTTTTGCCTGCTCGCTCATCTGTTGTAGCGCACTTCGGCCGGGCAAGGGGATCCCGTCTCGTTCTGCTAACCAAAGCCAATATTCGATGTTCCCGGCGGGCCCAGTAATCGGGGACCAAGTATATCCCTGCAGATGCCAACCTTGAGCCAATGCCGCCTCGATTACCGCCTCGATCACCTGGGCATGAATGGCGGGATCCCGTACCACCCCTTTTTTGCCTACTTGTTCCCGACCCGCCTCAAATTGGGGCTTCACCAACAACAGCGCCTCACGGGGAGAGCGCAACAGATTCCACACGGGATCCAGCACCTTGACCAAGGAGATAAAGGATAGATCCACCACCGCTAGATCCGGCCAATTTTCGCTGGGCAACTCCCTCCCGTACAGATCTGCTGGCTGCAGATGGCGAAGATTGACCCGCTCTTTTAGGATCACCCGTGCATCGGTACGCAAAGACCAGGCCAACTGTCCATAGCCCACATCCACCCCGTACACTTGTTTGGCCCCCCGTTGCAGCAGGCAATCCGTAAAGCCGCCGGTGGAAATGCCCGCATCCAGGCAAATGCGACCCTGCACTTGCACCGGAAAGGTTTCCAGCGCCCCCCGTAGTTTCTCTCCTCCCCGCGAGACAAAAGCAGGCTTGGCCTGGATCTGCACCGTCGGCTCTCCGTTCACCCAAGCGCCGGTTTTCTCGGCCCGCAGCCCATTCAAAAACACTTCCCCAGCCAAAATGGAACGCTGCGCCTGCTGCCGGGACGCAAAGTATCCCCGCTCGACTAGCCAGCTATCCAAGCGCACCCGATCCGCCATCTTGCCTCAGCCGCACCACCCACGGGAGCCTTGGGAAACCCCACGCGCTTCATGGTAACCAACCCAGCCAATAGGCTAGCCGAACCGTCCGCTCACATATTCTTCCGTTTCTCGATGGGCCGGGGCATTGAAAATCTTCTCGGTGCGGTTAAACTCCACCAGCCGCCCATAGCGGATCCCGTCATCATCGATCTCGGTGTTGTAGAAAGCCGTGAAGTCAGATACCCGCGCCGCCTGCTGCATGTTGTGGGTAACGATGATGATCGTGTAGCGACGGCCCAACTCCTTGAGCAGCTCCTCGATGCGCAGAGTGGAGATTGGATCCAAGGAAGCGCATGGCTCGTCCATCAGGATCACCTCCGGTTGAATGGCCAGGGTACGGGCAATACAAAGACGCTGTTGTTGACCGCCAGACAGAGATAGCCCACTGAGTTTGAGCTTGTCCTTCACCTCATCCCAAAGGGCAGCTTGACGGAGGGTACGCTCCACCAGCTCATCCAGATCCCCCTGATAGCCATTAATGCGAGGCCCGAAGGCGATGTTGTCGTAGATGGACTTAGGGAAGGGGTTGGGTTTCTGAAACACCAAACCAATCCGCCGCCGCACTTCAGAAGGATCCACCTCCGGGTCATAGATGTTTTGTTGGTGGAAAATCACGGATCCCTCCACTTTCGCCGAAGGGATCAAATCATTCATGCGGTTAAAACAACGTAGAAGCGTACTTTTGCCACAGCCGGAAGGGCCAATAAATGCCGTGATCTGGTTTTTGGGGATCTTGAGGGAGACTTGGCGCACCGCCAAATGGGATCCGTAATAGACACTCACCTCCTTCGTCTCCATTTCAACCGCCAAACGGGCCGGCTTTTTCTGAGAATCTGAGGTATCGGAAGAAGGAGAACGCATAATCAGTACCGAGAAGGAAAGCTACAAAACACAAACGCAACAACCTCTGAACAGGATCCCACCTAGATAGAGATGTTCTCTTCCCTCCGACTGATCAGCAGGCGGAAGGTAACCGTGGTGATCAACACCAAAACCACCAAAGCCAAGGCCCCTCCCCAGGCAATCTTTTGTTGGTTCTCGAAGGGCACAATGGCAAAGTTGTAGATCAGCACCGCCAAAGAGGCCACCGGCTTCAGCAAGCCACTGGGCCACAAAAAGCTAAACAGGGCCGTAAAAATGAGTGGTGCCGTTTCTCCAGCGGCTCGGGAAATGGCCAGAGTCACCCCCGTCAAAATCACCGGCAGCGCCGCCGGCAGGATCACGCGAAACACCGTCTGCACCTTCGAAGCCCCCAGGGCATAGGCAGCATCCCGCACCTCCTGAGGCACCAAGCGCAGGGCTTCTTCGCAGGAGAGAATAATAATCGGCAGCGTCAACACCGACAGAGCTACCCCCCCCGATAGGGCGGAGAAGGTTTTGGTAGTTAGCACCAGCACACCATAGGCAAACACCCCGGCGATGATGGAAGGTACCCCCGTCAACACCTTGATGATGAAGCGCAAAGCAGAGGCAGTGGGGCTGTTTCGGCCAAATTCTGAGAGGTAAATGGCGGCGAGCAACCCAATTGGAAAGGTGATCAAAATCGCAATAGAAACGACAATGATTGTTCCCAGCACAGCATTGGCGAATCCCCCCACTTGATCTCCCGGCGGCGGCGGCAACTGAGTCAAGCCCTGCCAGTTAAAGCGCTCAATCCCGTTGATGAACACGTAGTAGAGGATTAACCCCAAGACAAAGATGGCAAAAACGCTGGAAATGCCGGTAAGGGCAGTCATGCCCCAGTCAAACACCACCCGCCGAGAACGAGTCTTACGCTTAAACAGATCGGGTTTACCCACCACTTGAGTTGCCATATATTCCCTCATTCCTGAGAAGCCGTCAGAGCAAGCTTGACGCGGCGCACCAACCATTCGGAAATGATATTCACCACCAGCGTCACCAGCAACAAAACCAACGCAGCATACATCAAAGCAGCAATTTGTTGATCGCCAGCCTCACCAAACTCATTCGCTAGTAGAGCCGGGATATTACTGGCCGGAGCGAGAATAGAAATGTTGATGCTACGGGAGTTACCGATCAGCATCGCCACCGCCATTGTTTCCCCCATGGCTCGGCCCAAACCCAGTACCACTGCCCCCAACATGCCCCCAATCGCCGCTGGCAAAATCACCATGAAAATCGCCTCCCAACGGGTTGCTCCCATGGAATAGGCCGCTGCCCGCAACTCCGGAGGAACTGACATCAGCACTTCCCGCGCAATCGCAGTGATGATTGGGATAATCATAATCCCCAACACAACACCTGCCGTGAGCATGCCAGGGCCAACCGGGGGCGTACTGAAAATTGGGATCCAGTTGAACCGCTCAAACAACACCATTTGAATGGGGCGGAAGAAGGGGATGAACACAAATAGGCCCCAGATTCCGAAGACCACACTGGGAATGGCTGCCAACAACTCCACCACAATAATCAAGGCAAGACGTAGGGGCTTGGGTAGGAAATCCTCACTTAGAAAAATGGAAATACCAAAACTAAAGGGGATCCCGACAATCAGGGCAATCAGCGAGCTTACCAAAGTGCCATAGATCTGCGGCCAAGCACCATAGTTGTCCTCTACCGGATCCCAGGTGACATTCCAAAGAAACCCAAGGCCAAACTTCCCAATTGCGGGTAGGGCTTGGCGGGTGATCTCCACAGCAATCCACAACAGCAACAACGCGGAGAAGAAAACCGCAATGCGAGTTGCCCAAACAAAGATCCGATCCCGTCGGCGCTGGAAAACTGCTCTAGGTCGGAAAACCGGACTGACATCAGAAGAAGTGATAGTCATAACCTAAGGGATCCCTGAAAAAGCCCATAGAACATGCACCCGCCTGAAGATGTAAACACCCCTATTCTGAAGCAGGCTTAGGGCGTTATTGTCTCAACAGCCGCCAACGACTTCTTCAGCACCTCTGCCGGCAAAGGCACATAGCCTAGTGGCTCGGCAAAAGCCTGACCTTCAGAAAGGGCATAGCGCAAAAATGCTTTCATAGCTTGGGAGGTTTGTGCATTGGCATAGACTTTGTAAGCCAAAATCCAGGTGTAGCCCACAATCGGATAAGACTCCTCTCCAATTGGATCCGGATCAACCCCTAGCAAACGCTCATTCAATTGAATCTGAGAGAGTCCCGCTTGTTCCGATGTAACTGTCGGGGTGACAAACTTCCCAGAGCGGTTTTCCAATCGGGCCAAATTCAAGTTATTCAGCTTAGCGAAGCCAAATTCCACATAGCCAATTGCACCCGGAATCTGCTTGATTTGCTCAGAAACTCCCTCATTGCCCCGTGCTCCTACGCCGGTGGGCCAATTTACAGAAGAGCCACGTCCCACCCGCTCCCGCCATTCGGTGCTGATGGCGTTGAGGTGACTGGTAAAAATATCGGTGGTGCCACTGCCGTCAGAACGGTGCACGACGGTGATCGGCAAGTTAGGGAAATTCACACGCGGGTTCAAAGCCGCAATCAAAGGATCATTCCAGCGACTTAGCTTACCCAAAAAGATATCCGCCAATACCTTCCGCGAAAGGCGAATTTCTGAACCGACACCGGGAATGTTGTAGGCTGCCACCAATGCTCCTGCCACCATGGGAATAGAAACCATACCCTTAGGGGGTTGTGCCTCACCCTCAACTTGAGCAATTTCCTCGGGGCGGGGTACGCTATCGCTAGCACCAAAGTCTACCGTGCGGGCGACAAACTGCCGCCGACCTGCACCACTTCCCACCGACTGATAATTCACTTGAATGTTGGGATTTTGCTTGCCAAACTCCTGTGCCCAAGTTTGGTAAATCGGAGCCGGGAAAGTTGCTCCAGCACCGTTTAAGTTGGTAACCTGTTGGGCAAATGCCTGACGCCAATTAGACTGACCAGCAACAAAGCCAGCAGCAGTTGCAGATAGAGACTTTAAAAAGAAACGGCGACTCAGGGAGCGTGTCAGCATTATGGAAACCTCCGACAAGTAAAGCTCAAACCTCTGTCTAGCCCACAAATGATAAGCAACACGGACTAATGACCAGACCAGGAGTGGTAGCAAGACTCAGATGAAGTCTCCTACAACAATCCTGATAACTTGAGTTTGTATAACCCAAAAACCCAGCGCCAATCGAGAAAGTCTCAAGGCCCAGAGCCATCATTAGCCAGCTTGAAAACTCCTAAAGACTCAAGCTTTATTGGCTTAATTTTTAAGCATGCCATTAATGTAACGTAAAGTGGACAATCTTTGGTTAAGAAGAGGTTAATTTCAGGTTATAATTGAGAGTATACGCCAGATGTTGCAGGTGTTTTAGGGATCCCTTTCGGCACAGTCCCGTCTACTTTTTGCTAGAGATAATTTTAGCAACATATAACTTCCGTGTTTTTAACTAGGGAAAAGACTTTGTTTGGGTCTGTCCTAAGTTGGAGAGTCTTGAGATGCACTGAGCTCTACATCTATTAGTGGAGATTGAATCCGAATAGGGATCCTTTACGCCATGAGGTGGGGCGGGCAACTCGTTCGGGCAGCTTAGGCTGACGAGACCCCCGCTGGGCATTTAGAATAGAAGGCTGTTGAGAAAATAAGTGTCTCCCCCCATGTCGAAACGTGATATGCAGGTTATCCTGCGCCAGCCCATCCCCGGGTTGGGCAAGCCTGGAGAGCTGGTGAACGTCAAACCCGGCTATGCTCGCAACTATCTTTTCCCCCGGCAGATGGCAGTACGGGTGACCCCTGGTCTGTTGAAAGAGCACCAAATGCGCTTGGAGCAAGAGGCGGCCCGTAAACTGGCGGAAAAGCAACAGGCGGAAAGTTACAAAACCGCTCTGGAGACCATTGGTCGCTTCGTGATTCGCCAAAAAGTGGGGGAAAACGATCTGCTGTTTGGGCAGGTGACCAGCAGCGATATTGCCGAAGTGGTGTTGGCCACCAGCGGCCTGGATATTGATCGCCGCAACATCTCTTTGCCAGAAGAGATTAAGAAAACCGGGGTTTATCCCGTACAGGTGAAGCTCCACCCAGAAGTGACCGCTACCCTGCGCATTCAAGTCACCCCCGATTGAGCGGATTTGACCCAAGCGATGCCTGAACTCGAATAGATTCTCGAGTAGATCGAAGAAGCTAGGTTACAGGGGATCCCTGGGCTGCAGGTGGGTACGGTTTCCGTCTGAGTGAACAAGTGGGTATGCTCAGCCTAGAACCCTGACATGAGGTTGAAAGGCTTGGCTGACGTGCTAGTGTACCGGCCATTGAGCCGTGGCTGGGTTCTTTTGTCTATCCTGGCTTGCGGTGATCAGCGATTACGACCTGACCGGAGGGGATCGGCTTCCTCCCCAGAATGTCGAGGCCGAGGAGGAGATCCTGGGTGGCATCCTCCTGGATCCGGATGCGCTGGTACGGGTCTCGGAGCTGCTGCGCCCGGAAATGTTCTATACTTCCGCCCACCAGGAAATTTATCGAGCTGCCCTACAGCTGCACAGTCAGGGGCAACCTACGGATTTGATGACCGTCTCCGCTTGGTTGGCGGATCACCATTTATTGGAGCGAGTGGGCGGTACTGGGGCAATCCGTCGTCTACTGGAGCAAACCGTCAGCAGCATCAACATCGACCAGTACGCCCGCTTGGTGCTGGACAAATACATGCGCCGCCAGTTGATCCAGGTGAGCAATACCCTGGCCCGTTTGGCCTACGACACCAGCCAGCCCCTGCCCCAGGTGATGGATCAAGCTGAGCAGCAGGTGTTTGGCCTTACCCAAGAGCGAGTGCAGCGCAGCCTTATCCCCGCTTCCGAGGTTTTGGTCAATATCTTCTCGGATCTAGAAGAGAAGTTTCAGAGTGGGGCTCAGATCCCAGGGATCCCGACCAAATTCATCGACTTGGACAACCTGACCCAGGGTTTACAACGGTCTGATCTGTTGATTTTAGCAGGGCGTCCTTCCATGGGAAAGACCAGCTTGGCCCTCAACGTTGCCCAAAATGTGGCTGCTTATTCCAAGCAGCCGGTTGCCGTCTTCAGTTTAGAGATGTCTCGGGAGCAACTGGTGCAGCGTCTTTTGGCCAGCGAAGCCCGCATCGATAGCAGCCGCCTGCGGTCTGGGCGCATTAGCGAAAACGAGTGGCAACGATTGGGACAGGCGATCGGCTTTTTGTCGCAATTGCCCCTTTTCATCGACGACACCCCCGATTGTACTGTCACGGAAATTCGATCCAAGGCGCGGCGTTTGCAAGCGGAGCAGGGAGGAACCTTGGGGATGGTGTTGATCGACTATTTGCAACTGATGCAGGGATCCGCCTCCGACAACCGAGTGCAGGAGCTATCGCGCATTACCCGTGGGCTAAAGGCCCTGGCCAAAGAGCTGATGGTGCCGGTGGTGGTGCTTTCGCAACTGAGTCGGGCGGTGGAATCTCGCTCCGACAAACGTCCGCAACTGGCGGATCTGCGGGAATCCGGCTGCTTGGCTGGGGAGACTGAAGTGCTGGATGTGGATCGGGGCAAAGTGTGGCGACTGGAGCAACTGGCCTCTGTCGCCCAGCCAGAGGCGCTACCTCGTCTGCTCAGCTTGAATAGCCGTGGTCGCCTTGTGCCCCAAAAGCCCGTCAAAGTGTTTTGCAGCGGCGAGCAACGCACCTGTGCCCTGAAAACCCGTCTCAATCTTTCCATTCAGGCGACTGGGAACCACCCATTTTTCACGCAGCAGGGCTGGAAGGTGCTGGATGATCTGCAATTGGAGGAAGAAGTGGCGGTGGTGCTGCAGGAGGAGCTGGTGTGGGATCCGGTGGTCTCGATTAGCGAACTAGGGGATCCACAGCCGGTTTACGACATTGAAATGCCCCGCCATCACAACTTTGTCGCCAATGGTCTGCTGGTTCACAACAGTATTGAACAAGATGCGGATCTGGTGATGATGCTCTACCGACCGGAATACTACGACCCCAACACCAGCGATCGCGGCATTGCGGAAGTGATCATCGCCAAACACCGCAATGGCCCTACCGGCACCGTGCGGCTGCTGTTTGAAAATCAGTACACCCAATTTCGCAACCTAGCAGATCCCAATCGTTGAATCCGCAGATCCTCACCGCCAGAGCCTCTCCCTAAGGTGTTAGCCTAGCCATATGCAGCAGCGGCGACTTGTCGCCAGCCAACCCTTCGTATGTTCAAGAACCTGTTAATTGCCACCGATCGCCAAGATGGTTTGCAGCGCTTTGGCAAGTGCCTGAAAGACTTGCACAGCGGTGGCATTGAGCGCATTGCCTTTGTTCACAGCATCATCTGGCAAGATGACAGCATTGGCATCCCTGAAGATATCACCCCTGAAATACAGGCTCAGCAGGCGGAGTTGCGGGAGCTGTTGAGCGATATTCCGGCGGGGTTGGAAGTTAAGACATGGGTGCAGGTGAGCAAGCCCGTAGATCTGATCCTGAAAGGGATCCAGCAATATGGCTCTGATCTGCTGATTACCGGCATGGATACCCACAACTTACTGGCCGAAAAATTGTTCGGCAGCACCACCATCGGCCTGTTGCCGAAGCTGAAGATCCCGGTGATGGTAATGCGCCCACAGCTGATCGCCACCTTTACCCTAGAGGAATTGCGCCTGCGTAGCCGCCACCTGTTTCGCTGTATCTTGGTGCCCTTCGACTTTGAAGAACCACGCCAACAATTGTTGACTCATCTCAGTCGCCTGTTGTCCGGTACCCCGCAGTGCCAGACTGTGACCTTGCTCTATGTCATCGATCCCAGCGCCCGCCGTAACCAGGGATCCGACCTAGAGGTGCTCAAACGCAAAGCCGAGGCGGATCTGAACCAGGTGATCGAACCGCTGATCAAGCAGGTTGATCCGGTGCAGCTACGCATTTTGGTGCGGGTTGGATCCCCCCTGAAAGAGATCCTGGCCACTGCTGCCGACGAGGATATGACCGCCATTGCCACTGCCTCTCCCAATGTGGGGGGCTTTTGGGAATGGTCGGTGCGCAGCTTGACTGGCGAAATTCTGCGGCGTAGCTGGCATCCGGTGTTGTTTTTCCCTCGCGGGGCTTTGGCAAAATAGGTGGTGCAGCATTGAACGAACCCTCCATTTCCCCCACTTCTGAACATGCGCTACAGGAGCTGCTGCAGGCGGTAGCCCAAGGCAGACTTTCTCCAGAACAAGCCCTACAAGCCTATCGCTTCCTACCCTTCGAGCCGGTGGGAGACTTCGCCCGTGTGGATCATCACCGTTCCCTGCGCACCGGTTTTCCCGAAGCAGTGTGGGGGCCAGGCAAGACCCCGGAACAGATCGCCCAGATTATGGAGCAGTTACACCAGCAGGGATCCCTAGCCTTGGCCACTCGCATTGAAGCCTCGGTGCATGCCCAGATCGCCCAACGGTTGCCGCAGGTGCATTACTCCCCCATGGCCCGTCTCTGTTGGCTCCCGCGTACCCAGGAGCTGGCTTATCCCGGCCAGTTAAGTGTGATCTCCGCCGGTACCGCCGATCTGCCAGTGGCCGAAGAAGCCGCCCTCACCGCCGAATTGTCTGGATTTCAGGTGAAACGCCTCTGGGATGTGGGGGTAGCCGGGATCCATCGGTTGCTGCAGAATCGACAAGCGCTCCAGGCGGATGTGCTGATCGTGGTAGCTGGCATGGAAGGAGCCCTGGCCAGTGTGGTGGCGGGTTTAGCCAATTGTCCGGTGATCGCTGTACCTACTAGTATCGGCTACGGAGCGAGTTTTCAAGGGTTAGCCGCCTTGCTCACCATGCTCAATTCCTGTGCGGCAGGGGTCGGGGTAGTGAATATCGACAACGGCTTTGGGGCTGCGATCTTGGCGGGGCAGATCCTGCGCTGTGGGCAGCAGATGGCCACCCGGCTCCGCCCTGCCACTGCCGACAAAGACTGAGTTAAAGACAGTTGTGGCTCCAAAGGTGACAGGATAGGCAGTGGAAGCACGTTAGCACCCTTAGGGCAAAGAAAGGCTTAGCCATGGACATGGGCAGACTTAGTGGGATCCTCCTGCACCCCACCTCGCTACCGGGGCCGTTTGGAATTGGAGACTTGGGGCCCGCCGCCTACCGCTTTGTGGATTTTTTGGTGGAAAGTGGCCAGCGCCTCTGGCAGGTGCTCCCCTTAGGGCCAACCGGATGGGGCAACTCCCCTTACATGAGCTTTTCTGCCATTGCAGGCAACCCCCTACTGCTCAGCCCCGAGCTTTTGGTGCAAGCAGGCTGGCTAGAGCCAGATAGTTGGCAGGATTTGCCCCAGTGGCCCACGATCCAATCAGGATTTGTCGGTCGGGTGGACTACGAAACCGTGATCCCCTTTAAGCTGGCTCTACTGCATCGAGCCTGGAGACGCTTCAACGAAAAAGCCACCTCCGCAGACTGGGAAGCCTTCCAAGCCTTTTGTGCTGCTGAAGCAGACTGGCTACCGGACTATGCCCTGTTTATGGCTCTCAAGGATGTGTACGAAGGGCAAGAGTGGACAAAATGGGATCCAGCTCTTGTCAAACGGGATCCCTTAGCTTTGCAAGATGCCCGTGATCGTTACGCCGATGCCATTACCGAGCAGATGTTTTGGCAGTACCTGTTTGCCCAACAGTGGGGATCCCTGAAAGCCTATGCCCATCAGCATCAGGTGCAGTTGATGGGGGATCTGCCCATTTACGTCGCCCCCAACAGTGCTGATGTCTGGGCCAACCGGGAGCTGTTTCACCTGGATGAGCAGGGGCAACCGTTGCTGGTGGCAGGGGTGCCTCCCGATTATTTCAGCGCTACCGGGCAGCGCTGGGGCAACCCCCTCTACAACTGGGAGGCGCTCAAGGCGCAGGGCTACGACTGGTGGATCAGGCGGATGCGGGCCATCCTCAACCAGGTAGACTGCGTGCGTATCGACCACTTCCGGGGCTTCGAGAGTTACTGGGCCATTCCGGGGGATGCAGAAACAGCTGTGGAAGGGGAGTGGCAAAAAGGGCCGGGAGCGGATTTCTTTCGGGTGCTAGCAGAAAGGCTAGGGGATATTCCGGTGATCGCAGAAGATCTGGGGGAGATCACGCCGGAGGTGCTGCAACTGCGGGATCAATTTGGCCTGCCCGGGATGAAGATTCTCTTGTTTGCCTTTGGTTCCGGCCCAGACAACCCCTATTTACCCCATGGTTATGAGCGCAACTTTGTCGTCTACACTGGCACCCACGACAACAACACGGCTGTGGGCTGGTTTTACGATCCGGAGCGCTCCGATTGGGAGAAACAAAATGTTCTGCGCTACCTGGGCTGCCAGGGATCCGACGGCATCCATTGGGATCTGATTCGGCTGGCTCTCTCTTCGGTTGCGGATCTGGCGATTATTCCTCTGCAGGATGTGATGGGTTTGGGGGCGGATTCGCGCATGAATTTCCCCGGTACTGCCGAGAACAATTGGGCCTGGCGCTACAGCGAAGAGATGCTACAGGAGGATCTGATTCATCGGCTGGCAGCAATGAGCGTCACCTATGGGCGCATCTCTCCTCAGGAGCTGGATCACCGGCGAGAAACCCTGGCCCAAGAACGAGCAGCACTGGGTTCAGTGTCGGATCCCGCCTAGGTTCACCACTGCGGCTGTTGAGATGGAGACACCCCTGAGGACGATCCCGGCAGCGGGACAAAGTCGTTAGCAGCCATAATCGTCGCCCCACCAAGCCTTACTCCCGATAACAACAGCGGCATCACCGCCGCCGCTCCGCCCGCCCACCCCCTCCAATTCCTCATCGCTGAGAGCCGCCACAGCGGCATCGGCCTGTCGCACATACTCCGCCTGCAGGTTCTGTACTTCTGTCCACAGCTCTTCTGGGGAAAAGTGAAACCCCCGTTTGCTGGCCAAATGGGCTACAGCCGCCCGATCATCCTCCGCTTCGAGGGCCAAGGTCAGATCCTTAAGCAACTGCTCATCCTCGACCACCCTATTCAAGAAGTCTCGAACCGCTTGTAGACTCATGTCTGGCTTGCCCTGCATACTACGGGCTCTTTTTATCACATTACGTACCTTCAAACATCCGGCATGCCAGAGAAGCCAAAAAAGTTAGGTGCTGCTGGGTGACTGGGGTGCGGGGGAGGCCTGGATCCCGCCCATGAGCAGGCCCAGCTGTTCCTCGGTAGCCTCCGCAGGGGAAAGCTCTCCGGCAATGCGACCCTCGTGAATCACCAAGATGCGATCCGCCAAGCCGATGACCTCATTCAAATCCGCCGATACCAGCAACACCGCCATGCCCTGATCCCGTGCCTGTACAATGCGCCGATGAATGGCCTCGATCGCCCCCACATCCACCCCCCGCGTTGGCTGGGCCGCTACTAGCACCCTTGGCCCGCAGGAGAGCTCTCGCCCGACGATGATTTTTTGGGCATTGCCGCCAGAGTAGCGCCGTGCCGTCAGGGAAATGCTACGCGGGCGTACATCGAAGGTATTCACCACCTGTTCGGCATGTTGATTAATGGAATCCTCGTTAAAAAATCCCAGCCAGCCGGTGTAGGGCTTTTGGTGATGATCCCCCAGAATCAGGTTGTCTCGTGTCGGAAAATCCAAGACCAACCCCCGCACATTGCGATCCTCGGGGATATGACTTAGGCCCCAGTAGCGTACTTGCCGCGCAGAAGGGGAAAGAGCACTTGATCCATAGCGAATTTGGCCCCGATAGCTTCTCAGGCCGGTGATTGCCTCCACCAACTCTGTTTGCCCGTTTCCCTCTACCCCGGCAATGCCGACGATCTCACCGGAACGCACCTGAAAACTCACCCCCGCCACCGCCGGTTTCCGCCCCGGTATCTCCACCCACACATCCTGCACATCCAACAACACTGTCGCTGGCTCACAAGCATCTTTCTCCACCGTCAGGCTCACCTCCCGCCCCACCATCAATCGCGCCAGCTCCTGGGTGTGGGTTTCGGCCGTGGGCACCGTCGCGACCACCTTGCCGTCCCGAATCACGGTAATGCGATCCGAGATTTGCATCACCTCGTTCAGCTTGTGGCTGATGAAAATCACGGCCCCACCTTGCTGAGTAAAACGGCGCAAAAAGGCGAACAGTTCACTGGCTTCTTGGGGGGTTAAAACGGCAGTGGGCTCGTCCAAGATTAAAATGCGGGCCTTACGGTAGATGGTTTTGAGGATCTCCACCCGCTGTTGCAACCCCACCGGCAGATCTTCCACCCGTGCATCTGGATCCAGATCAAAGCCCATCTCGGCGATCATCTGTGCCACTTGTGCCCGTGCCTGACGAAAGTCCACCCGGAGCCGGTTGCCTGGTTCGGCCCCAAGGATAACGTTTTCCACCACCGTCAAGGGATCCACCAACATAAAATGCTGATGCACCATGCCGATCCCCAACCGAATCGCGTCTGTGGGGCTGTGGATGCGCACCGGTTGCCCATCCACATAAATGGCTCCCTCATCCGGACTGACCAAGCCATAGACGATCTTCATTAGGGTGGATTTGCCCGCCCCGTTCTCCCCCATCAAAGCCAGGATTTCTCCCCAGCGCACGTCCAAATCGATGTGATCGTTGGCTAGCACCAGCGGATACCGTTTGGTGATCCCTTGCAGTTGAAGGGCGATTGCGCTGGAGTGGGATCCCTCGGCAGAGGAGCTATCGGAGATATTCATGGGAAAAAGGGCTAATTACTTTTCTAGGCCGTCATCCCGGAGTTGAGCTGCTGCAATTGAGCCGCTAGCTCTGCCAGGGTTGGGGATCCACCCTCATCCCCGTGCCGTTGCCGTACACTCACGGTTCCCGCCGCCTGTTCCTGTTCTCCCACGATTAACATGAAGGGGATCTTGGCCTTTTCCGCATTGCGGATCTTCTTGGGCAGGCGGTCGCTATCGGCGTCGATGTGGACGCGGATCCCGTGTTCCCGCAGGTAATCCCGCACCTGGGTGGCGTAGCCCAGATACTGATCGGAAACCGGCAAAATCCGCACCTGTTCTGGGGCCAGCCAAAAGGGGAAATCCCCAGCATATTCCTCGATCAGGATCCCGACCAAACGCTCCAACGAGCCGAACGGGGCACGGTGGATCATCACCGGCCGTTGCCGGGATCCATCCTCGGCTACGTATTGCAGATCAAATCGTTGGGGGTTTTGGTAATCCACCTGAACCGTGCCCAGCTGCCACTCCCGATCCAAAGCATCGCGGAAGATAAAGTCCAGCTTCGGCCCATAAAAAGCCGCCTCCCCGATCCCCTCAAAGTGGGGCATGGAAAGTTGCTCGACGGCGCGACGAATGGCGTTTTCTGCCTTATCCCAATCTTCGGCAGAGCCGAGATATTTGTCGGAGTTGGGATCCCGGAAGCTCAAACGAGCACGAAAATCCTTCAGTTGCAGCTTCTCAAAGACCACCAAGATCAGATCCACCACCTTGAGGAATTCCTCATCCAATTGGTCGGGACGGACGAACAAATGGGAGTCATCCACCGTAAAGCCCCGTACCCGCGTCAGGCCCCCTAATTCCCCGGATTGCTCATAGCGATAAACCGTGCCAAATTCCGCGTAGCGCAGGGGCAGATCCCGATAGGATCTCAGCTCCGATTTGTAGATTTGGATATGAAAGGGACAATTCATGGGCTTCATGACAAAGCCCTGCTCCGCCGCCCGTGCCTTGTCATCCTCCGCCATCATCGGGAACATATCTTCTCGATATTTTTGCCAGTGGCCGGAGATTTTGAACAAATCTACCCGCGCAATATGGGGGGTGACGACAGGTAAATAGCCCCGCTTGATTTGCTCTTGCTTGAGAAAATCCTCCAGAGTAGAGCGCAGGAGGGTTCCTTTCGGTGTCCACAGAGGTAGCCCCGGCCCTACTTCATCAGCAAACAAAAACAAGCCCAATTCTTTGCCCAGTTTGCGGTGATCCCGCAGTTTGGCTTCCTCTAGGCGGCGTTTGTATTCCTTGAGTTCTTCCGGGGTTTCCCAGGCGGTGCCGTAGATCCGTTGCAACTGGGCCTTGGTTTCATCCCCCCGCCAATAGGCCCCCGCCACACTAAGCAGATCAAAGGCCTTGGGATTGAGATCTTTAGTGCTCTCTACATGGGGGCCAGCGCAGAGATCCCACCATTCTTCCCCCAGGTGATAAAGGCTGATGGGTTCCCCCTCGGGAATGCTGTCTAGGATCTCCAGCTTGTAGGGTTCTCCCAAGGCTTGGATGCGCCGTTTGGCCTCCTCGCGGCTAACCTCTTCCCGGATCACGGGCAAGCCCTTTTTGATGATCGCCTGCATCTCTTTTTTAATGCGGTTGAGATCCTCGGGGGTAAAGGGAGCCGGATTGTCGAAATCGTAGTAAAAGCCGTAGTCGGTGGCAGGGCCGATGGTCACCTGAGCCTTGGGAAACAGCTTTTGTACCGCCATCGCCATGACATGGGAAGTGGTATGACGGATGCGCTCCAGCTTGGGAGATTCGTGAGTACGCAGCAGCTTGAGGGTACCGTTTTGGGCGACTTCGGGTGACTGAGACATCGGGATCCGCTTCAGAACAAGAAACCAGTGTCCTTATCTTAGGCTGACCCTGCAGGCGAGAGCAGTAGGGATCCCAGGCTGAGGGTAATCCGCAAAGGGCCATCTCAAGAAAGCCTGAGGTTTCTTTGGGTTACCCAATCTCTTTCAATCCATGAGCACCTCAGCCTGAGACAGAACGAAACAAATGGTGACCTCAAGACATGGAATTGTAGATAAATTTGGCAAGTTGTCTGATCTGCGCAAGAGCGAACCGCAAGGAGGAATGGGAACCCGGTCAGTTCAGCTTTTGACCGTTTGTTGCCCTGCACGCTCAAAATGGATCCCAGAACTCGGCCCAGAAAAATGGGGGAAAGCGCACAGTATCCTAAAGGTGTTAGAACTCTCTACGTGCTTGGGCCATGATCTCGTCGCGTGCCAATCCCACCCACCGCTCCGCCACCCCTACCCCTTTGGATCCCGAGCCGACTGAACCCTTACTTCCTGAGTCTCAGCTCCTAGTTGCCCCCGTTCTGGCCGCCATTGATGTGGGGACCAACTCTCTCCATATGGTGGTGGTGCGCATTAACCCCCGCATTCCCAGTTTCAGTATTATTTCCCGCGAGAAGGCAACCGTACGCCTGGGGGAATACTGCGACAAAACAGGTGCCCTCGCCCCGGCAGCCATGGAGCGGGCACTCGAAGCTCTGGATCGGTTCTGTCGCATTGCGCAAGGGTTTCAGGTGCAATCGATCGTGGCAGTGGCCACCAGCGCAGTGCGGGAAGCCCCCAACGGCGCGGATTTTCTGAAGCGGATCGAACGGGCTCTAGGCCTGCGGGTGGAACTGATCTCGGGGCAAGAGGAGGCGCGGCGCATCTACCTCGGGGTGCTCTCGGCGATGGAGTTCCACAACCGCCTGCACGTGGTGGTGGATATTGGCGGCGGCTCCACCGAGCTGATTCTGGGAGATGGCCAGGAGCCGGAGTTTTTGCGCAGTGTCAAAGTAGGGGCGGTGCGATTAACCCAGGCTTTTCTACACACGGATCCCCCCACGCCCGCCGAACTGCAAGCCCTGAGGCAACACATTCGCGGCATGTTAGAGGCGCCCATCGAGCAAATCAAACGGATTTTTGAGCTGCGGAAACAACAGGGATCCCTCACCTTGGTGGGCACCTCAGGCACCATCGAAACCCTCGCCCAACTGGACGCCCGTCGTCGCCTAGGCAACCCCCCCAGTCGCATGCAGGGGTACGAGTTCAGCCTAGAAGCCTTGCGCACCTACAGCAAAGAATTTCGCGCCCTCACCATCGCCGAACGCCAAAAGTTACCCGGCCTTGGGGAAAAACGCGGCGAGATCATCCTGGCAGGAACGATGATCCTAGAAGAAGTGATGAGCCTGCTAGAGATAGAGCAAATCCAATTCTGTGAGCGGGCTTTGCGAGAAGGTCTGATCGTGGATTGGATGATCAGCCAAGGTCTGATTGAGGATCGGCTGCGCTACCACAGCTCGGTACGGCGACGCAGCATTCTCAAGTTGGCGGAAAAATATCAGGTGGAGATCCCCTATGCCGAGCGGGTGGCAGAATTTTCCCTCAGCCTATTTGATCAAACCCGCGGTCTGCTGCATCGCTGGGGATCCCGAGAGCGGACGCTCCTTTGGGCTGCGGCCATGCTGCACAACTGTGGTCACTTCATTAGCCATGCCGCCCACCATAAGCATTCTTACTACTTAATCCGCCATGGGGAACTGTTGGGTTTCAACGAAGAAGAAGTGGAGCTAATCGCCAATCTGGCCCGCTATCACCGCAAGTCACCACCCAAAAAGAAACACGACAATTTTCAGCACCTCACCGATGAACGGGATCGCCAAATCGTTATGGAATTAAGCCCGTTGTTGCGCATGGCCTGTGCCCTGGATCGCCGTCGGTTACAAGCGATTCAATCCTTGCACTGTCGCTTTCAATTGTTGGAGGAAGCCCCCCGGCAAATGGAGCTGATTTTGGATCCCAAGCATCCTAACGATGATTGTGCTCTAGAACTCTGGAGCTTGAAGGCCAAAAAAGAGGTGTTTGAGCAACAGTTTAAGTTGGAGGTCATTCCAAAGTTATCGCCACAGGCAGAACGGACTTTGGATCCCTTTGGGGCCGCTATCTAGATGCAGCCTTTTCTGACTTCGCGTAGGATATGAGGTAAAGGGAAAGCCTCTGTTGGATAAGGGTTTGACCTGCATCGACTGTAGGTATTGCTGGAAAAGGCTGTACTCTCAAATTGCCGGAGATGAGCTCAATCTAAGCTCAATCTAAAGGATAAGCTTTGGCACCCAGTTATGCACCTCAGGTTGCTGCTGACCTCAAGAGGAAATGGTGATGGGTGAAGGGCTAGTTTGAGTGGTCTGCTGCCCGCCCCGTTGCAGAATTACCTCAATCGTGCCATTGGTTACCTGTTGCATATTAAAGGGAAGTTGTTGCTGGGTTTCGTAAAGACCCGGAGAAATTTCCCGCATCTCAATTTCCGGTGTTACCCCGATAATTCGGAAGGCAGCTCGGCCTCCTGGATCCCCTCGCATCGTCACCTTAAGAATTTCTCCCATGCGTAAGTTGCTGCTGTTGGTGGTGACACTGAAAATCTGGGGTAACCCTGTGGCGATGGGTGTGGATACCGGTTGAATGGTGGAGCGGGTACCCTCGGATCCATCTATCGAAAAGGGCAAAATCTCCCGGTGCTCTTGGCTGAGGCCATTCTTGGTGAGCACGATCCGCAGTGCGGGGTTGTTGGCTTGGTGGGTGGGGGCGACCACATAGGTACCTTCGTAGTGGTTGGGCCGGACTTCCCGCATTGGCTGGTTCAAGGCCAGATTCCCCAGATCAAACTGCGCGATCCCCCCAGAATCTGCCCAGATGGCAATGGTGAGGATATCCCCCTCGATTAAGTTGCGCTGGGGATCCAAACGAATGGCCTCGATGCGCGGATAAACGCTGCTGGCGGTGGCAGGAATAGCGGGACTGACTGGAAAAGTAGGCTCTTGCGAGTTTGGCGGAGAAAAAACTGATTCAACCGGGGGTGGAGCCACATTCCCCAAGGCCAGTTGAGGTTGTCGCTGTTGAATACGGGTGCTGACGCCGTTGACAGTCAGTTGAATGCTGATATCGGGGCTGAGGGCGCTGTCTTGTGGGCCTAGGCTGTAAACGGCACGATAGTAACCGGGCTGAACCTCCTGCATGGGCAAAGCTTGCACCAAACCGCCAACATCCACAGTGGCGCTGCCGTTGGGGGTTCCTTGAGCCTCAATAGTCAATGTCCCCCCGGCGGGAACTACACCCGATTCCGGGGTGATGCGAGTTTGCAGAATCTCAGGGCGGGCCGCCACCGGAGCCTCCGCCGGGCGCAGTTGGGCTACCGGTTCGGGCAGAGCCAGAATTTGCCCACGATACACCAGAGCCTGATGGAGCAGCACTGCTCCTTCTCCGCGTCTTAGTACCCGATTGGGATTCAGACGGGCCGGATCCGGCACATTCACCAGTAATCCCGCTTGGCCAGCCATCGTGATGAAGGCTCGACCCACCTCTGGCACGTCTGCTGCATCGGTGTAAAGAGCCATCCAGGTATCCATGTCTGCTTGACTGGGGGCAGGCAGTTGCAGGGCACGCACCAAAATGGCCAAAGCTTCTAGTCGGGTGAGATCCCCTTCGGGGCGAAACTGACCTCCCTCGTACAGGCGCATGGCTCCCGCCTGTAGAACGGCTTGAGCGGTCCAGTAGTCGGGGGTATTCGGCTCCAGATCGCTGATCACCTGCACTTGGTTCGGATTGGGCACATAGCCAAAGAACTCCGTCAGCCACTGGGCCAATTCCAGACGGGTCAGGGTTGCCGATAAGGGATCCCCTGTAATCACTACATCGGTTTGTCGCTCTAGTGCAGCCGCATAGGCATCCACCCAAGCTAGCGATGACTCCTGCCCCACCTCCTGTGCCCAAACCGGCAGGCTGACACTTGACCAGCCCAGCGTCCAACACAAGCCTAGTGCCAAGGGCCATGAGCACCGCATAGCTGCAACTCCTGTTCCAATAACATCCGCTCAGGGCCAGCTTATCTCAAACGCCCGATGCATCCCCAAGGACTGGATAGCCGTTAGAATTGCGCACTTTGGCACTGTGTTTCTGACAAGACTCAGATGGATGAGCTCGCCGCGGGGATCTCTCTCAGTTAGGCCCAGTAATGATTAGGAAATTTTACTTATCTGAGGCAGGATCCGGTTTGGCGACAAAATCTCCTGAGAAATCTTCTTGTAACTTGTAGTTGTGCATCGGGATCCTTATCATTGTGTATATTCAGAAAGCACTTTTGTCATCACCGCAGCACCTAACGGAGGAGAAGTTCATGTCTGGCAGCACCGGAGAGCGGCCTTTTGCCGACATTATCACCAGTGTCCGCTACTGGGTTATCCACACTCTCACTATTCCTGCTTTGTTTTTGGCGGGCTGGCTTTTTGTGAGTACCGGCTTGGCCTATGATGTTTTCGGCACTCCCCGCCCCAATGAGTATTTCACGGCAGAGCGGCAAGAGTTGCCGATTGTGAGCGACCGTTTTCAGGCTCTAGATCAGCTGGAGAAGCTAGGTCAGTAGGAATGGGCTCTAGCAAACCTGCTTGACTTGGAGTTTTGCTGCGATTTGTAAATCTGTTTTGTTTCGTTTTGTTGCTTTGGGCAGGATCCGACTATGGCAGTTAACTCTGACGAACCCGTCTTTTACCCTGTGTTCACCGTCCGCTGGCTGGCGGTGCATACCCTGGCCATCCCAACGGTTTTCTTCTTGGGAGCCATTGCTGCGATGCAGTTTATTCAACGGTGAACCCTATGGCCGACCAACCTGAAAGAAATCCCAATTCCCAACCTGTTGAACTGAACCGTACTTCCCTGTATTTGGGGTTGTTGTTGGTGTTTGTGGTTGGGCTGTTGTTCTCTAGTTACTTCCTCAATTGAGACTGGGTTTACATTCCAGCCTTTGGGGAAAAGAGTGACGTGCAATCAGTGTCAGCCTTAAGCTCCTTCTGTACGTTTAATCTGTGTTGATTTGTGTTGATTCTGTTTTTTGGAGGCCAGTCAGTATGACCAGTCAGGCAAGGATACCTTTGTGGATAGTGGCGGTAATCGCCGGTTTGGGTGTGCTCACGGTGCTTGGGCTTTTCTTCTACGGCTCGTATGTGGGTGTGGGCTCAAGCCTGTAAATTTGAGGGTTTTCATCTTACTGCAACTCTCAATCTATTTGGCCTAGCTGAGTTCAGTTGGGTCTTTTTTTGTTAGCCAAAAATGGGTTTTCTCACTTTTGCCTCGACTTTTCTCAGGCATGGGTTCCTCTCAATCATGAGAGCGCGCGCCTAAGTTGATTCTGGATCTGTGTTAAGGGAGCATGAACTTTTTTAACGATCCGGGTGATAGCTGTCGAGAGGGTAACTTAAGCCCCGTAGAATGAATCCCAAAATTCCAGGCAGGACCTTCGGACATGGATTACATTCGCACCTTTAACGACGATCCCTGCGAGGGGCATCTTTCTACGCCCATTAGTGATTCTCCCGTAACCCGTCTGTTCATCAATAACCTCCCCATCAACCGGCCTGGACTGTCGCCGCTGTTGCGGGGGTTGGAGATTGGCTTGGCTCACGGTTACTTCTTAGTTGGCCCGGAAATTGTGGTTGGCCCGTTGCGTGACTACCCGGAGGCTGCCAATTTGGGTGGGTTGGTTACAGCAATGGTGATCGTGCTGCTGGGGACCGCCTGTATGTCGGCCTACGGCAGCGTTAGCTTTGGCAACAAGCCGGAAACTCCAGGGGCTGAGCCTCTGGCCACGGCGCGGGGCTGGGGAGATTTGACGGCAGGATTCTTCTTAGGGGGTATGGGCGGAGTTTTTGCAGCCTACTTCCTGCTGGAGAACTTTGCAGGTATCAATGCCATCTTCCGTGGCTTGGTCAATGGGTAGAGATGGGACTGCGGATCTCCTCATGATTTAACGATGATTTAACAGTTTGTTGTTCGAATACCCTAGAACACTCTACAGGAGCACTTTTCATGACTGGTTCTTACGCTGCCGCCTATCTCCCCTGGATTTTCATTCCGATTGTCTGCTGGTTGTTGCCTGCTGTCAGCATGGCGGTTCTCTTTCTCTACATTGAGCGGGATTAGCCTGGAGTATTTCGATACTCACTTGCGCCAGCTAACTGTAAAATAAGCTTTTTCCTGAAAGTTGAGCCAGGGATCCCTACACATCTATCGGGGATCCCTATCTTTTGGGGTGGGTCACGGAAACTGAGAGCACCTCTGGCCCCTCAATTGGGAATCTCAATCGTTACATTGGCCAACTGCACATCGTCATAGTCCACCCAAGCTCCCCCTAACCTCCCGCCTGCGCTACCCCCCACGGGTACAGAGATTTGCAGGGATCCCCCCAGCAAGGGAATGCTGATCGGTACCTGCGGGCCGCGGGTGGCTATATTGGGGTGAATCACCGTTTTGCCGGTGCGAAGGGTAACCGTGTTCAGGCCAAGGCGTAGGTGGTTGAGAGGCAGGGAAATGCGTAGGTTATCCCCGCCTAAGCGAATCTGATCCACCTCTACTCCGTTCAGGATCACCTGCATCGGCGACATATCGGCGCTAGGGATCCGCGATTGACCAGCTCGATAGGCTTCGGCAGTATCCAGCCCGATCAACGAGCCAATCCGTAGGATGGGCGGGCGTGGGGGCATTTGCTGCAGCGTAAAGGAACGGGTGAGATCCACCCCTTGGGCTGGGGCCAAAAATTGTCCGGCGGCGGCAGATTCCGGCGAATATTGGTTGTCCCCAAGACGAATGACGTTGGACTCCAAGACAAAAGTGGTGTTCGGATCCCAGCGCTCCAACTGCACCTGCAAAGGTTGATCTCCACTGGCTTGGCCGCCGCCGGTACTTTGGGAGTAGGGCAAGTAATTTTCCAGGCGGGCCACCAAAATTTCTTCAGCAGGCACTGCCCCAGGCAAGCGGAAACGCCCCTGAGCATCCGTTCGCACCGAAATGCCAGCTCCGGGAATGGCGACTTCTACCCCTGCCAAGGGTTGACCCGTTAGCCGATCCACCACCTGACCGGAATAGGCAGAGTCCAATTGCACGTGGCCCGTGCGAGCATCCGTCGCCACCTGAATCCGCTGCTGCAACACCTGCCAATCGGCTTCTGTGATGCGGCCATCTTGATTGACATCAGCAGCTCGGATCTGGTCGTCTGTTAAGCCCCGTTCTCCGCGCAAATAGGCCCCCAACAGGTTCAGATCCTGCACGGTCAAGCGGCCATCCCCATCCAGATCCCCGGCCTGAAAGGGTTGCGCCTGAACAGCCACCATCCAGGTCAGGGATCCCAGTAGGAGTAGAGGAAGTGAACGGCCCAAAGACGAAACCATAACCATAACCCGTCTCCTAAGGGAGGAGCATGTGGAAACCTGGAGAAGGCGTTGCCTATGTTGTAGCGTAGTTGGCCGATGCCCGACAGGTCTGGCAGGGTCGATGTGAGTTACCCTTGAGCGCAATTTTGTCCTGCGATCTTTGACCAACAGCAGACCAAGCCAGAATCCGAAAAGTTGGTGGTAGGATGGCCTTGGTGACTTGCTTCTCTTATGGCTCGATATTCTTGCGTGACCCAACTTGTGGGCTCAGCCGAACAGTTGAGCGAGTCGATCCGGGCCATTCTGGAGCGCTGCCAGCTCAATGTCCTCCACAACAGCCCTGACTACTGGGTGGCCGGTGAGCCGCCCGGGAAAAATCCCTACACCAAGTTGGTGACCGTGGAGGTGCTGATGGATCGAACCCGCCAGAGCGCTGATGGTTCTGTCCAGGTGACCTGTATTGCTAAGAATGAGGAATTACCTCTGAAAAGCGTCAATCATTGCCAGCAAACCTTTGATCAACTCAAAGCCGAGCTGGCCCAGCTGCAAAGTCAACTTCAGCTTGCTGCCAGGCAAAAAGATGCCTTAAGATAGCGAAGCTGAGTTCACCCCGAGCCAATGGCGCGTCGCTGCCAACTGACTGATAAGAAGCGCAACAACGCTTTCTCCATCTCCCACTCCCACCGACGCACCAAGCGCCTGCAAGAGGTTAATTTGCAGTGGAAACGTATCTGGTGGGAAGAGGGTAACCGCTTTGTGCGCCTGCGCCTTTCCACCAAGGCTCTCAAAACCCTGAAAGCCAAAGGGATCGGGGCTATGGCCCGTGAAGCTGGGATCAATTTAAATCAGTTTTAGGCTCGCTTGGATTGGCCTGAAGGATACCGGAATCTGGCTGCGAGGTCTAGGCTCCTCAAAGCAACCCAAAAAGCTTGTGGGATTTGGGCTGCAACCCTGACAACAGCGTATTAAGGGTATCCCGTTGGGTTAGCTCATTGGTGCCCGTCGCCCCCTCGATCAACGCCTTGCGCATCTGATCCGAGAGTTTGGCATCGGTAAAATCTGCACCTGCAAAGCGCATTTGCTCAATTTGAGCATCTTGGAGGTTGGCACCCACCAGGATAGCCTGTTCCAGATTGGCAGATTGTAACTGGCAACTGACCAGGGCTGCCCCCGAAAGGTTGCTGCGAAATAGGTTGGCCTGCCGGAAATCGCTGCTGAAAAAGTTCCCCTCCATCAAATTGGCCGCAACCAAGCTGGCACCTCGAAAGATGGAATGGCTGAAGCGCCCTGTCTGAAAGCTGCTTTTGTCGAGCTTGGCGGCGGTGAAGTTGCTGTAGTCTCCTAGGGCTTGGCTGAAGCTGGATCCGCGTAGATCTGATGCGGCAAAATTAGCCCGTTCCACATCGGCACGGCGAAAGTTGCACAACCGTAGATCTGCCTGTTGCATGCTGATGGAGCGTAAATTGGCCCGTAATAGGTTGGCTTTGGGCATCTGGATGCGGTCGAATAGACCCCGCGAGAGATAGGCATTTTCTAGATTGGCACCCAGCAAGGAACGTCCCTCACGTAGGGCTGCAAGCAGATCCCGTGTGCTTTCGATGCGGGCTGTTAAGGAGGGTTCGGGAGAGGAGGCAGTCACGGGCAACGGATCCCTACAGTCAGGTCAGAAGGCGAGCCAACAGAGGCTTCACAGTTGCAGAAGGGGGTCATGTTAGTAACTAAGCTAACGTTTGCTCTGGCTGGAGAGGTTAAGAGGATATTAAAAACTTGATTCCGTATCCGGTAATCTTTGCGTCTGAGTCCCCTTGAAGAAACCCGTGTTGGAAAGGGCGGATCAGCTCCGATTTGTTGCATACTCAGGGCAGCCTTTCGTCAGTGATCCATGCAGGTAGCCTTCATTGTTGATCCATTGCCCCAGTTACAGGTGGGCCATGACACCAGCGTTGCCCTCATGGAGGCGCTTCAGAACCGGGGACACCGCATTTTCTGCCTGGGCATTGGGGATCTATACCTGGATCAGGGGGAAACCTGGGGATCCGTTCAGGAAATTCGGTTGGATTTGGCGGCGGATGCCTGGTACGAGGTGAAGCAAGAGCAGCTCATGCCCTTGAACCAAATGCAAGCGGTATGGATGCGCAAGGATCCGCCGGTGGATACTGCCTATCTCTACGCGACTTACCTTTTGGATCGTCTTTCTCCCAACCAAACCCTGGTGCTTAATCATCCCGCCGGGATCCGCTCCGCCAACGAAAAGCTCTATGCCCTGCAATTTAAGGATTGGATCCCACGGACACGGGTGAGTGGCAACAAACAGCTCTTGCGCCAGTTCATCGAGCACGAAGGACAGGCGGTGCTTAAACCGCTGGGAGGCAAAGGGGGAGAAGGGATCCTACGGGTCAATGCTGGGGATCCCAATGTGAACTCGTTACTCGAGATCAGCACCCAATTCGGCCAGTTGCCGGTGATGGTGCAGGAGTATTTGCCGGAAGCAGTGACCGGAGATAAACGTATTTTGTTGCTGGAAGGAGAACCTCTTGGAGCTGTGAACCGAGTGCCTGGACAGGGGGATTTCCGAGGCAATATTGCTGCCGGAGGTAGAGTTGAGAAAACTGAGATTACGGAAAAAGAACGTGCTTTGTGTGGAGCTTTGGCACCTGTCTTACGGCAGGAAAAGCTCTATTTTGTTGGGATTGATGTCATCGGGGAACGGCTGACAGAAGTGAATGTTACCAGCCCAACCATGCTCCGAGAAATCTGCCAGTTAGAAGGGGTAGATCTGGCGGATCACGTGGCCGCCTGGCTGGAGAAGAAGGTTCCTGCCAGAGACCGATAGACCACTTCAACGCTCATTTGGGATCCCTGGATGCTGATGCCTCCGAAAGATTGGAATCCCTTCTGGTACTTCTAAACTCAATCCATAAAGAAAGCCCCAAGAAGGGGCTTAAATACGACCAATCAGCGATTTATAAAAAATCTAGAGCAAATAAAAAGTGGGCTCCATCAATGAGTTGCTTTGAACACAATTATTAGAATCTCAGAAAAAAGGCCGGATCCCTGTAGCTATTATCTTTTTTTTAGATTTCTCCGATGTTAACCTTGGCTCTGCAATAACCGTGTTGTGTCTGTTCGGGACGGGATCCGGATCCCGTCTGGGGGTTAGTCCTGCTCTGGGGTTGACTTCTCTCGTCCTAGCCAGCGCCAGGTTACAGGTAAGAGGAGCGCTGTCAGGCCCATCTTGATCAGATCTCCAACCCAGAAGGGGAAAACTCCCTTCTGAAGCACCTCCATAAGGGAAGTTGGGCCGACATTCTGATTCAGCCAGACCCCCAGCCAAGTGGCCCCGATCAAGTAAATCAGGACTGTGCAAGCCAGCATTGCCACCGCCATCTTTCCAGCATGGCGATCTACCCCAAGCTGTTGTACGAGCCAGCCCATCAACCCTGCCGCCAGCGGAAAGGCCAGCAAATAACCCCCCGTTGGCCCTGCTAGGTGGCTGAGCCCAGAGCCGCTACCCGTGAAGACCGGCAACCCTAGGATCCCTTCTAGTAGATACAGCAACAGTGTCAGGAAGCCCAGCCGCGCCCCAAAGCCTGCCCCTACCAACAGCACAGCAAAGGTTTGACCGGTAATCGGCACCGGCGTAAAGGGCAAAGGGATCCGCACCTGAGCCAGCACAGCCACGAATAAACTGCCCCCCAAGATCAACAACGCATCCCGAACACGGGAAGGACGGGGTATCAGAGTTTGCACCAGTGGGGTATAGACGGAAGCAGCAGTGGTCATGAAAGTAGGGATTCTCCATAAAGGGGGATGATCAATCAAGCTACCATCAGGCCGCACTATCTAGGCTGACCTGAAAGACTTCGCTAAAGGCTTTTTCGACTTTGTAACCGGAGTCGATGGTTTCTAGAGGATCCTTACGCAGGCGGTGCCGTAAACAGAGACTGATCACCCGACGAATATCCGCAAGGGTAACCTCATCGTGGCCTTCCAGAGCAGCCAAAGCCTTAGCAGCCCGATTGGTCACAATATCTCCCCGCAGACCATCCACTTCCAACGCAGCACACACCCCGGAGATCTTAAGGCGCAAGTCCGGATCCACTGTCACCTTGGGCAAAAGGTGCTGCGCTTTTTCAATCCGTTCCAAAAGCTGCTGCTGTGAGTCTGCATGTTTGGCCAAAAAGGCTTTTGGATCGGCATCAAACTGGCTGCGTTCCTCCACGATCCGTACCCGCAGGGCGGCATCCCGCACCGTTTCGATCTGCACGAACATGCCGAAGCGATCCAGCAGTTGCGGGCGTAACTCTCCTTCTTCTGGGTTGCCGGAGCCGACCAAGACAAACCGAGCCGGATGGCGGATGGAAATCCCTTCCCGCTCAACAGTGTTCCACCCGGAGGCTGCCGAATCCAGCAACACATCCACCAAGTGATCGTCCAAGAGGTTCACTTCATCCACGTACAGGATGCCCCGGTTCGCTTTGGCCAACAGTCCCGGTTCAAAGGCTTTAACCCCCTGGGATAAGGCCCGTTCGATGTCGAGGGTGCCACACACCCGATCTTCGGTTGCCCCCAGAGGCAGATCCACCATCGGCACCTGCATCCAGGTACTTTCCACCGATTCTCCTGCTTGGAGGCGTTCCCACAGTTGGTCGCTCATCAAATCCCGTTGCTGGGGGTGGCTGTTAAAGGGATCCCCTTTCACCACTTCAATTTGGGGCAACAGATCCGCCAAGGCCCGAATGGTGGTGGATTTGCCCGTCCCGCGATCCCCCATGATCAGCACCCCACCAATGCGCGGATCGATCACGTTCAGGAGCAGGGCTAATTTCATTTCCTCCTGGCCCACGATGGCCGTAAAGGGAAAAACGGGGCGACGTTCCAAACTCATAAGGGCAATTCACTGGTGCTCTGCACCTCATTATCCCAGAAGCCTTTCCCCCTGACCTGCTTGCGGCCCGGAGAAACACCCCTGAAACCGGCGACAGGAACCAAAAAGCTGGTTTTGGGTCAGAGAATGAAGCTGGGTGGCCAGTGTGGATGCCCTAGCCTTTTGTGGGGAAGAACGGGTAGCATCGAAGCCTACACGGTTCGTCAGCAACCAGCAGCTGGGTCAGGGCAAACACACAACCGGAGCAGCCATTATCGGGTGGGGAGACGTTAGCGGTGTCAGGGAAAGCGGGTAGAAGACGGTGGGCACTATTCCCGATGCAAAGTGTGGCCCAAAAAGGGTTGGTGGGCTTGATCTGGGCTTGCACTTGGATCCCATTGTTGGCAGTTCCTCTGGCGGTTGCCCAAACCCCGACACCGGTGGTTCTGGCGGATGAACAGGTGACGATGTATGCTCGCATTGTTCTGGAAATGGAGCCTTACCGTCAGGAATCTCAACAACGCTCTCAGGCTACTGATGACCCAGCCAGCAAGGATCAGATTCGGCGAGACTTTATTCGTACCGCCAGCGAAATCATTACCCGCCACGGCATGAGTGTGCCCGACTACAACCGCATTACCCTACTGATTCGTTCGCCAGAAGGACAGGCCTTGCAACGACGCATCGAAGCGGAAATTCTGCGTCTACAAAGTGAGGATCCCTAGCTGAGGTGACTGAGGTTGGAGGATGACGATAGGCTGGAAGCAAAGGTCAGTGTCCATCCAGCAAGGCGGGAGAGAGCGATGAACGAGCCCATGTCGCCGTCAGTACGGGCGGCTGTTGAGCGAATGAAATCTCGGTTGCGCCTGACTCGTCGCTTTGGGTTTTGGTTTCAGGCGGTTTTGGGGGCAGCGGCTCTGCTGCTCTGGGTTGGCTTTTTAATTGGCCAGAATACCGTCTATCGGGATGATTCTGCCGGGGCCATACTCGCCTTTTGGTTCACGCTCTTTACGTTGCTGACTTTAGCGGCGGGTCTGTTTTTTAATTGGCGCTATCTTCTCCATGCGGATCGTCGCCAGGCTTCCGCCGATTCTCTCAGTCAGTTGGATTTGCCCAAGCAACTGCAGCTGGTCACTTATGTCAGCTTGATCGGGGCTTTTTTGGCCTTGATTGGCATGGAGGCTCAGGTTGGCGAATTGCTAGCGCGGATGTTTTCCCGCACACAGGCAAATCAGGTGACGGGGGTTCTGTTGTTGGCGGCCAATATTAACGTCACCTTCGCCCATTTTGTCTGTCTGGCGGGAGTGCTGTGGATTACGGGTGCACTTGACCGCGAGCCCTAATCTGGAGAAGGGGATCCCAATCGCTACAAAATCGCCACAAAAAAGACCCCCAAAGCTGGGGATCCCAGAGAAACGATAAAGAGCCAATCTCAATAGCAGCCCATAGCACCCCGCTCAAGGGATGAACTTTTAGAAGCAAAGCCAATAGCCTTGGCATATACGGCGCTCTATCTAGCAGCGCTCTATTTGAAGCCCACCGCTGCTTGCCAGACGAAAGCCAGCAGGAAGAACAAAACGGGGATAATCGGCAACAGATCCACCAAGGGATCAAACAATTCGTAGCCTTCCGGCAAACTGGCTAGGAGCATCATTGCTGGCATGACAACAAACCTCAGAGGGAAGTGCGGCAGGAGAAACTGCTTCTTTCAGAATTGCAATAGAGTTTAACATCGCCAGGGACGGATCCCGACAGACATCAAGAAATGTAAACGAGGTTATGCCTCAAAATACGCCCATGCTGGAGAGGCCCAGGATCACCCCTACCCCCAACAGGTGGCCGAAACTGGCGACGCCAATCACCTCAGGCCAATCCATGCCCAACACAGGGCCGGCTTCGGCGGTGGATCCCGAAGTGGACTTGAAGATCAGATAAGCAAGACCTGTGCACAGAAGAATCGCCACGGCATTCAAGGGCGACCAGGGGGTGGTTTGGGCGGTCAAAGCCAACGGCGCAACAACGGGCATCATGGGTTTGAATCCTCAGCTTGGGTTGAATCGACCCCTAGATTACCCCTGTTCTCGAAACCCCAACGGGATCCCCTCCAGATTTACACATGAATTGCAACAGAAGTCGAAACAAAACCTCACATTTTCGGGCTAGGCGAGCCCAGGGGAGTCAAACTCGAAGAGCCGTTCCGACCCATTTTCTCCATGGCCAAAGTCCACGACTCGATCACTCCTGCTTTGCAACGGTTTATCGCTGCCCAACAAATTTTCTTTGTGGCAACTGCTCCCCTTGCAGCCCATGGTCATGTCAACCTCTCCCCCAAAGGATTGCAGAGCTTTCGCCTCCTTTCACCACACCAAGTGGCCTATCTGGATGTAACCGGCAGTGGCAATGAAACCTCCGCCCATTTGGTTGAAAACCAGCGCATTACCTTGATGTTTTGCGCCTTTGAGGATCCCCCTTGTATTCTGCGCCTCTACGGTCGGGGGCGAGTGATCTTGCCTGCTAGCTCCGACTGGCAGATGTTGATCTCTCAATTTGAGGAACTTCCCGGTGCCCGGCAGATCATTCTTGTGGATGTGGGGCGGGTACAAACCTCCTGTGGCATGGGGGTACCGCTTTACGCCTATCAGGGGCAACGGCAATCTTTGGTAGAGTGGGCTGCCCAAAAAGGGGAAGTGGGCTTACAGGCTTATCGACAGCAGAAAAACCAGCTCAGCATCGATGGCTTGCCAACCCCTTGGGGCCTTTATTGTCGGTCGTCTTTCCCTGAGGCATAAAGGGATCCCTGTGATGGATCCCAACTCACCCCAAAAGTAGGGAAGCGGAAATTGGCCTTGCAGCCTTTTCCGACTTCACACAGGCCCTCAAGCTAGGCAAAAACCCTGATGGAGCAAGGGACTGACCTGAATCTGCTGTATCAGATAACGCTGGAAAAGGCTGGAAAGCTGCCAGGTTAAGCAAGTCTCTGCCGTATACTAACGAAAGTTAATAAATCTACCCATTTTCGGTGTGATGACCTGGACGTGCTGCTCCGATCCATCCTCCCCGTTTGCACTGTACGTGCCTGAGGATGGCTACCGATGACCGTTGCCGCTCAACCCGCCCGTAAGCCTGCCACCCTTCCCCGTGAGCTATTGGGGCCACCGTCGGAGTTTTGGAACCCCACCCTGCTGATGTTTTTGGCTTCCGTGGTGCTCTCCGCCTGTTGTTTTGGTGGCTATGCCTTTTGGCACTGGCCTAGGTGGATGGTGTTCTGGCTAAATTTTGTGGCTTTATACGTTTTGGGTACGGTGATTCACGATGCCTCCCATGGCTCAGCCCATCGCAACCGCTTTTTGAATGAGGCTTTGGGGCATGGCTCTGCTCTGTTGCAAGGCTTCGTCTACCCGGTGTTTAAGCGAGTCCATATGCAGCACCATGCCCATGTCAACCATCCCGAAGACGACCCAGATCACTATGTCTCTACGGGGGGGCCGCTGTGGTTGATCGCGCCACGCTTTTTCTATCACGAGGTGTTTTTCTTCAAGCGGCAACTGTGGCGCAAGGGGCGCTGGGATCTGTTGGAGTGGGGCTTGAGTCGGCTGGTGGTGATTTTGACCTTTGGCCTGGCCATTCACTTCGGCTACACCGACTACCTGATGAACTATTGGCTGCCTCCTGCTTGCCTGATGGGGTTGCTGTTGGGCTTGTTTTTTGATTACCTGCCCCATCGGCCTTTTCAGTCCCAAGAACGGTGGCACAACGCCCGAGTTTATCCCGGTTGGCTGACGAATATTCTTCTGCTGGGGCAAAACTATCATTTGATTCACCACCTCTGGCCCTCCGTGCCCTGGTACAAGTATCAGCCTGCCTACTGGGTGGCCAAACCCGACCTGGACGAGCGAAACTGCCAGCAAACCCTTGGTATTTGGCAAAAGAGCGAGTTTTGGGGCTTTTTATACGATGCTCTGATTGGCTTGCACTGGCATCAGCCCACCTCAGCCCACCCTGTCGCGGAAACGGAACCGGCATCTGTGGGATCCCTAGAATCGGAACAGACAGAACCCACGGATTCCCAACCCGGCTAACTATGGTGTTTCCGACGATCCGGGTGCCACAGTTGTTGCTGTTTGTAGAAGCAGCCAGTTTATTGCAGGACTCCAGCCAGGTTCTGTTGCAGGCTGGCCAGGCCTCTGCGGATTTGCCGGAACTGATCGCCGAAGCGCGTGCACGTGCAGAAACCCAATTGGAACCGCTCGGGATCCCGGCAGATCTGCGGGCTCAGGTTCATGGGATCCTACGGCTCACACCGCTGCAGTCGGTGCTAGCTTACCTGCAAGATTTGATCGACATTGGCTCCGGTCCGGACATGGAGGCTTTTCTGGAGCAAGTCGGATCCGCCTCAACGCTGTTACGGTTTCCCCCCGCCTTAGTGGGATCGGTGGCACTGGGATTGTTGCTGGAGCAGTTGGATTTCTCAGCAGAAGAAGCCGAAGCCCTGCGGGCGAACCGGGCCCAATTGGAACAGACCCTGGTGGAGCTGGCCAGCCGCTATGCCATCAACCTAGAGCCGCTGCGAGCTGCCACCGAAATCGCGCTACAACCCGCTTCGCCAGAAGAGCTCTTGCAACTAGGACAGGATTTCTGGGCTGCGGATCCTGAGCCGGAACCTGAACCTCAGCCGGAGCTGGCGGGGCCGCTGCTGTTCATGATGGTGGTAGATCATCTGTTGACCCAAACGGAGGCTGTCCTGACTCCCGAGCAACGGCTGGATTTACAAACCAATCGCGGGCAGGCGGAAACTCGCTACCTAGCCATGCAAAAATTGGGCTGCATCGAAAACTTGGCGGAACAGCAAGCCTATATTCAGTCCTGGATTGACCAAATGACCCCCTCTGATTTGCTGCGGGCTTTGGATCAATTTTTTGCGGTGCTTGAGACGAACTCCTGATTCCAACCTTGAGGCATAAGGCGGAAGAATCGGGTTGACTGACATTCTCCCGAGGCTGATTGCAAGCAATAGGGTGCAGCGTTATTCATCTGCTTGGGGCAAGATCAACATCCCATCTCCAAAGGAATAGAAGCGGTACTCCTGTTCCAGGGCTTCCTGATATAAATCCAAAAGTCTTTGCCGCCCGATCAGCGCCGCCACCAACATCATCAAACTAGAGCGGGGCAGATGAAAATTGGTGATCAGCCCCTGAACGACTCGCCAGGTATAACCGGGATAAATAAAAAGATCGCTGTTCCCCTGCCAGGGTTGCAGGGATCCCGTTTTTGCCGCCGTTTCCAGAGAGCGGGCCACTGTTGTCCCGACAGCGATGATCCGCCCCCCTCGGGCTTGGGTTGCCTGAATCGCCTCCACTGTTTCTGCCGGAACCTTGAGCCACTCACTGTGCAGCTGATGTTCCGTCACCCGTTCCACCTCGACGGGACGGAAGGTGCCCAACCCGATATTCAGGGTGATATAGGCGGTCGGGATCCCAGCTTGAGCCAACCGATCCAATAGCTCTTGGGTGAAATGTAGCCCTGCAGTAGGAGCCGCCACGGATCCCGGTTGTCTGGCCCACACGGTCTGGTAGTCCTGCGGACGGGCTTGATTCGACTGGATATAGGGCGGAAATGGGATCTGCCCCACCTGCTCCAAGACCGTTTCAAATACAGCCGCTCCTGCCCACTCAAATTGGAGGATGCGCCCACCCGTGCTCGCATCCAGGGCTTGAATCGTGGCTTCCAGTCGATAGGGCATGGTGGAGCCCTGGGGATCCCAAAATTGGATCCGATCCCCCACCTTGACCCGTTTGCCCGGTTTTACCAAAACCCGCCAGATACATTCCGGGATTCCTGTCTGAATGGGTTCTAGTAGCAAAACCTCCACCTTGGGCGTAGCTGCCGGGATCCCGGCTTGGGGATCCCGGTCTCGAGGCAGCCTTGTGCCAAACAAGCGTGCGGGTATGACCTTCGTATCGTTCAGAACCAGCAAATCTCCCGGCCGCAAAGAATGGGGCAGATCGCAAAACCGCCGATGCTCATGGCGGCTTCTCCGCACCACCAACATGCGCGCCTGATCCCTAGGCTCAACAGGAGTTTGGGCGATGCGTTCAGAGGGAAGTGTGTAATCGTAGGCAGCAGTGAGCAGATCAGGATGGAGCTCGCTGGCTTGCGAAGGGGAATCGGACATAGAAATAAAATTAAATCAAAATACAGCCTTTTCCAGCGTTATCTGATACAGCAGATTCAGGTCAATCCCTTGTTCCAGAGGTTTTTTTACCTAGCTCAAGGGTCTGCATGAAGTTGGAAAAGGCTGTAAATCAAAAATTAAGCCTCGATCAATCTGGCATGGGATCCCGTGGGTAGACAGGAGGCCCGCATAGCTGCCTGGCTCGCTGGGGTGGATCCCCTACAAGCCAGCTCAAACTCTGGCCACCACCACCTGTTGGGGTTGATCCTGATACTTGCCCACTCGATCGGCATAGGTCACTTCACAGGGCTCCCCTTCCAAAAAGAGCAACTGCACCACCCCTTCGTTGGCATATACCCGGCAATCAGCACTGGAGGCATTGGAAAATTCCAGCGTTAAATAGCCCCGCCACCCCGCTTCTGCAGGGGTGAGGTTGGCAATTAGCCCCACTCTGGCGTAGGAAGACTTGCCGATACAGATGACGGTGATGTTGTCGGGGATTTGTAGCCGCTCTAGCGCTACCCCCAAGCCGTAGGAGTGAGCGGGAATGATAAAGTAGTCCCCCTCAGCGTCGTGGTGTAGATCCACCGACTCTAGATTTTTGGGGTTAAACCGCTTCGGATCCACGATGGTGCCGGGGATGTGGCGGAAGATCTTGAACTCCACCGGCGAAAGGCGAATGTCATAGCCGTAGGAGGAAAGACCATAGCTCAATACCGGGCGGGTCTCTCCTGTCAGGTTTACGGTGCGCACCAATTCCGGTTGGAACGGCTCGATCATCCCTTGCCGAGCTTGCTCACAGATCCAACGGTCGTTTTTCAACATAGCTACAGCATCATCTCCGACAGGGGACAGGATTAGAAGGAGGGGCTGACAGAAGAGGTAGGCTCTAAAGCACGTAAGCGTTGGCGCAACTGCGTGATCAAATCTGCTCGTTCTAGCAGGGAGTCGGGCATCTCTGGGCCAGTGATCACCATGTCCATCGAAATGGGCCGCTGATCGATCAAAGCCAACACGGCCTCTTCCGGGATCAGGCCCAACTTCATGGCCAAGCTCAGCTCATCTAGCACCACCAGGTCATAGCGGCCACTGCCCACAGCCGCTTGGGTAAAGTGCCACAGCTCATCTAGGGCCACCCGTTCATCGGGATCCAGTTGGGGGGTATCAATACAGCGGTGCAGCCGACAGCGAACCCACTCCAACGAGCTGCCCAGCAAAAGACGGTTTTCCGGCCCCTGGTTAATCCCACCCTTGAGAAATTGCACAATGAGCACCTGGGTTCCCTGGCCCGCCAATCGCAAGGCTTGGGCCATGACGGGGGTAAAGGTGCCGCGACTGGGGTTGGTATAAAGCTGCAGGGATCCCTGAGGGATCAATTTTGCGGATCGCTCAGGCAGGCAGGCCTGCTCTGCAGATCGTTTGGAACGAGCGATGGGGAGGGCATCTTTGGGGGAGGGCATGGGATCCGGGGAGGCAGTGCAAACCACTTTTTCATCTCGTGAGCGGGCCGGGGAACTGTATTGCCGAACTGACATGGCGCAGGGCCTACAAGTGGTGGGGAGCGGTGACTATGGATTCCATGAAACACCACCTGTGCGTATCCGTCAACGAATTAGTTCTGACTCTGAGCCACGCACAATTTGTCCTCAATACAGTGCCCTGAAGCACAATTCTTGTCTATCCTAGCTTTCCGTCAAGAGTAGCCTCGACAAGAAAAGAAAGGACTTTTTAGGGAGGTGCGACAATTTTTCTGCGATGACCCAAGAAAAATTCTATTCTATATTGCGTACTTTGCTATCAAGAAATAGATATCAGGATGAATATAGCCAAAAATAAGATTGCTTTGCAGTTAAAAGTGTTAATGCTTGAAGGGCGAGAAAAAGGGCTGGTCTAGAAGGGCTGACAGGAGCAGCCATGGCTATAAGCCTTGTCTGGAGAGCAGAATATCCCGATGCCTAGAGGGATGTAGAAAGGCTAGGGGCCTGAAATATAAAAGCAGTTTTATTTTTTCATTATCAAACAAGTCCGTCTTTCGTGATTTTAAGATTTAGTAAATTTGTAAAAAAGATTGATTTTTAATTTCAAAAATAAAAGACAGAGACGAATGATTTGGAGAATTTAGAGAATTTGATAGATTCTCTGTGAAATTTCGTATATTCTTTTCTTGTGTGCTTAAGTTTTTGTTTGGCTTGTATTTTAACTTATTTTTCTTGTCGGCTTTTCAGTTTCTATTCTTGTATGGCGTTTATCTTGAATCGCTATAGTGATAGATAGGATTTTGATATTCAGTAGAATCCTGTTCAAGACTGGCGAACAGAAGCGTTGGATCCGTAGGGGCTAGGGCTGCCGGGATCCGGCCTCTGTGGTAAGGGGGGATCTTTCTGGCCCAAGAAGCGCCTACTTGCCGAGGTAGATCTGATCCTGGAGAGCGTCTGAACTATCATCAAAGCAACCGGGAAGCGAAAGGGGATCCGACCGTAAATGGGAGCAAACCCTCCCCAAAAGGTGGCCCAACGGTTGCGTTCTTGCTAAGCGAGGTGCGTAGCACCATCCCTGTTCTCGACTGTATCCCTGCTCAGGAACTCCAGATTGTCTGTCCCTTTCCCACCCGGCCCTTTCGATCCCCTGGATGGCTCTCTGCGCCGTACAGCCCAGGAACAGCCCTATTGGTTGGCCTGGGCACAGGTGAAGGGGATTGGCCCCCACCGTCTGAAGCGGCTGCTGGAGTGTTTTGGGTCTTTACAACGGGCCTGGGAAGCGGATGAACCGGCCTTGCAACAGGTAGAGGGAATCGGCCCCGCACTGGCCCAGTCGATCCAAGCCGCCCGTTGCCAACTGATCCCGGAACAAGTCTTGGAGCAAACCCTGAAGCCCGGGATCCCCTTCTTAACCCCCGCTGATCCCGGCTATCCGCCCTTGCTGTGGGAATTGCCGGATCCGCCGCCGATTCTTTACGTGCTGGGAGATTGCCCCACCTGGGAACAACAGCCCGCGCTTGGGATCGTTGGTACCCGTGCCCCCACTGCCTATGGGCGCCATTGGACAAAGCAGATTAGCGCTGCCCTGGCCGAAGCCGGATGTGTAGTGGTATCCGGGTTGGCGGCTGGGATTGACGGTGTGGCTCACCAAGCCTGTTTGGAGGCCGGCGGAAAGACAGTGGCTGTGGTGGGGACTGGCCCAGAGATGGTGTATCCCGCTCAACACCGGCAGTTACACCAGCGCATTCAAGCGCAAGGGGCGATCCTCAGCGAATATCCTCCGGGTACGCCCCCTGCCAAAGAACATTTTCCGCAGCGCAACCGCATCATCGCCGGCTTATGTTGCGCCACACTGGTCATGGAAGCCCCGGAGCGTTCCGGAGCCCTGATCACCGCCTACTTGGCCAACGACTACGGGCGGGAGGTGTATGCGCTGCCGGGCAACATCGATACGGCGGCGGCCCGCGGCTGTCTGAACCTGATCCGCAAGGGTGCGGGCATGATTTTAGGGATTGAGAGCTTGTTGGAGGATTTACGGTTGGTTCAGGGATCCCCTCGGGAAACGGCAGACTCAGGAGCCCCTGGCTCCGGGAATATCCAGGCCAAAGCTGGCCCTACCGATCCGGATCAACAGCTTCTTTGGCAAATTTTGGGATCCGAACCCATGGGCATCGATGCTCTGGCCCAGGCCACCCAGATGGAGATCACCACCCTCTCCAGTACCTTGCTGATGATGGAGCTGGAGGGTTGGCTGGTACAACTGCCGGGAATGTGCTATCGCCGTACCCCCTAAGAAGGCAGCGACAAAACCGTGATCGGCTCTCCGACCGGCTCTCGACAGGCGGGATCGTCATGGCGGGGGGGGATTCACATGGGTGCTGACAGGATAGGCCACCATCGCCTCCGGGGGATAGGGACGCAACAACGGTACAACCCGCTTGGGATCCTGGAGGTTCGGATCCAGCCAGATGTCATAGGTTTCTGGGGGCAAAATCACGGGCATACGCTCATGTAGAACCTGCATCAGCGGGTTGGCGGTGGTGTTGAGGATGGCGCAGGTATCGACCACAGTCCCTTCCGGCCCCTGCCACCGTTCCCAAATGCCTGCAAAGGCAAACACAGGTAGTTGGCGGGACGGAGTCCTTTCCTGCAGATGAATCCAGTAGGGTTGTTTGGCTTTGCCGGATCCCGTCCACTCGTAAAAGCCATCCGCTGGGATCAAACAACACCGCCGCCGCCGCGCCGCTCTGAAGGAGGGTTTCTCCGCTGCCGTTTCGGAGCGGGCATTGATCCATCCCCCCTTAAACGTCTTGCTCCAAGCGGGCACCAAACCCCAGCGAAAATGAGTTGCCTTGCGTTGAAGGGATCCCGGTTTGGTCGACTGCGAGGCCACCACCGCCAATAGGGGCTGAGAAGGGGCGATGTTGTAGCGGGGGGCCAATGGCAGGATCCCGGCCTCTTCTGTATCCATATGCAGATCGAAATGCTGCATCAGCACTTGCGGCTCCACCGCTAAGCTAAATCGCCCACACACAGCCGACACATAAGGGTGTCTGTAGTCTAAGCCTATATAGCCTGTATTAGGTGTCTCAGTAGAAGGCCTAAGGGATCCATTCCACCCCCAAACCCAGGCTAGATTCCCGAGTCAAGGTTGAGTTGCGCAGGCTGTAGCGAGCAGAAAGACGAAAGGAAGGGCTAATAGCATAGGCAGCGGTGATCTCTGCCAAGGTGGCTTGTCCTTCTTCTGGTTCTTGTGGCGCAACCCAACTGTAGCTGCCGGTCAAATCTGCGGCCCCCGGAGCCAAAGCCAAAACGGCAAAGGCCCCGTAGCTAACTCCACTGAGGCTGCGATTCTCTTGTTTCAAGACCCGATAGCCCAGTTGGGGCGCCAGGTTGAAGACGGATCCCATCGGGGCTATAAAGTAGCGGATTTCTGATCCGTACTGGCGGTCTTTTGGCTCATCCGCCGATTGTCGATAATCACCGCTCAGGGTGAGGCGATCCACTAGGCGCAGATCTTGAAGGCTGACTCGCCAGTGGGAGGAAGACTCGAAATTGGCCTGCAAGCGGGTGGGTAGAACGGGCGTGTTGCGGATTTCTTCCAGAAGGTTAGGCGGGTTTTGCAACCAGCGACGCAACACGGGGCTATCTTCTAAAATTTGGCTATCCAAGCCTAAATCTATGGCAGCGGAGAGCGTGGTGGGTACGGGATCCCCATCTTCGTTCGCTGCTGCCGACGAGGTGGCCCAAACCGGCCATCCAAACAGGATTCCAGCCCAGAAGAGCAGCATCCCCAAGGGAAACCTTTTGCCAGACCGTTGTGCCACCTGCAATCCACACCCATTCCGTCTTCACTGTAACTGTTGGCCTTGCCCTTGGAGCAACAGAGCCGACAGACGAGGCAAATTTCGCCCAAAACCGTGATGGTGCAGCGAAGCTAGAAAAGACGATCGAGGAGCAAAAGAATGGGAATTTTTCTGGCCCTAGCGGGTCTGTTGGGGGGATTGGGGGTGGGCATGGGGGCCTTTGCCGCTCATGCTTTACGAACCCAGCTCAGCGAGGGATCCCTGCATCTGTTGGAAACGGCAGTGCGCTACCAGATGGTTCATGCCCTAGCTCTGGGCCTGGTAGCCTTGCTGTTGGTGCGGGTGCCAAGTTCAGCCGTCTTGTGGGCGGCAGGGTGGGCCTTTGGGCTGGGGGTGCTGTTGTTTTCCGGCAGCCTCTACGCCCTGGCATTTACAGGGATCCGCTGGCTGGGGGCAATTACACCTGTAGGTGGGGTAGCCTTTCTGATCGGGTGGGCTTGTTTGGCTCTATCGGCCCGCTCCCTATCCTAGGGGTGTTGCATCAGCCAGAAGCCTGCAAAAGATTGGGCCTTCAGATCCGTTTGAATGGCCAAGAAATGGATCCCTTGGGCCAGGTGTTGGCGTTTGGCAAAGCCTTCTGCTTCTGCCCGCAATTTTTCCGCTTTTAGGGATGCAAATAGGTAGCGATCATTCAAGCCCGCCTCCAAAATCAGTTGCTCTTGAACAACGCTGAGGTAGGCCGGTTCGATCCCGGTCATCCAAGCTGCCATCGGCAAAGCCCGTTGCGTGGTGATCACCAGACCAGGGATGATCGTGTCAGCGGGTAAGCTTGACCACGCAACGGGGAACAGCTCCCCAAATTCTGTGGGCCAGCTCTCCGCCTCTTGTAAATCTGCCGCTCGTAAAGTGACCAAGGCCCAGCGTTCTCCTTGTAATTTGTCGGGTAGGCGGGTGGGATCCGGCAGCTCCGGCTCTACTGGGGATTCGGGGCTATAGGTAAACTGCGCCTCATAGGGATACACCTGTTCCGCCCGCTCCCGTATCCAGGCATTGAGGGTGTAGACGCGCCGGCTGGGCAGCATCGGGATCCCGACCAGATCGCAGGCTCGCTGCAAGATGGAACTCATGCGGGCCCGAAACACACGAATGGCGGAAGGAGGCTGGGGGGCGGCCTCCACACAGTTTTGCAACTGTTGCGCCACCCAGGTACTGTTCACCTCTTGGTTGCTGCAATACTGCGCTTTGCGAAACTGACCCAGGGGATCACACACCAAAAGCTCCCAGACCCGCCGATCCTGCTCATCCCGTAACGGAACGGCTGTAAAGTCCATCTGCCAAATGGGGCCGCGCCCGGAGACTGCCAACCGAGTTTCCTGTGCCAAGAATCAACCCTCCCGATCCCCGATCAAGGCCAACTCCCGCTCCCCGAAGATGGCGGAGGCATGACGATAGTATTTGAATTCCAGCAGGTTGTAGAAGGGATCCTGCAAAAAGAAGGTGCCATGCTCCAAGGGAGAGCCAATAAACCGCCAGCGGGGCTCCTGATAGAAGAGTAGCTCTCGCGCTTGGGCACGAGCAGCCAAGGACTCCCAATCCGCTTGTGCTGGGAAAATCAGTCCAAAGTGGCGTGGGTAAATGCCCCGCTGCGGGGTAAGTTCTTCATGGGTGAGGTGGGCCACCAGCTGATGCCCATACAGGTTGAGAATAACCGAAGCAGGGCTTTCTCGCCCAATCTCACAGCCCAAACCCTCGCCGTAATAGGTTTTGGCGAGGGGAATGTCTGTCACCGGAAAGGCAAGATGAAAGCGGATCGGTTCCATAGGGTGCTCCAAACCAGCACATCAGGGAATTCAGTTTATTTCATTTCATTAGTCGATAATTATGGATTGATCAACTCGGATCCCTGCTTTCCTAGGGTAGGCGATCTTGGGGGAAGTATTGCACCGAGGGATCCCTTCCCAAGCCCGAGATGGACAATACGCCTTTGCGCAGGGGCCAAAACCGGCAGGATGTTATAACACTCTAGTGTGGCCGAGTATTCGAAGTATTCGATAGGACAACTCGGTGTGTTGAGAGAGCTGAGAACACAAGAGGGCAACCCTGGCCATGACCAGCACTTTGGTTGAACAACGCCGCCGCGAGGATGAATCTCGCAACTTTTTTTGGATGGTGGCGCTGTCTCTGCTGTTGCACATTCTGCTGCTGCTGGGATTTCTTTATTTGGGCCGTCTCTGGTTGATCCGGGAGCCAGAACAAGAAGCCATCGAGTTTATTCTGCTGGATCCGGAAGATCTCGAGCCGCCGGATGAGACCGAGCTGGTTTCCGATGTGGATTCCCGCGATGGGGGTGAGCGCACAGAAGCCCCTCCTTCCCAAGGCAGCCCGCCCCAGTCCCAAGCTGCTCCGCCCCAAGAAGCCCCTGCCCCGCCACCCCCGCAGCCGCAGCCCCCGCAACTGGAGCAACCCGCCCCCGTTCCACCCCCGCCCGCACCGGCTGAAGTGGCGATTGCAACGCCCACACCCACGCCCACGCCACCTCCCACCCCAACACCGACCCCCACTCCAGCACCCCCTCAACCTACCTCAACGCCGACTCCGCCTCCTGTGGCGGCAGCTCCTCCTGCAACTCCGCCCCCTACTCCTCCCCCCACCGCCGAACCTTTGCCGGTTCAGCCGAGCGAGCGGGTTTCAGACTTAAGTCAATTGGCTCCCGTTGAACCTGCTCCACAGCCCTTGCCAGAAGCACCTCCTGCCCAGCGCCCCTCCGACTCTTCCCAACTGGGCCCCCCGGTCAGTGCCTCTGCTCCCAGTGACGGTGCGGGTATTCAAGGCAGTGGAGCCAGTGGACTGGCCAACCCCACCCAATCGGCCCCCAATCCCCCCAGCGTGGCCGCACGCGCCAATGTGGACTGGGGCCCCTGGCTAGCGGCTCTGCAGCGGAAGGTGGAGCAAAACTGGATCCCTGGGCAGACTGGAACCTCCCGCCGCACGGTGGTGATCTTCACGGTCGGTCGGGCCGGAGATTTGCAGAACGTACGCTTGGGTCGCACCTCCGGCAGCCAACAAACCGACGATGCGGCCCTGGCAGCGATTCAGAGAGCAGCCCCTTATCTGCCGTTGCCCGAGGCTTACGAAGGCAACTCAGTCACCATCAACTTCACCTTTGATATCAACGTGCTGGGTCAGTTGACCGTGGGGGGATCCACCAATTAAGGCTGGGGATCCCCGGCGGATTTCAGTTAGGCGGCACTGCCCGCCACAGCCACTTTTTCCGGTTCAGCAGCCAAAGATTGGGTCTGGATTAGCTCGATTTTGTAGCCATCCGGATCCTCGACAAAGGCAATCACGGTGCTGCCGTGTTTCATCGGGCCGGGTTCCCGCACCACCTTGCCGCCACGGGCTTTGATGGCCTCGCAGGTGCCGTAGATATCCTCTACGCCTAGGGCGATGTGACCGTAGCCATTGCCCAGGTCGTAGCGGTGGGTGCCCCAGTTGTGGGTCAATTCAATAACCGCCGTTTCCGATTCATCTCCATAGCCTACGAAGGCCAGGGTGAATTCCCCCGTTGGGTAATCTTTCTTGCGCAGCAGGCGCATCCCCAAAACCTCGCAATAGAATTGCAGGGATCGCTCCAAGTTGCCAACGCGGATCATGGTGTGGAGAAGACGCATGGTACTGGCTCCTAAAGAGATGCGACGGTGAGTTTTGAGTTTATTGTAGTCCTTGCCCTTTCGGGATCCCTTCATAGTCATGAGCCCAACCCTGCAGCGCACTCCTTTATTTGCCCACCATCAGGCTTTGGGGGCTCGTTTTGTGCCCTTCTCCGGATGGGAAATGCCAGTGCAGTATCAGGGGGTGGTGGCGGAGCATCAGGCCGTGCGGGAGAAGGTGGGGGTGTTTGATATTTCCCACATGGGCAAGTTCACCCTGTGGGGGCCAGAACTGGGATCCCATCTCAACCGCTTGTTGCCCACCGATCTCAGCCCCTTACCCGTAGGATGCGGGCGCTACACCGTGTTGCTCAACCCGCAGGGGGGCATCCTGGATGATGTCATCGTCTACAAACATCCGCCAGAGGGTGAAGTGGAGCACTGGAGCGTGATCGTCAACGCCGCCACCTGCCAGAAGGATTGGGACTGGCTCCACCAGCATCTGAGTGGGATCCCTGGCGTGCAGTTGCGGGATTACTCCTCTGCTCAGGTGTTGTTAGCAGTGCAGGGGCGAGAGGCTGAAGCCACCTTACAACCCTTTTTACAGGGATCCCTGGCGGGGTTGGGGCGTTTTCAGCATGGGCAATTTACCGGCGGAGAAGGGTTTTCGGGAGAGGCGATCTTTGTGGCCCGCACGGGTTATACCGGCGAAGACGGTTTTGAAGTGATGCTCAGCCTCGGCGATGGCATCCGCCTTTGGGAACACTTGATCCAAGCAGGCGTGCAACCCTGTGGCTTGGGCTGCCGGGATAGCTTGCGGTTGGAGGCGGCCTTGCACCTCTATGGGCAGGATATGGACGAAACCACGACTCCTCTGGAAGCGGGCCTGACCTGGTTGGTGAACAATCCGGGCGATTACATCGGCAAAGCGGCTCTAGAAACCCAACGCAACCAGGGGATCCCGCGCCGTCTGGTGGGTTTTCGCCTGTTGGAACGGGCGATCCCCCGCACTGGCTATGCCATTTGGGCCGCTGGAAGCTCAGATCCGATTGGCCGAGTGACCAGTGGCACCCATTCACCGAGCTTGGGCTATGGCATTGGCCTGGGATATGTCGACCCCGATTGGGCCAAGGTGGGATCCCGGCTGGAAATTGAGATTCGCGGGCAGCGCTGGCCCGCCGAAGTGGTGAAGCGACCCTTTTATCGCACCCAGGCTTAAGGGTGCCCCTCCAGATCTGTGGACAGTTGAAATTGCTGTATCGGAATCAAACTCACCTGCAGCACCACAGGTTGTCCCAGGGTATCCTGCAAAAAATTTTGTACCGTTTGTAAATCGGCTTCAGTAATTTGTTGAGGGGGGGCAGAGATTTCGATATCCACTTCCAGCCCCTGTCGCCGTTGCCTCACTCGCAAGGAGCGCAAGTGAGCCTTTTCAAAGGGATCCAATTGGTTTTCCAACAGCTCTCGCACCTGCTGACGGGTATTGGACTGCAAAAGTAAATTGCGCAGCGAAATCCCCAACGGGATCCCGATCAACCCTATCACCATTCCCACGAAGGCAATCCCCCCCTGCGCCCGTTCTAAGGATCCATAACGCTGCCAGAGAAAAGTGAGGATCCCGCTGAAAATAATGCCCGCCAGATTGGTGATAAACAACAAAGAGGAACCCCCCAACGTTTCCCCATCTGCAAGGGCCAACCCTATACCCATCACACTCAAGGGCGGAATCAGAGCCACCGCGATCGCTACCCCTGGAAAAGCATCTGCTACTGACTTACGGGATTTGGCAAAGGCCCCCGCCGCTCCTGCCCCCAGAGCTACCCCCAGATCCAGCAACGTTGGTTGAGTGCGCATCCGGATCTCATCGTTCAAGTCCCGCAAGCCAGCAACTTGGCAAATCAGGATGGCACTGAGCACGGTGGTTAAGCTGCCGATCAATAGCGTTAGGGTAGCTCGTTTCAATAATCGACGATTGGCCACAGCCACAGCATAGGCCATCCCCAAAATGGGGCCCATCAAAGGCGCGATGATCATAGCCCCGATCACCACTGCCGTACTGCCTGCCAACAAACCCAGGGTAGAAATGATGCCCGACAGGCTGAGCATGACAAAAAAACTGAGGGAAGGAACCGAATCTCTCCAGATCAGGCGATTCAAACTAGCCACAGGAATGGGTTTTTCCCCCAGCCAACGCCAATCCCCACTACTGCTCCACCAATACCGCCGCACTCGCCGTCGCCAACCCACCCACATTCGCAACCAACGCCGACGCTTGGAGTGGGGGATCCAATTTCTGAGCAACTCCACGCCGGATTAGCCCTCTGCCAGATATAACAGATATAAGATGGGATGTAGAACATTATCGCTACCCCACTTCTTCGCGTTAGTTGGGTGGGATGAGCTTCATTGCCCCCAAGTCCAACCTAAGATTGAAGCGTCGTCGCTGGGGCAAAAGCAGTGGAAGCCAAGCCGGGCGTGAATAAATGAGGCCGAACCAGCGCCACTAGGCCGGCAATAAACTGCGGATTAGCATTCAGAGCAGGAACACGCCGAAAATCTGGGATCCCAAAGTGATGGGCCAACTCCCGATACTCAATATCGATTTCTTGCAGGGTCTCGATATGCTCCGAGACAAAGCTAATCGGCACCACCAACAGATGCTTCACCCCACGGGATCCCAACTCGGAAATCACCGTTTCGGTGTAGGGATGCAGCCATTTCACCGAGCCCACCCGGCTTTGGTAGGAAAGGGTGTGATCATTGGCGCGTCCCACCTGCTCCCAAATCAACTGCACACAGGCTTCCATCTCCTGTTGGTAGGGATCCCCGGCCTCAGTCACATAACTTTCCGGAATGCCGTGGGCACTAAACAGCACATGCACCTCTTGGGGGCGTTCAAACTGATCCAACCCGGCACGGATCCCCGCCGCCATCGCCTGCACATAGTCTGGCTGGTCATACCAAGAACAGATCTGGTGCCGTTCGATGCGCGCCAATTCCGGATCCTCAGCCCAAAGCCGCTCCAACAGCTTAAAGCTAGACCCCGTTGTGCTGATGGAATACTGCGGGTAAAGGGGCAGCACCACTAAGCGGGTGATCCCATCCGACTTGATCTGCTGCACCACCGATTCTGTCAAGGGATGCCAGTAGCGCATCGCCACATACACCGGCACATCAAACCCTTCCGCCACCAGATGGGCCTGTAGCTCCTGCGCTTGTTCGGCCGTGATGCGTCGCAACGGGGATCCCCCCCCAATGGCCGCGTAATTGCGCCGAGATTTTTCCGCTCGCAACGTGGAGATAGCCCAGGCAAAGGCTCGCTGCAAAAAGGGAAACGGCAGACGGATCAGCTCCGGATCGGCGAACAGGTTATAGAGAAAGGGCTGCACATCCGCCTGGGTCTCTGGCCCCCCCAAGTTCAGCAGGAGCACGCCGCTTTTCGACATAACACATCTCAATAATCAGTCTTTATCTACTGTAGGGGGTCTTATCCCATAACGGGAAAATGGCCTTAAGTTTTTTTGCAATCTTTCTCATTTTTTTCCCCACTCCCGTGGGATCCCCCAGACCAGACCCTTGAGCGCAGATTCCGCCGCCACTAGCCCCGCCCAAACTGACCAGAAGCAGAACAGGAGTTGGATCGTTCTCGCCTATTCCTCTTTGCCGAAACTTCAGAAGATGAAGAACGGAGCAAGCCTCCCCCTTTTTTAGGAGCTTATGATGAAACCTCAAATTTTGGCGATGACCACCTTGCTGCTGCTGAGCGGGATCCCGGCGGCCCATGCCGACGATTTTCGCTGTACCGGTGCTGTGGGCAACTCCACCGTCGATAACCTAATCGTGCCGGATGGGGCCAGTTGCAACCTCAATGGCACGGTGATCCAGGGCAACATCAAAGTCGGACGGGGCGCCACCCTACAAGCCTCCGGCGTCCGTGTCGAGGGGAACATCCAAGCAGAAGGAGCCGCAGCCGTCACCACCAGCAACTCCCGCGTCGGAGGCAACATTCAAATCAAGCAGGGGGGATCCGCCTCCATCCTGTCGGTCACGATCGATGGGGATCTGCAATTTGAAGACAATCGGGGCGCCCTTAGTGCCACCGCCAACGACGTGGAGGGGAACCTACAAGCGGTGAAAAATCGCGGTGGCCTCGCCCTCGCTAACAACCAGATCCGCGAGAACCTGCAGTGCAAAGAAAACACTCCGGCCCCCACCGGCGGCAACAACAGTGCCGGCAGCAAAGAAGATCAGTGCGCCAGCCTCTAGCCTCCATCCCAAGGCTGGCCTGAGGGTACAAAAAAGGGATCCCAGCCCACCGGCGGGATCCCCTACACCACAAACTCACTTGTGCATCAGAACTCCCGACCCCGATACACCCGCTGCAGCTCTGGGGTGACCTGATAGCAATCCATATCCGCTAAGTTTAACTTCAAGCGCAGCGTGTTGAGCAGCTGCCAGTAGGGTGGCACAAAAGCTTTTTCCATGGAGCTCACCGAAGTCGGCTCGCCGGAATAGGCCACTGTCTCGATGGGGCAACCGCGGTAGTACACCGGACGGGATCCGAGGCGAACCGAATGGGGATCCTGAACTTGGCTGGGATCCACCGCCAAACCGCGAAACTGGACTGCGCCTGGGCGAGATGCTTCTCGATAGCGAAGGTAATGGGCCCACACTCGGGCAACCCACTGCGGCAATGCCTCAGGCTGCACATGAAAGCGCTCCGGCAACAACCGATCATTCAAAAAGCCAATCAACCCAGACCAAGCTTGCCAGAGGAAAGATCCGACAACGCGAGCAGCAGGAGACGATGAGATGTTCATGGTGGAAGCCCAAAAACCCTGTACTGTCAGAAGTTGCCGCTAATTATACCAATCCGCATCCAGTGGAACGCTCATTCTGAACATTTTTCCCAGAATGTCTCTCGAACCCAGAAGCAGCAGCCAAGCTTGCGCCCAAGCGCGTTGAGCCGATGAAAATCCATCGACTAGAATGTCCCCAAGGCTTCGACTGTGAAGAGTCTCTTGGGCTGAGCAAACGAGCGGCTATTAGAGCCGACAGGCGAGCTGGCAAGATCACTATATCCAAGGGGATTGACGGATATGACCTGGCGCGGCGAAATTACTCCCATCAATCGGCTGTGGGGATCCCTTCCCTACCTGTTGCCTTTGGTATCGGCTCTACCCTTGGGCTTTGTGCCTTCGGGTCTGTTTAACTCGGTACCGGCCTTGATCCCGATTTTTGCCCCTTTGTTTCGTTTGGTGCCCTTTGCTACTGGCTGGTTGGGCATGGGGGTATTCTTTGCGCTGCTGTTCCTGGTTATCCGCAATACCCGCGTGGCCCATTTCGTCCGTTTCAATACTATTCAAGCTCTGCTGCTGAATATCGTCTTGTTTCTGGTGCAGTTGCTGATGCAGATGCTGGGCATGTTGTTTGGCAGCTTCGGCCTTGGGGTAGTGATGGGAGTTTTGGCAACCACGGCTCTGTTGGGGGTGATCGCCGTCACGGTTTACGCTTGGGTGCAAAATATTCGCAGCCACTACGCTGAGGTGCCTGTTCTTTCGGATGCCGCCTACGCCTGGATTCGCTACTGAATCGGTGCTCCGGTACCCAATCTTGGCGGGAGGCTTCTGTCGTGCAGCCCGATCCACCCTACGAGCCCGGCTCACCCCTCACCCACCTGGATGAATCTGGGCAAGTGCGCATGGTGGATATTGCGGGAAAATCCGTGACCACTCGTCTGGCTACCGCCCAAGGTCAGGTACGCATGGCGGAAACTACCCTGCAAGCTATTCTGGCGGGGCAGGGGCCGAAGGGTAACGTAGTGGAAACGGCTCGGCTGGCAGGGATCATGGCTGCCAAGCGCACTGCCGAGCTGATCCCCCTCTGTCATACCTTGCCCCTCAGCAGTGTCCGTGTTGATCTGGATTCGGATCCCCATCTGCCGGGGTTTCTCATCACTGCCACTGTCAAAACCAGCGCCCAAACCGGGGTGGAAATGGAGGCCCTGACGGCGGTTTCTGTGGCTGCGCTCACTCTCTATGACATGACCAAAGCCCTGGAAAAGACGATGGTGATCGAAAACATTCGCCTGCTGCGCAAATACGGTGGCAAGTCTGGATCCTTTGAGGCAGAAGCAAGTCCGACGGTAAGCTCTGGAACTTAGGCTGTGAGGGAGGTATCGGATTGTTCGGCAAGTAACATCCTATAACATCCTTCCGACAGCTCAATGGCCAGCACTACTTTGGAACTTAAGATTCGAGAGGGTTTTAAAAGCAGGGATCCCATACTTTGGGGTGATGGGAAGCGCTCATGGTGAAGGTTCTGCGTCAGGTTGGGTTCTTCTGGCTGGTTGGGTCTGGGGTGCTGGCAGGGATGATTCTGCTGCTCTGGCCGATGGTACAACAGGGGTATCCCAGCACCCATTCGACTCAGTTTAATCTCAGTTGGGCCTTTCAATATCAGCGGCAATTTTTCGGGGGGCAATTCTACCCCCGCTGGCTGGAATTTTCCAACTTCGGCTTTGGCAATGCTACCTTTGCTTTCTACCCACCCCTGTGCATGGTGGCGACTCTGCCCTTCCGCATCCTGGGGTTGGAGATGCCTGCTTCGCTGGTGGCCAGTATGGGCTTGGCTCTGTTGGTGATGGGATCCGGACTCTACGCTCTGATCCAAACCATCGCGCCCCGCCCTCTGGCCCTGATTTTGGCTTTGATGGGTATGGCTGGTCCCTATTGGCTGGTGGATATCTATCAGCGGGGAGCCATCGGCGAAGTGTGGGCGATTGCTCTGTTGCCCTGGATTTTCTGGGCTTTGGTGCAGGTGTTGTGCCAACCGGGGTTGATTGGGCCGATCTGGGCCTTGGCCCTCAGTTATGGCCTGTTGGTGCTCTCCCATTTGCCGATGCTGCTGCTGTTGACTCTGATCGTGCTGCCGTTGCCCTGGGTGTTGCGCTGGCGGGATCCCCTCTGGCCGAAGTTGGGACGCTCCTATTTAGGGTTGGGGTTGGGGCTGGGGTGGTCAGCCTTTTTTTTGGTGCCTGCGTTCCTGGATCAGCGCCTGATTCAGGTGGATGCGGTTAATTTTGCCGAAGACTATTTTCCGCAATCTCGCCTGATGGTGAGCGGCCTTACCCGTCTGCAACCGCTCCTGACCGATCACTGGTTCGAGAGTGGCCTGTTGGGGTACTGGAACTGGATGGTAGCGGTGGTCGCTGGGGCTGCAATCGTGCAAGCGATGCGTAGTATTATCCTGCTGCTGGGCCGTTGGGGGGTGAACCGGGTAGCTTCCCACAAAGAGGCTGCTGGGCTGGGATCCCCCTCTCCATGTCCATCCCCATTGCTGCCCGGAGAAGTTTTGCTCTATAGCCTTGGGGCTAGTTTGGTGGCCCTGCTGATGATGACGGATTTGCTCAGTTGGGTCTACGACTGGGTTTTGCCGTTGCAGCGGATCCAGTTTTCCTGGCGTTGGATGGGGATTACCACCGTAACGGTGCCCTGGCTGCTGGGATCCCTGGCGGGATGGGGTTGGAACCGCAAAAGCTGGCGGTATCTAATCCTTTTGGGAACAGCTTTGGCGGTCATGATCCAGGTGGGGCTAGGGTGGCAGGTCTTGGGCCGCACGAGCTTTCAGCCCCAGGTGATCCAAACCTTTCACACCCTCTCGGCGGCCAAGCAATTCCCGATTGAGCCACAGCAACGACCGGGTACCCCTTTCTTGTACTGGCACTGGATTTTTCCGGATGGGCTGGCTTTGGTGGATGTGCCGGAATATCGCGCCCATGGGGTCACCTTCCCGATGCCCCCTCCGACTGTGGATCCGCTGGTGCGTTGGCAAGGCAACCTCGGGGACTCTCTAACCAATGGGGAGCAGGGGCAACCCTCTGAAGCCGATTTACAGGTGGAGCGTTGGAGCTATGGCTATCGTCGTTTTCGAGCCGTCAACCCCACCGATAGAGACCAAATTGTAGTGTTGCGTACCTTTTATTACCCCGCTTGGTGGGTAGAGATGGATGGCCGCCTGAGACCGGCAGAACGCACGGGGTTAGGGCAGCTGCAGGTGCAGATCCCGCCCGGAGCACATCAGATCCAGGTACGCTATTTGGGCACTCCGATGGATTGGCTGGGAGGGTTGCTGACGGGTGTGACGGTGGTGTTGTGGGTGAAGCTGCGGTGGGTGATGACCCGGTTGGGGTTACAGCCCATATGGGCAACAAAAACCTTAGAGGAGACGAAGGCATGTTGAGTCGGGTGGCGGATTCGATTTACTGGCTAAACCGCTATGTGGAGCGCGCGGAAAATATCGCCCGGTTTATCGATGTCAACTTGAATCTGATCCTTGACTCTCCCAGTGGCACCGCTCAACAATGGGATCCGATTATTTACACCACTGGGGATCAGGAGTTATTTTACCAGCGCTACGGCGAAGCCACCCAAGATACGGTCGTCCAATTTCTGGCTTTTGATAGGGATTATCCCAACTCGATTCTTTCCTGTCTGCAATGGGCACGAGAAAATGCCCGTTCTGTGCGAGAGGTGATTTCTTCAGAAATGTGGGAGCGGGTCAATCGATTTTATTTGATGGTGAAAGAAGCGGCCCAGCAGGGTAAAAACTTAAGCCAGTGGCACGATTTTTTCACGGAAGTGAAGTTAGCCAGCCACCTCTTTGCTGGGGTGATGGATGCTACCATGACCCACGGTGAGGGCTGGCATTTTGGCCAGATTGGTCGCCTGTTGGAACGGGCTGACAAAACCGCACGGATTTTAGATGTGAAATATTTTATCCTGTTACCTTCTGTACAATACGTGGGCACGGCTCTGGATGAGTTGCAATGGATTGCTTTGCTGAAATCCGCCAGTGCTTATGAGATGTATCGCAAATACAGTCGTCAACATCGCATTAACCCCCAAGAGGTGGCCTCTTTCCTGATTTTGGATCGGCAATTTCCCCGCTCGATTCAATTTTGCCTGATTCAGGCGGATCGGTCTTTACACGAGATTACGGGCACTCCAGCCGGTACCTGGCGGGATCCTGGTGAGCGGGCTTTGGGACGTTTGCGCTCCGAATTAGACTACTTGACCATCGATGACATCATGGAACAGGGCCTACACGAGTTTCTCGATAATTTGCAACTGCAAATGAACCGGGTTGGGGATCGCATTTATGAAACTTTCTTTGCCATTCAAACTTTGCAACCTGCGGATCCCTCCTTACCTTCTCAACGCCAAGTACAATTAACATGAATGAACATGAATGGCCCCGATCCTAAAAATCCTCATCCGATGGTGAATTTCCCACAAATTTGCTTCATCAAAAATACGGTCTCTGATCCAAATATCTCAATTGGGGACTACACCTACTACGACGATCCAGACGATTCGGAAGATTTTCAACGCAATGTTTTGTACCACTACCCTTTTGTGGGGGATCGCCTGATTATCGGTAAGTTTTGTGCCATTGCCCGCGGCGTGAAATTCATTATGAATGGGGCTAATCACGCGATTGCCGGGTTTTCCAGCTTTCCTTTTTTCATCTTTGGCAACGGATGGGAGGGATCCGAACCACCTCTCAATGCTTTTCCCTTTAAGGGAGATACCATCATTGGCAACGATGTTTGGATTGGCTACGATGCCACCCTACTCCCTGGTGTCAAAGTAGGGGATGGAGCAATCATTGGAGCGAAAGCAGTGGTAAGCTGGGATGTGCCCCCTTACACGATTGTGGGTGGAAACCCAGCCCGGGTTCTGCGACAACGCTTTTCTGAGGAGGTGATTCAGGAGCTGTTGCAGATTGCCTGGTGGGATTGGGATATCGAAAAGATCAGTCGGAATCTGGATAAGATCTCAGGAGCCGATATCGTTGCCCTCAGAACCTGCACCTGAGTCGGGTAGATCGGCACAGTCCCTGTCGAGAAGGATCCATTGCCCATGCGTTATTCCCCAAATATGCTCTCCCGGCCTTGGGGGATTCGCTAAATGGAAGAAGCACAGGATACTTGGCCCATTTGGTTGGATCAAGAACCTACGGGAATGGATGAGGTCGCTTTTATCGCCGCCAATGCCACCGTGATCGGAACCGTGGAACTCTCGGAATCTGTGAGCATTTGGTATGGGGCCATTCTGCGGGGGGATATTTCGCCTATTACCATTGGCCGCTGCACTAATATCCAGGACGGGGCGATTGTGCACGGGGATCCCGACCAACCCACGATCATCGGTGAGGAGGTGACCATCGGCCACCGCGCTGTCATCCACAGTGCCCGCATTCAGGGGGGCTGTTTGATCGGCATTGGGGCCACCATCTTGAATGGAGTCACCATTGGAACGGGCAGCATTATTGGTGCCGGAGCTGTAGTCGCCAAGTCGGTGCCACCGCGCTCTTTGGCTGTGGGTACCCCAGCAAAAGCCATCCGCACCCTTACGGAGGAAGAAGTGGAAAAGCTGCGCATCCACGCTCAGCATTACGTGGATTTGGCCCATCAACACGCCAGCCGCTTTGGCAAATTTGGCCGACCAGATACCTCCAGAAAATCTGGAAAATCGCGCTCTAAGTGACTTGGTGACTTTGCACGCTGAGCTTTGCGTGCAATCCGGACGTGAGGCCCTCTCAACAAGCAGGATCCCGACACAGCACCCAGGTATCTTTGCTGCCACCCCCTTGGGAGGAGTTCACCACCAGGGATCCCTTCTTGAGAGCAACGCGGGTCAGCCCGCCAGGATGGACATAAATGTCTTCGCCGTAGAGGATGTAGGGCCGCAAATCCACATGGCAGGCATCCAGGCAAGGACCTTCGCCGCGATCCACCAAAGTTGGAACCCGCGACAGGCATAGGGTGGGTTGAGCGATATAGTTGCGGGGTTGGGCGCGAATTTTCTCGGCAAAGGCAGCCCGTTCCTCAGGTGTGGCCTGGGATCCCATCAACATGCCGTAGCCCCCCGACTCGTTGGCCGCCTTCACCACCAGCTTGTCCAGGTTTTCTAGCACATAGGCTTGATCCTGGGGATCCCAACACAGATAGGTGGGCACATTGGGTAAAATCGCCTCTTCTCCCAGGTAGTAGCGAATCATCTTCGGTACATAGGCGTAGATCACCTTGTCGTCGGCTACCCCCGTCCCTAGGGCATTGGCAATCGCCACCCGACCGGAGCGATACACCTCCAGCAGCCCCGGCACCCCCAGCATCGAATCCGGGCGAAATGCCAGGGGATCGATAAAGTCATCGTCAATACGGCGATAGATCACATCCACCCGTTGCAGACCCTTGGTGGTTCGCATTTGCAAGTAGCCATCCGCCACCACCAGATCCCGTCCTTCCACCAATTCCACCCCCATTTGCTGGGCCAGGAAGGAATGTTCAAAATAGGCGGAGTTGTAAATGCCAGGGGTGAGCACTACCACCGTTGGATTGGCAAGTTGTGGAGGAGTGAGGTGGAGCAGGGTTTCCAGCAAGTGACTAGGGTAATCATCCACTGGCTGGATCCCCATGGTGTTAAAGAGAGCCGGGAAGGTACTTTTCATCACTCGCCGATTTTCCAGTACATATGATACCCCCGACGGACAGCGTAGGTTATCCTCCAGCACATACCAGGTGCCGTCTCGATCCCGAATCAGATCCGTTCCCGTAATGTGGCACCAAATGCCACCCGGTGGGTTTAGCCCAATACAGGGGCGCAAAAACCCCTTGGCCGACTCGATCAGCTCTAGCGGCAGGATCTTGTTTTTGATGATCTTCTGGTCGTGGTAAATATCATCAATAAAGAGGTTGAGGGCATGGATACGCTGTTTCAAGCCCTTTTCCAACCGCTCCCATTCCGCTGCTGAGATGATGCGCGGAATGATATCAAACGGGAAAATCCGCTCAGTGCCCTGGCTATCCCCGTAGACATTGAAAGTAATCCCCATTTGAAAAAACGCTGCCTGCGCCGCCTGTTGTCGGCGTTGCAGTTCTCCTTCTCCGAGGGAGTGGATGCGCTCGATTAACGGTATCGCCTCAGGACGCGGTTGGTTAGCCGCCAAAAACAATTCGTCGTAGAAACCCTCGCCAGGCTCATAAGTATCAAATCGCACGTCTGGGATCCCTTGGGCTGAACATTATCCCTTTTCTACTGTTGGTCGCTCTTCCTCCGCAAAATGTATTTTCAGCTACTTTTTTCTCAGGCGTTACATCTGTTCATGCTTCTGCGGTGGCCGCTAGCTTGGAATTCATGATGGGCCAGAACCAATGCGGGCGCATTAGAATCACTGTATCGATCACATGAATGATGCCATTGTCTGCCTCAATATCCGCCTGAATTACCGTGGCATTATTCACCTCAAAAATATCTTCCTCAATGGTCAGATCAATTGGGGATCCCTCCACAGATCCAACCGTTTGAAACTTGGCCAAATCGGCTTTTTTCAGACGGCCTGGCACTACGTGATAGCAAAGAATGCGAGTCAATTGGGGGATATTCTGTACCAATGTGGTGATCGTCCCGCCCGGCAACTTGGCAAAAGCAGCGTCCGTAGGGGCAAAGACGGTAAATGGGCCGGGGCTCTTGAGGGTATCCACCAAGTTGGCCGCTTTTACAGCTGTCACCAGTGTGGAAAAGCCTTCGACAGAAACGGCGATATCGACAATATCTGGCATGAGTGGGATCCCTTTTGTCGTGAGGTTTTTTATGGTGATTTCAATACTTTGGTGTCACTTGGTGTCACTTGGTGTCAATACTTAGCGGTAGTTCTGGTCTTGAACATAGGTGATGCGAGCGGCTTCTCGGATCCCGTATTCAGGCCGGGCGAAACGGTTCAGTTGCCCTTCGAAATAACGACGATTCATCATCAAATGCCGAGGATTGGGATCATCCAGAGGATAGAGAAAAGCTGCCCTACCCGCTTGGATAACTGCCGAAGTAACGTTGTACATGGAGCGCTGGAAGCTAACCCCCAACTGGATCAGCATATCCTCATCACCCCGGCAATGTTGGCGATAATAATCCACCAAGTACTGAGGCAGAAAGTGGTACATATCCTGATGCAAAAGGGTGGGCGGGATCCCAGCTGTACCCACCGGGAACTTATCCGCATATAGGATCCCGTAGTGATAATCCCGTTGATCGACAGGGATTTGATTGGCCTGAGCATTGTAGGATTTAGTACCTCGGAAAGGAGAGGTACGATAAAATACTGCCTCCACATAAGGAAAAGCCGCTTCATACAGCCAGGTAAAGCCTTTCGATTTGGGCACAATATCGTACCATTCTCCCCGAATCCGAACACGGTGATAAATGGGTCGCCCGGCAATGGCAAAAATCCCATTCACCAAAAAATTCATCGCCTCCGGCACACTGGTGAGCTTGCCCTCGTCGTAGAGATCGCTCATCTCAAAAAAGACCGGGGCCATGATCTCCCAGAATAGACCCAGCACCGAATACATGGTGGCTTGGCGGCACAATTCCATGAACATATCGGGGAAGAGCTTATACAGGCCCTGTAGCAACGGATTTCCCTGTACATAAGCCCGAATCGCCCGATCCGCATTTTGCCTATACTCCTCCGAGTCCATGTAGGGATCCAGCAATCCCCCCATATCCCGGTGCCAGAGCATGGCCCGCATACATTCTTCGGCAAATTCCATATTGATGCGGTCATGCCAAAGGTGATGCAAAATCCGGGGCAGCTTACGCTTTAACTCCCCTTTTTCCATGAACTCCAACAGCTCAGGGTGAGCAGTATCTATGCCGCGCCAAATCCGCAAATCGGCATTGTCCCCAGCATAGTGATTGGCCAGCTTGAGGTATTCATCGGGAATGATGAACTTAAAAAAAGGCAGGGGATCCACAAAAACTTGCTCGGCAATGTAGAGCAAATCCCGCCAGTAAAAATCCATCGGCACCGCATAGGCTTTATAGAGGCCGATGATCTGCATCAGGTTTTCTGGGGTATCTGGCAGCATGGATCCTCCTGCTTCCAGGCGATGGATCACATCCGCAAAAGGATGGGTGGAAGGAGGAAGTTTGGTGGCTGCGAGGGCTGTGGTCATGGTGTTCTCCATTCAAGAATAATGTCTGCTTGCTTTTCTTGAATCAGGGGATACATTGGGTATCCTAAAATGAAGCCATCTCTACTCTGCAAGATCGGTAGCTTCCGCCAGCATGATGGTTTGAGCTTGAGCCACTTGAGTGGAGAGGGTAAAAGCCAAAGGTTGCGGCCATTTCACCAGATTCATCGGCTGGATCCCGAACCAAAGAATCAACGCCGCTAAGGTCACCCCAGGGATCCGCTCCCAGTTTTCCACCCTTGGGTAATAGGCGGTGCGATTGTCCAATTTGCCGAAGCAAGTACGGTTAAGCAAAATCACAAAGTACACTGCCGTCAGACCTGTACCCAAAATGCCGATCAGTGTGGGCAACGGAAAATCGCTGTAGCTGCCTTGGAAGATCAAAAACTCCGCCACAAACCCCACCAAACCCGGGATCCCGGCACTAGCCATACCTCCCAAAATCAGCAGGGCACTGATCCCCGGCAAACCCCGAATCGGGTTGAGCAAACCATTCAGCACATCCAGATCTCGGGTTCCCACCTTGCGCTCCACCAAGCCTACCAAGTCGAACAGAAGAGCCAAGATCAAGCCATGGGAGACCATTTGCACCATTACCCCCGTCAGGCTGATGGGGGTCGCCGCTGCCATGCCCAGGAGAATGTAGCCCATGTGGCCAATGGAACTGTAGGCCACCATCCGCTTGATATCTTTCTGGGCGATCGCTGCCAAAGCCCCTGCTAACACTGCAATAGCCCCCCACCAGGCGAGGATCCCGCCCAAATCTGCCCAAGCCTGCGGCAACAATTGCAACCCAAAGCGGAACAGACCGTAGGTACCCAGCTTGGAGAGGGCGCCCCCTAGTAGCATCGCCACTGGAGGGGAGGATTCGCCGTAGGCATCCGGCAACCAGGTGTGGAAGGGAATCAACGGCATCTTGATGCCGAAGGCCACGATTACCGCCAGCAGCAGCAACGTTTGAACGGCGGGGCTAAAGTCAGCAATGCGAATCTCCGCCAATTCAAAGCTATGGGGATCCCCAATCCAATAGATGGCCAGAAAGGCCCCCAACAAGAAAATGGCAGAAACGGCGGTATAGATCAGGAACTTGATGGCAGCATAATCCCGTTTACCACTGCCCCAAATGGAGATCAGCAGATAAATCGGGATCAAAACCAGCTCATAGAACAAGAAAAACAAAATCAAATTCTGCGCAGCAAAGGCCCCGTTCACTGCGCCACTCATCAGTAGAATCAAGCCATAAAACAGGTTGGGCCGCTTAACATCCGGTTCGGTGGTTAACACCGCAATCAGAGTGATCAGCCCATTCAACGCCACCATCAACAGCGACAAACCATCCAATCCCAGGGAGTAATTCAACCCCACCTGCGGGATCCAGTCCCATCGCTCCAGCCACTGCATCCCCGCTGTTTGTAGGTCAAAACCGCGAAACAGCAGCAGAGAAATGGCCAACGGGATCCCTGACAACACCACCGCCAGCTTTCGTCCCCCTAACCCCAGAAATAGCAGCAGGGATCCCAGTATCGGCAAGGCAATCAAGACACTCAGCATCATCTCCACCTTCTTTCCTTCTCAGCCTTTGCATCCACCCTAGAGAATGACCCAACCCAAAAGGGCTACCCCCACCACGATTGTCAACAAGTAGGCCTGTAGCTGACCGGAGGTGGTGTATTTCAAAACCTGTCCCCCCGCCAAGACAGCCAAGCTGGTCAAATTCACCAAGCCATCCACCACGTAGCGGTCAAAGAAAGCAGTGATCTCCGAGATAATCCGCACTGCAAATACCACACTGGCCCGGTATAGCTTGGGGGTGTAGAAGTCGTTGGCCAGCAAATCCTGCCAATCGGCCAAAAAGGCCCAATCCACTGCCCGCCGCTCTGGACTGAGGTAAAACCATGCGCCCAAAGCCATCCCCACCAAGCTGGAGCCGACCATGACCCCACTGGGGATCCAGTCCACCGCCGGAATCAGATCCGCCGCCGCCAAGATCATTGGCATGTGCAGCGCCACCCCCATCACCGCCGTGGTAGGCAGCATCATCGGCCAGTGCACCTCCGGCGAACGCTCACTCATTTGCTGCGGTTTGCCTCCCCAGATCAGGCCAAACACCCGCATCAGCCCCAGGGCAGCGATGCCATTGGTGACGGTCAAGACCGCTACCCACAGCCCCTGCCCGGATTGCCACATTTGCTGCCACAAATCCGTCAGTACCCAGAAGGAGCCAAAGGGGGGCAGAGCCAGTATTCCCGCCATCCCGATCAAAAAGCACAGCCCTGACACAGGCCGCCGCGACCACAATCCACCTAAATAGCGCAAATCCTGAGTGATACTGTTCCAGATCACGGTGCCCGGCGCCATCACCAGCAGAGCCATCGCCGGAGCATAGGTGAGCAAAAACCCGTAGGCTTGCTGGGTATGGCCGGTACCCACCGCCACGAAAATCAAACCCATGTAGGCGCTTACTAGGTAGGACAAGGCCCGCTTGGCATCGATCTGGGCTAAGGCCACCAGGGATCCCCCCACCGCCGTCAGTCCACCAATGGTGAGCATCACCGCCAGCACCGTCGGCGAGAGGGCAAACAGGGGCTCTAACCGAATCAACACCCAAGCCCCGGTACCCACCACCACGGCATTGCGCAGAATAGAAGCTGGGATCGGTCCCTCCATCGCCTCATCCAGCCACAGATGTAACGGGAACTGGGCGCACTTGCCCACCGAGCCCGCCAGTAACCCCAGCCCCACCAGCGTGATCAAGGTGGGATCCACGCTTGCCGCTCCCGACTGCACCGATGCCGCCCAAGCGGCCAGTGCCTCAAAATCCCAAGATCCCGTCAGGGGATAGATGGCGATCACCCCCATCAGCAGCAGCAAGTCCCCGATCCGCTTGGTTAAGAAAGCATCCCGCGCCCCGGTCACCACCAGGGATTGGTTAAACCACAACCCCACCAGCAGATAGGTGCCCAGAGTCAAAATTTCCAGAATGATGTAGCTAAAAAACAGGGAGTCACACAAGGCCAAGGCGCACATCCCCCCCTCAAACAAGCCCAGCAAAGAGAAAAATCGCGCCCAGCCCCAGTCCATTTCCATGTAGCCAAAGCCGTAGACCTGAGCCGCCAGGTTCAAGCCCGTCACCAGCACACAGGCTGCCAAGGTTACCTCTGAAACCTGCAGAGGCAACTCCAGCACCAGATCCCCCACCTGCATCCACGGAAACCGCATCACCTGAGTGGGCTGACCCCAAATGGCAACCAATGCCCCAACGCTATGAATAAAAGTCACCAAGCTGAGCAGAGCATTCAAGTACCCAGCTGGACGCGGCCCTGTGCGACGGGTAACTCCGGGCGACCAAATCAACGCCCCTACCCAAGCCAACAAGGCATAGAGGGGAATCATCCAGGTGCTCATCACCAGCCAGTTCCAGTCCATAATCCTCCTTGAGCCAGGGATCCCGGCTTGCTCACGCTACTTGCTGAGATTCTGCAAAAAATCTTAAAAACATGTTAAAGGCAAACGAGAATAGACGAAAATCGAGTTTCGTGATTAAATTCATAGATTTAATTCTATGAGTAATCTTGTCTCGTTCCTCGTCCTTCGTAGGTTTAGACAGCATTCAGGATACTAGAAGGCCAACGCTAACGCTTGGGCAGATTCAGCTTTGCTGGCATAGTTAAGGCTAGAGTCGCAGGGAGGAAAGCTGTTGCACCCCACCACTGGAAGCCCAACCCCGATCCGTTCCGAACTAAGCCGGGAACAATTTTGTGAATTATTGCGAGGCCAACTCAGTCTGTACCTAGCCCAAAACGAGTTGGAGCAGGCGAAATCTCTCCTGTTGCCCGTTCAGCCGGTGGATATTGCCGATGTGATTGGAGAGTTGCCAGAGGCTCAGCAGGCTTTGGCCTTTCGGCTGCTGGCTAAGGATCTGGCCATTCGGGTTTACGAACACTTGGATTTAGAACTGCAGGAAGCTCTGCTGCAAGAGTTCAAAAGCCATGAAATCCAAGATATTCTCGATAAAATGTCGCCGGATGACCGGGCCCGCCTGTTCGACGAGTTACCCGCCAAAGTGGTGACAGCCCTGCTGCCGCAACTAAGCCCGCAAGAACGGGAAGCCACGGCACTACTGCTCGGCTATGCCCCCAACACGGCGGGGCGGATCATGACCCCCGAGCATATTTCCCTAAAGGAGAATCTGACAGCAGCCCAAGCTCTGGAGCGGGTGCGCCTGTTGGCCAGAGAAACCGAAACAATTTACTACCTCTACATCACAGACGCCGAGCGGCATTTAACCGGGGCGCTATCGTTGCGGGAACTGGTGATGGCGGATCCGGCCCAAATGTTGGGAGAGGTGATGAACCGAGAAGTCGTGTTTGTCAGCACCAATACCGACCAAGAAGAAGTGGCACGGGTGATCCAGCGCTATGACCTATTGGCGGTGCCAGTGGTAGACGCAGAACAGCGCCTAGTGGGAATCGTCACGGTAGACGATGTACTGGACATTTTGGAGCAAGAGACCACCAAAGATATCTACTCCTTAGGGGGGGTGCAATCCGGGGAGGATGATTATTTTGATTTGGGTTTATGGCGAGCGGCCCGCAAGCGGGTGGTCTGGTTATTGATTTTGCTGTTTACCAACACCTTCACCAGCACAATCATCGCTGGGCAAGAAGAAGTCTTGAGCGAAGTCATTGCCTTGGCCGCCTTCATTCCGCTGTTGGTGGATAGCGGCGGCAATGTTGGGGCACAGTCTTCGACGGTGGTGATTCGGGGTTTGAGCACGGCGGTGGTGCGCCTCAAGGATGGGTTTGGGGTGCTCGCCCGCGAGGCGACGGTGGGGGCCATGCTGGGGTTGATGCTCAGTGTGATCACCATCGGCTGGGCTTATGCGCTGCAACGGGATCTGTCGGTCGCGATCATCGTCGGGCTGAGCTTATTCAGCATTTCCATTCTCTCTTCCATTTCGGGGGCGGGCTTGCCGTTTCTGTTTCGCTCCTTTGGCTTGGATCCGGCCCTGATGGCGGCCCCTTTTATCACCACGATTGTGGATGTGCTGGGGGTATTGATTTACTTCTACACCGCTCGCTTGGTCTTGGGTATCTGAGGCCAGTGAGTTGGGCTAGGTTGGATCCAGCTCTTGTGTAGGCTCTCTGCCCGTGTCCAACTCTTTTTCACAGGGTGCTCTGCCCGATATTGTCACCTGCTTGGGGGAGGCGTTGGGATCCCTAGAGCTGGGACATGTGCGGGTGCAAGCGCGGGTTTCCGGCCATCGCCTACTGCTGCGGCTAGAAGGAGAGCCTCTCCCGGAGCCGGACAGCCTACTGGCGAGTCTGGCTCCTACCTTGGAGCACATCGCCCTAACTTGGGGGCAGCGCCATGTGGAGCTGTTTGGCTTTCTGACAAACGAAGGGATCCCGGAATGGCATCGGCAATGGGAAGGACAGGTTCAGCTGAATCCCAACGGCACTCTGTACCGAGCCAAACAGGGGGATGTGGAGGCAATCCACTATTTGTTGAACTATCTGCTGCGCAATGAAGGGATCCATGCCCGCATCCACCTGAATCGTAAGCTGGGCTTGTTACAGATTAATTTGCAAGCTGTTGAACCCCCTGATCCCGCCTGGGCCAAGGATTTCATGCGACGTACCTTGGCTCGCTTGGAATTGACTTTTTTACAGCAGTTGCGGCTGTCTGGCCAGAAACTCGGTTCTTTCTTGCCCACCTGGAGTCAGGAATTTGACCTCAAACAAGCCAGCTTTTGGCAAGTCCCCCCGGTTCGCGCCCGTGTTCCCTGGGTACAAGACCGACCCGATTCGGATCCCAGCTCTGAGGAAGACCCAGAACCTCAGCGGACGGATGCTCCAGCGCCAGAATTGGAACCCGATCTGGCCTATGGCTCGGTGCAAGATCCCTCAGGCTCCCCACAACTTGAGCCAAAGGGGCAAAGTCAATAAAACCGCCAAGTATCCCACCGCCAAAGCGGTCACGGTAATCTCCCGATCTAGGTCATATTCTTCCGTGAGCACCAAGGTAGCAATAGCGGGGGGCATGCCAGACTGCAAAACCAGTACCAACTTGGCCAGAGGTGGGTAAGAGGTAAAGGCTAAACCTATTCCCACCAGTAAAGGGACAAGCAATAACTTAATCAAGAGGGCCACTCCGGCTGGACGAAAGGATCCCCAATGTTTGACTTGCGCCAGCCGCATCCCCAACAACATCAAACTGAGCGGAATCATGCCCCAGGCAAAAGCGCTAAGCCCCTGAGAGAGCCACCCCGGCGGCGGTTCACGCACCAGCAGAAGGCCCATCCCAAACGACCAAAGGGCAGGGGTGCGCAGGATATGGATCCCAACCTGCCAGGCTTGGATGCAGGAGTTGCCGTAGCGACTAGCCACCCAAACCCCAAACCCGTAGGCCATAAATAGGGTGCCCAAGAGGTCATAAAACAATGCCCAGCCAAAGTAGGTCGTTCCTGCCACCGCTAGACAAATGGGATAGCCCAAATAGCCGGTATTCCCGAGGGTTGCGGCCAGATGAAAACTACCCTGCTGGGCACTGCTCCAGGGCATGGGAGCTGTCGGTGCTAAGCCTTCCCTACGCAGGTGTTGCCACCAGAGCCAAGCACTGGCCATCCCGGCTCCCAGCCCCACCGACAGCCAGCAGATCAGAGGGGCAACCCAGATTTGCCCGGATAGATCTACTCCCTGCATAAACCCGATGATGCTGAGGGGTACCCCCACCCAGAACATGAATCGCCCCAGCGGATGGGGGCCTACCCAACGATTCCACCCGGTGGGCATGACTTTCTGGAGAAGAAACCCCAGTATTGTCCAGCCCAGCAATGGCGAGTAGACCTGAAAAAGGGTGGTAAACACGCAAAGGTAGCCTCAAAGAGCGTATGGGATCCCGATCCCATCAGGGTTTCGGAACCCCATCAGGCAGCTGTTAGGAAGGGATCCGACGGGGTTCACGCAGGGCAAAAATGCGCCGAATCACTTCTTCCACCACGCGATCCGGTGTCGAGGCTCCGGAGGTAATGCCAATTCGAACTGGCCCATCGGGCAGCCACCCTTCTGTAACAGTTAGGTCTTGATGGAGGGGCTTGTGGCGGATGCGGTTGTGGGCTTGGATGCAGTCGGGGCCATCAATATGAAAAGAGGGCAACCCTTTTTCTAGGGCAATCTCCTGCAGGTGGGTGGTATTCGAAGAATTGAATCCACCAATCACCACCATGACATCCAAAGGATCCTCAATCAGCTCGAACATGGCATCCTGTCGTTCTTGGGTGGCGTTGCAGATGGTGTTGAAACTCATGAAGTGGTCATCCAACTGTTGCGGGCCGTATTTGCGCAGCATCGTCGTTTCAAAAAGTTTGGCGATGGCGCGGGTTTCCCCTTCTAGCATGGTGGTTTGGTTGGCGATGCCGATCCGCTCCAAATCTTGATTCGGATCAAAACCGGGAGAGGTGGCTTTGCTAAACCGCTGCTGAAAGTCTGCCGCATCTCCTCCTTCTAGAATGTAGCGAGCAACCCATTCCGCTTCCTCCAGGTTTAGAACCACCAGATATTTTTGGGCAAAGGAACTGGTGGCGAGGGTTTCTTCGTGGTTGTATTTGCCGTGGATGACGGACGTGAACTGTGCAGCCCGATGCTTATCCACCTGGTTCCAAACTCGGGAGACCCAAGGGCAGGTGGTATCGACAATCTCATTCCCCTGCGACCGGAAAAACTCCATTTCCGGCACACTTGCTCCAAAGGCCGGCCAGAGCACCACATCCTGGGGCTGAATTTGAGAAAAATCCTTTTTCCCATCCGGGCCTTTGCCGACGAAGCGGATCCCCATATCCTTGAGGTGCTGATTGACCAGGGGATTATGGATGATCTCGTTGGTGATCCACAGTCGCCGATCCGGGAAGCGTCGCCGCGCCTCATAGGCATACTCTACGGCTCGTTCCACTCCCCAGCAGAAGCCAAAAGCCTTGGCCAGGTGAATGGTGATCTCTCCTTGCTGATAGCGGTAAAATTGGGTGCGGATTTGCTCGACAAGGGGACTTTTGTAGGTGGTTTGTAGATCCGATTGCACCTGATCTTTGTGTTCTTCAAACCCTTTGGCAAAGTAGGTGTCGGATCCGCGTAGGGCCTTGCGCAGCGCCCGTGGATCTTGTGGGGAGATATTAGGGGAAGAGGGTTGAGAATGAGCCATTGTTACGATCAGTCCAAGAATCCTTCCTCAGCTTACGCCCAGTCCTGGATATCTGTGTCATCTATGGGGAACTGGCTGACTTTGTTTAGGGTTTAAGGCTTCCCAAAATCTTTGCTGAGCAGGAGAGTAGCCTCAAGTATCTGCAAGTATCTGAGGTTATTGGGGTGGTTGATCTTGCATTTCCAATTGGCGTACCCGTTCCTGCAGTTGGCGGGCGGTGGTGGAGAAGCTGCGTCCCGGCCAGAGGAAAGAGCCCAGCCCCACCGTCAACAGGCCTAAGCCAACTGCCAAAGTTATCACCAAGCCCAAGGGCAGCTCCACCGAGCGCAACATCAAAAAATGCACGGTCAGAGAAGTGAGGTTTTGCCCAGCTAGCACCGCTACCCCCAGAGCCAGCAGCACAGTTAAGGCCAAGTTGAACAGCAGTAACATACGGGATCCCGTCGCAACAGTTCTATTCTGCCTTGTCCACCACTGGATCAGCCCAAGGCCGCACCGTCCCATCCGGCAAAGTAGCCCCCCTCAGATCGGCCCCGGTTAGAACAGCACCTCCCATTTTTGCCCCGCTCAGATCGGATCCCTGCAATTGCGCACGGGTGAGTTTTGCCTCCCAGAGATAGGCTCCGTGCAGGTTGGTCTCCCGGAGATCGGCAAAGCTGAGATCCGCCCCGATGAGGTTGGCCTCCCAGAGATTGGCCCCATAAAGGCTGGCCCCCATCAGGTTAGCCGAGCTGAGATCGGCCCCGCGCAAATCGGCTCCCTGCAGATTGACCCCACTCAATTTGCCAAAGGAGAGGTTGGCCCCCTTCAGATCCGCATCCTGCAGGGTGGAACGCACCAGATCCACACCGATCAAATTGGATTCTTGAAAATTGCGCTCGCCAGCGGCGTACATTGCCAGTAATTCATCAGCCGTTGTAACTCGGGGCATGGCCAGATTCCGCCAATCTGTGCATTAACCTTAGCAACCACGGATTGCCCAACTGGGTACTCATTTTTGGGCTGGTTCACGCTGTAATCACTCAAGAAGACCCCAGCCTTGCCCTCCAGTATCGGATCGGGATCCCGGTGCTTTATGCTGCCTAATATACCACTTACCCACGGAAAAACAGGGCTCACTGATCCCAAGAGAGGATCCCTATCCCCAAATCTTCCGGTTGTGTTTGCATGAGATTCAATTGGTGGTGATTGTCAGGGATCCCCTGCGGCTTGTTCAATCTGCAATTCCAGGTAGCCCGTGGTTGGATCCGGTTGGCGGGAGAAACGATGCGCTAGGCTGTCTGCGAGCACAATTTCGGCAGTGGTGTAGATGAGGCAGCCGGGGCGCAGGTGCCCACCCCAGGTTTTACCCTGCGAATCGGCAACAGTCAGGTGTAGATGTAGGCCATCGGCACATAGGGATCCGTTCAAGGCCAGGATTTCCAGTCGTTCCGCCAACAGATGATCCCCGGTTTGGTCAGCTAGGCGCAGGGTAGCTTGGCTGAGGCTGCCAATGGCGGTCAGCACAAACCCTGCTTGCAGCGGTTGTTGACGGGCAAAGTGTTCCAATTCTTGCTTGAGATCTTGGCCGGGGCAGAGTCGCAACGGATAGATCTTGAGGGATCCCACAGGCGGGGTTTTGGGATCCGTCTTGGGATCTAAGTTGCGGGTCGAACGGATCCCCAGTCGCCAACCGGGCTTGATCACCGGATGGGGGCGAGCGATGGCCAAACAATTATCCGGCAGATCGTGGCGAGGGGGAATGGTGGAGCCGGCGGCGATGGTGACATCGGATCCCACCCTGAGGGGGGCCACCAAAACGGAATTGGCTCCGGTTTTGCTGCGATCTCCAATCTCGGTGAAATGTTTCTGCTGGCCATCGTAATTGGCGATGATCGTGCCCGCCCCGATATTCACCTGGGATCCCAGCTTGGCATCTCCCAAGTAGGACAGGTGAGCAGCATTGCTATGGGATCCCATTTGGGCGCTTTTGGTTTCTACAAAGTTGCCGATGCGGCAGTGGTCCGCAATCTGGCTGTGGGGGCGCACATGGGCATAGGGTCCCACCCAGGTATGGTCACCGATGTGGCTGTGGCTTACCACCGAGTAGAGGATCTGGCAGCCTGTCCCGATGGTGCTGGATTCGATCCAGCTGCCAGGCCCCAAGCGGGTTCCGGAGCCGATTCGGCAAGCTCCCCGCAGATGGGTTTGGGGCTCGATGATCACATCCGGGGCCAGTTCTACGGCTTCTTCTAGGCTGACGCTCTCCGGATCCACGAAGGTAACCCCTGCTTCCATCCAGGACTGCTTGAGGCGATCCTGCCAAATTTGATAAGCATGGGCCAGTTGGCGCCGGTCGTTAATGCCGACAATTTCTTGCGGATCCGAGACATCCAGTGCCATCGCCTTTCCCACCAGACCGACAGCATCTGTTAAGTAATACTCCTGTTGGGCATTGCTGCTGCCCAAGTTGGGGAGCACCTCCGCCAGAGCCAACCAATCGAAACAATACACGCCACTGTTGATGCGCCGATTTTGCCGTTGTGCCGGGGTGCAATCCCGTTCTTCCACCAATTCCAAAATGCGCTGCTGCGCATCGCAAAACACCCGCCCATACCCATAGGGATCCGCCACTTGTGCCGATAGCAAGGTTACCCCCGGCCTGACTTGACGATGACGCTCCACCAAAGCTTGTAGGGTTTCTGCCCGTAACAGAGGTACATCCCCGTTGATCACCAGCAGATCCCCTTGAAACTCAGGCAATAGGGGCAACAGTTGTTGAACGGCGTGTCCGGTGCCCAATTGCTGGGTTTGCTCAACAAATTCGACCGGATATTCTTGCAGGGCTTGGCGCACTTTCTCCTGCTGGTAGCCCACGATCACCAGGCAACGGTGGGGATCCAGAGTCAGCACGGTTTGCAGCAGCCGCTCAATTAAAGATAGGGATCCCAGTTTGTGCAATACCTTCGGCAAATCAGAGCGCATGCGGGTGCCTTTGCCCGCCGCCAAGATTGCCACCGTCAGCTCTCGCTCTGCCATACCCACCCCCAGATCTGCCCCCATAAAGTATACGCGGCAGAATTCTGCTCAAATGTAATGCTAGTTAGGTGTCATTTAAGTTCGAAAAGCCCCGGAACTGAGGTCGAAACTTGAGCTAGCCTGATGGCACGTCTAGGTGGCTCAGACAGACTATGGCCGAGAGCAAAAGCCCAGCTCACCGCGAAGGTCAGCGGTTGATCCGAGAGGTGGCAGGCTGGTTGTCGATGCTGGGAGTGCTCATACCCGGTTTGCAACGCTTCTACATGGGCCACAAACGCTGGGGTTGGGGTTACTTGGGGGTGGGCCTGCTGGTTTTTATTCCCTCCATTCCGTTGCAGATCCTGAGCTATACTTTGCGAGCCTTCTGCTTAATGGAGGGCCTGTGGATTTTAACCATGACCAATGCCGATTTTGATTTTCGCTTTAATCGGGATTTGATCGGGTTGGAGTGGAAAAGTGTGGAAGGGCGGGAATCTCAGGATCCGGAGCAGCAATTGGAGAGCCAGTTAAAACAGGGGTTGATTACCCGCGCTGAGTATGAAGAGCGCCGCCAAAAAATCCGTAAAATTTCCTAAAGAGATCCTCAAAAGATCTTCAAAAAAAGCAGTAAGGCATCCCTGCATGGGTCTTACAGTCTTTTCTGACTTCATGTGGGTCTACATGTGGATCTGTGGATCTAAAGTTTAGCCAGACCTCTGTCAGGTCAAGGATTGACCTGAGTTAGCTGTAGTAGTAGATAACGCTGGAAAAAGCTGTATCTTCTCTTAACCTGAAGAAGTGCTTCTGCGGCGACAATGAGAGGGATCCTGAACTCTTGCTTGCCAATCCATGTTGCAGAACCTTTCCCTCGAAGCGATTCCTCTATTCTCTGTTGCGGCGGCCATGTTTTTGGTTTATCTGCCAATGGGAGTGGTGGGCTATGCTCGTGCCCGCGTCGGATACGATGTTAGTGCTCCCCGTGCTATGTTCGACCGATTACCTCCCTACGGGCAACGGGCCACTTGGGCACATGAAAATGGCTTTGAAACATTCGGGATGTTTGCGGCAGCCGCGTTGATCGCCTATATCACTGGGCCCCACCTGGATCCCTGGTACTTTGGCCTGACTGGAGAGGAAGGGGTGGCGGTGTTGTGTGGGGTGTTTCTGGTGGCGCGGCTGCTTTACAACCTTTGCTACATCGCTGATATTCCCATCGGGCGTTCCCTCTCTTTTCTGGCGGGATCCTTGTCAACATTAGGTCTGTTGCTGATCAGCTTGTTGCCGTTGCTAGGGACGGGCTTGGCTTAGCCATCCGGGATCCAGAATCTAATCTCTAGTGGCTCTGGGGGTCTCTAGCGTCGATCTTGAGGCTGCGCAACACCTCGTAGCAAGCCCCCATCGTGTGGTAGTCGGTTTTGCCAGCGGGGCTTTTCAGATCATCATATTTCTGGTTGGCACGGTTCAAGATGCGATACCAGGCTCCATGTTGGTGATCGATGAAATGCTCCCAACTGTAGGCCCAGACGCGGTCATACCAATCCCAATAGCTGGGATCCCCTGTCCGCAGAGCCAACAGAGCTGCTGCTGCCAAAGATTCTGCCTGTACCCAGAAGTATTTGTCGCTATCGCAAACTTGCCCTTGTAAATCCAGCCCGTAGCAGAGCCCGCCATACTCGGGATCCCAGGCCGATGACATGGCTCGGTCAAACAAAAATTGGGCCTGGGAGAGCCAATCCGTCTGGGGAGCATAGCGTTCCAAAATCAGGAGCAATTTGGCCCATTCCGTTTGGTGGCCCGGTTGATAGCCCCAGGGGCGGAAGAGGTGACGTGGATCCGAGCGGTTGTAGTCCCAGTCGGGATCCCAGTTGGGGTCATAATGTTCCCAGATCAGCCCCAGAGGCGAAAGAGCCGCCTGTCGTTCACAGAGGTTGTGGGCTAGGGTGAGGGCCCGTTTCAGATAAAGTGAGTCTTGGGTAGCCTCATAGGCGGCAATTAGGGCCTCACAGGTATGCATGTTGGCGTTTTGACCCCGATACGGGGAGAGGGATCCCCAGTTGGCGGTGAATTCATCGGCATACAGGCCATCAGCTTCTGACCAAAAGTGTTCTTCCATCAGGTCAAAGGTCTCGGCCAGGTACTGGGCACACTCTGAGATCCCGGCTTTGAGGCCCCAGGCATAGGCCAAGAGCACAAAGGCATGGCCGTAGCAGTGCAGGGTGGGATCCGCCACTTCTAAACCTCGCAAAATCCAGACATAACCTCCTTGGCAATGCTTCTTGCGCAAAAAGCGGATGCCGTGCTCGGCCCAAGTGCGATACTCCGGGTTTTGGAAATACACTGCCGCCATGGCGTAGTTAAAGACAAAGCGGGTGCTGCTCACCAAGTGGCGGGTTTCACGGTCGTAAAGACTGCCGTCATCCCGAAAGTGCTGGAAAAATCCCCCTTGTGGATCGATGCAGCGGGGATGATAAAACGCCAGGGTCTGACGAATGTGATCTTCTAGGAAGCGGGGATCCCGGAAGTTGGGCAGTGGGTGCATCGGGGTGGTTCAGAAGGCGAGGGATTGCTGTTATCCGTATAGAATTATTTCCACAAGATTTCCACAAAGTTGCTGCAAGGAAAACGCCGAAAGATGAACAACGAACCTACTTTAATAAGAACTTTAATAAGAAGAATACTCTGGGGACAGTGCTACGCGGGACAAAACAGACCCCATGCAAGCTGATCTGCGTTGCCCTGTGGGCCACTACAGGCGAACGCGCTAGCATGCCCTTGGCGTAAGGAGCTGTTTGACTGTAGCAGCATAGCCACCTCAGCTTATTCTTTGAATCGGGGCAATCCTCGGATCCAAGATTTTCTGCTGACCAATCCCAGGGAATTTAACCGCAACTGTGACCCGTTCGCCGCTGCCAAAGACATGGGTAATGTGTCCCTGCCCAAACTGCGGATGCTCCAGGCGATCCCCGACCGACCAATGTTCCGAGCGAGAGTGCCGCGTTGCTGGCCGTGTTTTAGATGCAGCGGAGATAGAGAGGGTCGTGCCGCGGGAGAGCTGCCGGGGAATGGCACCGGGTTTATCCAATTCGATCAACTCCTTAGGCAGCTCACTTAAAAATAAAGAGGGGATAGCGGCTTCTCGATTGCCGTACAGGCGTCGTTCGCTGGCATGGCTGATAAACAACTGCTCCTGTGCACGGGTGATGCCCACATAGCAAAGTCGGCGTTCTTCCTCCAAAGAAGCGGGATCTTCCAAGGCCCGGAAATTGGGGAAAAGTCCTTGCTCCACACCCACTAGGAAAACCACCGGGAACTCCAGCCCCTTGGAAGAATGTAACGTCATTAAGGAGACTTTTTCCAAACCTTCTTGTAAGTTATCCAAATCAGAAGCCAGAGACACATTACTCAAGAATGCCTCAAGGCTGGGATCCCCTTGTTCCTCTTCAAACTGGCGGGCTGCATTATAGAGTTCCATCACATTTCGTGCTCGTTCCTCTGCTTCTTCTGTGGCTTGAGCTTTCAAATCTTCTAAATACCCAGAATCTCGCAATAACCCTTCCAAAATCTCCGTAGCTTTTGCCTGAGAAAGCTGTTGATGCCAGTGTTCTAGCAGTTGAACAAATTGGATAACAGGTTTGGCTGAGCGTCCTGCCAAGGTGTGGATTGAAGTCTCATCGCTAAGGATTTCCCATAAAGGCACATTTAAGGCAGCTGCCGCTTGAGTTAATTTATCGATTGTGGATTTACCAATGCCCCGTCGCGGCACATTGATGATACGCAACAAACTGAGGGAGTCAGCTGGGTTGGCCACCGCTCGTAGATACGCAATCACATCTTTGATTTCTTTGCGGTCGTAAAACCGTTGTCCACCCACTACAACGTAAGGGATCCCCCAACGCATCAAAACTTCCTCAAAGGGGCGAGATTGGGCATTGGTGCGATAAAGAATGGCGAAATCTCCCCAAGAATTATTGGGATCCTTACTCTCTAAGCGTTTGATAGCATTCACTACAAATTCCGCCTCGGACATCTCGTTGTCCGCTTGATGACAAAAGATCGGATCCCCTTGAGAACGTGTGGGCTTAAGCACTTTCTCAATACGTTCGGTGTTGTTATCGATCAAGGCATTCGCTGCTTGCAAGATTGTGGCTGTGGATCGGTAGTTCTCCTCAAGCTTCACCATCGTGCGGGTATCATCATCCGGTAGGCCATCGCCAAAGGCTTCTTGAAACTCCATCAGAATTGTAAAATCTGCCCCGCGAAATCGATAGATACTCTGGTCGGCGTCCCCCACCACAAAAATAGAGCGATTTTTCCAGTTCAACTGAGATTTGCGCATCTCGCCATTGGTAGCTAGTAGTTGAATCAGTTCATATTGTGTGCGGTTGGTGTCTTGATATTCATCCACTAAGATATGTCGAAAACGCTGATGCCAGTAAGCTAAAGCTTGCTCATTTTGACGAAAAAGTTGTACAGGTATCCAGATCAGATCGTCAAAGTCTAGAGCATTGTTAGCAGCTAGTTGATCTTCGTAGAGTTCGTAGACCTGGGCGATGGTACGACCCCGGAAGTTGGGCTGATGGTGTTCTAAATCAGCAGGAGTCCAACCTTGGTTCTTGGCATTGCTGATGGCGTAGCGTACTGATTTGGGATCAAATCTGCGATCGTCCAGATTCAGTTGTTTGGTGACGATCTCTTTAACCAGTAATTGGGCATCAGACTCATCAAAAATGGAGAAATTTCGTGTCCATTTTCGCCCCTTGGGATCCTGATATTTTTCAATATCCAGTCGTAAAATCCGAGAGAACAAACTGTGAAAGGTACCAATCCAAAGGGGTTTGATGAGCCGTCGGTAAACGCTGGACTTGAGGCGGGTCACCTGGGCTGGCTCCAACTGTGCCATAGGGATCCCGAATTGTTCATAAGCTTCCTGCTCCACAAAAAGCTGCTCAATGCGCTCTTTCATCTCACGGGCTGCTTTGTTGGTGAAAGTCACCGCCAAAATTTCTGCTGGATCCACCTGATGTTGGCGAACCAGATGGGCAATGCGGTGAGTAAGGGCGCGGGTCTTGCCAGAACCTGCCCCAGCTACTACCAGTAACGGGCCACAAAAATGTTGCACTGCCTGGCGTTGAGAGGGGTTGAGGGTATCCAACCAAGAGGCATGAGTCATGACGTAGGGCAAACCGGAAACTGCTTTCTATTATGGGCACAACCTCCGAGGCCACAAGCCGGGGTATAGGGGGTGCGCCAAGAGGAGGATCAGCTAAGATTTGGCCGGCCTATCCTCAGGGATCCCTGCGAGATTGCTATGAACCTATTGTTGCTCTGTGAGTACATCGTTACCGATTGGTATCGGATCTTTCTTCAAGCCAAAACTTCTCACTTGAGATTTACAGTTTCATTTTTAACCGGAATTGCGCTGCTTTCATTATTGGGAATTGTTGAACCCGTCCAAGCCAACAGTTGTCCAAACAATGGTAATAAAGGATCCCTCACCTTCAAAGTGGAGAGTATCTTTGGAGATCAGCTAGATTTGGGCCAATACGATGGCATTCAGGCGTTGATTTTAACCAATAGCCGTACCCGCTCTGAATCGGAATCTCTTTCCAAAAGTTTGGCACTGGAGTTTGGAAAAAACCCTCGCCTACGACAAATTGTATTGGTGGATGGTAGAGGGTTAGTTCTCTTACGGGACTTGGTGTTGCAGTTTATCCGTGAGAGTATCCCAACGGATCCCCGTCTGGTTTCTGAATATGTACATGTATCAGTAGATTTTGCAGGGGAAACTGTTGAAGATATCCAAGAAATTATTTCAGATACTCTACCAGGAATTGACTTGCGCCAGCAGGCGGTCTTACTGCTTCTGGATGGACAGGGAACACCTGTAAGTGGGTTTAGCAACTTGGAGCAGTCTAACCTCAAAATCCGGCAATGTATTCGCACCTTGATTTAATGAATTGATTTAATGCAATCTGCGCAGCTCCCAAGATATAGCTCCCAGGACATAGCTTAGTAGAGAAAAGTTTCCGAAACACCATTTACCGATACTGTATACTCACCACGAGGCAATCCTTGCATGGGTAGCCGGAAGGCAATCTCAAAGGGGGCTAAAACTTGGATACACACCACATCAGCGGGGCGAAGGGTTTCCAAGGTAACGGTAAACTCCCGAGTAGCTGTTGCGGCGGTGATGATGGGCTCTTGCAGTTGAGTACAGGGATCCCCAACAAAACCCTGCACTTCCACCGCAACCTGAGGGGGTTCGGATGTCAGGATGAAGATTTCAATGGAGTTAACAGTGGCTAAACCCCGGATGTCTGGCCTAGGGCTAATAAGGGCTTCAGTCGAGGAAGAACAAGCGCTTATAGCAATCAGGGATCCTATCATCCCTATCATCCAATCAGGGATTTGATTCATTTTTTCTAAATTCCCAATCAACTCGGCAGTAAAGATTCTCTACGGGCAGTGTATCCGGCCTGACGCAGAGCTTCAACGGTAGCTTGAGCATTCTTGACACAAAATTGGGATCCCATCCGTATCCAAACTTTACGTGGATTAGCGGAAATAGCAGCTACAACAGGGATACGGTTTTCTTCCTTAACTTCTGAACGTTGCTGAGTGATCAAAGTTTGTAACCGATATCGATCTTCCAAGGCTCCAGCAGACTGAAAAGGAATTTCTACGGTTACCCAATCTACCGACTCAATCGGCTGGACATCATCTACAATCAGTTGCACCTGTTCATCCCGTTGATCCACCTTTGCCCAAAGCAACAGCCGTTGATCCACCTCTAGGCGATCTTGTAAGCGTTCATACGTTTTGGGGAAGATCACCCCTTCACAACTGCCGGTCAGATCCTCCAATTGCAAAATGGCCATACGATCCCCTTTCTTTGTCGTCACATTTTTAATAGAGGTGATTAAAGCAATAGCACTAACAGTAGAATCAGCGGCATAATTTCTAATATCAGATAGGTTAACCGGAGCCAATAACCGCGCTTGCTCCTGAATCCGACGCAAAGGATGATCTGATACATAAAAGCCTAGCAGTTCCCGCTCCAGCTTTAATTTTTCTTGTGGGGGAAAATCCTCTGTAACTGGCCCACGAGGAGCCTCAACAAATCCATTGCCATTACTGCTACCATCCCCCAGCAGATCGAACAGACTAGCTTGTCCAATAGCTCTAGATTTAGCTCTGTCTGCTGCCCAACTTAGGATTGGATCTAAATCTGCAATCAACTGTTTACGGTTAGGGGAAATTTGATCGAATGCACCCGCATGAATCAAAGCTTCTATAGCACGTCGGTTAACGGTGCGCAGATCGACTCGCTCACAGAAGTTGGCCAGAGAGGCAAAAGGGCCTTCCACCTGACGTGTAATCAGAATGTTTTGAATAGCACCCTCCCCAACATTTTTGACAGCTCCCAAGCCAAACAAAATACTGGTTCCTTGGGGGGTGAAGTCTAGGCCGGAGCGGTTGATGTCCGGTGGCTGAATTTGGATTCCAATCGATAGACAGTAGGTAATATATCGTTGGACTTTATCTTGATCTCCTCCCACCGATGAGAGCAAAGCTGCCATGTATTCTGTGGGGTAGTTAGCCTTAAGATAAGCAGTTTGGAAGGTTACAAGACCATAGGCTGTAGAATGAGATTTATTAAAGCAATACTCCGCAAAGGCAACCATTTGATCAAACAACTCTGTAGCCACTGATTTGCTAACACCCCGCTCGGCAGCGCCCTGTACAAATTGCTCACGATGTTTCTCCATCTCGGAAACTTTCTTTTTTCCCATTGCCCGCCGCAGCAGATCTGCTTGGCCTAAGGTATACCCAGCCATATCCTGAGCAATCCGCATGATCTGTTCTTGGTAAAGAATCGCCCCATAGGTATCTTGAAGAATGGGTTTTAGGAGATCATGAGCATAAGTGACCGGTTTGCGCCCATGTTTACGATCGATAAAGTCCGGAATCATGCCCGTGTCCAAGGGGCCGGGCCGATACAAGGCCAATACTGAGGAAATATCCTCTAGGTTGGAAGGCTTGAGATCTCGAACTACCTGTTTCATACCTGACGACTCCAATTGGAAGATCCCCTCCAGCTCGCCTTTTTCTAAAATTTGGTAGGTTTTCTCATCGTCTAGGGGCAAGTTATCCAGATCCAGATCTACACGATCATGTTCTCGTATCAGTTCTACAGATCTCTGAATCATCGTCAGGTTACGCAACCCCAAAAAGTCCATTTTCAACAGACCCAAGGACTCGATATCTTCCATTGAATACTGAGTGATGATTTGGCCTTCATTGTTGTACTGCAATGGTACAATCTCATCCAAGGGATCCTTGGCAATGACGACCCCAGCAGCATGAACCCCAAAGGTCTTGTTGGTACCCTCCAGCAGGCGTGCTAGCTCAATCCAGCGATGGGTTGTGGGATCCTTCTCATATTTTTCTTTAAACTCTGGAGCGGGAGTATTCTCACTGATCATTTCCTTAAGCTTGGCAGGTTTACCCCGAGAAACCGGGATCAACTTCGCCATTTTATCTGCTTCTGCATAGGGAATATCCAAGACCCGACCCACATCTTTGAGAATAGCTTTAGAGGTCATGCGGTTAAAGGTGATGATCTGGGCTACGCGCTCCTGTCCATATTTTCGGGTGACATAGTCGATCAATTCTCCGCGCCGTTCAATGCAAAAATCGGTATCAATATCTGGCATTGACTTCCGTTCTGGGTTCAAAAAACGCTCAAAAAGCAACCCATATTTGACGGGATCAATGTTGGTAATCCTTAGGACATAGGCTACTAGGGATCCCGCCGCCGAACCTCGTCCCGGCCCTACCGGGATCCCTTGCTCGCGGGCATAGCGAATGTAGTCCCAAACTACTAAGAAATAGGTAGAAAATCCCTTTTGCTGAATAATGTCTAGCTCGAAGCGCAGTCGTTCCTGATAATCTTTGGGAATTTGATCTGGCTGTTCAGCTCCTGTGCGCTGTTGCAATCCTTGCCAGGCTAATTCGGTCAGGTAGCTATCAGCGGAATGCCCTTCCGGAATGGGATAGTCGGGAATGCGCATTTCCCCAAATAGGTCATAACTTTGGACTTTTTCCATCACCTTCAAGGTATTGGCTATCGCCTCATCGATGATAGCTTGCTCCAGGTGATCTCGACACAACCGGCGCATTTCTTCTGGACTTTTCAAATATTCTGTACCGCTGTAACGAAGCCGGTTACTTTCGGTGATGGATTTTCCGGTTTGAATACAAAGAAGCGCATCGTGGGCTTCCACATCCAAGCAGGAGATGAAATGGCTATCGTTGGTGAGAATGAGCGGGATCCCCAATTCGCGAGCAATGCGCACCAATTGCACATTGACAAAGCGATCCTCTTGGGATCCGTGATCCTGAAGTTCAATATAGTAATCCTCCCCAAATTGTTTCTGATACCAGGCGGCAATTTCACGGGCAATTTCCGGTCTTCGTTGCAAAATTGCTTGCGGCACTTCCCCTGCCAAGCAGCCACTGGTGACAATTAGTCCTTCTTTGTATTGCAGCAGATACTCTTTGTTGATACAGGGACGAGAAAAAATTCCTTTGCCCTGGGTGCCTTGCAGATGAGAAATGGTGGTCAATTTAACCAGGTTTTTATAGCCTTGAGTATTTTTGGCCAAGACAATTTGGTGGTAGCGCGGATATTTGCGATTTTTGTCACTGATGTCGCCGTTGATCACATACATCTCATTGCCGATGATCGGGGTGATCCCCTTTCCTTTACACAGTTTCAGCAGCTCCAGTGCCCCGTACATGACGCCATGGTCGGTGAGGGCAAGACCGGGTAAGCCCATTGCCGCCACCTCATCAATCAAGCGGGGTAACTGACTAGCCCCGTCCAGCAGGCTGTATTCGCTGTGCAAGTGCAAGGGAACAAAGGTCATGTCAACGCTATAGATAGTGGGATCCCCTTCAACATTAAAGCCTTTTCCGACTTCACGCAGGCCTTTGAGCTCGGCAAAAAACCTTATAGAGCAAGAGATTGACCTGAATCTGCTGTATCAGAGAACGCTGGAAAAAGCTATAACCCAGCTTGCGAACCCCCAGTCAGCCGGCCAAGCTCACTAGAGTAGAGACAGCCCTTTTTTTAGAATCTCTATGAATGCCCCAATTCGCCTTACCCAGTACTCCCACGGTGGCGGCTGCGGTTGCAAAATTGCTCCGGCTCAGTTGCAACAGATTCTTAAAGGCATGCCTTTTTTGGCCCCCAACCCGGCGCTACTGGTGGGATCCGAAACCAGCGATGATGCTGCGGTTTATCAGCTGAACGACACCCAGGCCCTGATCTTGACCACGGATTTTTTCATGCCGATTGTCGATGATCCGGTGGATTTTGGCCGCATTGCTGCCACCAATGCCCTTTCGGATGTGTATGCGATGGGGGGGACACCGATTCTGGCTCTGGCAGTTTTAGGCATGCCGATCAACAGCCTGCCGATGGAGGCGATTCAAGGGATCATGGCTGGGGGAATGAACGTCTGCCAGGAGGCCGGGATCCCGTTGGCGGGAGGACACTCCATCGATTCTCCTGAGCCGATCTTTGGTTTGGTTGCAGCAGGCTTGGCCCATCCCGACCACATTCGCCGCAATGCCACCGCCCAACCAGGGGACGACCTGATCTTGACCAAGCCCCTTGGGATCGGCGTCATGACCACAGCCCTGAAAAAAGGCAAACTCAGCGCTGCAGGCTATGGGCAGGTGTTGCAGGTGATGACCCAACTGAATCGCATCGGCTCCCAAATGGCACAGCGACCGCAAGTCCACGCCATGACGGATGTAACAGGGTTTGGTCTACTGGGACATTTGCTGGAAGTCTGTCGCGGCTCGGGTGTGGGGGCGAGGTTGGATCTGTCCGCTGTTCCTTGTTTGGCGGAAGCCATCCCCTTAGCGAAAGCTGGGATCTTTCCGGGAGCTGCTCGTCGCAATTGGCAAGGTTATGAAGGTGTGCAGGCAGAATCTCTTGCCGAATGGCAGCAGTTGTTGCTGGCGGATCCCCAAACCAGCGGGGGCTTATTGCTGGCGGTGGATCCCAGCTTTACCCCAGCTTTACTCCAGGAACTACATCTTGCCGGATATCCCCAAGCCAGCCACATTGGCCGCTGCGAAGCTGGAGACGTAAGAATCTATACAGTTGGCGAGGATTTTGCAGCAACTCTATAGCCAATCCGTAGGATAAAAGGACAAGAAATTAAGTCCGGTTCTTTCTTGCATGAAGATCGCATTAAGCAGCTCCTCTGAACTTTAAAGATTTCATGTAAAGAGGGGGAGGGCTGAGATATCCTAAACACTATGAGCGAACCTTCTCCCAACCACAGCCTGGTTAAGCGGGTTGAGCCAGGGCAGTTAACTCGTAGCCTCAGTAGTGGACAACTGCTGATGCTCGATCCGCAGCGGCACAATGCCCTGATCATCTGCAAAACCTTTCATGCTGAGTTTGCTGGGCCAGGTGCGGCGGTCGGAGGGCCATTGGATATAGAATCTGGGACTGTTCTACCCATTGGAGATGTGGCGTTACTGCATCCGCAAAATCATCAGGAACGGCAAAATGCTTATTCCAAGCGGCTGCACTGGATGCGCTGGTTACAACAAATTACGGATAACCCTCTCCCAACTCAGCGGGCACGAGTGTTGCTGTTTAGTTTAGAAGAGTTTTTCTCCACCGATTTGGTCAGCCAGTTGCCGGATGATATCCTGGCCCGTCTGGTGGGGGTGCTGCCGCAGACGATCACCGCCGCACGGATGGAAATGATGGCTCTCTACAGCCCCAGTTATTCTTTGGCAGGTTAGAAGGGCTTCTCAATTTTGGCTACACTTCAGCTACAGTAAAGACCAGTTTCGTGCTGGCCAGCAGCGCTCACGGGATCCTCGCCTCATGCAGTGGTGGAAACGGCTTCGCCAAAATCGATGGGCCCAAATCGGAGCCTTGATCCTTTTGCTCTTCTACACCTGCGCCATTTTTGCTGAGTTTGTTGCCCCCTATAGCCCCTTACAATCCCAAACCCAGGGATCCCTATTGCCCCCAACTGCCATTCACCTTCAGGATCCCTCGGGTACCTGGCTGGGGCCTCATGTCTATCCGACACGACAGGGGCCGGTGGATTTACAAACAGGGGAACGGACACTCTACATCGACACTAGCCGTCCGGCGGGGATCCGCTTTTTTGTGGAGGGTACTCCCTACCGTTGGTTGGGCCTGATCCCGTCTAATCGCCACTTATTCGGAACCGTTGCACTGCGCCCCGACCCAGATTCACCAGAGGGATCCCCAGAAGCAGAAGATCTACGGGTGGGTCGGTTGAACCTGCTGGGCACCGATGACCAAGGCCGCGATTATTTCAGCCGTCTAATTTACGGCGGACGAGTCAGCCTGTTCATCGGCCTGGTGGGTATTGGAATTTCTTTCACTATTGGTCTTTTGGTGGGGGCGATATCCGGTTATTTCGGCGGCTGGGTGGATATGCTCCTGATGCGGCTGGCAGAAGTATTGATGTCAATTCCCACTCTTTACCTGTTGGTATCCTTGGCGGCGGTATTGCAACTGAACCCACTGACAGGTCTACCTTTTAGCAATGCGGAACGTTTTCTGGTGATTGTGGTGATCGTCTCGTTCGTCGGTTGGGCGGGCTTGGCCAGGGTGATTCGCGGGCAGGTGCTGTCGTTGCGGGATCGAGATTTTGTGCAGGCATCACGGGTGGCAGGGGCGGGATCCCTGTATTTGATGGTGCGCCATATTCTGCCTCAAACGGCAACATATGTGGTAATCTCTGCTACTTTGGCGGTTCCAGGCTACATTGTGGCGGAATCGGTATTGAGCCTGATTGGGTTGGGGATCCAACAACCGGATGCCTCCTGGGGCAATATGCTCTCCCTGGCCACCAATGCTTCCGTGATCATCCTGAAACCTTGGCTGGTGCTGGCTCCCACCTTGATGATAGTTCTCAGTTCTTTATCTTTTAACTTGCTAGGGGACGGCCTGCGGGATGCTCTTGATCCACGGGATCCCTGAAAAGGCTGACAGGAGCAACCCAAGCGCCCAATTTATTCCACCCTTAAAACCAATCGATCCACCTCCCATTGTCGGAATAGGTTGAGGACGTGATCGGCTCTGTCTTCTTGATCAACCAGAATCTCAGCGCCGGAACGCGCCTGTTGAGCCAACGGCAACAACAGATCCAGCACTTGATAACGGCTCGAAGTCATAACCTTGCCGGGGATCTGAGCAATTTGCCAGAAAATATCCATCTTTTGAGTGGGGATCCGCGCTGGGTCAAGTTTGCTCAACAGCTCCGAGAAGGGTACCTTTTGATCCAAATAGCGCACGCTGCCATGCTGGACAAACATTGGATTCAATTGCCAACGGAATCCTTTAAAAAACTCAGCAGTAAAGGGATCCCAGGCAGCAATTTTCTTGCCTTGATGGCAACACCAGAACAAATTTTGCGTGTGGTATAGAGGTTCCAAACACTCAATCACCTGAAGTTGTTCAATGCGAGAAAGAGTTTCATACCGTCGATGAAACTCAGGATGGGTAGAAGCTACCAAAGGCTTAGCATTCCAATCATCTCGATGCGGGGCAACATCGATAAACTCCAAACCCACTTGAGCTACAAAACCAGGAATTTCCCCAATATCAAAGGGAATATCGTTGACGTGGAAGAAATTATCGACTATGTTCTCATCCTGTAAATAGTATTCTTTATTAGCAGTGGCGTGCTTAGCCAAAAGAGAATTGGGATTGGCTCCGTTCAACAACTGTCGTACAAAGGCAATCTTTTCTGGAGTGGCGGGCGGGGTAATGCCCAGCAGTTCTAAAGCCTTACGAATGCGATACAGGTGCCAGCGTCCTGAGCGGTTGTAAAGCATCAAGGCGATCACCCCATCGGGGGCTAGCCGCGACACCAAATTGCCCAAAGCCTTGAGGGGATCCGCCGTATGGTGAATCACCCCATAGGAGCTGATCATGTCGAAGCTGCCTTCAGGCCAGGTGGAGGGATCCAACAGATCCCCGTACTGCACAGAGCAGTGGCTCAGGCCGTGATGCTTGATGCGCTGCTGGGCAATTTTTAAAGAAGGGCGGCTGATATCGATTCCCACCACCGAGGCGTAGCCAGGATTACTGGCGGCAATGCCATGTACCTCATAGCCTGTGCCACATCCCCCCACCAAAAACTTGGCTCCTGTGGGCTCTTTTAAGAGGCGGGTGCGGGCATACTGGGCCAAGGTATAGCTGCCCAGACTGGAGAAGCCCTGAAAAGGCTGATCGTAGGGGACAGGAGGATAGGGGAAAGTCTCGTACTGGGCTTGTACCGCCAGGGTGATATCCGCTTCGTTCACAAAAAGCACTTCCTTCCACACAGTCCTCCCCATCCTACGGTCTTCACAGGGTTTTGGGCTGGGTGACTTTCTTGTCTTCAGCTCCTCAAGCCAGCACCAGGGATCGAGTCTTAGGATCAGCCGTCTGCTCTGGGCCGTAGGCTTGGTTCAACCCCGAGAAGATCGCCTTAAAAGAAGCCGCGACAATATTGGCATCTATTCCTACCCCATATCGCAGGGATCCATCCGGCCAACGCAGTTGAATATAGGCGGCGGCTCGACTATCTGCCCCGGTACCGATGGCATGCTCTTGGTAGTCGATCACCTGGATGGAGTCTGGGATTCCGGCGTTGATCCCGTTCACCAAAGCGTCGATAGGGCCATTGCCTCTCCCCAAAAACTGGCGTAGCTCTCCCACTTGCCGCACCATCACCTGTACCTCCACCTGTTGGGGATCCTTGTGACCTAGAGCCTGGGGCATCTCAAGCTGAGTACGAATCTGATGGCCAAGATAGGTAAAGGGATCCTGTCTTTCCAGGTAAATCTGGTGAAACAAAGCGGCAATTTGCGCAGCCGAAAGTTCTCGGCCCGTGGCATCGGTTACCTGTTGTACCCGTTGGCTGAACTCAATTTGTAACCGACGCGGCAACTTGAGGCCCTCAGCTCGTTCCAGCAAAAAAGCCACCCCCCCCTTGCCCGACTGGCTGTTCACCCGAATCACCGCATCGTAGCTACGACCGACGTCCGCCGGATCCAAAGGTAGGTAGGGGACTTGCCAGAGACCCTGAGGCTCTTGGGCTGCAAAGCCTTTCTTAATCGCATCCTGATGGGATCCCGAAAAAGCTGTGAACACCAAATCCCCAGCATAGGGGTGGCGTGGCCCAACGGGTAATTGGGTACATTCCTCCACACAGCGGCGAATCTCATCCAAATCCGACAGGTCAAGACCGGGATGGATCCCTTGGCTGTACAGATTCAATGCCAACGTCACCAAATCCACATTGCCTGTGCGTTCTCCATGGCCAAACAAGCAGCCTTCCACCCGTTCTGCCCCCGCCATCAAGGCCAACTCCGCAGCAGCGATCCCTGTCCCTCGGTCGTTGTGAGGATGCACGCTCAACACAATGCACTCTCGATGGTTTAGGTAGCGGCCCATCCACTCGATCTGGTCAGCATACACATTGGGGGTGGCCAGCTCAACCGTAGCGGGCAAGTTGAGGATTAATTGATGCTCGGGTGTCGGCTGCCAAGTATCGGTAACAGCATCACAAATGGCCTTGGCAAAGTCCAATTCTGTACCTGTGAAAGCTTCCGGAGAATACTCTAAAAACCACTCGGTTTCGGGTTGTTGGGCCGTCAATTCTTGGATGAGGTGTACCCCTCGCACCGCCAAGTCGATGGTGCCCTGCCGATTTAACCCAAACACCACGCGGCGAAACTCCGGTGCAGTGGCATTGTAAAGATGAACAGTGGCTCGCTTCACGCCTCGCAAAGATTCTAAGGTGCGTCGAATGAGATCTTCACGCGCTGGGGTGAGCACCTCGATGGTGACATCCTCTGGGATCCGATCCTCTTCGATGAGGGTACGCACAAAGTCAAAATCTGTTTGGGAAGCCGCCGGAAACGCCACTTCGATCTGTTTAAACCCGATCTGCACCAGTAACTCAAACATGCGCAGTTTACGGATCCCATTCATAGGCTCCACCAAAGCCTGGTTCCCATCCCGCAGATCGGTACTCATCCAAATGGGGGGTTTGCAGATCACCCGATTGGGCCAGGTGCGATCTGGCAAGTGAATCGGTGAAAAAGGACGATATTTGACATTGGGATCCGCAAGCATAACCATAGCTAACACCTCAAAAGATTGAACTGATGAAATGGGTGAGCAGCAAAAACAAGCCCTGATTACAGAGCAATGGAAGGAATTGAGTTGGATGGATTGGCAGTGTTAAGCAGAGATCGTTGATCAGAACGATTGGCGTTGTTAAACCAAAATCTGTCAACCAAAAATAATCTTCAGACAGCAGAAACAGGCCGGAATAGCGCAAGCTAGATAGCCAGGGGCAAGCCCTGCCTATTAGAGAAACCAGGCAACTCAGGGATGAGCAGCCAAGGCAGTAGGGTTGGAGGGATAAAGAATATTAGCGCCCAAGGCGCAGTCGCAGCCCCAGCAGCAGAACCAACAGGGTTTGGCTTTGCAACTGTGTGGAAGAAATCGGGGCGGCAAAATACATCATGGATTCAAACAGGATTCAGATAGAAGCTATTGCCATGCTGGCTTTTTTACTACTCTTACCAAAGGTATTCCAGCAGTTGTGTAAAAGTCAAGGTTTCATTTTGCAGAGAATGTCCAAAACGGGATCCCGTCTTAATCACCTTAATAGGCCCACGCCCTCACTCCATCACTTGAACTGACAGGTTTCTCTCCGCCAATGCTTCCACCTCGTCCCGACGGTACAGATAAGCGCCACTGCGACTGGTGCGGGCCATGAGTCCTGCATTTTCCATCTGAGCGCGGGCTTGACGGGCAGAACATTCCAGGATTTGGGCTGCCTGGCCCAGCGGGATCCACTGCCGCCCAAAACGAGCCAACACCTGTTCTTCTGGCTCACAACACACCTGCTGCAACAGCCGCTCCGCCAACAGCCAACAGGCTAGGGTATCTGCTGCTGCTCGGTGGGAGCGCTTCCCCCCCGCCACCAGGGGCCCCTCCAACTGAAATTGGAAATGCTCCACCAACGCGGGCAAACTGCGGGAGGGCAAATCGGGCAGCAACAGCCTCGCCAACTGCACCGTGCACAGTTGCTCCGTTTTCGGTCGGGCAAATCGGATCCCTAACCGCCCATATTCCATTTGTAAAAAGCCGTAGTCAAAAGCCAGATTGTGGGCTGTCAGCGTCCCAGACTCCAGATCTGCTTGAATTTCCGGCCAAACCACTGCCGGGTCGGATCCTTGGGCTACCATCTCGGAGGTAATGCCGGTCAAGCGCACAATCGCAGGCGGGATCGGAACGCCCGGATCCAACAACCAAGCCCGATGGTCGAGGATCCCTTGCTCTAAGCTGGCCTTGAGGAGGGAAATCTCGATCACCCGCTGCCCAGGCACACAGGATCCCGTGGTCTCTACATCAACAACTGTCAAAGTTTGACCGCACAGGCGGCGGTAATGCTGCAAAAGATCCCGAGAGCGCACAATCCAATAGGGAAAAGGCCAAACCCATCTTCGCGCCCAACCGGGATCCCTTACACTTGCAGGGCTTGTCTGGGGTAGGCGGGCAGTTGCCAGCACATCTCCAGCCAGTTCTTCAGCTCTTGGGGCTGGCCAGCAAGGTTCATCTCCACCAGCAAAAGGGCGGCACGGTCGGCGGATCCCTTGGATCCCAGACGGATCAAAGCGGATAGGCCTTCTTCAGACCAGCGCACCGATACCCCCTGCCGGATTAATGCCTGGGCTGCGATAGCGATGCAGGACTGGGGCACTTGGACATCCCGCCGCTCGTAATCGGGGATAGATAGCATGAACGGCAACCCAAATCTTTAGGATGTCTTAATCTTCTTCTGTTTTGAGGGCATTCGCCAAGGGTCTTTGCGAAGTATGAAGTGATCTTTTGTGAATACTTGATGTGAATGCATTGAGAATACTGGCTTGCGGGAGGGGCGGACTGGGCAGGGATCCCTAGTGGCATCAAGCTTAAAAGATGGCAGCGATTTTCTGGTCTTGTCCCAACCTATCCGTCAGAATGGCGGCATATGCTTAGGGGTCATGAAATGGGAGTGGGTCGCTGGTTGCCCCAGGCTACCTTCGCCGGAGCAGTGCTGCTCCTGGTGGGGATGGGCAGGCCCTTGCGATTGGTGGGCAACGGAGAAAACTTGGTGGTGTTCACCTGGTTTGGTGGGGTGAGCCAAACAGCTTTACAGCCAGGTTTGCATTGGGTGCCTCCCTTCGTCTCTCGCACACTGATTTTCGATGTGAAAACCCAAACCCTGACCTGGAAAGACGGGGATCAGACGGCCTATGCTCCTCGCTTGGTGGCGCTCTCCCAAGATGGGCAACAAATTCGGGTTGAGGCGACCTTGCAATTTCGCATTCTCGATGCCCCCAAGGTTTATACCCAACTGGGCGAAGGCTACCTAGATCGCATCGCTCCGATTGTGCGTTCTGTGATCATCAACGAGACTGCCGGGTTTTCCGCCCAAGCCCTTTACTCCACCCAGCGTCCGATGCTGCAGGGGCAAATTCGTGAGCAGGTGGCCACTTTACTGCGGGAATACGGCATCGAAGTTTTGGATCTGCTGCTGCGGGATGTGGATTTCGATCCTGATTTTGTGGCCGCCATTGAGGGGAAGACCATTGCCGAAAATCGCCTCGCCCAGAAGCAATTTGAGATCGAGCAGGCCCGCCAAGATGCGCGCACTGTTATTTCTCAAGCGGAAGCAGAAGCAGGACAATTGCAGGCCAAAGCACGGGCTCTCACCCAAAATCCTCAGTATTTGGAGGTGGTGAAAGCCTCTGTGCTCGGATCACGGCTGGAAACTTTGGTGACCCAATAAGTTCGCTCCAATTCACCAAATTCTCCCCTACCCCACCTATTCTCTAGTATTCCTTCTCACAAACGCTGCGCCAGGAGCCCCCATAATGCCTAGAAGAGAAGAAGCAGAACCGAGTAGGACGGGTTGGCTGATGGCCGGAGGGATCGCCATCTTGGCGGCTTTGGGGATAGGTCGTTCCTGTCTATATGTTACTCCACCTGGACATGCCACGGTTGTGTTTAACACCTTTTCCGGCCTACAAGAAGGACGGGTGGAATTACCCGGGGTGATTTTTGTGGTGCCTGGCATCGATACCCCGATCACCTACAGTGTGCTCACCCGCGTCTGGGAATTTACCGATAATCCTGCCTCTGCCAACGCCATTAGCAACGCAATCACCGTCAACACTGCCGACGGGCAAGCCTTTGCCCTTGATGTGGCTATTGCCCTCAAGCCCAACCCTGCCACTTTGGACGAATTGCACGCCAATATCGGCGAAAATTACCTATCCACAGTGGTGGTGCCCGTGGTGCGCTCCAAAATTCGGGATATCTCTGCATCTTTCGATTCAGAAGATTTCTACCGCAAAAGCCAGCGAGCCGCTATCGAACAACAAGCCTTGGCTCTGATCCGGCAGGAAATGCCTACCCTAAAGCGGGACGGCCAAACCCTTTTCCTGCTGCAGGTGGATGGCGTGTTCCTGGGTAATCCTGATTTTCCAGAAGCTCTGAAGGATTCTATTGAGCGTAAGCAGGTGGCCTCGATTACGGCACAAACGGCAGCTGTACGAGCCCAAATTCAGGAGAAAGAGACGGAACGGCTGTTGATCTTGGCGGCGGCCAACCAGCGGGCTATTGAATTGAAAGGGCAAGCGGCAGCCCAAAATGCGCAACTGGCGGATCTACTGTTTTACGAAACCCTACAGGAGCGCATTCAAAACCCGACCGGCTCTGCGCCGCCTTTGCGGATTATCCGTGTAGAAGGAAATTCCACCGTGTTTCTGAATGTGGATCCCCATCAGGCTGCCCTCCAAAGAGCGCAATAAGTTCAGCAAAGTTGCGGTGTGCAGGCCATGGAGTCTTGGTATAGAGTGTAGCCACAAGTTGAGTTTGAATGACAACATCTGACTCTATCCTTCGACATCTCGCCTTTGGGGGTTCGGGTTGAAGTTCTGGATGCTTGCGCAGTCCAACTGGCAAAACTCACTGTAGACTGGACTTGGCTGCCATGGATTCTCGTGTGACCCACACTCCTTTTCCGCGCCCGAACCTGAAGCTAGTGGAGTCGGATCATGTTTTGGTGGTCGATGACCAAGCTAGCAGCCGTCTTTACATTAGTGAACTCTTGCGCTCAGCCCACTTCAGAGTCAGCGAGGCCATTAATGGCGAAGATGCTCTGGAAGCTGTAGAGCAACTGCAGCCGGACTTGGTATTGCTGGATGTGTTGATGCCGGATATCAATGGATTTGATGTCTGTCGGCAATTGAAAGCCAACGATCTGACCCGCTTAATTCCCGTTGTTTTGATCACCGCCCTGACGGATCGCTCCAATCGCGTTAAGGGGATGCGGGTGGGGGCTGATGACATTTTGACCAAGCCTTTTGACCAAGTGGAGCTGCTAGCACGGGTACGTTCCTCCATTCATCAAAAGCGCCTGAACGAAGATTTGGATCATGCTGCTAAGGTGTTGTTCGGCATTGCCCGTGCTGTGGAAAGCCGGGATCCCACCACTGGTGACCATTGTGAACGGTTGGTGGCGATGGGGGAACAATTTGGTCGTTATTTAGGCTTACCCCGTCAGCAAATCAAGGCGCTCCGCTGGGGCGGTTACCTGCACGATATTGGCAAAGTTGGGATCCCGGATGCGATTTTGGGCAAACAGGGCAAACACACCCCTGAAGAGTGGGAAATCATGAAGTCCCATGTGTTGATCGGGGAAGAAATATGCCAGGGCTTGCGCACCATGCAGGATGTGCTGCCCATTATTCGCCATCACCATGAGCGCTGGGATGGCAGTGGTTATCCGGATCATCTGGCAGGGGAGGAAATCCCTCTGTTGGCCCGCGTTTTTCAGGTGATTGATATTTACGATGCCCTTACCTCCTCGCGTCCTTATAAAACGGCCCTAAGTGTTGAACAGGCCCTGGAAGTGCTGCGGGAAGAAACTCGTCAAGGCTGGCGGGATCCCAACTTGGTGCGTGAGTTTTGCGACTTTATGTTCGTTACTGCCTTTAATTTGGTGGGGGCGGAATAGGCAAGGCCGGGTGAACAGCCTTTGGGGTTTGGGCGACGACGATCACTCCTGCTACAGGGATCCCGGCGGTAGCTAGCACCTGCTGGGCCGCGCGGATAGTGGAGCCGGTGGTGTAAATGTCATCCACCAGCAGCACAGGTGTGGCAGGAGTACGTCTCAGGGCAAAGGCTCCGGCTAGATTCTCTTGTCGCTGCAGCGGGTCGAGCTCGTGTTGAGCCACCGTGGCTCGCACCCGTACCAACCCCTGAGGAAGATGGCGCAACCCCGTCTGCTCACAAAAGGCTTGGCTAATCAGAGCCGCTTGGTTGTAGCCCCGTTGCCGCAGTCGCTCCCGATGGAGAGGGATCGGTAGGACTGTGTAGGGTTGTCGCTGCCGGTTGTGTTCCCGCCAACGGGATCCCAGCCATTCCCCCAGAACTGATCCAATCCGCCGTTGTCCCTCGTATTTCAGTTGATAAATCGCTCTGCGTAACCCGCCGCGATGGATCCCCCAGGCATAAAGGGGCCAGGGTGTCGTGGTGATCGGCCAAGCGGAAATCCGATCCGCCTGCAATTGGTTCTGGCAATCCTGGCAAAACACGTTTTTGGTAGAGCGCTGGCAGAGCGGACAAGGAGGCATAATCCACCAATCCAGCCATCCCATAGCAGGCTCCCCAATGGCTGCTGATGTTCCTTAGCTTAGCCAAGACCGCCACCGACAAGAGAAATCAGGAGGATTATGATCAGGACAAGTCAGGACAAGCGATCTGTTCCCCTCAACAGAGCCCCTCAACTCGATGCGCGCCACCCCATTTCTGTATCAAGGTTTCCGACTGGGCTTGCGTAACCCCTCCCTGCGCCCCTGGATTCTGTTGGGTATTTTGGTCTATCTCCTCAGCCCCATTGATCTCATCCCTTCGGTACTGCCCATCGTTGGGGAAATGGACGATCTGGTTTTATTGGGCCTGCTCCTGTCGGAACTGGCCCAAATGGCCCTCGGGGATCCCTTTTCACCTCAAACCCGGCCAAAGTCCCCTGCCCGAGCTGAGCCTGCCTCGACCCAGACTATTGATATTCAAGCCACAAGCCTGGATGAGGATCCCTAAGTTGACGCTGGGATCCCGCCTTGCTAGGATCTGATACTGCCGACTAACTTGAGTTCTGACCTTCTGAGCTGACCCATGCCCACCATTCAGCAACTAATTCGAGAGGAGCGCAGTGTCGCCACTCGCAAGACCAAATCCCCCGCTCTGAAGGCCTGTCCTCAGCGCAGAGGGGTTTGCACCCGAGTGTACACGACAACTCCCAAGAAGCCCAACTCAGCCCTGCGCAAGGTGGCACGGGTTCGTCTCACCTCGGGGTTCGAGGTTACCGCCTATATCCCTGGCATTGGCCACAACCTGCAGGAGCACTCCGTCGTCATGATTCGCGGTGGGCGGGTTAAGGATCTGCCGGGTGTGCGCTACCACATTATTCGTGGCACCCTCGATGCGGCTGGGGTAAAAGACCGCAAACAAGGTCGCTCCAAGTACGGGGCAAAGCGGCCCAAGCCCGGTCAGGCTGCAGCTCCTGCTGGCAAGAAGAAGTAGTCCCCACAGATATCCAACCTATTCGTACCCCGACTTACAACACTATCTATGTCTCGCCGCAACCGTGCCTCCCACCGCGATGTCCCCCCGGATCCCAAATATGGAAGCCGGCTGGTCACTATGTTGATCCGCAAGCTGATGCTGCGGGGCAAAGCCTCTTTGGCCGCCAATATCCTCTACGATGCCATGTCCATCCTGCAGGAACGCACCGGCCAAGAACCGCTGCCCTTGGTGGAAAATGCGGTTCGTAACGCGACCCCTTTGGTGGAAGTGAAAGCCCGCCGGGTGGGTGGAGCGACCTACCAAGTGCCGGTGGAAGTACGGGGAGACCGCGGGACTTCATTGGCCTTGCGCTGGTTAGTGAATTTCTCTCGCACGCGCCCGGGGCGCACCATGGCCGCCAAATTGGCCAACGAATTGCTGGATGCTTCTAACGAAACCGGCAGCACGATTCGTCGTCGGGAGGAGATGCATCGCATGGCAGAAGCCAACAAAGCCTTTGCTCACTACCGCTATTGAGGCCACTTGGGCAGGACAGCGGGAACTTTGTTCAGAAACTTTGTTCCATTGTCTCCGCCTATGGAGAGAGCTCGACAAAAACGACTAGAATTGTAAAGGTTTTTTTAGTTTGCCCGAGTCGCAGGACGACGAGGATTGGGAGGTCAACGTGGCACGCACAGTTCCCCTGGAACGAGTCCGAAATATTGGGATCGCGGCCCATATCGATGCAGGTAAAACCACGACCACGGAGCGGATTCTTTTCTATTCCGGTCTGGTGCATAAGATTGGCGAGGTTCACGATGGAACCGCTGTCACCGATTGGATGGCTCAGGAACGGGAACGGGGCATCACCATTACTGCTGCTGCTATCAGCACCCGCTGGGTGAAACGCAATCCCGAGGATCCCTCTCAGCCCTTACCGGATGCGCCTGAATTCACCATCAACATCATCGATACACCTGGGCACGTGGATTTCACCATTGAGGTGGAGCGCTCCATGCGGGTGCTGGACGGGGTGATTGCCGTGTTTGACTCGGTTGGCGGTGTGCAACCCCAGTCGGAAACTGTGTGGCGGCAAGCCAACCGCTACAACGTGCCCCGGATCGCGTTTGTCAACAAGATGGATCGCATGGGGGCCAATTTTCTTAAGGTTTATGGTCAACTGCGGGATCGTCTCAAGGCCAATGCAGTCCCCATCCAATTGCCCATTGGGGCCGAAGATGGGTTTCAGGGTATTGTCGATCTGGTGCGGATGCAAGCCCGCATCTACATGGATGAGATCGGCAAAGACATTCGTCCCGCCCCGATTCCGGAAGATATGAAAGAGCTGGTGGCGGAGTATCGCGCCAAGCTGGTGGAAGCTGTGGCAGAAACCGACGAAGCTCTGATGGAGAAGTATTTCGCCGAAGAAGACCTGAGCGAAGCCGATTTGATGGCTGGCTTGCGCAAAGGCACGATTAGCGGTCAAATTGTGCCGATGCTGTGTGGCTCTGCTTTCAAAAATAAAGGCGTGCAGATGCTGCTGGATGCAGTGATTGACTACCTACCCGCCCCCATCGATATTCCCGCCATTAAAGGGTTGCTACCGGACGGCTCGGAGGTAGCTCGTCATGCCAGCGATGATGAGCCTTTCTCTGCTTTGGCCTTTAAGTTGATGAGCGACAAGTATGGGGATCTCACCTTCATTCGCGTTTATTCCGGTGTGCTGGCCAAAGGCACCTACGTTCTCAACTCCACCAAGAACAAAAAAGAGCGCATTTCTCGCTTGGTAGTGCTTAAGGCGGACGAGCGCCAGGATGTGGATGAGCTGCGGGCTGGAGATCTGGGAGCGGTGCTGGGCCTGAAGGACACCACCACCGGAGATACTCTCTGTGACGAAAACTCGCCGGTGATCTTGGAATCTCTGTATATCCCTGAGCCGGTGATCTCGGTGGCGGTAGAGCCCAAGACCAAGGCTGATATCGACAAGCTCTCCAAAGCGTTGCAATCTCTGTCCAAAGAGGATCCCACCTTCCGGGTGGCGGTGGATCAGGAAACCAATCAAACCATCATCTCCGGAATGGGCGAGCTGCACCTAGAGATCCTGGTGGATCGGATGTTGCGGGAGTTCAATGTGGAGGCCAATGTCGGCAATCCACAGGTGGCCTACCGCGAAACCGTTCGCAAGCCGGTCAGCCGTGTTGAGGGCAAATTTGTCCGCCAAAGTGGTGGCCGTGGCCAGTATGGTCATGTGGTCATTGACCTGGAGCCGGCTGAACCAGGAACCGGGTTTGAGTTTGTCTCCAAGATCGTGGGTGGTGTGGTGCCCAAGGAGTATGTTGGGCCCGCTGAGCAGGGGATGAAGGAAGCCTGTGAATCGGGTGTGATCGCCGGGTATCCTCTCATCGATGTGCGCGCCACTTTGGTGGATGGTTCCTACCACGAGGTGGACTCCAACGAAATGGCCTTTAAGATCGCCGGTTCGATGGCTCTCAAGGAGGCCGTCCGCAGAGCTAGCCCCGCCTTGCTGGAGCCGATGATGAAGGTGGAAGTAGAAGTTCCTGAGGCCTTTGTGGGCGATGTGATTGGGGACATCAACTCCCGCCGTGGTCAGATGGAGGGGATGAACACGGAAGGCGGTATTTCCAAGGTCAATGCCAAGGTTCCCTTGGCAGAGATGTTTGGATACGCCACCGATATCCGTTCCAAAACCCAGGGGCGGGGCACCTTCACGATGGAATTCAGCCACTACGAGGAAGTTCCTCGCAGTATTGCCGAAACCATCATTGCTAAAAACAAAGGAAATGAGTAGCTAACTGAAAAGGAAGTGACGATTCATGGCACGCGCTAAGTTTGAACGCACCAAACCCCACGTCAACATTGGCACCATCGGTCACGTTGACCACGGCAAGACCACGCTGACGGCCGCTATCACCAGCACTCTGTCGGCGTTGGGACAGGCTACAGCCAAAAAATACGATGAGATTGATGCGGCGCCGGAAGAGAAGGCTCGCGGTATTACCATCAATACTGCCCATGTCGAGTATCAAACCGCCAATCGTCACTATGCCCACGTAGATTGCCCTGGCCACGCCGACTATGTGAAGAACATGATCACGGGTGCGGCCCAAATGGACGGTGGCATCTTGGTGGTGTCTGCGGCGGATGGCCCCATGCCCCAAACACGGGAGCACATCCTGTTGGCTCGTCAGGTGGGTGTGCCCAGCTTGGTGGTCTTCTTGAACAAGGAAGACATGGTGGATGATGAAGAGTTGCTGGAATTGGTGGAGTTGGAGGTGCGAGAGCTGCTCTCCACCTACGATTTCCCTGGCGATGACATCCCCATTGTGAAGGGATCCGCGTTGAAAGCGCTGGAAAAAATGATTGCTGCTCCCAAGACGCAGCGGGGTGAAGATCCCTGGGTAGACAAAATCTACGAGTTGATGGATGCGGTGGATTCCTACATTCCTACCCCAGAGCGAGATGTGGATAAGCCCTTCCTGATGGCGGTGGAAGATGTTTTCTCTATCACCGGTCGGGGTACTGTGGCTACAGGCCGGATCGAGCGGGGTAAGGTGAAAGTGGGCGAAACGGTGGAATTGGTGGGCTTGGGCGATACCCGTTCTACTACTGTCACGGGGTTGGAAATGTTCCAGAAGACGCTAGACGAAGGTCTGGCGGGGGACAACGTTGGTGTGCTGTTGCGCGGGATCCAGAAGGATGACATCGAGCGCGGCATGGTGTTGGCTAAGCCCAAGTCCATTACCCCCCACACCAACTTCGAGTCTGAGGTATACATCCTCAAAAAAGAAGAGGGTGGTCGTCACACGCCGTTCTTCTCCGGCTATCGCCCCCAATTCTACGTGCGTACCACCGACGTGACCGGTACCATTGCCGCGTTTACTGCTGACGATGGCTCCCAGCCGGAGATGGTGATGCCCGGTGATCGCATCAAGATGACGGTGGAGCTGATCCAGCCCATCGCCATTGAGCAAGGGATGCGCTTCGCCATCCGCGAGGGAGGTCGCACGGTTGGAGCGGGTGTTGTCTCCAAGATCTTGAAATAAACCCGATTCCTTTCGGCAGGGATTGAGCGCTGCTGGTCACCCCAGAATGACTCGATCCCTGTCGCTTTTTGTCCAGTCTGTCCAGTCCCTTTCTACCACTTCCCAGCTATGGCTACCCTGACCCAACAGAAGATCCGCATCCGCCTCAAAGCCTACGATCACCGTTTGCTGGATACTTCCTGCGACAAAATCGTGGATACAGCCCGGCGTACCGAGGCGATGCCCGTCGGCCCGATTCCGTTACCCACTCGTCGTCGCATCTACTGTGTGTTGCGGTCTCCCCACACCGATAAAGATTCTCGGGAGCACTTTGAAACCCGTACCCATCGTCGGATTATCGACATTTACTCCCCTTCTTCCAAAACCATCGACGCCTTGATGAAGCTGGATCTACCGGCAGGTGTGGATATTGAGGTGAAACTGTAGCGGGATTGAGGTGTGATCTCAAACTGGGATCCCCCCTTAGGCCCATTCAAGGATTGTTTGGATAGTGGTGGCAACGGATGACAGAGTTAGTCAATCTCGATGCAGCAGCAGAGGCTTCTCCTATCCCAGTTCTTGTGGTCGGTGCTTTGGGGAAGATGGGTCGAGAGGTCGTGCGGGCGGTAGCCGAAACTCCCGATATGGCCGTGGTAGGGGCGGTAGCTCGCTCCCAGGTTGGCTTTGATATTGGTGAGGTGCTGGGTCTGGGATCCCTGGGGGTGGAGATTACAGACGATCTTTCAGGGCAACTCCTGAAGCTATCTCAACGCAGTGGCCGTGGTGTGATGGTGGATTTCACCCATCCTCGTTCGGTGTTTGAAAACATTCGCTCAGCCATTGCCTTTGGGGTGCGTCCGGTGGTGGGGACAACAGGCTTAAGCCTGGAGCAAGTGGAACGGCTGCGGGAGTTTGCTGAGAAATCTAGTGTAGGCTGTGTGATCGCGCCCAATTTCGCCATCGGCATGATTTTGCTACAGCAGATGGCTGTTCAAGCAGCGCAGTATTTTGATCATGTGGAAATTATCGAGTTACACCACAACCGCAAAGCCGATGCCCCGAGTGGTAGTGCATCCCAAACGGCTCAACTCCTGGGGCGACTAGGGAAAGACTTTAATCCTCCTCAAGTGGAAGAGAAGGAATTAATTCCGGGTTCTCGGGGAGGGATCCCTGAACACAACATCCGCATTCACAGTATTCGCCTGCCGGGCCTAGTGGCTCACCAAGAAGTAATCTTTGGCGGCATGGGACAAACTCTAACCCTTCGTCACGATACAACTGACCGAGTTGCCTTTATGCCGGGGGTGATTTTGGCCATTCGCAGGGTGCTGGAGCTGAAGGGGTTGGTTTATGGGCTTGAGCATCTCTTGAGCCGGTGAGTTTTATTTGTTTACTGGTAGATATTGGCGGCCTTGAGCATGTGGTAGGTGATCAACAACTGGGTCAGGGCAAGGGGATAACTTTGCAGCAATTCACCGGTTGTGCCAATCAATTTCCCAATGCTGGGGTTGGTATCTAGACTGCAAAACTTGCCTAAATAGGGAATTTCATTGCAGAGCATTCGCTCCAGTTCTACCACTTGACTGGCTGTGGCATGGCCGTCGATCCCCAATACGTCCACCGGTTTGCCCATATCCCGATCCAGGTCAAGTCGGATGGCGGATCCGAGGTGGCTGTTGTCGGCGTTGAGAATTTGCCAAAAATCCGGGTGTGGAATGGTGGGGCGCAGCACCAGGCGCACATTCAACAACAATTCGTCCTGGTCGGATCCCTCTTGAGGGGGATAAAAGCTGACTACCACATCCGCCCATTGCCGTTGCGGGCGAATAAAGGCTTCTGAATCGGGTTCCCGCTTGCGCAGCTCTTCTCGAACTTGTTCTTCGGTGTAGCCCCGCTTGCGGGTATCCCGCTTAATTTTCCAGAGGGCTCGTAGATCTTCGGGAGGGGCTAAGTAAACCCTGACATCGTAGCTATCTCGCATACCACGGGTGGAATAGCCCAGCAACCCTTCGACAATCACATATTTATTGGGCTTGATGTATTCGGGGGGATCGAAGGTGCCGGTGTTGTGGTTGTAGATCGGCTTTAGGATCGGTTGGCCGGTGCGCAACAGCGTCAGATGCTGCTGCATAATATCCAGATAGTTGCAATCAGGGTGCAGGGCTGTGATCCCCAGCTCGGCGCGTTGTTTACGGTCGTAGCGATGGTAGTCGTCGGTGCAGATAACGGTGACATTTTCTTCCCCCAAAACTTGGGCGATGCCACGGGTGAGGGTGGTTTTCCCGGCAGCGCTATCGCCAACAATGCCGAGAATAATTGGGCGTTGAACCACGGATCCCCCTCCTGAATGGTGAATAAGAGCGCGCTAGGGCACGGCAATTCGGAATAGTGTTCGTCAAACTCCGTTCCGACCTGCGGGTAGCCGAAAATACAAAAACAGGAGCCATGGGCCAGTCAACGAAGTTAAGCACACATTATCGGGCCTGTAGGGTCTTGGGGCAAGCAGACATGAATTTGCGAATTGTTGCCTCAAGTTCGCAACTCTAAAGGTAGAGGTGCTTCCGGATCCCGTTTAATGGCCTTACAGCCTTTTCCAACGTTCGTTATCTGATACAGCAGATTCAAGTCAATCCCTTGCTCCATCAGGTTTTTACCTAGCTCAAGGGCCTGTGTGAAGTCGGAAAAGGCTATATTCTGCAAAAAAAGAAAAAAAGAGAAAGCCTTGGCTTTCTCTAGAGAGGGTTTTCTAAAAATACCCGCAATCACAGCCTTTTCTGATTTCATGTACGATACAAGGTCAAGAAGCAATTTTTCTTGGACAAAGGGTTGGTTTGTATCGGCTGTAGTATATATCGCTGGAAAAGGCTGTAGAATTGATGGCTGACTAATTTACCTGAGCCCTACTCAATTCGTAAATGGTGGTAGATAGAGAGTGGGAACGTCCTCCGTGATTGATTTGGGCTTTTGGGGATCCATATCCCACCTGCAGCGGTGTTTTGTTGAAGGGAGAAGAAGTACTCGGCACCTCATAAAACAGGCTGGATTTGGGATGATAGGCAAATTGATAAAGAGTGTTTTGCACACCATTCAGTGTAATAGGTGTAATCAAACTAGAGTTTCTCTGGGGGGGCTGGTAGGTGTAGTTTTGATCCCTCTGAGGAGCCAGAGGAGCTGGAGTTGCAAAGGCTGGCTCGTAGCAAACCTCAGGTGTGGCCTGGGGATGGATCTCCACCACAGTTTGATAAACAAACTGAGATAACCCCGCTTCCTGCCAACCCCGTTGCCAGGCTTGAAAAAGCTTTGCCCAGTCAAAGCCCATGGCCCGCTGAAAATGCCACAGGGATCCCTGTAGGAAAAAGAAAGCTAGATAGAAATGCGCGTTGGCCAGCCACACTCGGGATGAATAGGCCCACGGCTCCATTTGGGTGGGATCAAAATAGAATGGCGTGAAGGCGGACTTGAGCTGCAATGTTGGCCCATAAAAGACCTCTGGATAGGCCAGACTATTAAACCCACAGTAGTAGGAGGCCGCAAATCCGGCTAGGGCAATACCAAACAGAGAATAGGAGAGGATCCCGTCTGCTGAGAAGAGAAAACGGGCTTTGACCCACGCAAAAGGTGGAACGAGGATGTGCCATGCACCCCCTAAAAGCAGAAGGCCGGCAACGTAGAGATGTCCGCCGACTAAGTCTTCTAGGTTATTGACATCAAAAAGATGGGTGCGATAGTCGAAAAGGGTGGCAAAATTGAGCGTGGGTTGGCTCACCAGCCGCACCTGATCGAGCGTGGCATCGTACAGCCCACCCAAAAACATGGCCTTGGCCACTAACAATAAGGCTCCTAAACCCAAGATCAACAGGTGATGTCCCAAAATCATCCCCAATGTTTTGGCGTCATCCCAAGCAAAGTGAAACTTGGCAGCTTTGCCAAACTCCATACCTAAGTTGGGAGGCAGCTTGGTCTGGTGAAAGTAAGCTCCCCCAGCCAGCACCCCAGCCGCTACGAGATGAATACAACCAATGGCAACGAAGGGGAACGTATCGACAATTTGGCCCGCAGCACCAACTCCCCATCCCAATGTGGCCAGATGGGGTAACAAAATTAATCCCTGCTCGTACATCGGCAAATCGGGCGAAAACTTGGCCACTTCGAACAAGGTAAAGCCGCCCGCCCAGGCCATGATCAGGGCCGCTTGGGCCACATGCGCCACGATAAAAGTATTGGAGAGGTCAACGAATCGAGCATTACCCGCCCACCAGGGATAGCCTGAAGGGTGTGTAGTTGTAGCGTTCATAGTTAAGTCCTTTTCTCTTTGGCTCTTGTTCTTATCTCCTGGATTTCATCCATCGAGAATAGATGGAGATCGCCGCTGATGCCCCTTCTCGAAATCTTGCTTTGGTGGCAATTCCTGCTGAGAGGGTTAAGACCCCTCCCATAAGCCGACAAGGAGGGGTACCAAGAGTGGGGAAACCTTCAGCTCAAGCCAGCGATGATGTGGTCTAAATACACCCCCATTTCTTGACCCGCCTCGGTTCCAACACTGTCTGTTAGAACCTCCTTCATGGCATTGAGCGCTTCAATCACTCGGTCGATAGGAACCCCCAGTGTGACGTAGGTTTCTTTGAGGCCATTCAGCACCCGCTCATTCAGGATGGAGGCATCAGCAGCCAACATGGCATAGGTGGCATAGCGCAAGAAATAGGTTAAATCCCGCAAACAGGCAGCATAACGACGGGTGGGGTACATGTTGCCCCCAGGCAGGGTGATATCTCCGTAGAGCAAGCTGTTGGCAACGGTTTTGCTGATGATGCTGCTGGCACTGGAACTGATGGTTTTGGCTGCCTTGACTCGCATGTTGCCGCTCTGAAAGTAGCGATTCAATTGATCCAATGCTGAAGCGTCTAAGTAAGAACCCTTCTCATCAGCGGGGTTGATGATGGAAGTGATGGTATCTTTCATGGGTTTTCCTTGGGGACTAACTGTATGAGGCAATTCAAGAAAGGGCTTTTCTGTGTGACTAGTTGTCAAGGAACTGAGTCATCCACTCAGAAAGCACGGACGAGACGCTCAAAATAGGGAGCAGTCACGGCCATCTCCTCAGAAGAAAGGACATCAGCAGCTACATCCTTGAGGCAGCCCATCGCTACCCGCAAGTTCGGCAGAGGTACACCTAGAGACAGGTACATTTCACGCATTCCATTCAGGCCGATATCGTCTAAGGGTTTTTCGTTGCCCGCCAGAACGCAGTAGCTGACTAGACGAATGTACCAACCCTGATCCCGCTGGCACAGGGCTGTTTTTTGAGGATTTCCTTTGTTGCTGGGGGTGTTGGGACATTTTGCCCAAAAGCGTTTGCTACCTTCCTGAACAATTTTTTGCTCGTTATCTGCCAACTTTTGAGCAGCCCGGATCCGGATTTGACCTTTGCTAAAGAAATCTTCTAACTTGGCAATTTCAGCACCGCTGAGGAAGCGTTCAGCAGCATCTGACTGAGCGATAACTTGGGCAATGAGGCTCATAGGCTTTTTGATGGGAACGCTCTACATGTAACAAAGTAAAATGGGTTCTCAAGAATCGAAATCACTTATTAAGAAAAAGTTGTGAATTGAAATATAGTTGCAACAAAGCCAGAAGGCACTGGGGAGCTACTCTCGTGTCTTCAGCACCGCGATTAGATCTAGGCGATTCAGTTGGCGGTGGATCACGATCCCGGACAGGACGGCAGCCAGTAGAACCACTAGCCCCACCGTGGTGTAGGTGGCCCGATGGATTACCAATGGGATCCGGTACAACTCCGAGACATAGGCCTTGGCCAAGAACGCACTCAAGCCAAAGCCCAGCAGCCAGCCCACGGGGATCCCCACCAGCACCAGCAAGCTTTGTTCTCCGAGCAAAATGACGCTGATCTCATGGCGGCTGAAGCCGATGATGCGCAGGCTAGCCAGCTCGCGGCTGCGTTCCGAAAGGGCGATGCGGGCGGAATTGTAGACGACGCTGAAGGTGATGATGGCGGCAAATAGTGACAGGATGCCGGTCATGACCAGGATATTGCGGGCGCTGATCTCTCGAAAGCTCTCCAGCAGAGTTTCCCGAAACGATACACCCGCCACGACGGGTATTTGTTTGAGCCGGTCGTAGAGGGCCTGGGACTGGGCCGCATCAATCGACAGATAGGCCCCCGACAAGGTTTCCCCTTCCCGCATGAGGCGATTCAGGGATCCCAGCTCCACATAGGCCGATAAGCCCAGAAACTCATCGACGACGCCCACCACTTGCACCTCTCGCTGGGGCCGGGATCCCTCGAGAACCTCCACCTGTAGCCATTCCCCCGGCTGGATGTGCAGCATCTCAGCCAGTTGATCGGTGAGCAGCACCCCTTCTAGGGGCACCGTCTGAGGGCGGAGGTTGCGATCCAACAACCGCCGCAATTGGCTCCCTTGGGGCAACCCCGTCAAGGCCAGACGATGGTGATACTGCCCATGCCGCAACTGGGCGGGCACCAGGCGGAACCCCTCCACCCGCAACACCCCTGGCAGTTGGGCCAGCTCAAAGCGGGTGCGGGCCGGACGTGGCTCGTTGAAAATGACCGTGACATCCTCCCGCTGCACCTGAAAAAACTGCACCGACATCAGGTAGGTGATGGCATCCCGAAAAAACAGCCCCATCAACAGCAATGCGGCGGCAAAGCTGATCCCAATGATGGATAGGCCCGCCTGAATCGGTCGTCGCTCCAAGTTGCGCAGAATAATCCGCCCTGTTGGGGAAAACAGCCGCTGCCAGCCCAGCCGCTCCACCAAGGTGGGCCGAAAACTGGCGGGAGGCTCCGGGCGCATGGCCTCAGCCGGGGGCAAGCGGATCGCCCGTTGCACCGCCAACAGTCCCCCCACTAGGGCCGCCCCTCCACTCACCAGCAAGGCTGAGATCAACACCTGCGGGCTGGCCCGATAAGTGAGGATGGGAAAGCGAAAAAAGTCGGCATAGAGGGTGGTCAGCCCCCGCCCCAGCCACATGCCCAACCCTAGCCCCAGCAGGGATCCTGCCGCCACCACCACCAGTACCAACTTCAAGTAGTGAAAGCCGATACCCCAGTTGCTGTAGCCAAACGCCTTGAGCACGGCAATCTGCTCCCGTTGGGTGCTGATCAGGCGGGAGAGCACCACATGCAGCAAAAAGGCGGCAATGCCCAGAAACATCGTTGGCAAGATCGTGGCCGTCACCTCCAGGCTTTGGATCTCGTCGCTGATGATGCGGTGGGAGACCTGGTTCTCACGGCTGTAGGCCCCCCGCCCCCCATAGGGATCCGTCAGCCGATCCAGCTCGGTAATGATCGCCTGCTCAGGAGCTCCGGGGATCACCGTCAGGGCAACACTATTAAAGGCCCCCTGCAGGTTAAAGGCGGTGCTGAGGGCCGCTTCTCCCATCCACAGCACCCCAAAGCGGCGGTTATCAGGATAGAGATCCCCCGCTCCGCGAATCTCGTAGATGTAATCTGGTGAGAGGGCCAAGCCCACGATTTGCAGCGATTGCCAACGACCGTTCAGGATCGCCCCAATTCGATCCCCCAGCTCTAAATCATTGGCCTCGGCAAAAGCCTCGCTGGCCAAAATCTCATCGCCCCGCTGTGGATCCGGGTAGCGACCCCGCCGCAAAAACACACGGTTGAGCATGGGCTGATCCTCAGGGGGCAGTGAAATGAGTCGTCCTGTGGCTGGTTCCGCTAACCCCGGCACATCCAGCGTCACATCTGCTACCACCCGCGTTTGTACCTGCTGCACCCCGGGGATCCCGGCGATTTGGGCCTGTAACCGATCCGGTGCCCGCTTCAGTTCCGCAAAGACATCGGCAAACTGGTAGCGGTCGTAGTAGGTCTGCTGGGTTAGGGCCAGCGACTGATAGGCGCTCAGGGCCAAGACAAAACAGGCGATGCCGCAGCCCACCACCAGAACAATGGCCGTCACCTGCCCCCACAGTTGGCGCAGATCCCGCAGCAGCTTGCGATCGAGGGGGTGCAGCATTCTACCACTCCAACTCGCTGGGACGGGCCTTGTGGGTGTTCCGCTCGATGTGGGTGATCTGGCCACTGCGCATGGTGATCACCCGATCCGCCATGGCGGCGATACCGGCATTGTGGGTGATCACGGCAACGGTGGTGCCAAACTCCCGATTGACGCTCTCCAGTACCTCCAGCACCCGTTTGCCGGTGGCAAAATCCAGTGCCCCTGTCGGCTCATCACAGAGCAGCACCTCCGGTCGCTTGGCGATGGCCCGGGCAATCGCCACCCGTTGCTGCTCGCCCCCCGAAAGCTGGGCCGGAAAGTGATCGCAGCGCTCCCCCAAGCCCACCCGTTCCAACGCCTCGCGGGGATCCATGGGATCCGGGGCCAACTCCGTCACCAGGGCGATATTTTCTTGGGCGGTTAGGCTGGGGATGAGGTTGTAGAACTGAAACACAAAGCCGATGTGGTAGCGGCGATAGCGGGTCAGGGCGGCATCATCTGCATGGCTGAGATCCCAGTCCCAAAACCACACCTCCCCTTGGCTGGGCAGATCCAGCCCCCCCAAGATATTCAACAGGGTGGATTTACCGCTGCCAGAGGCCCCTAGGATCACTAAAAACTCTCCCTCATAGATATCCAGCTCCACATCCCGCAGGGCCTGAACGGTGACCTCCCCCATCGGGTAGATTTTGTGAATCCCGCGAGCGGAGAAAAGAGGGCGGGGAGTGACCGACGAAGGTACCTTGGAAGGGTGCAGAGGTTGCCAAGAGGGCATGATGAATCTACCTCTCGTGTGGGACTGCCTGGCTAGGAAAGGAACTGACCATATGGTGATTCTAGTGATTTGCAGCATTCACCCAGGATAGGAGGATGCTATCCTAGTTAAGCGCTGATCTGGCTCAGTAGCTCAGTGGTAGAGCAGGGGACTCATAAGCCCTTGGTCGCGTGTTCAAATCACGCCTGAGCCATCCCACTACAACCCCCTTCATAGCGTGGGTATCGCCCTCGGGATAAGGATCCCGGGTGTTTTCCCTATTTGAGTCACTGTTGCAGCCTTGTGGCTGGATGTCGCTGGTTGGGGCTGGTTCGACCCCCAATCTAGTCCTTTCACGACAGTGGGACGGAGTCCTTATTTTAGTCCAGCCTATTGGCGACTGGCGGATCCTCTCCTCTGCTAGCCTGTGGCCTAGGGAGCCAGCTTGTGGTGCATCTGGTGCTGCTGGGGAATTCGATTTTCGGCAATGGTATCTACGTTGCTGATGAACCTTGCCTGAATGACGCTACTGGCGGGAAGCAAGCCAATGAGATCCCAGTGTCAGCTAGTCATCTGTTTGTGTTGGAAGAGCATGACTTTGAGAAAGAAGGATGTCGTCAGTATCCCATCGGGCGTATCCTGAGCGGTTCACCCCCACAGGCGTGGGGACAACTCTTCCATTTTCCCCAATTTCAGTGGGTTTTGACCAGCAGTACCCCCTCTATGTCTACAAGCTGCCGGGAAGGATCCCCTAAACTCCGTGCCCAAAAGCCCCGTTCAGAATTTGTGGAGTAGAGCATCAAGACTGAACCATTGCCCAGATGACTCGTCACCATCGCCCACAATTCATCCCGCACCAGAGCTGAAACGCGACCCGCAAAGACTCCGGCCCTGACTTCAAACAGCCACCGACTCAAATCCCCCCGCAAACTAGCTGGAACATTCTCCAGCACAAAAACCACCATTAGCCTTTCTCCTGCTCATCAAGTGGATCGCCATAGCTTCGGCCTCCATGTACAGAGCCTCCTTGGTTATCCCAAAGATGCCCCACAGGATCTGCTTCTTCTTTAAGAGACTTTAGACCCAAAATAGAGTCCACATCCCCAATGATCTTTTGCATCAATCTCTGTTCAACAAACTTCTCCCGACAAAGCTGCCTAGCTCTAGACTCTACCTCCAAACCCATCTCAGCCGCCGCCTCAAATGCCGCTGGAATCGTGGTCTCAGTCTTGTAGAGATCAGCCACATCATAGACAAAAGAAAGAGGCTTGCCAGTATGAACAAAGCCCAAGGATGTCGAATAGCCCACCGCATTCAATGCCGCTTGACAAACAGAATAAAGACAAGCATTTGCCGCAGACAATGCCCGATTCACTGGATCAGAATCTTCCCATTTCGTCAGTTTGTAATCTCGCCCTTTCCACTCCACCCCTGTCTGTTTGCGCAGACGACTATAGGTGGTTCGCACCCGCACCCCCTCAATCCCCCGAATCTGTTGCAATGTCAATCCATCCTCTAACGGCTCAGAAAAGCGAAACATATACATCCTACGCACTACTGCTAGATGCTGTGCCGGATCCGCCCATAACCTCGCTTGGTGATAAAGCCGCTCCACACTACTGGAAGGATGAGATCCATTGGCATAAAAGCGCAGCCCATCCTCTCCAACCCACTGTACCGAACACGAACCATCTGCCAGATTTTTGATCGCCGCATGAGTGATCACACTGCCAGGGCCAAGCATCAAAGTTGTTAAACTGGCACAGGGAATCACATAGCGTCCCTGCTCCTGTAATACCGCAATCGCTTTAGCATCCTGCTCTATTCGACACCGCTCTACATAGACATAGCTAATACTGTCCCGAATCTTCGGAATACTCCGTAATGAAGACATGGTCAATCTCCAAATCAGATGTAGCTTTTTTCTCTACATACGCGCCAGAGACAATAACCCGCAGCCATACGACCGTCCTCGACCAATTCCTGCCTTTAGTGCAGATAAGAATGAGTCAGAGTCTGTCACTTCCAAAACACCTTGAAATAAGGCAGTTGTAATGCGAATGGGGGCCGTGCCTTGTTTCTTAATGCCAAAGACGTTGGGAGCTGGGATGACATAGGTATTGTGGAGCCGAAACCCACAACGATCCCCCTGTCTCTCTAGCCATGCAAGTTGGTCAGGACGATGATAGAAACCAATAGTCTTCTTGGTCTTGGCATCACGCTTGCTAGGGTTAGCCCGGAGACGAAACTGAAAGAAACGAGGAGCTGAGAGCTGGTCAACCCCTAAATTCACTGCTTTGACGGCATGATGCTTGAGGTAGCCATCTGGCAACTTTGACCAGTCAGGTTCAAGGGCTGACTGCACCAACACCACATCGCTATCAGGTTCGTGGCGAAAGAGAATGTGCCAATCTTCACGGGGAGTGGCTCGGTCTTCCTCATCAGGAAAGGCTTGCATAATGCGCTGGTGAAATTTGTGGGCATTCCCTAGTTCTCGATGTACCAGGGATTGCCGTTCATTGAGGATTAGTTGGGAAAGGTACATGCGGCCTCCGGTGAGTGATAGGTCGTGGTCACGGTGCGGCGACCAAAGCGGCGACGTTGCCAATCCAGGGGGACATCCTGACGGGTATCAGTACCGCCGTCAACTTCTAGTACCAAGCGCAAGGGGAAAGGGGGAGCCTTGCGCCCCCGATGTTCATAAGCCGCCGTTTGCAGGGCAAGTAGTAGAGGCTGTTCCACAATGCCGACCCGAATGGGATGGCTGGGAATGAAGCTTTTGCGGCCTAGATACAGTTGCCACTTGGGATCCTGAAGGGCCGCGTCCAGTTGACCAAGTACCTCAGCTTCTCCCTCTAACCCCACCAAGTAGTCACCATCGGCCACATAGTAGCGATCGCTCAGTGTCGGGTTGTCTTTCTTCTTATCTCGCATCGTGTTCTGAACGGTATGGTAATCCCGTAGCAGGATCCCTTCTTTGTTGACTCGTACCCCCATCTTGAGAGCGGCCAGATCATCCACAGGATCCCAGCGAGGACGACCGAGGGCGGCACAGAGCAGGCCAATCACAGCAGATTTGGTGGGTTCCCGGCGGCTATCGCGGTGGACAAACTGACTGTGGTCACCCCAGCTCATCATCGGTGCCCTGAGTCTCATCAACAGTGTCGGCATCCTACTTGCCTCCTTGACCATTGAGGGCCTCTGTGAGAGCTTCACTCAAAAGCACTGTGACAGAACTCTTGTTCTCCAGCTTGAGGGCATCCAATTGGTCTGTGAACTTACTGCGGGTGACAATGCCTTTGTAGACCATGCCCATTTCGCCATACATTTTGGTGAGGTCAGCCCAGTGGGCATCCAGAGCTTTGACCGCATTTTCCAGCAGGCTCTTACCGCCTTTGGGAGCGATCGGGTCTTCAAAGGCATCCACTAAAGATACCGGTTGCCCCCGGCGCACCACCGCCATCACTGCTGCTGGCCGGGTATGAGCAGCAAAGCCATTTTGGTGCCCGCTGGGGATCGCTTGCACAAAGGCATCGGCAAAGGCTTTGACCACTGACTCTAGATGTTCCCGACTCCCTAGATTCTGGACTAACTGCTCCGTATCCAGGGTTGCAAAGCGGTAGTAGGTAGAGCTGTTGTAGCCGATTTCCCCCATGTGGTCAGCGCCAGTTTCATCATCACCCCCTAAGTCATCTACGGCGGTGAAGAAGTCAAATTCCTGTTGCAGGGTGTTAACGCTGATGGCATGGGCTATTTGCACAGCAGCATCCACATTCACCGTGGGCAATGAGGCCATCATGCGGCCAAAGAGAGCCACATCGCCCGGTTTGCCAGTGTCAGTCAGAGCTTCTTGGATCGCCTTGGTGATTTCTTTGGGCAGTTCTGGCTTGTCGGCAGTTAGTCCTGGGGCAACGGTATCCCAATTTTTGACGAGGATATGGGCGATTGCCGCCAGTTCCGTCTGTCCTAAAAAGACAATGGTGGTCGCTTTTCCTTCATCGTTGAACTTGAGCTTGAGTCCCTCTTCCAGTGCGAGACGAGCAGCCATCGCGGCCTGTTCAGACCCAATATCTTGCTCAATCAATAATTCCTGAAGCTTCGGAAGCCAGTTGCGGGAGCGATCGGCAAATTGGGCCGGGTCGAGGTCAGCATAGTCTTGATAATACTTTCGCACCGCCCGCTTTTGGCACTGGCTGGAAATGCGGGCACGAGGCCGACCACCAAAGACGGTGGATTTGGGCATCCCATTCTCATCCCGGTTTAGGTTGGCAGGGGGAAAGCTCTGAATCAAATGAAGTTCAAGTTTCATGGAAATGTCCTCAGTAAATTGCAACAGTTTAGGCGGTTCAAAGGTACCAGCATTCTCAGTCTTTGTGCTGAGATCGCTCTGCCGAAATATGCGAAATACACAGGTCAGACTTCGGCCCCTGATAGTGGCATTGGCCTAGAAATCATGTAGCTGACAGACTGAGGATCATCGATGCGCAGAGAAGCATCTAAGACCTCTAGTCCAACCACATTTCTCTGGTCATCAAAATCAAAGATGATTCCTGATTCGTCTTCGTTACTTTCACTGATTGGCGTGTCTTGAAATAGAATTCTCAGCACATCAACTTCTGGGTCATAGATGATTTTCATGACATCCTCCAATACTTCTCGATTTTGCTAGTGTGATAAGCTGTGACAATAACTGATTGAGTAGTAGTTTCATATTACAAAGACTCACAAAAGATAGTGATTGTCACCATCAAAATTCATTCGTGATTGATAGATCATTCTCTGATTTCGTCCTGGTAAGATTTGCTCTGGTTGTAAATAAGCTGCCTCAACCTGTTCTTGAGAAATGCCTCGCCTCTGCATTTCTCCTAGGGCATGGGCTGTGTAGTTGAGCTGCTTCATACATCAACACCAGCCTCGCCTGATAGTTCTGCTGGCGGCGGTGCCCACCAGAAGCTTCTAGCCCAGCGGTCTTGGACAAATTGATCGGGATGATCCCAGCTGCAGAGATCGTCAATCAGATAGGGATAGTAAACCTTGATATCTTGACTCTTGAATTGCCGCACTAGGGCTGTGATAGGGGACTGAATATCAGCCAGGGTCGTGTCTAAGAGAGAACGGAAGCGACGTTCAGGGCCATTTGAAGGCACTTTATTGTGTAAGTCCAAACAGCTTTGGGCAAAGCTGCGCGGGGCTGGTTCTGGATCGTGATTGTGGTACACCGAGAGGCAGGCGACAAAGATCCAGATATCCTGTTGCCATTCGGGAATCCCCTCTAGAGCAGGCAGCAACAGTGGGTAGGTCTGACGGAGATGGCGATTGTCCCCAGACAAAGCACGTTTGAGGGTGGCCTTTGCCCCGCTATCATTTTTAATGCGCTTCTTGAGTCCGTCGAGAAAGGCTACCGCTCTCTCTAGGCGACTGCTTTTTGGGGTTACTAGCATTGTGAGAATTCTCCAGTTCAAAGATGTGGGACTTTAGAAATCTGGTTAAGCAACTTTTTCCTTTGTTTTCTTATCCTCCGGATCTTCACCGCACAGTTTGCGGAGGTGTCGCTCTAGAGATCGCAGTGCCAAAGCTCGCACCTGATAGTTAGAATGGACACAATGGACTCGGTGAAGGCTTGGCGGGCAGCGTTTTGTACTGTTTGCGTCCAGGCAGGAAGCTCCTGGTTGCCGTAGTACGTGATGCCATTGGCTTCGGTGTGGCTGTCCTGGGGCAGGGCGTTCAGCAGTTGTGGGAAGGCCCGATCCAGGGTGGCCCAATAGCGAGATTCGCCATCTAGGGCATTGGCTAAACTGCTGGGATCTCCGTTTTTCAGCACTTCTGCTAGGGCAAAGTAGGGGCTGCCCTTGAAGGAACGGAAGACCTGTTGGTGGCTTTCGGCGATCGCGATTGCACTCTTCAGCGTTTGTGCCAAATCCGCATCAGTCACATATTGGATTGGTGCCGAAAACGACTCCCAACTCCAGCTCAGGGGCTTGGCCTTATCTGCACTGAGTTCAAAGATCTGGAAGGTTACGACATCATCAACCAAGTCTTCTGATTTCAGATCAGCCAGCCAATCGACAATACGGGGACGATGTTGTTTTTCTGTTGTGAGCAGAAAGGCATCAGCATTGCGCCATAACTGCCTACTCTCAGCATTGCGCCATAACCTAACGGGCTTGTCCTCTCTATAGGCGATCCCACATTCCCACTGCTGGTCCGATACCTTGTCCGGCAAAGAATTTCCCATTGTGATGGCCACTTGGCTCACCTCGTCATGGTCTGGAAATAGCCGCAACCGTCGCCAGGGAAACGTGAGGTAGCTGATATAGCCTTGAGGAGCTGCCTTCTTGGGCTTGCCAGCGTAGCTGCTGGTTTCCCATGTAGGGAGATCTTCTCCCGTGACAACACTGGGCATCTCCGCTGCCGGGTCATAGCGCATCAAGTTAAACATCAGCGTTTGCTTCAGAGTGCTGCCCCGCACCAGGACATTGGCGGCGTTGATGGTGGGGGTGTTGACCGCCGAGCGGTTGCCGCTGGATTGCCCGACGTAGAACGCTCTCAGGCTGGTAATATCAACCCCTTGCAGCCGTACTAGTAAGCGGGCAGCTTGGGACAGGGAGATGCTGTAGCCGCTCCACTTGTGCTCATGAGAAAACACCTGGGATGTGCTCATGGTGTGGAGGGCGTAGATGGGGACGGCTTTGTCTAGGGGCAAGATGGGATCTTGCATGAAGGGATGGTCGGGGTGGAGCAGGTCGAGGCGATCTCGCCATTGGTTGAGGTAGGCGATCGCCCCCTGTCCGTTATCCTCAAAAATCTCTTCCCAGTGGTCTTCGTTGCGGGGTCCCTGATAGGCACGATGGAGCATTGCCAATAGCAGACGATAGAGTGCCAGGGTGGTGGGGGGATTATCAGCCTGGATTTCCCGCAGGGTTTCCCAAGTTTCAAATAGTTTTACCAGGGAAATCTCTTTGACCTGGAAATCTGGCGTCATGACTGGAATCCAGGACTTATCAAGCAAATTAAATGACATTTGTCGTAAGTCTCCCTTAGGATTTTGAATCGTTCTCAATTAACACTCCCAGCAAGGGATCAAGGGTTAGCCGCCAGTTCCCCACCACTCCTACCCCCTGAGCATTGACCTCCACGTAGCGGCAGTTTCGCAGTAGAGCCGATGTCCAAGTCTTAGGGTTCTCCTGGTTAAGCAAGCCTTTGACAATCTCCCTCTTAGAGATGCGAGTGCTATGGGCAAGAAGTCTGCGGATCAGAGCCAGATCGGGACGGGCGCTGAGATTGACCTGCTCTTGGGATCCCGGAAACACTAGTCCGCAATCGGTACGTTGCAAAAAGATGGTGGCGATGGAGGGTTCACCGAGGCGGGTCGCGGCGGCGATCGCACTTTCGTCATCCTCCTTTTTCAGGTAAGTAAACTGGTCAGGCTTCACATCTCCATGAGGTGGCGGAATCTTCACCTGATTAGCCTGGGTTTGTTTAGCAGCCTCTTCTTCGACCCGGTACTTCTCCAAAGAAGTAACCCAATCCTCGGCATGAACTGGTTCTACACCTTCGGGAATAGCCATTCCCAGGTCATACACCGATTCAATTAGGGGATCCATCTCCTGGGGGAGTTGTACCTGAGGGCGATGTCGGAGGGTGAGCCAACTGCGGAGGAGGATGTGGCGATCGTAGATGTAGCCACTGTCTTGAAAATCAGCCTTGCCATTGACCGTGAAGCTGGGTTCCACGATCCACAGTTGAGGAGTGGTAAACCCTGATGGTCGATGATCCCGCGTGTGGCGGTGGAGTCGCCCCGAACGCTGGAGCAGCAGGTCAATGGGAGCAATATCGCTAATCATCAGGTCAAAGTCCACATCCAGACTTTGTTCAATTACCTGGGTAGCGACTAGGACAAACCGCTGGGGGCGATGGTCATGCCCCTTGCCAAACTGCCGCAAGCAATCCTGCTCGATGCGTTCCCGTCTTTGAAGAGAAAGCGTCCGTGAAAAAGCCCCAATTCCTCGTTGTCAAAGTAACCCTGTAGCCGTTGGTAAACCGCCTGCGCTCGGTTCACTATTGAACAAATAACGGCAACACAGCCCCCGGCATCTGCCAATACCTGCTGTAAATCCGCCATCCAGTCCTCATCCTTGACCCAAGCAATTTCCAAGGCGCGGCACACATGGTCAGAGGCGGCAAAGGATTGGGCAACAGCATGACCACCCGCAAACGCCGTTATGCGGGGATAGGGAGCTTGGGGTAACGCTGGCGCGGCCTGTCCACATCCCGTAGCGTAGGCGGTCAGCAACCGCTGCCGGGTGGTGGTGGGCAACGTTGCCGACAGCGCAATCACTGGAGAACCCAGCACGGCTGCCCATTCCAGAAACCGCTCTAGCAACGTGCTGGTGTAGAGGTCATAGGCGTGGATCTCATCCAGGATGATGGTGCGCCCTGCTAGGCCAAATAACCTGACAAACTGATGGCGAGAGCGCACTACCCCCATCAAGCCCTGATCCAGCGTGCCCACCCCATAGGGACTCAACAAGGTGCGCTTGCGGGCGGTGTGCCATTCACTGGCAAACACTCCACGCCCTTCATCGTCATACACCTGATCCAACCGACAGACTGTATCTATGTAATCCCCCTTCAAGGCTGCGGCCCCGTGGCTGAGGGTGAGATTAACCACCTCATCGGCATAGCGTTTTTGCAGGAACGTCTTGACCCGCTCGAACATAGCGTTGCTAGTGGCCTGAGTCGGTAGACCAATGTAAAAACCACCGGCACCAGATTGATGTTGCAGATGATCCGCCAGGTAAAGGGCTGCTTCGGTTTTACCTTCTCCCATGGAGGCTTCTACCATCACCAAACAGGGTGGGATCAGCGTATCTTTCAGTTGAATTGCTGCTGATTGCAGAGGCCGAGGATCGGTGATGAAGTCAAAGAGTTCGGTAAAAGCAAGAGGGTTCTCAGTTGTGGGGAATTGCCACCCCTGGGCCTTGAGAGCCTGTCTTGCTTGCTCTCTCAACCCAGCGGCATAAGTTTCAAACGGTTCGTCATTCCAGTAAGTAGGGGAAACTCTCAGGATTGGAAGCAATCCAGTCAGATACAGCCGTCAATCCTGCCAGAATCATAGCGGCAGCGTTATCGCACTGACTGGGCAAATCCTCCTGCGCGTTGAGTTGCACAAAGCCCTGAAGCTGCTGAAAGATGCTGAGGCTGTGCTGCCGCCATACCCTACGCTCATCGGTGCCCGCGATCGCGCTATCCAAGTCATCAATCTCTTGCTGGGCGGGGAAAAATCCGTGGTGCCCGCCGACTATGGTGCCCAGTTTCCGCGCCAAGCAGTTGGCATGGCGTTTAGACAAATTCCGCCCGACACCGATGTCTACGAGAAAATCAGGCAAGGTAGCGGCTGTTACTAAGCCGTGAGGAGCATTCTTGGGCTTTTGTCGTTCACGGGGCAGAGAAGACCAACAATCGTAGAGGGTGTCCCCCGCCAGGAGTTTGCCAACTTCGCTGACTTGAAACTGAAAGGCAGGGCTGACCTTACCCAGGTCGTGGCTCCCGGCCATGAAGCCACAGAACCGCACCAGGGAATCGCCATCGGGTAACCCTAAGCCTTTGGCAAGATGCTGACGGGCAATAGGGCTAAGGTGCGATCGCACAATCTCCATCGCCACCGCTGCTGTATCCGCCAAATGACAAATCACTGGATGGTACTTAGGCTGGCCATTGTCTTGAAGCTCACCCCGTCCCGTCTTTGCCCAAAATTTTGGCTGACTCATTGCCCTTCCCCCTGTTGATACTGGGTCTGTATTCCTTCGACCTCATCCCGCACCATCGCAACTAATTGCGGTGGCCCCAGCACCCTCGCTCCCTTGCCATAAAACAACACCCAGCGCTTCACCTCATTCAGCCCCCGCACCACAAACCGCAGCGTCAGGGATCCATCGGGATGTTCTTCAATCTGCTGGGTGGGATGCCAGCGCCGCTCACGAATGTAGGGAGCCGTGGCAGGATCGAACCAAATGCTAATACCCTGCGGGATCCCTCCCACCTCATGCTGAAAAGCCGACTCCAAATGGGCCTCTCGGTCAAATGTGGGATCCACCTCAAATCGCTCCTCCAAGAGCTTGATCTCCCGGATGCGGTCTACCCGAAACCAGCGGGGTTCCCCTCTCAAATGACACCACCCCGTCACATAAGGATTGCTCCGTGAAAATGCAGCACATAGGGATCCAGCTCTCGCTCTGAGACGGGTTTGCCAGGGGTAGCGTAGAGGATCCAAACTCGCCGCTGCTGCCGGCAAGCCTGCTCCAATACCTGCCAGATCTCAGGGTTCAGCTCCAGCTCTGCCCCCACCCGAAATAGGATGTGCTCTTGGGCCAACTGCTGCAAATCCACCCAGGCTTGCTCAGGGATCCGCTGAGCCAACTGTTCAATCGCAGATTGAAGCTGAGAACGATAGGCAGATCCCGCATAGGATTCCAGCATCCTGGCCCCTAGCGTCAGAGCAAACAGCTCCCCCTGGGTGAGAGGGATCGTCGGCAATCGCCAGTTCGGATCCGTGTAGTGAAAGCCCCTAGCTTTAGTGGTCTGAATGGGAGCCTGAAACCGATCTCTCAGAAAGCTAATATCGTCCCGTACCGTCCGCTCACTCACCTCCAGCTCCTCAGCCAGCACCAGAGCAGTCGGTCGAGGATGGCTGCGCAGGATCCCATCCAGCTTCAAAACCCGTTCCAGTTGACGCAACATGACTTAATCTCAGCGAGATATTAGCTACTCATGAGTGTATTCTAAGCAGCTTACCCTGCAAAAAAGCTTCCGACTTTTCAAAGCCTTTCCAAATAGTTGAGCATCTGTCGAGCCACTTTTGCTATCTTTCTAAGTAGCAAATTGGAACATGACTATGGGGAAGATCCTTATACTTAAACCCATGCCCAGATCCTCCCCACCCCAGACAGCACCCTGACCGGCATCGTGGAACGGATTACCTTCCACAACCCAGATAACGGCTATACCATCGCCCGCCTCGATGTCAAAGGCCAGTCTGAGTTGACCACGATTCTGGGATCCTTCCCTCAACTCCAACCCGGCCAAACCCTCCAGCTCTGGGGCCAATGGAAAGAGCACCCCAAGTTTGGCTCCCAATTTGTGGTCAGCCAATTCCAAGAAACCAAACCTGCCACCCTCACCGGCATTGAGAAATACTTAGAGGCTCCGGCGTCGCCAACCCCCGCCGCCCCCCCGGTTCAATGAATCGGGAGAATGAAATCGGTAATTAATGCACCCAAAACCCGATACCTGAAAACCAATACCCCATGCCTCCCATCCTCTCCTCCCGCCCCATTTCCCCCAAGCACCCAGCGCGGCAGATTGTTTGTCTGACGGCTACCGGGTTTGATGTGCTGGCGGAGCTAGGGCTAGAGCCGGTGGGCGGCTCGGCTAGCGAGGTGGCAGAACGACCAGAGTTCTATGCGGAGGGGGCACAGACTTGGCCTAAGGTCGGTTCTTGGCTTTGGCCTAGCTTTAAGACGCTGCGATCGCTCCAGCCCGAGCCCGATTTAATCTTGGCCTGGCAGTTTCCCCACCGGTTTTACCAGTCGCGGCTGGCCCAGATTGCCCCAGTTGGCTCTCCCGGACTTATGGTGGTCAAGTATTATTAAGGCCAGAAAGCTGCTAACAATCTGGCTCTGAAGTTACCAATGTTGGTAAACCCGTACCCTTGTCGCTTTATCACCTTGAGCCGGTTGTTGATTCCCTCCATAATCCCACTGGTCACACGATTGGTAAAATACTGACAGATTCCCTGAAGATGATTCTGGATTGTTTTGACCACATCGGTGTAGACCCTTTGAGCATCTTTCAGCCATCCGACTATTTGACTCTCTGCTTCCTTGACAGTGATCATGCTCTCAAAAACGTCTCGTACCTTTTCTTTCAGTTCATAGGCTTGCCTCAGTCGTTTACTCTATTTTAAATAGATTTCTAGTCTTGCCTTTTCCTCTTCAGCTAAGTCTTTATTATTCTTAAGTATGATTCTTCTTGAGCCTTTTTCTGTAATCTGAGCCTATCGTCTCATTCTGTCCAATTCTTTGATGGCTTTCTGCATCACATGGAATCTGTCATAGACAATACGTGCTCTGGGAAATACCTGCTTGACTACCTTGTTAAATCCAGCCCACATATCAATACTCACTTCTTCCACCCTCAGCCTCTCTTCTTCTGTCCATAAGCTTTTCAGCCATTCAATCAGCTCTTCCGCCTTGTGAGCATCAATCACCTCAATGAGGCAATGATTCTCCAAATCACTGACAACTGTCACATATTGATGATGCCCTTTTCGCATACTTATCTCATCGATACTGATTTTCTTGTGCCAAAACCCTTGGGTTTTTTTGCTTGTCGCTGCTCAAACTGACGGTTAAATATACCTTCAACTTGGTCTCGACTCAAACCTTCATTCTGGCTAACTTGCTCGATAGTAGCTTGCTTGACTTGCTGATAGATATAGGTTTCGTAACGCTGAGTATAGGAACGTTCCCAATCTATGAATGAGAGTACTTCAGTGGAGTAGTGCTGACAGTGAGAGCAATAGAATTGGCGGCGTGGCACTTGCAGGTATACCGAGCGCCCAAACAGGGATAAGTCTCGCACAAGGATAGGTCGATTCTGATGAATCTTGCGAATAGTCTGTCCACAATGAGGACAAATCATCTCCTCAGAGGTCAATTCTAGTTTGAGGACAACGTGGTGTTCTAACTCTACAAACTCTTGGATTCTGACTCCAGGAAGACCCAATAACCTATCAAGAGGCACCATCACTCGTCGCAAAATTTAGTATCTCATTATACCATCAACACCAAGATGTCAGGAGAGCCCACTGCTTTTGTTCAGCTAGCAGACCAACCAGCTCCCACGAACCAACCAAATCAAGCTCTTCTACATGATCAAAGACTAAAAATCGCAAATTCAACTAAGAGCCTCCAAAGAGCTAGTAAGTGAATGCATAACAGGTCAAATCAGCGACGACAGGCAACCTCGAACCCAGCATCGACAGCTTTCGTTAGTCCGCTGCATTTGAATTGTTAGGTGTCTTGCATACGCTTTAAAATCTCATCTAATGTTAAGTCTTTGAATAGACTTTCACGTTCTTCTGTATAGTTGCCATACCCGATTGAAAACTGATTTAGAAAACGTACCGTACTTGCAATGCCAATTTCTTTAGATAGCACTTGAATTGCTTGCTGCGTAATTTCGCTCAAGGACTTCGTTTGACTGCTCATTGCGATAGCTCCGTAATCAGTTCAAGAGGAGAAACAACTTTGGTCTGCAAAGTATCAACTTCTTTAGCCCGTCTCAAAAATCTGTCGTCACATGTACAGAAATAATCTGCTTCTGCCTCAACTGAAAAAGCCAAATGTAATGCATCAAGTGGTTTGAGACCTGAGTTGACAAACACTTGCGCTCGTTCTTCGATTTGCTTATTTGGCTGAAGAAATAAGTTTGCCTTCGATAACACTTCTAAAACATACGCTTTTCTTGGAGAGGGCGTAATTTGTTCAGCTTCAAACATCAAGGCTTGTGAAGACACTAATTCAAACTGTCCAGCTTCCCATAGTCCAATGACATTGAGAATAGCCTCAGCTTCAACAGCGACTCGAATTTGCGTCTTGATATCAAGGGGGCGTTGCAAACTGCACATATCAAAATAAATCCTCATAATATAAATTTGCAACATCCCCTTAAACCAAAAGCTCTATCCTATGAATTGCCCTATATGTAGGCTACCAAATTATATAAATAGCTTGGCAGTCAAAGTATTGCCTAAATCAATCTCCTGGACATTTGCTTCTGCGCATACCAAAAGACTGAACTCCGCACACCCCAAAACCCGCATCCACCTCGGTATACGCTTTTGCACTCCTTCTTACGCCTGATTGGCAAGTGACACACCACCAAATTTTCTTGACTGGGAATAGTCCCTCTTGCGTTTCTTCTTCTACATCGCCAGTTGCTTGAGAAAATTCTTGAATACGATTATCAATCTCCTCTCTTGAGAATTGGGACGATAGCGTGACTGCTCCCATTTCTTCATCGACAGTAACCGTATACTGTACTTCTCTTGTAGGCTGAGGTTCCTGACTGTAGCTCATGCTTTACTCCCTGTTGACACCTAACGTTCCCAATCACCAGACGCAGACAACCTTGAACATTTACAGACAGAGTTCCGGCGGTCGGGTGCATTGGGGTTGTTATGCCGTGCTGCTACAACTGCTCCAACAACCTGTCGTATTCTGCGTGAGAACCCACCCAAAACCAAATCACTGTATCTCCATCTAATTGCCCAACCGCCCGATAACTTTTGCTAATATGAGCAGAATAGATCGGCAACTCTGGATGCACTTTCTTGAAGCGTAGACTTGGATAGCTTGGGTCTTCCTTAAACTGACGATACGCTGCGCGGGTTTGCTCTTGAACCGATTTAGGTAAATCAGCGAATAATTTACGGAACTCGACAGTAGTGCGAGATTTCACAGTGTCTCTGGGTCAAGTTCTTGAGTTTGACCTGCATGATGCTCAGCCATCGCAGAAGCAGCCAGTTTTGCAAGAATATTTGGTGACCGAGAGAATGATTCATCCCAACGCAGATCGTCCTCTAGCTCTTCCAAAATCATTGCAGCGATCGCATCCTGCTCACTTTCAGGTAAGGCTTGTAACCTGGCGATCGCACGTTCAAGCAACTCAGTCATCGCTACCCCACTCAGAACTTTATACTCATCTTATCCATTATCGCTGCTCTCAGGCAAATTGAGCATAGCCCGAACACGCTCTTGAACAGCAGGTAGACCGCCTTGATCCTGCCAATGTTGTTGAAAAGTGGGCATTGCCTCTAAAAAAATCACATCCCCACCTTGATAGGCTTTCACCGAATAACCAAATACCTCATCTGCTTTTGCAGAACTCGGCGGATCTTGCCAATCAATCACCCAAAGCACTTCAACAATTCGATAGATGTTGAAATCACCTTGCCATTTCTCACGCTCTGACTTGTAATCAAGATCTCTACAAGATGCGTAACATAACCACCTTGGCGAATCAGAACCAGATCTCCTTGCTGGGGTTTGTTGGCGTTACCTTCATCATCTTTCCAAGCTAGCTTAAAAAGGTTTCCGACCTTGAAAGCTTGGTAAGCCCAAGGCTCTCCATTCTTTGGCTTTACGTTCTTTGTCCATTTCAAATTTTGTAGGTTCATGTATGACCTCAGCTAGAACACCAATACGCTAACTTTCAGTTACGCCTCCACCAAGAACTAAGCGGCATAACAAAGCATTCTAAAGAAAGCATTCAAAGCATCGGGAAGGGATCCCGTTCGAGAGCCCGCGCTCAATCGCTTTCTAGCTCTAGATCTGGCCACTGGGCAATAGCCTGACTTAACTCAGGAACGACAGCCGCAGGCCAGCAGCCTTCTCCGCGCCGCCCTTGATGTAGCTGTAGGTACAGACTCCAGGCGGTGGCATTGCCGCTGGCAATCAAGGTCAGGCTGGGGAAAGCTTGCTCCAGACTCATGCTCTCCTCCGCCATCAACTGGGATCCGAGCGCCTCCATATCCTGCTGCAAGCGCTGCAATCCCTTGACAAACGCTTGCCATTCTTCGTGCGTCAGTTCTAGCGCCCAAGTTTCTCCCCCCACCAAAGCCACAAAATGCTGTTGGTTGGGATCCCAGCCCAGCCGCCAGCCGGATCCCTTGAACAGACGGTTACGGGCCATGTTCTCGGGGGTGGGGGCAGCGGTGTTGAAGGGGGAAGAATCCATGGTTGGGGGTATGCCAGAAAAGATGCGAGTAAAATCGACAGGGTGTGTTGTCAGGATAAATCGGCTATGACCAGTTACAAGCCCCCCACTGCGAAAAACCACCGGGTTGTCCAGAGTACGCTCATTTCCGGCTTAGGCTTGCTACTCACCACCTTGGTGCTACGTACCGCTGATGCAACTGGAACAGGGGCTCCCTTCGGTGAAGAGGCTTTGGCGACCGTGGCCACCCCGCAAAATCCGATCCTGCAAGTGGGTATCCTACAACGCTTGGGTCGCTCCGATACGGATCAAGTGGAGCTAGCCGCACCGGCGGGGTCTCTGCTGACCTTGCAATTCGAGCAAGCCGATGGCAGCCTGCAAACCCAGCGCACCGCCCAAGTCACCATCGGCATTGTCAATCGCGCCCTCACTACCCCGGAAACAATACATCGACTGATCCTGAGCAGCCACAAAAGTTTTGAGAGCGCCGAGGCCAACGCCAACCACTGGCAGTCTTTGGGCATTAGCACCGAGATCGCCCAACCGGAGGAATGGCAGGTGTGGGCCCACCGTGCCTATACCCCCCAACAACTGACGCAAATCCAACTCTACGCCCAGGAAGAAGGGATCCCGAATGTACGGGCGGTGGTGCAGGAGCAGCGAGAACGGGCAGAGCTGAGCTGGGTTCACGAGCATTTCCGCTACCATCGCACCCGCCTGACGGTCACCTCCGATGCCGGATATCTACGGGTGAACGACCGCTACTATGCTGGATCCCTGACGATTCAGCCCAATGCCTACGGCAGCTACACGGTGGTCAATGCCGTGCCGTTAGAAACCTATCTGCGCGGGGTGGTACCCCATGAGGTGGGGCCGGGGGCACCCTTTGCCGCCATGGCCGCTCAGGCAATTTTGGCCCGCACCTACGCCCTCAAGAATCTGCACCGCTTTGAGATCGATGACTACCAGATCTGCGCCAACACCCACTGTCAGGTGTATAGGGGCCTAACCGGAACCAACCCGCGTACCGACGAGGCGATTCGACAAACCAGCGGCCAGGTGCTCACCTACAATGGCGAGCTAGTGGATGCCGTGTATTCCTCCACCAATGGCGGAGTTTCCGCCGCATTTGAAGATGTCTGGGATGGGGATCCGCGCCCCTATCTGCGCCCGCAAGCGGATATCGCCCATCAACCGGGTAAGTCGTTGGATTTGCGGCAGGAGAGCAGTTTTCAATCGTTCTTGGCGCAGCGGGAAGGCTTCAACGAGGTGGGGGTATCGCGCCTGTTCCGTTGGGAATTTTCCCAGTCGTTGAATGAGCTGAATGCACAACTGCGGGCTGCCCAAGACTATCTAGGGATCCCAATGCCGCGGTGGACCAGCATCCAGGGTATGAACATTCTGGAGCGCTCCGCCAGTGGCCGGGTACAGGCGATGCAACTGGATCTGCAAACGGCGGCAGGGCCACATTCGATCACCTTGCACAAGGATCAGGTGCGGTTGGCTTTTCCGCGCTTGTACAGCACCATGTTCCGGCTAGAGCCCCTGAAACAGGCGGATCAGTTGGCGGGCTACCAATTTATCGGCGGTGGTTTTGGCCACGGGGTGGGCCTGAGTCAGTACGGCTCCTACACCTTGGCGCGGCAGGGGTTTAGCCCGGCGCAGATCCTCGATTTTTACTATCCCGGCACCACCCTGGCTCCCTTGGGATCCCTGTCGTTAGAATTACCGGATGCCTCCATCGCCCATTCTGGCAATTGAAGGTTTTGGGTATGGCGGATGTTCCTACCAATGCGGTGCCCACCGGGGAGCTAGACGGGATTGAAAGAACCTTGAATCTCTCCGCAGCGCCAGAAGCAGACTTGACCTATGGGATCCCAGTTGCACCGCCGGGGTTTAAGTCGGGGTTTGTGGGGCTGATCGGGCGGCCCAATGTCGGCAAATCCACTCTGCTCAATGCCTTAGTGGGCCAAAAAATCGCCATTACCTCCCCGGTTGCCCAAACCACCCGCAACCGCCTACAAGGGATCCTCTCCTTGCCGGAAGCGCAGATCATCTGGGTGGATACCCCCGGCATTCACAAGCCCCACCATCGTCTGGGGGAAATTTTGGTCCACAATGCCCAGATGGCTATTGCGGCTGTGGATGGGATCCTCTTCGTGGTGGATGGATCCGCACCCGCCGGTCGTGGAGATGCCTTTATCGCGGAGCGGATCCCGGCCCACTCCCCTTGCATCATCGTCTGCAACAAGTCGGATCTTGCCCCCGCTGATGCCCAAACTCGGCAAGCCCATCTGGAGAGCTACCAAGCCCTGCGGCCTGCAGCACCTGTGATATGGGTTTCCGCCCTGGATCCCGGCAGTTTGGATCCCTTGCTTAAAGCCACCATCGAGTTGCTTCCCGGTGGGCCTTACTACTACCCTCCGGATTTGGTGACGGATCAGCCGGAACGGTTCATCATGGGGGAGCTGATTCGGGAACAGGTGCTGCTGCACACCCGCGAGGAGGTGCCCCATTCGGTAGCGGTGAATATTGACCAAGTGGAGGAAACCCCCAACCTCACCCGCATCTTGGCCACCCTCTCGGTGGAGCGGGACTCCCAGAAAGGAATCCTAATCGGCAGACGGGGGGAGATGCTCAAGCAGATCGGCCAGGCCGCCCGCCTACAAATTCAGAAGTTGATCCTGGGCAGAGTGTACCTAGAGCTTTTCGTTAAAGTACGGCCCCATTGGCGGCGGTCGGAGCGCACCCTCGGCGATTTGGGCTATCGAGCCGAAACTTAGCCCTCTAGCCCTTCTGCCAGCTCACCATCGCCATCTGATTGGCCTGGTCATCCAGCCAATAACGGCCCTCCCGGTACTCCAGGATGCCTTCTAGGTAGGTGTGGATCTCCTCCCGACTGAGCACAGAGGCCAATTCCGGCCTCCAACAGAGCAGAGCGGTGGCAAACTCGGTTAGCTCCTCAACTTCGCTGTAGGAACGGCTGGATCCCTTGGCGATCTGCACATCCGCCCAAATGCCTACCTGTGTGAGGGCACCATACAGGTCGATCAACACCGGCTCCGGCGGACGAGACTCCCCATGTAGGCGGCGAAACAAGGGATCCAAAAAAGCATCGATCTGATGGGTGCGGATCTGCATCAGACAAAATCGGCCCGTCGCTGTTTTCAAAGCTTGTAGATAGGGTTCTAGCTCGCTCACCCAGTAAAAGGCATGGGCACAGATCACCCCATCCACCGGGGGCAAATCCGCCAGGGCCTCAGGCCAGGATCCCTGTAAAGTTTGAATGTTGGGGATCCCTTGCTCGGCAGCGATCAACTGCAACTGCTGCAACATCTCCGGCGAGGGATCCAAGGCAATCACCTGTTTGACCCAAGGAGCGATCGGCAAGCTGTACCGCCCCGCCCCGGCACCGATATCCACAATCACATCATCCGGTTGAACGCGGGCCCGCATCGCCTTCACAAAGGAATCCGTTGCGGGCAAATTGCGGGTCATGCGGGCGAAGCGAGGGGCAGCCATGGCCCAAAACCCCAAATCCCTCATGCGCGGACTCTGCCAGCGCACATTCTGTGCTTCCCGAGCTTCCACTCGATCCCGCCAGCGGGCAAACCAATCGATGGGTTCAACAGAGGGCGATGGGGCCAGGGTTTCCGTCATGGCAGCAGGAGCGTCAATGATTCAAGCTTAATGATACTAATGATACAAAAGGGGATCCCTAGGGGTCAGTAGGCTTGGCAACCGTTCCCAGGGTATCGGGTCGGGATCCCAGAGGATCGATGTTGATATCCACTCTCACTCGGTTATGGGCTATCAGTTCATCACCATGCCGCCATCAACATTGAACACCTGCCCCGTGATGTAAGCGGCTGCCGGATCAGCGGCCAAAAAGCGTACCAACCCGGCCACCTCTGCCGGGGATCCCATTCGGCCCAAGGGAATTTGCGCCACAATCGGGGTGGCATCCAGTTTCTCCGTCATTTGGGTAGCGATAAACCCTGGAGCAACAGCATTGACGGTGATGTTACGGCTGGCCAGTTCTCGGGCTGCGGATTTGGTCAAACCTACCACCCCTGCCTTAGCAGCGCTGTAGTTGGCTTGCCCGGCATTGCCTACCAGGCCTACCACAGAGGTGATGTTGATGATGCGCCCTTGCCGTTGTTTCACCATGATCTTGGCCGCTGCCTTCAAACAGAGGAAAACCCCCGTCAGGTTCAGATCCAGCACCGCCTGCCAATCTTCCGGCTTCATGCGCAGCAGCAGCGTGTCACGGGTAATACCGGCGTTATTCACCAGCACATCCACCCGGCCCCAGCGCTCCATCACCTGGGCAAAAAGTCCTTCTACAGACTCCACTTGCGAAACATCGGCAGGGAGAGCGATCCCTGGGGATCCCAGCGCTACCATCTCCTCCAGCAAAGACTCAGCCTCGGCGGCAGAACGCGCATAGTTGATCGCCACTTTTGCCCCAATCGCGGCCAAATGGAGCGCGATGGCTCGGCCAATGCCCCGACTGGCTCCTGTGACCACCACGACTTGGTCTTGCAGAGAGGGTAAAGGGAGAAGCTCAGACATAGGCGGCAGGTTCCGGGTCACTTCCAACAGCCGCAACAGTATATGACGCTTTGGGGTTGTCTGATGCCAAGGGTAAGGTTTGTAGTGATAATGTTTCTACTCCTAATTCCTAGCGTGATGGGTACCGACCATGCCAGATTTTCTGCCCTATGCCTACTTTCAGGGCCAGATTGTCCCCTTTGCTGAGGCAAAGATTTCCATTGCCACCCATGCCTTGCACTACGGGACGGCGGCGTTTGGCGGCTTGCGCGGGATCCCGGATCCGCAAAACCCTGATCAAATTCTTTTGTTTCGGTTGGATCGTCATTGCCAACGACTGAGCCAGAGTGCCCGTCTGCTCTGTTTTGACCTGCCTGCCGACCGGATCGAGCAGGTGATTGTAGAGCTGATCCAGAAGAATCGACCCACCAACTCCTTTTACATTCGCCCCTTGGTCTACACCTCAGACCTGGGCATTTCGCCCCGCCTGCACAACATCGAGAAAGACTTCTTTGTCTATGGCCTGGAATTGGGAGATTATCTCTCGCCGGAAGGGGTGAGTTGCCGCATCAGCTCCTGGGCACGGCAAGAGGATCGCAGCCTGCCCTTACGAGGCAAGATCAGCGGTGCCTACATCACCTCCTCTTTGGCGAAAACGGAGGCCGTGCAGGCGGGCTACGACGAGGCAATCTTGATGAATTCCCAGGGCAAAGTCAGCGAAGCCTCGGGCATGAATATTTTCATCGTGCGCAACGGCATTCTGATCACTCCCGGTTTCGACCAAGACATTTTGGAAGGGATCACCCGCGATAGTATCCTCACGCTGGCCCGCGACCTCGGGATCCCCACCCAAGAACGCCCGATCGACAAGTCGGAGCTGTTGATCGCCGATGAGGTGTTTTTAAGCGGTACCGCCGCCAAGATCACCCCGGTTCGCCAAATCGAGCAGTACCTCATGCCCGCCAACCGCCCCATCACCGAGCAGTTGCGACAAAAACTGGCGGCGATCACAGAAAACCGGGATCCCGACTATCCCCACTGGGTGAAGGTGGTTCGCTTCAATTAAAGGGATGGGTTTGTCTGGGATCCCAAGCCCTGAAGACATCGGGAGTCTGTCAATCTCGGGTCACTTCCAGCTGGTTGTCTGGCCCCAGGCTGACACGAAACTGTTCTGCGCCCGTCGGCAGGGGATCCGGGGGCAATTCCGGCAGATCCGCCAGAGGGGTTTGTCCCAGCCGTGCTTGGGCCAACTCGTTGGCCGGTTCAGCAGCCAGCAGGGATCCCGTCGCATCCACCGTCACCTGATAGACCAAGCTCTCCTGTAAGTCCGGGGGAGATTGCCACTGAGCCGCTAATTGCTCCTGGAGACGGCTGAGCAGATCCAAATCAGCCTCCAGATCGGCAGAAAGGGTGCGGCTGGCGGCAGGAGCAGCCTCTTGGCCAGCCGTTTCGGCAGATTCCGGCGGAGTGGCAGCTAGAGGTTGCGGTTGTGTAGGCGAAGCAGGCGTGGTGAGCTGCTCTTGCACCCGATTGGCCGTTTGATTCTCAGCTTCTGGGGTACGGGTGGCCAAAACCCCGACACCGGCCACAACAGCGATTCCGCCCACCACCAGTGCGGCAATGCCAGTGGGTTGACGATACCAGGCCCGCACCACTTGGCTTTTCAAGCTGCTCAGATGGGGGATATCCGTCGCCACCTGGGTTAAGTTTTCCAGCAGATCGTACAACTGCGTCATGGAGAGATCCACCTGGGCGATCGCTTCTTCCCCTTGCCGGACGGTGAGACGGTGAAAAATGAAATCCAGAGGACGAATGGCGACCGTGCCACTGAAGGTTCCCTTCGGCTCACCCTTCAGTTGGGATTCTACGTAACGGTCGATCACGGTGATCAGATCGTTCAGCCAAACGCTATCCCCCCACAGTCTTTTGCTGGTTTCCCCTTGCCGGATTTCCAACTGGCACTCAAACCCCCGCTGTATCGCTTGCACAGGTGGGGCAGTGCTGTTCTCATCGGGGAGGAGCGAGGTTTCCCCCTGCACCGTCAGGGTGGAGGTGGGCTGCTGATAGGTGTGGCTGAGGGTGGCGCTAGGCATGATGATGACAGACAAAGAACACGAGCAAGAGCTACAAAAGGCACTGGAGGGATGAATTCAAGCAGAGGGCGAGGCATCGGAGCCGGAGTTGGCCGCTTGGGCTATCCCCTCCTCTTCCAGCTCGCTGACGACGGGCAGATCCATCTCGGGACGGTTGAGCAACGCTTTCCACAGGCGCTGAGTCCCCTTGGGGCTACTGTAAAACATCAGCTCGATCAGGATGCGCAGAGCCAATTCGGTGATGCTATTCTCATCCCGCACATCCCCATCCACCATACGGCTGCGGTAATGGGAGAGAAATTCATCCAGGTAATCCCCCACCAGGGGTTGATGGAAAGGATTGCGTTCCTGCTCGACAGCGGCTTCCAGTTGTTCTAGGGTGCTGCGGATGCGGGCCTGTTGCTGGGCGGCCAAATAGCCAATCACCAAAACTAGGGCACGGGCCTCTTCAATATCGACCTTTTTGCGCCCACCGCTGCTGCGGCGTAAGGGATTGGCATTGCGCAGTCGCCACAGAGCCACCCGATCCCCAATTCGTTCCTGCAAGTTCAGGGCTTGGGCAGCGGCCAGAACCGCCTCGGAACTTTCCCCGCTCAAAGATTCCAACCCCAGCAATAACAAGTCCAACTGGGCTTTGATGGTGCCGGTGGCTGTGCTGAGACCATCGGGCCGATTGTCCAAAAGAGTGTGCTTGTGTTCCACCGTTACGCTGTCAAAGGGAGCATTGTGTTTCGACAAGACTCTATGATCTCCTGTCTGAGCCAAACCCGCAACCTGCCCCTCTTGCGCTTTAGGGAAACATACTTGTCCCAGTAACCCTGGCGGCCTTGCGGTGGGAAGATCCGATACTCTAAATTCAGGATCCCACAGGCACTCACCATGTTTTCATCCCTCTTTGTTAAATTGTTGAGCTGCGGGTGCTGCATCTGATCCCCAATTCCCAATTTAAGAGAAGGGCCGGGCTTGGGTGGGATGGTTGCCAATTTTGCAACGACTGGCTCTTCAAATACTGTCTTGGGGATCCAAGAGAGCGCTTTTCCTCACTAAAATAGGGAACAATGCCTCCCAGGGGAAACACGGGTTAGGGTTAGAGTTGCCTATAGCTGTATATAATGGTGTGCGAAGATAAAGGGGGAGTTGTTCCTGGGTTCTTTTGCTGTACTTAATTTTTTGACTTCAGGTTGCTACTTCTGCCCATACCTGCCGCGTTGGGTGCCTAAATCGTTATGGATGCTTCTGCTCAATCCAGCCCAGTTCATTTGGTCTTGATCTTCACGGATCAACTGGGCCAACGCGGTGTGGTGCTAGACAGCATTTACTATTCGGTGGGGCGTTCCCCCAATAACCACATTCGCCTTTACGATTCCTGTGTTTCACGGGAACATGCTCTGATTATCCGCATTCCGGAAGAGAACCAGGCGGGGCACAGCTACATGGTGTTCGATGGCAGCCCTGGATCCCGGCGCAGCACCAATGGTTTGTTTGTCAATGGCAAAGCGGTGTTGTCTCACCTCCTCAAGCCGTTTGATAAAGTCGGATTTGGCCCAAATGTAACAGCCATTGTGGAAACGACCGACCGACTCAGCTCGGAAACCTTAGCGGGCCTGTTAAAATCGCCCTCTCCTACTGGCAATACTACCCTGGTGGGATCTAAAGATACCAAGGGCTTCACCGCCGCCTGACCTGAAATTCAGGGATCTTGCAGGTGTTCAATTTGCCGAGTTCTGGGTTGTTGTGTCCCCGATTCCGCCTGCTCTGAGCCGCTACTGGCAGAATGCCTTTGACCTAGAAGCCCACCTGGCATCCTTTCTTGGCCTTGATGGGGCAGATTTACAGCAGAAGCTAAAGGCAGGGCAGCAACAACTGGCGGAACTAGGCCGACGGGACTTTCGCTGGGATCAAGCGGATCAGTTTTACCGTGATCAGGTGGGATCCACCTATCTGCTGGATTTGGCCGCCTGGCATCTGAGCAGCACCGACTACATCGGCAATACCTTGCGTCTGCTGGTGGATCATGCCCGTGGGCTGGTGTTGGATTTTGGCGGTGGCATTGGTACCCATGCGATTGGGGCTGCATTGTGTCCGGCGGTGGAACAGGTGATCTTTTGGGATCTCAACCCAATCCATCGGCAGTTAATGAAGCTGCGGGCAGAAAAGTTGGATTTGACGGAGCGGATCTGGTGTCCAGATACTTTCCCGGCAGGGATCCCATTCGACACGCTGGTTTGTTTTGATGTGATGGAACATCTGCCAAATCCGGTGGGGCAATTGCGGCAGTTTCATGACTGGCTCAAGCCAGAGGGCAAGCTGGTGATCAACTGGTACTTTTTTAAGGGCTTTCAGGGGGAGTTTCCCTTTCATCTCGACGATCCACAGGTGATCGAGGAGTTTTTTCGAGTGTTGCAGAGCCGGTTTTTGGAGGTGTTTCACCCTTACTTAATCACCAGCCGGTGTTACCGGAAATGGCCTGAGACCGCTGCGGAGGATAAACCACAATGAGACGCTACTGGCGGGTGTTGTGGCTGTTTTGGAGCACCTCTATTGCTGCCGAAATAGAGTACCGGGCCAATTTTTTCTTTGCTAGTCTCAGCAGTCTAGCTGGCTTGGCGGGGGCTTGGTTTGGGTTGTCGTTGTTTTATCAGCAGGGGCATCAGTTTGGTGGATGGAGTTGGCCTGAGGCGTTGATCGTGTTGGGGGTGTTTACGATCCTGCAGGGGGTGGCGGCCAGCAGTTTTAATGCCAATCTGAACCGCATTGTGCAGCAGGTGCAAGAGGGCACTCTCGATTTTGTCTTGCTCAAGCCGATCAGCAGCCAGTTTTGGCTTTCGGCTCGGGTGTTTTCCCCTTGGGGCCTCACGGATATTGCCTTTGGCCTCCTGGTGATTCTCTATGCTGGTATGCAATTGGGGTTACCTGCGTGGGCCTACGGGCTGGGGATCCTGCCTCTGCTGTTGGGATTGGTCATTCTTTACAGCCTCTGGTTCATGCTGGGGGCGACCAGCATTTGGTTTGTGAAAATCTACAACGTCACAGAGGTGTTGCGGGGCTTAGTGGAGGCAGGGCGGTTCCCGATTGTCGCCTATCCGGCGGCCTATCGCGTGTTTTTTACCTTCATCGTGCCGGTGGCGTTCTTAACGACGATCCCGGCGGAAACGATGCTGGGGCGGGTGCAGTGGGAGTGGCTCTTCGGATCCGGGCTGTTGGCAGTGGGGCTGTTGGCGGGATCCCATGCTTTTTGGCGCTTTGCCCTGCGTTTTTATACCAGTGCTTCAAGTTAGGTGGGCTGAGTCTTCAAAACCAGTCAAACTGGAGCTGTCGAGCCGGGATCCCAATCATGAGGCGGAGCGCGCAAGGGTTTTTGGCCCTGATGGTGGTGTTGCTTGGGGTTGAGCTGGGCGGGGGATATGGCCATTGGCAGCCTGTTTAGGGGCAATCGACGCAGCAGTTAGAACGGGCAGTACAAGCCCAAGACTGGTCACAGGCCTTGGCCATTGTCGAACAAATGATACGCACTCAACCACAACGCCGCTCCGAACTCGAAGCCTATGAGCACCTACAAGCCCTACAAGCGCAAGCCCAAACTCAGCTCTCCCCCCAGAGACTCCTGTACCTAGCCCCACCCGCCCACTGCAAGCGGGCTATGGCATCACCTGGGTTGGGAGCAGGATAGCGATCCCTGTGGCCATTTCAGCGGGTAGTTTACAAGTTCGACCTGTCGATTGAAAAAAGTTGGGATCCCAGGCATCCAAGTTTTGAATGTTCGAGTATTCCCTACAGAGGCAACTCACATGCTGCTGTCGGGAAGTGCTACTGGCCTCCCGCCAATAAAAAAGTTGAAGGGCAGGAATAGCTCCCTTACATGGGATCCCTGACATTCTCCTTTGACTACCAAGAAACAGCTCTGATTGCGGCAATCCAGAGCCCCGTAGGGGGGTTTGGAGGGGTTGGCCTCTGCTTGCACTGTCGATAAATCTGTCGATTGTTTGGGAGCTTCTTCAATGCGCAAACTCCTGGTTTCTGTAGCAGCCGGTGGCTTGGCTCTTTGCGGCTGTAGCAGTGGTCATTCTTCTCCGATGGCCATGATGCCCTCACAGGCCGATTTGGTGGCTTTGAGCAGCGGCAATCGCCTAACTTTGATTCGCTCCACGGATGCCTCGGTGCAGGGATCCCTGAGGGTGACGGGGGTGAACGGCAACTTGATCAGCATCGATGTGCGCCCCGCCAATGGTGCCCTCTACGCCCTTAGCGATACCAACATCCTCTACACCCTCAACCTGCAAACCGGTGCCGCCGTCGTCGCCAGTACGCTGTCGGTTCCGTTCACAGCAGGCACCCTTTCTGGCATAGATTTCAATCCTGTTCCGGATCGGTTGCGGCTGGTGGGATCCAACGGTCAGAACTTCCGCATCAACGTCGATACCGGCCAAGTGATTCAGGATGGAATCTTGGCTTTTGGTTCAGGGGAACTCCAGGGATCCCCACCGGCTATTACTGCGGCTGCCTACACCAACAGCGTGGCCGGATCCCAATCGACGCAGTTGTTGAATCTCGATGGCGAGCGCAATCTGCTGGTCTTGCAGAACCCCCCCAATGACGGCATCCTCACCCCGATTGGAGCTTTGGGAGTAAATTTCGGCCCTGTGGGCGGATTTGACATTCGCACCGATGGCAGTGGCATGAATACTGGCTTTGCCATCGGGGGATCCACCCTTTACCAGATTGACCTGGGTTCGGGTCGGGCGACTGCCTTGGGTAACCTGCCGGGTGGGCCCTTCTTCGGGTTAGCAGCTCTGTAACTTTACCTTGGTCTTGACCAACCGATATCACCCTCCCATTCCCCAAATCCTGACCTAATTCTGCCTCGGGGTTGGGCTTTTCCCTCTCCCCTTGTCTAGCTTGACCCTTGTATATGCAAACGATAAATTATGGAGGCCATCGTCCCGCGTGTTTTGCCTCTGGCAACGCTCATCTCTGTTCCATTTTCTCTTCCATTCCGTTCTCCCTGCCTACCCATGAAGTTTGAGGGTAACAAGACCCAGGGATCCCTGCAGGAGAATACCGATGCAGAGGTATTTCTGGCCCTGAAAGCGGGGCAGCCGCAGGCTTTAGCAATTCTCTATGATCGACATGTGGGCCTGGTGTACGGGATTGCCTACAAGGTGCTGGGCAATGCTGCCGAAGCCGAGGATCTCACCCAAGATATTTTCTTGAACCTGACCCATTCCTCCTTCGACCCCCAACGGGGATCCCTGCGCACTTATCTGGGCATCCTGGTGCGCTCCCGCTGTTTGGATCGGCTGCGATCCTGGCGCAATCGGCAGCGGTCTTTGGAACGGGGCAAAGTGGAATTACAGGCCCAAGGCAGTTTCAGCAGGGATCCCTCCCTAGAGCAACTTTCGCAAACGGAGCGGCTGGAAGAAGTGCAAACGGCTTTGGCAGAGCTATCCGAAAGTCAACGACAAATCTTAAAAATGGCCTACTACGAAGGCATGAGCCAATCCGAGATCGCCAAGCAATTGAATCTGCCCTTAGGCACGGTCAAGGCTAGAGCTAGGCGGGGGCTGTTGCGGCTGCGGCAACGGTTGGATCCCAAAATGGGAGGCCCCTCATGAAAGCAGAATCGGTATCTCCAGAAGAGCTGCAACTGTGGCTGGCTGGCTACGTCCTCGGAGATCTCTCTCCGGAGGAAGCAGAAGGTTTGCAGATCATCTTGAAGCAGCAACCGCAACTGCAACAGGAGCTGGACGCTCTCCAACAGGCCCTAGAAATCGCCCACGCTGTCGAAGAGATGCAACCATCCCCAACTCTACGGGCCTCCCTGTTGCAGGCCCAAGCTGAATTAGCCCGTCAGCCTTTGCCAACTCCCATGCGTCATGGATCTCGATTCAGTCCCGTGGGAGCTTTGGCTGCTGGGTTGATCGTGGCTTTGGGATTGGGGAATTTTTATCTTTGGCACAGGCTACAGGTGGCGCAGGTTCAGCCAGGAGCGGTTTTGACCTATGAGTTGCAGCCTACTGCCGAAACGCTCACCGGTTCTGTGACTGTGCAAGTGGATCCAGGTCGCTTACAGGGAAGCTTGGTGGCCCGAGATTTACCCCCCCTGCCCGAAGGTCGGGTTTATGCCCTTTGGGTGGTGTTAGAACCTGGAGCCCCCTTCACCACCGATGAGGCCGGGGCCATTCTCACCCAAGCCTTTCGCGTGGATAAGGCCGGAAATCTAGAGCAAGAGATCCGTCTGCCGCCCGTGTTTCAATCAGTGGAGTGGGTACGGGCCGTGGCTATTACCGAAGAAGAGGAGAGTCGTCCCCAAGCCCATCAGGGCTCCCCACTGTGGATAGCCAGTTAGGCCAGTTAATGGAGCCTGTTGACACCCATTCAAGACAGGATCCCTTGCGATTAAGATAGGAGTCGCCACCCTAGCAATGCAGCAATAAGGTAACGTGGAGGCAACCCTATGGGCGAAGCTAAGCGCCGTAAAACCCGCGACACCCAGAATCCTGACCAAGAGTTGGTGTTTCCCCAACTGAAGGATATTCCCCTCACCAAAAGGCAAGCGCGCACGATCTACAATTGGACAACCCGTGGAGCCTGGGCGGGCATCATTCTGCTGGCGATTTTTTGGGTCGTGGTAAGATTCGTAGGCCCAACCTTTGGCTGGTGGCATTTGGTTGGTTAAGCCTCTTAGGATCCTGCAAAGATCTTCTCAAGATCTACCTTTCCGGAGTTTTCTCTATGCGCCCCTATCTGGCAGCCGCCATCCAGATGACCAGCATTCCCAACTTAGCCACCAATTTGCAGCAGGCGGAAGAGTGGATTGATTTTGCGGTGCGGCAGGGGTGTGAGCTAGTAACGTTGCCAGAAAACTTTGCTTTTATGGGGCCAGAAGCTGAGAAAACCCGCCTTGCTCAAGAAATCTCGGAGCGGGCCGAAGCCTTTTTGAGCAAAATGGCTCAGCGCTATCAAGTGTTTGTCTTTGGAGGAGGATATCCTGTCCCGGATCAGCAGGGCAGAATCTACAATACTGCTGCTCTCTACGATCCTGATGGCAAGGAAATCTCTCGCTATCGCAAAATTCATTTATTTGATGTCAATTTACCCGATGGCAACACCTACCGTGAGTCCAGCACAGTGGTCAGTGGTGATGAATTGGTAACTTGTGAGCACGAGCAATTGGGACACCTCGGATTGTCAGTCTGTTACGACGTGCGCTTCCCGGAGTTGTACCGCTCTTTGGTGGATCGGGGGGCCCAGATTTTGCTCGTTCCTGCTGCCTTTACCGCCTACACTGGGCGAGATCACTGGCAAATTTTGCTGCAATGCCGAGCGATTGAGAATACTTGCTATGTGATTGCTCCTGCCCAAGTGGGCAACCACTACGAACGGCGACAATGCCACGGCCATGCCATGATTTTGGATCCCTGGGGGGTGATCCTGGCGGATGCAGGCGGCGAAAAACCGGGGGTGGCGATTGCCGAAATTGACCCGGAGCGCCTTCAGTCGGTACGGCGGCAAATGCCCTCGATACAACATCGTCGCCTGGCCTGTGCGGTCACCCGTTGAGGATAAGCTTTATGTCTTGGCCGCCCCTGATTCTCTACAGCAAACCCGGTTGCCACCTTTGTGAAGGTTTGGCAGACAAGTTACGGCAAATCCCCGAGCTCCCCTCTCTGGAAATCCGCGACATCACCACTCATTCCACTTGGTGGGATCGATACCAATTGGAAATTCCGGTGCTCAGCTTGGCAGGGGATCCCGTACCGGAGTAATGCTGACCTGAAAGGCATTGGCCAGTTCCGCCTGGGTCAGTCGGGATCCCCCTGGTAATGCCCCCGATAAAATGGCCCGCCGCAACTGCTCGGTGACGGTGGCTTGGGTGGTGCGCGGGATCCCGGCCAAGGAAGCAAGCACAGGTTTGACAGCAGTCATGGGCGGCTACGGCGAAGCAATGTTTCCATCATCCGCTGTGGATGGGGAAATGCAAATCGCCTACAGGATATATCCTATATTATGTATCGCCAGCTATGGATGTTTTCCGGCGGGATCCCTAAGATGCTGGGACATTCCTTGGGTAGGAGCGGCCTTCGTGATCCCATCGTTGATGCCATTTCTGAGGCGGTGGCGCTCCCTGGGGGTCGTGCTGGCGGGGGCGGTCGCCTTACTGGCCAGTGCTCCCACAGAGATGACCTCCGGTTGGCTGTGGGCCACGCTGCGTAGCGCCTCTCCGATTTTGTTTGTGGTGTTAGGGGAAACCCTGACCCAACTGACGGGGGTGATCAACCTGGGGGTGGAAGGGCAAATGCTGCTGGGGGCCTGCGTTGGTTTTGCCGTTACGGTGACGAGCCAAAACCCCTGGCTGGGCCTGCTGGCGGGATCCCTGGCTGGTCTGGCCCTGTCGGGCTTGCACATGCTGCTCTGCGTGGGCTTACGCACCAACGCCATTGCCAGTGGTGTGGCCGTATGGGTGCTGGGATCCGGCCTCAGTGCCTACTGGGGGCGCGCCTACGTGGGGCAAAAGATCAGTGGATTGGGCGCGGTGGTGGGGGAGTTGACCCCGACTATCCTGCTGTCGCTGCTGCTGGTGCCCATCATCGGGGTCTTGGTCTATGGCACCCACACGGGATTGATCTGGCGGGCAGTGGGGGAATCGATCCCGGCTTCCCGCAGCATGGGGATCCGACCCTGGTGGGTACAGATGCAGGGTGTCGGCATCGGGGGTTTGCTCGCAGGCTTGGGTGGGGCAGCGCTGTCGGTGGACTATACCCTCACCTGGGCGGAAAACATGACCGCTGGCCGAGGTCTGGTGGCGGTGGGCTTGGTGATCGTGGCCCGGTGGAATCCCTTTTGGGCCTGTCCGGCAGCCCTGCTGTTTGGTGGATCCGAGGCGTTGTACCTGCGGCTGCAATCGATGGGGGTGGAGGTGTCGTCCTATTTGTTGGCCACACTGCCCTACCTAGTGTCGCTGGCAGTGTTGGTTGTCAGTTCGGCTACAGCCCAACGGGGGGGAATGCCCCAGGGGTTGAAAGGGGTCTTTGGCAGCACGGGCTGATGCCGTCAGGCTGTCTCGCTCCGGTCTTTACCCATGGCCCAGAATGTGGCCCAAGATGTTGCGTTGATTGTCCCGTATTGAGGAACATGTCATGTCCAGACGTTTATTGGCAGCAGGGTTCAGCCGTCGCCAGATTTTGCAAGTGGGGTTGATGGCGGGTGGGGCCATGCTCTCGGCCAGTTCATGGCAGACGGCTCAGGCTCAGGTGAATACCAAAAAGATTGGCTACATCTACGTTGGCCCCCAGAGCGACTATGGGTACAACTACTCCATGGATTTGGGTCGGCAATACGTGGAAAAGACCCTGGGCGTGGAAACCACCTATTTTGACAACATCCCCGAAAGTGCGGAAGTGGAACGGGTGATGGAACGCCTGATCCGCGATGATCACGGCATTATTTTTGCCACCAGCTATGGCTATTTGGATCACGCCATCACTGTGGGGCAGAAATATCCCGAAGTCAGTTTCCTCCATGCCGGGGGCCTAAAGTTGGGAGCCAATGTGGGCACCTACTGGGCCGATAGCGACGATGCCATCTATCTGGCGGGCATGGTGGCGGGATCCCTGAGTAAAACGGGTAAATTGGGCTTTTTGGGAGCCTTCCAAATTCCCCAAGTGCTACGCACCATCAACGCCTTCACCATGGGTGCCCAAAGCATCAATCCTGAGGCCACGACCACCGTGGTTTGGACGGGGGCCTGGCTGGATCCCCCCAAAGAAGCGGAAGTGGCCAATGCCCTGTTGGATGGGGGGGCCGATGTCCTGGCGGGGCAAGTCGATTCACCCCTGACCTTTGCCCAAACCGCCGAACGGCGGGGAGCCTACGTGGTGGGTAAGGATGTGAACGTGACCGAGTTTGCGCCCAAGGCATGGCTCACGGGTGCCTCCTGGAACTGGGGGCCGATGATGGTGGATCTGGTCAAGCAGATCCAGGGGGGCACCTGGAAACCGGAGTTTGTCCGGGGTACCCTCAAGGGTGGCGACGTGGTGCTGGATCCCTTTGGGCCTGCCGTTCCCAGTGAGGTGCAAGCCAAGGTGATGGCCGTCAAAGAGCAGATCCTCTCCGGGGTAAAGGTCGTCTGGTCTGGCCCCATCATCAAACAAGACGGCAGCGAGGTGGTGGCCAGTGGCGTGAAATTGCCCATGGAAACCCTGGAGTCGATGAACTTTTTGGTCAAGGGTGTGATCGGTTCCGCCAGTTAAGTCGGGATCCCTCGGTGGTGGTTGTTTAGGAGAGGTTCGTGATGTACGTTCGCCAAGAAGGCGTCTGCCAGATGGGATCCCCGGCTAACCCCTGGCGGGTTACCCCAGAAGAAGTGGATATGTCCCGCCCGTCCCGTCCTCTGCGCCGGATGAGTGTGGCGGCGGATCCGCAGCGGATTGTGGTGGATGCCACCAAGTCGGCCCTGCTGATCGTGGATATGCAGAATGACTTTTGCAGTCCCGGTGGCTGGTTGGATGTGGTGGGCGTTGACTACACGCCGGATCGGGCCCCGATTGAGCCTCTCAGCCAGCTCGTGCCCGCCTTTCGCCAGCACGGGATCCCGGTGATTTGGGTGAATTGGGGCGTGCGTCCCGACCTGCTCAACATCAGCCCAACACTACTCCATGCCCACAGCCCCGACGGGATCCGAGTGGGTCTGGGGGAACCCACCCCCACCACCGGGGCGAAAGTCCTGGAAAAAGGCGGCTGGGGCGCGGCCATTGTGGATGAACTACACCCCAACGACCAGGACATTCACGTTACCAAGCACCGCTTCAGCGGCTTTTGGGATACCGACCTGGACAGCATTTTACGCAATCTGGGGGTGACCACCCTCTTTATCGGTGGCGTCAATGCCGACCAGTGCGTGCTCACCACCCTGCAGGATGCCCACTTTTTGGGCTACGACACCATCTTGCTCCAGGACTGTACGGCCACCACCTCCCCCGCCTTTTGCCTGGAGGCCACCTACTACAACGTCAAACTGCTGTTTGGCTTCCTCACCCAATCCCAGGCGCTCCTGGATGGACTCAGCCAACTCTAAGCACCTCGTTCTGCACCCATTCAACCCAACCCTATGACCACACCGACCTTTTATATGGTGGATGGGGCACCCCAACCCACCGGCCCCTTTTGTCATGCCGCCGAGATCGATGGTTGGGTGTTCCTCACCGGCCAAACCCCCCTCGATCCCAGGGATCCCGCCGCTCCCATTCCTGAGGGCATTGAGGCCCAAACCCATTTGGTCTTTCAACACCTGAAAACGGTTCTCTCCCAATTGGGACTGGGTTTTGACAACGTCCTGCGGGTGGGGGTGTATCTCACCCACTTGGAAGAAGACTTTTCTGCCTTCAATCAGGTCTACAAAAGCTATTTCCCTGAGGGCAAACTGCCCGCCCGCACCTGTGTTGGCGTCACCAGCTTGGTGCGTGGGCCACGGGTGGAAGTGGATCTAGTCGCTCACCGTTAGTGAGACCATGCACATTCACCTCACCGGGATCCACAAACGCTTCGGCTCTACCCTGGCCAACGATGGGGTGGATCTGGAGATTCGCCCTGGCCAAGTCTTGGCCCTGCTGGGGGAAAACGGCGCAGGCAAAAGTACCCTGATGAAGATCCTCTACGGGTTCTATACCCTCGACCAAGGGCAGATCGAGATCGATGGCCAGCCTGTGGCGATGCACTCCCCCCGTGCCGCCATCGCCCACGGTATCGGCATGGTGTTTCAACAGTTCAATCTAATCCCGGCCTTGACGGTGCTGGAGAATCTGCTGCTGGCCTACCCCAAGAGCCCGTGGTGGCACTGGGGCAACCGTCATCTCCAGGCCAAGGTTCTGGCCCGGTTGCGCGATCTGGCGCCCGATTTGGATCCGGGGTTACGGGTGGATCAGTTGGCCGTGGGGCAGCAGCAACTGCTGGAGCTAATCAAAGTGCTCAACCTGGAGGCCTGCTGCATCATTCTGGATGAGCCGACCTCTGTCCTCACTCCCGCCGAAGCGGAACGACTCTGGGGCTTGATCCGGCAACTGGCCCAGCAGGGGCGGGCCGTGGTGCTGATCACCCACAAACTGGAGGATGTGGCCGCCTGTGCGGATCGGGTGGTGGTAATGCGGGCGGGCAAAGTCGTCCACCAACGGGATCTGTCCAATCCTGATCGGGGATCCCTTTCCCCAATGCTGAAAGCGGACTTGATTCAGATGATGATGGGTCATGAAGTCACGGCGGCACTTCCCAGGACTAGCCCCCTTGACAGGGGATCCCCGTTGCTCCAGGTACGTGGCCTTTATCTCCGGGATCCCGCCATGGGAATGACGCTCAGCAACATTAACCTCGAGATTCAGCCAGGGGAAATTTTGGGCTTGGCGGGGGTCGCAGGCAATGGACAACCCCTTTTGGCCGAAGCCCTGGCCGGGATCCGGTCTCTCCATGCCGGAGAGATTCTCGTGCAGGGTCAACCCTTACATCCGGGATCCCTGCTGCGGTCGCAGGTGGCCTACATTCCCGAAAACCCGTTGCAACAGGGCGTCGCTCCGGATCTGGACTTGGCGACGAATCTGGCCCTACATCAGGTGCGAACCTTGCCCTTTTGGCCCCGGTGGCGACGGCAGATCAACCGTGCTACCGCCTTGCTGCGGGATTTTGATGTGCGTCCACCGGATCCCCACAAAGCGGCTCGCCAGCTCTCGGGGGGCAACCTACAAAAGCTGATCATCGCCCGCGAGTTGTCTGGGGATCCCCTCTTGATTGTGGCCTGTTACCCCACCATGGGGTTGGATGCGGCAGCAACCCAGGCGGTGTATGAGCATCTCTTTCGCCACGCCCAGCAGGGATCCGCCGTCCTCTGGATCTCAGAAGAGCTGGATGATTTGATGCGCTATGCCCACCGCGTGGCCGTGATCTCCAAAGGGCACATTGTCGGCATTCAAGCGACGCCCCAGGCCAGTCGACAGCAGTTGGGTCGCTGGATGGCGGGGGTGGCCGGATGATCGCCCGCTGGTTTCCAGGATCGACGTTGCGGATCCCGTTGCTCACCGGCCTTGGCATTCTGAGTGTGTTTATCCTCCTCAGCAGCCTGTTTTTGCTGGGCATTGGTCAGTCACCGTTAACTATTTTGGTCTCCATGGTGGCGGCGGCCTTTGGCGATGACTACGCCTGGTCAGAAACCCTGGTCAAAACAACACCGATTCTGTTCTGCGCTCTGGCCGTGGCCCTACCAGCCAAGTTGGGCTTAATTTCCGTCGGCGGGGAGGGACAACTGCACTTAGGGGCTTTGGTCGGTACGGGTATCCTCTTGCTCTGGCCTGATGGCCCCGGCTGGCTCCTCTTGCCCCTCGTGCTGTTGGGGGGAGCGGTGGGGGGCGCGATCTGGGGCGGGATCCCCGGTTGGTTGCGGGCCAGGTGGACGGTGAATGAAACCCTCAGCACCCTGATGCTCAACTATGTGGGGATGCAATGGGTTCGCTTTGTCGTCTATGGCCCCTGGAAGGATCCGGCCAATTTGGGCTGGCCAGCCACGATCCAGTTTCCAGCCACGGCCAAGCTACCCTTCCTAGCGGGATCCCGTGTGCACGGGGGCTTGTTCATCGCCGTGGGAATAGCGCTACTCCTCTATGTTCTCTATCGTTGGAGTCGTTGGGGCTTGAGCCTCCGCATCATGCAGAGCAATCCGCCCCTGGCCATGCAAGTGGGTCTCAAGTACCCGTTTCACGTCCTGCTGGTGATGGCCCTGGCGGGATCCCTAGCCGGGCTGGCAGGCATTACGGAAACGGCCATGATCCAAGGGCGGCTGCAGGTGGGTATCTCCAGTAGTTTTGGGCTAAGTGGCTTTTTGGTGGCCTGGTTGGCAGGCAATAGTCTGCTGGGAGTAATCCCCATGTCCTTGTTGATTGGAGGCATCCTGGCAGCGGGCGATGCGTTGCAATTGTTTGCCAAGCTGCCCTCTTCGGTGGCAATTGTCTTACAAGGGATCCTGTTTGTATCAGTTTTATGTGTTCGTTCCCCGTTGTTCTCTGACTTTGTTCAGAAGCACATTCCATCTTTGGCCACTTTCAGCCCCTTAGTCAAAGAATGAGGGTAAAGGTTCAGGGGGCTAGGCAGCCAAAGGGGTTTCATCGTCAGCAGAGGGTTGAGGCAGTAGGTCAGGGTGCTCCTGCCCAAAGCGGCCGCATGAATCGCATGGGTCAAGAAGTCCAACACATCGCGCTGTTGGGCCTGCAACGAGGTGACCACCGTTAACATACGCGCGACAAACTCACTACCCGCCTGAGATTGAGCCCCAAAACTGGTGCGACGCCAAATCACGGCGGGACGCAAGGCTCGTTCTGCCGCATTATTGGTGGGTTCAATTCCGCCCCTCTCGACAAACGTCCACAGGGCAAGTTCAATGGCCAGGAGTTGTCGGCAGGTGCGCACGGTTTTGGCCAGTGGGGTCTTTTCCTGGGTGCCAATAGCGTAGCTTGCAGCCCCTCCTGAAGCCATCGGTTAACCTCCGCCTGGACAGGTTGAACCGCCTGGCGAAAGGCCTCGCGGGTTAGGATGCCGTCTCGCACCTGATACCAGAGTTGAAACAGCTTTTTCTCCTCCGCCAGCAAGCCTTCCCCTATCGATTGAGACACCCCACTGCGTTCTGCAATGCGGGTAAAATCTCGTTTCAAATGCGCCCAACACACTTGGCGCTGCGTTATCGGTATCCACCCATAACTGCTGTAACGGTCAGAGACCACGATGCCATCATAGGTCTCTCCTATCAAGGCTTTCGCCACCGCTTGCGCGCGACTGAGCCACACCGCAAACACACTGACCACAGGCGTCACCAACACCCAAATCCAGGCCCGTTTCTTGTTCTCATTGGCTCCATCTCCATTGCTCTGAGTGAAGCTGGTTTCGTCGCTGTGGAGCACCCCGGACTGCTGGACATACCCCAGGGCATTCTCCACGGGGACAGCCAGCGCATCGCTCATCTCCTGACGCAAGCGGTTGATACTGCCGGTAGAAATCTCGATGCCCGCCAGGGCCGCTAACAAGGTTTTCACCTGCCGATGGCTTTGTCGATAGCCGCCGCTCAATAACCCCACCAGCGCACTCAACCGCTCCCCATACCCCCGGCGAGTCACCCCCTCCGGCAAGACACTGCGAGTCAGCGTGCCGCAATGCTCACAGGCCAACTGATGCAGTCGGTGCTCGATGACGATAGGTTCAATGGGCGGTAAGTCCACAAGGTAAGTCCACAATTTGATGCTGGTAAGGGGCACTATCCTCTCCCGTCAGGGGCACGCCGCATGTCCGGCAGACCAATGGAATATGGTTCAGTACCTCGGCGCAGGCCTCAATAGGGTACAAGTCTCGTGACTGGCCCTCATGGCCCAGTTGTCCCCCCCGTCGCCCTTTCCCCGGCTTCCTTGGGGGGCGCTTCGCTTGGCCAAAACCTTCGCTAGACGGTGGTTTAGACGAATTCTGTGAGGTTTGGCGCACCTGCTCTTCCAGGTGAGAAATGCGCCCCGCTCCGCTCATCGCCACAAATTGCTCGGTTAGCTGGTCTAACTGTTCCTGCTGTTGGGCTATCGTCCTTAACAGAGTCGCCACTAACGCCTGCACGCTAGCAGGGGTCGCCTCCCAGTCTGCTCGGGAAAGCCGGATGCCACCAATCTCAATCTCAGACGGGTCGTTAGAACTCATAGCCTCAGCTGGTAGTGCCCTTCTGAGTAATGATTAGGACTATCTCGGTGGTGCCTAAGGACACCTTGTTGAGAACAAAAAACCTGTTTCAGCAGATTGAGGGGTTCTCATTCTCAATAACGACGACCTCCAAATTCACTATCTTTACAACCTGCCTGAATTACAAGCCGCCATCAGCCCCCTGATCACTTTTCCCTAGAGGATGCACGAGAAGTAGTAGTTCGAACTTTCGTTTGTGGCGAGATGCAGGGGTGATTGAGCAAATGAATCACACCCTACGGGAACTCGTCAGACGCCAAGCTGGCCGTCAACCTCAACCCACAGGTGGGTCAATGGACTCTGGGATAAAGTTTTCTCTGGGGATCCCTCACCTCAAAGGCCCATAGCCCCCGCTCGGCCGGGATCCGTTCTAGTCGTCCGGAGGGAAAGCGCTGCTGCAGGTCGGATCCCTGTTGATCCCAAACCCATTGGTTCATGAACAGGGTGAAAGGCGGCTCTAAAGTCTGGGTGGATAACTCCTCTGGGGGGAACACGGTTGCCGATTGCTCTCGTCCGGCAAAAAATTGGATCCAGCTCTGCCAAAAGTAAGGCTCTCCCCAGCTGAAGTAGGGGTAGGAGGGGCTAGCCGCCAGGTAAAAATGATGGTTGGGATCCGTCTTGCGAGCCTCAACATAGCGCCCTGTGCTAGCGACATCGTTGCCGCTCTTCCAGCCTTTTTGCACAAAATCGCCGAAAATAGCCAGGTTTACCCCCCCAATCAGGAGAACCAATCCCAGCCCCAGGGCACCCGGCAACCAACCCCGCGCCCGGGATCCGGAGCGCTCCAAAGCACCCCCTAGCGCCCGCAGGATGACTTGGATCCCTTCTAGGGTTAGATAAGCGACAAAAGGCAAAATCACCAACAAGCGGGTATAGTTAGGGGCTTTGGTGATGACGAAGCTAAAGAGCAGATAGAGAAATAGGAAACTGCTGAGGCAGAGCCAATCTTGCGGTTGGCTGCGCCGCTTGAAGATGCGGTACAGGCCGGATCCCAGACCCAACCAGATCAGAACCCCGGTTAAGGGATCCACAAAGGCATGGCCGTAATTGGGGTAGATGTAGCCACGGTCGTGCTGGCTGCGATCGTTGAACATGCTGAGACCATTCAAGATGTTGCGCCGCACCGCTTCCCCTGGGGTTGCTGCATTAACCCACATCTGTTGCAGCGCTTGCCCCTCCGGGGAAAAAAGAAATTGCTGGCGAGAATATTCGGCACTTACAGAAGGGGAAGTGGCTGTAGCCACCAAAATGGGGGCTGCCATGAGAAAAAAGCCCAAGGCTGCCGGTACTGTCAACTTGGTTAAGGCCCAAAAGGGATTCTCCTGTGGATCCCCGCCCTTGAGATCTTCTCGGCCCAATAGCAAGTACATGCCCCCAAACAGCAGCCCCAGCAGGATCACCACCCGCCCCGGCAAATAGCCATACAAGGAGAAGCCCGCCGCCGCTCCCCCTAAATACAGCAACAGAGGGTTCTTCTCCCGTACCCCCTTCAAAATCAGCCCGAGTGCAGCACACTCCACCAACACAATCAGGTTTTCCCGCATCGCCATGCGACTAATGCCTAGCAGGGCATGGTTGGATCCCAGCAGAGCCGCCCCCGCCAAGGCCAAACGGGATCCCCAAAAAGCCCGGAAGAACCCATAGGCCACCAGGATAGTGATCACCCCAAAGTTGGCATGCACCATGCGCATATGGGTTAAGGTCACTCCCCCCATTAACCGGGTCAGCCCGCCGAAGAGGCTGAACATAAAGCGGGGAAAGTAAAAATAGTCCGGCATTAGGCCAAACACATCGGGAAAGCGCACCCCCGAGGCATTACGAGACATGGAGGTGATCACAATCTCGTCGGTATTCACCTGAAAAGGGATGTTGGCGGAATCGTAGAGGTAAATCGGGATAAAAACCAAAGCCAACAGGCCCAGATGAAGCAATTCCCGTCGCCAGTTCATCTTAGCGGGATCCCAAATGGGCTGAGCAGGGGGAAACTGCGCCAGATACAGGCCCACCAACAGCAATGCCAGCAACCATAGGCCAATTTGCAGGACATGATAGCCAAACACCCCGTACCAGAGGGTCAGGGCTAGCCCTATCCCCAATCCCATTCCCAGTACACTGGGGCGGCGGGAGGAAATCACAGTATCCAAAACAGTCATAACCGGAGCGGGATCCCAGTAGGCATTTTTGCATCCTACCAAGGGTTTACAGCCCTTTACGACAAGGGCCCGCTAGTCACTTGCGTTGGATTTTCACAAGCAATGGCCTACAATTCGTCAGGGGTACAAGATACAGCCTTTTCTGACTTTACGCAGGCCTTTGAGCTCGGCAAAAAACCTTATGGACAAGGGATTGACCGGAATCTGCTGTATCAGATAACCCTGGCAAAGGCTGTACAAGCATTTGGGAAGCCCGCGCAAGAGCTGTACCGCCAGCACAAGATCAGTAGCCCCATCAGTAGCCCCGCATTGGCTCCGTTTCCAGCTCAAATTCTGGCTCGATAAAGCTCGAAGGATCGTAGAGAAAGCGGTTCACATCGTCTTCGATGCGATAAATCTCGAAGGGCTCCAAAAGCCCAGCAGTGCGCAACGCTAACAAATAGCCATCCACCAACAGGCGCAGTTCATCGGTTCGTTGGTAGCCGCGCTGCCAGGTATCCACCAGAGCGTCGGTCAAAGCTTGGTAATGCCGGATCAATTTTGGGTCTTGCAACATCGCTGTTCCCTCGCCCCACCTGTTCTTATCCTAACGTTTGATTTCGCTTGATGAGCGGTGGTTGCGGACGGGATCCCAATTTTCAAATCCTCCCAGTCAAAAAAAGTGGAGTTAAAACAGCTTAGGCAATGGGCAAATGCAGCCTCGAGGAGGTATCACCACCGCTGTGCAAGGTAATGGTGAGGATGCGAGCCTCGATCAACCGTTCCTCCCGCACCAGGGATCCTGTACCGGTATTCACCGGGTAGGCAGGGAAACAGGCGGCACTGAGGCTGAGGCGCAAGGCATGGCCCTGAGGAATGCGAATGCAGGTGGGTTGGCAGTCCAGGGTGATGGGGGTACCCGGTTGAGAGCTTTGAACCCGCCGGTAACCCTGAGTGATGGTATAAATCTGACCGTTGGGTTTCACTTCCGAGATCACGGCACACAGATCAAAACTGGGGTTGTCGGCTTCGGCATAGAGTTCTAGGCTCAGTTCCCCTGCCAGTATCCAATCGGTCTCTAGCAGTGGGGTGGTATAGGTGAGAACATCGGTGCGGCAATCGAGGGCGGAACGCTCTTGCGGGCCAGGGGGATAGGCCAGATGACCTCCCAAGGCGGGTACGGGTCGCCAGGGATCGTGAACAAAGGTATCGGATTGGCTCTCTGAAGGAGGTTCGGGTTTAAGGGATCCTTCCGCTTCCGACATGGCCGCTAGGCCGGTGCTGTGTAAATAAAAGGATTGTGGCTGTGGGGTGGGCCAGGCCTCTAGGCTGCGCCATTGGTTGGATCCCATCTCGAACAGTTGTACAGGCGGCTCCTCGAGAATGCCCGTATCTTTGCCCTTCAGGAACTGATCGAACCAACGCACCTGCATCCGATCGATCCGGTTGACCGCAGCAGAACCGAAATCTGCAGCCCCGACTTTGCGTCCCCAAGGAATGTGGGGCCACGGGCCGATAATCAAGTGTTGAGGGTTTTGGCTGCGGGCGCTCATCTCTTGGTAGAGGCGCAAATTCCCCGTCAGGTAGCTGTCGAACCAACCGGCAATGTGCAACATGGGCAGATCTACGGCCTCGAGGTGGGGAGAGAGCTTTTTCCAGTACTCGTCCGGATCGGAATGCTCTAGCCAGTCAAAGTAGTAGGACTGCGGCGCGTACTGCTGTAAAACGCCAGGCTTGACAGGGATCGGGTCGTAGAGGGGCAGGTTGCGGGAGGCTTTGAATAGCGCCTGGTGAGCGTTGGCATCTCCTCTTAGGCGTGCCCCTTCGGTCTCCAACTGAAGGGCCCAGCCCAAATTGCCCTGAAAACGGAATGTCCCCCCTTGATAGGCGGCATCAGCGTAGAGGTCGTAGGGCATCATGGCCGGACAAAGGGCCTTCAGGGCCACTGGGCGGGTGGAGGCGGCATACAGTTGGGTCATGCCCTGATAAGAAAAGCCATACATGCCTACGGAGCCATTGCTACCCGGTAAGGTTGCCGCCCAGTTGACGCTATCGAACCCATCTTCTGCCTCCGCCCGAAATGGGTAGAAAGATCCCTTGGAAGTCCCCCGTCCGCGCACATCCTGAATGACAACGATATACCCTTGAGCGGCATACCAACTGGGGTGGGCGTAGACCACTGTCGAGGCAATGGAGCGCCCATAGGGCTGTCGCATCAACAGAACCGGGTAGGGTTCTTCCCCTTCAGGACGGTAAATATCGGCATCCAGTTGGATCCCGTCGCGGGTGAACATGGAGGCGGTTTCTCGGGGGCGAACAGGCAACATCAGTTAGCTTTGGGAAGAAATGTTCATTGAATAGAGTAATGATTAGGGTGATAGGGATCCCTGCACCCACCCGATGATCTTAGGGCAGTTGCGACTTAGGCTGCCGAAAGGGCGGTTCTCCAGCAGCCCGACAACACTTGTAAATCATCCTCATCCAACTGCGCAGGGGTACCCGCCCGGATCAGTTCAGCAAAGTCTTCATTGGGCACCATGATGCACAGGGCATAGAGACGACCGGGGCCGGTATTGTGGATCTCATGGACTCCCGTAGGCGGAACCAAAAGGCTATCTCCAGCTCTGATGGGGGCCGCTTTTCCATCGCAAATGGCAATGCCCTCACCCTTGAGGATAAAGAACATTTCAACGGCGAGTTGATGGCGATTGGGAGGAGTTTTGCCTCCTTCGTCAAAAATCTCAACACAAAAGGTTAACGAGACTTGTGAATGGGAGGGATCGAAGACAATGGCCAACCGATTGGAATCGTTAGGACTAATGCGAAAGGCTTGGTAATCGGCAGGGGTTTTAATCACCGGGATCACACATTGGGAAAGAGTTTGCATTCAGTTCCTCCGCTCAGGGAACAAAACAGTTGGGGATAAGGGATTCGAATTCAGCACCGTTTAGCGAGGCAAAGCTGCTAGCAAATCCGAGGAGGAAGCAACAAATCCAAAGCACTGCTTGACGTTGTAGAGAGTAGCCAGCAAACAGTATTCCGGCGAGGTGGTGGCAGCGCAATCTTCGAGCAAAATGCAGTCATAGCCGAGGAAGTTGGCATCTTGTAGTGTGGCCATGACACATTGATCGATATTCACACCCCCAAAAAATAGAGTGGTTCGCCCTAAGTTTTTCAGAATGCTGTCCAAAGGGGTATCCCAAAAGCCGCTCATGCGGAACTTATCAACACAAATATCTTCAGGTTTGATTTCTAGCTCATCCACCACCGCTGCGGCCCAACTGTCTTTAGTGAGCACCCGCGCTCCATTTTTGGGCAAAGGATCCGCCAAACCTACGCCTTCTCCGGTGGGGTTATAGACATGCCTGAGGCCAGCACTGATATTGAGCAGGTCGGGTCGGTTGCCCCAATTCACCCAGAGGATCGGGACTTGGGTTTGCCGTAATTCGGGGAGCAAGGTTTTCAGCGGGCCAATCGGAGCACGGGCTGGGGTGACATCCACACCGATACTGGCCAGCCAACCCTCAGGATGACAAAAGTCATTTTGCATATCGATGACGATCATCGCCGCCTTGGCCAGATCCAGCCGCAGGGTTTTGGTGGGAGTGGGCAGCAGGATGGGCCGGGGATCCAAGGGCGGACGGGTGATGTCGGCCATTTCGGCATTCACAGCCCAAGCATTGGGAGGGATCCCTAGCGTTTTCAAGGGGCGATCTGGGGTGCTCATCACTGGAGTCTCCGGTAAATTCAAATCCCCGAGTTCGAGAGGTGTCTATCCGCTTACGCAGGAGACGCTGATGATCCTAGTTGAAGGATGTATCTCCACCTGAATCATAGGTAACAATTTGCTCAATCGTTTTGTGTAGGCGACATGTAGCCCTGCCTCTCCCTGAAAGGTTGCCCAAAATCCCCTCAAGTGAAGCCACTGGGATCCCGTCCCTCACGCTATGCTGTAAAGATGAAGATTGTGTAGAAACATGAACATCCTGCGTCAATATGTCTTCCCGGCTCTGATCCTGCTGGTATTCCTGTTCACGCTGGTGGTGGTGAGCATTCGCTCGTTTCTGCCGGGAGATATGGCTCAGCCTGCTCCGATCGATGACCTGACCCCGGTAGCGCGCTCTTCTGTACTGATGTCCGAACTGATGTCCGAGAATGCCTGAACAAGGGATCCCGTTGCCTCCCGGCTACCGCTGGCGCATTGGCTCTGCTTGGGATCGACCCCGAATACGGCAAGGTTTGCAGGCGACGCTACAGGAATCTTTCCCGGAGCAAACCAACTGGGATCATTTGGAAGCGACGTTGGATCGGCTGTTTGATCCACCCCATACCCCCTGCTGGTGGATTTTGAAAGAAGAAACCGCAGAGCCTGTGGGCTGTGTTTGGGTGGGCATCTCCACAGACCAAGCCACGTACCAGCGGGTGGCCTATATTTTTTTGCTCTGGGTGGATCCCGCCCATCGGCGGCAAGGGTTGGGCAAAGCCCTAATTCAACAGGTGGAACAATGGGGATCCCAACAGCAGTTGGCGGCCATCACCCTGCAGGTTTACCATCACAACCAAGCTGCCCTCAGCCTTTATCAGCAGGCGGATTTTACGGTGCAAGGGTACTGGCTTCATAAATCCCTCGGCCTTGCCCCGCCTAAAAATCATGAAGTTTTGTAAATAAGCTGGGCTCCAGTCTCACTTGCCCTTTTGATGAAATTAGTGACATTGACTGGAGGGAATACCCATGTCCAGACCTGTCAAACTGAGTGAAGCCGAGATCCACTCCAAACTAGAGGCCTTGCCCGGATGGTCTTTGGAAGCCGGAAAACTACATCGACAATTTCGATTTGGCTCTTTTGTAGAAGCTTTTGGTTGGATGAGCAGCGTTGCTTTGGTGGCCGAGAGCATGGGGCATCACCCCGAATGGAGCAATGTGTACAACCGCGTCAGCGTGGATCTCACTACCCACGATGCTGGGGGCATTACAGAGTTGGACTTCACTTTGGCGCAGCGCATGAGCGAATTAGCTGACTAAATTCTTTCTCAGCACCCAACTTCATTCATACGCATAGGTTGTGGATCCCTTCAGACTAGGTTTTGAGAGGGATCCCTTTTGGCTATGGCCCAATCAGATTTGTGTTGGGAGCCCCATTGGTCTGATAAACTATGCGTAAGGTTAAGAAATGATAACTTTATGAAAGTTTTGGTTGTGGGGGCGACGGGAACGCTGGGCCGGCAAGTGGTGCGGCGAGCTATTGAAGAGGGGCATCAGGTGACCTGTCTGGTACGAAACCCCGCTAAGGCTGCTTTCTTGAGTGAGTGGGGGGCCCATCTCAAGGTTGGTAATCTGCTCCAATCGAACACGCTTCAGGCGGCTATGGAGGGGATTGAGGCCGTCATCGACTGTGCCACGGTGCGGGTAACCGATAGCCTGAGTGCTCGTCAGGTGGATTGGGATGGCAAAGTGGCCCTGATCAATGCGGCCCGGGCTGCTCAGGTGGGGCATTTTGTTTTCTTCTCGATCATGGGTGCCCACAACGAATATGCCAATGTGCCGCTGATGAACTTCAAGCATCACATTGAAAAGTACTTGATTGGATCCCAGATGCCCTACACAATTTTTCGGACGGCGGGCTTCATGCAGGGATTGATTGGTCAATACGCTATCCCGATTTTGGAAGAACAAATGGTTTGGGTAACCAGTGAAACGGTGCCCACGGCCTATTTGGATACGTTGGATGTGGCGCGATTTGCGGTGCGTGCCCTCAGTGTAGACGCAGCCAAACAACAGATTTTTCCGCTGGCGGGGCCAAAAGCCTGGACAGCTCGAGAAGTGATTGCTTTGTGTGAACAGCTATCCAATAAGAAGGCCAAAGTGAGCACCATGCCGCTGGGGTTACTGCGAGGAGCACGTAAGGTGGCACAGTTCTTTCAATGGAGCTGGAATATCGCCGACCGGCTTGCTTTTGCGGAGGTCATCGCCGCTAAAGAACCCATGCATGCTGATATGGCCGCCGTTTATGAAACGTTAGGGATGGATCCCGCCTCAGTGACCACTTTGGAGGATTACCTGGCGGAGTATTTCCAAAAAATGCTGAAGCGTATCCGTGACCTGAAGGTCAAGCAGCCAAAGGTGAAAACTCCGTTTTAACTTCAATCCCGGCGCGCCGCCCACTCTAAAGCTAACAAAGCGGTATTCACCAGCAAAGCCAGGGATCCCACCGCCAGGGATCCGGCCCAGATCTTGTCGTAGCGACCGGCTTGGGCGATGCCGTCGAACAATAAGGTTCCTAAACCCCCGGCCCCAAACTTGGCCCCAATCGTGGCAATGGCAATGGCCACAATCGCCGCCAGCCGCAAGCCTGCCAAAAAAATTGGCAGCATGAGAGGGACTTGCACCTGCCACCAGCGTTGCCAGAGATTCATGCCCATGCCTTTGGCGGCTTCCAAAATGGCGGGCTTAATGGAGCGCAACCCCACGGAAATGTGGCGTACCAAGATCACTTGGGTGTAGAGCACCATGGCCACGATCACCGAGCGGGCATTGAGGCCAAATAAGGGTACCAACAAAATGATCAAAGCCAAGCTGGGCACGGTGTAGAGGGTGCCTAAGGTTCCCATCACCGGCACTGTTAGCCAGCGAACCTGGTGGATCAACAGAGCTATCGGTAAGGCCAAAACCACGGCAATACCCAGGGTGACCGCGATCATGACCAGGTGCTCTTGGGTCAGCTGCCACACCAAACCGGGATGGTTGAGGATGTAGCTCATGCGGATCCCCCCTCCAACACGGCCAAATCTCGAATATGCTCCAAGGTGAGAATGCCAATGGCACGTCCATCCTCCCACACCGTTAGGGCCGCCGCCCCGGTTCGCAACAATACCGACAAGGCCCGCCGCAGAGTCTCCTGAGGTTTGACCACCGCCCCCTCCTGAATTTGGTGGTTGTGAGGGATCCGGGCCATAGCGGTTTCCACCCGCAACACACTCAGTTGCCGCACCATATCATCCGCCCCCAACAGCTCCTTGACAAAGGGGCTAGCCGGCTGAGTGAGCAGCCGAAAGGGGGTATCAAACTGGGCCACCCGCCCCTTTTGCATGACCAAAATTCGATCCGCCAGGCGCAAAGCTTCCTCCACATCATGGGAGACAAACAGGATGGTCTTTTTCAGTTGCCGTTGCAGGCGTAGAATCTCCTCCTGCAGCTTGCTGCGGGTAATCGCATCGATGGCTCCAAAGGGTTCGTCCATGAGCAACAGCCCCGGATCCCCTGCCAGGGCGCGCGCCAAGCCCACCCGTTGTTGTTGCCCCCCCGACAGTTGCGTGGGGTAGCGGTGGCGATATTCGTGGGGGGGCAAATTGACCAAACTAAGCAGATTATCCACCCGCTCGCGGATGCGCTCCTTAGCCCACCCCAAGAGGCGGGGCACCACCGACACATTTTGGGCCACCGTCATGTGGGGAAACAGCCCCGATTGCTGGATCACATAGCCAATCCGCTGCCGCAGCGCCGTCACCGGAAACTGGCGAATATCCTTGCCTTCTAGGCGAATTTGCCCCTGGGTGGGATCCACCAGCCGATTCACCATTTTTAGGAGGGTGGTTTTGCCACAGCCAGAAGGCCCCAAAATAACGACAAACTGGCCCGATTCCACGGAAAAACTGCATTCCTCGACGGCAGGACGGGCACTGTGGGGAAAGCGCAGCGATACCCGCTCGAACTCAATTTTACTCACGCTGGGGCCTCATTAAATGGCCAGGGTTATTCCGTCAGAATGCCAGCTTCCACCAAAAAGGCTCTGGCCACATCCGCCGGTTCCTTTTGATTGCCGCTCACCTCGTAGTTCAGCTCCTGCATGACCGCATCGGTCAACAGCAGCGAAAGCGCATTCAAGGCCTCAGCAATGCCAGGGTTGGCTTGTAACGTATCTTGCCGCACCACTGGCGCCACTTGGTAGGGGGGAAAAAGCTGTTTGTCATCTTCGAGTAACACCAGATCAAAGGCGGCGATTTCCCCATCGGTACCAAAGGCCACCGCCACATCTGCCTCACCATCCACCAAGCCCCGGTAGCGCAGGCCCGGATCCACCGCTTTGTATTCCTTGAGGCGGAAATTGCCGTAGGCTGCTTGGATCCCGGGCAGGCCATCTTCACGGGCTTGAAACTCCGGTGGCCCAATCATCACCAGCTCACCGGCCTTGGCAGCCATATCGGAAAGGGTGGTGATCCCCAGCTCCTCTGCCCGGGCGCGGGTCATGGCCAGGGCCTGAGTATTGTTCATAGGAGCAGGATCCAACCAGATCAGTTGAAATTGAGCCCCATACTCGCGGGCCACTGTTTCATACACTTCTGCCGGGTCACCACTGGTAGGTAACTTCAGGACGGTCAACAGCCCAGTACCGGTGTATTCCGGGTAAAGGTCGATCTCGCCGCTGAGTAAACCGGCTTGGGCCACCGGTGTCCCCCCGAGGTTAAGCTTGCGTTCGACCGTGAAGCCTGCCGCCTCCAGAGCGAGGGCGTACATTTCCCCCAGAATAAATTGCTCGGTGAAGTCTTTAGAGCCAACCGCAATGGTATCGGCGCGACTGACTTGCGGAGCCAGAGTAAGAGCCGCCAACCCCGATAGGGCCAGCAGAACAAGACGGCGAGTGGTTTTCAGCATAAGCAGCATGAGAAGGGATCCCGTTTTAGGTTAACAGGGTTAGCAGAAATGCTTCCGGCCCTGAACCAAGCGGATCAGGATACAAACCACGAAGAAGTTTCGACTATTAAACCATGATTATCCCAAAGCTAATACTGCAAAAATCAGTAGGGAGCCTTTGTCCCTTGGTCAGAGAATCACCCTTCAGTGGCGGCCGGGAAAGATCCTGTAGTAGCCCGAATGCGTTGCCGACGCCCACCCCGTTCAATCTCTAAATCTAGGGTGCTGCCGACTTCGGTGCGCTCCACTTCCTGTTGCACTTGGTCAGCAGTGGTAACATTGCGGCCATTCACCGATAGGATTACATCCCCAGAGCGCAATCCCGCCCGCTCTGCCGGGGATCCCTGCACTACTTCTCCAATCAGCACCCCCTGATCCACCGTCACCAAAATGCGGCTGTTGGGATCCTGGTTGAGGCGTTCCTTCAGCTCTGGGGTCAGAGTGACCATGCGAATGCCCAGATAGGGATGATCCACCTTGCCACGGGTGATCAGCTGGTTGGCCACCCGTTGTGCTGTCTCGATTGGGATGGCAAAGCCCAGACCCTGCGCCCCCTGGATGATGGCGGTATTGACCCCAATCACTTCTCCCTGGGCATTCAATAAGGGCCCACCGGAATTGCCGGGGTTGATGGCCGCATCGGTCTGAATAAAGGAAACTCGCTTGTCCGGCACCCGAATTTCCCCGCTGGAACGGCCCAAGGCACTGATGATCCCAGCGGTGACGGTATTATCCAAGCCCAAGGGGTTGCCAATAGCGATAGCCCACTGCCCTGGCTCCAGGGTTTCGGAACGGCCCAGCTGCACTGTCGGTAAGTTTTCTGCCTGGATTTTCACCACTGCCACATCAGTGACCGGATCAGAGCCAAGCACCTGTCCATCAAAGCTGCGGGTATCTTTGAGGATCACCGTCACTTTGTCGGAGCCATCCACCACATGGGCATTGGTGATGATCTGGCCATCAGCGCTAATGATAAAGCCCGAACCTGTCCCCTGTTGTCGCCGTTGCCGGGGCATTGAAGGCATATTCTGGCCAAAGAAATCCCGAAAGAAAGGATCACTAAAAAACTCATCGGGGAAAGCTCCACGGGTGAGCACTGTGCGCTCCGAATCGATACGAACCACCGCTGGCCCCACCTTTTGAGCCACTTCAGCGATAAAGTTCATATTCAGTTGTGGCGCTGCCGTCGTTTGGGCAGACACCCCTTTACTCCCCACAAGGCCTGCCCCCAGCAGAATGCCCAAGAGCAGCAGCAGGACTGGTGAGAGAAAAGACTTAAAAGCAGGCATGGCAAAAAAATCCACCAGCGAGAAGCGGGAGCTTGGTGCTTCTGCCCTAGCAGAAGGCTGACCAGCCGGCTGACTAGACATAGATTTGCTGCGCTTCATAACTACACAAGTTAAGAACGAAAGGGTTTGGAGCTTTCAGAAAACCTTAGACTCACCTGCAGGAGACAAAACCTGAAGCTCAATCTAGCATAGGCAACCAGGATCCCGGTGGGATGACCATGACGCTTTTCCGTACCCTTATCTGAGTCGGAGAGCAGTGAAATATACTCGCTTGAGGTAGCGCCTGTCCCGGCGGATTGGATTTGATTGAAAAATAGGAGGGCAAGGTTTGTTGCCGAGGTTCTCAGGTTTTCGGTTTTTAGTCAGTTTGCAGCTAACGTAGATGTGTGACTTGGGGGTAAAACCATGACCAGCCTAGCCAGTCGAATGTTGGCCTCTTTGCTCGGTGGGTTGCTCTCGATACAGGTGGCCGGGCCTGTTTTGGCCCAAGTGAGCAATGCCCCGTTGCCACCACCGCCTGCCGGAGAAGGATGGCGTCCTGTCAATCCGCGCCCGCTGATTCCCAGTGAAAGTGGCAGTGGTTTTGGCCAGCCCCAGCCTATGCAGCCCAGCCAACAGTTTCAGTTGCAAACGGCTTTGCTGTTGCGCTCTGGAGACTTAATCCAAGCAGTGCATCGGACAGGTGAAACCCTGTTGATTGCCCCCGGCGAAACCCGCGCCGTTAGCCTTAGCCTAGATACTCCTTTGCGGGATGTGTATGGCAATGTGATCGTTCCGGCGGGAGCCATTTTGGAGGGGCAATTTCAGCCGGTGAACGGCGGCACCCAGTTTGTCTCCCGGTCGCTGTTGATCAACGGGCAATCCTATCCCCTCTTCGCCCAGAGCCAGGTGATCCCTAACCAACGGGATCCCCGCCATACCTCCGGGGAGGCGATTGTGCAGGATGCGCTGATCGGGGCGGCAGCAGGGGCGATCTTGGGGGGTCTGTTCGGTAACCAGGTGATCTCGACGGAAAAGGTGCTGGGGGGAGCCGCAGCGGGGGCAGTGATTGGCAATGTGACGGCTCCAGAGGTTGCCGTTGTGAACCCCAATGCCAGTTTAACCCTCACCGTTACCCAAGATTTTCAGCCCTACCTACCTTAGAAGGGATCCCTCGGGTGTGGCGGTGAGCCGATCCAGGATCTCATCGTGAGACATCCCTTTGCGGACCCATTCTTCACAATTGTGCAGCCGTTGGGCGGTGCCGATTAAAAAGTGGTTTTGGTCTGCGCCCAGGGATTCACAGGTGGTTTGTACACAGACCAGCTCGCGGCCCGAGAGCAACGAGAAAAGGCTGGCCAATACCCCTGACTCCAGATGCCCGCTAGGTTCGCGGGGGGTGGAGGCCTCTTCGGGGCTATAACTGGTGCGTACAGCAAGGGCAAACCCAGAGTTGCGCACGCTAGCCTGCACCACTCCCTGATCTCCGGCAGAGAAATCCAGTGCCAGTCTTCCCCAGCCGTGGGTGGCCCACAAATCGCTCAGGGCATCGAGGAGGATCCCCATCGGCAACTCCCGCAGGGGCTGGTTGTGATAGCGAGAAAGTTCATCTTCAAAGCGGCGAAAAAATTCTTCTCCCCAGTCGCGCCCGCAGTTGTAGAGAATGACACGGGCAGCTTGGCCGGTTTCGTAGCGCAAACCTGAGTAGAGGGCTTCTAAAAGAGGCATGGGAAAAGCCGCCAGTCGGTATCCACCTCGGCTTTCCAATATGCCGGTATGGATATCGGGGCGAATGTAATAGGCGGGGCTAAAGCAATGTCCGGGCAGGATGCGCTCCTGCAGGATCTCTTGTAGGGTGGTCATGATTTTCCTCCTGGGCAGTTGGATAACGGCGAGAAAGCGGACTCCAGATTGTTCAGGATTGGGTGCTCGGTTAACCCTCCGGGGCTAGCTGACCAGCATCGTCTTGGCCAAAATGAGGTAAGGGCGAATCATTTCGCTTTCTTCTGCTCCGAAGACATAGGGGAGGTAGTCGAGCATCAGCTTGTAGGCAGGCTTGCATTCGTCGCGCATTTTGAAAGATTTGAGGATGGTCTCCAGCCAGTAGAGCAATTTATCCCGCAGGTAGTCTTCGTCATTAAGCAACATGGCCATGCAGCAGTAGCGCCACACCATACTTAGATCGCGGCGACACCGTTCCCAGGCCAAGGCTCCATGCCGACGGGTCAAGTTGGGTAGCATTGGCTGAAATTTCTCGATCACCCGATCCAGCAGTTCACTCTCTTTGGCCTGGAGCACTTGGTAGATGCGCACTCGCTTCGGGATCCCTTCTACATAGTCGTGCAGACTTTTGAGTTCATCCGGGTGCAGGTAACGGCCTTCGGTGTTCTGAATTAGCTCAGCAAATATCAAGTTCATGGGTGGTCACTCCCTTGTTCAAGCAGGTGTGAGTTAAACAAACATTTCCATCAGGGTGAGGGCTGGTTCTGGAGAAGAGTGGGCGGGTTCCACTTCGGCCACAACTGGCGGGGAAGGGCTGGGTTCTGCCTGGGGCTGAGGGGCTTGGCTAGGACAGGCAGCCCGTAGCATTTGCCAATAGGGGGAGAGCAAATCCCGTTGGTCATCGGTGAGGGTCGGCCCCATCTGCCGGGATCCCTGCATGACAGCCCAGAGCTGGTCAAGGGCTTCCGGCAGGCCCAGATAAAGTTCCGTGGCTCCACAGATCCATTGTTGGAGTTGTGAGGGATCCCCCATGAGTAGGCTTAATCCGACGGAGCGCAAACACAAGGCCAATTGACGGGCCAAGAGGCGCTGGGCAGGGGACAAGTCGGCAGTGTCTGTGGATCCCTGCTGGTGTAAGACTTTTTGGATCCAGTCCAATTCTTGTTGTTGAAACACTTGGTATAGATCCAAGCGTTCTTGAAAGGAGAGAGAGTAGCGAATCAGGCTTTGCAAATCATCGGGTGGCAGGTAGTCACCTTCTCGATCGGCAATGCGTTCTGACCAGGAGTAGATGTCATCCATAGGAGGGGGTTCCTTAAGCACTTAGAATCGAGAGCCATTCAAGTCAGCAAAAGAGGTCGGGGTGCTTCTAGGGCAACTCTCTAAAGCAAAGCCCCGCCAAACAAAGCAGCAAAATCGTCGAGAGTGAAGGGATCCTCCTCCGGCAATTCAGGCACCGGCTCTGGACGCGGTCGGGTTCCTGACCAGGCCAAGGCAGCAAAAAACTGTCCGACTGACTGGGTGAGCGGCAGGATTCCAGGTGCGTCAGGGATGGGATCCTCTGTCGGCAAGGTAGGAGTGAGGGGGCGGTTGTCCCAGTTCAACCCTTCCAAAAAAGCCAACAGCGGCTGAGTTAAATCTCGACCAGGGTGTAGGGTGAGCATGGCTGAATCTCTAAACGTTTGGGTATAAACGGCGATCACAGGTGATCACAATTGGTGCAAACGATGTTCGATCTCGCGTGCACTTGCCCCTTCCGTAATCCAGAAATTGGCAGCATCAATCCGCTCTTGTCCGCCCAAGAGGAACTTGCAGTAGGTTTCCCCCATGGCGTAGCACTGGATCTCGATGCATCCCAGCTCTCTGGAGGTCATGGCGGTGAAGAATCCAGCAAACAAACCGGCATAGAGATGGCAAACCGGTTTGCCCACATCTCCAAGCGTGCGGGCCACCATTGAATCGAACAGATTGATAAACAAAAATCCCTTTTGTTTCGATTCGGTTTCCACTTCCCACTTGCCCCAACCCTGAGCGGTAAAGGGCCACCACCACGTTTCCAGCAGAAAGAGGAGGTTGGATTGCTTGACCCCGACCCCATACTCCCGCTCATACCATTCCGAGAAATACACCGAATCCCGAGTGCCCCAATCCATGCCAATTGTGTACATCACAGCAGCAGAGGCATCCCCCACTTCCCGTTCCAATCCCGTCTGTAGGCCAACGATAAAGTCCTCGCTGAGCAGGAGGTTTTGGGTGTTGTTCCAATCGATGATCGTTCCTTGCTCTCGATTAAACCGAAAGAAATCGCGATAACTGTAGTGGGAATGTTTTTCACGACCGGTGGGCATTTTGACAGCGGGACGAGGATCGGGTCGAGATGTAGAGGTGGTCATAGGTCTCTCCTGATGGAACAGATACAAACAGTTCAATTGAGGATCCCTAAATATCAGCTTTCAAACTTCCCGAGTTTGCGCTAGGGTGCTACCAATCAGGTGGAAATCTTCATTTTCCAGTTGCTTAATGGTGGAACGAGTAATGACTTTGTCTTGCTCTACCAAAACTTTCCCTGTACGGGGATGGAGCAAGTCTTGTTCCGCTCGTCTGCCGATGAGAACTTCCACATCATGTAGGGAGTTTACGTACATTCCTGGCGGCAACTCCACCACCACACCATCGGAAACCACTCTGGCTTGACAGGCAAGGCGCGAATTGGTTTTTGCACTGGTGATGACCTCAAGTGTTTTCGACTCGCGCGGGGTCATTGGCGTTAAACTGCCTAAGCCCTCTTTGACGTAGATGTGACAGGTGGCACAAATGCCGCGACCATTACATTCCCGCGAAACATGTAAATCTTCGGAAAGAATCGCCGATAGCAGGTTGCTATAGGTATCTACTTCAGAGATGCGAGACAGAGGTTCCAGTCGAATTTGTTTAACCATAAATGGGATCCACCGAGGTGCTCAGCACATGGAATGATCTGGAATAATGAGCTGGCTAGGAATAAAGAAAAGCCCTCTTTTGTATTCTGCATTTTAGCTATGGTTCTGTGAATAGAAATGAAATAATCCTTAACTACGAGTAAATACGGAATTTTTATTGATTAAGTTTTTTTGGGAAGTAGAATTACGGAAATAGATTTAGCTCAAGTATTTTTCGTGAATATTTATCGCAAAACCTAACAAGTGATTCTGCTGACAAGATAAATCTGGATGAGAGCCTTTACTTCCTTCTGTTTTGAGCTGTTCTGAGATTGATGAGCTTAATTCCAACCCTACAACAGCTTCATCATTTCTTTAATGGGTCTTCTTGCCTTTTTCGCAAATTTAACCTTTTCTGTTAGTCTCGTTTATAGGGAGCAACCATCATGGAGTCACGTCAGCGAAGTCGGGATCCTCAAGCTTTACAGAATCTTTTGCGCGCTGCCTATCAGCAGATTTTGGAACGCCAGCCCTATCAGCACGAAAAAGCAGGTGAGCTGGAAAAAATTGAGCAGGATTTTCTACGGGGCCGGGTGGGTGTTAAGCGTTTGGTTCGACAAATAGGGGGATCCCATCTCTATCAGCAGCTCTTTTTTAATGCGGGTTGCAATACGCGCTGTGTGGAGCAGGGGTTCAAGCACTTTTTGGGTCGGGCTCCAGCCCACAGGGCTGAGGTAGCAGCCTACCACGACATTTTGGTGCGTCAGGGCTTGCAGGCGATGGTCAACGCCTTTGTGGATTCTGAGGAGTATCGCCGCCATTTCGGCAATGAGCATCTGCCCCAGCCGCGTCAACGGCTTATGGGGTATCCTCCTGTGGCTTACTTGCTAACAGATCGCATGAACCACAGCCATCAACTGGCGATGCAGGGATCCCCGTTTTTACAAAGTTTGGCGGTGATGTAGATCTGATGTGGATCTTATTCTTATTTGGTCAACGGCCTGTTCGACTTCACCCTCGTTCAGGCTGTCTTGTCCATTGGGCAAAACGCGTTTTAGACTCAAGTCCGCAGCTTTTCCCGAGTTCATGCAGGGTCTGAGGCTGCTTAGAACCCCTGTCAGACGACTATGAACCTGGATAAGCGGGAGCCTACTGGTAGGCAGCCAGGCTGGCCGCGATAATCGCTTGGGTTTCTTGTAGTCCCTTCCAGCCCAAGATCTGGGTCTCTTTTTTCTCGAGGCGCTTGTAGGTGCCGAAAAATTCCGCGATCTCATCCAGACGGTGCTGGGCCACATCCTCGAGTGTGTTCACTGAGGCATAGCGGGGATCCTTCGCAGGCACACAGAGCAACTTTTCATCGGGATCCCCACCATCGATCATCTGCAGCATACCCAAGGGGCGCACCGTGATCACACAACCGGGAAACGTGGGTTGATCCATGATCACCATGCCATCCAAGGGATCCCCGTCTCCAGCCAGGGTATTGGGCACAAAGCCGTAATCGTAGGGATATTGCACTGAGGAGTAAAGCACCCGATCCAGTGCCATCGCTCCCATGTCTTTATCGAACTCGTACTTATTTTTGCTGCCCCCAGGAATTTCAATTAGCACGTTGAGGAGGCCAGGCTTGGGTTGGGCAGGGATCCGAGACAGATCGATCACAGCAAGTATCCTCAGGGGACGAATGAACAGCCAGAGGGCATTATAAATCGAAGCGATCCCTCACACCAAGGTAACTGTGCAGACAGGTCAATACAGCCTTTTCCGACTTTACACAGGCCTTTGAGCTGGGCAAAAAAACTTGTGGAGCAAGGGATTGACCTGAATCTGCTGGCCCAGATAACGCTGGAAAAGGCTGTAGGTTGAACTCCCCGGGCAAGATTCGAACTTGCGACCAATCGGTTAACAGCCGACCGCTCTACCGCTGAGCTACCGAGGATTGAAGCGTTTCCCATCATAGGGGATGGAAGTATCGCTAGGCAACTGCCTTAGCCTCTTTTTCCTATGGATCCAACCAGATGAGAGGAAACGGGATCCCCCTTTTGCCCCATCGGCAGGGATCCCATTCTTGGGACGACCCATCCGGATTAAGCCACCGAGTTGGGGGGAGGTGCGGAACCTTGGATGGCTTGGTTAATTTGCTCCGTTAGGGGTTGGGAAGCCACGGTTTTGCCCTGTTGACGGTCCCCCGCTTGGTCATAAAAAACAATCCCATCAGCACGGGAGAGGCCCAATCCCAAGAACAACAGCTCCAGAACCCCAAAGGGGGCGGCTTCCAGATCCGGGGCTTGGCTGCTCAGTTCCGCCAGTGTAGTCTGGGCATCTTCAATGTGCCCAAAGGCTGGGATCCACAGGTGGGTAATCGGTTCGGATCCCTCTTGAGCGGGCTTCTCCACCACGCGCACCGTCAGCCAACCGCCATCCGGGTAGCGCAAGGTTGTGTATTGCAAATGATCCAGGTGTTGGGCCACCTCCGTCAGCACATCCGCCACCTGTTGCATCGCTGCGGTTGGGATCCCGTTTTGTGGGGCCGTATCCACTAGAGCTGCGGCCTGTGCCGTTAAACTCACCACCATGATTGACAACTATCCTCATCGGACTGCATAATTGATATTCGCAACTACTGGGGTTGTAGTTCAATTGGTTAGAGCACCGCCCTGTCACGGCGGAAGTTGCGGGTTCGAGCCCCGTCAACCCCGTACTTTTCGGAGCATCTTCAGAACAATCTAGCGCACTCTCTTGCTGCCCCCTTCGAGGTTGGTTCAGGAGCTAAGCTTTAGCAGTGGGATAGTTTAACCCCGCCCTAAAATGGAGCTAGTCCATGGGAGGCACCATGCAGTATCGCAGATTTGGGCGCACTGAGTTAGCTATGCCTGTGCTCAGTTGTGGCGGTATGCGCTATCAGCACAAGTGGCAAGATGCCCCCTGGTCTGGGATCCCTGCAGAAGGGCAGCAAAACTTGGAGGCAACGATCCGACGGGCTTTGGAAGTCGGCATCAACCACATCGAAACCGCCCGTGGCTATGGCACCTCCGAGATGCAGTTGGGCCGCATTCTGCCCCAGTTACCCCGCCAAGAGCTGATTGTCCAAACCAAAATTGGCCCCAGTGCCGATCCGAAGCAATTCCTGGCCAAGTTCGAGAAATCGATGGCCTACCTGAACCTAGACTACGTGGATCTGTTGGCCATCCATGGGTTGAACGACTGGGAGGATCTGGAGCAAAGCTTGCGTCCGGGGGGATGTTTGGAGGTTTGCCAGCGGCTGGTACGGCAGGGGCGGGTGCGGTTTGTCGGCTTCTCCACCCACGGGCCGACCGAGGTAATCGTTAAGGCGATCCAGTCGGGAGGATTTGACTATGTCAACCTGCACTGGTACTTCGTCAACCAAACCAACTGGCCGGCCATCGAGGCTGCTAGCCAGCAGGATATGGGGGTATTTATCATCAGCCCTTCGGATAAAGGGGGCAAACTCTACGATCCGCCCGCCAAGCTGGTGCGGTTGTGTCAGCCCCTCAGCCCCATGGTATTTAACGACCTATTTTGTCTATCCCATCCGCAGGTGCATACCCTCAGCATTGGGGCGGCTCGACCCAGCGACTTTGATGAACATCTTCGGGCGGTGCATCTGCTGGATCGGGTGGATGAGCTGTTGCCGCCGATCCTGGCTCGGTTGGAGCAAGCCTTAATCGAGCAGGTGGGGGAACACTACGCCAAAACCTGGCATCAGGGTCTACCCCGCTACGATGAAACCCCTGGGCAGGTGAATATCCCGTTGATTTTGCTGTTGCGCAATTTGGTTTTAGCCTATGACTTGCTGGACTATGCCAAGGGCCGTTACAACCTGCTGGGCAATGGTGGTAGCTGGCTGCCAGGCCAACGGGCGGATAAGGTGGATGCCAAAACCTTGCAACCCTATTTAGTCCATAGTCCCCACCGGGAACGGATCCCTGATTTGTTGCAAGAAGCGCATCGGTTGCTTTCTGGGGCAGAGGTGAAACGGTTATCTCAGAGTTAAGCTGCCCATTGATCCCGCCATTTGACAATCCCCTCCGAGGCCAGCAACCAGCGGCGGGCCACCAGATTTTCCCAGATAGGAGATCGTCCCTCCCGCAGCAGTACATATTTGTAGGCGATGGCCTTGCCGGCACTCTCGTTGAAGGGGATCTCCCCAAACCAGGTGTTGGCGTTGATGTATTCCAGCGGGTAGCCCTTGGCCATGTCCCAGTTCCCCAATTCTGGGCAGTCCCCAATCACCACGATCCATTCGCCGGGTTGGGTGTTCACCCCGTTCAGTTGGGCCCGCACGATCACCTGCCCTTTCACCCGCTCCCCCACATGGCTGAGAACGATGACGCCACGGGTGGCTAATTCTAGGCCGTGAATGGCTCCCTCTTTGACGGTGAACTTTTGGCGGGTAAGAATACAGGTGTGCTCCCCGTCAGGGAATTCGGTTTCCACATGCTCCAGCTGGGTGGCTTCGCCTCGGTTGAGGGCGACAAAGCAGCGGCTATCTCGATAGCGACGGCTATAGCACCAGACATCCTCGGTGAGGTATTTGCGCCACTGGCTGCCTAGGGACACAGCCGGGTTGAGGCGGCGTAACCCCGACAACAGGCGAATTTGCCGATAGAGGGGCGAGTCGGGATCCCAGTGTTCCATCATCGGGCGATTGTAGGGATCGTTGCCGCCATCAGTGTCGTTGTGCAGGTATTGCTCGGTGCCGTAGTAAAGGCAAGGGATCCCGCGGCTGGTCATGATGATCGCCACCGCCACCCGCAACATCTCCGGATCGGGGTTGAGGGTTTGGAAGCGACACATGTCGTGGTTGTCGATAAAGGTGATCAGCTCCGTGGCCCCGTTGTAGCGGTAGTCTTTGGCGATGATGTCGTCGATGACGTGAAAGCCACCAGCAGCCCCCTGTCCCAATGCTGCCCGAATGGCCACACAGAGGCCAAAATCCAGGATGGTCATGCCGGAACAGTTGGCAAATTGCAGCGATGCCTCCACCTCTGGGCCACTGTAAATCCACTCCCCAAAGATGAATACATCCGGCTTATGGGTCTGGATATCGGCATTAAACTCCTGCCAAAACCAGATGGGCATGTGCTTGACGGTATCCACTCGCAGGGCATCTACACCCCGATCCAGCCATTGCTTAATGGCCGATTTGATGTAGTTGCGATAGTCAGGGTTGTTTTCGTTAAAGGTGGCTAACCCGGCTAATTCGCAGTTTTGCACCTGCCACTCGTCTTCCCAGTTGGTGACCTCACCGTAGTGGTGATACCAGTTGTTGACATCATTGTTAAAGTCAGCGATGAGCTTGCCATCGTCGAACAACTGCCCCTTCACTCCGCCCGTATCGGGGCTGCTGTGGTTGCAGACGATATCCAACACTAGCTTCATCTTGCGCTTGTGCAGTTCCTCGATCAGCCGATCAAACACTGTGGGCTTAGGGTTGTTGAGGGAGGGATCCTCCCCTTTGCCGATGTAGCGAGGATTCAGTCGCTTGAAATCTTTTGTCCAATAGCCGTGCATGGCGGCACTTTCGATGAACAATCGCTCCACCTGCTCAAACAACGGGGTGAGCCAAATGGCGGTGATCCCCATCTGCTGCAGATAGTCCAGCTTGTCGATCACCCCCTGGAGATCTCCACCCCAATACTTGCCCCAATCCTGTCGTTCGGGATCATACAGTTCTGGGTTTGGCCCTTCACTATTGTCGGGATCCCCATCAAAGAAGCGATCCACCACTAAAAAGTAAAGGGTCTCTTGGCGAAATTCGACATCACGGGTGTAGAGAAACTCTAAATCTTGAGAAGCACTGCTAACCTCTACAATGTCAGTCTGGGGATCCATAGCTGTGCTCCAGGATAACGGTGAAGGTTAGCAACGAAAGTTCTACTTTTCAGGCCGTTTTTTCCGCATCCACCCACTTTTGATGGGTGGTCATATCGGCTGGGTTGAAAAGAAATACCGAAGCCACCGTTCGTCTTGAACAATGGATAAGGTTTGTACTCCTGGCTCTGTCGAAAAGCGGCGGATCTCCGCTACGAGGTGCTCTTTGGGCGCCGCAGAAGCGCCCCCTGTACAATCAGCTGGTCTGTGTCGATTTCTTCAACCTTCGTAGCGACCCGTTCCCATTCGGGAAAACCCTGCTGCAAAGTTGACCCAAAGGGATCCCTTACAGTCTTTTCCAACTTCATGTAGGCTCTTGAGCTAGGCAAAAGACAAGAGATTGACCTGAATCTGCCACATCAGATAACGCTGAAAAAGGCTGTAACTCAGATGCTGCCGCAAGATCCAGATTCCAGAAATAATGAGGGATACAAAGGCTCTCAATCTTGAGGCAGCTATCCCTCACTGACAATTGATTAACTTGATTAGCTGTTCAACCGAGTAAATTGTCGATACCCTCTTTGACGGCATCTTTTACATCTTCTTTGGCATGTTGGGCTGAGGCTTCTGCTTGCTTGGCTTGGCCTTCTAGTTTCTGTTTTTCATCCCCAGTCAGTTCGCCAACCGCCTCTTGGATCTTGCCTTCAATGTTCTTAGCGGCAGCTTCAATCCGATTTTCGATGTTCATGATTTGCTCCTGTTTGGTATAAAACAGAACATTAATAAATCCGTGATCGAACCCTGAAGAGGTATCGATGGATTAAAGGTAGCATGTCTTAGTTTCTAAGAACAACGGAAAAATCTAAACCTTTACCTATGTGATTAGGGCTACAGGACCAAGAGCCAACTCTTCACACCAGTTCACGTGCAGCAGAAAGAAAGGACTCCCTCGAATCCGAAGCTGGGGAACCAGATAGCATGCCTATCAGCCAGACTGCCCATTGATTGCTGTTCAGAAAAGGTAGAGTTCTGTTGCATAGTGTTCTTCTCAGCTACGGGATGTGGCAAGTTGAGAAATAGGGGTAGGGATCTCTTCAATCTGTTAAGTCATTTGAATTCTTCGACTCCAATCATTCAGAGGTGGAAATCTATGGACGTTGACGAAAAATCCCGAGAACAGGTGGTCAAAGAGCGCCAGCACAGCGAGCATCTTGAAGAAACCATGCGTACTCGCAAGCAAGCGGAACTGGAACATGGGGTTCAACATAGGGAAGTGATAGAACAGGCGCGGGAAAGTTTGGCAAAACATCGCCAGCAGGAATCCCACATTCAGGAGACCATGCTGGAGCGAACGGAAGAGCGTTTGGAACAGTCGAGTCAGGAAGGTTGAGATATCCGACTGAGCAGGGTAAGCTTTCGCTGCTGTGGGATAATACAGCCTTTTTCGACTCTACACAGGCTCTTGAGTTAGGCAAAAAACCTGATGGGGTAAGGGAGTGATCTGAATCTGCTGGATCAGATCACTCAGATAACGCTGGAAAAGGCTGTACCCTGATGGATTTGAGTTCCTAATCTAGGTGGATCCTAGGTAGTTTGCAAGTTCTTGAGAGCCAGGGGTGGGTTTTCCAAAAAGTGGGTCATGCTGGCTGCAGAAACTGGTCGGGAAATGAAATAGCCCTGTGCTTCGTGACAGCCCAATTGGGAAAGGAAGTGCAGATGTTCGACAGTTTCTACTCCTTCCGCCGTAATCCGTAACCCTAGACTTTTGGCCATGGCGACGATTGCTTTGACAATCACAGCTACCTCCGCTTGAGTGGTGAGGGCGCGGGTGAAGGATTGGTCGATTTTGAGGGTGTCGAAGGGGAGGCGGCTCAGGTAGCTGAGGGAAGAATATCCCGTGCCAAAGTCATCCAGAGCAATGGTGGATCCCCGTTGACGCAGCTGTTGAAGCACCTGTACTGCCCGCTGCATATCTCCCATGAGGATGCTCTCGGTTAGCTCAATCTCTACTTGTTCGGGTGTCAAACCCGTGTCTTGCAGCACTTGAGCTAGCAAATCTGTGAGGGATTGTTGTTCTAGTTGTACAGCTGAGACATTCACCGCTATACGGATTGGGGGTAAGCCTGCCTGTTTCCAGACCCGACATTGCTCACAAGCGGTTCGGAGCACCCACTCACCAATGGGTAAGATCAAACCTGTTTCTTCCGCAATCGGAATGAATCGGGCTGGGGAGACCATGCCCAACTGGGGATGCTGCCAACGGATCAGAGCTTCGGCTGCTAGGATACGTCCCGTTTCTAGATCGATGCGCGGTTGATAGTGCAGCAGCAGTTGTCCTTGTTCGATTGCTTGGCGGAGATCGCCTTCTAGGCTGAGACGCTCTTGTGAAAGTTGTCGAAGTTCTGGCGAGAAAAACCGCTTTTGATTGCGTCCTTCTTGGCGGGCATGTTGCAGAGCGGCCTCGGCATTTTGTAACAGTTGCTCCGGGGTTTGGCCATCGTTGGGAAAGAGGCTAATGCCCACATTCACCCCAACGTAAGCAGGATGGCTGCCTATCAGAAAAGGTTGGTCAAAACAGGCGATCAGAGCTTGGGCCAGCAGAGCAATTCCTTCGTCAGAATACAGATCGGCACGTACCACGTTGAAGAGGTCTGGGGCGGTATGGGCCAATAGGTCGGTTTCTTGTAGGGGAAGGGATAGGCGTTGAGCTACTTCGCGGATCAGGCGATCTCGGGCTTCGCTTCCCCAGGTAGTGCTGATGTCTGGGATCCCTTCTAGGCCAAGGGCAAGAACCACAACACAGCGTTGGCGCAAGCGAGCGACAGCCAACAGTTGTTGGAGCTGGGTGCGGAGGTTGGTGGCATTGGGCAAGCCGGTAAGTTCGTCGTAGTTGGCCATTTGCCGGATCAGCCGGTCGAGCTTGCGTAGGGTAATGCCGGTATTGGCCATCAGGATCCCGACAGCATCTCGAAACCCGGTGGGCAAATAGGGTACGGTGTTGCTTTTGAGATAGTCCTGCAGGGCGGTACTGGTAACGCTCACCGGGGCCAAGAGAAAATGCAAAGCCAACAGGGTAAGAACAGTACCCACCAATGTGGCCAACAGAGCAATCAAAAGGATCCCGGTGGCTTGGGCTAGGGGCAAGGGATTACTGAGAATAAAAAAGGCCAGCAGGGTGAGCAACGGGACATGCGTGCCCAAGAAAGCCACTAACATGATCTTGAACTGGTAGCTGCGGCGCAGGGCCGGAACTTTAGCCAGGGTGCGATAGAGCCAAAGGCTGGACAGTTTGGCAGATTGCATAGCAGCCACTCAATATCTGCTAGATGATAGTGGCCGCCACAAAACTCGCAAATGGCGGGTTTAGGCGCTTCGGTTTGGAGTCAGAAACGGTGAGCCACCCATAAGTTAAGGATAATACAAGCTGTTCTCGCTTGTACGGGGAATGGGATTTAGGAATTTCAATATCTCAGGTTATTCCGCCGGGGATCCGTGATAGAGGGGCTGGTGACGGGGTTGGCACTGTTATCATAAGTACCTCGATCTGTCTGGGGGATGTGTGCCTTGCAATATTTGCGCCCTGATCTGCTTCATCTCAAGCCTTACGATGCTGTGTTGCCTCAGGCTGCGGACAAATTGGATGCCAATGAGTTCCCGTTGGATTGGCCCATTGGCTTTAAGCAGAAGCTCTCCCTGCTCTGGGAAAAAGGGATCCCCAGCAACCGTTACCCTGATGCCAACCACCACGGCCTCAAGCAAGCCATTGCTGTCTATGCCGGCGCGGATCCCACCCAGATCAGCGTGGGCAATGGATCAGATGAGCTGATTCGCTCGCTGTTGATCGCGACCTGTTTGGGTGGGCGGGGCAGCATTTTGGTGCCAGAACCCACCTTTTCCATGTACGCAATCCTGGCCGGGAGCTTGGGGATCCCGGTGGTGCGGGTGGGGCGGGATGCGGATACCTTTGCCCTGGATCCAGATCTGTGCAATCTAGCGCTAGCCGAGCATCCGATTCGGGTGGTGTGTTTGGTGGATCCCAACTCTCCCACAGGCAATGGCCTCAGCGAAGCTGAGTGGGCCTGGATTGAAACCCTGCCCCCTGAGATCCTGGTCATTTTGGACGAAGCCTATTTTGAATTTAGCCAGCACACTGCTCTGCCTAAGTTGTCAGATCATCCAAATTGGGTGATCCTGCGCACCTTCTCCAAGGCCTTTCGTTTGGCAGCCCATCGGGTTGGCTACGCCATCGGCCATCCCCAGTTGATTCAAGTGCTGGAGTCGATTCGTCTGCCCTACAACCTACCCGCCATTTCTCAATGGGCCGTCCAGATCGCCTTGGAACATGCCGAGGAGTTTCTGGCCGACTTACCCCTTTTGCGCCAAGAACGAGAAACCTTATACACCGCTCTGCAGCAGTTACCTGGGGTACGAGTATGGCCCAGCCAGGCGAACTTTTTGTACCTGCGGGTGGAGGGGCGGGATCCCCAACACCTGCAACGGGAATGGCAGGAATTGGGCACTTGTGTCCGCTCGACGGGTGGGGGCCTACGGCTGACGGTGGGCACTCCAGAAGAGAACCAGCGCGCACTCGATCGCCTGCGGCAAGTGTTGCGCTAGTTAGACATCACTCTGTCCGTGGGTATTGCAAAAGCCTCCGGCCCGCTGGCGTGAACGGTACTTTGGGACTTTTGATTTGGGCGAAGCAGCAAGGTACTGTTTCTAACTTGAAGGAACAACTTGATGCCCTGCAAACTGAAGGCAAGTTTCGTCTTGGCAAACAAGTTTATAAAGAGGCGTTCAGAAGAGTTTGGGAGTTGTCGACGTTAGAAAGGGCTGTATTGCACTGGTTGTTAATCAGAGCTGCTCTGGATCCAATCCTTGAGAGCGCATGAAGACTTTAAGCCGCTCGAGCTGTTCCTGAGTTTGCTCTTTAGCTTGCCGTTCTTGCTCGGCTCGTTGGTATTCTTGCTCAGCTCGCTGCCGTTCTTGTTCAGCTCGTTGCCGTTCGGCCTCCTCAGGCAAGGGGATCAACTGCCCTTCAGCCGTAAACCAACGCAGTTTCCCCTCATGAATCCCTAGCTTTAGCCCCAGTTGCTCGCTGGGAAGATGCCCCGCCGAGTCTGGGGGGATTTCTTGATAACGACTCTCGACTAGACGGAACCCAGCAAATTCTAAGGTGTGAGGATCGAACCAGTAATACTCCGGCAACCGCCAGATATCTTGATAGAGGGTTTTCTTGGCACCTTTGTCCACCTTGGCTGTGGAACTCGACAGCAGCTCAATCACCACATTGGGATACTGCCCTCCTTCATCCCAAATGGCCCAGCTGCGTCGATCTTTTTTTTCAGTTCCTAAGACCACAAACACATCCGGCCCGCGAAAATCTCGTGTTTTGAGTTGCTGGGTGTTGTAGTAGACGGTCAAGTTGCCAGAAATATAAAAGTCCTGACGATCGTGCCACCAATAGTGCAAGAGCCGAATCAACAGATCGATCTGCTGACGGTGAAGATCAGATTCCAAGGGTGGCTCATCACTGTCTAAATTGCTGGGAGGCAGCAGGATCTCGTCAGGGATCTCCTCTTTCAATAGGGGGGGATGGTCATCCAGACGAGTCATGGCTGATAGAAGTGGGACACGGGATCCAAGGCGAATGGCATCAGTATAGTCGGGTTCATCCCAGAGATGCGACCACCTCTTGCGCCAGCCCAAAGGAGAGGGTCATCCCAGCGCCACTGAGGGCATTGATGATCTGCACCCCTGCTTCTGGCGCATAGATCCATTCTGTTTGCCCAAAAATCTTCGGGTAAACTCCATTCCAAAACTCGGTGATGTGAAAATCCGGCACCTGGGCGAAGGTTTTTAGGTAATCGAGAATGTATTGGTTAATAAAGGCGCGGTCGAAGGGTTCAGGGTTGGGGCCATATTCGTGAGAGTCCCCGATGGTGAGTTCTCCCTGCACATTTTGCGACACCATGACGTGGATCCCCCATTCTGGAAAGTGGGGTGTTTCTGCTTGGATGCGGTCTTTCAGGGATCCCAAACTGGAACAATGGGCAAAAGCTTCGTAGTGGGTCAGTGTCAGGCCACCACAAAGGGAAGGGCCAATGCGAAACCCGTTCGGTTGCGGGGCAGTACGCATCATCTGGAGCTTAACTTTGGTGATGCCGCTCTCAGCAAAGATCTGCGGGTAAAGGGTCTCAAAATCGGCTCCGCTACAAACAAAAATATGCTCAGCCTGCCAAGTTTTCCCGCCAGCCACTAGGTGGGGTGCGTTGATCTCGGTGACCACTTGGCCAAAGTGAAACTTTACCCCATACTGCTCTGCTAGATATTTCGGTAGCTGCCGAATTGCCTGGCGCGGATCCACCGTCATTTCGGTGCTGCTCCACAGGGATCCCAGCAATCCTTCTGGCACTACAGCCGGGCTTTTTTGAAGGGTTTCGGCAGGGCTAAGCAACTGAATATCGTAGCCACCCTCTTGGCGGGTCGCCACAAACTCCTCAATCACTGCCAACTCATCAGGGCGATGGGCCAAATGCAAAGAGCCACAGGCTTCTATCAGGATCCCAGCTTGTTTGGCAACCTCTATCCAGATCGCTCGGGAGCGCAGTGCCCTTGCCAAAAGGGATCCCTGCGGCTGGCCAATCGGCCAAATCATGCCGAAGTTGCGAATGGAAGCCCCGACGGCATAGGGATGCCGCTCGAATACCGCCACCCGCCAGCCTCGTTTAGCTGCTGCCAAAGCATGGGCTAACCCGACGATCCCGGCCCCGACAACGGCCACATCCACACGGGTATCTGCTGAAGACTGGAACATCAGGCCAAAATCCTAAAGTGCCAAGGTTTACAGGGATCACTGAAGAGTATGAACGAGAACTTGCTGCTCTAGATTAACCTTTCCGCCCGAGCAAACAGAATGCAGATTCGAGACGTAACGAGTTTGTTAAAAGAAGGATGCTTAATCGTCAGTTAACCTTGGGTTAACCAAAATCTTCTCAAACTTCGGGATGATGCTGGAGGGGCACAGCATGGCTGCCGTGCCAGTTGGCTGTTGGGCTTTTGATTGGCTCTGTTGGTTGAGCCCGTATCCTATTTTCTTGAGGACATTCGTTTATGAGACACCACAGAAAATTGGCTTCACTGGCCGCATTTTTTCTACCGATTCTACTACTTTTGGGCTTAGGGATACCTTTGGCGATTGCCCAAGCCGATAAAACCATCAATGTTTACACTGCCCTCGAAGACGATCAAATTGCGGTGTATTTGCCCTTATTTGAAAAAGAGCACCCCGATATTAAGGTCAACATTGTGCGCGACTCCACCGGAGTGGTGACGGCCAAGTTGCTAGCGGAAAAAGACAATCCCCAAGCAGATGCCATCTGGGGTCTGGCGGCTACCAGTTTGTTGGTGGCCGACCAACAGGGCCTGTTGGAACCCTATGCCCCAGCTGGATTGGATCGCATCTTGCCCGAATTTCGGGACAGCAGAAACCCGCCCCACTGGGTGGGTATTGATACTTACTTTTCTGTCTTTTGTGTCAATACCGTTGAACTCAACAAGCGCAACCTGCCCATGCCCACCTCTTGGGCAGACTTGACCAAGCCGGAATACAAAGGTCAAATCGTCATGTCCAACCCGGCCTCTTCCGGTACGGGGTTCCTGTCGGTGGCCACTCTGCTACAAATGAAAGGGGAAGAAGAAGGCTGGAAATATCTGGATGCCCTGCACGAAAACATTGCTCAGTACATGCACTCCGGCTCTAAGCCCTGCCGCGTTGCCGGAGCGGGCGAGTATGTGATTGGTATTTCCTTCGATTTCCGGGCCATTCGCCAAAAGAATGAAGGGCAACCAATTGAAGCAATTTTCCCCTCCGAAGGATCTGGCTGGGAAGTGGAAGCCAATGCGCTGGTGAAAAAAGCCCAAATCAAGGATGCTGCCAAAACTTTCCTAGACTGGGCTATTTCCGATGCCATTATGCAGGAATATGCCAAGAGTTTCCCTGTAACTGCTGCCAAAACCAATGTGCCGATCCCAGCCGGTTACCCTGCCGATCCGGTGGCACAACTGTTTGCTGGCAATGACTTGAACTGGGCTGCTGCTAATCGTGAGCGCATCTTAGAAGAGTGGACGAAGAAATACGACGTCAAGTCTGAACCCCGTTCTTGAGGTCAGGATCCCTGGCTGAGGATGTCTTGTAGTCCCTCTCTTTCTGGGCAGGAGGGGAGGGATTTCACTTTTCGGCTTCTGCAGTAGGATCTAAGTCATCTCAAGGAGTTGGTTGTGAGATTGGATCGCATCACTATCAATCCTGATCGCCTGAATGGACAGCCCTGCATTCGCAATTCGCGTCTCACTGTTCGGCGGGTGATAGAACTCTTGGCCCTCTATCCGAGTCGTGAGGAACTCTTGCGGGAGTTTCCTGAGCTGGAGGATGAGGATATTCAACAGGCACTCCGGTTTGCCGCTTCCTATTTAGAGGATCAGGTCATCGAGCTACCTGACTCAGATGGAACTGCTGCTTGACCAAGGGTTGCCTCGTTCTGCCCCCACCTTGCTGAGTCAGTTGGGTATTGTATCTATCCATATCGCAGAAATTGGGCTGTCGGACGCAGAAGATGCTGTCCTATTAAGCAAGGGATATATTCTTGTCACTCTAGATGCCGACTTTCATGCTTTGTTGGCTTTATCTGGAAGTTCGTCTCCATCCGTGATTCGCATTGAGGGACTGCGTGCTTTACCGATTAGCCTTCTATTGCAATCCGTAATCGGGCAATGTCAGAAAGAATTGTTGCAAGGCGCTATGGTCACTGTTCAGCCCAACCGCATTCGTATTCATCTTCTGCCGATCCTAAGAGAAGAAGCATAGCTCACTTAACCCACTCTTGCGGGCAATGAACCCTTTACAAACAATTAATACTCAATCTCCTCCTATCGTTACGGATCCCTATTTGCAACTTCAGCAAATCCGTAAAACCTTTGGTCGTTTTACCGCTCTTTCTGCCATTGATCTAGAAGTTCAGCGGGGAGAGTTCATCTGCCTGTTGGGGCCGAGTGGCTGCGGCAAGACCACCCTCTTACGTATCATCGCTGGCTTAGAAGAACCGGATTCTGGACGTATCTGGCAGGCAGGACAAGAAATTACAGCACTGCCCCCATCCAAGCGGGATTTCGGCATCGTTTTTCAAAGTTATGCCCTTTTCCCCAACCTAACGGCAGCCCAGAATATCGCTTATGGACTGGTGAATGCCGGGATCCCCAAAGCCAAACGGGAAGAACGGGTTGAGGAGTTGTTGGCTTTGGTGGGTTTGTCGGGATCCGGCCCCAAATATCCGGCCCAGCTCTCGGGTGGGCAACAGCAGCGGATTGCCTTGGCACGGGCCTTGGCGTTGTCACCGGGGTTGCTGCTGCTGGATGAGCCGCTTTCAGCTTTGGATGCCCAGGTACGAGCCAATTTGCGAGGGGAGATCGCCCAGTTGCAGAAGCGCTTGGGGGTGACCACAGTGATGGTGACCCACGATCAACTGGAGGCCCTGACCATGGCAGATCGTATTGTCGTTATGGATCAGGGATCCATTGTGCAGGTGGGTACACCCCTGGAGATTTACCAGAACCCGCTTACTCCCTTTGTGGCCCGCTTCATTGGGGTGATGAACTTCTTGCCGGGGGTGTTGGAGGCTTCCGGCCAGGCGCGGTGCCGAAACTATGGGTTGCAAGTGTGCAACTCCAGGGCTGTGCCAGTCGGATCCCCGGTGACCTTGGCGATTCGCCCAGAAGACATTCGTATCGATCCATCCCTGAGCGGAAATACCTTAGAAGCAGAAGTGCTGCGTTCTGAGTTTTTAGGAGCAGTGTATCGGCTGTGGCTACGAGTGGGCGAGGGCTTAGAACTCATTCTGGATTTATCGGTACAGGAGGCTCGGCAGGCACAGATTCAGATGGATCGTCCTTTATCGATTCAGTTGCCCCTTGAGCACATTCATCTGTTTGAGGCACAGCCATGACCCGCGCTAGTTCGGATAGAGCTGTATCTCCCAGGGGAATGGGATCCCCAAGCTTAACCGTTCAGAGGGATCCTCTTGGAAGCAAAACCACCCCCGAAGATTGGCTGCAACGGGGGCTGATTCTGCTGGTAGCCCTGTGGTTGCTGGTATCAGTGGTCTTACCGCTTGGTCAGATCCTCAGCCGTAGCTTAGTAGATGCCAATGGGGCATGGGTGGGCCTAGCCAACTACCGCACCTATTTCACCACCCCTGGCTTGGCGTTTTCCCTGCGCAATACGATGTGGGTCTCGCTCACCAGCACCCTCATTTCCGTCGGGTTGGGGTTTGGCTATGCCTATGCTCTAACTCGCACCTGTATGCCCCTGAAGGGGTTGATGCGCCTGCTGGTGATGTTGCCTCTGTATTTGCCTTCTTTGGCACAGGCGATTGGGTTAATCTATCTGTTTGGTAATCAGGGCTTGGTCTCTACGGGCTTATTTGGCCTGCTGCCGGAGTGGCGCATTGGTCTTTACGGCCCCACTGGGATTATCTTAGGCGAATCACTTTACTGTCTGCCGCAGGCGGTGTTGATCCTCAGTACAGCCCTACTGCTGGCGGATGCACGGCTCTATGAAGCCAGTTTGGCTCTGCGCACCCCCGCTTGGCGCACCTTTTGGACGGTGACCTTACCCGGGATCCGTTTTGGCTTAGTCAGCGCCATCTTTGTTTGTTTCACCCTAGTGTTCACGGATTTCGGGGTGCCCAAGGTGGTGGGGGGCAGCTACAACGTGCTGGCAACAGATATCTACAAGCAGGTGATCGGCCAACAAAATTTGGTTATGGGCGCCACGATTAGCGTGTTGATGCTGGTGCCGACGGTGATTGCCTTTGGGGTAGATCGGCTGGTGCAACAGCGGCAGGTGGCTTTGGTGGGCAGCCGGGTGGTGCCCTATCAACCGCGTCCCAACCCCTGGCTAGATTGGGGATCCCTGATTTTTTGTGTGCTGGTGGCGGGGGTCATTCTTGCGGTGCTAGGAGCATTGGTGGTGGCCTCCTTGGTACGGGTTTGGCCCTATCAGCTCACCCTTAGCTTCCGCCATTACAACCTCAATGCTGCTCCGGGAGGTGGATATCCTGCCTATTGGAATAGTTTGCGTATGTCGGCTTACACGGCCATTTTTGGCACGATCATCGTTTTTATTAGCGCCTATTTGGTGGAAAAAAGTCGGCAATGGCCAAAATTGCGCTCTTTGATTTACTTTGCCTCGACACTGCCGGTGGCGCTGCCAGGATTGGTGCTTGGTTTGGCCTATATTTTCTTTTTTAATACCCCCAGCTGGGCAGGGATCCCTAACCCTTTCAATGGCCTCTACAGCACCATGAGCCTGTTGGTTATTTGCAACATCATTCACTTCTACACGGTTAGTTTTCTCACTGCTAGCACTGCCCTCAAGCAATTAGATCCGGAGTTTGAAGCAGTGGGATCCTCTTTAGGGGTACCCTTCTACCGCACCTTTTGGCGAGTGACTACCCCCCTTTGTCTACCTGCTATTTTGCAGATTGGAACCTTTTTCTTTGTGCAGGCGATGGTAACGGTCTCGGCGGTCATTTTTCTGTATCCTCCCAATTTGCGGTTGGCTTCTGTGGCCGTTGTCAATATGGATGATGCCGGAAATACTGCTTCAGCGGCGGCCATGTCTACGCTAATTGTAGTCACCAGTCTCGGGATCCAACTGCTCTACTGGGCAGCCACCACTCGTTTGTGCTGTTGGAGCCAGGCTTGGAAGGAACGGTAACATTACAGCCTTTTCCGACTTTATGAAGAGCCTTGTGACCCAGAGCCTAGGTCACCTTAGGTAGAGCTGCATCCTTGTCGGGCAAGCGATGGACTGGAACTAGCTGTAGTCGATAACGCTGGAAAAGGCTGTAGCTTAAAACTAAACCCTCACTGCATTTTCATCATCCAGAGGTTCTCCGTTTTCACCAAGCACGATCCGTTGCCAGAGAAACACAGTAATAGCTGGAACAATAGACCGTTCTCCAAAAGTACATCGCAGCTCCGGAAAGGCATAAACTATCTATTCTGATTCGCTCACTTCGTTAATTGCATTGATGAGTTTTCCCTGCAGCCGTGAGTGACGAGACTTGGACATGGGTTTTGGGATCACATGGCCATCAATCTATTCATTTCTTGGTTTCGTCTCCGGCAATTTGAGAAAGTCTTCTAAGGTTAAGGGTGGTGATTTGGCAAAGGTCATAGGTGTTATGCCAAAAATTTGCACCTAGTGTATCAAGGGGATCTGACTGAGTTGTAGGGAAGATCATCCTGTTCTGAGTTTCTGGCCTGGGATCCCATCTGGACAACCTGCGGATTCAGTCCCTTGCTGGAGGGTTTATACTGATGAACTCGCATGGGTAGGCGGGCATGAATTCGCGGGCACACTTACAGGCAGATTTGGCTCAGGTTTTCGAATCCTTTCAACTGCCAGGTCTGGCAGTGGCAGTGTTGGCAAATGGGGAGATCTCCCCATTTGAGTTTGGCTACCGTGATCTGGCTACACGAGAACCCTTTACTTGCACCACCCTCTGTTTGGTGGCTTCTGTGAGCAAGTCATTCACGGCGACCCTGGCTGGGATCCTTGTGGATCAGGGACAGGTCGCTTGGCAAGAGCCGGTGCGCCATTACTGGCCAGAGTTGCACTTGGTAGATGAAGAAGCAACCCAATTCATGACCCTGACGGATATGCTCTGCCACCGTACGGGCTTGCCCTACCACGAGAACCTGCTGGCCGAAGGAGTAGGACGAGATCTACCCGGCAGCGGGCGGGACTATCGACAGAAACTGCTGAAACGTCTGGCCTATTTTGATCCCTCTCAGCCCTTTCGCACGGAGTTTCAGTACCAAGACATTGTGTTTACCTGTGCTGGGGCCCTTTTGGAAAGCATCACCGGGCGCAACTACGAAGACCTGATCCAAGAGCATTGGTTGGATCCCTTGGGCATGACGGATAGCACCTTTTCGCGTCAAGCGGCCTTGGCCACCGGGCGTTTGGCCCAGGGCTATGGCTGGGTAGAAGGGCAGATTCAACCCATTCCCCACTGCGATACCCGCTACATTGCTCCTTCTGCAGGGCTTTATAGTACCGCGAGTGACCTGATGCGTTGGCTGCAACTGCAGTTGGAGGGCGGAGTTTGGGAAGGGAAGCCACTCATTTCACCAGCCAGTTTGAGATGGATCCATCGACCTCATATGGCTATTGGGGCACAGGTTTCGTTGGTGGGTGGAGGGTTGGCCACCTATGGCTTGGGTTGGATACAAAGCAGTATCGGTTCCGAACTGATGCTCTCCCATGGCGGATCCTTTAATGGCTACCGCACGACGGTGGCATTTATCCCGGCGCGTGGCTTTGGGGTAGCGGTTCTAACCAATCTCAATGTCAGCAATGCCAATACGATCGGTGCTTTGGTGGTTATGGATCGGCTGTTGGGGCAAGCTCAGGTGGAAGCTCGAGTCGCTTACGGAAAACGGATAGCGGACAGATTTGCCCAACAGGCAGCCGCGGCGGAACAAGCCTTTTGGGCAGGACGGGATCCCAGTGCTATGCCCCAACATCCCCTGGACAATTATGTGGGCCAGTTTCAACACCCCGGCTACGGCACCTTCACCATTACCCAGATCGACGGCTGCCTCTGGCAAACCTATGATGAGCGCACCTACCCGTTGGATCCCTATCAGGGCGAAACCTTCAGCACCCGTTTTCAATCTACAGAAAATCGCCTCTTGCACCTCTCCTTCACCTTTGAAACCGATGCCGAAGGGCTGGTGGTCGCAGTTCGGATCCCAATCGTGGAGGATATTCCGCCACCAAGATTTGTTCGCGTGGTTTGAAGAACCATAACAATACCCTACATCCCCAAACGGATCCCTTTGGAAAGGGGAAATCCCCTTTTAGGGTAGGCAAGTACTTTTCCAGGAGGTTAACGATGAGACGACTGCTGATGCACAATCCCATCGCTGTGGCTACCGTTTGGATTCTGGCTTATATTGCCCTCACCTTGTTTCCATTGCTGGTGCTGCTCTTATACCCAGTGCCGACGGGGCGCGGTTTCTGGCTGGAGTTTTCTGTGGCGCTCGGCTTTATTGGGCTAGCGATGATGGCGCTGCAATTTGTGCTGACAGCCCGGGTCAATCGTATTGAAGCGTCCTATGGCATCGACATTCTGCTGCAGTTTCATCGCTACACTTCGCTGGTGGCCTTTGTCATGGTGTTGGTACACCCGGTCATTCTGTTCATCATTCAGCCTGAAACTCTGCAGTTGCTGAATTTCCCTCAGGCGCCTTGGCGGGCTCGTATGGCGGTGTTGGGCACGTTGGCCTTTTTGGCGATGGTTGTGACCACCCTTTGGCGCAAGCCACTGCGGATCCCGTACGAACCGTGGCGAGCTTCCCATAGCATTCTGGCGGTGTTGGCGGTGGGCTTGGGGTTTGGACATGCCGTGGGGGTAGGCAACTATCTGGGCTTGTTTTGGAAGGCTGTCCTGTGGACGGGATTTATTCTGGTTTCCCTCTGGCTGATTCTCTATGTGCGCCTGGTAAAGCCCTGGATGATGACCCAAAAGCCCTACGTGGTGGAGGAGGTGATCCCTCAACGGGGCAATGTCTGGACTCTGGCCCTCAAGCCACTGGGGCACGATGGGTTTACCTTTCAGCCGGGTCAGTTTGCCTGGCTCACCCTGAATATCACCCCCTTCAGCATGCGAGAACATCCGTTTTCCATGTCTTCGAGTGGGGATCGCTCAGAGCGCATCGAGTTTGGCATTAAGGCGATTGGCGATTTCACCCGCCGCATTAAAGATGTACGACCGGGTACCCGTGCTTACCTGGATGATCCCTACGGTGTCTTTACCACCGAGCGCTACTGGGATAGTGCTGGCTTTGTCTTGATTGCGGGTGGAGTAGGGATTACCCCGATTTACAGCATGTTGCTGACAGCAGCAGAGCGAAAGGATGATCGTCCTTTTCTGTTGATTTATTCAGCTCCCTCTTGGGAAGAGGTGACCTATCGGGAGGAATTGGAGGGTCTGAAGGAGCAGCTGGATCTGACACTTGTATATGTGTTGCGCCAGCCGACGGAAGGATGGAACGGTGAAACGGGCTACGTGGATCGCGCTCTTCTAGCAAAATACATTCCGCTACATCGGGGCAGCCGGCAATATTTCATTTGTGCAGCACCCGTGATGATGGATGCGGTGGAGCGGGCTTTATTGGAGTTAGAGGTGCCTGTGACGAATGTGCATATCGAGCATTTCGATTTAGCTTGAGGAGAAAAAGATGCGCTACAGCATGATGTTGCAATTGGTTACTGGGATCACCCTTGTTTTGCTGGGATCCGCAGCGCTGTTTGCCTGGATCCAAAACCGCATTGAGCCGGTCGAGTTGGGACAAAAGCATCTTCCCTACAGCAAAACACTTTAGCAAATTTGAAGATCAAAAAAGGGATCCCTAAACAATAGGGATCCCCTTAGACTTATTTAGATCATTTAGATCAGGTAGATCAGGATTGACCCGCTAGCCAAACTGTGAGGCTGTCGAGGCGATCACAAAGGCCGCATAGGTAAGAACATAGCCCACCGTGAAGTGAGCCAGGCCCACCAACCGACCTTGCACAATCGACATGGCCACCGGCTTATCTTTCCAGCGGATTAGCTTGGCCAAGGGGGTACGCTCGTGCGCCCACACCAAGGTCTCGATCAGCTCTTGCCAGTAACCGCGCCAGGAGATCAAGAACATGAACCCGGTTGCCCATACCAAGTGGCCGAACAGGAACATCCAGGCCCAAACCGCCAGGTTATTCATCCCGTAGGGGTTGTAACCGTTGATCAGCTGAGCAGAGTTAGCCCAGAGATAATCCCGCAGCCAGCCCATCAGGTAGGTGGAGTTCTCGTTGAACTGGGCAGTGTTGCCGCTCCAAACGCCGAGCTGTTTCCAGTGCCAGTAGAAAGTGACCCAGCCGATGGTGTTCAGCATCCAGAACATAGCCAGGTAGAAGGCATCCCACGCGGAAATATCGCAGGTGCCACCCCGACCTGGGCCATCACAGGGGAAGCTATAACCGAAGTCTTTCTTATCAGGCATCAGTTTAGAGCCGCGGGCATCCAGCGCACCTTTGACCAAGATCAAGGTGGTGGTGTGCAGACCCAAAGCAATAGCGTGGTGTACCAAGAAGTCACCAGGGCCAATCGGCAGGAACAAGGAGCCATTGGGGTCGTTGATCGCTGATAACCAACCGGGTAGCCACACGTTGCCGTAGTTGGGCCAGGCGGTAGAGGCGATGCTATCGGGGTTGGCCAACAACACATCCATGCCATAGATCAGCTTGCCATGAGAAGCCTGGATGAACTGAGCAAACAACGGCTCGATCAAGATTTGCTTCTCCGGCGTGCCGAAGGCTTGCATGACGTCGTTGTGGACATAGAGCCCCAAGGTGTGGAAGCCCAAGAACAGCGACACCCAGCTCAGGTGAGAGATGATCGCTTCCTTGTGATCCAGTACCCGCGCCAGCACATTGTCCTTGTTGGCTTCAGGGTTGTAATCCCGTACCAAGAAGATCGCCCCGTGAGCAAAGGCCCCTACCATCAAGAAGCCAGCAATGTACTGGTGATGGGTGTAAAGGGCTGCCTCTGTGGTGTGATCTAAGGACATGAACACGTACGGATTGAGGGAGTACATGTGCTGCGCCACCAGCGAGGTGACCACCCCCAAGCAGGCCAAGTGCCAGCCCAACTGGAAGTGCAAAGACTCATTGTAGGTGTCGTAGATGCCTTCATGGCCACGGCCCAGCAAGCCCCCAAACGGAGTGCCCTTAGGCGGGTTGTGAGCTGCCATGATCTCCCGCATGGAGTGGCCAATGCCCCAGTTGGTGCGGTACATGTGACCGGCGACGATGAAGATCACCGCGATGGCCAGATGGTGGTGGGCCATATCCGTCAGCCACAGGGACTGGGTATTCGGGTCGAAGCCACCCAAGAAGGTGAGGATAGCGGTGCCCGCTCCCTCGGCAGTACCCCAGGCATGGCTGGTGGTATCCGGGTTCTGGGCATACACTCCCCAGTTGAGGGTGAAGAAGGGCTTCAGGCCCGCCGGGTGGGGCAGAGTGGTGAGGAAGTTATCCCAACCCACATGCTGACCGCGAGACTCAGGGATGGCGACGTGTACCAGGTGGCCGGTCCAAGCCAAAGAACTGACCCCGAACAAACCTGCCAAGTGGTGGTTGAGGCGGGATTCAGCATTCTTAAACCAGCTCAAGCTGGGTCGGAAACGGGGCTGTAGGTGCAACCAACCGGCAAACAAGAGGGTAGCCGCAAACAGCAGCAAACCGACCGCACCCGCGTAGAGATCCGCATTGGTGCGCAAGCCGATGGTGTTGAACCAGTAGTAAAGACCGGAGTAAGCAGCATTGACAGGGCCGCCGCCACCGGGTTGGGTAAAGGCCTCTACGGCTGCCTTACCAAACTGGGGATCCCAGATGGCATGAGCGATAGGGGTCACCCCACTGGGGTTGGCTACCCATTGTTCGTAGTTGCCTTGCCAGGCGATGTGAAAGACGTTGCCAGACGCCCACAGGAAGATGATCGCCAGATGGCCGAAGTGGGTGGCAAACAGCTTTTGGTAAAGCCGCTCCTCCGTCATGCCATCGTGGGTTTCAAAGTCGTGAGCGGTGGCGATGCCATACCACAAACGACGCGTGGTGGGGTCGCTGGCAAGGTCTTGGCTGAACTGTGGAAAACGAGTTGCAGTTGCCATTGTTCAATTTCCTCCTTGCCTTAGCCGAGTGCGCCGAACCGTGCCAGGAAGAACGCCCACGTGGTGACGATCCCTCCTAACAGGTAGTGGGCCACACCGACCGCCCGACCCTGAATGATGCTCAGAGCGCGGGGCTGAATGGCCGGAGCGACTTTCAGCTTGTTGTGGGCCCAGACGATGGACTCGATCAACTCCTGCCAGTAGCCGCGGCCACTAAACAGGAACATCAAGCTGAAGGCCCACACAAAGTGAGCGCCCAAGAAGAGCAACCCATAGGCTGAAAGGGCCGAGCCATAGGAGTTGATCACCTGAACTGCTTGGGCCCACAGGAAGTCCCGCAGCCAGCCGTTGATGTTGACCGAACTGGCCGCGAAGTTGCCGCCGGTAATGTGGTCAATCGTGCCATCAGCGTTGACGGTGCCCCAGATATCGCTCTGCATTTTCCAGCTGAAGTGGAAGATGACGATGGAAATGCAGTTGTACATCCAGAACAAGCCCAGGAACACGTGATCCCAACCGGAGACTTGGCAGGTGCCGCCCCGACCAGGGCCATCGCAGGGGAAGCGGAAACCCAACTTGCCTTTGTCGGGAATCAGACGGGAGGAGCGGGCAAACAGCACACCCTTGAGCAGAATCAACACCGTGATGTGGATGGTCATGGCGTGGATGTGATGCACCATGAAGTCGGCTGTGCCCAAAACCATCGGCATCATGGAAACCTTGCCGCCGATGGCTACGATGTCGCCACCGAAGATCGGACTCACCGAGGCACCGGCATAGGGCGCGGTGCTAGCGATGGCATTGGTGTGCAATGACTGGATCCACTGGGCGAAGATCGGCTGCAGTTGAATGCCCGTATCCGAGAACATGTCCTGCGGACGACCGAAGGCTTGCATGGTGTCGTTGTGGACGTAGAAGCCAAAGGCATGGAAGCCCAAGAACAGACACACCCAGTTCAGGTGGCTGATGATGGCATCCCGATGGCGCAGCACGCGATCCAAAACGTTGTTGCGGTTCACCGCTGGGTCGTAATCCCGCACGAAGTAGATGGCCCCGTGGGCGGCACCACCCACCACAAAGAAGCCGCCCAACCACATGTGGTGGGTGAACAACGAAATTTGGGTGGCGTAGTCGATGCCCATGTAGGGGTAGGGGTTCATGGCGTACATGTGCTGAGCCACGATGATGCTCAGGGATCCCACCATGGCCAGGTTGATGGCCAGTTGGGCATGCCAAGAGGTGGTGAGCACTTCGTATAGCCCTTTGTGGCCTTCACCAGTGAAGGGGCCTTTGTGGGCTTCTAGGATTTCCTTCATGGAATGGCCGATGCCCCAGTTGGTGCGGTACATGTGACCGGCCACGATGAAGAGCACGGCAATCGCCAGATGGTGATGAGCCTGATCCGTAAGCCAGAGGGCACCGTTTTGCGGATCCAAGCCTCCCTTGAAGGTGAGGAACTCGGCGTATTTGCCCCAATCTAAGGTGAAGAAAGGTACCACCCCACTGAAGATGCCCCAATCGACGCTAGGGAACATCTCCTTCATCAAGGCCGGGTTGAGGATGAACTCATGGGGCAGAGGCACTTGGTCAACCGGCACGCCCGCATCCAACATCCGGTTGATGGGGATGGAAACGTGAATTTGGTGACCGGCCCAAGCCAATGAACCCAACCCCAGCAAGCCCGCCAGGTGGTGGTTCATCATGGATTCCACATTCTGGAACCACTCCAGCTTGGGAGCACGTTTGTGATAGTGGAACCAACCGGCAAACAGGCACAAGCCAGCCATCACCAAACCACCGATAGCGGTGCAGAGGAGTTGAAACTCGTTGGTGATGCCACCGGCCCGCCAGAGGTGAAAAAGACCTGAGGTAATGCGGATCCCTTCAAAGCCGCCACCCACATCCCCGTTCAGAATTTCCTGGCCAAAAATAGGCCAGACAACCTGGGCGCTGGGCTTAATGTTGACCGGATCCGCTACCCAAGCGGAATAGTTGGAGAACTGAGCTCCGTGGTAGTACATGCCGCTCAGCCAGACAAAGACCACCGCCAGGTGGCCGAAGTGAGCGGAAAAGATCTTACGAGAGACATCTTCTAAGTCGCTGGTGTGACTATCGAAGTCATGAGCAAGAGCATGGAGGTTCCAGATCCAGGTCGTGGTCTTGGGTCCACGCGACAGGCTGCGATCGAAGTGCCCCGGCTTGGCCCATCTCTCAAAGGAAGTGGGAACCGGATCCACGTCAACCGACACCTTGACCTTTGGCTCTCGCTCCTTTGGCGTAGTTGTCATCAAGAACTCCTCTCTTGCGACAAGGAACGAAGCATTCCCACCCGTCGGCAGCCGTGAAGCTTGGGGGATTCCCCCAGGGCAGGACTTACAAGGCATTATAGGGCAGCGTTTGGTAGCCCCCGGATGCTTCACAATAATTAAACCAGGGATCCCTTGCCCCATCAGGATTACGACAGGCTTATGATCGATTTTTCGATCATAGTTGTGAACATATGTAACGGATTTTCAGTGGATTTAGGAGGAGTAACAACAGGGGCCGACTTGGGCAATTGGGTCGAAAGGGATCCCCTGGATGGGGATATTTATGGTAGAAACCTGTCAACCTTTGCTGGAAGCCATCCCATGACTCTGGAAATTCCCCGTCGTCAATACGTCAGCAACTACGGCCCCACAGTGGGGGATCGGGTGCGCTTGGCGGATACAGACTTGCTCATTGAGGTGGAGCAGGATCTCACCACTTACGGGGAGGAGATTAAGTTTGGGGGCGGCAAGACGATTCGGGATGGCATGGGCCAATCGCCAACAGCCACGCGGGCGGGGGGAGCTTTGGATCTGGTGATCACCAACGCCTTGATTTTGGACTGGTGGGGTATTGTCAAGGCGGATGTGGGGATCCGGGAGGGCTACATCGTCGGCATTGGCAAAGCGGGCAACCCCAATATCCAATCGGGGGTGACGCCGGGCATGGTGGTGGGGGCATGTACGGAGGTGATCGCCGGGGAGAATTTGATCCTGACGGCGGGGGGGATCGATGTCCATGTGCATTTTATTTGTCCGCAACTGTGCGAGTTTGCCCTTGCCTCTGGGGTGACTACCCTTTTGGGGGGCGGCACCGGCCCAGCCACCGGCAGCAATGCCACCACCTGCACGCCGGGATCCTGGAATTTGGGCAAGATGTTGCAGGCTGCGGAGGGGTTCCCGGTCAATTTGGGATTTTTTGGCAAGGGGAACGCAGCCTTTCCGGACGCCTTACGAGAACAGATCGAAGCGGGGGCCTGTGGCCTCAAGATTCACGAGGATTGGGGATCCACCCCGGCGGTGATTGATAGCTGCCTGCAGGTGAGCGACGAATATGATGTGCAAACCCTGATCCACACCGACACCTTAAATGAATCGGCCTTTGTGGAGGACACCATCGCCGCCATCAATGGCCGCACCATTCACACCTTTCACACCGAAGGAGCTGGGGGTGGACATGCGCCCGACATCATCCGTATTGCTTCTGAACCGAATGTGCTGCCGAGTTCCACCAACCCTACCCGTCCCTTCACCCGCAATACCATCGAAGAACACCTGGATATGTTGATGGTCTGCCATCACCTCAGCAAGAATGTGCCGGAGGATATCGCCTTTGCTGAAAGCCGCATACGCCCCCAAACCATTGCCGCCGAAGATATTTTGCACGATATGGGGGTGTTCAGCATTATCTCCTCTGACTCCCAAGCCATGGGCCGGGTGGGGGAGGTGATCCTCCGCACTTGGCAGACCGCCCACAAGATGAAGGTGCAACGGGGATCCCTGCCGCAGGACTCTGCCCGCAACGATAACTTCCGGGCCAAACGCTATGTTGCTAAGTACACCATTTGCCCTGCCATAGCCCAGGGCCTTAGCCATATGATCGGCTCGGTGGAGGTGGGCAAGCTGGCCGACCTCTGCCTGTGGAAACCGGCCTTTTTTGGGGTGAAGCCGGAGCTGGTGTTGAAGGGGGGGCTGATCGCCTATGCGCAAATGGGGGATCCGAACGCTTCTATTCCGACGCCGCAGCCGGTTTATCCCCGCCCAATGTTCGGTAGCTTTGGCCGAGCCATGACCGCAACCAGTCTGCTGTTTGTTTCCCAAGCGGCTCTGGAACAGGGGATCGGGCAACAATTGGGGATCCAACGTCCGGTGGTGGCGGTTAAAAATTGCCGCGAGATTGGCAAAGCGGATCTGAAATTAAATACCAGCACACCCCACATCGAGGTGAACCCAGAAACCTATGAAGTGCGGGCAGATGGTGCTCTCCTGACCTGTGAACCGGCGGAGATATTGCCCATGGCACAACGGTACTTTCTATTTTGAGTGTTTATTTTGAGTGTTGTTTTGAGTGCGGTGCTCCAAGCCTGTCCTGACTCTAAGGTTTGGCAAACTATTCTGAAGATACAAGAGCAACGGAGCTCTAAAGTATCTTCCAATGGGATCCATAAGAAAATTTGTAGCTTGGTTAATCCGGGTAAAGGCTATTTGTAGCTATGTGGGAGGGATGGCACAACTCAGTGGCTCTGCTAGCCACTCGGCACGGCAAAGAGACCGTCATCGGCCCTCTTTTGCACCAACACTTGGGGATCCGCGTTGAGGTAGTAGACATTGATACCGATCAATTTGGTGCTTTCTCGCGGGAACGACCTCGGCCCGGGGATCCCATGGCCACCTTGCGCCTGAAGATTGAATCCGCACTCAAGGTGAAGGATGCACCGTTGGGCCTAGCCAGTGAGGGATCCTTTGGCCCTCATCCGCAGCTTCCCTGGTTGGCCTGGAATCAAGAGTGGGTAATGTTGAGGGATCGGATACAGGGGTTGGAGCTGGTGGGCTGGGCAGATAGTAGTCGAACCAACTTTAGCCATCGCCACGTGACCACAGTGGCGGAAGCTTTGGCTTTTGCGCAACAGGTGGGCTTCCCAGAGCACGGCTTGATGGCCCTTGACGATCCGCAGCAGCCGCGGGTGATCCACAAAGGGATCCAGGATGAGGACACCCTCCGAGCCGTGTTCAACGAGCTAAACACAGGTGGGCAGGGGGTTCATTTAGAAACCGATATGCGGGCCATGTGCAACCCTTCTCGTTTGCAGGTGATCGCCGCTGCCACCCAAAATTTGATCGCTAGAGCCCAAAGCCTTTGTCCTGCCTGTGGAACCCCCGGTTATTGGCGGATCCGCTCCCTTTCTGGCCTGCCCTGTGGCGACTGCGGTGCTCCCACACCGTTGCCCAAAGCCTGGATATATGGGTGTTTGCGCTGTAGCCATAGCCATCAGGAGCCTGTCAGGGATCCCTGGGCCGATCCGGCCCAATGTGCGTTTTGTAATCCTTAGAAATGTCAGAAATGTCTTAGCTAATGTCGTAGGAATCGGTTGCGTATGTCCTGGGTATCCCTAAGTGAGCGGCAGTTTCATCGGCTGCGTTGGGCATTAACGGTGGCTTGGCTGCTGTTGATCGCGTCGCTGGTGGTGGATCCGATTTCCCCCCGTCTGACGGATGCCCAAAACGGGATCCCTGCTTTGCGGGTGGATCTGGAGCGCTGTGTGTTGGTACAGGGGCAGTGTGTGGCATTGGGCTCCGATTATTACTATTTGGGGGCGCCGATTTTTTGGGGGTTGGTGGTGCCTAGCGCCATTTTGATTCTGTTGATCTTTGGGCATGATTTGTGGCGGCGCATTTGCCCACTGTCGTTTGTGTCTCAGATTCCACGAGCCCTTGGGATCCAGCGCAAAGTGACCAAGGTCAAACGGGCAGAAGTTCCCCGCGTGAATGCCGAATCTTGGCTGGGGAAAAACTATTTATACCTGCAACTGGGCTGGTTTTTCCTTGGGCTTAATGCCCGCTTGTTGGGGATCAATAACGACCGTTGGCTGCTCTTGGGTTGGCTGCTGATCACCTTGGCTGCTGCTATCACGGTTGGGTTTCTCTATGGGGGCAAAAGTTGGTGCAATTATTTTTGCCCGATGGCTCCGGTGCAAAAAATCTACGGTGAACCCAGGGCTTTACTGGCTCAACCGGCCCACACCAGCGATAGCAAAATCACCCAGTCCATGTGTCGCAGTGTTGAGCCCGATGGCAGCGAAAAAAGTGCCTGTGTCGCCTGTCAGAGTCCTTGTATCGATATTGATGCCGAGCGCACCTACTGGCAGGGTATTGAACAACCGCAACAGCAGCTGTTGTACTACGGCTATGTGGGGCTGGTGGTGGGCTACTTTGTTTACTACTATCTCTATGCGGGCAACTGGGACTATTATCTGTCGGGGATTTGGGCTTACGAGCCGGGGGGGCTGGAGCGGTGGTGGGATCCCGGTTGGATTATCGCAGGCACGGTGATTCCGGTACCTAAAATTGTGGCCGTGCCCATTACTTTAGGGCTTTTTACGTGGGCAGGCTGGGTCTGGGGCCGTCAATTGGAACACTGGGCCCAAACCCGCTGGGGATCCCGGTTAGACCCCATTGAAATTCGCCATCGCCTCTACAGCCTCTGCACCTTTTTGATCTTCAACTTTTTCTTCGTGTTTGCCGGGCGATCCTGGCTGGCATTGTTGCCTAGCTGGGCCCAGTGGGGATGGGAATTTTTGATTTTGGCGGGCAGCAGTTTTTGGCTTTATCGCACCTGGCCTCGTCGTCCGGATCAATACAGTCGAGAAGGGTTGGCCACTCGTTTGCGTAAACAATTGGCCAAATTACAGTTCAACTGGCCCAAGGTGCTAGAAGGGCGAAGTCTCTCGGATTTAAGTAGTGACGAGATTTATGTGCTGGCCAAAGTTTTGCCAGGATTTAGCCAGGAAAAACGCCTAGAAGCCTACAAAGAGGTGCTCAGAGAAGCCCTGGATGAGGGCTATGTCAATAGCAGCAGCAGTCTGAAGGTGTTGGCTCAATTGCGGCAACAACTGGATATCAGCGATGACAATCACCAAGATCTCTTGCTGGAGTTGGGGGTAGAAGATCCCAGTTTGATGGATCCCAATCGTCTCCATAGCCTGGAAAACTCGGTTCGCCTCTCGGGGTACCGCCGTGCCCTAGAACGGATGCTAACGCTGCAAAGTCAACAGTCTTTGGATGAGCTGATCCGCCGGGATCCCCAGTCTATTCAGCAGTTGCGGCAGGAATATCGCATCACCCCAGAGGAGGAAGCCGAGCTCTCGGGCGGGCTGGATCGGCAGGTGGAACTTTGGCAGCGGGCGGAACATCTGCTCACTCAACTGCAAAAGCTCATCCAACGGTTTCATGCTCTCAACCAACCGCAGTTGCTGCGGCAAACCTTGGTCTTGAACCTGCTGCGAGCCAGTGTCAAACAAAAAAAGCGCCTGCTGGTGCGTGCCCTGTTGGAGATGATGGAGAGCAATCCTGATTTTGAGCTCAATCTGCGCATGGCCCAAGCCCTAGTAGAACTGGCTCCTGCTGTTTTGCCGGAGGTGCTGGATAACGCTACTGCTGCCTGGGCTAACCGTCTGCCCTACTCCCTCCTGCAAACCCTACGGAATCCCGGCTCCAACTCCCCTGCCTGTGCTCTAGATCTCCCGACAGAGACCATCAGTGGTCATCTGCAAGCCCTCTTAGCCGAAAGTAACCCCATCATTCAGGCGGTTAGTCTCTATCTGTTGCACACTTTGGATCCCTCACAACTCCCGGAGCAACTGCCCTCCTCTTCCCATCCCCTGGTCAAAACAACCGCTCAGATCCTTCAGTCCCATCCCAAGGGATCCCTTGCCCTCTCCCAATTGCCCGACCTAGAAAAGCTGATTTATCTGTTCAATAGCCAACTGTTCGCCGGGATCCACACCCACACACTGCTGGAATTAGAAGCTATTGCCTATTTCAAGATCTTTCAGGCCAAAGACATCATCTCTGACGAAGGGGATACCTGTCGGGAGCTCTTGATTTTGATCGAGGGTAAGGCGGAGGTGGAAACCTACGAACACGGTCATAGAGTCATTTCTAGCCTGCTACCCGGCCAGATTTTGGATGAGTTGGAGGTACTCTCTCACGGACGCCAATCGGGGCGCATTACAGCCACCCACAGCCCCACCCGCCTGCTGGCTATTGCGGTTGATGATCTCGATCGCATTCTCGAACGGGATCCCGACTTGTCTCGCCGCATTCTGGAATGGGAAAGCCGCCGCCTACAGCAGTTGCTACATAGCCATTAGGAAAGCGCTCGAGCCCAGGATGATACGGGAAGGAGTAGGGGGAGGCGGACGTAGGGATGGGCTTTGAGGAGACCCTTCGGCACTACACTCAGAAAGGGTGTTGTTACTGGAGTCACCGCTCGACTTGGATTCCCAAACTGGCTATTGTCGCCGCGATTGGTTAGCTTACTGGCTGCTGAAGTGGTTGGTGGTCAACCCTCTGTTTCGTGGGCTGTACTTGGGGCGTACCTATGGGCAGAACACGGTGCCTCGCCAAGGATCCCTGATTATCGTCAGCAACCATGCCAGCCACTTTGATCCGCCGTTGCTGTCTAATGCGGTACGTCGCCCGGTGGCCTTTATGGCCAAGGAGGAATTATTTCAGGTTCCGGTTTTGAAGCAGGCGATTCGGCTGTATGGGGCTTATCCGGTGAAACGAGGTGGCTCGGATCGCAGCGCGTTGCGGGCTACGGAAACCGCGTTGGCTCAGGGGTGGGCGGTGGGAATCTTTTTGAATGGCACCCGTGCTCCCGATGGGCGCATACCCCATCCTCACTTGGGTGCGGCTTTGATTGCGGCTCGAACCCAAACCCCTTTGTTGCCTGTAGCCCTTTGGGGAACTGAGAAGGTACTGCCCAAGGGATCCAAGCTGCCACGGCTGTTGTGTCCGATCAGTGTGCGAATTGGTGAGCTGATTCCACCTCCTGCCTCCAGTGATAAGGGGGAGTTACAGCGGGTCACGGAAGTGTGTGTGACGGCTATCCATACCCTGTTGGAGCAGGGGCGCTAGGGGCGTTCGTCAGGGATCATTTCAGGGATTATTAGGGATCATTAAATCATTCAAGGGAGCCGTAACCGGGCAGCCCCTCAGAAAGTGAGGATCGGGATCAAGAAGGGATCCCCATTCTCGGAGCCAGGAACCGTAAGGGCCAAAGGGATCTCCTTGTTCAAACAAGGGCGCGTCGTTGTTCAATTTCTCCGTGCGCCTTCAACAGGGCTGCCAATTTACGTCGCATCAGGATCCCAGGTTTATCAGAAGCCATGTGCTGTTCGGCTTGAATATCGAGGGGCGTATCGTAGTCGGTGGTTTCCAGGACTTCGCGGTCTTCTTCAGTCACTTGGCGGTCGTAGGCGATGATATCGGCGGCTTTGGCCTGTTCTTCTGTGTCGTTGCGATAGACAAACTGCACCAACTGGCTGTGGCCATCGTCGATGGGGGTAGCTGCCGAGAAAATCAGGTGGTAGAGGCCGTTGGGATAGTGGATCTTGAGGGTGCGGGTGAAGGGCATATACCAACGACGCACATTGGTTCGGATGGTCTTCTCTGCTTCCATGTTTAGGTTCTTTTTCTGCATCTCGGGGTTGAGCACTTCCATCCAATGGCGTACCAGCAGGCCATCCTCCAACTCAGTAACCTCGTCCAGAGGCGGCGGCACCGGGTTGGATTGATCCCCATGGGTTTTGCCATGGCCATGAACAAAGTGGGGATGGGCGCTGTCGAAGGAGTTTTCCATGAAGCGCAGCCCGCTACAGGCCCAAGGCTCGTAAAACTCATGAATGTAGCGATAGCCGGGATCCGCTGCTTCCGGAATTTCCGGAATGGGCAGCAAGGGATCCGCCAAAGCCACCCAAGCATAGCCGTAGCGCTCTTGGCACTGAAACCCGGAAACCTTGTAGGTGCGGGGGATGAAGTCTTCGGTGAGCTGGGGCACCTTCACGCAGGCACCGGAACCGTCAAATTCCCAGCCGTGGTAGGGGCAGCGGATATGGCCATCACACACAATTCCTTTCGAAAGCTGTGCCGAGCGATGACAACAGCGATCTTCCACTGCCGCGGGTTTGCCCCCCTCCTGCAGCCACAACACCAAGGGCTGCCCCAACAGGGTAAAAGACTGCGACCCATCTTGCAGAAGCGACATCGGCATCACAGGATACCAGAAGCGCTTGAGGACAGGCTGTTGGGTAACCAGCATGGCACTTTCCTGTGAGTCAACCTTGACTGAAGGCTCAAACCTGAACCATATTGTGCAGGCTTTTTGGGATTGAGTTGCTCAAAGGCTTGCCCGGAGAGCCTGACAGCATCGTAGAGGAGACAGATTCGCCATTCCGTATCTGGTGTAACAGTCAACCCAAGGGATCCGATCCCAGGGGTTATTTGAGATTTTCTTGTCTAGGTTTTCTGTTCTAGAGACTGTTCTAGAGAGTAGAGGCATAGGCAGCCGCTCCCATGAGTCCTACCTGCGCATTCACCACCACCTGCACCGATAGCTGCTCTAACAGGGGTCGCATCCGACCCTTATCCAAAAATGAGGGCAAAAACTCCCCCTGGTGCAACAGGCGCAAGAGCTTGGGGGCAATCCCTCCGGCGATGAACAGCCCCCCCCGTGGCAACAGTTGCAGGGCAAAATTTCCGACCGTGGCTCCGTAGAGACTGATAAACAGCCGTAAACATTCCACCGCCAGGGGATCCCGTGCTTCCATGGCTGCATTGGCGATCTGAGCCGCTGGGTCGATAGATTCAGCGCCTTTTTCCCAGGCTTTAATTTGGGATAGCAACTGCTCCTCTCCTTGGCCCCAGTTACTATCCCGCAAAAACTGATAGATCGCAACAATCCCCTGCCCTGAGACCACCCGCTCGGTGGAGATGCGCCCGTGCCGTTTTTGCAGATACATCAATAACTCCCACTCCAAAGGGGTTCGCGGCGAAAAATCCACATGTCCTCCTTCACTGGGGTGAACCTGGTAGCAGCCTTCTCCCCAGGTGAGGTATGCCTGCCCCAACCCAGTACCTGCCCCAATGACACCGATGGGTGCCTGCGGTTGTCGTTCGCCTGCTTGTAGGGTGTCCAGGTCTTTGTCTTTTAGGGTGAGCACCCCATAGCCCACAGCGCTGAAGTCGTTGATCAAGGCCACATGGGGGATCCCCAGTTCTGCTTCCAACTGACTGGCTTGTAGGTTCCAGGGTAGGTTGGTGACCTTGGCCCTCTGCTCCACCACCGGCCCAGCAATGGCAAAGCAAGCGGCCGCCGGCTGTGGAGCTCGACCCAGCTCCTGCTGAGCTTGCGCCAAAAACTCCTGCACAATCGGGGTCAGGCTGGGATAGTTTTGGCTGGGATAGCGGCAGCGCCACAGGCTATGCTCTGGGGTTTTGGCATCGACAAGGCTGAGGCTGGTCTTGGTGCCGCCAATGTCTCCTGCCAAAAGCAAGCCCATATTCTTTACCTCCTCTCTCTGGCCAGTGCATTCGCTCCCACCCTGACATCCTTAGGGGTGGAATGCCAATCTCAGCTCCAGGTTGTGCGGGGATCCCAAGAATCGAGATTGGCCATCCAACACATCCAACAAAGGACAAACCAAAGGACAGGCAAGGGCAGAGAAGATGCTATGTTAACTGATGTAAAGGTTTTTAATATTGCATTTTGTCTTCCACACCTTTTTTGCCGCCGTTCCGGGATGAGCCTTTGCTCCAGTCCCAGAACCTAGCGGGGATGGATTCTCGCTCTCTCAATTTCGAAAAGCGCTTCAAGACCGCCTATGTCATGGGGGGAATGGCTGCTCTGTTGGTGAGCCTGCCGGTTTTTCTACAGGCGCCCCTGGTGCGGTATGCCCCTTGGGTGAGTTTGGTGTTGTCTTTGGGCTGGCTGGGTCTCAGTTTGCACCTCTACTCGCAGTCGCGTACCCGTATCTGGGGCGATTTGCTCTACGGCTTTACCCTAACCTGGCTGGCGGGATCCCTGTACTGGGGTTGGCTGCGCTTTGAGCCCCTTTGGCACATGCCCATAGAAGCCCTGGGGATCCCGATTGTGGGGTGGGGGGCACGGCAACGGTTTGCCCGAATTGGCACCTGGTTTTATCTGGGATCCCTCTGGGGCACGGCGATCACAGATCTCTACATCCATTCGGTGGGGTTGCTGCCGGAGTGGCGACAGGCGATGCAGTTCGACCGGTTGGATCAGGCGGTTATTCCCTTCGTGGCCGCTCTAGATAAGATGGCAACTCCGTTGGGACTGGTCTGGGGAATGGGCTTGGGCTTGCTGCTGCTCGGGGTCGGCCTGTGGATGATTCAGGGATCCCGGCGGTTACATCACTGGGCTTTTGCGGGAGCGGTTTTGAACACGTTGCTGGTGGATGGTTTATTTGGTTGGGGGGCAGCTTTGTTGAGATAAAGGCTTGCCACGTTAGTTTTTTTCTTTCTAAATAAATAATCAACAGGCAAATAAATTAGGGGATCCCGATCCAAGAATGGTTGGGATCCTCTGCCGAGTTTTGTCAAGAGAAGGGTTTGAGCTTAAGGTGCTAGAGCATTGCCTCGAATCAGGCTGCCCAAGGTTTTGGCCGTGATTTTCAATTGCACCCAAGGGTTCATGGGCACCACCGTTTTGTAGAGATAACTATCAAAGGTCATCTTCTGCACATCTTTGTCGGAACACATTTCCACAAAGGCTTCACGGGTGGCATTGGAGCGGTAAAACACCCGCTGCAAAATGTCCAGCACTTTGTAGGTCATGCCGTACTGGCGATCCCAACGCTTGAGATACAGTTTCAGGTCGTTTTCGCTGGGGAGGTGTACTCCATTGTTGGAGACTTCCACGATGGTTTCGGCGCACATGCGGCCCGACTTGGCGGCAAAGTAGATCCCTTCCCCACTGGATTTGGTGACGTAGCCCGCCGCATCCCCCACCAAGGCAGCTCGACCCACTACCCGGCGTGGGCGCGGATGTTCTGGAATCGGATGGGCTTCCACTTTGATCACCTGACCTCCCCGAATCCGTTCGGCAGCGCGAGCCCGGATCCCGGCCTGCAGCTTTTGGATATCCGCTTGATTCACCTTCATGGTGCCGGTACCTACAGCCACATGATTGGATTTGGGAAATACCCAAGCATAAAAGTCAGTGGAAACGTCATCCCCCACATACATTTCCGCCCGGTCTTCGTAGTAGGCCATTTTGTCATCGGGGATTTTGATGCGCTCCTGAAAGGCCAGGGCGTAGTTGTAGTCGCCAGCATCGATGGCTTCCGCTACTTTGGAGTGAAAGCCATCGGCACCAATCACCAAATCGACGGCCAAAGAGCGGGGCAAACCCTGTTTGGAGCCATCGGAAAAATCGTTGTAGTGCAAAACGTAGGGATCCCGGCCATTTTTCGGGATCTCCAGATGCATCACTTTGCCGTTGATCAGTTCGGCCCCTTTCTCGTGGGCGCGGTTGCGCAGGAAGCCATCTAAAATCTCGCGGCGGCACATGCCGATATATTCGTTTTCATTATCCAAATTGATATCCACTTCGTAGTTGGAGGGGGAGATCATTTTCATTTTGCGCACTTTGCGGTCGATGATCTCGGGGGGAAGGCCAAACTCCGAGACCATGCAGAGGGGGATGGCACCTCCACAGGGCTTGGCATTGTCCAGCTTGCGTTCAAATAAGTAGGTCTCAATACCGGCTCGGGCTAGAACTTCAGCAGCAGAAGATCCGGCTGGCCCGCCTCCCACGACAGCAACTCTCAGGCTCAAAGCTCTCTCCTCGATGCAAATGCGATCTGTCTGATTGACAGCAGGCATCCTACCATAGCTCTCTAGAAGCCTTGCGAACTTTGACGAAGTGTTGCAGTTTGGCAGCGAGAGGGTGGAGGGTTAGGGAACCACACTCAAGGAGGCGCTGGCGCTCTGTCCGTAGCGGCTGGGATCGTACATCTCCTCGGCCACAGCCGGTGAAACTTGGAATTGACCGGGAATTTCGGGACGGAAGAGGTAGACAAATTCGTGGCTCCCTTGCTCCAGGAAGGTGCTGAAGAAGGCGACCCGATCCTCGCGATTTTCTTGGTGGGTCCAAAACCAATTCCACCAGTATTCCGGCGTGGAGCCGGTGAGCAGTCGCGGATCCTGAGAGGTAATCTCTGCTCCACTGGGCAAGGGATCCTCGATCAGCACGTAATGGCTATCCTGTTCTGCTGCAACCGTGAGCCGACCCAAGAGCATTTCTCCTGTTTGCACAGAGTCGCCCGCTGGTAGGGGTCGTTCGCGGTAAAGAATTTGCCCATTCGACTGGCGCTGGGGTTGCAGGCGGAAGTAGCTGCGGGTCACGGTGAAACCCTGGCTTTGCGGCCCTTCAGGAGTGGGGGTAAAGGCTTCTCCCGTCAGGCTGTAGTAGAGGGGGCCAGAGCCAGATTTTTCCAGGCGGAGGTTGCGTAGGTTCTCCACGTCAGCCTCCCCAAGCTCGATCGTCTGGCGAAGATTCTCCGCGCTGGGCTGCCAACGACCTACTGGGGATTCTGTTGCTCCATTTAAAACCAAGATTTCCCCTGGACCGGGGGTTTGCCGGAGCTGGGCCTGGTAATAAGCGGTGAGGCCGAGCAGGGCATCGGCGGTGGCTTTGGTGGTGCTCCAACGGTTATTTTGACGCTGCTGGAGAATGGCTGTCGCAATTTCTGAAGCACGGGGATCTTGCAGCTGCGTGGCCAACTGTAACAAAGGCCCCGCTACCTCCATGTCCTGGTAGCTGGAGCGCTCCTGAACAGTGCGGGCATTGGCTTGGGGAATGAACCAGCGGCCCTGAGGATCCGCCTGATAACGTTGCAGAGCTTGCTCCAGCGCAGCCTGGGCCAGAGAGGTTTGTCCCAGTTGGATGGCACTTAGGCCCCGATAGGCAAGCCCAAAGGTGGAGAGCTGCTCTAGAGGGGCTGTCAGAAGAGAGGGGCTACTATTCGCTGGCACGACAGGCTCCAGTAGCCAGGGATCCCAGAGGGCAAGGCCATAGGCGACGAAGGCTTGCATATCTGGCGATAGGGCTTGCGCTTGGGCCAGTTGTTCGGTTAGGTAGGTGAGCCCCCGTTGCACCTGCCAGTCTAAGGACTCCGTCCCGCTGACGCGACTGGGAACATACCCGGCGGCCTGGGCGAGATGATACCCCTGCAAGATGTAGCTGGTCAGGTAGGGATTGCTGGTATCGTAGGCCCACCAGCCCCAACCGCCATCGAAGTTTTGGGATCCCTCTAGGCGCTGCAACCCCGCCCGTAAAACCTTCGGCAACCGCTCCAGGGTTTGAGAACCCAGGCTGAGGCCCAATTGCTGGGTGGCTTGGTTGACGGCAAGGGCAGGCAAAAAGCGGCTCAGGGTTTGTTCGGTACAGCCGTAGGGGAACTCTACCAGGTAATCCAGCGGCCCCAGTAGGTCAGCCAGCGGGCTGGAGGCCAATTCTAGACGAGCATTGCGGGATCCGGCTACCCAGGTGGGCGGCCACTCCAGACGCAAATTGAGGGTATTCGCTCCTTGAAGTTGTCCTGATTGGGAGAACCGGTGCAAGGCCCCGAAGGGCTGGCTGGGGATCTGCAGTTGTAGCGCATCTTGGAGGGTGCTCCCCTCCGCCCAGACCCGCACCGTGGTGTCTCCGGCCCCTAGCACCTGCACTGGCCATTCCACCCGTTCTGCTCCCTGGGCGGCGACTGTGAGCCGTTGGCGAGGATCGCCCTGGAGCTGCAAGTTTCCCGGCACTTCCAGTCGTACCTCCACCCGTTGCGCTTGGTCGGTACGGTTTTGCACGATGGCTGCCAAGGTGAGGCGATCACCCACTCGGAAAAAGCGGGGGGTGACGAGGCGAACCAACAGATCTTTGCTGACCAAGACGCTGCTGAGGGCGGATCCGACTTGGGTGTCGGGGGTGGCGGCACGGGCGGTGAGGCGCCAGGTGGTGAGGTTGTCCGGCCAGCGCACCTGCACTTGGGCAAGACCGTTGGCATCTGTGACCAGAGCGGGGAACCAAGCGGCGGTGTCTTGGAAGTCCTGCCGGATCTGATTGGCCAGTTTATCGGCCCCGCCGGGGTATTGCTGCGGAAAAGAGGTGGTGGTGGTGACCTGGTTGTAGAGGCGTCCGTAAAAGAAGCGGCGAATATCCGGGGTGCGATCCGGCCTGAGGAGGTAGATGGCGCTGTCCACAATGCCCAGGCTGACTTCAGCGCTGACGGGCTGGCCTTGGGCATCGCGGGTGCGGATTTGGATCTGGGCAGTTTCCCCGGGTTGATAGCTGGGTTTGTCTGTTTGTAACTCCACCTGCAAGAAGCGATCCAGCGGGGATACCCGCAGAATGGTTTCGTTTTGGTACAGCTGCCGTTCGGGGCCGATGACGGTAGCGGTGGCGTAGATGTTGGGGCGATAGTCGCCTGTGAGCGGTAGGGTGAGGGTGGCGGTATGCCCCTGTAATTGCAGCACCTGCACCTGATGCAATCGGGATCCCTCAATGCCCACCAAAACAGATACATTTGGCACCGGCGAGACGATCAACAGTTGGGCTTCTTCTCCCACCTGATACACCTGCCGATCCGGGATCACCTCCAGGCTTTGGGTGGATCCCCAACTCTGTAGCGGGCTACCTGGCTGTACCACCCAGAGGTAGGAGATGTCTTGCACCGGATACCGTTGGGGATCTTGTGCCGTAAATCGCACCCGATAGTCTCCGGGTTCTAGGTCGGTGGGCAAGTTGACCGTGACGCTGCCTTCTCCATCGGCAACCCGAAAGGTCTGTCGCAGTAGGGTGTTCTGCCGTTGGTAAGTGCTGCTGCGGGGATCCCAACGCCAGCGTTCCAGGCTCATTTCCCCGGTGGTGCTCACCGGTTTACCATTGTAATCACGGGCTTGCAAGCGATAGGTAACTGATTCTCCGGGGGCGGGCAGGTGGCGATCCGCTTCCGAAAAAAGGGCAAAATGGGCGGCAGTTACCCAGGCGCGAGCGGATCCCGTGACGACACGGCGGCTAATATCCGTTACCTCCACCTCGATGCGCAGCTGTTGCACCTCCTGGCTGCCCCAGTAGCTGTCTTCCTGCCAGTTCAGATCTTGTAAAAGCCGGTGGAGACGAAATTCAGCTCTACCCTTGGCATCGGTGAAGCTGTCCCCTTCGGCTACTAGCCGACCGTAACCACCGTAGTACCCTTCCTCCTCTCCGATGTCGCTGGCAAAAAAGTCTTCGGCCTCAGAGCGGGGCAACAAGCCGTAGCGCAGGCTCCAATCGGGGCTGCTGTAAACCCGGTAGTGCAGCTGAGCATTGGCCACGGGCCCGCCAAATAGATACTCTGCCTCGGTCTGTACCGTCAGGGATCCCCCCCGTACCAACCAAGGGTGGGAAGGCAAAACCGTCACTTCAAACTCGGGCTTGCGGTAGGCTTCCACCTGAAAGGAGGTGTATTCGCGGCTGCTCCCCTCCGAGCCCAAGACTTGCCAATCGAGGCCATAACTGCCTAACGGAGTTTCTTCCGGCAATTGAAATTTCCCGTGAACGCTACCAAAGGCGCTGGTGGTCAAGGTCTGCTCGCTGAGGGGATCCCCATTGGGGGCAGTAATAGAGAGGCTGACGCGACTACCGACGGGGGGAGGGGTGAGGGTGGTTTGATCCCGGACTAGGGCTCGGAAATAGACCGTTTGGCCAGGCCGGTAGAGGGGGCGGTCGGTGTAGGTGTAAAGGCGCTCGCCCTGGTTCCAGCCATAGGCATGGCTGATGGACAACGATTGCAGGTTAGGGTCGGATCCCTGTGCATAGATCATCACCGAAGGGTTGTCTTTTACAGGCAACGTGAATCTGGCCAACCCATCCGCATCAGTGGTGGCCGTCAAGGGATCCTCTTCCCATTCCCACGGGATAACTCGCAATTGGATCCCGGCCAGAGGCCGCAACTCCCGTAAATGAACCGCTTGCACCACAAGTTCGGTGGTGGTTTTCTTTTGGATTAATCCCAGGTCACTGACCAAAAACCAATGGTCGGAACGGGGTAGGGAACTGAACGTATCGAGGCTCTCCTGTCCCTCGGCTTCTACCCAGTAGGCGCCAGGGGGTAGGATCCCTAAATCCAGGGTTTGGGTGATCCATCCTTCGGGCTCCTGCCGGAGAGGTTGCTGCCAGCTGCGGATCCGTTCTTGCCGCAAAAGAGGCTGTAGAGCAGGGTTTAGGGAGCCATAACCCGAGTTGGCTAAATCACCCAACAGCGGCGATCCCTGCACATCCTTCAGAGAAAAGCGATAGAGCTGAACCTGTACGGAGCGCAAGCTGGTGGCCCGCATCTGAAGTTGGACTTTTTCTGCGGAGGTAAAGACCTGGCTGGTGCTGTAGAGATTGAGGCTGGGGGGCAAAAGTCGAGGCTGTAGGGTCGGGATCCGCGCTGTTGCCCCTTCTCGCACTTGAGCTGCCACTTCACTGCGCAACGTTTCCAAACCCGCCCCTTGCACAGTTACTTGGTATTGGCCGAGGGGCAATCGATCTAGCTGATACGATCCGCTTTCCGTCAGACGGAGGCTGCGACTGACTGGGCCAGAAGCAATTACCTGTACCCCCCCTGGAGGGGATCCCGCCGGTAGTTCTACGCTGCCCACCAGGGATCCCGTCGGTTGTTCCGAGAGCAAAACCGCCAAGCCCAACCCCAGGAACATCACCAGGGCCACCAACCATCGCCGCAGCATCGGATCCCTCCCCTTAGTTGATCCCATACTGCCCTAGCAGATGGCTTTCTAATACAAGCTATGGATCTGGATCAGAATCTGGATCCCAACTGGGCAACCGCTCGAGCTGAGTCTATTTCACCAGATCAAACACCCCGAACATCGGCAGGTACATGGCCACGATAATGCAGCCCACCATACCCCCCAACACCACGATCATCAGGGGCTCGATCAAGCTGGTAAGGGCGCGCACGGCTTCTTCCACCTCTAACTCGTAGAAATCCGCCGTCTTCATCAACATGGCATCCAGCTCACCGGTTTCTTCACCGACGCTGATCATCTGCACTGCCATGATCGGGAAAACTTTTGCTTTGTCTAGGGCTGGGGCGATCTGTCCCCCTTCAGAAATCGCCTGCCGGGATCCATCGATGGCGTTGGCCACCACCTGGTTGCCGGAGGTATCCCGCACAATCTCCAAAGAGGTGAGCACCGGTACGCCAGAGCGGGTCAGCGCGCCGAAGGTGCGGCAAAAACGAGCCACGGAAGACTTTTGGATTAGATCTCCAAAAATGGGGAGCTTCAGAGCAATCGCATCAATGGTCTCTTTGCCAGCCGGCGTGCGATAAAAGCGCTGATAGGCAAAAAACAAGGCCACCAAAAAGCCTACCAATCCTAGGCTGTACTGGGGGGTGCGCAAAAACTTGCTGATGTTGATAAAAAACTGGGTAAAGGCGGGTAGCTCCCCCCCAAGTCGTTGTAGATGCTTTCAAAGGTCGGCAGAATAAAAAGAACCATCCCCAAGAAAATCAGGGTCGCCAAAATCGTCACCACCACCGGATAGGTCATGGCGGACTTGATCTGCTTCTGCAGACGATCCATGTCCTCCAGCAGCTTGGCCAGACGATTCAGCACCTCGTCCAGCACACCGCCCACTTCTCCCGCCTGCACCATGCTGCAGTAGAGGCCATCAAAGGCATCTGGGAAAGGGCGAATGGAATCGGAAAGGTTCTTCCCTGCCTCCACGTCAGAACGAACTGCTTTCAGGTATTTCTTGAGTTTGGGGTTGCCAGTCTGCTCCTCCATAATCGTCAGGGAGCGCACCATCGACACCCCAGAGTTGATCAAGGCGGCAAATTGTCGGGAAAACACGGCCTTGTCGCGGGTATCGATGGATCCCATCATCGACAGGTCGAAGGAGGATTTGTCAAAGGAAATGAGAGGTTTCTCTTCTTGAATATCCTCGGGCTTGGCGAAAATGCCTTCCTGACGCAGCCGTGAGCGGGCTTCTGTTAAGTTGTTGGCCACCACCGTTCTGCGTACAGGTTGACCGGCTTGTAACCCCCGAACCTTAAAGCGAGGCATGGCTTCACCCCTGAATAGATCATTCGATGTAACTGAGTGGGATCCCTTGGCTTGATATTCAAACCCAAACCTGTGACCCATTGTGCTCTCTCAGCTAGAGCTTAGCCACAAATTGGTTCTCTCGCTAGAGACTGGCTAGAGATCTGTGATGAACCCTCATCCAGGGATCCCCAAGTCGCGGTTTAGCGACGGGCAGCAACTGCGGCAGGCCGTTGTTGAGCCGCCGCTCCAGCAGCGGATGGCGCCCCAGCGGTATTGCCCAAAAGCCGCTGTAGTTCTTCGGCACGAGAAGTCTTGGACATGGCGGTATCGAAGTCGATCTTGCCCTCCAAGTAAAGATCCGCGAGATCCCGCTCTAGGGTTTTCATGCCCTGCTTACCACCCGTTTGAATGGCGGAGTAGATCTGGGCGGTTTTCCCCTCCCGAATCAGGTTGGCGATAGCAGGAGTCACGATCATGATCTCCTGCACCAGCACCCGCCCTGGCTCTCCCGGTTTGGGGTTGTGGCGGCGGGCCAAGGTTTGGGTAAACACCGCTCGCAAGGAGTTGGACAACTGCACCCGAATCTGTTGTTGTTGCTCGGGTGGAAACACATCCACCAAGCGGTCAACGGTTTGGGCTGCAGAGCTGGTGTGAACGGTGGCAAAGCAGAGGTGGCCGGTCTCGGCAGCGGTGATGGCCAACTGAATGGTTTCCAGATCCCGCATTTCCCCGATCAAAATAACATCGGGATCCTCCCGCATCGCCGCCTTGAGAGCGTTGGCAAAACTCTTGGTGTCTTCCCCCAACTGCCGTTGGTGAACGATGCTGCGGATGGGGGTGTAGATGTACTCGATCGGATCTTCAATGGTGAGGATGTGCTCGGCTCGCTCACGGTTGATCATGTCCAGCATCGAGGCCAGGGTGGTGGATTTACCGGAGCCGGTGGGGCCAGTCACCAGCACCAACCCCCGTGGCAAACGAGCCATCTCCTTACAAATGTCCGGTAGCCCCAGTTTGTCGATGTGGGGGATCTCCGCGGCGAGGGCGCGCATGGCACAGGCATAGGTGCCGCGATCTCGGTAAACATTGACCCGAAAACGGCCTATCCCTCGCACCCCGTAGGAACAGTCCAATTCCCAGTTTTGCTCCAGGTGCTTGCGCTGGGTATTGTTGAGCATGCTGAAGACCAACCGCTGCACTTCCTCCGCCGAGAGGGGGTCATGTTCTGTCGGTTCCAGGTGACCATTGACACGAAAGTAGGGGGGCAGACCCACCGAAATGTGAATGTCGGAGCCGCCCTTCTGGACGACGGCTTCCATCAAGTCTTCGATCATCAATTGCATAGGGTCGGGGTCTCCAAAAATGAGTGGATCCGGCAATCAAAAGGGAAACAATGGCGGCGTGACAAAGGAGCAACCGTATAGGACTGTTATAGTCGACACCTCAGCATCGTCAAGCATCCAGCAGATTTCCTAAAACTTCGGCGTTAGACAGTAGGGACAATCCATCCAGTCGATGTGCAGGGCAGCCCCACAGTTACGACAGGTATTGAGGGCTTTGGCACGAGCCTTCAGTTCGCTTTCTAAGCCCTTGTCGGTGAGGGTGACCCGGTCGACTTCCTCTAAAGTAGTATGGCCCTGTTTCACCAGCATTAAGCTGTAGGCCAGCAGAGTCTTCATGCCAGTTTCCACCGCCGCTTCTTTAATGACCTCGGTGGGAGCTTCTTTATTGATCAACTCGGCAATGCGATCGTTCATGCGCATGAATTCATAAACACCAACCCGGCCTTTATAGCCCACTCCCCCACATTTTTCGCAGATTGGCTTGCCGGAGGCCTTGTGCTGTTCCACCTCTTTGGGGGAGAGTTTGTTGGCTTTGTAGAAGGTGAGCTGTTCGCCATCGCCAGTCAAAGTGAGGCCGTAGCGAGCCAATTCTTCTGGGCTGGGATGGTACGGGATCCGACAGTTGCTGCAAACCCGGCGCATCAAACGCTGCGCTAGCACCCCTAGCAACGAGCTGGAGATCATAAAGGGCTCGATCCCCATTTCTGTGAGACGGGCGATGGCTCCAGGGGCATCGTTGGTGTGCAGGGTCGTCAACACCAGGTGACCGGTCAGAGAGGCTTCGATGGCGGTTTTGGCGGTTTCGTGGTCGCGGGTTTCCCCCACCAGAATCACATCGGGATCCTGTCGCAGGAAGGCTCTGAGGATCAGGGCAAAGTCCATCCCTTTTTCTCGGATCACCTGCACCTGGGTGATCCCCGGCAGGGAGTATTCAATCGGATCTTCGGCGGTGCTGATGTTGATGCCCGGATCGTTAACTTCGGATAGAGCCGAATAGAGAGAGGTGGTTTTTCCAGATCCGGTTGGCCCAGTGACCAGGATCAAGCCAAAGGGCCGCTTGACGATCTCTTTGAAGCTGTCAAGGGTTTCTGGATCTGTAATCAATTTATCTAAGCCCAGTTGCGTGGCGGAGTTGTCCAGGATCCGCATCACGATCTTTTCGCCGTAGCGGGAGGGCAGGGTGCTGACCCGGAAGTCCACTTTGCGGCCCTTGAATACGCGGCGAATCCGTCCATCCTGGGGCATACGCCGCTCGGCAATATTCAGGTTGGAGATGATTTTGAAGCGAGCGGTGAGGGCGGGAACAATCTTTTTGGGGAACTGCTCAAAGGCTTGGCGCAACACTCCATCTTTGCGGAAACGAACCCGCAGGTACTCTTCTTGAGGCTCGATGTGGATGTCGGAAACCCCTTCTTGCAGGGCTTTAATCAGAATTTGGTTGGCCAGTTTGATGATCGGGGCATCGTCGGCAGATTTGACCTGCTGCTCCAGGGATCCCTCGCTGGCCTCATCGATGGCAATATCTTCGATGCTATCCAGGTCGATCTCGGCGGTGTTGACAACGACCTCTTCTTCTGACTGAATGGCCGCAACGTCGTTGATCCCCTTGATGGCCAGCAGATCTGCCTGGACATCCATGTAGCGGTTGATCAAGGTATCAAAATCCCGCTGCGTGAACACTCGCCGCTGCAGTTTCAATCCTTGAATGCGGAAACGACGGTGAATGTCGTCTAGAGCCTGGAGGTTATCTGGCTTCACCATCGCCACCAGCACCTGGTTGTCTTCCTGGCGGATGGGCAAAAACTTGTAGCGGTTACAAATATCCAGGGGCAAGATCGAATCAATCAGGGGGGTAATTTCTGATATTTCCACCTGATCCAAATCCAAGTCGAGGGAAGGGATCCCATAAATCACCTTCAACTCAAACAGTTGCTGCCGTTTGTAAGCGCGCTCAAGATCTGGGGTGATCTCCTTGCCAACAATGTCTTTGACAATCAGAGCAAGAGCTTTGCCGTTGCCGTCTCGCTCCCCCTTAAAAGCCTTTTGAATTTCTTGAATTTGGGCATCGTTGGCCAAGCCTAATTCTTTTAATTTGCGGCCAAAGGGGGTGATGCTGGCGTTGGCGATGGCCAGGGCTTTGCTGGCAGCGGTGCTGCGGCGGGTACTCAAGGAAGGAGGAAAGTCATTCATGCTGCTAGGCCACCAATGATGTTTCTATTTGACTGCACTGGGCTACAGGGGTCAATGGTAAGGGTACGTAAGCCTCCACTCCCTGGATGGGGTCAATCCTGGGCTTACTATGCCCCAGTTGAGCCTTAAATCTCGCAAACCAAGGCTTGGGAGCGTTGACTGAAGTAGAGATTCTCGCTGTAGTCGACGGGGCAGTCGATGAGGCTGGGGACGGGTTGATCTAGAGCCTGCTTGAGGGTGGGGATCAGTTCGCCGGTTGATTCGACTCGGTAGCCCTTCAGGCCCATGCTCTCTGCTAGCTTAACGAAGTCTGGATTGCCAAACTTGATAAAAGCTGCCTCGCCGTATTGGTTGTGCTGCTTCCATTCGATCAGCCCATAGCCGCCATCGTTAAAAATCAAGGTGACGAAGGGGGTGCCCACTCTCAGGGCGGTTTCCAGTTCTTGGCAGTTCATCATGAATCCGCCATCCCCTGTGACGGCCACGATACGGCGCTCGGGATGCACCAGCTTGGCGGCCAAGGCCCCTGGAATAGCGATGCCCATGGCGGCAAAACCGTTGGAGATAAGACAAGTATTGGGTTTGTCGCAGTGGTAGAGGCGGGCCATCCACATTTTGTGAGCCCCGACATCCGAAATGACGATATCCTCTGGCCGCAATACTTGGCGCAGGTCGTAGATCAGCTTCTGGGGCTTGATCGGGTAGCTCTGATCTTGGGCGTAGCGGAGGTATTCGCGGTGGATGTTTTCCCGCAGGCTGATGCCGTAGGGATCCGGTTTGCCAGCGCGATCGGAGCGGCGCAGCAGTTCTAGCAGAGAGTCGGAGATATCGCCAATCACTTCTACTTGGGGAATGTAGCTGCTGTCAATTTCCGCTCGTAGAGCGGCGATGTGGACAATGGGGATGCTGCCATCGGGGTTCCATTTTTTGGGGGAGTATTCGATCAGGTCGTAGCCGACGGCGATGACCAGGTCGGTTTTGTCGAAGCCGCAGCTGATTAGATCCCGTTGTTGTAGGCCGACGGCCCAGAGGGAAAGGGGATGGGTATAGGGGATCACTCCTTTGCCCATGAAGGTATTAGCCACGGGGATATTCAGGCGTGTGGCAAATTCTGTCAGGGCATCGCTGGCTTGGGCACGAATGGCACCGTTGCCCGCCAGGATCAGGGGGTTATGGGCTCGGGAGATCAAGGAGGCGGCTTCGTTCAGGCTTTGAAAGGAGGCGTAGGTTTTCTCGAGGCGATCTTTGCCCAAGGGGATCCCGCTGGCTTCCATGGCGGCGATGTTTTCCGGCAGGTCGATGTGGACGGCGCCAGGTTTTTCGGTTTGGGCCAGCTTGAAGGCTTTACGCACGATCTCAGGGGTGATGCTGGGGCGGACAATCTGGGCGTTCCACTTGGTGACGGGCTCGAACATGGCCACCAAATCCAGGTATTGATGGGACTCGATGTGCATGCGATCGGTGCCCACCTGTCCGGTAATGGCCACAAGCGGCGCTCCATCTAAGTTGGCGTCAGCTACCCCGGTCATGAGATTGGTCGCGCCCGGCCCTAGGGTGGATAGGCATACCCCCGCTTTGCCCGTCAATCGACCATAGACATCCGCCATAAAGGCGGCCCCCTGCTCGTGGCGGGTGGTGATGAATTGTATGGAGGAGTGGCGCAGGGCTTGCAGCACCTCCAGGTTTTCTTCGCCGGGCAGGCCAAAGATGTACTCTACCCCCTCGTTTTCAAGGCAGCGGATTAGGAGTTCGGCGGTATTCATGCGGGGCAGGCGACGAAGGGAGGATGGATCTGGATCCCACCATAGACGGTGGGTAAGGGAACGGATCATTTTTTTCAGGTTTGGAGCTGGGTTGGCTCTGGGGGTTGGGGAACCAGGCTAAGCTCAGGGGGGTGGGTAGCCCAGCTCGTCAGGATTCACTGCTATGCAGGTTTATGTCGAAACCTTCACCGTTCACAAGCGCTATGCCCTCACCATCAGTCGGGGCACCCACACGGATACCTCTCTGGCCTGGGTGAGGATTGAGCAGGAGGGCGTGGAGGGCTGGGGGGAGGCTTGTCCTTTTTCGGTCAGCGACGACTATCACCAGTCTTTGGAAGATATTTTGACGGGGCTGGAAGTGGCCAAGGGGCTGTTGCGGCGCTATTCTGCTTGGGATCGCCAGCAGATTGAAGCGCGACTGGTGCAGGAAGGGATCCCTTCGGCAGCACGGGCGGCGGTGGATATGGCTTTGCACGATTGGATGGGCAAACGGTTGGGGATCCCGTTGTGGCGGTTGTGGGGTTTGGATCTGGGCCGCATTAAACCCACCACGATGACGATCGGTATTGCTTCACCGCAGGAAGCCCAGGAACGGGCCTTGGCCTGGATGAAAGAGACTCAAACTCAGGCTTTCAAAATCAAGCTGGGCAGCGAGCTGGGGTTGATGGCGGATCAAAATATGCTGATCGCGGTACAGGAGGTGATCCCGCTGGGATCCCTGATTACGGTGGATGCCAATGGTGCTTGGACGGTGGAACAGAGCCTGAGCATGAGCAACTGGCTGGCGGGGCAGGGGGTGAGCTATCTGGAGCAGCCTTTGGACAGGGGACGGGAGGCGGGGTTGATCACTCTCTGGCATGAGTCGAAGCTGCCGATCTTTGTGGATGAGAGCTGTTTTGACAGTGGTGATATTCCTGGTCTCACGGATCGAGTGCATGGGATCAACATCAAGCTAATGAAATGTGGTGGCCTCAGCGAAGCTCTGCGCATGATCCACACTGCCAAATCCCACGGCTTGCAGGTGATGCTGGGCTGTTATAGCAACACGGCCTTGGGCAATACGGCAGCGGCCCATCTGGCTCCTTGGGTGGACTACCTGGATTTGGATAGCCATCTCAATCTGGTGGATGATCCCTTTTCCGGGGCCATCCTGCATAATGGCCGTTTAGTACCTACCGACCAACCGGGTTTGGGGGTGACTCTGTCGGGCGTTTTGGGGTAGGGGTTGCTCATGTCAGCACCAGGAGCCCTTTCCAATCAGAGCCGCGTGGCTGTTTTATTGCATGGGGGCCTACTGCGGGATCAGGGCAAAACCGGCTTGTCGCTACTGCGCTACGGGCAGTTTCAGGTGGTGGCGGTGATCGATCGGGAGCAGGCAGGGGGATCCCTGGCGGAGCTGACGGGGATCCCGAAACCTATTCCGATTGTCGCCTCGGTGGCGGAGGCTCTGGCTTATCAACCGGAGATCTTGGCGATTGGGATTGCCCCTTCCGGTGGACAGTTGCCGCAGGAGTGGCGGGAGGAGTTGGGCCAAGCTTTAGGAGCCGGTCTATCTTTGGTGAATGGGCTGCATACGCCTATGGCTGAGGATCCACAGTTCCAACAGTGGTTACAGCCAGGGGCCTGGATTTGGGATATTCGCCAGGAACCCCAGGGGTTGTCGGTGGGTAAGGCATTGGCGCGGATGCTCGCCTGCAAACGGGTGCTGACGGTGGGCACCGATATGAGCGTGGGGAAAATGTCTACCAGCTTAGAACTCCACCAGGCCAGCCTGGAACGGGGCTTGCGTTCTCGGTTTCTGGCCACCGGACAAACTGGGATTATGCTCAGTGGGGATGGGATCCCGTTGGATGCGGTGCGGGTGGACTATGCCAGCGGAGCGGTGGAGCAGCTGGTGATGCGCCATGGCCCCGAGCACGACATTCTGCACATTGAAGGTCAGGGATCCCTGCTCAACCCCGCCTCGACAGCGACACTCCCTCTGATCCGTGGATCCCAGCCGACCCACCTGATCTTGGTGCACCGGGCTGGACAGACCCACATCAAGGGTATGGACTATGTGCCTATACCGCCGTTATCCAACGTTATCGATCTGTACGAGCAGGTGGCGGGCGCTGGTGGGGCCTTTGCCTCTGTGCCGGTTGCAGGTATTGCCCTGAATACCTTTGGCTGGGAGGAGTCTGCTGCCCACGAACATATTGCCCAAGTGGAATCCGAAACGGGGCTGCCCTGTACGGATGTGGTGCGCTTTGGGGCGGATCCCTTGTTGCGAGGAATTTTGGCTGAGGGGTAGAGGCTGCCTTCACCCTCAAGCCTGACCGCCTGGAAAATATCCCTCATCCAAAAGCTGCTCCAAGCCATGGGGCACCGTGGTGGGCAGATTATCTAGATGTAAATGTGCAGCCAAGATGGGATCCTAAGTAAAAATCATCTTTCTCACTGGATTGATCATGGCCACTCCTCCCGAAAAGCCGGAACCCCAAACCGGATCTGGATCCCTGCAATCTTTGTTTAGCATCACCCTGTTTGTGTTTTTGGTGGCGCTGGTCTCCTATTTGGGTCTGAATTTCGTGTTGGCTTTGGTGGATAAACTGACCTAGTTCCCCAAGGTGCCCTGATTGAGGCCATCCATCGGCAGTCCAAGTCTCATTCAAAAGCCCTTTGTCGCCAGCAGGTGGAAGGATACACTGGATTTACAGGACTTAACACCTTCTCTCATCTTGCCACCATGAGTCCCCCTCTCTGGTTGAGGCTGCCTCCTCTGCCCTCCTTGCCCTCGGTGCCTTGGGGTACCTTCTTTCGCCGATCCGGATCCGCTGTGCCCCGTTTTAATGCTCAATCTGTCTCTCAATCTGGGGTCACTTTGACCCGTCGGGATCCCTCCTGGAAGCGGGGGTTGCGCTATCTTTACCTGCGCCTGTTGCGGCTGCAATCCACTCCGCAGCAAATTGCCCGGGGGTTGGCGGTGGGGGTGTTTGCTGGCTGTTTCCCGATCTTTGGCTTTCAAACCTTGGCCGCTCTGGTGCTGGCTGTCCCCTTTCGTGGCAATAAGCTGGTGGCAGCGGCGGGCACTTGGGTGAGCAATCCCTTCACCTATGTGCCCATTTACGCCTTTAACTACCAGGTGGGGAAATGGCTGCTGGGATCCCACACATCGGTGGCCACACAGGAGCTGGTGGCAGCCACTTGGCAAAGTTGGATGCAGTGGGGCGTGGAAGTATCGGGCACCCTATTTTTAGGCTGTGCTTTTGTGGGTTTTTGGGGAGCCTTGATCAGCTATTTTTTGGGGCTATGGCTGGCGGAACAGATTCGACACCGGCGGCGGCTGGGTCTGTGAGTAGATGTCAGCCTTTCATGAGTTGCCCTTACCCTAGGTTCCCAACCTATGGATGGATCCCTACTGACAGTTATTTTCGTGGAAAGCTTTAGCGATGGAAGAGATGCGAACTTTATTGACGGATTTAACTCGTCGTTCTCAGCGGTTGGGAGAGCAGTTGGGATCCGCCCTGCAAATGGGCATGAACCAACTCACCCAAGCCCCGCAACCTCTGGTTTTGCTCTCTTCCCGCGAGCTGGAAAAAATGCGGCGCGCCTGCCAGTTGGCGGCAGATCTGCTCAATCATCTCGAGCCGATGGTGCAACCTGGGATTACCACCCAAGCCCTGAACGATGAGGCAGAGCGTTGGACACAAGCCCACGGTGCCAAAAGTGCCCCCCTTGGGTATCACGGTTTTCCCAAATCCATTTGCACCAGCATCAACCAGGTAGTTTGCCACGGCATTCCCAGTCCCAGGCAGATCCTTAGAGAGGGGGACATCATTAACATCGATGTCACCCCGATTTTGGGAGGCTACCACGGAGACACCTCGAAAACCTTTTTTGTCGGGCAGCCTTCTGAGCGGGCACGCCGACTGGTGGAGGTAACCGAAGAATGTTTGCGGCGCGGCATTGCGGCGGTGAAACCTGGTGGTCGAGTGGGGGATATTGGTGCTGCGATTCAGGAATATGCCGAAGCCCAAGGCTATGGAGTGGTGCGGGATTTTGTCGGGCATGGCGTGGGTCGTCAATTTCACACGGCTCCGCAGATCCCCCATTACGGCCAAGCGGGGCAAGGGGAAAAACTGCGCCCAGGCATGGTCTTCACCATCGAACCGATGATCAATGAGGGTACCTGGAAAGTGAAGGTGCTGGCGGATAAGTGGACGGCTGTCACCCTGGATGGCAAGCTCTCGGCCCAGTTTGAGCACACGGTGGCCGTCACTGAAACGGGTGTGGAGATCTTGACCCTACCTTGTGCGCTGGGCTGAGGCGCACCTTCCGCATTGCCTACCTCCTAAGGAACCCATGAACAGCGTTAGCGTTTCGGATCCCCGCCTGCGTTTTTCCTCGGAGAACCTGTTGCTGCTACTGGCGGCGGGAGTAGGCTTAGGCACGGGTCTGTTGGTGATCGGGTTTCGCTATTTAATCGGCTGGTTTCGCTATCTGCTGCAGGACACCCTTGTGGATAGCCTGTTGCCGCTGGGATCCTGGGTGTTAGCTCTGGCGCCGGTCTTGGGGGGACTCTTGATCAGTGCCCTCTGGATAGCGGTGCCCCTGCCTAGCTTTAGCCTCTCCAATTTGGTCAGTCCCACCCGTCCTCTGGCACCTCGACCCTGGTGGATCCCTCTCAAGTTGTTGGCGGCGGCTATCTCTTTGGGGGCGGGGGCTTCTTTGGGGCCGGAGGCTCCTAGTGTAGAAAGTGGTGGCCTGCTGGGATCCCTGTTAGGGCAGAGCCTGAGCTTATCTCGGGAGCGGGTGCAACTGTTGGTGGCCGCGGGGGCAGCGGCAGGGTTGGCGGCGGGGTTTAATGCGCCGATTGCGGGGGTGTTTTTGGCGCTGGAGTTGGCCCTATCCCGCAGCTTTACCACATCGGCGGTGAGTGTGGTGGTGCTGGCGGCGGTGGTGGCAGCCCTGATCGCTCAGGTGGGGTTGGGGGCACAGCCAGCTTTTCTTTTGCCTGCTATTACCCAGCCAGCTTTTGTGTTGCCCGCCTACGAGGTGCAAGGGTTGCTAGAGGTGCCCTTTTATCTGGGCTTGGGCCTTTTGGCCAGCTTGGTGTCGATTGCTTTTAGCTACAGCCTGGAATGGGGCAAACGCCTGTTTGCTAGTGGCCCACTTGCCGTTTGGCCTACCTGGAGCAAGCCGATCCTGGGGGGATGGATCCTGGGTCTTTTGGGCTTGGGGATCCCGTTGGGGTTGGGGGTGGGCTACGAAACTGTGGAATCGATTCTGCAAGCAGTGCCTTTCTCCTCGGGCCAGTTGGCACTGTTGCTGCTGGGCAAATTGTTACTGAGTGCCCTCAGTGTGGGCAGTGGCTTTGTGGGGGGAACCTTTGCCCCGGCTTTGTTTTTGGGGGCGGTGCTGGGGGCTGGATATGGTCAGGTGCTGAGCCGGGTGCTGCCGTTAATTTCCCTTTCTCCCCCAGCGGCCTACGCCATGGTGGGGATGGCGGCGGTGCTGGCGGCCAGTGTGCGGGCTCCTTTGACGGCGATTTTGTTGCTATTTGAGATGACGCGGGACTATCACATTGCATTACCTCTGATGGCGGCAGTGGGGTTGAGCATTTGGTTGACGGAGCAGTTGCATCCCCCGGCCATCTATCCCTCGGTTCGAGAAGAGAGCCGGCGGGCCAACGGGGAAGGGGGGCAGAACACCGGGCTGACGGTGGAAGAAGTGATGGTGGCCCCTTCCCTGCTGCTGAGGCAGGATATGCCGGTGCGCGAAGCCCTGGAGAGTTTAATGCAGGAGAAGTGCCACAGCGCTTTGGTGGTGGATGGACAGGAGCGGCTGCGGGGCATTCTCACCCTCCAAGACCTAGAACGGGCTTTGGCCCGTAAAGAGGGTTCGGAACTGGCGGAATTGACGGTGCAGGAGGTCAGTCAGGCCCCTGTCCTGACTACCTTCCCGGATGAGGCGGTGGTGGTGGCAGCCGAGCCCATGTACCAATACGATTTGCGCCAGTTGCCGGTGGTGTCTCGGGAGGATCCGGAGCACATTGTGGGCCTGTTGGATCGGGAGCGGGTATTGCTCTCCCAAGAGCTGCAATCGGTGCGGCAGGCCCTGGAGCCGGAAATCCCCTCCGAGGAAGACGGGATCCTTGGTGAACCTGCCCCGGAAGAATCAGCGCTGTCGCAGTAGGGCGGAAGGACACTCTCGGCGCAGCGGGCAGCGGCCACATTCGGGCATACGGGCTTTGCAGATGCGTTTGCCGAGGCGGATCAGGTTGATGTGGAGGGAATAGGCTTTGCCGACTGGAATGCGGCCAGACAGTTGCGCAAAGGTCTCGTCGGGATGTTTAGCCCGCACTAGGCCCAAGCGATTGGCCAGCCGATGCACATGGGTATCGACCGGGCAGAGATCACGGCCCAACCCAAACAACAGCACACAGGTGGCAGTTTTCAGCCCTACCCCTTTCAGGGAGAGCAAGTAGTCGAGGGCGCGTTCATTGTCCAGTTCTGCCAAGAAGTCTAGTTGCAGGGATCCCTGTTGGTTTTGAATTTCTGCCAGCAGCTCTTGAATGCGAACTGCCTTGAGATTGGGCAATCCTCCGGGGCGAATGATTAGGGCTAGCGCTTCCGGGTCGGCAGTCAATACTTGTTCCCAACGGGGAAAGGCTGCTTTGAGGGCACGAAAGGCGCGGCTGCTGTTGTGAACCTGCTCCGCACCGCTAATGCGAACGGTGGTTTTTTGGGAAAGAATTGTGCCCACCAGTTCATCCAGCAGGTCAGGGTGGAAGGACAGGCCGCCGGGGCTAACGGGCCTTGGGATCCCAAAGCACTGCTCCAGTCGAGTCAGAACCTGTTCCACCGTCAGTGGCTCTAGAGCTTCGGAGTGGTTGTGTAGGCGGTGCGGAGTGCTGTCCAATCCCTGCGGTACCACGGCTGACCCCTTGTGGGACTAACGGGCCAAATCTTGAAGGATCTCTTGCAACAGGTGGGCCATAGCTTTGCCTGCTGCCGGATGGGCAGCGGCTTTCAGGTTAGTGGCCATTTGAGTGATGGTTTGGGGATGAGCCAACCAAGTCAACACCGTCTGCCGGAGTAAGTCCAGATTCTTTTCGGATTCTCGCATGACCACTCCCCCGCCGCACTGCACGAAAGCGAGAGCATTGTGGTACTGATGATCCTCGGCGGCAAAGGGATAAGGTATCAAAAGGGCCGGTGTGCCTGTGGCTAGCAATTCCGCCAGGCTCATGGCTCCAGCACGGCTGATGGCAAAATCTGCTCGCTGCAACAAATTGGCCACATCCGCTCGAAAGGGAAATCGCCAGTAACGGGGATGCTGAGGGATCCCAGACTCTGGGGCCTGGGCTTCTATACCACCCGTCAAATGCACAATCCAGGCCCCAGACTGCAACCAAGCCTCCGCACAGGCGGCGACCATGCGATTCAGTCCCCTTGCCCCTTGGCTGCCCCCCATGACCAAAATGAAGGGCTCCCCATCTGGAATCGGGAGATCGGCAGGTACGGGTTGGGGGCTGTAGAACTCAGATCGAACGGGTGTCCCCACCACTTGGGTGGCCACCCCCGGTAGATATTTTGCCGTTTCTGCCATGCCCAAAGCTACTCGCTGGCACCATCTCCCCAACGCACGGGTGACTTTGCCGGGGATGGCATTGGATTCATGTAACACCGCTGGTACCCCGAGCGCACGCGCCGCCAAGATCGCCGGCGCGGCAATGTATCCGCCAGTGGTCAGCACCACATCAAACTGTCCGGACTTGAGGATTTGGCGTGTCTGCAGGGTTGAACGGCCCAATTGAGCCAAGGCCCGCAGCTTCTCGAGGGGAGATCCCTGTAAACCAGACATGGCAACGCAGTGGAGCCTGTAGCGCTCCTGTACCAGCTTCGCCTCCATCCGATCCGACACCCCCAACCATTCGATCTGCCAATCGGGTAGCTGCTCGGCAATGGCCAAGGCCGGAAACACATGTCCCCCCGTGCCGCTGGCGGCGACCAACAGGCGAGGGGGTGAGGCTCTGTCCCTAACCCTTGTACTCAAAGGGATCCCTAAGCGCGACTAGGAGTTGGAGCCAACGTAGCGCAAAAGGGAGCCCCGCTGCCCGAGAATAAACCCTTGCTCGGGGGTGGGAAATTCAATGCTGTAGAAATTGGCGGGTACATGGCTTACCTTGGTGGCTTGTTCCCAGGTTTTGCCACCGTCTGGACTGTGGATCAGGGTAGCCCCCCCCCCGACGACCCAAAGATCATGGTCATTTTGGTAGGCAGCATTCAAGTAGCCAAAGCTAAGGGCACGCCCGGGACGAATTGGCTGTACCCACTCGCCGGAGGTGAAATCATCGGTAAGGGTAATTTCCGCCCCTTGGTTGAGCTTCCAGGCGCTACCATTAGGCCCAAAGCCCATATTTTGGATACGACGAGAACTCTCGCGGGGATAGGGCTTCCAGGTTTGGCTATCAGGCGTGTAGAGGAAGTAAAAGCTGCCCCGAGACGACACCGCCAGGTATTCTCCGGCAGGGCTACGAGCAATGTTTTTCACCACACCGATCGGTTGATCCACCTGCGCATGCCAGTTTTGTCCACCATCTTCGGTACGGTAGATAGCCCCTACATTGGTGACCATCTCTGCTGAGCCTGGCCCTAACGCCTCGATTAAAAGGGGCTCACCCGGCAATTGATCGCTGAGCCGAATGGATGTCCAATCGGATCCCTCATTGAGGGTATGCAAAAGAATCTTGGGTTGCCCAACCACCCAGCCCTCTGCCCCGGCAAAGCTAACCGAGGAAAGATAGGCCTCTGGCGCAAGTCCGATCAGCTCACGAACTTGCCAGGACAGGCCGCCGTCTTGGGATTCGAGCAGAGTGGCTTTGTCTCCCACCAACCAGCCATGGGAGCCGCTACTGCCGGTGAAGGCGATGTCCAAAAGGGTATTTTCAGTGGGCACTTCCACCTGTTGCCACGGTACCACTCGCATACTGGGCATTCGTGCCGCCATCAGCAGCACTGACAAAGAGAGGAGCAACACCATTCTCAGAGGTTTGAACATCTTGACCATCACTCAACGAAATAAAAACTCATCAGGAATAAAAATCCCAGCGCCAACCCCAGGAAAATGAGCAGGTTCTTTTGAGTGGGGGTCATTACGTTCACTCCAAGTCCATAGCCCAAATTCTCCTGAAAACCTGAGGGCTTCCCTTTCACCCCCACTGCTTGGAACAGTCGCTGATCCGCCCGACATACAGGACATTTCCAATCTGCGGGCAATTCTTCAAAGGGGACTCCCACCGGGATCCGATTCAGCTGATCCCCCTTGGCAGGCTCATAGACATAGCCACAGGAACGGCATTCATAGCGCTGCATCTGCAGAGGATCGCTGAGCTGCGCATCGGTTTCGTCTTCGGCCAGCTCGATCAGGCGAGGCGGCTTTGGCCCTAAACTGGGATCCGGTTGCGAGCCATTCATGGGTAAGGGATCCATCTGTATCTTCGATTCTATTATGAGAGGATTTGTTACAAAAATCTACTCAGACTTTTTTTCTCAGGGTGGCCAATCGCTCCTGTCGGTATGGAGTTCAAAGAGGTCATGATCTTCGTTACCCAGAGTCAAGCAAGGGAGCTAAAGTTGCTACAGGATCCCATGTTATCGTTTTAGCTATCCTGCTTCCGTGGTGTGCAAGCGGGTGTACCTCATGACCACGCCCCCTCTCCGACCCACCCTCAATCATGTGCTGATCGTCAAGGATCGCAACGGGCCAAAGGCCTACTGGTTAACGGCTGAGCTGTATTCGCTGGGTCGGGATCCGGGCAACAGCATTCGCATTGATTCGCAATATGCTTCCCGCCACCACGCTATCTTGGTAAAAACGGAATCTCCCGCTTCGCCGGATGGGTTCACTTACCAGATCATCGATGGAGACATTCACGGTACCCCCAGCACCAATGGCTTGTATGTACGGGGTCAGCGGGTGGAGTTCCAGGATTTGGAAGATGGGGATGAAATTCAATTTGGTAACGATGCCACCGCTACTTATTCCCTGCAAACCAAGGATCTGGATGCAATTCTCTCTACTTTTGAAAATACCCAGATTGTGGGTTTGTAGAGACTTTGGAATCCTTGCCAGCAGGTTTTCTGCACCGTGGTAGGATCAATTTTCGCAAGACTGTGTTTAGCAGGGGCCGCTGGACTCTGGCGGCTAAGGTTTCCACTTTCGCTTGAACGCCCCTCATGCCGCCCATCACCAAGATTCTGATCGCCAACCGAGGTGAGATCGCCCTACGCATTATCCGCACCTGTCAGGAAATGGGGATCCCGACGGTAGCCGTTTATTCCACTGCTGATCAAAACTCTCTGCATGTGCAACTGGCGGATGAGGCTGTCTGTGTGGGGGATGCCCCGGTGGCCAAAAGTTATCTGAATATCCCGAATATCATCTCAGCGGCGCTTACTCGTGGGGCGACGGCTATTCATCCGGGCTATGGGTTTTTGGCGGAAAATGCCAAGTTTGCCGAAATGTGCGCGGATCACAATCTGATCTTTATCGGCCCCTCTCCTGACTCGATGCGCAAGATGGCGGATAAAGCCACAGCCCGGGAGACCATGCAATCGGTGGGGGTACCCACTGTGCCGGGCAGTCGGGGGCTGATTGGCTCGGATGATGAGGCGGTGAAGCTGGCGGAGAAAATTGGCTATCCCGTGATCATCAAGGCGACGGCAGGGGGCGGCGGTCGGGGGATGCGGGTGGCTAAAGATGCCCAAGATTTGCTCAAGATGATGCGCACCGCTCAGGGGGAAGCCCAAGCGGCTTTTGGGGATGGGGGCATTTATCTGGAGAAATTCATCGAGCGGCCCCGCCATGTGGAGTTTCAAATTCTGGCGGATACCCAGGGTAATGTGGTGCATCTATACGAGCGGGATTGCTCCATTCAACGGCGACATCAAAAGCTCCTAGAAGAGGCTCCTAGTCCAGCTCTGACCGCAACTCTCCGCGCTCGCATGGGGGCTGCTGCGGTAAAAGCAGCCAAGGTGGTGAACTATGTGGGGGCGGGGACGGTGGAGTTTTTGCTAGATAAACACGGCCAGTTTTATTTCATCGAGATGAACACTCGCATTCAGGTGGAACATCCCGTGACGGAAATGGTGACTGGGCTGGATCTGATTGCCGAGCAAATTCGCATTGCCCAGGGGCAAGCCCTTTCTTTTCGTCAGAAGGATGTGCAACTGCGGGGGCACGCCATCGAATGTCGTATCAACGCTGAGGATCCCAAGCAGCAGTTTCGTCCGCAATCCGGCACAATCAGTGCCTATTTGCCCCCGGGGGGGCCAGGGGTACGGATGGACTCCCATATCTACACCGACTATCGGATCCCGCCCTATTACGATTCGCTACTGGGCAAATTGATCGCTTGGGGGCCAAACCGAGCGGCGGCTATCCGACGTATGCAACGGGCTTTGAGCGAATGTGCCATCACTGGGGTGCCTACTACGATCCCTTTTCACCAACAGATTCTGCGTCACGAGGCTTTTTTGAAGGGGGAGGTTTATACGGATTTTATTCCGCAACATATGCCCCTGGGGTAACTCTCTTGTCGGCTTAGACTCGTTACAGCTTTGATATTTATTTGATATTTACTAGATAGTGACAGGAGATTCCACATAGATGGTGGGATCCTGGAGGAAAAACTGGATCCCAAATTTCATGAGTTTCTTGGAAATCTTTTCGTTGGCCAATTCCAATAGCCTTTTGCGCAACTGAATGGAGTTTTCGCTGGAGCCAAGAATAAAGAAGGTAATTCTGGCTCTGGTGATGCGTTCTTCAGCATTATGAAGTAATGAGATATTGGTGCTACCTGGATCAATGCCAAACAAAGAATTGGTCTCTTCAGCAATAACCTGCTTTACTAAAGCTGCATCTTGATCCTCAAGGGGCTTGAGAAAATCCAAGTACAGTAATACCATCACCTTTTTGGCCATAGTCAGGTTTTCAATCTCGGCATTGACCAAGTTAGAGTTGGGGACAATCATCAGAGTGCTTTTGGCAGCAGTGCGAATCTTGGTGGAGCGTAGACCAATGGACTCGATACGACCGATTTGCCCGTTTGCCATGCGGATATAATCTCCGGGGACAAAGGGTCGATCCAAATACAGAACAATGGTACTAAGGATTTGTTCAATAATTTTTTGAGCGGCAAAAGCTACTGCCAATCCGCCAATCCCCAGGCTGGTGATCAAACCAATCAGGTTGAACTGTTGAGTTTGAGCAAAGATGAATATAGAAAATACAATGATTACTGCATTGATAACAGTCTCGATTACCAAAACAAATTCATCAATTTCTAATCCTAGCTTGCGGATTAAATCTATACCATAGAGCCGGATCACTTGTCGAAATCCTCTGGACAAAAGCCAAGCCAAGCTAACGACAAGAGCTAAATCTAGCCAGGGTCGCAACAGAGCAAATACTGTGGAGTAAGGTCTTAAAATATTGAGGGAAGCATGTAAAAGCAATACTGTACCTGCTATCTGTTGGGCTTCCCGTAGAGGGGTGAGAACTTTTTCCAGAATGACAAAGAATTTGGAAGAGCTGAAACGCTGAAACAGAGCAATGAGGATGGATGGGGTGCTATGGCCAATCAGTAGTGAGAATGTCACTAAGCCAAGAAAGATTGGTAGGCGGGGAGTTGGATCTGGATCCAAGCCCCAATTTAAGGCAACACTGACTTGATAAAACCAATGACGTGTGAGGGGAAAGAGGCGAATGATGTAGGCTCCTGTCACCAACCATAAACCCAATCGACCGAAAAGAATGACCAGGGTCAATAGCAGTTGTGAAGAATTGGAGCCTCTCCGCCACCGACGACGTAACCAACCCAAGACACTATGCAAAATCAAGGCGGCACCGACGGCAATCCCAGCTTGGATGCCAGCGGTTTGTAGGTATTCAACACTGCGTTGGGATTGGGCTTCTGCCAGTGCTATTTCTAAAAGGTCTGCCCATGTTTCTGCTTGCGCTTGGGGAGATTGATTTTCCTCAACGTCTTGATCGGTGACTGTGAGTAGATACCGTCCATTCAAGAGTAAGGTGGGTAAATTATTCCGCTCCTCAATTTGAACTTGTACAGGTTCTGAAGCTGTGATGGCATCTTCTAAGAAAAGGTTAATGAAGTTGGCGCGTTCCTGGGCATTGAATTGGCCGGAAGCCTGTACTTGAAACAACACTTGCCCATCCAGCACGACCGATGCGGATTCGCTTTCTCTGTTGATGCTGTTCGATTGAGGCCAAGCCGGGATCCCTAGCAGGATAAACAGCAGTACCCCAATCCAAAACCCATGAGCAATTTGATAGGCGATGTGACGACTTGTGAATCTGCACATGATTAGGGTTGGAAGTGGCAGATCCAGCATACCCAGTACGGGTTCGAGGAATCCCTTTTGCTATTAAAGGAATGGTAGCAGAGGAGCCACTATCACCTTGGTGGGCTTGACAGGCTTAATCAAGTATTTGTCCTTTGTGAATTGAATTCTCATGTGAATTCTCAGGGATCCGATTGCACTCATCGGGGTAAAACTCGCCATTTTTGTGGGCTCCGACTGTGCCCGCTTCTGTTTCTATCCACAGTAAATCGTCATCGGGGTAGAAAGCAGTATCCCCAGGGATGCGGCTACCTATTTCCAGATATTGAGCGGGTTGATCGGAATGGTTGATGAAGTGATGGGCATCTCGTTTCCCGGCAGGGTAACCAGCACACATGCCCGCTTTCAAGATTTGTGGACCCCCATTGCTAATAAGCGTTACCTCACCAGAGAGAATATAGACAAACTCGTCCTCAAGGGTGTGCCAATGGCGTAAAGCCGATTGACCGCCTGGCCCTAGGGTAACTAGGTTGACCCCAAATTGAGTGAGGCCGCAGGCTTCTCCTAGCCGCTTCTTGAGGCGATCCCCCATACGGGAGCGAAAGGGTTCTGGGTATCCTGAGCCGCTCACATCTGGCACATTGACGGGATCTTGTGCGGGAAGGTGAAGAGGTTGCATTACGAATTCTGGGAGAGGCGTTTTATTGATTATCCGGTGCAGGTGTGGGATCTGAACAGGTGAGGGGGCCGATAATGAACAGGTAGGGTTGTGGGTTGCCGAACATGCTGGAGATGATCTTTAACGGAGCCAACTGGTTTGCGTTGCCGTTTTGGGCTTTGATGATCCTGCTGCCGGGTTGGAAGGTAACCCGTAAGGTGATGGAGCCATTGTTGCCGATTGCGGTGTTGGCGGCAGTGTACTTATACCTACTGGTGACAGGGTTTGATGGGGCGAGTTTGGAGGGCTTTTCGGATCCGCAGCTTTCTCTGTCGGATTTAACTCAACTGTTCGGCCGACCGCAGGTGATGGCTGCTGGCTGGGTTCACTACATTGTGATGGATTTGTTTGTGGGTCGTTGGATCTATCTGGAAGGACGGGATAAGCAAGTTTGGACAAGTCATTCGCTCCTTTTGTGCTTGTTTGCGGGGCCGGTTGGGTTACTTTCGCATTTGTTTACAGTGGCCGTTATGCAAGCCATTCGGCAAAATCGATTCAGTATCGCTAAATCTGATTCGTCTGATACAAACGTAGAGACACCGAAGGAATCTGTTTAGAGTGGCATAAGGTGCGAGAGCTACGACTGGGAGCCCAGGCTATTTATTCAGAAAATCCCCAAAGTTTAGAATAGTATTTTGCTCGCTGACGATGGTTTTGATGTCGTCGGGCAGATTACGGACATACTCTAGCTGAATGACGTTTGGATTGTTGCGGAGCGCTTCGCCTTTCAGGGTAATGGCTTGGGCTTCGCCGCTGGCTTTGACGATCATCCGTTGTTTAATCAGCTCGGCTTGCTCTACTCGGAAAACTTCTCTTTGTTTTTCTTGTTCAGCGATTTGTTTGGCTTCGATGGCAGACTGAAATTCCTTGGAAAATTCCACATTGCGTAGGAGCAAGCTTTGCAAGACCAATCCTTCTGCCTGCATTAAGCTGGATAGCTCGGCGGCAATTTGTTCCTGGATTTCAGCCCGTTGTTCGGAGTAAACGCCAATGGCGGAATAACGGGCGATGACGTTGCGTACCACCGCTTGGGAGGCAGGGCGAATAATTTTGTTCAGGTAACCGGGGCCCACATTCTGATGAATTTCGGGAACTCGCGCTGGATCCAGGCGATAGCGAACAGATACGTCTAGATCGACTCGTTGACCATCGGCAGTGAGGGCTGTCAAAGAATCATCCGCTTTGACACTATGTTCTTCACTTTGGCTGGTCATGTTGTAGGTTTGGGTGCGCACATCGTAAAGGGTGGGGAACTGCATCACTGGAATCAGCAGATGGATCCCTTCCCGGCGGGGAGACATTTCCACTCCTGTGAAGCGGTTAAATATGACGGCTTCATAACCGGGCTGCACCACTAGCAAACACCGGGGTAGAAAGATCAGTGCCACCAAAAGCAAACCAATCAGAGGTAAGAAGCGAGAGGTATCAAAGTTGAGGGTTAGCTGGCTGGGTCGTCGCATAGGGGAAAAGACTGGGATCCGAGGGCCTTCTCATCTTAAAGGGTGTATCGGGGAACGGGACAGGTTAACTAAGCACCCAGCGCTGGAGAGCAATGCCGATCAGAAGGCCAAGGCCGCCGAAGCGGACTACTTGCCAGAAGGTAGCAGGGATGGGGTTGAACACTTCTAGTAGGTAAGCTTGAATGTGCTGTTCCAGTTGGCTGGCTTCCGCTTGAATTTCGGCCCATTGCTCGGGCGGGAGTTGGGCGATGCGCTCCAGTTCTCTCAGGTCGGCGAGGCGGTTTTGTAGAGTGTGAAGTTTTTCTTGTAGATGATTGAGGGAATCGGAAGGATCTGGATTGGGAAGGGCTGTCACGGTTGGGCCTCTGTGGAGGTGGACGCTGGGGCTGCAGGAGAACGGGAGCCGGCAAATCCGGTTTGGATTTCGTTAAAGGGTTTGGCTTTGATCACCCCTGGGGGGACGGGATCCAACTTAAAGAGGGCGCGAATGGCATTTTCCACTTCGGTGATGGGGCGGTTGCCGACAGATTGATAGGCGATGTTCCCTTCCGGGTCGAAAAGGAGGGTTTGGGGGACTTGGCCGGTGTAGTATTGGCCCCGCTCATCCTCTGGCGAGAGGGAATCGACGGAGTAGGGAATGAAGTAGACACCCAAGCCATAGCGGACTTGCAGGTTGGCGATGGTAGCGGCGTATTTTTTGCAGTCGCTGCTGTCGTCGATGTAGTAGATGAGGAGGGCTGGGATCCCTTGCTCTTTGGCTTGCTTAAGGGAGACGCGGGGGGGGATCATGCCGCCGTTGGAGCCGTAGAGGGCAAAAATGTTGCCGTCGTAATGGTCATCATTGAGCAGGGCATTGGCGGGGGCTGTGGACAAACTCATGCCGACCACCAGCAGAAAAACCAGGAAAATGCGGAGCAATAGCATGCGCAGCGGCTCAATCCTTAAGACAAACGAGGGATTCTCTCATTGTGCCATCTTGTCTCAGCGCTACAATGCAGGGGAGTCCTGTGAATTGCAAGTGGTTTTATGGATTGACAGTTTTTCCTTTCTCTGTCGAAGTCCTATTACGGGAAGAATGGCTCAAGATTATTGAGGCAACTTGCTAGAATCAGCTCAATCATAAGTTTAGATTTAATTCAGGAGAACCAGTATGACCACTACGGCGGATCCTTCAAATGCGCCTAAAGAACTATTTGGCAATCTTTATCGAGGGGCACGGGTGAAACATGCCACTTTTGGGTCGGGTTTGGTGGTTAAGGTCGACTCTGCTTTTGCCTTTGATGTGGTTACTGTTAAATTTCATAAAGCAGGCCAAAAACAAATTCAGATCTCGAGAGGATCCCATTGGCTTGTTCTGGAATAAGCATCTGGTTGAATACTCTGATTGAATACTCTGAAGGAGTGGTGAAGTAGGGTGAGGATCCCCCGTTAGGGACGCTGAATGATGGTTTCGACCATGCGCTGCTTCTTGGCGGGATCCACGCCTACTAGCCGTATATATTCTCCTGGAAAATGGCTCAGGCACTGCTCAACGACTTCGCGGGTTTGGGGCCATTCTTTCAGATGTGCTGCTCCGCAGCTTTGCCAGGAATTGACTCGGTAGCGCCGTTTGTCCACGTGTTCCACCTGGATTTCGTAGCCTTGTGCCAATATCTGTCGAATTTGGCTTTCCACTTCTGGGGGCAATTCAAGGTTCTGTTTGACAGAAGAAGGATTGAAGGGGGAGGGTTGAGTCTTGAGGGAACTCGGCGGTAGAGAATGCTCTTGAGCAGAGGGTCGCTTGAGGCCGAGATACTCTTCGGAGAGACGGCGGTTTTCCACCTGTTGTTGTTGGGTTTTGAGCTGTTGGCCAAATTGAATCAACTGTTCTAGGGAAAATTGGGGTGGCGGGAAGCTGGGAGCTCCTTCTTTGCTTTTGAGCAGACGGAAGGAAATTCCTTCTAGGCCCACCTGTTGGATAAAGTGCCACACTTGTTCATCATAAATTTGTGAGCGTAAGGCCCCGAAAAAGTCGATGGCTTGTTCAGGAAAGGTATCCACCAAGCGCTCAATTTGACCGGAAGATAACCCATCGGATTGAAAGATACCCTGCACGATGTTGATGCGATCCTCTCGGCTGGGATCCCAATAAAACTTGCTCATGCGACCATCGCGGATGAGGGGGGCATAGAGGGTGGAAAAGTCGTTGCCTGTGACGATGATCGGCACTCTGGGGAGGGGTTTGGCATCGTAGCTGCCGGGGAGCTGCACGTTGGTGGGGTTGTCGGCGATGTTCATCAGGGTGGCGCTGACCAGTTGCGTATTGACGGTGTACTGGGTCATGGCGTTCAGGCGGCCTGCACCGGCATCCAAGTCGTTGATCATCAGGGTGGCCAATTGGCCAAATTTGCGGATATGCTCACCTGCTTCTCGGTAGCGCAAGCGGATCATACGGGCGGGATCCCCGGCATCAGGGCTTTCCAGTTCTCCGCCAGAAATATGGATGGCATGAACCTTCATGCGCTCAAAGATCAAGTCACATTGAAAGGTTTTGCCCTCCCCTTTGCGGCCATGGATTCCAAGGATGAGGGGAACTCGCACATGGCGGAGGTCGAGATGGTTTTTGACTAAGTGGAGGGCGACCGTTTTGAGAAAGGCGGGGGCGATGTAGTAGCTCATCTGATCTTGGCGCAGTGGGTATAGGGGGTTCCCTGTTCATTGTCTGTTACCGGAGAGGTGGATCCCTGGGGGTGAGGGCGGTTTTGGGGAGAATTTCGGACTGGGAAGGGGGATTCCCGGAGGAAAAGACTTTTATACTCCAGATAAGTATTAATTATCTGGAGTATCAATCCCTTAAGATTGGCTTGCAGGGATCCCGTCCCTCAAGTTCTCATGTAGCGGGATAGGTAGTCCTGCACCACTCGACTGGGTGGGGTCATCAGCAACTCCTGAGGGGATCCCGCCGCAACAAACCGCCCACCCTCCTCTTCTCGCTCCAGCAGCAGCAGCCAATCCGCGATCCTCACCGCAGCCTGATAGCGACGACTGGTCACCACCAAGGCGCAACGCTGGCGCAAACTTCGCAGCAGTTGACTTAGATGTTCCTGGGTGACCGCATCCAACCCCGTCCACGGCTCATCCAGCAGCAGCACCTCCGGCCTGATCGCCAGCCCTCGAGCTAAGGCCAACTGTTGTTGTTCTCCGGGAGAAAGCAAGTCCGCCGAGTCTTGCCAGCGGGCGACCAGATCATCCAACCCCACCCAAGTCAGACATTTTGCCACCCACTCCTCCAAATACAAGCGCTCCGTCCGCTGCCCTTGTGCCCTCACCCCATAGGCAACATTGGCGAAAATCGACCCCGGGAACACCCGAGGCACCACCAAAGCAATCGCTCCACTCCTGACTCCAAAACCACAAGCCAGGGGATAACCTCGGTAGCACAGGGTTCCCATCGTTTGGATAGAGCAGTCGGGCTGGGTTGCCAGCAACGCCATGAATCCATTCAGGCCATGTAAGAGTAGGGTTTTCCCACTTCTTTCCGGCCCCAAAATGGCCGTGATCTGCCGCTCCGGGATCCGACAGGAAACCCCGTGCAAAAGCGTTCGCCCCCGAACTTGGATCCCAAACTGCTCCAGCTCAAACAGTGGCCAATCAGACATTCTTCCAGTTACGAAGTGGGTTGCTGCCACCTCATCAAGGTCTTCTCCAGCAGTCCGATCCCCTGCACCAAAAGGATCCCCAGGGCCGCCGCCACCCCCATGATCACCCACAACCCAACCATGTCGCTGTAGTAGGAACGGCTCAGCAACATCGGCCCCAACCCAGAGAAGCTGACGATCGAAATTTCCGCCACAATCGCCCCCACCAAGGCCATCGCCGCCGAAATTTTTAGGCTCGTAAACAGCATCGGCAAAGCCGCCGGGATCCTCACCCAGCAAAACACCTGCAGCGGGTGGGCATGATAAGTGCGCATCAAATCCAACTGCAAAGGCAGTACACTGCTCAACCCCTTAGCTATACCAATCGACAACGGAAAAAAAGCAATATAGGCCGCCACAATCGCCTTAGGCAACAATCCCTGTACCCCGTATTGCCCCAACAGCACCGCCAATACCGGCGCCAAAGCCACAATCGGTACATTCTGGGAAGCCACAATCCAGGGCAGCATCATCCGCTCAAAGGCCCGCGAAAACACCAGCGCCACCGCCGTTGCAAATCCCACCAGCAAAGCCAGCCCCAAACCCACCAACGTTTCTGCTGCTGTGATCAGGGCATTGTACCCGACCGTGCTAGTAGAAGTGAGCGGCAACGCCATATTCGCCAACCCCCGACTCAACTGCCCCAAAGAAGGCAAAATCGGGTTGCGCAACTGGCGCGCACATTCCAATACCGTCCGACAATCCGCCGTCCCCCGCTCCAACAGGCGTTCTGCTGCCGGGCTATTCACCCAAACAGACAAGGGATCCCAAACCAGCAGCAACAGGATCCCTACGCAGAGAATTGGCAGCCAACGGTCACTCAAGGTTCGCAGAGGAGGCATCATCACCCATCTTCGCACTCGTTAACGATAAAGTCCGCGGCACCTGGGATCCCAAACTGATCACCCGAGCCGCCATAAACAAAGCCATTGCCAACCAGAGTAGCTGCGGATCCCGCCTTGTCCAAGCCCATACACCAACCGGCAAAAACCCCACCGTCGTGGAAAATAGACTCGCCCAGCGCAACGTCGCCCCTTCCGTCAGGCCAAGAAAATACCCATCCAAAACAAACGCCAAAGATCCCAGCACCAGCACCGGAATCAACCAAATCACAAACGGCTCAATCTGCGCCAAAACCGCCCCTTGGCTGGTGATTAGGCCAAACAAGCTCCCCGAAAACCCCGTGAATACCAGAGCAATGACCAAACCCGACAGCAAACTCAGCCCACTCGCTAACCCCAGCACCCCCCCACAACTGCTGCTGCGCCGCCGCCTCCCCAGCTTCCCTTTGTTTGCGCCCATGATAAAAACCCGCCAAACTCTCTGTCGCAAAAGCAAACCCATCCACAAAATAGGCCGTCAACGTCAGCACCTGTAGCAGCAGCGTGTTCGCCGCCAGGATCTCCACCCCCATACCAGAACTGAAATGGGTAAACAGGGCAAAACTGAGCACCAATGCAAAAGTCCGTACGGTAATATCCCCATTCAAACTAAAGACCGCCCCTACAGCCTTAGCCTCCCACAGGGATCCCCACAACCTCCATAGACGCTTCCCAGATAGCCCCTCTTGCCCTACCCAGTATCCCAGCCCCGTCAACACCATCAAACACTCGCTACCCGCCGTCGCCAGCCCAGCCCCCCAGCTCCCCCAACCCAACACCACCACCCCAACATAATTCAGCACCACATTGCCCAGATTTCCCACCAATGAAAGGATCAACACCGCCCGCCCCTGCCTCTTTGCCCAGGAACCAACCCAGGATTCCTAAACCGAGCAAATAGGCAGGAGCCCCCCAAATCCGAGCATTGAAGTAATCTCGCCCTGCAGCCTTAACCTCATCCGTACCGCTCAAAAGGGCAAACCCCACCTCCCGTAAAAGCGGATGCAACAGCAAAAGGAGTAATCCAATCCCTATCCCCAACCCCATCGCCCGTAGACCCACCCGCCAGACCTCCTCCCCATCGCCTCGTCCGGCAGCCTGAGCCACCAAGCCTGTTGTAGACATGCGCAAAAAACCAAACGACCAATAGATAAAGTTGAAGATCACCGTTGCCAGCGCCACCCCCGCCAAATAACGGATTTCCGGCAAATGCCCCAAAAAAGCCACATCCAACAGCCCCGCCAGCGGCGCCATTAAATTAGAAAGAATGTTGTAAGCCGAGAGCTTGAAAAAACGCCCACTCAGCTGCCGCGAAATGACCAAGCCAAAAATCTGTGCCATCCCACAGATCATAGTGGCGGATTCTTGCCACAAACCCTAGGGATCGCAGAGAACCCTGCTCATAACCCTCAAGATCCCGTCAAGAAAAGTTCGGGAAAAGTGCCGATATGGGCGTTGCAAGCAGACCCAATGGAGGTTAGCTTTTGTAACAGTCTTCCGGCCTACATGGGTGGGATCCCCAGCCTTTTCACCCGCTCCACTTGGGCCAACATAAGACGAAAGGCTGTCCATCTGAGGTTGAGATCTTGCTGTTCAATTGCGTGAACCCGCTGTTGCTCGCTGTAGAAACCGCTGCCCCCCTTGATCCACCCGTTGATCCAGAAGTAGCGACCAATCTTTCTCCCCTGATCCTGGTAGCGGTGTTGATGGCTTTGGTGGTTATCTACCTGGCCAGCCGCGTTGCTGGAGAAATTGCCGTTCGTCTCAGCTTTCCACCCGTACTGGGCGAGCTACTCGGTGGCGTCATGGTGGGTGCTTCCGTCCTGGGACTGCTGGTTTTCCGCGAAGGACAAGTCTCCGGAGAAGAACTACAAACCTTGGCCCATTCCTCCACCCTGATGCAATTTTTGCAAGCCACCGCCGGCCTCAGCGAGGGATCCCTGACACAGGTGTTCTCTGCCCAAAGCGAGATCATCGATATCCTCTCCGAAATTGGGGTGATCATCCTCCTATTCGAAATTGGCCTGGAATCGGATCTGAGCGAACTGTTGCGAGTGGGCCCTCAAGCAGCAGCCGTAGCCGTCATTGGTGTTGCTGTCCCTTTTCTCGCGGGTACCCTCGGCTTGCTTTACTTCTTTCATGTGCCCGCCATACCCGCTGTCTTTGCCGGAGCTGCCCTGACCGCAACCAGCATTGGCATCACCGCCCGTGTCCTGGCCGAATTACAAAAGCTGACCTCCCCAGAAGGACAGGTGATCATCGGCGCTGCCGTCTTGGATGATGTCCTCGGCATCATCATCTTGGCGGTGGTAGCTGGCCTGGCCAAAAACGGAGAAGTCAACCTCACCGACATTGGCATCATCATCATCAGTGCCGTCACCTTCTTAGTCGGTTCCATCGTCTTGGGGCGCCTGCTCAGCTCCTACTTCGTCGCCCTCCTCAACAGCCTCAAAACCCGAGGCAATCCACTTCTGCCTGCCCTTGTCCTTGCCTTTGTATTGGCTTATATCGGGCAAATCATCCACCTAGAGGCCATTTTGGGTGCCTTTGCTGCCGGCCTGATCCTGGCGGAAACCGATAAACGCCAGGAGCTAGAAGAGCAAATCAAACCCATCTCCGACCTATTGGTGCCCATTTTCTTTGTCTGTGTGGGGGCCAAAACCAACCTCGCCGTCCTCAACCCCGCCATTCCCGCCAACCGAGAAGGTTTGGTGATCGCGCTCTTCTTGATTGGGGTGGCCATTGTCGGCAAGCTAGCAGCTGGTTTTGGAGTGTTTGCCAAACCGGGCATTAACCGATATGCCATCGGGGTGGGCATGATCCCGCGCGGTGAAGTAGGTTTAGTCTTTGCCGGCGTTGGAGCCGCTAGCGGTGTTCTCTCCGATGCCCTCGATGTCAGCATTATTGTTATGGTCATCGCCACCACGTTTGTTGCCCCCCTATGGCTGCGCGGGGTCTTGGTCAGGGAAGAACCAACAGAAGCTGACCCTGTTCAATCTGATGAATTAGACGCCTCTGAGACTCCTTCCCTTCTGGATCTGCAGACAGAAGTCACAGAGCAAGATCGCAAAGATAGCTCTGCTGGGATCCCTGCCGATTTTCCAGACCCAGAACGGGTCGGTATGCCTGAGCGTTAAAGAATTATCATCACCCCCGCCTCAACCGCCGCCAGATCGTCTGCATCAGTAACCCCAGTGGGTTGCGACGTTGAGATCTCAAATCTTTGATATTTTCCGTCGTCTCCTCCTGCGGCAAAATTACCTGCGTAGAGGGCGGATCAAACTTTTGCATCGTGGTCGATCGCCGATCCACCACCTCCGCCTTCACACTGCGGAAGTTGGCAGATTGCAAGTATTGCTGAAAATCTTCATCCGACAACTGACGAATGCAGTACTGAATCGGTACCTGATCCCCCAACAGAATCTGATCCCCATCCTTCAGATCCCGAGTGAAACACTTCTCCCCATTCACCGAGATGCCATTGGTGCTGCGCTTACCCTCGATATTGCCATCCAGCAGCCGATAGACGTACTGACCCGATTTTTGTGGTAGCCGCAGCAGCAGCGCGTGCTGCCGAGAAATAGCCGCTGAATGAACCACAATCGCACTGTTGGGATCCCGGCCAATCGAATAGGTGGCCGCATTCAGCGCCACAGCCCGCCGCCCCTGATCGTCATCGATCACCAGTACATGCCAGGTACGCAAGCGGGAAGACTCTGTATCGGTAACCATTGCGTTGGAGCTTCACCTGATTTTGTTCGGCGTGGGATTGGCTTTCCCCCATAATGATAGGACAGGGTTTCTCAAGAGAATGACCATGACTTCAACCCAATCATCCCCCCAGTCCACTACCCCATCACTCCTGATGGAAGAACCCTTGATCTACCCCGGAATTGCCGTTCGGATCATCAACCCCGCCGATACCTATTATCGCTTTGAGGGGCAGGTTCAACGGGTCACCGATGACCACGCTGCTGTCCTTTTTGAAGGGGGCAATTGGGACAAGTTGGTGAGCTTTCGCCTCACAGAGCTGGAAGTGGTTGATAAATCCATGAGCCATTCCTAGCGCCACCTTCCCTTGTCCAGCCCCCCGACTGAACTTTCACCATGCGCAAACACTGGCAGGAGCCTTTCCTCTGGATCCATGCTGCCGGGATCCTCGTCTTTCCCCTTTGGATTGGATTGACCGTCATCGGTTTGGCCACCGGGGATCCCCTGTTTCCGGTCGGGGTCGAGCAGGCTTTGGTGGCTGTTGCCGGCATTGTGCCGATTTTTGTCATGCAGTGGCGCAAACCCTTCAATATCTTCAGTTTGTTGGTGGTCTCGATTGCCCCCGATGACCTCACCCCCGAGCAGCGCCGCATCTTGGCTGCCTTCCTCAGCCCGGAACAAAAAATCTTGACGGTCTTGGCCGCCATTCTGATGCTGGAGGTGTGTGAGCGCCTCTACGACTTTGCCCCTCTTTTTGCCCCACTCACCCCCAGCCATGGCACCCGCATTGCCGGTTTGGTCATGGCTGCCCTTGGCTTTTGGGGGGCCAACTTGTTCCTGCAGATCCCGGTGTCAGTGGCACGGGTGCTCCTGTTAAGTGAGCCAGAATTGGCCCAAATTGAGCCCATCCCCACCCACCAGATAGAAAGCCAGTTTTCCGTGGTCGGTAGCCAGCGCACCCAGCTTTTGCAGAGGTTGCTCAGTTGGCTTCCCTTGCCCAGTCAAGAACCCGAAGTCGCTTTAGCCGAGTCAGGTTCTGCTTCTAGTGTGCCCACCCATTCGACACCCTCACACCCCGAATCCACAGCTCCCCCTGAGACAGCTTCCGAAACACCTGTAGATCCTGCTTAAGACCTGCTCCTCAAGCCAAAATCCACCCCAAAAAAGCCCCTCGGCGATGCTAAGGTGAATGGGATCCAGACCACATCCAGTGAAGTCTGACCATCGGCATCCCCCCGACCTTCGAGGCTACCGCACCGGCAATGGCGAACAACTTCTCTTTCCGCTTCAAACAGTTCACCCAACGCCTCAGAGAAACCACCCAACTCCCCCAATTTTTTGCCGAGCAAGCCACCAGCGAAACCCAAAACCTGGCTCGGGATTTGGCTTCCGTGGGGGAGTATGCCACCCAGCTCAGCCAGGTGGTGATGGAGGTGGATTTCATTAATCAGCTCTATACTCGCCTGCTGAATGAGCGCGAAGTCTTACAACAAGAAAAAGACAATCTGGAGGCGCGGGTCTTTGAGTTGCAGCAGGAGCGCAACGAGACAGAACCCCAGGTCATGTACTTACGTGAGCAACTCAGCCAAGCCAGCTTTCAACTGGAGCAAACCCAAAACCGGGAGCGCAGCCTCAGCGAGCGGGAACGGCAGTTAGCAGAAATTGTCTCCCAGTTAGAGCGCCGTCGAGCGGTTCTCAACCAAGCCATCGAAAATCTGACCAACCAAGAGGCCGACTACACCGTTCGCACCAAAGAGCTAGAAGAAGTTGTCATCGACAACGAGAAAAAAGCCAAACAGTACCTAGAAGCTGCCAACCACTACCGCGCCTACCTAGAAGAACTCAACGCCCAAGTGGAAGAAACCCAGGCCAAACTGAGAAGCCTCGGCGTCGAACCCAAACCCGCCGATCTACCTCGCGTAGAAGAAATGGAGAAACCCACCCCGATACCCGCTTCACCCCCGACCGCCCCTGCATACATCCCGCCTCCACCACAACAGCCACCCCCACCGCAGCAAGGGGGTTATTGGTCAGACAATCCTTTTGGGGATGACCCCTGGGGATAAATCCTCAAGCTCTGGTAGAATATGCTACAAACCACAGCGGTCTGTGCCCTGACTCGCCTTGGGGGTACCCTGGGTTGGCGCGTACCCTGAGAAGAACTAACTCAAAGCTCCGCTTCCTCTGTGAAGCTAGACCTATGGAACCGACCGCGCCTGATTTGTTAGCGCTCAGCCAATCGGATCGGCAGTTTTGCCAGTTCGCCGAGCAGAAACATATTCTCCAACCCAAACAGTTGGCCCTAGCCCTAAAAATCCAGAAGCAACAGCGCGGCCCTTTGGCTTTGATCCTGTGGCAGTTGGGCTTTGTTGGCCTACAGCATTTGGCCGAATTCTGGGAGAGAATGCCTTCCGGAGCCGAACTAGAAGCTCTCACCGCGCCCCGCACCCCCGAGAGCGTCAACGAAAGTATCCCTAGCTAACGGCTGCTGATCCCCCGTTCAGCCTGCCAAAATTGGGATCCCTATCTATTTTTATTATTAGGGATCCGCTTTTGCGTTTGGGGGTGAGGATGTCTTTTATCCCATTGGTACGCTTCTTGGCTCAATCCAGCCTGATTCAGGATCTCTCGGCACAACTGGGATCCCAGCAGCGGGCAGAAATTCAGGGTTTGGGGCGGATCCCCAAGGGGTTGATCGCTTCAGCCGTGGCCCAACAGGGATCCCTGTTGGTCATCACTGCCACCCTAGAAGAAGCCGGTCGCTGGACAGCCCAACTCGAGGGCATGGGTTGGGACACAGTACAGTTTTATCCCACCTCCGAAGCCTCCCCCTACGAGCCATTTGATCTGGAACCCGAGCTGGTATGGGGGCAGTTCCAAGTTTTGGCGGATCGCATTCAGGGCAAAAAAAAGGTTGCTTGGGTGGCAACTGAGCGAGCCCTACAACCCCACCTTCCCCCTCCCGAAGTCTTTCGAGCCTTTTGTTTCCGGTTGGAAGTAGGTATGGAACTATCCCCGAAACACCTGGGACAACACCTGGCCCGCCTCGGCTACGAACGGGTCAACCTGGTGGAAAGTGAGGGGCAGTGGAGCCAACGGGGGGATATTCTCGATGTATTTCCAGTTGCCTCCGAATGGCCAGTACGCCTGGAGTGGTTTGGAGATGAATTAGAAAAACTGCGGGAATTTGACCCCGTCAGCCAGCGCTCTCAGGACGGGATCCCCCACATTTGGCTCACCCCCACCGGCTATAGCCCGATCCTAAAGCCCGCTCTGGAGGCCAAAGCCGATCGCCTCCCCCCAACCCTGCAAGCTCAGTTGAGCGACCCAGCCCATCAACCCCAGGGTCTCCGCCGCTTTTTGGGCTTGCTCTACGATCAACCCGCCAACCTGCTCAGCTATCTGGATCCCGCTACCCTGATCCTGATCGACGAACCGGAGCAATGCCAGGCCCACAGCCAACAATGGCTCTACCACGCCCAAGAACAATGGCAGCTAGCCCAAGCCACAGAACCAGCCCTCCCACCCTTTCACCGTCCCTTCGACCTCAATGCCCCAGACTGGGATCCCTTCCGGCGCTTAACCGCTAAATCCTTATCTTCCCCCGCTCCAAATGGATTAGAACCCGCCCCCGTCGATTTCAAAGGGCGAGCCGTTCAAGCCATTCCCCACCAATTCGGATCCTTGGCCAAGACGATCCGGGAACACCGTAAGCAACAGTTACAGGTGTGGATTGTTTCTGCCCAACCATCCCGAGTCGTCGCTCTACTGCAAGAACACGATTGCCCCGCCCAATACGTACCCAACCCGAAAGATTTTCCGGCCCTGGATCGACAAGTAGAATCTCATACCCCGATCGCCCTCAAGTATTCCGGTTTGGCGGAATTGGAAGGATTTATCCTGCCCACCCTACGTCTAGCGCTGCTCACCGACCGCGAGTTTTTCGGCCAACACAGCCTCGCCACCCCCACCTATGTGCGCAAACGCCGCCAAGCCAGCTCCCGCCAGGTGGATCCCAACTTGTTACAACCCGGCGATTTTGTCGTTCACAAAGCCCACGGCATTGGCAAGTTCCTGAAACTGGAGAGCCTGACGGTTAGCAACGAAACCCGTGAGTACCTGGTGATTCAGTACAGCGATGGCCTGTTGCGAGTGGCCGCCGACCAGGTCAATTCCCTATCTCGCTACCGCCCCAGTAGCGATGCCCCTCCCACCCTCAACAAAATGTCCGGGAGTGCCTGGGAAAAGACCAAACAGAAGGTGAAAAAAAGCATTCAAAAAGTTGCCTTTGATCTACTCGAACTCTACGCTAAGCGGGCCGAACAAACAGGTTTTGCCTTTCCCCCCGATTCCCCCTGGCAACAGGAGATGGAAGACTCCTTTCCTTACACCCTCACCCCCGATCAAATTCGCTCCATACAGGAAGTCAAGCAGGATATGGAATCTCATCGCCCCATGGATCGACTGGTGTGCGGAGATGTCGGATTCGGGAAAACAGAAGTAGCCATTCGCGCCATATTTAAGGCAGTTAGCGCCGGAAAACAAGTGGCCCTTTTGGCCCCGACCACCATCCTGACCCAGCAACATTACCACACCCTGAAAGAGCGATTTGCCCCATACCCTATCCAAGTTGGTTTGCTCAATCGCTTCCGCAGTAATGAAGAGAAAAAAGAGATCTTATATCGTCTCAAAAGTGGCGAATTAGATGTGGTTGTCGGTACCCATCAACTCTTGGGAAAAGAAGTTCACTTCAAAAACCTCGGACTGTTGGTGATCGACGAAGAGCAACGCTTCGGCGTTAATCAAAAAGAGAAAATCAAGGCCCTCAAAACGCAGGTAGATGTCCTCACCCTCACTGCTACCCCCATTCCCCGCACCCTCTACATGGCTCTATCTGGCCTGCGGGAAATGAGCCTCATTCAAACCCCTCCCCCTTCCCGCCGCCCAATTAAAACCCATCTTTCTCCCTACAACCCTGAGGTGATTCGCACCGCCATTCGACAAGAATTGGATCGGGGTGGGCAGGTCTTTTACGTGGTCAACCGCATTGAAGGTATTGAAGAAACCAGCACCAAACTGCGGGAATGGGTGCCTGGGGCTCGCATTGCCGTCGGCCATGGACAAATGCCAGAAGGTGAGTTGGAATCTACCATGCTCGGCTTCAACAACGGCGAAACCGACATTTTAGTCTGTACCACCATCGTCGAATCCGGGCTAGATATTCCAAGAGTGAATACGATTTTGATCGAAAATGCCCAGGCTTTTGGTCTATCCCAACTCTATCAATTGCGGGGTCGGGTCGGTCGGGCCGGGATCCAAGCCCATGCCTGGCTGTTCTACCGAGAAAATGGGGTACTCAGTGAAGATGCCCACAAACGACTACGGGCTATTCAAGAATTTACCCAGCTGGGATCCGGTTATCAATTGGCGATGCGAGACATGGAAATTCGCGGTGTAGGAAATCTGTTGGGAACCCAACAATCGGGCCAGCTCAATGCGGTGGGCTTCGATCTTTACCTGGAAATGTTACAGGATGCCATTAAAGAAATTCGTGGCCAAGAGATCCCACAGGTAGAAGATACCCAAATCGACCTCAATGTAACAGCCATGATCCCACAAAGCTATATACCTGATGGGGATCAAAAAATGCAGGCGTACCGACAATTGGCCACAGCCAGTTCTCGAGTAGAACTCTTTCAAATTACTCAGGAGTGGCAAGACCGTTTTGGCCCCTTACCCAAACCCACTCAGGAACTGCTGCGGGTGATGGAATTAAAGTTGATAGCCCGTTCCCTTGGTTTTTCGCGCATTAAACCAGCCAAAGAGCATATTTTGCTAGAAACACCCATGGAAGAGCCCGCTTGGAATCGCCTCAAGGAAACCCTTCCCTCCCATTTACAACCTCGCTTTGTCTATCAATCTGGTAAAGTGACTGTGCGTGGATTGGGGATGATGACCCCACCTCAGCAATTAGAGAACCTTTTGCAATGGCTGAAGAAAATGAACCTAGCTCTGACACGAGAGCGTATGGAAACTGGGATCCAAGTGGCTTCCTAATAGCAATCCCTGTGTTGTTGGAGCAACTTGTCTTGACGGGTTGTATCGTCAGTGATGAAGATAAGATGTTCTGAGACATTCTCAGACATTTACTAGTGTTTAGATTCAACTTCATTGTTCCGAGAACAGGAATAGCAGTAACACTTGATTATGGGTCATGCTTGGGGATCCCAGCTCGGGTTGCATTCGCTTGTTAAACTCCTTGTTAAACTCAAGGAAATAGATTCGGATCCCGTATGTTTGATGCCGTGCAGCTTTGGCTCTATCACCTGGAGCAATGGGCGACTCAGCTTGTTCAGTTTCAGCTTCAGCACCTGTCTCCCCTCAGCCTGTTGGTGGTGGGCTTAGCCGGAGTACTCACCAGTCTTTCCCCCTGCATGTTGTCCATGCTCCCGATCACCATTGGTTATATCGGCGGCTATACTCCCAATTCCAACGCAGCCACCGACGGGATCCGCTGGCAAGCCTGGATCCTGTCCCTAGGGTTTGCAGTTGGAGTTGCCTTTACCCTGACACTATTGGGCTTGGGGGCAGCCCTACTAGGCCGGGTTTACGGACAAACGGGATCCTTTTGGCCCTATGTCATGGGGGGTATCGCTATCCTCATGGGCTTGAATTTGTTGGAAGTGATCCCGCTGCGCTTTCCCAACTGGGCGAACCGCATCGAGATTCCGGGGCAGTGGCCAGCGCTGAGTCGGGCCGTTTTACTGGGTTTGACCTTTGGCTTGGTGGCTTCCCCTTGTAGCACACCGGTTTTGGTGGCTTTGCTGGGTTGGGTTGCCACCACAGGGCAACCGTGGGTGGGGGCTGGGTTGCTGTTGGCTTATGGGTTGGGGTTGGTGTCGCCGCTAGTATTGGCGGGAGTGTTTACCGGAACTCTCAAACAACTGTTGTCGATGCGGCGCTGGTCGGGCTGGCTCACCTATGCCAGTGGGGTGGTACTGATTGGATTTGGCACCCTCACCCTCTTGTCTGCTTGGGCTTGAAAAGGGAGCCCTGTGTGCGGGCTAAGATGGTGCTCCGCACCTTGCGTAGCCAGAACGGTGGACGGGTCTCCTTCTATCAATTTTGCTTAGGTTTTTGCCCATGGCTTTGGTCTCTTCCGTGCGGCGGTATTTTCGTCATGAGCTGCTGCCGTTGTTGGCGGATTTGCGCTTGGCGATTGGCCTATTGCTGGTGATTGCCCTTTTGAGCGCCACAGGCACGGTGATCGAGCAAGAGGAAACCGCTGCTTTTTATCAAGCCCACTATCCAGAACACCCCGCCCTGTTTGGCTTCCTCACCTGGCGGGTGATTTTAAATGTCGGATTGGATCATGTCTATCGCACCCCTTGGTTTCTGGCGATTTTGATCCTGTTTGGCAGCAGTCTCACCGCTTGTTCTTTTACCCGCCAATGGCCGATGCTGAAGGTAGCCCGTCGCTGGAGCTACTTCACCCGTCCGCAGTCTTTTCAGCGCCTGCCGTTTCGCACTTATCTACCCCAAAGAACATTGCAAGGGATCCCGGAATATCTGCGTCAACAGGGCTACGCAGTGTTTCAGGAGGGCAACCAGCTATATGCCCGTAAGGGTTTGATCGGTAAAATCGGCCCAATTCTGGTGCATGTCAGCATGCTGCTAATTCTCTTGGGTGCCATTTGGGGCAGCATCAGCGGCTTCAAGGCCCAAGAGTTGATCCCCAGCGGCAGCACCGCCCCCATTCAACACCTAACCGGCGCCGGGGATCTGGCCCACCCGCCCACCTGGCAAATTCGGGTGAACCGATTCTGGATCGACTATTCTCCGGAGGGTCGCGTCAAGCAGTTTTATTCAGATCTCTCCATTCTCGATCAGGGCGTAGAAGCCAAACACCAGACCATTTCCGTGAATCATCCCCTCAGCTATCAGGGAGTTACCCTCTATCAAGCGGACTGGAGCATCGATAGTGCCCGTATCCGTGTTAACAACAGCCCCAGCTTTCAGATCCCGGTGGTGTCGGTGCGTACGGAGTCGGGCAGCAAACTTTGGGGAGCTTTTGTGCCCACCAAACCGGATCTGAGTGAGGGGTTGACGCTGCTATTGCCGGATCTGCAGGGGACAGGGCTGCTCTACAACAACGACGGCCAATGGATCGGATCCCTGCGCCAGGGCATGAGTTTAGCCTTGAACGATCGGCTCACCCTGCATCTGGATGAGGTGATTGGCTCTACAGGCTTGCAAATCAAGTCGGATCCCGGCATCCCTTGGGTATATCTCGGGTTTGGGCTGTTGATGGTGGGGGTGGTGATGAGCTATTTCAGCCATAGCCAAATCTGGGCCTTGCAAGCAGAGTCCGGCCTCTACTTGGGGGGCAAAACCAACCGCGCCTTGGTCACCTTCGAGCGAGAATTGGGTCGGCTGGTGGAGCACCAACAAGCCAACCGACCATTCTCCGGGATCCCGACCGGTGCCAATGGGTATCTGAAGGGGCTGTGATTATCCTGGGGAATACCGATGAGCCGCTCGGGTACAGCACATGAACCCCTTAGATGAACCATTGCGCCAGCGTATGCAAACTCTAGGGATATCTTCTTGGCAAGCTTTGCACAAGCAATCGGGTGTCAGTCGGCGGGCCATCGATCATCTGCGCCGGGGAGAGTGGGGATCCCTGCGCCTACAACAACTGCAACAGCTGGCGTTAGCCTTGAATTGGGAGTTGCAATCTCTGTTCCATCTCATCTATCCCAGCAACCAAGCCCCGGATAAACCAGATCAATCAGAAGATCAATCAGCTCCTTTACCCCATTCCCCTGCTTCCTCAGACGCGACCTTCTCTCTGTTGCAACCCTTGCTCACTAGCTACCCCACCATTCGCCAGATCGCCCAGCGCAAACCCGACTGGCCCGCCCAGAATGTCACGGCCCTCTTCCGCTCCCTTGATGCCCTGCTCCAGCACTGGGGGTACGAACCCATCGGCAGCCCCCTAGAATCGGTTCCCTTCAATCCGCAACTGCATCAGCCGGATCAACCGGATATTCAAGCTGGAGATCCCGTTTACATCCGCTTTGTCGGCTACCGTCAGGGGGAAGATATTTTCTGTCCAGCCAAAGTCAGCCGTTCTTTGCCAGGAGGATTGAGCTAACAATGGCTTCTGCAAAAAAACCTACTGCTGCGGCCTTGGCCATCGATTTTGGTACCAGCAATACCGTCGTCTGTTGCTGGGATCCCCTCCAAGAAAGCGCCCGTACTCTCACCTTTCCCGGCTTATCTCGCCCAGCACAAGCCCACTCTGTCATTCCTAGCCTTGTATTTGTCAAAGGATCCGATCAACTGTTGGTGGGAGAAACCGTGCGCTCAGGCCGTTGGGGAACAGTGGATCCCCAGCGGTTGTTCCAGGGCTTCAAACGGGAGTTGGTGGCAGATTTTGTCCCTCCCCCTCGGCTGCTGGATGGCCAACGCTACGATGCCGAGACCGTCGCCCGAGCCTTTTTGCAAGCGGTGATGGAAGCGCTCCCCAAAGAGCACTTGCGACCGGAACGGGTGGTGTTTACGGCTCCGGTGGGATCCTTCGAGCGCTATCTCAGTTGGATCCGGGGTGTAGCCAGCGCCTGCGGTTGGGATCCGATTCAAATTGTTGATGAAGCCACCGCAGCCGCCCTGGGCTATGCCGTCGCTCAGCCGGGGGCGGTGGTGTTGGTGGTAGACTTTGGCGGTGGCACCCTGGATCTCAGCCTGGTGCGTACCCTTGCCCCCCAACCGGGGGATCCCACCCTGAAAGCGGAAGTAATCGCCAAGTCGGATGCCTATGTGGGCGGGCTGGATATCGATACCTGGATTGCCGAGTATCTGCTCGAGCAACTGGGCCTAACGCGAGCGCAAATCGGATCCCTGGGCTGGCTCAACCTGCTGGAGAGGGCAGAACAGCTCAAGATCACTCTCTCTAGCCAATCTGAGGCGGTGGGCAGTTGGTTCGATGACGATACCCTGATCGCCCATGAGCTGAGGTTGGATCGCCAGATGCTGGAGGAGATCCTAGAAAGCCATCAGATGTTGGATCAAATTCGCCATTGCCTGGATGAAATTCTCCTGACGGCACAGGCCAAGGGATTTAGCAAAGCCCAAATTGAGCAGGTACTGCTGGTGGGGGGTAGCTCCCAGCTACCGGTGGTGCAAGATCTGATCCGCTCCTATTTCGGCAAAAAGCGGGTTAAATGTGAGCGCCCTTTCGATGCGGTGGCCCTTGGCGCTCTGCAACTGGGCCGCCAAGTGAAGCTGGATGACCATCTGCACCACAGCTACGCCATTCGCCTCTGGGATCCCTCACAAAAAAGCTACAGCTACTACCCTCTGTTTGAGCGGGGCTGTCCCTATCCCTGTCAGCGCCCGGATCCCCTCATTTTACAGGTGGCCAACGACGGTCAAACGGAGATTCGGCTGGATGTGGGGGAAGTGGCCCAGGTGGCCCAGTCCGAGGTGATCTATGACGAGTTAGGGCGCATGAGTAGCCGTCAGCTGACCCGCCAAACGGATTTCCGTTCCCTTGCCCAAGCCCCAGCCCCCGGATCGGCTCCCGAACCCATTTGTTTGGCCCACCTTACCCCTCCTGGCCGCGCCGGAGAAGATCGCCTCCGCATCGAATTTGCCGTGGATGGATCCCGGCGCTTGTTGGCCACCATCACCGATTTGCAAACTCAACAACTCTTAGCGGACGCTCAGCCCGTGGCCACTTTAAGTTAGGTAAATTACTCGACACTGAGCTTACGCTACAGAACGGACTTTATCCCAATCCTCAACTGCAAAAGAGCAGCTCAGTTTCGGAATTTCGGGCTGATTTGCAAGAACAACCCCAAGGAGAGAAATCATGATTAGCTTTCAGCCCCGTAGATGCTCTCACTGCTTTATAGGTCAGGTGATGCAGCGAAGAAAGATGAATACTTACGAGCTGGGGATGGGCGATCGTGTTAATCTTAACTCGGTGGGTAGCACTCAATCTGCCCCTTTTAGCGATTATCCAGCTATAAACCTGATAGATCCGAGTTGAGGTTAGCAGATGAACGGCGAGCCATTCGACGATTTGCGTGATGCCATGAGTACCTCGGGTCGCTCCATGAAAAAGGCAGCCCGGCGGGGGGCATATGAAACAGCTCAAGCGGTGGGGGAAGAGCGGCGACGCATCCGTATTCGCACCCTCGATGGCACGGATATTCGCGGGGAAGTGTTTTTGGAAGGCACCGAGTTCGAGCGACGGGTTTCCAGCTTGCTCAATGATGAACGTACATTTGTGGCCATGACGGATTCAGAAATGTTTGTCAACGGTCGCCGGGTTGCCCATGCAGAGTTTATTTGCGTCAACAAAAACGCCATCTCTTACGTGCTAGAAGAATAACGGCCAGAAGAAGGATGGCTGTTGTCAGACTGGTCAACCTGCCTGTTTGCGTCTCTAATGGTGGATAACGTTTCCGCCTCGGTATTTTCGTTTCCATGAATCCTTCTCTCCTCTCCACCGGCCTGCAAACCAGCGAAGTGGGTGCCTTGGTCAGTCTACGAGGTGTGGGCAAGCGCTACCCCAGCCCAACCGGAGAGGTGGTGGCGCTGCGGAATGTGAATCTGGAGGTGCAGCAGGGGGAATTTATCGCCTTGATCGGCCCCTCTGGCTGTGGCAAAACCACGTTGCTGCGCATTCTGGCGGATCTGGAGCAGCCCAGCGAGGGATCCCTTTCCATTGCCGGACGAACCCCGCAACAGGCGCGACAAGATCGCCTTTACGGCTATATTTTCCAGGCTCCTACCCTGCTGGAATGGCGTACTGCCCTGGAGAATGTGATGTTGCCTTTGCAGGTGATGCATCTGTCTAAAGGGGAGCGACAAGAGCGGGCTAAGGCGATGCTGAAACGGGTGGGGCTAGAGAATTTCCTACATAACTATCCTTGGCAACTCTCAGGGGGCATGCAACAGCGGGTGTCGATCGCCCGTGCTTTAGCCTTTGACCCAGAGCTGCTGTTCATGGACGAGCCTTTTGGGGCCTTGGATGAGATCACCCGCGAGAAAATGAACCTAGAATTGCTCCGCCTTTGGGAAACCACACAAAAGACCGTTTTCTTCGTCACCCACTCCATTCAAGAGGCCGTGTTCCTCTCCACCAGGGTGGTGGTGATGACCCCCAATCCCGGCCAAATTGCCAAGGTGATCCCGGTGGACTTGCCACAACCGCGGGGGTTCGAAACTTGGCGCTCACCGCGTTTTTTTGAGCTGACGGGTGCAGTGCTAGAAAGCTTACGGCAGGTTTACGGCCAGGACTAGACATCTCCCCGCTCTTATGGAACCCAACTCATCTCCTCTCCTCCCTCCGACGGTAGGATGAGACAGATTCGGCCCCAGTCACCCATGAGTAGCATCCGCCATTTCCCCTTCGAGCGTGTTCGTGAGCACCTGCTGTTTCAATCGCTGGAGGATGCCGAGTGGCAAGCCCTGACCACGGCGCTGTTGCCCAGTCGCTTTCAACCGGGCCATGTGATTTTTCAGGAAGGGGATCCCAGCAGCGACTTGTATGTGCTCCTGAGCGGGGTGGTGGAGCTGCGGCGGCAATACGTGCGGCACCCAGGCGACTATTTGTTGGCCACTTTGCATGCGGGGCGGGTGTTTGGGGAGCTTTCTCTGCTAACGGGGCGGCGGCGCTCCTTTACGGCTGTGAGCCTGATGGAGGTGCAAACCCTACGCCTCTCGACAGAAGGGTTAATCCTCTTGCCCCTAGAAGTCCAAGTGAAACTGTATCGCGCCTGGAGCGGCATCATCAGCGAACGCTTGTACTGGATAGACAGTATGTTTACGGATCTATTGGAACAGCGGGGGGTGGAAAATGTCGCCTCGGCCATGGCTCTGCTCCATCAGCGATATCCTTCTTGAAAGGTTGCGGATCCCTTCTCTGAATAGTGGTTTAGCCTCTTATGTCCCTAGGATTCAACCCAGGGATCCCAAATTTTACCTTCAGAATATCCAGGGCTTGCGATATCATGTGCTAAGCAGCACCTAAAGAATTTCAAGCAGCGAGGTCAGGAGCAGTGGTCAGGGTAGCAATCAACGGATTTGGTCGCATCGGTCGCAACTTTCTGCGCTGTTGGTTGGGTCGCGCTCAGTCCAACCTGGACATTGTCGCCATCAATGACACTTCCGATTCTCGCACTGCTGCCCACCTGCTCAAATACGATTCCATCCTGGGGCCACTGCAAGGGGCGGAAGTTGAGCCCGCCGAGCGGGGTTTGGTGGTGAATGGCAAACACATCAACACCGTTTCCGATCGCAACCCCAGTAACCTGCCCTGGAAAGATTGGAATGTGGATCTGGTGATCGAAGCTACGGGTGTCTTCGTCAACTATGAGGGCGCTTCCAAGCACATCGAAGCCGGGGCCAAAAAGGTGATGATTACAGCTCCAGCCAAAGGTAGCGACATTCCCACTTTTGTGTACGGAGTAAACCAAGCTACTTATGACCCTGTGCGGCACAACATCGTCAGCAACGCCAGCTGTACCACCAACTGCCTGACCCCGATCATCAAGGTGCTGCTGGAAAAATTTGGTATCGTCCGGGCCACTATGACCACCACCCACAGTTACACCGGCGATCAGCGCATTTTGGACGGTGGACACCGGGATCTGCGTCGGGCGCGGGCGGCTGCTTTGAGCATGGTTCCCACCACCACAGGGGCAGCTAAGGCAGTGGCGCTGGTGATTCCAGAGCTGAAGGGCAAACTGAGCGGGGTGGCCGTCCGGGTACCTACCCCCAATGTTTCTCTGGTGGACTTGGTCGTGCAAACGGAGAAGAGTGTCATTGCTGAAGAGGTGAATGATGCGCTTAGGGAAGCCTCTTTAACCAACATGAAAGGGATCCTCGCCTATTCCGATATTCCATTGGTGTCGATCGACTATCGCGGCCATGACTGCTCAGCAATTGTGGATGCGGAAATGACCAATGTGCTGGGTGGCGATCTGGTCAAGGTGATGGCCTGGTACGACAACGAGTGGGGCTACTCCCAGCGGGTGGTAGATCTGGCGGAATACATGGCTGCTCACTGGGTGGAATAGGGTTGCTTCTGATGCCAGCGCCAGGCAGTTTCAATGATCTGAACCAAGTCGGCGTAAGCGGGTTTCCAGCCTAGGTCTTGTGTGATGGCGCTGGCGTCGCCCACCAAGCGAGGGGGATCCCCAGGTCGGCGTGCCCCGATTTGAACCGGGATCCCTCTTTGGGTCACCGCTTCGGCTGTGGCGATCACCTCTTTGACCGAAAAGCCTTGACCATTACCCAGGTTGTAGGCGGGTTGCACAGGCTGATGGGTTGCCAAGGCTTCCACGGCTAGGATATGGGCTTGGGCCAAGTCGGTGACGTGAATATAGTCTCGAATACAAGTGCCGTCTGGGGTATCGTAGTCATCGCCAAAAATGGTGATGTGGGGCCGCTGGCCGCTAGCGGCATCCAACACCAAGGGGATCAGGTGGGTTTCCGGGTCGTGGGCCTCGCCAATTTCGGCATCGGGATCCGCCCCTGCCGCATTAAAATAGCGGAGGCTAATCGATTGGATCCCGTGGGCAACGCGAAAATCCCGCAGCATCTGTTCCACCATCAGCTTGCTCTGGCCGTAGGGGTTGATCGGACGTTGGGGATGACTTTCTGGGATCGGAATCCGTTCGGGTACACCGTAGGAGGCACAGGTACTGGAGAAGACGATGTAGGGGATCCCGTGATCTCGCATCGCTTCCAACAAACTTAGGGAGCCACCCACATTGTTGCGGTAGTACTTGGCCGGATCCTGCACCGACTCTCCCACGTAAGCATAGGCGGCAAAGTGGATCACCCCTTCCGGTTGATACTGTCTGATCACCTGATCCAGTCGCTCCCGGTCAGCAATATCGCCCTTTTCTAGGGGGCCCCAGCGAGCGGCCCAAGGGTGCCCATATACCAAATTGTCGTAGGTGATGGGGGTATGGCCGGAGATGGCCAACGCTTTGCAGGTGTGGCTACCGATATAACCTGCACCGCCTGTAACCAAGAAACGCATAGGCAAACCGTCAGTGGTGGATCCCACCCAGAATAGAGGAACAAAGCACCTACCCTAAATTGATTAGCGTGTTAGCAAGTCGATCACCCGCCAAAGGTTACCAATGCTGGTGAGCGGTCGCAAAAGAATATTGATCGGGTTGAGGGCAACATCCAAACTATCGGACATCTGCGCCGCACCAGAGGGGCGAACCACAATCACATCCGAGTTGCGTAGGGGAGGGTTGCTCTCCTCGCTGATGCCCTGAGCAAAATCGACCCCAATCTGCCGGGCTTCCACACTGCCATCCGGATTGAGACGAATCAGTTCCACGCTCTGTTGGGCTTTGGGGGTAAATCCTCCTGCGGCCAAAATAGCCACATTCAAAGAGGCATTCGGGCTGAGGCTAACCGCGCCGGGACGAGTGACTTCACCGACAACATTGATGGTGATGGTGTCCGGGGCAAAATTGGCGGCACTGAGCTGGCTAATTTCAGCGGGGCTAACCTGGCTGGCAACCGGAACCCGAATCGTATCGCCGTCGTAGATGATCGGATCCTCACTGGCTGCTCCGTTTTGTAGCAGTTCCCAGAGGTTGACTTGCAAAATTTGCTCGTCGCCATTCCGGGTTTGCCGCCGGATCTCGATGTTACGGATATCCGCCTTTTGAGTGATCCCGCCCGCTAATTGGAGCAGTTGGGTCAATCGAGGGACATCTTCCCGTAGGGTGGTGGCCCCCACCTCCAGCACTTCAGACGCACCGGTTGTACCCTGCTTGGGAGAGACTGTGTAGCCCCCGGGTCGGGTTACCTCCCCCACCACATTGATGCGAAAACCGCGTGTATCCAGAAGGCTGACACTGACCGAAGGGTATTTCAAATAAAAGGCAAATTTTCTTTCCAAGTCTCCAGCCGCCTGTTGGAGCGTCATTCCTTCCACCGGTACCGTGCCCACCAGAGGCAAGGCCAAGGTGCCATCCAATAACACCTGCTGATCCCCACTCAGGCTGGGCTCGTTCAAAACCGTCACCCGAACCCGATCCCCAGGCCCCAGAATGTAGGCACGCTCCTGCCAGGTTAGGCGGCCATCTAGGCTTAGTTGAGGTTCAGCCGCTATCGCCGCCACAGGAAAACAGCTCAAACCAAGAGTGCAGGCAAGAACCAAAGCATGCCGTTTCATGTCAGGGATCCTCTTTCTCTACTTGAGTTAGACCGTTCAAGTTCATGGCTTTGGAATCCTTAGCCGCCACCTGCTGCAAGGCTTTCCCACTTCACCTCAACGCCCCATGCCAATGTAGGTAAACCCTGCTTGGTGCATCAATTCGGGTGAGAAAAAGTTACGGCCATCCACGATCAAGGCTCGCCGCATCCCCGCCGCCAGACAGTCAAAGTCCACACTGGCAAACTCCGGCCACTCCGTTACCAAAACCAGTGCATCACATCCTTGGGCCAAGCTTAGGGCATCCCGCTCCAACTGCACCCCCGCCAGGGATCCCTCATTTGCTTGAATCATCGGGTCGTAGGCTTTGACCTTGGCTCCTAATTTCAGCAGTTGTTCGATCACCGTCAGGGAAGGAGCATCCCGCATGTCATCGGTATTGGGTTTGAAGGTGAGCCCCAACAGGCCAATGGTTTTCCCCTTCAGCACCTTCAATTCCTGCTGCAGCTTTTCCACCACCCGAAACCGTTGCTGCCGGTTGGTCTCGATCACCGCTTCCAAAATGGGAGTAGCACAGTGGTAATCTGCCCCTGTGCGCACCAGCGCCGAGACATCTTTGGGGAAACAACTGCCCCCCCAGCCAATACCAGCGTTGAGAAACTTGGGGCCAATCCGAGAATCGAGACCAATGCCTCTAGCCACCTCCGTCACATCAGCCCCCACCCGCTCACAAATGGTGGCTACTTCGTTGATGAAGCTAATCTTGGTGGCCAAAAAGGCATTGGCGGCGTATTTCACCATTTCCGCTGAGGCCAAATCCGTCACCAAAAAGGGTACCGGCGGTCGCTCGTCTGTTGTTGCCTCGGGATCCCAGCTGCGGTCAATGATCGGTTCGTAAAGCTGCCGCATGATCGCGACTGCCGTCGAGCTATCCGAGCCGATTACAATGCGGTCGGGATGGAAGGTATCCCAAATGGCGCTGCCTTCTCTTAAAAATTCTGGGTTGCTAACTACATCGAAGCGGGGCAAAACAGACTCCAGATCGAAGCGCCGAGGATTGCCGTGGGATCCCGCCAACACTGAACTGCCCACCAATAATTCCTCTTTGGCTGCCTGGGCGGCTCCATCCAAAATCATCATGCGCACCCAATCCCCGGAGCCAATCGGCACCGTGGACTTATTGACAATAACTCGGTAACGAGAGCGCGTTTGGGTACGGATTAAGCCCTGTCCGATGCCACGGGCCACTGCTTCTACGTATTGCAGATTCGGATCCCCGGAGGGTAAAGCCGGAGTGCCAACCGTAATGAAGATAGTGTCCCCGAATTCGATGCCGCGATTGAGGTCAGTGGTGAATTGAATGGATCCTGGAGGAGAGGATGCAGCTTCATGATCTATTTCATGATCCAGAGATCTATCTAGAAATCTATAAGAGTGACGAAAGACAATCGACTCTAACCCTGGCTCGTAAATTGGAATTTTTCCAGCTTGTAGGGCCGCAATTTTATCGCGGTTATTGTCCACACAGATCACCTGATGGCCGATTTGAGCCAAGCAGGCACCCGTTACCAAGCCTACATAACCAGTACCAATGACAGTTACATTCATGGTCGGGCTCACCTTCCTAACGAGCATCGAACAAACTACAGCCTTTTCCCGCTTCATACCTGTAAGGCCTGAGATGAAGCAGGAGCTTTGTCGGGCATGGGTCAACCTGTTTGTCTCCAGACCAAATTGGGTTCAGCAGGCCGAAAGACCTCAGAGGTAGCGCAGTAGGTGCCCAAAAAGCTCTCGCACTTCACTCTAGAACTGCTGCCAGAGCCATTTCCGCTCAAGACCCGACAACGATAAATGTGAATCTCTCCCTGTCGCAAAAAAATACCATTACAGAGCAGATGTTCTAAAGAAGCTCCCGCCCCGACAGGCTTAGCCCAACTGGGATCCCCTTCATAGCTAGCAGGGTAGGCAATGTACAAATAACTCATGGTCAAATTCCTCAAAATGCGCCGAAACCGGTTGCAACCTTGGGCAATGTTTGCAAGAGAATTGATAAATCTTTGAGCAAAGACCAATGACCTAAGTACTGCAAATCCATGCGATTGACAACTTCCAAATCTAACTGGGTTGAACGTGCCGAAACCTGCCATGCCCCAGTAATTCCTGGCAGGGCAAGCATGCGATGTCGGCAGGAGGCAGGGATCCGAATCGCGTCGTAAATAGCCCAAGGACGTGGCCCCACCAAACTCATTTGCCCTAACACCACATTGAACAATTGGGGTAGCTCATCGATGCTGTATTTGCGCATCCAGCGTCCGATTGGGGTAATGCGAGGGTCATCTTGGCGTTTGTGCAAACCGTTTTGGTTCCCCATAACCTGATGGTGCAGTTTGTCTGCATTGGGCACCATGGTGCGGAACTTGATGATGCGAAATAACCTACCCCCATGCCCAACCCGCCATTGTTTGAAAAAGAAAGAACCCGGAGAGGAGGTGAACATCAACGCCATCACCCCAAGAAAAACCGGGCTCAAGCACAACAAGCCGAAAGCCGCCACCAGACGATCCGACCAACGCTTAACCTGCCAGGGCAATGGATGACGGTGCTCCGGCAACCAAAACAGAGACGGAGTGGTCAACTGCATGGATGCTGGCCGACCCGTTTGGACTGCCAAATCCGCCCACAGATCGATGTCCTGCTGCGACAGAGAGGGGTCAAGAAAAATGCGTCGGGCAGAACTGTACTGGAGCCAGCTGAGAACGGCTGGGCGGGGATCCCAATCTGTCAGGGAATCCCGTCGCCACTGTGAATCAGGCTGAACAAATAAAGATCCCTTGAACTGCTTGAGGATCCAGCAGTGAAAGTGGAAGCTGAGCAACATCTCCTCTGGCAAAAGTGCTGAAGAGGGCCTTGCTGCCTGTAAAACCAACTCTGAAACCATAAGATCAAGCCGATGAGAATGTGAAGACAGCGGAAAGTTTGGAATCCCAATCAAGGACAGGCTTCGGTCACAACCTGAATTAACCCTTCCGAAGCAAGCGATCGGGCCAGATCCAGCACCTCTTGTTCGCACACCTGTGGATCGACTTCGTAGTCTTCTAGCAAACAGCTCAGAAGATGGCCGATCCGAATCGGACTCTTCATTAGAGTCCAAATGTAAAAGCCAATACTGTTGAGGCCGTAGTAAACCCCAGAATCCAAATCCAACAAGACGGCTCCATCCTCAAGAGAGGAGGAAACTTGGTTGCCAATGCACACAACAGTGCTGTCAACCGTAATAGCAGGTGCAGCTTTCAACACGCTCATGGTTAAGCTCCACAGTGTCAAACCCGCTCAACTCACCCCAAGAGACGATCGCAACTCAAGTACAGAGCCCCTCCCACATCAGCAGAAGACCTCAAAAGCAGAGCGGAATACTCTCTGAGTTTGCCTAGTCCCAAAGAAAAGACTATCTTTTTTTATATTTTCTTTAGATTTATCCATGATCTGCTCACAGAAAGCATTTTTGCGGTATCTATCTGTTCCTGCCAGAGAGCACCATCTTTGTGACTCGGTCAAATATAAATAAATTCTTAAGAAAGATGGAACTTGGCAATAGTGCATGTCTTACTTGCAATGTCTGCCTCCACAGGCTTTGCTGCCGAACGGCGGTGGCGGTTTGGAGTTCAGGCTGAATGGTAGGTTTTGGCCTTCTGGTAGAGCTGGTTTTCCCGATGATGTCCACGCACTTGCAAATTTTGCCACCATCTGTTCCGACGAAAGCGTTGGGGCAGGTGTTTGCTGTGGATTTGCTGGGGCGTCAACTGCACTGTATGACGGCTCCCGCTTTGGTGGAAGAGATCTGGCAAGCCTGTCGGTACAACCAGCGCCGAGTGATTGCCCACTGCAATGTGCATGGGTTCAACCTCTCGATGATCTGTCCCCGGTTCTATCGCTTCTTGCAGGCAGCAGATATCGTCCATTGCGACGGTATTGGCATCCTCAAGGCGATTGGCTACTTGGGCAAGCTGAAGCTGCCTGTGGAGTATCGAGTTTCCTACAGCATCCTCATGCCCCTTTTGCTGGAGCGTTGCCAACGGGAAGGATTGTCTCTGTACTTGCTGGGGGGGAGCCCAACTCATTTGGAGAAGTCCCTGAGCAATTTGCGCCGGCTTTATCCCCATCTTCAGGTAACCGGGCATCATGGTTACTTTGCTGCGGAAGATTCTGAAGAGAATACAGCCATCGTGGAATCGATCCGCGCCAGCGGCTGCCAGATCTTGATCGTTGGCATGGGTATGCCCAGACAAGAATACTGGATTGAGCAACATCGAGAGCGCCTGGCTGTGAATGCGATTCTTTCCGGTGGGGCTGTGATTGACCGTTTGGCGGGCGTGGTACCCGACTGTCCAAAGTGGTTGTCCGATGTCGGTTTGGAATGGTTGTACCGGCTGTCTCGTGAGCCACAGCGACTGTCCGTCCGTTATCTGCTGGGAAATCCTACCTTTGTCTTGATGTTGACTTTGGCTCGCCTACAAGGGTTTCGGGTGTCTTGGGTCGAGCAGGCTGATCCGGCAGAACGGACTCTTCCAGTCCGGCGAATGCAGCCTCCCGAAGAAGCTAAAATTCGCCTTCTGGGCCAAATGCTGGCGGAATCGGGGATCCTTAAGCCCGCCCAAGTAGAGCAAGCGCTGGTGGAACACCAGTTGACGGGTAGGCCCTTTCGAGAAGTCGTTTTACACCATGGCTGGGCACTTGAAGAAGCCTTGGAAGTAGTGACCGAGAGGTTGCTGCGGAAGGAGATGCCCAAGTGATTAGGGCTGAGAGTTTGAGGGATTCGGCAGAACAGTTGGGAATGCTATGAAGATATTGCATGCTCTCTACCAGTCCAAAACCGGCACAGGCACCCTTCAGGTGGTTCTGGACTTGCAGGCCTCAGCGCAGGCAGCAGGGCACACGGTATCCATCCTGGCCAGGGATGCACAGGTGTTTGCAGACGCGGGGGCAGAACAGTTTTTCACCGGCAACAAGCTTTGGGATTGGCTGCGGTTTGGGCAGCGAATCGCCCGTGATTCTCCTGATGTGGTGCATGTGCATGATCGCTATTGCTCCCTCCTGTTGCGAGGGATCCCCAATCGCCCCCCCAGTGTGCAAACCAACCACATTGCCTATACCACCCGGCGCCGCTTCACTCTTTTGGCAGATGTGGTGGTGGGGTGCTCCGAGGCGATGGATCGTCACCATGCTGAGTTTTTTAACCTGCCATCCTACCGTCGAGCCGTTATCCAAAACGGCATCACAGCCCGTTTGCCTGAGCCAGAGCAGGTGGCCAAGTTGCAGCAGTCTCTGCCAGGGCAGAAAAAAAAGCTCTGCCTGACGGTTGCTCGACTGGAACCGGAAAAGGGACACCACTATTTGCTAGAGGCCATTGCCGGATTGGATCCCGCTCTGCGCAAAGCATGGGGGTTCGTAATGGCGGGTTCCGGCTCTCTGGAAAATCCGCTCCGAAAGCAGACACAGCAGTTGGGCCTTGACGCCGATGTGTTTTGGATCGGCCACACCGCTTGGGTGCCGGAGTGGCTGGCTTTGGCTGAGGTATTTGTCTTGCCCTCCCTCCTAGAGGGGTTACCCCTTTCTCTGCTAGAAGCGATGGCTGCTGGCTTAGCTTGTTTGGCAACGGATGTGGGTGGCACTGCCGAGGCCCTGCATCCCCAGCGAAATGGGTTGTTGATCCCGCCAGAAGATGCACCTGCTCTACGGGAAGGGTTAACCCAACTGTTGAGCAACCCTCAACTGCGCAGACATTTTGGGCAAGCTGCTCGTGCCGATTACCAGCGCCATTGGAGGTTTGAGCGCACCTGGCAACAGTACGAGGCTCTCTATCAGCGTTTGCACCGCACCGCTTTGCACTCCCCTGCGATTCCACCTGACTCTCTTACCCCGCGACTGCCATGACTTTTGATTCCACTTACGCTATGCCTGTGCGTCGTCCCCTACCGGAACGGGTGATCCGTGCTTTCTTGCCAGAATCTTGGTTGTTTCTGCTGGTTCTGATCGCTGTGTTGGGGCCGGCGGTGTACTGGATTCGGCGTATCCCTCCCATTTACCAGGCTCGCTCGGAGTTATTGATCGAGTCCCCGCGCAGTGTGGAGCGTTTGGTCTCGGGGGCGAACAACTCGGGAGTGAGCAGCCTCGATACGGTTGGGGATCGGGTTAACCCGATCAATAACCAAATCGCCCTGATCCGCTCTACTCCCATTTTTGAAAAGGCTCTTGAGCAGGCGGGGCTGGAGCGGCAAGGGGTTCCTCAAGGGGCACTCGGAGTAAAGCTGCTGGGGGGAACTGATCTGGTAGAAATCAGCTATTCCTCTACAGATCCAGAATTGCCACCGAAGGTTGTCGCTGCCATCACCGAAGTTTATATCCAGGAAAACCTACGACTGAACCGAGAGAGGGCGTCTCAGGCGCGGCGGGCCCTAGAACGCCAATTGCCAGAGCTACAAGAGGATCTGAAAAATGCCCAAGATGCTCTGGAAGCCTTCCAACAGGAAAATCGCTTTTTGGGAGGTGGCAGTGAGACAGCAGATGTGGCTCGTACTCTGAATGAGATGCGCCAGCGGGTACAAGCGGCTCAGGTGGAGCTTTCTTCAACAGTGCAGCGGATTGAAAGCCTGCAAGGTCAGCTGCCGGAGGATCCAGATGCCGCATTACGGATTGTCGGTCTGAGCCGGGATCCCAACTTTCAAGCTTTGCGAGCGGATTTGGTCAAGGCGGAGACGGAATTGGCTCAGTTGCAATCCCGCTACACCGATCAAAATCCCCAGGTACTCAGTGCCCTGGAAAAAAGAGAGCGCTTAGCCGCTCTACTTCGAGACTATTCCATACGAGCTTTGGGGGAGCAAGCCGGATCCGATCTGGCCATTCCGGATCCCGTTCAGCAGGGCTTAGTTGAGCAATGGTTTGAGCTGGGGGTAGAACGTGCTGCTCAAAATGCGCGCCTCGGCCAACTAAACAGTCAGTTCGCGGAGATTCAGAGCCGTTACAACGAGCTACCTCAGTTGTTGAAAGAGCACACCCAGCTGCAACTGGCTTTGGATCGAGCTCGCCAGACTTACTTGATCTTTAGCGAAAACCTCGCCTCTAGCCGTATTCTCGAGCAACAAAGTTTGGGCAATGTACGGGTGATCGAACCACCCAGCCAGCGAAGCGTTCCGATTGGCCCCAATCGCAAACCTCTTTATGCTGTGGCCCTGGTTTTAGGCACGCTCACAGGACTGGGGGCGGTGTGGGCTAAGGTTGCCACCAACAACAAGTTGCGGACCCTGCCGGAGTTGCGAGACATTCTGCCGCTGCCTGTACTCAGTGCTGTGCCTTGGGGGGGAGTGGAGAAGCTGGCAGACCCCAGTTCCGGGAAGGAAAACCCTCTGCTGGATGGCTATCAAACTTTGCAAGCCCACATGCGTATGCTGCCCCGAGAAGTGCATACCATTGCCATTGCCAGTTGGTCTCGCCCCGAAGGGAGTGGGTTGGTGGCTGAAAACCTAGCCCTTCTAGAAGCGCAAGTTCGTCGCCGAGTTTTGCTAGTACGGGCCAACGCCAATGAGATGGGATCCCCTCATCTGAGCCGTTTTGATGCCACTACTCTGGAGGAGCGAGATTTAAAAGATCCCGCTGAAGAGGAACGGCAATGGCGCGAGTGGTTGCAAACTCAAACTGCAGAGAGACCCAATGGTTCTAAGGCCAGTGCCGAACTGCGTGGATTCGATGTGTTGACTTATCAAGTGGGGCTTTCCCTTTCTGCCTACAAGAAATGGTCAATGCTTTTGGAGCGGTTGCGCAAACGGTATGACTTGGTGATCTTGGATTGTCCACCCGTTTCCCAAGGCTCAGCCGCGACATTACTGGCTTCTTTGTGTGATGGGGTACTCTGGGTTGCGGCTCCGCAGCAATTGGGGCGAAGGGGAGCAGCAGCGGCAGCAGAAACCTTGCGCACTTGGGATACCCGCCTGCTGGGTCAAGTTGTGGTGGGAACGGGGGCTCATACTGTCGTCAAAGGGCACCCTCGACTGGGCAAATCCAAAAATCAAGGTTTATTGCCTGAGGTGGTTTAGTGGCAATGTTAACAGCTCCCTTTCCACAGTCTTCGAAAGCTGAAGCCGAGTGGCTTTCTGAGTCGTTCAGGCATGTGCTGCCTGATCAACACGCAGAAAAAGTGATCTTTTGGACGATTGCTTTGGTGCCGCTTTGGTGGGTTCTGGGCATTCAAATTATTGTTTACCCACTGGTGGGGGGGTATTTGCTGTTGCGCAGTTGGTATCGCCCACAGCCAGTTCCACTGTTGGTGGGATGGCACCTCTGGTGTGGCTACATCATCGCTTGGCTGGTTTCTCTGCTCATTAATTTGGCTTTAGGGGTAGCAGAGGTTGGGCGTAGCCTCACTGCTTTGGGAGCAATTTTGGGTGTTTGGGTGCTGACGGTGGCGGTTTGGTACGCCGTGCGCCGGTTACAGGTTCGTTTTCAAGTGGTGGTTAGAGCGGCCTGTATAGTCGGCCTATGCCAGCTGATCGCAGTCGTGATTGGGGAAGGGTACCTACGCCTGACGGGATCCCTTTTGGAAACCCACAGCCTTGTGACGATATTGTGGCCTTCGATACCTGCTCGAGTTTTCTTTGAGGCGCAGCTCTATGGCCTGGATCGGATCGCCTGGGAGGTGGATCCCGTTTTAGTCCCTCGTCTGAAGTCGTTTTACTATTGGTCTCCCTTAGCTGGGACGATGAGTTTGATCCTGAGTCAGATCGCGTTAACGGAGGAGAGTCGATTTTGGCGTTGGGTTGGACTCATGGGTGCAGTAGTAACGCTTCGGTTTTCAGCAGCTCGTATGGCTCAACTGGCTTTTGGGGCAGCGACTCTAATTAGCCTCTGGTTTGGTAGTCGCTGGGGACGTCGAATATTGAACGGGTTGGTGATTCCCTTGGCAGCAGCTTCTCCTTTTTTAATTAGCGGCTTCACCTGGTATCTCTTCAATTATCGACGGGACTCCTTCACACTACGCCAGGAAATGTATCGGGAGGCTTTTGAAGCCTTTCTAGATTCTCCCTTTTTTGGCTATGGGGCTCAAGGGCATTCGAGAATTACACACCATCCACTCGGATCCCATTCGCAGGTTCTTTCTTCGCTCTACCAAACTGGGGCCATTGGTTCTGCTTTGATCATTTTGGCTTGGCTGGCTATAGCTGTGGCGTTGGTGAATTGGGTATTAAAACACCCTCGTTTGGCACCCTGCTTGGGAGCTTGGGTCGGGCTCACGTTTGTCATGCTCACTGAGGAATATCACGCTGCAAGTGTGACTGCCTTTACGCTATCTGCTTGGTTGGGCTGTGCTTGGAATTGGGGTGAGCAAACCATCCGTCGTCAGTGGCTACCACCATGGTGGCAGGAACCTCCCTTCCCATGGCAGCAATAGGTATAACAACAAGCCTAAAGGATACTCTTTTAGACTTAATCTAAAAAATCAACGGATGCTACTATGCCGAACCGTTTTCTTCGCAAATCCATTTTCTTGAGTATTAGGGGGATGAGCATTACGGTTGCTCTGATTGCTGCATCTATTATTTTTGCTTGCTCTGGTTCAATGACAGGAATTTCAAGCAAGATGTTTGTGAGACTGGATCCATTCTATGGAGTAGAGGTGGGAAATGATGCCAATGCGTCTGAGATCATTTCTGTCTTACAGGATCTGAAGATCAGTACTGTTCGTCTCTGGGCTAATGTGAATTGGAATGAGCGTCGTGAACCTAGCAGTGGTGTCTTTGATCGAGCTCGACGATTGAAACAGGCTGGGTTCAAGGTCATTGTTCTATTTCAAAACCGCGAGGTTCCCTCCTCTGCAACTGAGGTCAAGGCTTATTTCGATTGGGTGCAAACCCTACCAGGCATTAGAGAATCTATCGATATCTGGGAGATCCTCAATGAGTTAGAAGGCAGAAAATATTGGTTAGGCACAGGTCGTCAATATGTGCAGTTGGTACTCAAGCCAGCCTGGGAATCATTACACTCTCAAAGGGAGAAAGTTCTTGGAGGATCTTTCTCTGCTTGGCAGGAAACAGGTTGGAATACCAATATTACACAAGAGTATTTAACTGCAGGATATCTGAACTATGTGGACTATGCTGGCAGCCATCCCTATACCTTTACAGTCGAGCAAATGAAGTGGCACTTGAACCAAGTGAAGCAATTATATGGCTCCAAGCCAATCATCATTACTGAGTGGAATTTTTTGCCCCAGGCTCGAGCTGATCATGGCAGGGATTATCAGAAGTGGCGACAAATGCTAGATGAAGTGCTTCCTTATGTAAAGGGACAGGTTTTGACCATCTGTTATTTCCGTCTGCATCATTTGCATAGTGAAGGTGGCTGGCCTGGCTTGATCGATTACGAAAATCGTCCTGTAAACCCTTTCTATGAAATGTATCGTTCTTGGACTAGATCAGTGTAGCTACTTGATTTGTTCAACCCATGGCTCATCAATCCAACCCTTCTATGCATCCTACTCCAACAGTTAGTGTCATTGTTCCTGCCTACAATGTGCAGAAGTATATCTCTGAAGCTCTTCAGTCTCTTGTTTGTCAGACTTGGCAGAGCTTTGAGGTATTGATAGTTAACGATGGCTCCACAGATGGCACTGCAGAGGCTGTAGAACCTTGGTGCCAAAGGGATCCCCGCTTCCATCTTTTATCGAAACCAAACGGGGGACTTGCTTCTTCCCGTAATTGGGGAATTCGACATGCTCGGGGTGAGTTTATTGCTCTATTGGATGCTGATGATCGTTATCTCCCCCAAAAGTTAGCGACCCACGTTGAGATACTACAACACCATTCAGAGGTTGGCATTGTCTACAGCGTCTCGAGGATAATTCGGGATGATGGTCGTCCAACTTGGCTAACCCTGAGTGGTCGTCCAATACATTCAGATCCTTTGCTGGCAATGCTCTGTAAGAACTTTATCGGTCATGGCTCAAATGCAATCTTTCGACGAGCGCTGTTTGATCAAATTGGAGGATTTAATGAAAGTTTGCGAAGCTGTGAAGATCTTGACTTTTGGCTAAAAGTAGCAGAGCAGGGATCCCATCGCTTTTATCGACATCCACAAGTCTTATGCGAATATCGCGTTCGGCCAAGTGGTTTATCTTTTAATGTCAAAAAAATGCAGGAATGTGGCGAACAAGTTTTGCAAGCTGCTTTTAACCGTTCCACAGAGAAGGTGAGAACAATGATGCCTACAGCTTACGCTTTTTTCTATCGTCTCCTAGCTCGCTTGGCGTTGACAGCCCAAGAACCAGAGTTGGCCAAAGAATATATTGCTAAAGCTGTTGCTAGTGACGGATCAATTTTCTGGCGGGATCCCCGTTCACTGCTAACTTTGATTGCTGTTCACTTACAGTCTATTTCACGTCCCTTAATTCGATTTTCTCTGGCTCCTCATTCTTCCCTCCTAGATTTACCTAAGTAAACCCTAGAAACCTGTATGGCGAACCTTGAAACCTCACCCTCAAACAACTTGCGTTCTTGCCTTTTCAGTGGACTGCGCTGGAAGGTGGGATCCCAAGTAATGCAACAGATATTGAGTTTAGGTAGCGCGGTGGTGATGGCTCGATTGCTATCGCCTGAGGATTTTGGTTTGTTATCAATGGCTAGTGTGTTTACGGGAATTGTCCATGTCGTACTGGATTTAGGTCTAGGAGCAGCACTAGTTCAGCGTGCAAACATAGAGTCACATCACATCTCTAGCGTTTTTTGGATGAATATAGGCGTAGGATTTGGCCTTTCTCTCGTTGGCATTTTCCTCTCCTGGCCAATTGCCATCTTCTATCAAACTCCAGCAGTGCAGTGGGTTATTTCAGCCTTGGCCTGTTGTTTCTTTATTGTTGCTTTAGGGAGTACACAGGAAGCTCTACTGACTAGAAAAATGCGCTTTCGAGCACTAGAACTTCGTCGAATGCTGAGCCATCTAGTTGGCATCATTGGGGGGCTGATAATGGCATATATGGGTTGGGGAGTCTGGAGTCTAGTCGGACGTATTGTCATAACTAGCTTGCTAGGAACAATATTGCTCTGGTACGTCTCAAATTGGCGACCCACTTGGAAATTTCGATGGGCAGATATACAGCAAATGAGTGGCTTTAGCAACAATGTTCTGGGGGGGAACCTACTGGGATATGTGGGGCGGAATGTCGATAATCTTTTGATAGGAAGATTCCTTGGCGCAGTTGAGCTCGGCTTTTACAGCATGGCCTATAACTTGATGACAGCTCCGTTGGATCGGATCGCTCAGGTGTTAGCAGGAGTCTTGTTTCCAGCCTTAGCTCGACAGCAGGAGGATTTAACCAAAGTAAAGCAGAGTTGGTTTAGAGCCAACCAGTTGGTTGTAGCGGTAGTTATTCCGCTTGTTGTAGGACTTATCCTTTTGGCACCTGAATTGATACGTGTATTTTACGGCGAAAAATGGTTGCCTGCGGCACCTATTTTGCAGATCCTAGCAGTACGAGCACTGGTTGTCGGATTAAAGGCCCTTGATGGGACAGTTTTGATAGCGATTGGGCAAACTCAATTGCGACTCAACCTGATTGCTACCTCAGTAGGAGTAGCTGTTTTATCCTTCTTGATAGGGATCCCATTTGGCATTCGGGGTGTGGCGCTGAGTTTTACTAGCTTCACTTCTCTAGTATCGATAATTGGTTTGTATCTGACTCTGAAATGCGTCAACTCGAACTTTATTGCCTACTTTAGTAATCTAAGCGAAATCCTCTATGCTACAGCTGGAATGACAGTCGGTGTCTTCGCAATGAAGATGCTGTGGCTGGGCTCTGCAAGCAGTTTGCTGGTGACAGCCATTCTGCTAGGAGGAATCCTCTACTTAGGAACATTGCAGCTGATAGCCCCAAACATAATTCAGGAAGGGATTGGAATCTTGCCAGCCCGCTGGGCAAATAAGTTTTCGCGCTTTAGTGTCCGTTCTAATACATAAATTTCCTCATCGTTATCTAACCATTCCCCTTCTTCTTAAGAGGAGATTCTAGATGGAAGTGCAGAAATGGATGTCTTTACCTTTGGTATCGGTAGTCATTCCCATTTTTAATGGAGAGAAGATGTTGCCGACCTTGCTAGATTCTCTTAAAGCATTAGACTACCCAAGCCATAGGCTTGAAATTCTTTTGATAGACAACAATTCCAACGATAGAACTGCAAAACTACTCCAAGAAAGTGGCCATCGAGTTTTATTTGAACCTGTCCCTGGGTGTGGCACAGCTCGCAATCGGGGTATTCGAGAAGCACAAGGTGAATACATAGCCTGCACAGATGTAGATTGTGTATTGGATCCACGGTGGATTCAGGATTTACTAGAAGGTTTTACACACCAGCAGATAGGTGCTGTTGCTGGCACTATAAAACCTCATAGATTAGATGATCCAATCATTCGCTATGAAGCTTTAACTCTACGCAGTCCTAGCCACTGTCCAGAACACCATCTGTTTTTGCCGACGGCCTGTACAGCGAATGTCATGTATAGAGCAGAAGTCTTTCGGAGAGTTGGTTTGTTACTGAACCGGTCTGGCGGAGAGGAGGTAGACCTAAATTGGAGAATGCAGAGTCTAACACCTTACCGAATTCATTTTTTGCAACAAGGGGGAATTGTCTATCATCGCTACCGTGCCGATATTCGAGCCCTTTGCCGATCACAGAGATACAAAGCTCGTACATTGGTTGAATTACATCACCGATGGAAGCTTAAAATTCCTACTGGGAGGAGGGAGTTATCGAAGGCAGGATTGTCTTTATTCACTTTTGCGCTCCGCTGTTTGAGTCGTTTTATTCAGAAAGTCAGACATGAGCCTATTACTGTAGCAGTTAGAGATAGTTTCTTAGAAACTTGGCTAGATGTCTGTGTTCCCTGGACTCGCTATTTAGGAATTCGAGAGGGTCGGGCAGACTTACTCCAGTCAACTTAAATGAATACTCTCAACGGCCACGGAAATGTCTAGCTTTCTCAGGTAGAATCTATGCAAGTGACTCCTTTGCTTTCTAAGTTCACTGGTTCCATCGTTGAAAAACGACGAGTTCTTCATGTTGTCAAAGATGACAAAATGGGAGGAGTAAAATCGAATCTTCGAGGCTTAATTCAATCTGATCTATCGAATAACTTTGATTTTCAGATTGTAGTTTTTGACGTGGAGAAACTCTGTCTCCACTCGTTTCAGGGCATAAAAGAACCTGATTTAATTGTTTATCACCCTACTTGTCGTCTAAAGGGATTGCCTGACTTATTGCGTCTCAAGACTCGCTTCCCGAAAGCCAAGTTAATCATTCACGAACATGCCTATTCGCAAGGATATGAAGAACACAACGTCTCACAACCCTGGAGGTTTCACAGTGTCCTGCGAGTCTTCTATCGTTTAGCAGACCTTGTGGTTACCATCTCACAGGCCCAAGCGGACTGGATGCTGAAGCATCATTTGGCTTCAGATCACCAATTGAGACTCATTCATCAGTGCCCCTCCCTTGAGCGCTTCGCTAAGCTGTTTCCCAAATCTCGAGAGGGAGATTTAATCTTAGGCGCCTATGGTCGCTTTTGCACACAGAAAGGATTCGAAGTGCTCATTGAAGCTATGGAGCAGGTTAAAGACTTACCAGTCAAGCTTCTGCTAGGGGGATCTGGGGAGTTAGAGGGCGCTCTACATCGCATGGCTGAACACCTGTCATCGGTCACTTTTTTGGGCCAAGTGGAAGATGTAGCAAATTTTCTTGGCCGTTGCGATGTGGTGATCATTCCCTCACTCTGGGAACCCTGGGGAAATGTTTGTCTAGAAGCAAGAGCAGCCGGGAAGCCTATCATCGCAAGTCGGATCGATGGCTTAATAGAACAAGTACGAGGTTCTGACGGTGAATCTTGTGGTTTGCTGGTCACTCCAAAAAATCCAACCGAGCTGGCCAAAGGGATCCGAATTATGGCTCTGGCTTCTCCTTGGCAGTTAAGACGGTGGGGAGAAAGGGGAAGACTTTCCACGCAGGAAGGGCATCAAAACTATTTGCAGGCATGGAAAGAATTGATGTGGGAGGTATTGTACTGATGTTGTTTAATTCCTTCCTATTTATTTTTTTGTTCTTGCCTCTCTGTTTAGGAGGTTATTTCTGGATAGGCCGTTTGGGTTCAGTGACTCTCTCGAAAGGGTGGCTGTTGTTGTCTTCTCTAGTTTTTTACGGATATTGGAATGTTACATTCATACCATTAATACTTGTTTCGATAGGAGTAAATTATCAATTGGGAAGGTATCTTCAAGAGAAAAGATACAAGAAGAAACTTTCGAGAATAATTTTATGTTTGGGTTTGTTTTTTAATATCGGCCTCATTGCATACTACAAATATACAGGTTTCCTTCTGTCTTGGTTGCCTTTCTCATCATTGTCCACATGGCTAACTCAGCTATTCCACGTAGATAGCATTATCCTTCCGCTGGCAATTTCTTTCTATACATTCCAGCAAATTGCCTATCTAGTTGATGTGTATCGCGGACAAACTTCAAGTTACTCCTTTCTCGACTATAGTTTATTTGTGCTATTCTTCCCACAGCTAATTGCTGGTCCTATCGTCCATCATCAAGAAGTTATACCTCAGTTTGATAAACTGCGAAACTTGTTATTTTCTCAGAAAAACTTTTCCTTAGGCTGTGTAGCGTTTTTCATTGGTTTATCAAAAAAAGTTATCATCGCTGACAGTATTTCAGGATGGGTGGCACTGCCGTTCAATCATGCTGTTGATCTGAGCTTTATTGAGGCTTGGACAGCAGCGCTTAGCTACACTTATCAACTCTATTTTGATTTTTCTGGTTATTGTGATATGGCTATTGGGCTCGGACTGATGTTAAATGTAAGATTGCCATTCAACTTTAACTCTCCTTATAAGGCTGCTTCGATCATTGAATTCTGGCACCGCTGGCATATTACTTTGTCAAACTTCCTGAGGGATTATCTCTACATTCCGTTGGGAGGTAACCGTCTTGGAGAAACTCGCAGAGTTATCAATCTCATGACTACGATGCTGCTAGGTGGTCTTTGGCATGGTGCTGGATGGACTTATATCGTCTGGGGTGGATTTCATGGAGTATGCCTTAGTGTCAATCACGTTTGGGGAAAAGTGGGTTTTCGTTTGCCAAAAGTAGTATCATGGGCGATTACTTTTTTAGCTGTGACTGTAGGTTGGGTTATTTTTAGGGCTCAATCTCTTACAGATGCAGGTCATATTCTATGGGTCATGACAGGTGTAGAGGGGGTGCTGTTACCTGGGAAGTACCGTGGGTCATTAGGCGATCTAGAAAAGTTTGGTGTCCGATTTAACGATCTTCCTAGCTTGGATTATTTTCCGGGTGGTCAGGAGAGTCTCATCGTTCTAGCCATCTTGACCTTGTGGGTTGTATTTTTGCCTAATACACAGGAGCTAGTTCAGCGGTTTAGACCACGGTGGTGGTGGGGTTTATTTCTCAGTTGTTTGTCTGTGCTGACTTTGTTGTCAATGAGTCGAGTCACGGAGTTTCTTTACTTTCAGTTCTGAGTTAATTTTGGCTGATTTTGGACTAACTAAAAGGTGAATTTATGTAGGAGTAGTTATGGGTCAATACAGCTTTAGCAACTTCAATAAAATCTTCATAGCGCTGTCATTTTCAGCAATGTGCACAACAAGCTTATTTAACCTGGTTATTGATCCTTTGGGCGTCATTGGCTCCCCATCGATAGCTGGTATTAATGCCATCAAGCCCAAAACACTGAATAACAGTAGATTATTTAAGGCTGTTGATATAGCCAGGATCCGACCGAAAAGTATTTTGTTGGGTTCCTCTCGCACCGATATTGGTCTTGATCCTTCCCATCCAGCATTGATTCAGCCAGCATACAATCTGGGACTAACAGCACCTAATATTTACGAGTTACGTCGCTATTTAGAGCATGCTTTAACTATTCAACCTGAATTGGAACAGGTGGTTATTGGACTTGACTTCCAAATGTTCAACGATCTGCGAACCCCTCAACCAGATTTTAGAGAGCAGAGACTAGGCCATGTTGGGATCATCGGATCGGATTTGCTGGATATAACTCTCTCATTAGATGCTTTGGGTGCTAGCTGGGAAACTCTGGTACGCAATCAAAATCCTAACCCACCGGGATCAATACGGGTAAATGGAATGATGGTTCGGAGACCAAGAGAAGTTGATTTAAGGGTGTTCTTTGATACTATTGCTAAGGCTCAGCGTCAGTACCAGGATGGAGTCTACAAAGGATTTAGTAGCTATAAGAACTCTTTAGCCCACCTGAAAGCAATCATAGAAACTTGCGCCAATCGAGAAATTCAGTTGAAATTATTTATTTCCCCTGCGCATGCTACAGAGTGGGAATCTATTTATAATCTGGGCCTATGGCCTTTGTTCGAAGACTGGAAAAGAGATATCGTTTCACTACACCCAGTATGGGATTTCTCAGGCTATAACAGTGTCACTAGCGAAGTAATTGATCCTGGTATGATTTATTATACCGATAGCTCTCATTACACACCGGCAGTAGGGCAGCTAGTATTAAATAGGATATTTAATCGTCAGCTTGAAACAGTTCCTTCAGATTTTGGGCGATATTTGATTCCTGAGATGCTGTCTTTCCATTTAGAAGCTATAGCTAATGAGCGTTCTATATGGCATGAAAAACAGCCAGATTTAGCTCGTGTAGTTGCTGATATTAAACGTCATGAAGAAACTCGATATACTGAAGAAGTATATCCTCTAAATCTAGCTACCCTCACGCAAGCTAAGACTGTATCAGAAGAACCTTTATTGCATCCTTAACTATCAGAGGTACACAAGGTTGCTCAGGAGAAAAGTAATGCCTTTAATTTCTGTCATCATTCCAGCTTTTAATGCAGCCCCAACTTTGGAGACAACTTTGCGTTCTGTGATGAATCAGAATTTTGTAGACATAGAAATTCTAGTCATCGACGATGGTTCAGATGATGAAACTGTTGCTATTGCGCAGCGACTAGCGAAAGAAGACAGTCGTATTTATGTCTTTAGTTACCCAAACGGGGGTGTTTCAGCAAGCCGCAATCGAGGGATTTGTCACGCACAAGGTGAATATCTTAGTTTTATTGACGCGGACGATCTCTGGACTAGCAACAAGTTAGCAGCTCAGTATGAAGCCCTACAGATCCACAAGAAGGCGGCTGTAGCTTATAGTTGGACGGATAATATTGATGCCGAGGGTAATTTGGTTCAAGAAGGTATACGCACTCAGGCTGCAGGTTATATATTGCCTGAACTGCTTCAAATCAATCTGTTACAAAATGGGTCAAACCCCTTGATTAGACGTTTTGCTTTTGAGACTGTAGGTGGCTTCGATGAATCGTTACTCAATGCAGATGACTGGGATATGTGGCTGCGGTTGGCGCAGCACTATGAATTCGTACTGGTAGCTGAACCCCAAGTACTTTATCGTCGCAGTGAGACTTCTAAATCAGCTAAAGTATTGCGGATGGAGCAGCATGCAAGGCGCGTAATTGACAAGGCGTTTGCTCAAGCCCCAAAACAACTACAATCTCTAAAAGTAAAAAGTTTAGCTAACCTTTACAAGTATTTGGCATACAAGGCGCTTCAAGGTGTTCCTTCCGCCCTCGATAGGCAGAGAGTCTTATCTGCGCTGCGATTTTTGTTTACTTCCTACTATTATCAGCCTGTACTCCTTAAAAAGTGGAAACCACTGGTAAAGATGACTTTACGTAGTCTTGTTTGCCTTTCATTTCCTCCCAATCATGCTGAAAAAATTATCGCCCATTTTATCCCTTCACACATGCCATTTTAGTTGTGATCTTAAATAGACAGTCTGGTGACAATGAACAGGAAGAGTAGGATTTTATGCTTCAACCAATAAAGGTGATCGAAATAGAACTGAGTCAACATCTGCCAGAGCTGCTAAACCTAGAAAAATACGGTTCAGTACAAGCGCTGGTACGCCATCAAGGGATCCCACTCACCTACCTAGAGATTCCTGTCAATGAGGGAAAGTGTTCACCAGCCGAAATATGGAATGCATTGCTTCAACATCCTGATTTAAATCCTAATGAGCTAGAGCAACTGTTATTCATTTCGGCTTCTGGTAAGCAGTCTAGCGAGTCTGAGCCATTCCAGGTAGAAAATGCCATTCAAAAACATGAACATGAAAGTATTGACCTCCAAAACCAGGAGCACTGGCCAAGTGTAACCGTGGCTATTTGTACCCGCGATCGTCCGCAAGACCTAAATCAATGTTTAAGATCTTTACTAAAGCTAGATTACCCTTCGCTAGAAATTTTGGTTGTTGATAATGCTCCCAGTGATAATAAAACTGAAAACTTAGTGCGGGATCAGTATCCACAAATCCGTTATATTCAAGAACCTCAGCCTGGCCTTTCATCAGCTCGTAATCGCGCTATTCGCGAGACTGACACAGATATTCTTGCTTTTACAGATGATGATGTTGTGGTCGATAAGAATTGGGTACATGAATTGTCTCGGGTGTTCCAACTACATCCGGATGTGATGGCGGTTACAGGATTAATCGCTCCTTATGAACTGGAAACAGAAGCACAAATCTTATTCGAAAGGCGAAATGGATTTGGGAGAGGGTTTCAGCGAGCATGGATTCAAGTACACACTTCTCCCGAAAAACCGATAGCAGACACATGGTTTTTAACTGCGAAGTGGGGAGCTGGGGCAAATATGGCATTTCGCCATCGTTTTTTTATTCAGGAAGGAGGATTTCCGCTTGCATTAGGTGCTGGGTCTCCTGGACAAGGAGGAGAGGATCTAGAGATGTTTTTCAGAGTGCTCAAGCGTAGGTATGCTTTGGTTTACGAACCAAGAGCCCTGGTCTGGCATCGTCATCGGAAACAAATGGATAAATTAAAAAAGCAAATGCTTAGTTATGGAATTGGATCGACATTTTATTGTATGTATTGTGCTGTAATTTATCCTGAAGAACGTTGGGCAATTTTACAACAATGGATTCATTTGGTATGGAATTGGCACTTATGTCGACTCCTAAAAAGCTTTATTCGAAACAAAGAAATTCCCAGTTCACTTATCTTGCTTGAGTTCGTTGGAATATGGCTAGGACTTTGGAGATCTCTCAAGCTTCTTTTCAGAAAAAGTGAGAATTTTATATTTTATTCTTAAGTGATTTAGATAGTTTTTATCTTAAAGAATTGTGACAGATGGAGGCAATATCTTCGCATTTGCTTTTGGGCTTGTCCAACCAGGAGATTAAAATGGGAACTCGATTAGAGATTCCGAAGATTGATGACTTGATCTTCGATATCGGAATGCACAAAGGAGAAGATACTGACTTTTATTTGAAGAAGGGGTTTCGAGTCATTAGCTTCGAAGCTAATCCTGATATGATTGCATTTTGCGAACGACGTTTCGAGCCTTTTCTAAAGAATGAAAGATTAATTATTATTGGCGGAGCAATAGTGGGATCAAAATATGTTATCTCAGGACAGGAAACTGTTAAATTTTACAAGAATGATTCTCTTTCAGTTTGGGGTACAGTGTGCAAAGATTGGGTAGAACGCAATATCTATCGAGGAACAACGAGTACAGTTATTGAGGTTCCTATTGTAAACCTAATGAGCGTTATTCAAAAGTATGGAATGCCCCACTATATGAAAATTGATATCGAAGGTTGTGACACAGTTTGTGTCGAAGTACTTAAAGAGTTTCAAGTAGTTCCAGACTATATTTCGCTTGAGTCTTCTAAAACTTCTTTTCTGCAGATTAAAGCAGAGATTGAGATGTTGTCAGATCTGGGCTATCTTTCCTTTCAGGCAGTGGAACAATCTTCAATTCCACGCACTCAAAAATGGATAGGCGAGTGTGTGGAACATATTTTTGAAGAAGGTTCATCCGGCCTTTTTGGAGATGAACTTCCACATCGCTGGAAGACAAAAGAGGAAATTCTCGCGCAATACAGGATTATATCACTGGGATACAAGCTTCTGGGGGACTCGGGTAAATTAAATTCCTGGAACTTTCCTGGTTCTTTTTTGTTTAGAGGATTGACTCGGCGGGCACTTCAATGTATGACTAAAGCACCTGTCCCAGGATGGTATGATACACATGCAGCGCTTGCCGCTCCTACAGTTGATAAAGAGCATAGATAGCCTTTTTTGGAATACAATACATTGTTGCTTTATGTTGTTTTTGGTTGAAGAAACATCGCAGAAAATATAGAGTCAGTCTAACAATCCCCTAAATCTTTAATGACTAACGGGACTGACCACATAATATGGCCACTGGGAAAGACTTTAAAATCCCTCCAATAGATAGAGTTTCTCCGGCAGGAATCCCTTCTTCACTAAATCCATTTATCCATTCGACTTTTTTCCAGCGGGGCAGGTGAATGCAGGTATCTTTCCAAATATCTTCCCCAAATGGATCCTGTGTTTCGTCAATCAATTGTGTTAACAAACGTGGCACCACTGTAATTAATACCTGCTTGCCCTGATGGCGGGCGAACGCTACCACATGCTCCCGTCGGGATCCACTTACCTGTAATGGGGTATAAGCACCTTCATGAAATAGTTGCGGATTCTCCTGACGTATTTTCAGAATATGATGAAGCAAAAATAATTTAATGCGTCCATCGCTTCGATGCAACAGTAAGTCTTCTATTAATCGTTGAGGTTCTTGCTTAGCGCGTCGCTGAATTTCTTCAAGGTAGGCTAGGCGGCGAGAAAAATCAACAGGTCGGCGATTATCGGGATCCACCATGCTTAAATCCCAGAGTTCTGTGCCCTGATAAATATCTGGGATCCCTGGACTAGTAAGTTTAACAAGGGTTTGAGAAAGGGAATTAAAGATGCCAAAGTGAGCGATTTTGCGTTGGAAGGTCAAAAAAGATTCTAAAAAAGGATTAGGGGATTGCAAAATTTGATCGATGAAGGTGGTGGTGGCTTCTTCATAGTCAGTATCGGGTCGGAGCCAAGCGGTATGCACCTTGGCTTCTCGGACTGCCTTAATCAGATAATCTTTGACACGCTGCACAAATTGAGGCAATTCTTCCGGCTGAAAGGGATAGGAACCCAGCAGGGTTTGATACAGGAAGTATTCATCGTTGCGATCCGGCAGTTCTGAACGCTTGGCCTTCTTATTGCGAACTTTGTAGTTGGCATTGAGTTCATGCCAGAGTTTAATATTCTTCTCCCATTCCGCTGGAATTTCGGAAAGGACGTTAAGACGAGCTCGAGTATCTTCGCCACGCTTAGTGTCATGGGTAGCAGAGGCATTCATTGCTAGGGGCCAATGGTCTGCTCGTTCTTGGTTAAAGCGATGGAACTCCTGTACCGAAAGACCAAATCGACAGGGATCCCCGCCTACTTCGTTGAGAGACAACAAGCGGTTATACACATAAAAGGCGGTATCCTCTACCCCCTTAGCCATGAGAGGACCAGCTAACTGTTGAAGGCGCATGGCAAAGTAAATCTGTTCGTTTTTTTCTTGTTCTGATAAATTGTCCAGAAACTCTAGGCAGAGAAAGCGCTGAATAAAGTTCAGTTCATTCACTAAGATGGGCAAATTCTCTTTGGCTTGATCTATTGCTTGTCGAATGATTTGTTGACCTTCTGGAGCAAGGATCCCATCACGGATATAGACTCGATAGACTGGAAAACATACCAAAACTTCCACCAAGGCTCGCCGCAAGCTGTAAAGGGTAAAGTCATTGGCATAGCGGTGATGACTAGTGATTTGCTTAAGCAAGAAAGCAAGGTTGTCCATATCGCCCGAAAGATTACGCTCGATGATTAGGCGTTTTTTCTCTTCAATTACCTGTTCTGGCGGCTGCTGTAAGCGGGTGAATTGGCTATACAGTGAGTCGAAAGCCTCGGCATTGTTAGTCTGACAAAAGAGGCCATTCAGTTTAATTAAAAAGTCGTAGCCGGTGGTACCTTGAATGGGCCATTGCTTGGGTAGAGATTCTTCCGACTCCAAAATTTTCTCCACCACAATATAAGTTTCCGGGCAACGCTCCCGTAGTCGCTGGAGATATTCTTCTGGATCAAATAGACCGTCGATGTGATCGATGCGTAGGCCGGTAAAGCGCCCCTGTTCGACGAGCTTAAGGATCATCTGGTGAGTTTTGCGAAATACCTCTCGATCTTCTATACGCAGAGAAATCAGTTCGTTAATGGTAAAAAAGCGACGGTAGTTGATTTCTTCGGCCCCTACTTTCCAAAAAGAAATGCGAAAGTTTTGTCGAGCTAAGAGGTTATCTAATAGATCAAAGCTCGAGGGATCCCCTGGCTTACCATTGAAAATTTCGATGTTCTCATCAAAGAAATTTTGTACAGGCTGACTGGAATTATAGAGTTCCCAGAGGGAATGTTTTGCAAAGTTTATTTGATCGGTACGTTCTAACAAATCTTCCTTAGAGGGAATGAAGCGAAGGCTAAAGAGAATACCGAGCAGTTTGATGTAATCGGGATGACTTCGTCCTAGCTTTCTTCGTAGTTTGCCCAAATTATAAGTAAATACATCTGCGTAGGTATCGATATTCAGGGGGAAGCGTAACGCATAGTAATTGATACTCAAACCGTCGGCATCGTAACGAAGCTGAATTTGTCCGGATTCCAGACATTTATCGTAAAAATCTCCCAAAAAAGGTGCCAATATTCTGCCTTGGATCCCCAAATAGGAATGGTTCCAATTTACATCGAAATAGTCGATAAAATCCGAGTTGGTACCACTTTCTAAGACATCCATCAACATAGGGTTTTGGCCGTCATAAGCCATGTGGTTAGGTACAATATCTTGCACCCAGCCCATCTGCTGCTGGCTCAGGGTCTCCCATAGTTCCTCAAATTTTTCACTGCCGCCCAACTCTAGATTGATCTGGCCAGGATCCACCACATCGTAACCATGGGTACTACCCTTACGCGCCTGAAAAATGGGAGAGGCATAGAGGTCAGAAATGCCCAAAGCTTTCAGGTAGGGGACAATTTGCCGTGCTGCCTCGAAGTCAAACCCAGCATGGAACTGGATGCGATAGGTGGAAGTAGGGATCCGCATGATGACCTCAAAAAAGACAACAAGTCCTGTGAACGCCACAGATGCTACCAGGGTAACGGCTAAGATTGAGAAGTACCCGACCGATAGAGGTCAGAGTTTGTCAATGGCACGTTGCGGTGGCTGGAGAGCTTCGAGGCTATGGCTGTGAGGAAATGGGCCGGGATCCTCATCCTGAGTGGGTTGATATGGAGTGGCTTGGGTGCCGTTGTCTGGGGCCAAAGCGAGTTTCGGGTGGTGAATGAACCTATTCTGACGCTGCGTACCCCCGATGCCCCCTCCCGTTTACGTTCGCTGGAGCAACGATTTCAGGAGATCCTTTCACAAGCCACCAGTCCTCAGTTGCAGGTCAGCCTAGAAACCGCAAGCCCAGAACCTCCAGCAACTCCCTCCTCCGATCCACAACCCCAATCGACCTATATCTTTTTGAATGGGCTGCTGCTGCTAGAAGTTACCCCTACTGATGCGGAGGCCCACTCCACCCCTCAATCTGTCGATTTGGCGCGGGTTTGGGGGGATCGCCTGCAAACGGTGTTAAACCAGAACCAACGGCAACTTTTTTGGGGCTTAGGCTTACCCCAGCAGCTCAGCTGGAGAGGACAGCTCTACAACCGCGCTGATCAAACTGCTGTGGATTTGGGTCGCTTTATTACCGATGGCAGCCGCATTCAGGATCGAATTGTCTATTGGGAGATCCCGGTTGGAGAGGATCCCTTTGGGTTTACTTACAAGCCGGTTCTGCCGGATCCCCCGCCGGAGCGGCTGTTTTTGTTGAATCGCTACCGTCAGTTTGTGCCCTACGAGTTGTAGTCCTCAGCGTTTTTCCACTTCCTATGCTGCCAATTCAACGAGAACCTCATATCTTGCTGGGCCTCCGGGCAGATCAATTTCGTCATCCCGTCGATCTGAAAGCGACCCGTTCCCTGCAACAGGTGCCGGGACTGGGCTTGCTGATCCAAAATCTGCTGGGTTCGACCGCTGAACAGGTGTTTTATCTGGATAACATCGCCTCCAGCATTCAAATTAACGAACATCAGTTGCCGGAAATTTACCAACTCCTGGTACAAGCCTGTCGCATTTTGGATTTGGAAGTTCCTCAGCTGTACGTGCGGCAAAACCCTGTGCCCAATGCTTACACCTTTGCCATGCAGGGGAAGAAGCCTTTTATCGTTTTACACAGCTCGCTGTTAGATTTGCTCGAGCCGCTTGAGATCCAGGCCGTTCTAGCCCATGAGTTAGGCCACCTGAAATGTAACCACGGTGTTTATTTGACGATGGCCAATATTCTGATGCTTTCCACCAGTTTGATCCCCTTTGGAGGATTATTTTACCAGGCGTTGCAAGACCAGCTAATGCACTGGGTGCGCTGTGCTGAATTTACCTGTGACCGGGCGGCTGTGTTGGTGGCCCAAGAAGCCAAGACGGTGGTTTCGGTGTTGATGAAACTATGTGGGGGATCCCCACAATTGGGGGCAAAACTGAATGTTGATGCATTTTTAGAGCAGGCACGAACCTATGATGAGCTAGATGATGATCTCTGGCAGGCGGAACTGAAGCAGATGCAAAATGTTGGGCGTACTCATCCGCTGCCGGTGCTACGGGCACGAGAGATCGATCGTTGGTTTCGCAGTAATACCTATCAGCAAATCTTGGAGTTGCACGGCTGAGTTGGCCCCCATCTTCATGACAGATCCCGTTAGACCTCTCGCTGGCCCACCCCTGATTCTGGGGGAAGTTCTTTTTGATCAGTTTCCCAACCAAGCGGTACTGGGGGGCGCACCCTTTAATGTGGCTTGGAATCTCAAAGGCTTGGGATCTGAGCCGATTTTCCTCAGTCGTGTCGGTCAAGATGCTGCCGGAGAGCAGGTGTTGGCGGCCATGCACCGTCAGGGGTTAAGCAGCGTAGCCCTGCAATGGGATCCAACCCATCCCACCGGCGCGGTTCACGTGGAGCTGGATGCGCAAGGGATCCCTGCTTACAAGATCCTGGCCAACCAAGCCTATGACCACATTCGCCTGGATGCGGGACAACTGTGTGCCCTAAAACCCAGCTTGCTTTACCGAGGCAGCTTGGCAGCCCGTACGGAAGCTGCCCACCCACAGATTCAAGCCTTCATTCAAACGCTGAATTGCCCAGTCTTTCTTGATCTGAATTTGCGGGATCCCTGGTGGAACTCAGATCGAATTCGGGAAATGATCCGCAGCTGTGATTGGCTGAAACTCAACCAAGAGGAATTGGCTCAAGTGGCTCGGCTAGAAGGGATCCCTGCCGAAGATCCGTTCGCCCAGGCTAAGACCTTGCGGGAGAGCCTGAACTTAAAAAGTGTATTCCTCACCCTGGGAGCAGCAGGAGCGATGCTGATCACCTCCACCCATCTCCAGCGGGCTGATCCAGTACCCGTGCCTCAAATGGTGGATACCGTCGGGGCGGGAGATGCCTTCAGCGCAGTGGTGATTCTGGGGTTACTGCAAGGGTGGCCCGAGGTTTCCCTGTTGGAACGGGCGGTGAGGTTTGCCGCAGCTCTGTGCGGGATCCCGGGGGGTACGCCGCAGGATCCTGAGTTTTATGCCCCCTTTCGGAAAGAGTGGGGTTACTAGTTTACTGAAACTTTTACTGAAACTGGCGCAGATGAAACTGAGCATAACGGCCTCCTTTACCTAGTAACTCCCCATGGTTGCCCTGCTCCAAAAGCTGCCCCTGTTCCAAAACAAAAATGCGATGGGCGGTACGCACCGTCGAGAGGCGGTGGGCAATAACAAACACTGTGCAGCGTTGCATCAGCCGTTGCAAAGCCTCCTGCACCAGAGCTTCCGACTCGTTGTCCAAGGCTGAGGTAGCTTCATCCAGAATCAAGATTTTTGGGTTGAGCAAGACTGCCCGTGCAATCGCCAGCCGTTGCCGCTGCCCTCCCGAGAGGGTTACCCCCCGTTCTCCGACCAGGGTGGCATAGCCATCCGGCAGGCTCTCGATAAAGGTGTGGATATTGGCCACTTGGGCTGCCTGACGCACGGCCTCTAGGTCGAAGTGTTCTTGTCCGTAGGCGATGTTGCTGGCAATGGTTCCGGAGAACAGGGTGATCTCCTGGGGGACAATGCCGATCTGGCGGCGCAGACTTTGTAGCGTAACGGTGCGGATGTCGATGCCGTCGATGCGGATACAACCCTGCTGCGGATCGTAAAAACGGGGAATAAGGCCGACTAAGGTGGATTTCCCAGCCCCGGAGGATCCCACTAAAGCCACAATCTCACCGGGAGAGACCTTAAAGCTGAGCTGTTTCAGCACCGGCTGATCGGGTTTGTAGCGAAAAGAAACCTGATCGAACTCCACCCACCCCTGAATTGGGGGCAAAGGTTTGGATTCGGGTAGATCGCACACTTGGGAGCGAATATCCAGTAGCTCGAAAATCCGCTCCACCGAAGCTTCTCCCTGCTTCAGCTCACTGTAGTTGTTGGTGATATGCACAATCGGGTCGATCAACATGGCGACCCCGGCAATAAAACCGAGAAATTGACTGCCGGTCAGGTTGCCCTGGCTAATTTGCCAACCGCCAATCCAAAACACTCCCAACACACTCATGGCGTAGAGGAATCCCACCACCGGGTCTTGAATTGCCTTTACCTGCTCAGTTTGAAACCGGGCTAGACGGTTGCTTTCGGCAATGGTACTGAAGCGACGAATCTCGTATTCCTCCGCAGCAAAGGCGCGAATCAGGCCAATTCCGGCAAATACCTCCGTTAAGAGGGTAGCTAAATCCGACATACTCTCTTGGTTGAGGCGGGAGCGGAACAAGAGGCGATCCCCAAACCAACTGATTAAAATTCCCATCAGGGGTGCCATCAACAGCGTCGTCAGGGTGAGGATGCCGTTGAGATAAAACAGATACCCCACCACCGCCACAATGGTGAGCACACTGGGGATAAAGCGATGAAAAAACCGCTGTACCACTTCCCCTACCCGATCCAGATCCGCGGTGAGGCGATAGACCAGGTCGCCGGTGCGACTACCAGAAAAGTAGTCCAAATCCAAAGCCTGTAGGTGGGCATAAACCCCTTGCCGTAGTTCCAAAACCATTTGTAGAGAAGCCCGCGCCATCAGGGCATCTTGGCCATACTGAAACGCGCCACGCACCAAGAAAAACACCACCCCAATCAAAGCCAGTAGGCGCAGTTGCCCCAGATCTCCCGCCCCAATTGACCGCGCTACCCACTCAATTAAGTAGGCAAGGGCAGGCATGGTTAGCACAAAGCCAAGGGTGCAGGTCAACCCCAACAGCAGCATCCACAGGTGGGGCTGGATAAAGGGAATGAGGCGACGATAACTACGACCCGGATGCACGAATGACGAACCAAAAGGGCCTCTGACCCAACCAGCTTACAGGATTGTGTTGCGAACTGCTGCCGGGATCCCGTTGTTCGAGCTATAGAGTTGGAAGCCATTGCGGCCATTTTCCTTCACCTGGTAGAGGGCCAAATCGGCATGGTGTAGCAGAGTACGCGCCTCCACCCCATCCTGTGGATAGAGGGCCATGCCAATACTGCAGGTAACAGCAATGGTATGGCTTTGGCAGGAGAACGGGCTCTGAAAGGCATCGAGAATACGCTGAGCCAAACGCATGGCTACCACAGGGTTGCCAATTTGGGGCAGCAACAGAGTGAACTCATCCCCACCCCAGCGGGCAACGATATCCCCCGAGCGAACGCACTCCGTCAGGCGCTGTGCGACCCCCCGCAACAGGGCATCTCCCACTTCATGACCAAAGGTATCGTTGATGTCTTTGAAGCAGTCCAAATCCACAAAAAGGAGAGCCAGCATTTCATTGCGGTATTGCTTCAGGGCTTGCTGTAGTTGATCGCCGAAGTATTCTCGATTAACCAAACCCGTAAGAGTATCATGATGAGCGCGAAACTCGATGTGGGCCAGGTTTTGCTTCTGGGCGGTGATGTCTTCGGAGATACCTTCATAGCCCAGAACATTCCCTTCGCAATCTTTCACCAAACGGGCATTTTCCCGTACCCAAATGATCGATCCATCCCGCCGCCGAACTTGATATTCAAAGCCGCGCACGGATCCCTGTTCATGCAACAGACGCACAAATTCTTCTCGTTGACTGGGATCCACATAAAGCTGAGTGCCGACGTTGTTGACTTCCTGCATCAATTCTTCCGGGGAGTCGTAGCCACAGATTTGGGCCAGCATCGGGTTGGCAGAAAGATAACGGCCTGCCGCATCGGTGAAGAAGATCCCTTCAACTGCGTTCTCAAAAAAGTTGCGATAGCGTTCTTCGGCGCGACGCAGGGCTTCTTCCGTTTGCCGCCGCTCTGAGATCTCTAGAGCCAGGGATACCAAATCCGCCAGGGATCCGGCGAAGTTTTGTTCTTCTAGGGTCCAATGGCGGGGAAAGCCGACATGGCCATGACAGAGAATACCCACCATCTGTCCTTCTAGGTGAATGGGGGCATCCAACATCGACACCACCCCTATTCCCGTCAGGTAGGAGTTGCGAAACTCGATGGTACGCGGGTCGGTAGCCACTTGGTCAGCGGCGATAGTGCGCTCTTGCTCTAGGGCCTGAAAATAGCGGGGATAGTCTCTGGCCCAGATCTCTTCCCCTTGAGTATGGGATCCCTCGGGGTTGTCCTGGCTGATCTCAAATTGATTGACACAGCGAATGCTCAAGCGTTCCGGTGTGTAGAGCCAAACCCCCACTCGTTCTACCCGCAATGTATGGGCGGCGGTGGTGCAGATCTCCCGCAGGGCCGCCTGGAGATCCCCTTGGTTGAGGGCCTTGTGTCGGGTCAAAGCCATCAGAGCTCGATTTTGCTCTAATAACCGCTCTTGACTGCGTTGCAATGTCCACTCCACCTGTTTACGCTCTGTGATGTCCTGGCAGGAGCCGACAATTTGGCGAATCGGCTTTTCTCCCTCCAGTACGGGTGAGAGGGTAACAATTAAAACATGGGTTTGCTCTTGGTCTGGGGTGACACTGGCGGGATCCACTAAGCTCATTTCAAAGCTGACCCGCCTGCGATGTTTGACACAGTGTTGAGTATGCAATTGAATTTGGGAGGCTGTGGAAGCGCTTAGACAAGATAGTAGATCCTCCCCGTCGATCGGCCTGGAAAGGAGAAAAAACATCCTCTGAAAGGCAGGGTTGCAGACCAGAAATCGGTAGCGCGGCTGGGATGTCCCCTGACTTTCTCCTTCTGGGGAACGCTCTAGAATAAACAGCCCATCGCTAACACTTTCAAACAGGGTACGCAGCATGGCCCGGCCCCGCTCCTGCATCGGACGGCCCCGATACAGCACCTGCGGGTTCCACAGATCGTTTCGTGCTAGCGAGTCGTAGACACCGGGATCCTCACCGGGCCAAGTATTCGAAGTCTCACCCATAGGCCAGCAACACCTGCTGTCTGCCTCGTCAATGCTGAAAAAGAAGAAACCGCAGCAGCTTAGCGTAGCACAGACTACGATTCAGCCCTATTTTCCAAGATTATCCTGCAGAGCTGTGTATTAGTTGATACAAGAATTTGCGAACGCTTTTCAACCTTGAGGGGGGTTGGCTAGAGGTTTCCCTAAATCTAAGGGGTTCTGAATCCCATCCCGTTCCCCCTCTTCTATGGGGGATCCCTGTGGCAGGATTGTGGAGTTGATATCGTTTGTGGAGCGGGATCCCGGTGCGCTTGACCACACGGGCCACCTACAGCATCAGAGCATTGCTGGATCTGGCCATGCTCGGTTCGGGGCAAACGGCTTCGGTACGGGCCATCGCCGAGCGGCAACAGATCCCAGCTCCCTATCTGGAAAAGTTGCTCATTGAGCTACGTCAGGCCGGCTTGGTGCGTTCCCAACGGGGGGCGCAAGGGGGGTATCAGTTGGCGCGAGTGCCGCGACGGATCCCATTGAGTGCCATTTTGACAGCAGTGGGAGAATCACTGGAGCCCGTGACTGAAGACGGTTCCGACGGGGTGGGAAAGTCCTCTGCAAGAGGTGAAGACAAGGCTTTGGAACGGCTGGACTGGGTTACAGAAGCGTTGTGGGAGCGGATTGCACGGCGGGTGCAACAGGTTTTGGAGGAAACCACTTTGGAAGATCTGTACTTCGATGCCCGCAGTTGGCAGGCAGCCCAAGATCAGGAGAGCGGGTTTGTGGTCTGAACTACTTTTCCCGGCCCAACAGACGGCCTTTGTTGTGCTGGCCGCTTCCCTAGGGTTGGACTATGGGCTGGCGGATCCCTGGGGATGGCCTCACCCCGTGCGGGTGATGGGGGCAGCGATCACGGTTGGGCAACGGTGCATCCTCAAACACTGTCGAACTGCCCAAGCTCAGGGTTGGGGGGGGGCTGGACTCACTCTGGTTTTGGTGATGGGATCCTATGGGGCGGGCTGGGGACTGATTTCGGTAGGCCATTGGATTCATCCTTGGGCTGGGATCCTTGCTCAGATTATTCTCATGGCCAGTTGTTTGGGGGGGCGAAGCCTGCGATTTGCGGCTTTGGAGGTGTTGGATCCCTTGCAAAGGGGAGATCTCCAACAGGCTCGGCAACAGCTCAGCCGCTACGTGGGGCGCGATACTGAAAACCTATCGGAACCGGAGATCCTACGGGCGGTGATCGAAACGGTGGCGGAAAATACCCCCGATGGGGCAACGGCACCCTTGTTTTACGCTTTCCTGGGCGGGGCACCTTTAGCTCTGGCCTATAAAGCCGTCAGCACCCTAGATTCGATGGTGGGCTATCGCCATGCTCCCTTTACTCACCTGGGCAGGGTATCGGCGCGATGTGAAGATGGACTGACTGGGTTGCCCTGCCGCCTGACGGTACTGACTTTAGCTCTGCTGAGTCGGGATCCCTGGGGATTTTGGCAGCGTTGTCGCCAGGATGCGCGGGCGGATCCCAGTCCCAATTCGGGATGGAGCGAGGCAGCCTTTGCCTGGAGGTTAGGGATCCAACTGGGCGGAACCAATTTTTATCGAGGGATCCGAAAAGAAAAGCCCAAATTAGGGATCCCGACCCGATCTTTATCCCCTCAAGTGGTGCTGGAAAGCTTAGGGATCCTGCGACAGATTTTGCTGATCTGGGGAGGCGGAATGACGGGGGTGCTGTTGATGCTCCATTGTCTTTCCCTATCTTTGGGGTGACCGCTGTAGAGCCGATCACCACTGCAACCGTTGACCCCGCAAAACCAAATAACTTTGCAATTCCGCCATTTTCCCTCGCGGCACAATCTGGGCTGGAGTCAAACTGGGCTCCTGGCTGCCCAGCCAAGCTGCTGTTAACCCTGCCGCCGAGCCAATGATCCATTCGCCGTAGTGAACTCGGGTGGCAGCATTGACGATGTGACTGACTGCGATCCCCTTGCCGCCAATCAGCAGGTTGTCTAGCCGTTGCGGAATCAACGCTTCTAGGGGAATGCGAATCGGATGGACAGAAAACTCGTTGATTGGAGCCGAGCTGGCGGACAGAGAGGGCTCCCAATTGCGATAGCGACAGCCGTGGATATCGATGGCATAGTGAGTCACCCCTACCACCGTCGGCGTGAAATCTCTTCCCCCCGTCGTGCCGATGCGAATATCCTGCTCTAGCATCATGAATTCCGACTGACCATAGGCAGCCCGTCCGAGGATGCGCCGCCCTTCGCGGATGTAGGGGTAGAGGCTGAGGCCAGAACGGGTGCCCATCAACGACTCCTCCCCAAACAGCAACGACAGGGGATAGCCCGCACGCGGTTGGGTTTCCATCAGCCATTCGGCAAATAGAAGGGCATGGTTCTCTCCATCTTTGATCGCCGAGACATCCAGCCCCCCCAACCAGTTGTGCCGTTGGCCAGATTCCTGTAGGCGCTCTTCGGTCAAGATCAAGGGCGGGTTCATGATCCCCCAGTCGTTGCCACGGTTCCAGTTCACCATCGTCAAATCTCCGGGAACGGGGGTGCCGTAAAAGGGATCCGTGCGCCCCTTACTGACAATGCGGCGGTAGTTAAAAAAGCTCTGGCCACTGAAGGTGGGAAACCCTTCCATGTCGAACTCCCGTCGGTGCTCTGCCCGGGAATAGCCCGGTTGCAGTTGTGCCAACTCAGCTTTTGAACGGCCACCATCGTCGTGAATGGCCATCACAAACGGAAAGGTAAAAGCTTGGGTACATTCAGGATTGGTCGCCGGGGCTCCGTTGGGCTCACCCAGCAACTCACGGCTCTCGGAACCGACGCGATAGGGGATCCCGGCCCACCCCACCAGTTCCCCGGTATCCGTAGCATCGATAACGAACAATTCCCGTCCTGGCGGAGCCTGTAGGCGCACCGACCGTTTGGCAAAAACCTCCGTTTCCCCCCAGCCATACCAACTGGCCAACTCCCGCCACAGCCGACCGGGGGGCACAAAATCTGGATCTCGGGGCTGCCGTTGCACGGCGTAGATGCTCTCAATCCGGGAGCCATCGGGGCTAAAGGTGGCCCCCTTAAAAGCCGTCTGGGTAGCCCAGCGACTGTTGGGGGCGTTTTGGGCCGCCTGTTCTAGCCAGGTTTCTACCGCCTTTACCCCGGCCTTAGGCGGAAAACACAAGCCTCCCACCCAGCAACTGTTGATATCCGCCACGCGCGTCCCCGCCGGGATCCCCGTCCAGGCGGGCAAATGGACTGGCTGGCTTTCTAAGAGGGCTTTGAACTGCAGCCAATGGCTGGAGAAATTGCCCCGCTGCCGCATCGGTAGCGATTCATCGATGGCTGATACCCCCTGAGAGGTGATCTGCCCACCCAGCCACGGGGTCAGTTCGATCAGGCAAGTTTGGATCCCAGCCCGCATAGCGTGACTGGCTGCTGCCACCCCCCCCAGGGATCCCCCTATCACCACCAATTCACAGTCCCACACCTGATCCGGCTGAGGTTTGGGATCCAGCAGCGGCCAACCCTGTGCTGTGAAGCGGGGTAGCTCCGGCGCTGCAGAACTCGACTGGACTGGGGAATCCGAGGATGAGGAGCTAACCTCCTGACGGGACATGCCCGCCAACCCCATTCCCCCCAAGAAACTCAGCAATGAGAGCACTCCCACCCACAGCGGAACCCATTCGCGTAAGCGGGACGGAGTTCTTTTTTGCCCACGCCCCAGCCGCACTGGAGCAGTTCCTTTGCCAGCCATGCTCACCTCAGTTTTGCCTCACACCCCGGATCCTTCCCCGCCGGATACCTTTTTGACACCAGCAGGAGAAATCCCTTTGAGAATAGCTGAGGAAAAGGATCCTGTGTCCCTTTTAGCTCCTTCCACCCTGGCATGCTCGGTAGCGCTCCGAGATGCTGGTACGAGTGCCGACTGCGTAGGTCAAGATCCAAGCCACAGGGCATAATGAGCTAGCAACTTTTCAACTAGGGATCCGCAGCAGCATGGGACGGGCGAAGAAGGTGGTGTTGGCCTATTCGGGTGGGGTGGATACCTCGGTCTGTATCCCCTATCTGATTCACGAATGGGGGGTGGAATCAGTGGTGACCTTGGCAGTGGATCTGGGGCAAGGGGCAGAACTGGATGCCATTCAAGCCAAAGCCCTGACTGCCGGGGCCGAACAATCGCTGGTGCGTGATGCCATTCAGGAGCTGATCACCGACTATGCTTTCCCGGCCATTCAAGCCAATGCCCTCTACGAAAATCGCTATCCCCTCTCCACCTCGCTGGCTCGACCCTTGATCGCCAAACTCTTGGTAGAAGTCGCTGAGGAGGTGGGAGCTGATGCGGTGGCTCATGGCTGCACCGGCAAAGGCAACGACCAGGTGCGCTTCGATCTGGCCATTACCGCCCTCAACCCCACCCTGAAGGTGTTGGCCCCGGCCCGCGAATGGGGCATGACGCGAGAGGAAACCATCGCCTATGGGGAGCGCTTCGGGATCCCTTCTCCCGTGAAAAAGTCCAGCCCCTACAGCATCGATTTGAATATTCTGGGCCGCAGTGCTGAAGCTGGGATCCTAGAGGATGCTAACCTGGAGCCGCCAGAAGAGGTCTATGCCCTGACCAAACCGGTGCAAGATACGCCGCCGGATCCCACCTACGTAGAGATCGAGTTTGAGCAAGGGATCCCGGTGGGATTGGATGGTGAGCGGCTAGATCCGAAGATGCTGTTTGAGCAGTTGAACTTTTTGGCGGGAGCCAACGGCGTTGGGCGCATCGACATGGTGGAAAATCGCCTTGTCGGGATTAAATCCCGTGAGATCTACGAGTGCCCCGCTCTGCTGGTGCTCATCCAGGCCCACCGTGAGTTGGAAAGCCTGACTTTGACCCGCGATGTCACCCACTATAAATACGGCATCGAAACCACCTACAGCCAACTGGTGTACAACGGCCTCTGGTATTCTCCACTGCGGGATGCTCTAGACGGATTTATCCGTGCCACCCAAAAAACCGTTACCGGTGTCGTGCGGATGCGCCTCCATAAAGGACAAGCGGTGTGTGTCGGTCGCCAGTCCCGCTGCTCCCTCTACAACGCTGAACTGGCCACCTATGGGGAAGGGGATCAGTTTGATCACAAGGCCGCCGAAGGCTTCATCTACATTTGGGGCCTGCCCACCCGCGTTTGGTCACAATCGCAACGAGGCTAAAGGGATCCCGTCTTAACCCAAAGTTGAGGGAGATGCTGTGGGAATAGGCCTTGCCCAAGGCCCCAATATTCGGGATCTCAGGCCAATCCAAAGCCCAAGATCCCAAACTTCATCTCAGAACTGCGTCCACAAACCAACTCCATTAAGTTCCGGATTAAGTCCCGGCAGTCCAGGAGTTGCCATACTCGATCTGCGCCTCCGTCAGGCTGTCGATTTGGATCCCCATCGCCTTTAATTTCAAAGCAGCGATCTCTTGATCCACCTCCACCGGGATCGGGTGCAAGCCAGGAGCCAAGTTCCCCTTGTTTTTGACCAAGTATTCACAGCCGAGAGCTTGGTTGGCGAAACTCATATCCATGACACTGGCGGGGTGACCTTCGGCAGCAGCCAGGTTGATCAGGCGGCCCTCACCCAATACCACCACCGACTTACCGGACTTGAGGCGGTACTCTTCAGTGAAGGGACGCACCACCTGCCGGGAAATGGCGCGCTCCTCCAAGGCCACCAAGTCCACTTCGATATCGAAATGGCCGGAGTTGCATACCATCGCCCCATCTTTCATCCGGTCAAAGTGTTCGCCGCGAATCACGTGCTTGTTGCCGGTTACAGTGATGAAGATATCCCCCAGGGGAGCCGCCTCACCCATGGGCATCACCCGGAAACCATCCATCACCGCCTCAAGCGCGCGCACCGGGTTCACTTCAGTGACGATCACCTGGGATCCCATACCGCGGGCTCGCATCGCCACCCCTTTGGCGCACCAGCCGTAACCCGCCACCACCACCGTTTTACCGGCCAGCAGAATGTTGGTGCAGCGCAAAATGCCATCAAGGGTGGATTGGCCAGTACCATAGCGATTGTCGAAGAAATGCTTGGTTTCCGCATCGTTCACGGTCATGACCGGGAAGCTGAGCACCCCTGCTTTGAACATGGCCTTGAGACGGACAATGCCAGTAGTGGTCTCCTCGGTGGTGCCGATGATATCTGGCAGTTGCTCTTTGCGGTGTTGGATCAGCTCCGCCGTCACGTCGCTGCCATCGTCGATGATGATGTTGGGGCGGTGATCCAGGGCGATTTGTACATGCCGGTGGTAGGTGGCAACGTCTTCTCCCTTAAGGGCAAACACCGAGATGCCGTAGTCCGCCACCAAGCTGGCCGCCACATCATCCTGGGTGGAGAGGGGATTACTGGCAATGAGTACACTTTCGGCTCCGCCCGCCTGCAGGGCCAGAGCCAAGTTGGCGGTTTCGGTGGTGACATGACAGCAGGCCACCAGACGGATCCCGGCGAAGGGTTTTTCTTGGGCAAACCGCTCGCGGATTTGAGCCAACACCTGCATCTCCCGTGCCGCCCATTCAATACGCTGTTTGCCAAGAGGGGCAAGGCCGAGGTCTTTTACCTCATGCTTGGGAAGAGACAGGGTGGCGGTGGTCATAGAGATCGACTCCCAATTGAATTGAGTTGAGTAAGCTGTAGAGATGTTCACAAACCTGACCTATTCTGCCACAAGGGATCCCGTCGCCGCCCTCGGGTTGGATGTGGGCAATCGTCGCATCGGGGTGGCGGGTTGTGATCGGCTGGGCTTGCTGGCCACGGGTCTGGGGGTGATCCAACGACGCTCTCTCCCGGAAGATATTGCCCAGATTCAGGAGTGGATCCAGCGTCGTCAGGCCAACATTTTGGTGGTTGGGATGCCCCTGTTGGCGGATGGCTCGGTGGGCTCCCAAGCGCGGAAAGTACAGCGGTTGGTGCGGGCCTTACAAAAGGCTGTGGATCTGCCCATCGAAAGGGTGAATGAACACCTCAGCACCGTCCAGGCGGAGTGGGATCTGCGGGCGGCAGGGATCCCAGCCAAAGGGCAAAAGCCCCTGATCGATCAACAGGCGGCGGCGGTCATTCTACAGACTTGGTTAGACGAACGTCGGTCTCAGCCTTTGCTCAACTGCTGAGCCACCAACTGCACAATCGCCTGGGCCGCTCCCGGCCTTCCCCCCAATTGTTGCAATTCCGTCTGCATTTGCCGACGCCGCTGCGGGTCCTCCAACAAAACCCGCATTTGCTCAGCCACCTCCACCGGGCGCAAATGGCCGCGCAACTCCGGCACCACCTCCCGTCCCGCCCAGATATTGGGCCAAGCCAAGCGACCCAGCCAGTGCAGAGCCACACGATTGACCCGACGGGCTAGCCAAGCGCCAATGCCGGGCAAATGAACCAATAGGCCGAGGATCCCATCCCAGGCACGCATCGCCTCCAGTTTATTGGTGGGGATCACCACCACCATCGGCACCCCCAACCGGGCCAGCTCAGCAGTGTTGGCGCCAATTGTCGTCAGGCAGAGATCGCAGTTGGCCAAAACCGAATAGGCGGGGAACGTCGTCCACAGCTGCACGGTGCTGCCAAAGGGGGTGATGAATTGTGCCCCCAAGTTGGTTTGCTCCAGAGCACCCGATGTTCCATACACCAAGGCTATATCGGGATTGAACTTGGGATGCGCATAGCCCGCCAAAGACTGGGGGGTTTGTCCAGGAGCCACCGGAATCACGAAGCGGATATTGGGCAGGTGTTGGCGCAACTCATCGGCCACCGCCAGAACCAGCGGCACCCCCAAGGAGAGCTTAGCGGGTTTGGACCCAGGTAATAATCCCACCTGATAGTGAGTGCGACCCCCATCGCTCAGGCGTTGCCAACCCTGTGGCAGCAAAGCTTCTTCGGTAAAGCGATTCGGCACCGGCTCCGGAAGGGTTCCCTCAGAAGGCACATCTTCGATCAGAGCAGGAATTTGCGTGAGCGAGGAGAACCCCGCCGTCGGCTTAGAGGCAGCAGCAGGGGGCTGGGTGGAGAGGGATCCGCCACTGGGCCAACCGGAAACCGGCACCCCCAACAAGTAGGTGGCACTGGCCACGCCATCTGCCATCAAATCCCCGACGACGTACATTTTGTCGGCCCAACGGTGACCCAACAGTCGCCCGCCGTCGTAACGTCGTTTGCTCTCCTCAGTGCGCAGGGCAAAGGCATGCACCCAAGGTTGCCAACGGGGCTGATGCTCGGCGTACACCACCAAGCGATAGCGCAGGCGCTGGGCGATGCAGACCGCAAAAAACTGATCCCCACCCAGGAAGAGTACCACTCCCCGCTTGGCCCAATCCCAGGCTTCTTCCGTTTGGCCGGTGAGCAAAAAAGCCAGAAAAAAATCGGGATCCTGTACCCGATCGATCTTGATAAACTCTTGCGCCATCCTCACCTCCTGCCCAGATGCGTGGGGACAGGGGGAGAGCACCAGCGAGATACGGGCTTGAGGCAGTTGCTGACGCAATTCCATCACCACTGGACGTACCCAGGTGGTCAGCTCTCCGGGGCCGTTTGAGAGGATGAGGATGTCGTAGGGAGGCGCGCCACCGCTCAATAAAGCCATCAGGAGCTCAGTTCCTCAGGTACAGCAATTGTATAGTGCGCTTCTGGCATTGGGTTAATTCCTGCTGTCAGACTAGAGGGTTGCTGAGAAACTGGGATCCCTTCCCAGCCAAAGCCCAAGGTTTGCGGATCTGGAATAGGACGAGCGAAAAATCGGCCTTTGAGACCATAGCTAAGCAACCCCAGATACTCACGCAGGGCAGGCAACGGGAAACCCCGCGACTCGTAGGTTTCACTAATGACGGGAATCACCCGGATGCCAAAGCTGCGAAAGGTGAGCTCAGAACGCAACATATGAATGTCATCGGTGATCAGAAGAATCGATTGCACCTGAGCTGGCTCTAGTAGCGCCAAACTGAATTGAGCATTTTCTTCCGTCGTTTGAGAGCAGTCTTCTCCATTGACATCGCTTCTGGGAACCCCCAACGCCAACAGTGCCCTACCCATCGGCCCTGCATCCCCAGCGCCACTGACAAAAATACGCGGTGCCCAGCCAGCTTGCCAAAGGTGGTAAGCATCCTGAACCCGGGCATTGGCCAAGGCCCCACCCCGCCCCAACACCACAATTGCATCGGCAGGAGCTAGCGCATCTTGCGGGATCCAAGTGGTCAGTCCCCAGGTAAGTAAGCCACTGCCCGCAGGGGTGAGCAAAAACAGGTAGAGCCATAAGGGCAAGCTACTGAGAATAAACCCAAGGCGACGACGGGAGGCCGGCACCAGCCAAACCACCGCCAAACCCAAACCCAACAGCAACGGCACCATCCACAGGGGCTGAGTCAGCATTTGGCTGAGATTGGCCTTTACCCCCAACCAGGGCAACGGCTCCCGTTCACAGTGGAAGAGGTCGAACATCGGGATCCCTCCCTTGCTACACCACCTATCCAGAAATTCAGTCGACCATCAACATCAAGCCAACAGGGATCCACCGATCATGCCTGCTAGCAAAATAAATCCCTGCACCACATTCTGACCGAAGATGGCAGGGTACAAGGTTGGAGGTGCATCCACCTGATGCAGTTGCCAGGTTTGTCGGCCCCACATAGAGGTGGCGATCACCCAACTGGCGAAGTAAACCCCGTGGAGCCCCATGCTCATCCCCACCCCCAATAGGGCAATAGAGGTGCCCAAGAAAAACAGCCCCACCGCCGTCGGGGTCAGCCGCCCAAAAAAACGTGCGCTGGAATGGATCCCGGCCCGTTCGTCATCCTCTCGATCCGACAGAGCATAGACCGTATCAAACCCCAGCGTCCAGAGCACCGTCGCCAGCCATAGCCAAGCCAAACCCATTTCCCAGAGGGGAGTATCCGGCTCCTGCCCGCTCACAGCAGTCCAACTGATCAGCACCGCAAAGCCCCAAGCCAAGGCCAACACCAACTGCGGCACCGGAAACACCCGCTTCGCCCCGGGATAGAGCAAAATCACCGGCACCGCCGCTACACAGAGGGCAAAACTAACCGGGTTGAGAAAAAGCGCCAGCCCTGCCGCACAGACCAAACTCACCAGCAGCATCAGGATCCCCACACCGACGGTCAATTCCCGGCTGGCCAGAGGGCGATTGCGGGTGCGCTCCACCAAGGGATCCAAATTGCGATCCCAGAGGTCGTTGATCACACAGCCAGCGCCACTGGTGGCCAAGGTGCCCAGAATGATAATCCCCACCAGCGGCCAAGGGGGGATCCCACGTCCCGCCAGAAAGGCTCCCCACAGAGCTGGGATCATCAAAATCAGTCGCCCCGCCGGTTTATGCCAGCGCAGCAGCCTGAGAATCGCTGCGCCAGTGGCCCAAGGTGCAGGAGGAGAGGCAGACATGGGCAAAATCCAGTAGAAAAATCCAGTAAAAAACAGGTTCTAGTGCCTTGAAGAACAGTTGCAGTGCAGCGGGTACAACCAATAACGGCATCCAGAGCCAGCTTGATCTTAAATCATGCTAAAACGCCACCCAGTACTTCTGGCATGCTGATGCGACCGGAATCCTTGCAGCTACAAATGCCGTCAGGGGAAACAGCAGGGATCCCTTCACCCGTTCATGGCTTGTTCCCCCAATCTTGCCATTGCAGAAGTTTGATATCCTATCGGGGGGCTGTTGTTGAAGGTGGTGGCATCTGCCCTTCTTTCTCTGTCCTCTGTGAGGCCGATTATGCAAGCGACCCTTCTGACGCTCACCAGTCCACTTCCCCAAGTTAAGGAAGCCTCTCCCCTTGCGGAGACCCTCTTGGTGGTGGATGACGAGGATGCCATTCGGGAAACCATTGCCATTGCCCTGGAAGAACAAGGGTACCGCGTTTTGCAGGCGACTGACGGACGGCAAGCGTTGGAGCTGGTGCATACCTCAGAACGTCTGGACTTGGTGATTTTGGATTTGATGTTGCCCAGCTTGAACGGACTGGATCTGTGTCGGCTGTTGCGACGGGAAGGCAATACTATCCCAATTTTGATGTTGACTGCCAAAAGCAGCGAAACCGATCGAGTGGTGGGTTTGGAGCTAGGAGCCGATGACTACCTGACCAAGCCCTTTGGGATGCGCGAGTTGATCGCCCGCTGTCGCTCGGTGTTGCGACGGCAGCAGCAATCTCAGGTGAGCGATGCTACTGTGCTGCGGCATGGGGAACTGTGCATGTTTACTCAAGAGTGCCGGGTGCTGGTGCGGGGCATTGAGGTGAACTTTTCCCCCAAGGAATTTCGCCTGCTAGAGCTGTTTATGGGCAACCCTCGCCGCGTTTGGACGCGAGAACAGTTGCTCGAGCGCATTTGGGGATCCGACTTTATGGGCGACAGCAAAACGGTGGATGTCCACATTCGCTGGTTGCGGGAAAAATTGGAGCTGGATCCCAGTAGCCCTGAATACTTGGTAACGGTGCGCGGCTTCGGCTACCGCTTCGGCTAGCTATTGAATAGCTGTTTAATTTGAATTCTTTTTCCACTTGTGAGCAAACGTAAGGGCCTCGGCACGGGTTTGAACCTGGCCACGGGCTTGGGCCTCTTGCAGAGCTTGTAGGAGTTGGCCTACCCAAGGGCCAGGTTTGGCCCCCAAACTGTGCAACACCTCGCTGCCATCCAGCAAAGGCACCAGATGGGCCAAGGGATCCCCTGGGTCTTCATAGCGAGTGAGCCAGGGTTCCAATTTTTGCCCATCGCCTCCCGTTGCCACAGCCAACAGGGCCAAGCCGCCAAACAGGGATCCCGCCTGTTGATAGAGCCGCCAGAGTTCTACGGGGGTAGGGGATCCCGTGAGCAAAGCATGGAACTGGGGCAGGAGATGGTGTAGCCTTTGCACCGTCCGCAGTTCCGCCCGACTGAAGCGCAGCTTCTCTAGCTCTGCTTCTATGGCCTTAAATGCCGGATTTTGGCCCCCCTCCACCGGAAGATCCGCCGGAATAGAGGGATCCCACAACAGAGCCGCCAACACCACCACCAACAGCCGGGAGCGCCGATCCGCCAAGGGTTGGGCTAACTCCGCCAGCGTGCGGGGATATTGCCCTTTCCACTGCCGGGCCCACTGCCACACCCTTCGGGCCTGAAGCAACCCCTCACTCTCAGGCTGCAATTTGGGCAACCAGTAGCCGAGTAACCCCACTGCCACAGCCGCCCGCAGGTAATCCAAACCGGGGATCCCGGCCTCCAGCAGGGCCACCACCTCTGAGCGCACCCGTTCTGCCGCCACATCCACCAGAAGGTGGGCCCGTTCCCGAATCGCCTCTTGGGTACTCAGATCCAGCCCAAACCCCAGTTGGGCCGCCTGTCGGTAAGCCCGCAACAACCGCACCGGATCGGCACTGAGATTTTCCGGGCGCACCATGCGAATTCGGCCTTGGCGAATATCCCTCTGCCCGCCTGTAGGATCCAGAAGCTGCCCCCTATGCAGATCCAAAGCCAGCGCGTTGCAGGTGAAATCCCGCTGCCACAGATCGGATTCCGGGGTCGAACCCACTTGCTGTGCTACATCTAGCGTCAGTTGCGGCAACACGATGCGGGCAATTTGTCGTTCTGCATCCAGCACCACAAACCCCGCCCCCAACCGCCGCGCCACCCCCGCCGCCCACTCCACCGGATGGTGCGCCCCACCTTGTGAATCAGCGTTGAGCACCAAATCCAGGTCAACCGACTGATCCTCTTCAGGCAGGAATCCTGTTTCAGAACCTTTTTTAGAGATCTGCATCTGGCCCAGGCAAGCATCCCGCAGGGATCCCCCTACCCAATAGGCCTGCTCCGGCAGCCATGTCCAGGGAAAGGGCAAAAGACTGCGAATTTCCGCCAGTAGCAACTCTGTTTGCAGGGGTTCGGTCATGCTTCCTTTCCCCTCAACTCATCCAGCCCAAGGGATCCCTCTGAGCAGAGCTCCCCCAATTTGCACAAAATTTGCCGCACTCTCTAACCTCGCGTTAGCAGGTTGCTGTCAAGGTACAGTCTTTCGGGTAATCGTCCTAACCCTGCTCTGTCAATGTATTGCCTGAGCGCAGTCAAAGCTGCGCGCTCACAACTCTGCAACAGCAGTTACGGCGGTAGCCCCGCAACAGCTCTGGGATCCCACTACGATAAGAGGGGCATCGCCAATCCTGTAGAAGCAGAATCTGTTGGCCAACGGCTGGTCACTGTTTTTAACCGTGTGTAGAATCGGACTCCCTCGGGCCCATGCACATGCAGGGATCCCAGTAACGAATCTTTCCAGCCACCAAAACTGTGAAAAGCCATCGGTACCGGGATCGGCACATTGACCCCAACCATACCCACCTGAATGTGATGGGTAAATCGACGTGCAGCTTCGCCACTGCGGGTAAAGATAGCTACTCCATTGCCAAATGGATGAGCATTGATGAGGTGGATAGCGCTATCCAAATTTGGCACCCGTACCACACACAAAACTGGCCCGAAAATCTCTTCCTGATAAATGCGCATATCGGGGGTGACCTCATCGAAAAGGCACCCTCCCAAAAAGAACCCCTTTTCATATCCTGGGACTTGAATATCACGCCCATCTACCCGTAATTTCGCTCCTTCTTGCTCCCCAATTTGGATATAGTTCAACACTCTTTCTCGGTGGGCTGCTGTCACCAAAGGCCCCATTTCTACATCCGGGTCAGTACCTGGGCCTATCTTCAGAGCTTGAATCTCTGGGATCAACTTTTCCAATAGGGGTTCGGCAATGGATCCCACCACCACTGCTACCGAAATAGCCATGCAGCGCTCCCCGGCAGAACCATAAGCGGCACTGATCAACCCCTTAACCGCCATCTCCAAATCCGCATCCGGCAGGATGACCAGGTGATTTTTAGCGCCCCCCAGAGCCTGTACCCGTTTGCCATAGGCCGAGGCGGTGCTGTAGACATAACGTGCTACCGGGGTAGAACCGACAAAACTGATGGCCTTCACCTCTGGGTGAGTCAGCAACGTATCCACCGCTTCTTTATCCCCATTCACTACGTTGAACACCCCATCCGGCAAGCCCGACTGTTGTAACAACTCTGCCAACAATAATGCCGCCGAGGGATCCTTTTCTGAAGGCTTCAGCACAAACCCATTACCGCAGGCCAGCGCTATCGGAAACATCCACATCGGCACCATTGCCGGAAAGTTAAAGGGCGTGATCCCTACACAAACCCCTAACGGCTGTCGTAGAGAGTAACAATCTACCCCTGTGCCCACCTGCTCAGAAAATTCCCCCTTCAATAAATGGGGGATCCCGCAGGCAAACTCCACCACCTCCAGTCCTCGCTGGGTAGCGGCCCGTGCGTCTGCAAGTGTTTTGCCATGCTCTGAAGTGATGCACTCAGCCAAAGCATCTAAGTTTTCTTCCAGCAAGGTTTTGAAGCGAAACAAAACCCTGGCCCGCCGCTGTGCAGGGATCCCTGCCCAATGGGGAAAAGCTGCCGCCGCCACCTCAATAGCCCTCATTGTCTCAGCTTCAGAGGCAAAAGGTACCCGTGCCATCACCTCCCCTGTGGCAGGATTAAACACATCCCCATAACGTCCACTTTGACCAACCACAGGCTGACCCGCGATGAAATGATGCAAAAACTTGGCCATTGGATCCTCAAGGGAAGCGCTTCCAGCATTCTGCCAGGGATCTGACGTAGGCTCTACTTCTAGTTCAGGAGTTTTTTGATGTGTGTCACCCAAACAGAAAGATCCCGTTTTGACATCAAAGTAGGCATCAGACAACTGCAAGCATTAATATCTCATCTGACTCATCTGAATCCGGTCTGCTCGGTACAAGTCTATCCGTAAACTGAATTGCCTGCTCGGCTGGTTCTAACACATATCAGAACTTCATCGCAGGGATCCATAGTGGATCTCCAGTGGATCTCCAGTAGAAGTCGGTCTTGAATCTCAATACAGCCTTTTCCAGCGTTATCTGATACATAAGGTTTTTTGTCTAGCTCAAGGGCCTGCGTGAAGTCGGAAAAGGCTGTAAAATTATTTCTTTGCCCTCAAAATGTAGGACGAATCTGGAAGCCTACCAGATCCTCAGCGGGTTCCGAATATCGCTCTACAGACTCCACTCTAGAACCAGGACTACCCTGCCCACACCAGGCTACCATCGTCTCCACCGCAGCAGGGGATCCCTCAAAAACTGCCTCTACTCGCCCATCCCGCAAATTACGCACCCACCCCTGCACTCCTGCATTGCGGGCCATCGCCTCAGTGTAGGCACGGAACCCTACCCCCTGTACCCGTCCCCGCACCCAGACGTGAACACGTACCTTGCCACTCATACAGACTGGGATCCCTCAGTTGCCCCATCTGGAGAGGATTGATCTTCAAAAGATTCAGATTGAGACTGCTGACCCAAGCGCCGTATAAACAAATTCACCAAGAAATTCACCAAGCCCGCCAACGCTAGGATCCCCAGTGAGATCCCACAGGCGTACCCAATCGCTTTCAACAGCACAGGAGACATGAACATCACCTCACGAAGCTTGTGCAGGAGAAACCCAACCCCCATGCACCTTAGCAGATGTCAGACTTAGCCGCGCTGCTTTAACAGAGACTAGAGACCTGTTTCAACTTCACAAACAGATCCTCAACTTAAAGCCACGCTAAAGAACTCCACCGCCTCCGCCAACACCTCTAGGAAGCGATCCACCTCCGCTGCCGTGTTGTAGAAGTAAACGCTGGCCCGTGCCGTTGATTGCACCCGCAAATAGCGATGCAGGGGTTGTGTGCAGTGGTGTCCGGCCCGGATGGCGATGCCGTGGTCATCTAACAAAGTGGACAAATCGTGAGGGTGAATCGCCTCGGCTGAAAAACTGACCAAACCCGCCCGTCGCGTTAGATCGGTGGGGCCATAGACCGTAATCCCTGGTATGCGCTGGATCCCTTCGAGCAGGCGGGCGATTAATCTTTGCTCATGGGCATGAACACGCTCTAAGCCAATCTCGCTCAAATAATCAACTGCCGCGCCCAACCCCACAGCCTGAGCAATCGCCGGAGTACCGGCCTCAAACTTGTGGGGGATATCGGCATAGGTGGCGTGATCCAGATACACATCGGCGATCATCTCCCCTCCACCCAAAAAGGGCGGCATTGCCCGCAACAGATTCCGCTTGCCATAGAGCACGCCAATCCCGGTGGGGCCACACATTTTATGCCCAGAAAAGGCTAACCAGTCGCAGTTCAACGCCTGTACATCCACCGGCAAATGAGGCACGCTCTGACAGGCATCCAGCAGCACCTTGGCTCCGTAGCGATGGGCCCACCCAATTACCTCTTGCACCGGGTTTAGGGATCCCAGCATATTCGAGACCTGAACCACCGCCACCAGACGGGTGCGATCACTGAGCAAAGACTGGTAGTGCTCCAGATCTAACTCCCCCTCAGGAGTAAGCTGAATAAACTTGAGCACGGCCCCGGTTTTTTGGGCCACCAACTGCCACGGGATTAAATTGCTATGGTGCTCCATCACCGAGAGGATGATCTCATCCCCAGGGCTGAGACTACTCAAGCCCCAACTGTAGGCCACCAAGTTGATAGCTTCGCTGGCATTACGAGTGTAAATAATTTGCTGTGGGGAAGGAGCATTCAAAAAACGGGCAATCTTTTCCCGTGCCCCTTCATAGGCATCGGTGGCTTCATTACTGAGGGTATGTACCCCGCGATGCACATTGGCATTGCAATGCTGGTAGTAGTGCTCCATTGCTTGCAAAACTGCGAGGGGCTTTTGGGAGGTAGCTGCGTTGTCGAAGTAGATCAGCGGATGGCCGTGTACTTGGCGCTGCAAAATCGGAAAATCTGACCGCACTTGGGTAGCCAGGTCAGCAACATCAGCCTTGGGAGGAGAAAGAGGAGATACGGCCATAGTCCACGCAAAAAGCCCATTTCCCTCAGTATGACATCGCTCTGGATCAACACCTGAGATCCAAACAACTCCGCCTGCCCTGAGCTAAGGGATCCCCCACCCAAGAGCAGCACTTGTCACGAATTATAATCTTGTGTTAAGTTTAATTACATAAAGCGATAGAGGTATTGACAATGCAGGCATCTCCTAGAATTCCTTCTCGCATGGACTCCGCTGCCGTCGCTCAGTACTACGACACCACCAACGATTGGATCCCGGGCTGGACTGAGCAAGCGGAACGCTGGAATGGACGCTTGGCCATGCTGGGCTTGGTGATCAGCATTGGTATGGAAGCGGCCTTGGGCCACAGTGTTTTCGCCAGCACTCTCGCGCAGTGGCTGGGTCTGCAATAATTCTGCAATAATTCTAAATAGAGCTTTACCTCTGTTTAGGAAAGCCCGAAACTGTCCACGCTCACTCTCTTGGGTCGATGATGACTGACAATCCCCTGCTTCTCTACGTTGGTGTGATGGTGGCCGGACTGGTGGCTGCCGTCGCGGTTGGGTCGATGGCCTTCTTCAATTCCAAGCGCCCCGCCGGTTGGGAAGGTGCCGGTCGCCCACAGTACGTGCCGCAGTATGGCCAGGACAGCGAAACCCCGCCCGAGTGGGAAGTTGGCTGGACCGAAAAGGCGGAACGCTGGAACGGACGTTTGGCGATGTTGGGGTTTGTCATCAGCATTGCGGTGGAAGCCCTCGTTGGCCACAGCGTGTTTGCCGCTGCACTGGGGTTGCGTTGAGCCTGCTCCGGGGTTTCATCTGCTGTCGTGATTGAGCGTTAAAAGCGTTGTCCTGACTGCGGTCAGGCTGATATCCAGCTCAGCAGGGAGCTTCTTTCCAGCAATGGAGGGAGGCTTATTCCTGATCTATCCAAACTTGCCGATCAATGCTTCAACTTCAGGATCTGATCCACCACCACCAGCGTTTCTTCGTAGAGGTGGTCGGCACCAAGCCGCTGTAACTCAGCTGCCAAGAGCGTATCAAGATTATCGTGCTCAATTGGGGCTACCTGGCGAATGACGCAGCTCTGGGCTCCACCCATAGCCTCCATCCGCATACACCCTGTGGTTTCCGAACACAGCACCGTACAGGCATCTGCATGAATATCAGAAGAAGTGAGGCGCATCCCGATCAGATCGCCCGGCTGAGTCATTTCTGAAGCCAAGGGCACCGCCGCCAGTTCCGCCATCACCTCGCCACCGGCCTGGGTCTGGAAGCGAATGCGGTCGATTAGATAATCGTGTTCTTGGGTTTGCACCCGTTCTGCGGGAGTCCACCCGAGGCGACTGGCCAACCAGCCCAGGAAAAGGAAAGCTTGACAGGGATTGCCCGCTTTGTAGTCGAGGGTTACCCGATCCACCGATTGTAAGGATTCCCGCCGATCCGGAGGGTCGAAGGCTTGGGCGGTGAGTTCCTGCCAAGAGCTGAGACGCTTCCAATTCAAATCGCCACACTGGCGGCCTTCGGTGGTGAGCAGGTGCATTTCCCCTAAGTCCTCTTCCGGGTTGACGAAGCCCCGCGAATCGACGATGACACGGTTGCTCAGGGAAACTAATTTTTGAAACAGCAGGCTATTCAAATCCAGATCCCCTTGCCACCACAGAAACGTCGGCAAACTGGGGATCAACAGTGAGGCAACCGTACTACAGGCCCGCACAAAGGCCGATTCCGGCGCTTTCAGAGTGATGTATTCGCAACACACCAAAGAGCTGCGCTGTTCGCGGGTAACCGGGCAATAGGCCGCCACTTGCGATTCGATGGTGTCATCTGCGGATCCCTCTCGTTTGGAACGCAAATCAATAACTCGGCAGGGGTTTTGGGTGGCAATCGCCTCCACGGTGGGAGAGGGCAACAGCAGCGCATCGTCTAAGGATTCGTACACCACCAGAGTAAAGGTGGCAGCACGAGCAGCAACACTATCTCCTTTAGAAGACCAGATCTTATTCAGTTCCTGCTCGATATCTTCGATGGAGACATCTTTAGGGGCTTGTAGCGGCAGGACAGCGGCGGATTGATCCATGGTCTCCTCCTGGAGTTGGCTCTTGCTCGATTCTAGGCAACCGGGCTGGGTTGGCAGAAGGGCTTAAGGTCAGGTACAGATTGGTAGACTCAAGAAAGTTCTCATTAAAACAAAGGGCTTAGGCGGGCCGCACCTGAATTTCCAGCTCCAGCGGGCGGGCGGGATCCCCAATCAATTGAATCTCACGCCCGTTGGCATGTAGGTGCCGCAGGATGAAATAGAGGGTTTCGATGCGCTCCTGGGATCCCACTTTTTCTGCCAACTGCACCAAAGTCAGGGATCCGGCATGAATCCGCACCACCTCAATGACCTGTCGCTGGAGTTCCAGCACCGCGCTGGCCGCTTTTTTACCCGCCTCCACCCCTGGTTGATGGTAGGCATTGATGTTGATCAAAGAGGCATAAAGGCCAACTGCCCGCTCGTACAGTGCGATCAACCCCCCTACCGAGCGAGCATCCACCCGCGGAATGGTGACAGTAATCGAGTCACGGCCATTCTCGTAAAGGGCTTGGCGAGTCCCCTGCAATAAACCACTCAGGTAATCGCCACTGGTCACCTGTGGCTCCACAAACGGCGAAGGGATCCCTTCATCGCGATCCTGGAGAACCTCGATGAAGGTGACGAAGAAGTTGTTGATGCCATCCCGCAGCTGCTGCACGTAGGCATGTTGGTCGGTGCTGCCCTTGTTGCCGTAGACGGCGATGCCCTGCTCAACGCGGTTACCCTTCAAATCATGGGACTTGCCCAAGGACTCCATCACCAACTGCTGCAAATAACGGCTAAACAGCAACAGGCGATCTTTGTAGGGCAAGACCACCATATCTTTGCGCCCCTGCCCCTGACCGGCAATGTACCAAGCCAAAGCCAACAGAGCGGCAGGATTCTGTTTCACCTCCGGCACCCGGGTGGCCTCGTCCATGGTGGCTGCTCCCGTTAAGAGGGCGCGAATATCAATCCCTTGCAATGCTGCTGGTAATAGCCCCACTGCCGATGTTTCGGAGGTGCGCCCCCCCACCCAGTCGAAGATGGGGAAAACCTCCAGCCATCCCCCTTGTCGTGCCTGGGCTTCCAGCTTGCTACCGGGGCTGGTAATGGCTACAGTATGCGCAGCAAAAGGGATCCCGGCCTTTCGGTAGGCTTGCTCCACCTCCACCAAACCATTGCGAGGTTCAGGTGTGCCGCCGGATTTGGAGGTGATGATCACCAAAGTTTGCCCGAGCTTGCCCACCAGCCGGGCCAGAACGCGGTCGATACCATCGGGATCCGTATTGTCAATAAAGTGAATATTGAGGGGAGGCTGCTGGGGAGCCAAAGCCTCCGCTACAAATTGCGGCCCCAGAGCGGATCCACCAATACCAACACACAACAGCTCCGTAAAACGCCCCCCACCCGTGGCTGGAATCATGCCGTGATGGATCTTTTCGGTAAAAGTTTCGATCTGCTCGATGCAACCCTGAATAGCTTGGGTGAGTTCAGCCGTTGGGGCCAGCTCAGGAGCCCGTAGCCAGTAGTGGCCCACCTGCCGATTTTCATCCGGGTTGGCGATTGCCCCCGCTTCTAAAGCCCGCATGGCCGCAAAAGCCTGAGCAAAACGAGGTTGCAGGGCTCCCGCTTGCTCCGGAGTAAAGCGAATCCGACTGATATCCAAATAAAACTCTAGGCCAGGGTGGTAGTAGAGCCAGTCACAGTAGCGGTGCCAGATTTGGGCGCTGTCCATCGGATCCCTCCTCTACCCAGTTATCGCCAGTTGCCCGTTAGGTCGTAACGAGCTTACCAGAGCAACCAACGCCCCAGCTCAACCCATCATAGGACAGGGACATGAAAGTCCTCTCAGATGAGCATGAGGGTTGGATGAGGAGAATAGCTGAACCCGTTCAGAACATGATGTCGTCTTCAGAGCGACCCCAAATGCACCAGATCAACGAAGCAAAGATCGCCATATAAACCCAGCCCATCGGGCCAAATTGCAGCAGATCCATCAATACATCCCTAAAAGATTTGTTTATCTATCCCAATTATTGTGATGTTTCTTTACAGCGTCAACAGTTCTCCCAGAAAAACTGTCCTCTGATGCATAGGCGGAATCTACCCCCTAGGCTCGGCAGCCCTAACCGGGAGCACCTCTGTCCAATCCAGCAGAAGGGATCCCGATGGCTCACTTGTCCAAACCGCCGCAAACCCAAAGACTCTTTCAAATTACTTTCAAAAGACTATTAACTTCTGCGGATCCAACTGGAGCCACCACGGGGAGCCCCAAGTTTGCATCTCCTGCCAATGCTCTCGCAAGACTTCTGCTTGCAGGTGATAGTCCTGGCTATGAGAGGGCGGGCTGTTGAGCTTGAAAAAGAGGGTAAAGCGGTGGGGGATTTCACTCCATTTCACCAACCAGGCCGGAAAGGTATTGGGAAGAGATCCATCCCGCTTCAAGGCGAGGTGATGGGCACGAATGGCGATATGCGCTCCTGACGAGGATCCCGGTACCTGTAGCTCACAGCCCCAATCCAAAGCCGCCATGCGTTGGGGGCCGAGGGGCCGCGCTGACGAGATATTTTTGCATCCGGTTAGTTGAGCGACGCTGAGACAGGGGGGAGCCTCAAACAAGCGCCGCTTATCGGCTTGGGCCACAATCTGTCCCTGTTCTAGCACCGCCAGCTCCCCGCACAGCCGAAAGGCTTCCTCCATATTGTGGGTGACCAAAATCGTCACCCCCTTGTAGTTGGCCAACAGATCGCTCATCTGGTGTTCGAGATGGCTACGCAGATGGGTATCCAACGCTGAAAAAGGCTCATCCAGCAGCAAAATCTCCGGATCGGAAGCAAGGGCGCGGGCCAGAGCCACCCGCTGTTGTTGTCCCCCCGATAGCTGGCTGGGGTAACGGTTTTCCCACCCTTTGAGCTGGATGGACTTGAGCTGAGTCTGGATCCGCTCCTGTTTGTCTGCCTCGCTCAACCCAGCAGGGATCCCAAAGGCAATATTCTGCCCGACCGTGAGATGGGGAAACAGGGCATAGTTTTGGAAGATGACCCCTACCCGTCGCTGGGCACTGGGCAGCCGGATCCCTCGGTCAGCATCGAACAACACCCGGTTGTTAAGTAGGATGCGCCCAGCATCAGGGGTTTCAATGCCAGCAATGCAGCGCAACAGCAGACTTTTACCGGAGCCAGAGGCCCCTAACAGGCCCAAGGGTTGGCCTTGGCTGGTCAGATGGGCCCGCAATTCGAAGTGGGGCAGCCTTTTGTGGATATCCACCCAGAGGCACGGAGCCAGAGAATCCGGATCCCTGCGGGCAGGTGTCGAGGGTTCCGCCACAACCCGTAGAGAGAACCTTCGGGACGGGTTCCTTTGCAGGGGCTGCCGTTGGAACCAGAGATTCACCCCCGTCACCACCCCCAGCGATAGCATCAGGATCAGAGCCGAGCCGACCGCTGCCCCCCGCATATCCCCCGCCTGCACCGCGAAGAAGATCGCCATGGACAGGGTTTGCGTGCGGCCCGGAATGTTGCCTGCCAGCATCAAAGTGGCCCCAAACTCCCCCAGTGCCCGGGCAAAACTGAGGGTGACCCCGGCCAGGATCCCCGGCCAGGCCAAAGGGAGCAACACCCGCCCAAAAACCCTGGCCCTGCTTGCCCCCAGGGTACGGGCTGCCGCCAAGAGCGTCGGGTCGATCTGCTGGAAGGATCCCAAGGCCGTGCGGTACATCAAGGGCAGGGCCACCACCACCGCCGTGATCACCCCGGCATACCAGGCGAAGATCACCGACAGATCCAGCGAAGCCAAGAGTTGCCCCAAGATCGTTCGCCGCCCAAGCAGCAGCAGCAACGCAAACCCCACCACCGTCGACGGCAGCACCAGCGGAGCAAGCAAGACCGCCTCAATCAGAGAGCGCCAGCGACCCCGGTAGTGCAGCATCCCATAGGCCGCCAGCGTCCCCAACACAAAGGTGATACCCGTGGCCAGCCCGGCAATCCGCAGCGAGATCCACAATGGGGACAAATCGTAGTCACTCATTCGGGCTCACAGGCGGATAAAACCATACTCCAGGAACACCGCCTCAGCCTCCTCTGTGGTCAAAAACTCCAGATAGGCCCGAGCGGCGGGAGTATCGCGCACCAAAGCTGCCGGATAGACGATCGGTGTCACCGGATCTGCTGTGGCCACCACCCGCACCTGATCCGACAATTGCGCATCGGATGTAAACAGGATCCCGGCATCGGCGTTGCCCTGCTCCACGGCAGTCAGGATTTCCCGTACCGTACTGGCAAAGACCATCTTGGGTCGCAGCTCCTCAAACACCCCCACTTCGGTGAGGATTTCTTCGGCATACCGTCCGGCGGGCATCGCCTGTAAATCTCCGATAGAGAGAATCTGGATCTCGACTGCTGTCAGCCCGGCAAAATCCTCAAGGGTACTGTCAGAATCGGCGGGCACAATTAAGGCCATGCAGTTAGTGAGAATATCCTGCCGGGATCCCTTCACCAACAAGTTGCCATCCTCAAGTGAGTTCATAAAGGAAGCGGCTGCAAAAAACACCACATCCACAGGTGCCCCCTGCTCCACCTGTTGTTGGATAGAGCCGGAATTGGCGAAGTTGTACTCAACCTTGATGTCGGGATGAGCAGCCCTAAACAGCGCGTCAATCTCGGTTAGAGCTGGCTGCAGGCTGACCGCAGCACCCACCAAAATGGATTGGGATTGGGCTAAGACGGGATCCAAGCCAAGGATAGGGGCCACAACGGCCAGGATCCCGGCAAGCAATAGCGCAGCTCTTCGTTTCATAGCAGCTTCACAGCAGGTTACTTTGGCCAACAAGGGCACTCAAAATACAAGAACACACCAACTTTTTTGGCATTCTAACTTGCCAAACCTTGGATCAAGGTTATAAACACTGGATTTTTTGGTAATGTTCCGAACACAAAGAAAAGGATTGAGGGATACAATGCCAAGGAAAAGTCGAGGTTGGATCATCTTTCAGGCCTCTGAAGTTGAACGATGTTGAGCAACAACATTGAGACTGCTTCTGTCCTCAGACTCAGCGCACCAGATCGGATGTGTTGAGGGAGGTACTGCACAATCTTGATTTTTTGTCTATTTCGTCAATGATCACTACCGCTCAAATGGAGACAAGGATCATGCAAATAAGCACCCGAAATATATTTAAGGGGACTGTAAAAAGTGTGACTGTGGGCATGGTGAGTGCTGAAATTGTTCTGGAGATTGCACCGGGACTAGAGGTTACAGCTATTATTTCTAAGCCATCCGCCGAACGCTTAGGTATAGAAGTTGGCAAAGAAGCCTATGCCGCCATCAAAGCCTCTGATGTGATCATCGCTGTGGAGTAAGAGAACCGGCTCAGGCTTGCTGCTGTTCGGGATCCGAGTGCAGGGCCTTGAGAAGGCGTTTGTGATCGCTAGAGCCAATCTGAAAGCGCTCGTTTTCCACATCCCGAACCCAGCTTTGGCTGCGTCCCAGCCGTTGGGCCAACTCCCGCTGGCTGATGCCCCGTTGTCGCCGGGCCGCCGAGATATCGGCTCCACTCAGAGGCTTGTCAGAACCGAAGGCTGTTTTTTCAGAGGTTTCAGGGGGGGTTCTTGGGCCTTCAGATGCCGTTGCTACTGGGGTAGATTTGACCTTCTTGCGGCGGCGCCGGGATCCCGATCCGCTAGCTGAGGACTGGGTGGCTTGAACAGTTTGAGCATGCCAGTCAGGAGGCAGGTGAAACCGCTGGATCCGGGCCTGCATCAGGAGCCCCCATTTGCCTCGCGGCCCGATGGCCGTCAAGGCTCCGCCATTGTTAGCATCCTCAATCCAAAAGTCCAGCGCCTCGTTGGCATCCTCGGGCACCGCTGACAATCGGGCCCACAGGGGTTGCAGGTTGGCCGGATAGGTGAGCGGGTCAAACTCCGGCTTGAGACCGTAGTGGCTGAGAATTTCCAGATCGCTCTCAAAGGTGCGTACCAGCCGTTTGCGCTCCTGCAGGTTGAGATGGGCCTCTTGCAGTCGCTCTTCCCCATAGGCCACCCGCATCAAGGTGGGCACCGTCAGACGTTGTTGCCGCCCCATCCGCACCTTAAATAGCAGCCATAGCAGCAGGCGCACCGCTCCTTCGTGGTGTTGCCAATAGCTCATCACCGCTTGCAACAGGGATAAGGGCAAACTGCCATACTGATAAAAGGCTTCCCGCCGCCGGCACCCCTGCCGATTCAAAAAATACCGCGTCCATTCGCCGGGCTGGATCACCCAGGTCAGGCCCACCAGATGGTTGCAGCCCTGCTCATCTTTTTGAAAGTGGCGTTGCATCTTCTGGAGCGTCCACAGGGATCCCGAGGGTACTGAAAACCCCTTCACCCTGCCCTGGCTAGGCCAATCGATGGTGGCCTTGATTTGGCAGACTTGCTCTACCCAGTTCATCAACAGATTGAGACGGGCGATTTTGCTCAAATCTTTGCGTTTATCCCAGCCCAAATAAGACTCCAATTGCTGATCCGTACAGACAAACGACTCCTTCCAGGGCATCTCCAGCTCTGTGGCATAAGCAGAAAAGATCAGATGTAAACAGGCAGCCCGCACATCTGTTGTGGATCCCTCCGGGATCCGCTCTCCGCATAGGGTCAGGGATCCCTGGTTGTGGCCAACGGATTTGTGGTAGCAAACCTGGTGGTTCTCCCGTTGCTCTAGGGGCAAAGATTGAAACTGAGATAGAAAATTGCAGGTTTCCCACACGACAATCGACGAGGCAAAAGCCTGGTTCCGACCGTTCAAAAACAGAGGGGGGCTGCTGCGAATGCGTGCCACAATCGTGCGATTACGCCCTTTCATTGCCTCATAAGGCCGGGGGGCCGAATCAGGACATAAGCTCAGACACTGAGGTTCCGGGAAAAATCCTTCACAGTTATTGCACAAAAGAGGATTGATCCAGTACTCTCCGTCTTGGTTGCTAATGGCTTGATTAGGGCAACTGGTTATGCAGATATTGCAACCTATACACTCACCCGAAATTTGGTAAGCCATAGTATCAAAGACCTCATAGCTACTTTTTTGTAAGCAGAAAACCGTAGATTCAAAAACAAACCCTGCTCCTTCAGAGCTACTACAACTACTCGAAGGAACTCATCCCTACAGCCTTTCCCAACTTTACACAGACTCTTGAGCTAGGTAAAAAACCTTATGGAGCAAAGGATTGACCTGAATTTGCTGTATCAGGTAACCCTGGAAAAGGCTGTAATGATTGCTTTTTATGTTGGGATGTGAACTTGACTGAAAGATACCCCACGATTTCCGCATTAGCCTAGAGAGATTTGGTCTAGGGTGAACCTTCTCAGAAGTTTCGGTTTGTCTTAATTATCTTGATGTTTGCTTTGAACTTTTTTATAGTGCTGAGGATCTTCGAGGATCTTCTCCTGCTGAGCAACCCTAGAATCTGCGCAGGACAAGCATCGTTCCCAGCAGCACCAACCCACAGCCCATCAGCATCGAAACTGTTACCGCTTCCCCCAAAAACAGGGATCCCCACAGCAAGCCGAACACAGGCACCAAGAAGGTAACGGTCAGGGCTTTGGTGGGGCCAATATCGGCTATCAACTGAAAATAAAACAAATAGGCCACGGCACTACAGAGCAATGACAACCCCAAGACATTCAATCCAATCATGGCTGTAAAAGGCCCTGTAGGGGGAGCGAAAGGCACCAAAGGCAACAGCACCAGCCCTGCTGCAATTTGGCTGCCGGCTGCAATTCCCATCGGTTTAATGTGTTGGGCATAGCGTTTCAAGTAAACCCCGGCCAACCCATAACACATCGCGGCCCCCAAGCAAGCTGCCATCGCCCACCCAAACCACTGGGAAAATTCTGTGCTGAGACCAGCCCGACTGACCAAAGCCACCCCCGCCAACCCCAAAAGTAACCCCAAACCTTTGCTGAAATTGAAGGATTCCTCCAGCCAAATCACCCCAAAAATCGCCCCAAATAGCGGTGCGCTGGCATTGAAGATGATCGAATATGCGGCGGGAATGTGTTGTGCTGCAAAAGAAAACAGCAAAAACGGCAAGGCAGAATTGATCGACCCGATCATCAGGTATTGCCGCCAATGCTCTTTCCATCCCACCGGGAAGCGAATCAACCCAAGATAAAGGCTCAGGACGATCCCCGCCAACATCACCCGCAGCTCCGCGGTCACCACTGGCCCCAACACGGGCGCAATGACCCGCATAAAAATGAAGGAAAATCCCCAAATGGCCGACAGGAGGAGCAAACGTAAAACATCTTTCAATTGCATGGGCAGGGATCCCAATCCAAAAAATCAACCAATCAAACTCAACTGGACAGGCGTGTCTGTTCCTGTTCTCAGCTCAACACAGACGGGAGCTTGATTCGCTTCGTGGGCCAAGAGCCAGCGTTTGCGCTCCAACCCGCCAGCATACCCCCTTAGATCCGCCCCTGCGCCGATAACACGATGACAGGGGATGACAATGGCGATTGGGTTACGGGCATTGGCCATGCCCACCGCTCGTGCCCCATGGGGGTGGCCCAGTTGAGCGGCCAGCTCACCGTAGGTGCGGGTTTCTCCAACCGGGATCCCCCGCAACATCTGCCACACCTGCTGCTGAAAGGGGGTACCGCCCGGGTTCACGGGCAACGCCTGGATGGGATCCCATTCCCCAGCAAAGTAGGCCCGTACCGCCTCCCTAACCCCCTGTAGGTTCGCCCTAGGGATCCAATCCACCTCACGGAAGCGTTTTTCCATCTGTTCCCGTAGGCGTCTTTCGAAAGGGGAAAACTCCAGCGCCAGCAGAGCATGTCCATCCGAAACTAGGATCAGGTCAGCCGCAAGGGCAGCCGGGATCCCGTCGGTCAGGCGATCCCAGTACAAAGGGATTGAAAAAGACATGGGCAAAATCCCAACTGCGATCAGAAAACAAGAATTTCCCTCACTCCCATAACCGACGAATCGGGGCGCGGTGCAGTAGCTGGTGAGTTTCCATCAACAAATCCGGGATCCGCAACTGTTCCGGGCAGCGGGGTAGACAGTCCCCACACTCGGTACAGTGATCCCCTGTTACCCCAGGGAACCAATGTCCAGCCTGGCCAAACATGTTGTAACGGTACTGGCCGAATTCTTTCATATCATGAGAGAGCGCCAAGTTTCGCAGGCGCAACACCTCGGGAATGTGGATCCCTTCCGGACAGGGTAGGCAGGCATAGCACTGGGCACAGCGAGTGGCTGCGAGGCGTTCGAGTTCGGCCTGTCGTAACCGTTCTTGAATCGCTGCGCCCTCCTGCAACCAACCCTCTGGATTTTCTAGAGCGGTCAAGGCCGTTTGCAACTCCTCTGGGTGGGTAATACCCAAACTAAGGGTCTGAATGCGGGGATCCGCTAGCAAAAAACGGTAGGCAAACTCCAACGGGCTGAAGGGCTGGCAGCATTCTTGTAAGCGTTGCGGCGGGTGATAGAGCATTCCGCCTTTATCGGCAGGAGAAATGATGAAAACTCCCATATCCTGCTGGGTAGCTGCCTCCAGTACTGGCTGATTGCGCTGTTGGAAAAAGTGATAGTGCAAATTGACAAAGTCAAAGCATCCCGTCTGGATCGCCGTCAGAATTAACTCCAAAGATCCATGGGTGGAAAAGCCGATGTGCCTTACCCAGCCCTCCTTCTGGGCCTGTCGCAGAATTGGCAACCCCTCCCGCAACACCCACTCCAGATGTTCCGGCAGGTTGATGCCATGAAAGGCAAATTGATCCAGGTACTCCACCCGTAGGCGACGCAGGGATCCCTGAAGCTGCTCCTGCAACTGAGCTGTGGGGGTGAGTTTACTGGTCAGAATCAACTGGTGGCGTGGAATAGGCAATGCCCGTAGGAGCTCCCCCAGAAACGCTTCCGCATGACCATAGGCTTGAGCGGTTTCGATGTGGTTGATCCCGGCTGCGATGGCAGCCTCAACCGTGGCCTGAGCCTGGGCAGGGGGCACATTCACCAAGCGCATACTGCCCAGAGAGAAAACGGAGATCTGCTGCTCAGTGCGCCCAAACCGACGGTAGATCAGAGAACTTCGTTCCGCTGGCGCGAAAGGGATCCGCTGTGCAGAATCGATCAAGGCTGCAGAATCATCGACCACGAACTGCTCTCCCCATTCCAGAACGGGGCCAGAGATTCTCCCACCACATTCGGACCCCAGTAACGGCGGGTACCATCCAAGGTAAAGGCCACCACAATGTCGCCAGGGCTAATTTGCAGCGGCTCTTCCCCCAAACTGAGCACCAATCCTTCGCTACCGCCCTCTCCAGGGGCAAAATCCCAGTGGGCCGTTTCTGGGTTGATCAGCCGTTCGCCACCGCGCATCAAGATCACTAACCGAATCGGATAGGGGGTGCGATTGCCGACGCGAAAGGATCCTGTACGGGCGGAGGTGGTCGTCCCCTGCGAGGGCACCGAAGGCTCCAAACCAGGAGCAACATCTCCCTCAAGGGGATCTTCTAGCAATTCTGGAACAGGCTCCCCCAAAGTTTGCGCCCTCAAATTCTGAAAGGGAGCGCCCATCCAAAGCAAGGCCACAACCCAAAACAGGAATCCCTGACGCAGCTTACCTCTCAAAGCCATGTCCATCGGTGGCCCACCAGAACTCACAACACAAAGAGAGGCAACAGATTCGGCGACGAAAGCAGAAAATGAGCGGATCAAGGGGGACATTGGGGCCACTGCGACCAAGAGTGCTATGTGTCGGGTTAGAAGAAGCCTGCCAGCCACAACCCCACCACGGGTAGAGTGAGCATCTAGCGTGCTGCAAGGCGATCGTTCAGCTACGTTAACACGTCTATTCTGGCAGCGGGTCATGGAAAAAAAAGGGAAGCCTATTATTCACAAGAGGCTGTTTCAGGAGTAACCGGGAATAGATTGGGATCCCTTCAAAGGAGCCTTTTTAAGGATTGACTACCCGATATTGCCACCCGTGGGGGCTGCGCTCATATACCGTCCGCAACTGGGGATAGATCGGATCCCCTTTCAGTTGCAAATGATCTACCTCCGTTGGATCCAGCCACAAAACCACAAAGGTATCCGGAGGCATAGCCGCCTTGTCCGGTGACAACTCCTGCAAGAAAGTCTCTGACGGCGCAAGGTGGGCCTTAGGTTCCGGCCAAAACCACAGCAGCCGACCTTTCTCAGATATCTGTTGCCACAGGTGTTGCCGCTGATCTAGGGCTTGGGGATCCGGGTGATCGGCGGTGATAGCCTGAAGAGTACCAGCAATGCGAAATTGTTCGCGGGTTTTGCCAAAGTACCAGCAGATCTGGGCGTGGGGGCAGTGGGCAATCTGTCGGATCTTCTCACTACGACCATCCACCGCCAACTGAATGCAGTCGCTTTGCTCCAAAAACCCTCTGAAAACCACCGTACGGTTGCGCGGATGCCCTCGGGGATCCACTGTAGCCAATTGTAGATATCGCGCACCGGGATCACTACGGTTGCGGTGTAGCGCCGCTTGGAGCAGAGCTCGCCAAGAAGTCTCCACAGCTGAGTTGTCCTTCGAATTCTTCACAAGTGCTAGCTGGGGTTTTGACTAGGGGGTGGGGGAGGCTCGGAAGAAAGGTTCTGATCCGAGTGGGGATCCGCCTCTGGCCGGTGAAGGGGATGGAAGTAGTGCTCCAGCCAGCCTTCTCCAGGCCCCTCAAACCGTTCCGGTACCGGTTGTTTCACCTGTAACCCGCGTAGCATCGCGTTGATATAGGCATTATCCCAACTGAAGCGGCTCTCGCGGATTTTATGCCACACCGAACGGGACATAAGCAGGGTTCGCTCTAAATCCTGGGCCCCGAGCTTGAGCAAAAACTCCTCCCGCTCCGGCTGGTAATCGGTGGAGGCCAAGGCCAGAGATTGAGGTGGAAGCTCCTGAGTGAGTTGGGCCATTTTGGCCATTAACTCGGGGTAGAGCCAGGTGTAGGCGGGGTGAACCGTCAGTTTGGCCACATGGGGTTGCTGCCCGGTGCGATCCAGCTTCAGATTGAAGTAACCGATGGCGGTTTTGCGCTCCGGCTCGTAGACACACACTTCCACCCGTTCCGTCTGGCTGATGGAGCGTTTGGCTCGCTCCAAAGCCCAATCCAGGGGGTTGGTGCGAAAATCGCTCACCTCGCGGTCGTACACCTGACGGACATTGGCAGGCATGGATCCCGTATCCAACTGATAGATGGCGTAGGCATCCCGATTGGTCACCGGCACCAAATTGGGCAGCTTAGGCTCATGCTGACTCAAGGCCGTGAGGATCTCGACGGGGATCGACCAATAGGTAATCTGGGCCAGGGGTTGGAAACCATTGCGTCGGTAGAGAGCCATTGCCCCCTTATTATGGATGTTCACCTCCAGGATCCAGGTATGGGCCTCGCGGAAGTGTTCCATACAGTGCTTGAGCAGCCGGGATCCCACCCCTTGCCGTTGAGCAGAGCTGGCCACCGCAATGTGATCTACCCGCCAGGTGCTGCGGGAATGATTAAACGGAGAAACCTGGATGACCCCCTGAATTTTCCCCTCTAGCTCCGCCACATGTACTGTAAACATGTGCTGAAACCGATTGGGAAACAGGCTAAGAGTCTTCAGTGGCCCATACCACTGGCGCAACCGACGCACTTGCCGACGGATATCGACTGAGCGGCTACCGTACTCTTCATCGAAAGCTTCGGCAAAGATCTCTTCCACCGCCTCTAGATCCCCTAGTTGGGCGGGACGAATAATCAGCTCAGGGGTTTTGAGATTCCCATCAGGTTTGGCCGGGGTGTTGTCCATGCCGTGTCGCAGGCGGGTGAATATTCAAAGCATAGCCCAAGCGCCCCTACTTTCTTCTAGATCTTCCACTCGTGTGCCATCGGGCAATGTAGCTGAATTGTCAGGATTGGCAGCTTCTTTCTCATATCCCTCTTTGACCAAATCTCCTACGGCATCCGGATCTCAACCCACCTTAACCCCTCCGCACTTCAGCCTCGCCGTGAGCCTTCAATAGGGCGGCTAGCTTGTGACGCATGACGATACCAGGCTTGTCGGTGAACATGTGCTGTTCCACTTTGATATCGAGAGGAACATCATAGTCGGTTCCCTCCAAAATCAGTTGATCCTCAAGCGTGACTTGGCGATCGAAGGCGATGATGCTCTCGGCACTCACCTCCGCCTCGGCATCGTTGCGCACACAGAACTGCACCACCTGTGAAGTCTGGTCATCAATGGGAGTAGCCCCTGTAAAGATGATGTGAATAAGGCCGTTGGGATAGGAGATCTTAAGTTTGCGGTTGAAGGGCATAAACCAAGTGCTTTCCAGGATGCGCACTGTTCGATCCTCTGTCGTTTTTAAGTTCTGCTTCTGGATATCGCTATTGAATACCGGCAAAACCGAGGTCGCCTGCAGACCATATTCCAGCTCTTCAAAGCTATCGAGCTCGGGCGGTACAGGCTCGGAAATGACCCCAAAGCTGTTTTGATGAACAAAGTGAGGGTGGGCATTGTCGAAGGAGTTTTCCATCAGACGTAGGCCGGCACATTTCCAAACTTCGTAAAATTGGTGAATTTGGCGAAACTGGGGATCCGCCACCTCAGGAATTTCGGGGATATCTGTTAGCGGATCCGCCAGGGCTACCCAAACATAGCCGTAGCGCTCCTGACAGCAAAACCCTTCCACCTTGTAGGTACGCGGAATGAAATCTTCGGTAAGTTGTGGCACCTTCACACAGGTTCCTGAACCCTCGAACTCCCAACCGTGATAAGGGCAGCGGATATGGCCATTGCAGACAATCCCCTTGGAGAGTTGAGCGGAGCGGTGGCAGCAGCGATCCAAAACAGCGCAAGGTTGCCCTGACTCGTCCAGCCAGAGCACCAGTGGAGTCTGCAGCAACGTAAAAGCTTGTGGGCCAGCTTCTAGGGCCGATATCGGGATTACAGGGTACCAAAACCGCTTCAGGACGGGTTGCTGAGTAACAAGCATGAACCAACTCCACCAGTAGGGAATCGATGAATGTTTTTATAAACTGGGCAAGCTTTTCGTGAGCCTAAGTGGCCCAAACAGTTGCCCTCAGCAAAGATAGTAGTCATTGGAACAACGGAAATCCGTATTCACCAACACAGCTTTCCCGCACCGCAATGTGAGGATTTCTCTCCAGACAACTGCCCTTTTGCGCAGGGATGAGCTATTGATCAAGGGGGGGCCACGCTCTGGCCCCACAGGAGTGTGAGGCTGCCTAACCGACAGAAACCTGTTGGGATGGGGTTGTGAGGAGGAGTGGCACAGTGCAAACAGAGGATCAACCAGGGTTAGAGGGATCCCACTCTGCTGATCAAGACCAAGACATGGCCAAGGCCGGGATCCCAAACGAATGGGAGGAGGATCCCAAAAGATTTCCCAGACTTTTTGCTCTAGAAGGCACCACCGATATAGGTTCACCCCCACAGCAAATGGGGCAGGCAGGGGACGACCATCTCAGCGACTCTCCCCAACAGAGCCGCTCCGAGGAAAAACGACAACAAGAACGCCGTTCTCTGCCCTGGCGCTTGGGCTTGGCCAATCTCCTTTCGGCGGGGTTGCATCTTCTCCCCATCGGGCTTATGGGCTGGCAGCCGGGGATCCCAGAGGAGGTGGAGATCATTTCTTTTCAGTGGGTAGAGGTGGAAGCTGAGCCTCCCCCAGAACCGGATTTTATGGCCCCTATCTCTGCCCGTGCATCGGGAATCTCTGACCTACGGGATCCCTACCTATCGGTACGGCACTCGCAAGTGGCCAGCCCCAGAGACTGGTTTGATTTTGAAGTTGAGACAAGCTCCTCTTCATCAGCCGTTCTTCCTGAAGTTTCGGCCCAGTCTTTGACCCATCGAGGGCAGCCCCTCCTCCCTCCACCCGCAGATATCCCCGAAGTCCCCTCACCTCCACGCCCCCTCACGCCTCAGCACCAGCAACAGTTTGAATCCGCCTTAGAGGATGCCGTGGCTGATCACGATTGGGTGGAGGCCCTACAACTGACAGAAAGATGGCTGGATACACTGTCCCTATCTTCCCAACAACGAGAACCTCTGCAGGAGTATCAACAACATTTGCACAGCCTGCTCTCAACCCCAGCCGACGTTGGTAAACCTGCCACATTCCCAGATCCACCCGTAGTTCCCCCGAACTCGCCAGTGGTTTCTCAACCTGACGCAAGCCTCTCCCCCTCAGAAGCAGCCTCCCCCCTAGAGTCTCTCCCCCAACCGCATCTGCTGGCACAGGCAGAGCCCCGACCCACCCCACCAGCACAGGATGCCACTTGGCAAAACGAGCAAAAGGAATCCCTCAGCACGCTTTTGCCTGCCCCAGAAAGCCTTTTCCAATCCCAAAACCAGGGATCCCTAAACCCCAAAGCCGAAGAATCAGGCCCACCCAGCTTAGATGTTGTCGCCGATTTAGACTGGGGAACCTACCTAGCACAGCTGCAAGAGAAAGTTCGCCAACACTGGATGGTACAGCGAGCTGCTGGCTCCTACTTGACGGTGGTACAACTTCGCCTAGATCGAGAGGGATCCCTGCGGGAACTGCGCCTGAAAACCCCCTCGGAAGATCCCCTTTTGGATGCAGCCGTGCTCAGCGCCATTCAACGCTCAGCACCTTTTGCCCCGCTGCCTGAGATTTACGCTGGAGAAGAGTTAATGCTAGAAATTGATGTGCTAAGCGGATCCCTGGAGGCTAGCCCCATTCAGGATCCCAGCGCTAAACTTTGAGGCTGTAGCCGCTCTTAAGCCATAGTTTTGCGGCGGTTCCGTCGGACAGCCACCGCTTTGCGCTTGCGTTTTTCCAAGTTGGTTTCAAAATGCCGATGGTTGCGCAGATCCCGTAAGATGCCTGCCTTAGAAACCTGACGCTTGAATCGGCGTAGTGCAGACTCGATACCTTCGTTTTCGCCAATCGTCACCTGGGTCATAAAGGATCCATCTCCTCCGTCGAATTTATTGTATTGAAGATGTATTGAAGAAAAACCGGGATTCTTATAATAAACCATCCCTGTGCTATTGCCCGGATTTACTGGGCTCGACTGCCAAAGTTGAGACCCGAAACCACCTCACCCCCGATTAAATTCACAGTGAATGAAGCGGTTGCCCCAGGGGTAGGAGTAACTGTTGGAGTTGGGCTTGGGGTGGGTGTGCTGCCAATCACCGACTGTACAAAACCCGAGAAACTGGACACACGAGTATACACCCCAAAGAAATTGGGCTGAGCACAACCGACCCCAAAGCTGGTGATCCCCGCCAGGGCAAAGCCATCACCACTAGGCACGATCAAAGGACCACCGCTATCTGCCTGGCAAGAATCCACTCCCCCTTGAGGAAAGCCGGCACACAACATGCTGTCAAGGATGGTGCCATCGTAGGATTGTGGCGCGTTGCACTCTGCATTGGACACAATGGGAACGGTGGCTTGCTGCAAATCTCTGGGAAAACCGCTGGGTTCCTGACCGGCAGGGCGAGAGGTAGCTCCCCAGCCGATGATGGTGGCGGCAGTGCCGGGGGCTGTTAGGTTGGTTTGGTTCGGCTGCACCAGAGGCAGGGTAGCCAAGGAAATAGGCTGAGACAGGCGTACTAGGGCGATATCGTTGCCCCCTGGTTCTCCCAGTTGGGGGTTGTAGCCAGGGTTGATGACAATTTGAGCAGCACGAATGCGCTGGCCGGCTCCAACTTCTAGGCGGTTGGTGCCCAGTAACAGATCCAGATTTTGGGTGTTCACCACCTGCTGACCTTGATTGTTAAAGAAACAATGGGCCGCTGTGAGCACCCATTCCGGTGTAATCAGGGATCCCCCACAAAACTGCCCCTGAAACGGATCCTGTCGATCTGCAAACACCAAGGCCACCATCCAAGGAAAGGCCCCCGCGGGAGCGTTGGTGCCCCCAATAATTTGCTCTAGCCCTAAGCCAGAGCGCGGTGTGGTAAAGACCCGCCCCGGCGGCAAGATGGCGGTGACGCGATAGGTGCCAGGGGGGAGGTCAAAAAAGCGGAAATTGCCGCTGGCATCACTGGTTGCACTTGGTTCTCCCGCATCGAGGCGGCCATTGCCATTCAAGTCCAGGAAGGTGGTAATGCCCGGTAGCCCCGGCTCTCCCGGATCCCGTAGACCATTGCCGTTCAAGTCATCAAAATGGGATCCCTCAATGCGTCCGGTAGAGAGAACAGGGGCAGGGGGGAGGGAGCGACTGGAGCCGCCGCCGCCGCAGGCGCTCAAGGTTAGGGCAAGACAGAGCCCCAAAGGCAGGTTCCAAGAGTGAGCAGAGCTTAGGGAGGGAAGTGACCCGGATCGGTAGGGCATGGCTGGCTTCTCCAAAAAAGGGAGGGGGTTTTTAGGATAGGGCTAGAGCATACAGCTAGGGATAGGACGAAACCTGTAGACAAAGGATGCCACTTCACTGGGGGCGATCCACAAGCGTAGTGCTGAGGCAAGCATTACAATACCTCATTTGCAGATTCTGTCGATTACGGCTCTGGGGAAACTTCATGCGCTTCTAGGCGGCACCGTTCTAGCCAGAACCCGTAGTCTGCGGCACGGCAATGGGTAACCCCTTCCCCCTTGCCGCCCGTGCAATTGGGCAGTAAAACCGGGGTGGGAGTGTGTGTGGCCCGATGAATATTGCGGTCTTAGGATTTAAAGGGGGTGTGGGCAAAACCACCACGGCGGTGCATTTGGCCCTCTACCTCCAGCAGGAAAAAGGTGCGCCAGAGTCCGGCACGCCACAAATGACGTTGCTGATCGATGCGGATCGGAATCGCTCGGCCTCTCGCTGGGCGGAACGGGGATCCCACTTTCCCATCAAAGTGCTGGCTGGGGACTCCACCACACCGACACCCACGGGTTTCCACCATACGGTGATCGATACCCCAGCCCGCCCTACCCCCGAACAGTTGCGCGCCCTGGCCCAGCGATGTGACCTGTTGGTCTTGCCCTGTTCCCCCGATGCCTTGGCCTTGGATGCCCTGATGCTGACCACCGATGCGCTCCAGCGCTTAGGGGCAAAGCACTACCGGGTTTTGCTCACCCTGATTCCTCCCTGGCCCAACCGGGATGGGGCCGAGGCCCGCAGTTTTTTGAAACAGGCTGGGATCCCCCTCTACCAAAATTCCATCCGCCGCACGGTGGCCTTTCAACGGGCTGCCCTCGAGGGGGTTTGTATTAACGAGATCCCAGAAGCTAGAGCTAAGCAAGCCTGGTCAGATTATGTCGCTGTGGGTGGGGAGATCCTGTCATGAGCAAGTTTGAGCGCCTCTTGGATATACAACCGGAAGGGATCCCTTCTCGTCCTGCCCCGAAAAAGTTAAGCGCCCAAGCCTATAAAATTCCCGACAACAACACTCTTGCCCCCGAGCCACCGGAGCCTCCCGAACCTCTTCGCCCCCCCAAGCCCAACAGCTCTGAGTACATCAAACTTACCGCGTATATTCCCAAAGACACCCACCGCGCCGTCAAACGAATTCTGTTGGAATCGGATCAAGATCTCTCAGAGCTGATTGAGGCATTGCTAACCCAGTGGCTGCGCTCGCAGTAGCCCTCATGGGCCAATAAAATTCTGAACATGAAAAGCTTTAGTCCAGACAAATGACCGGCCCATCTGCGGCACATTGTTCTCCCAGCCATTCTTCCTGGGGATCCGACTGGGCAAAGGGCATTACCGCCAACAACCCCAACATACTGGCCACCACTGCGATCCAGATGATACGCATGGCCTTCCTCCTCCTGCAACGTCCTGCAATGGTTTTAGTCTCTCGCTCCCCGCTCAAACCGTCGGTGATGGGATCCCCTAGCTGAGGGTGATTCAGATCACAGTCAACTCCTCTCAGTCCAATTCTTGCGGCTTTGCCAGGGAAGTTCGAGCAGATTGAATGTTTTAGAAACACTCTTCAATAAATCCACAAACAAGTCCACACAATTCCTCAGCGGAGATCCCGACCAAAGGGCAACAACGACAGGATGATCAACTTCATATGCTGCTTGGCAAACGGGATCCCGATAATGGTGACTGCCAAAATCAAGGCCCAAAATAGATGGTTCAGCACCAAGGGCCAGCCGAACAGCAACAGCCAGATCACGTTGAAGATCAGCAGCAACGGGCTATTGGCATCGGGATACTCCACCACCTCTCGACCGAAGGGGGTGAGCACCGCGAATCCCAGCTTGATACTCTGCCAACCAAAAGGAATGCCAATGATCGTCAGGCAAAGACTTAATCCCCCCAAGATATAACCCAGAGCCGTTAGAAAGCCCCCGAAGATCAACCAGATGATGTTGCCAATTAAGCTCATGGTTAAACCCTCCCCTATCGAGAACAGACAGCTGGACTTGGGTGAAGAAATAGCCCTCCTACAGCCTTTTCCGACTTCACACAGGCCCTTGAGCTAGGCAAAAAACCTTACGGAGCAAGGGATTGACCTGAATCTGCTTATCAGGTCTGTATCAGGTAACGCTGGAAAAGGCTGTATAGCCAGACTTTCTTACCCTAGCCTGCCTTTGTGAAAATCTGGGGAATGTTGCCAAGACCTAAATAAGGCTGGCCTATGCACCGGGGGATCCTGAGACTGGAACCTAAGAGACATCAAGATAAATAATTAAATAACTATATAACTATAATTCTATGTATCTTCTTTGATGCCCCAAGGCGTGAAGCATGGATCAAGACATAGATTTCAGTCTATGATAAATGAGTAAAACTTAGGTATTTCCTGATTCCTAATGAAGGCCATCACCCTGCATCAACTGCAAATCTTTGAGGTGGCTGCCCGTCATCTCAGCTTTACCCGTGCTGCCGAAGAGCTGTATCTGACCCAGCCCACTATCTCTATGCAGATCAAGCAACTGAGTAAGGCAGTAGGGCTGCCTTTGTTTGAACAGGTGGGCAAGCGGCTCTACTTGACCGAGGCCGGACAGGCCTTACACCAAACCTGTGGCAAGATTTTTGAGCAGCTGGATCAATTTGAGATGACCCTTGCGGATCTAAAGGGCCTGAAACAAGGGCGCCTCAGCATCGGGGTTGTCACCACCGCCAAATACTTTATTCCACGTTTGTTAGGGCCTTTTTGCCAGCAGTACCCCGGCATCGATGTGGCCCTCAAGGTGATTAATCGTCAGCAGGTTCTGGATCGCATCGCCCACAACATGGACGACCTCTACGTCATGGGGATGCCGCCGGAAGATCTTGATGTTGTGGCTCGCCCATTTCTAGAAAATCCGTTGATGGTGATGGCCCCGATTCATCATCCTCTGGTGGGAGAGAAGAGGATCCCCTTAGAACGCATCGCCCAAGAGCCTTTTTTAGCCCGCGAACCCGGATCTGGCACTCGAATGGCGGTGCAGCGGCTGTTTGACAAGCACAACCTGACGCTAAATATCCGGATGGAATTGGGTAGCAGCGAAGCGATTCGCCAAGGCATTGTCGGCGGGCTAGGCATTTCCGTTTTGTCTCAGCATGTGTTGGCCCTGGGCGGTTGGCAACATCATTTGGCGATTTTGGATGTGGAGGAGTTTCCCATCTACGGCTCCTGGTATTTGGTTTACCTGCGCTCAAAACGTCTTTCTGTAGTTGCCGGGGCCTTCGCCGATTTTCTCCTGTCCGAAGTTTCTCAGATGGAAATTTCTCAGATGGAGCTGGATGTACCGCGCCAAGGCGCTGCTGATGCGAACGATGGCAAAAGAGAGCAAACCCAAGCTAAGGTCAGCTCCGGATCTCCTGCTTGACACAATGGCTGCACCAAATACACCAATTCCGCTTGTAATCCTGCCCAGCCCTCAACCTTATGGGTAAAGAGCACCCGCAAAAACGCCAGATAAGCCCGTGCCCAATTATCCTCAGGATCCAACTCTACAATCTGTTGAAAGTGAGCCTGGGCGGAGTCTGGTTGTAGGAGCGCCACCAGCATCAACCCCTGTTGGTAGTGGCTTTGAATTTGCCGGGCTAAATCCCCTCGCTGGGTGGCCCGTTGCCATTCTCCCTGCAACAACTTGCCGGTCAGGGCGCGATCGGGATCCGTCAGAAAAGTCGGGTACTGCAGGGTTGTCCAGGCATTCAGGTAGAGGGATAACCCCTCCAAATTGCCATGGGCAGCCGCATCAGCAGCCGATCGCAGCGGAATGAGGGGATCCCGTAACCATTGGGATCCCTTGGTCAATGTGCCCTGGATTCCTCCCGGCCAAGGCTGGCTCCGATGTTGCCAGATCCCTTGCGGCGGTTGCCAGGTGAGGTGCAAAGTCCCATTCCCAGAGGCTTCTGTGGGCAAGGTGAAAATCTCATTCACAGCCCAAGTGCCCACTTGGTTCGGTTGCAGACGAGTTTGCCCCAGCACCCAAGCTCCTTCAGCCAAAACTTGCCCTTCTTCATCCTCCAGTTCTGCCCACACCAGCGTTTGCGCCAAATCCCTTGCTGAGCCTTGCCAGTGCAATTGCCAAGCCGGGATCCCCAAATCGAGCCGGGGGAGGATCTGCTTCAGTTCCACCTCCACCGCCCCGTCGGGCAGATCCTGGAGCTTCACCCGTTCCAATCTGGAAAGATAGGTTCGCACGTTACCCACAGAGGGGAGATGCACAAGCGGCTCGGCACGCCACTCCGGGCTCTGGTTCAGGCTATGGCGAATTTGGGCTTTGGCCGGGCCGTAGGGGCCGATGATCCCCATCTCTCCTTCAGCATCGACAAACCCATCCAGCAACGACAGCTCCAGCTCTGGCCAAGGGGTTTGTCCGGCAGCGCGAAAAGTCAGGGGCCAGTTGTGCAGACTGGCCAGATAGGTGAGGGTTTCAGGGGAGATGAGTTCTGTATTAGGAAGAACCCCCAGGGTAGTGGTTAGCCCCGGCTGCACCAAAGACCTGATCCAATCCGTCAGCTCTTGCTCGGGGTGCTGCCCCTGCCATTGCATCTGTATCCCCGTCCACAAGGGAGCAACCCCCGGCGTCAAGGGTTGCCCAAAGCTCCACAAAGCCAGGGATCCCAACCCCAGCCCAAACCAAGGCCAGGCTCGATGCAGACGCTGGCACAGGGGTGAAGCGTGTGAGCGCTCCTGTAACCATTGCCCAGCCTGCTGGATCCCGCCCGCCGAGAGCACCGCCAGTAGAGGCAACAGAGGTAAGGTGAAGCGAACATCTTTAATATCCACCAGTGTGTAAAGCAAGTAGCCCGACCCATAGGTGGCCCATAGCGCCGCCACCCCCTGATGGCGCCAGCGGTGCCTTGGCGCATGGCGTTTGGCTCCTGAGGGAGATCCTAAGGCAGCAGCCCTGAAGAAAGCTTTTACAGAACTGCTCAATGCTCTCACCCCCAGAGAGGGATTCCATCCCCAAGGCCACAGCGTCAACAGCGGTAACCCACATAAAACCGGGCCCATCTGTTGTGGCAACAGGCGCAGGTAACTTGTCCACCAACACAGGGATCCGGCGGCACAGGTGATGTAGTAGTGGGCGGTGCTGGTATAGCCAAACCCATTGCTGAGCACAAACAGCCAATTGGCTCCGTACCAAGGCCAGCAGAGCAGCAGCGTTACCCCCATACCCAGTCCCATTTCTGCCAAAGGGATCCCTGTGGGCCGGAGCCTGACGCACCCTCTATGCCACCCTTTCCCCTTTCGCCCCCTCAGCAAAGCTCGACCCACCAACGCCCCCAAGGGGAGTACCAAAAACAACACCCCCGTCCACTTCGTCAACAGCACCGCCGCCACCGCCGCCCCTACCCCTACCCCCGCCTTCCAGGAAGGATCCTGCCAGTAACTGAGCATTGCCCAAAAGGCCAGTGTCACGGTCAACACCAGCACCAGCTCCAACATATACACGTGGGCTAGAGAGGTGATCCCCGGATACAGGAGCAGCAACCCTGCCCCCAGCCAACCGATCCCCCTCGAGGAATAGGCCCGCCAGCCGATTCGCTGCGTCACTCCAGCCAGGATCCCCAACGCCAGCAGGTTGAGCAACTGCCCATCCGCCCGACTGAAGGGATGCCATACTGCCAACGGGATCCCCAACCAATAGGTCAACGGCGGGTAGCGCTGGTTCAAGTGCAAAAATTGATCCCACCAGAGGGGATCCCAGCGAAAGCGCTGCAAATGAGCACCAAAGGCTTGTGCCTGCAACAGATGTTGAGCCTCATCCCAAGCGGGGGGGATCGGATCGGTCACATTCCAAATCACCAGCAGGAGCAAAGGCAGCCCAGCCAGCAGGGCCAACAGCCCCGACGGGATCCGGATTGCCTGCGGCTCTTCATTCATCTTTATTTAAATTTATTCAAAATTCAAAGACCCTCACCCAGGGAACCCCTACCAAATCCATCCGAAGCTCCCGCTCAAACCAATGGACTAGGCTGCAGCTGTAACCCCAACTGCGTGACCGCCTCCGCGAGAGCCAACTCACGGCTGTCCACAAACCGCTCTGCCGAAATGGGCAGGTGCAAGTTTTCCAAACGCTGCCGGATTCGTCCCTTGGCTCCGACGATCCACACCTGCTTACGCTGATCCAGGGCATCTCGGATGGCATTTTCCAACGATAGCGTTGCTGATACACCCAGCATCGGCACATCCGACAAATCCAGCACCAAGGCCTGACAGGAGGCGACCGCTTGATGTTGCCGGGAAATGGCTTGTGAAACCCCGAAGATCATCGGCCCACTCAGGTAAAAGAGCAGCACCTGACCCTGGGCCTGCCGCAGCAACGTTTTCTCCTGCGGAGTGAGCTCAACCGCATCATCCGCATCGGTAATAGCCTTCACCTCTTCCGAGTGGATTTCGCTCAGGCGTTGAATGGTGAGCAAATTGGCTACAAATACCCCTACACCCACCGCTGCGATCAAGTCCACGAACACCGTCATGAACATCACCCCGTACATGATCGCCGCCCCCTTGAGGGAAAGCCGATGGGCCCGCTTCAGGAAGCTCCAATCGAGAATATCCACCCCCACCTTGAGGGCAATCCCCGCCAACACCGCCATCGGGATCCCTTGGGTGAGGGGAGCCGCAAACAACACCACCATCAACAGGATCCCGGCTCGGGTCATACCAGACAAAGGGGTACGTCCGCCAGACTGGATATTCACCACCGTACCCATGGTTGCTCCAGCTCCCGGCAACCCCCCCAGCAAACCGGAGACGATATTGGCGATCCCTTGCCCAATCAGCTCTTGATCCGAGTCGTGGCGGGTGCGGGTCAGGTTATCGGCAATCACTGCCGTCAGCAAGGTGTCGATGCAGCCCAGCATCCCCAGCACTACCCCATCTAGAACCAAGCTGGCAAAAGAAGATAGGGGCAACCGCGGCCATTGCAACTGCGGCAAACTGGTGGGAATGGGGCCAATCCGGCGCAAATCCAGATCGGCCATGAACAGGCTGGCAACTAGGGTTCCCACCAACAGGGCCACCAACTGCGGCGGCACGACTCGTCGCCAAGGCTTGGGGTAAAAAAAGAGGATCCCGATCGTCAGTAGCCCCAACCCCAGTTCCGGCCCCTTGAGGTTGAGCAGATACTCCGGCAGGTTCTGCACCGCCCCGATCACCCCTCCCCGATTGACATGGCCCAAAATGGGCGGGATCTGCAACAAAATCATGATCCAGCCGATCCCCGACATGAAGCCGGAGATAACGCTGTAGGGCATGAGGGTGATGTATTTCCCCAGCTTTAGAGCCCCAAACAACAGTTGAAACAGCCCCCCCAGCATCACCACCGTGAAGGCCAGCCCTAACCCCTGATCCGGATAGCGAGCCATCACATTGGCGATCACCGCCGTCATCATCACCGTCATCGGCCCGGTGGGCTCCGAGATTAGGGTGGGGGTGCCGCCAAACAGGGCCGCAAAAAAGCCAACACACACTGCCCCATACAGCCCCGCCACCGGCCCCGCCCCAGATGCTACCCCGAAGGCCAGAGCCATCGGCAGCGAGACAATTGCGGTTGTCAGCCCGCCAAAGAGATCCCCGCGCCAGTTGTCCAAGCTCAGACGCCGACGCCAATACAAAAATTTCCCGCCATCAGACTGTTGTTCTTTCGCTTGGCTCAACATGCCCAGAAATCCATAAGCACTATCGGCAGATTACCATTGAATAATGCCGAAATATCATGTTAAACCAATAGATTTTTATCTATCATTTTCTTCAGAAATCCCCACTTGGATCGGAGGCATGGGGCTTAACTGATCTCAAGTAGCGATTAAGTAGCGTTGGGGAGAGCAGCCTGCTGCTGGAGATTCAAGTAAAGTAACTGAGTTGGGTAAGCAAATTCAATGCCCCGTTCCTGGAAGGCTTGCTTCAGGGCGAGGTTGATGCGTTCCTGCACATCCATATAGAGGTTAAAGTCGGGGCTGAGCACATAGTAGACCACCTCGTAGTTAAGGCTGAAATCTCCGTAGGCGGCAAAGTGGGCGCGATCAAACTGGGCGTTGGCCTCGGCATCGATGATCTGTTTCACCAGTTGCGGGATCTCCTGCAGCTTTTCGGAGGGAGTTTTATAGGCGACGCTAAAGCCAAACACCACTCGTCGTCGTTGCATGCGTTTGTAGTTGCGAATTCGGGATCCCGTCATGTCGGTATTGGCTATAATGATCTGTTCACCACTGAGGCTGCGTAGGCGGGTGGTTTTGATGCCGATGTATTCGACAGATCCCATAAAGTCGCCTAAAATGACAAAGTCGCCGATCTCGAAGGGCCGATCCATCAAAATTGAGAAGTAGCTGAACAGATCCTGCAAAACCCCTTGGGCTGCCAAGGCAATGGCTATGCCCCCAATGCCTAAGCTGGCCACCAGTGCCGCCACATCAAAACCCAGGTTGTCCAGCAAAAACAACACCCCGATCAGGCTAAACACCACTCGAATCATCGGGGAGAGCAACAACAGACTTTGCTCGGTGGTGGCATCGCCTTTTTTGCTAGTTAGGTAAATGCGCAGGCCATATTCGACGCTGGCACTCAGGAGGTTAATACCAAAATAGGTAGCAATGATGGTGGCCAGAATATCCAGGGTCTGGCGCAGGACGGTGGCCAAGTTCAGGCTGCTCAAACAGACGTAAACCAAGCCCAGATAGAGCAGCGGGATCAAGTAGCGCTCCACCAAACGAACGGGGGTATCGAGCGGGATCCCGTTTAACTTGGAGAGCCAGCCCGCCAAGGTTTGCAAAACCAAGCCCCGCAATAGCGTACGAATGACAAAGACCCCGGCCGCAAAGATGAACAAGACCAGGAGGTAGTTCCACAAGGGGTTGCCCAGCAGCTCAACCCCGAAAATATCCTGCAAGGAGATCATCTTGAACACCGCTTGAGATCGACAAAACAAGGGAGAAATCCCAGGAGGCGCTCAGGAATACAGGACAAAAACGTTGCTTGCTGTGCATCGATAGCAGCCGCTTCTGCAGAACCAGCATCCCCAAAGGATCTAACCGGGATCCCTTTTGCCTCCGGTAAACAGGCAAAATAGAACCATTATACCATTGTGTTAATCGCTACCTAGTTGCTATCTCAGTGGAGTAGCTTTTCGATAGGGATCCACGAGCTCGTCTACAAATTGGTGCAAGATGCTGTAGTAGTCATCCCCGGCCACCTGCAGCAGATCGTTGTGGTTGGCCCCCTCAATGGGGATGAGGCGTTTCGGATCCCGTGCTGCTCGGTAGAGGGTTTGGGCATGCCAGAAGGGGATCAGGCCATCGTCGGTGCCGTGCAAAATCAGGAGGGGACATTCGATCTTGGGAATCCGACTCAAATTATCAAAGCGGTCGAAGGGCAGCAATGGAATGCGCGTCAACACCCGAAAGGTTGTCACAAAAGTAGATTCCAGGATCACCCCCCCAACGGGCTTTTGGGCCGCCAAATAAACCGATGGCCCACCCCCGACCGAGCGCCCGTAGACGAGGATCTGCTCCGGTGGGATCCCTTGCCGAATCAAGTAGGCATAGGCTGCTTCAATATCCAGGTAGACCCCTGCTTCGGAAGGAGTCCCTTCGCTGGTGCCATAGCCGCGATAGTCGTAGGCCAAAACTCCAAACCCCTGTCGCTGCAGGCTGAGCATGCGGGGGAAAATATCGCCCAAATCTTCCGCATTGCCGTGGCTGTAGAGCAGGGTATAAGTGGCAGCGGGATTGAGCAGATACACTGCAGAAATCGACACACCGTCGCGGGTGGTCAGCTTGAGAATTTGCTCCCCATCTTGGTAACTAGAGGGCCGGGGCAGAAAGATCATCCGTTCCGACCAGAACCATCCCAACCAGATCAGGTAGCCATACACCACTAACCCGATCAAGATTAGGGAGCGTCCGACTCTAATCCAGGAGAAGGATCCCCACAGCAGTTGACGCAGCCAAGGACGGGACGGCATGAACTCTATCACTCCTCCCAAAAGGGCAAAGCAGAAGCGGTGGAAGGCAGCCTACCGTTCAGAGGTGTATTGACGATATTTCCACCACAGAGCGGCAGACCAGTTGGTCAGGATATGAGCAACAATGGTGACCAACAAGTTTCCTGACAGCCACAACCCTACCCCCAGCAGGATCCCAACCCCACTAGCCCAGAGGGCATAAGGCCACCCCCGCCATTCCAGCAAATGCAATAGTCCGAACAAAAGACTGCTGCAGAGGATCCCGCCCGCCCAACCCAAGGGGCCAGCAACCCACACCGAAACCAAAACGCCCCGGAACAACCATTCCTCGCTCCAGCCCGGCAACAGGCCCAGCCAAAATACGTCCCCCCACTGCAAAGGATCTACAATTAACTGCAAGTAGGTGCGGGCAGCCTGGCGATAGTCAGGCCAGAGGCGGTAAACTATCTCGCTCATCAGCACCACGCCAAAGCCTAACCCCACACCCCAGAGCAGCGCCAGCGGATCCCAAAAAAATGGGATGGGTACGGATCCCAGCCAACTCCACAGACCGGCTAGGAGTGCTAGGCATCCACTGGTGGCTACCATCGCGCTCAGAACTTGTTCGCGGGTGAGAGGATGAATTTGCGAGGTCATGCGATAAGTTCTCTGAACTTTGCCTTCTTTCAGGGTAAAGCGGCTCTCTGAAGGGATCCAAACAAGGCTACTCCCAACTCAACTGCTGTCGGAGCCATTCGCCGTGTTGAGCCGACCGTTGCACCCACGTTTCAATCTCTGCAGAGCTCAGAGCCGGCCCATTTTCGTAGCAGGTCAGCCAAGCCTGGTGAAGAGTTTCTGGATCGGTCGGGATCTCCTGCAAATCCCAGCCGGGCATCCCCAGGTCTTGCAACAGGGTTTTCACCTTTGGATCGTAGCTAAGACCAAAGCAACGACAGCCCTCTGCAGCTGCCATTACTAACCCGTGGTAGCGCATTGTGATCGCCAGCCGCGCCCCTTGAAAACTCCCCTTGAGCAGACAGGGATCCCGAATGTCCAAGATCTGACTATGGCCAGGCATTCGCTGTTGCAAATCCTGAGCCAAGCGATAATCCGCCCCCAACTCTGGGGATCCCTGAGGGGCCAGTTGCAAGGGAATGAAGAGAAGATAAGCCCCAGTAGAAACCTGCAGTTGCATCAACCCCTGGCCCAGAGATTCGATGCGGGCCGGAGTCAGTTGAGGGTGCTGACGCAGGACCACGGCAATGCGGGGCTGTGGCCATGCCTCCCACTCGGGTAAGGTTTTCGACTTCAGCCCCCAAACCGGATCCGGGGCAACTTGGTGAGGGATCCCCCAATGTTCCAGTAAGTCTGAGGCGATCCTATCCCGCACACTAATAGCTGTACAGCCCGCCAAGGAGCGCCGTGCCAAATTGCGAATCCAAGCTCGATCCAACGGGCCGATCCCTTGGGCCCAAGCGAAGGTTTTCTGCCGCAGTTGCTGAGCTAAGCCCATCACCCCCAGGTAGTAGAGAGGGCTACGCCAACTGGTGCGGTCCTGTAAGAGGCTACCCCCACCCCAAACAAAAGCCTCGGCTTCCCGTAAACAACGCTGTAAAGCCAACCCGTTAAAGCGAGGGCAAGCCAATACCGGGTAGCTAGCTGCCGTTTGGGCTGGCTGACGAGAGAGCACCACCGGCTGCACGGGGTTGGGCAACTGCTGGAGCTCCTGAATCAGGGCCAACAGCAACGCTTCATCGCCACCGTTGCCGTAGCCATAATAGCCACAGATCAGCACCCGTGGCAGTTTCATGTAGCCCATTCGGGTAGGTGAAGTTGCACAAGAACTCCGAGACAACAGGAGCTAGAGCTCAATCGAAGGCTAACGGAATGAGGCAATCGGCTCGGATGGGTCTCGGTGGACAGTTTCAAACGTTGTCATAGGCCACACTTCCCCCTTAATCGGTAAGGAGGTCGTCAAAACAAGCCGATTCCCCCAGTGGCTTTTGGCTGCGGATCAACCGTAGTAGCCTTGGTTGATGCGGTTTTCCAATTGGTTGGCCCCCTCCTGATACTCGCCGATGACGAAGTTTTCCGCATTGGCCTTGATCAAGGCTTTTTGCTCCTCCGTCAGACCTGGGATCCGCAGAATATCTTCCAGGCTATCGTAGGGCGCATTTTGCACCAGTGTCCGGGCCAAGTTAGGGTAGAAGCCCGGCAGCTGGCGATAGTTGCGCAAGATGGTGTTGTTCACATCAATCGGGGCATCCAGGTGCTTCACGGCGGGTAGTTCCGCAGCATGAGCGGCAACCGTGATCCCCAAGGGGGTCAAGCAAAGGCACAGGACTAGCAGAACGCGAACTAGGGCGGACAGCAGGAAACGCATAACACCACTTCTCCGAACAGGGTTCAAAACTCTCATCTGATTGGGCGATAACATCCTCCGACCATTTAGTGTCTCATCCCCCCTACCCCGAATCGAGGGCTGAGGCCGGATCTGAATCCCTCCAGAAACAATTTTTAACAACTATGATCAGGAGACAGTTGTTGTCGCCGCATCTTCTTCTATCCTTGCATCATGTCTGACTCTGCTATTCTCCACCCGACTCAATTTGACTTTCCAAGCTGGGATGGATCTTCTGCACAGGGGATCCCGCAGTCCCTCCCTTCCCCCGACTTGGGGCTGCTTGAGCAGGCCGAACAATTTATCGGGCGGCACATTGGGCCGAACCGGCAGCAGATCGAGCAGATGTTGCAGGTGTTGGACTTAAGTTCCTTAACTGAGCTGGTCGAGAAGACGGTGCCAGCGGCGATTCGCAGTGCTCGGCCCTTAAAGCTGGGATCCCTGCGCACCGAGCAGCAGGTGTTGGCGGAGCTGAAGGGGATTGCTGCCCGAAATCAAGTATGGCGGTCGTTTTTGGGCATGGGCTACTCCAACTGTCTCACTCCGCCCGTGATTCAGCGCAACATCCTAGAAAACCCCGGCTGGTACACCCAATACACCCCCTATCAAGCGGAGATCGCCCAGGGACGCTTGGAAGCGCTGTTGAATTTTCAGACGATGGTGATCGACCTGACGGGGATGGAGATCGCCAATGCTTCCTTACTGGATGAGGGGACGGCGGCGGCAGAAGCCATGACTCTCAGCTACGGGCTAGCAGCAAAAGGCAGCCACATCTTCTGGGTGGAACAGGGTTGTCATCCGCAAACGTTGGCGGTGTTGCAGACGCGGGCCGAGCCCTTGGGGATCCAGATTCGTGTTGCAGATCCGGGGGAGTTCCAGTTGGAGGGCGAGAGTTTTGGCCTGTTGTTGCAGTACCCCACCACCTACGGGGAGATTTGTGACTATCGGGAGCTGGTGGAGCAGGCTCATCAGCAGGGGATCCTGGTGACGGTGGCTGCCGATCTGCTCAGCCTTACCCTACTCAAACCCCCAGGGGAATGGGGGGCAGATATTGTGGTCGGCTCCACCCAACGGTTTGGGATCCCACTCGGGTACGGAGGGCCACATGCTGCCTACTTTGCCACCCGCGAGGCTCACAAACGCCTGCTACCGGGACGCTTGGTAGGTGTTTCTCAAGATGCCCAGGGCAACCCCGCCCTGCGCCTAGCTCTACAAACTCGTGAGCAACACATCCGCCGCGACAAAGCCACCAGCAATATTTGTACAGCCCAGGTGCTTCTGGCGGTGATGGCCTCGATGTACGCCGTCTATCACGGCCCCAAGGGATTACAGAAGATGGCTCTGAGGATCTATGGCCAAGCCCATGGGTTGGCGGCAGGTATCCGTGATTTGGGCTATGCAGTGGGGCCAGAGCACTTTTTCGATACCTTTTGGGTGAAAGGCCAATCCCCGGCCCAGATCCAGGAGATTCAAGCTCGGGCCACCCAAAAACGGATGAATCTGCGGCCAATCAACGAGCTAACGCTGGGGATCAGCCTGGATGAGGCCACCACGCCTGAGGATGTCTGGGATCTGTTCCAGATATTTGGGGGATCCAATCTCCCCTTGGAGGAACTTGAAGGCTGGGCTCACCCCTTGCCCGATCTGAGTCGGAGTTTGCCCCCCGGTTTGATGCGCACCAGTTCCTATCTCACCCATCCCGTTTTCAACAGCTACCACTCCGAGACGGAGCTGCTGCGCTATATCCACCGTCTGCAAAGCCGGGATCTCTCCCTGACCCACTCCATGATCCCGTTGGGTTCCTGCACCATGAAGCTGAACGCCACGGTGGAGATGCTCCCCGTCACTTGGCCGGAGTTTGCTCAGATTCATCCTTTTGCCCCCCTCGAGCAGACGCGCGGCTATCAAACGCTATTTGCCCAACTGGAACAGATGCTGGCGGAGATCACGGGTTTTGCTGGAGTTTCTTTGCAGCCCAATGCCGGATCCCAGGGGGAATACGCCGGTTTGCTGGCCATTCGCCATTATCACCAGGCCCGAGGGGAAGGCCATCGGCAAGTGTGCCTGATCCCCACCTCTGCCCACGGCACTAACCCAGCCAGCGCAGTGATGGCGGGAATGCAGGTGGTGAGCGTGGCTTGTGATGCAGCCGGCAACATCGATCTGGCGGATTTACGGGCCAAGGCGGAGCAACATCGGGAGCACCTGGCAGCCCTGATGATCACCTACCCTTCCACCCACGGGGTGTTTGAGGAAGGGATCCGTGACATTTGCCAGATTGTGCATGAAGCCGGGGGACAGGTGTACATGGATGGGGCCAATCTCAATGCCCAGGTGGGGGTGTGCCGTCCCGGCGAGTTGGGGGCGGATGTCTGCCACTTGAACCTGCACAAAACCTTCTGCATTCCCCATGGGGGGGGTGGGCCGGGGGTGGGGCCGATCGGGGTGGCGGCCCATTTGTTGCCCTATCTGCCCGGTCATCCCTTCTTGCCAGAATGCAGTGGCCCCGTCAGTGCCGCCCCTTGGGGCAGTGCCAGTATTTTGCCCATTTCTTGGGCCTACATTCGCCTGATGGGATCCGCCGGGCTTACCCTCGCAACCCAGGTGGCCATTTTGAATGCCAACTACATTGCCAAACGCTTGGATCCCTATTACCCGGTGCTTTACAAAGGCTCCCATGACTGGGTAGCTCATGAGTGCATCCTGGATTTGCGCCCCCTGAAGAAGAACGCGGGTATCGAGGTGGAGGATGTGGCCAAACGCTTGATGGACTATGGCTTTCATGCCCCGACCGTGTCTTGGCCCGTGGCGGGCACGATGATGGTGGAGCCGACTGAGAGTGAATCCTTGACGGAGTTGGATCGCTTTTGTGAGGCGATGATCGCCATTCGCCAGGAGATCGCCGCCATCGAACGGGGGGAAGCGGATCCCGTACACAACCCTCTCAAGCTGGCACCCCACACCGCTGAAGTAGTGACGGCGGATTCGTGGGATCGCCCCTATTCCCGTGCAGTTGGGGCTTATCCAGCCCCTTGGGTCAAAGCCAACAAATTTTGGCCTAGCGTCAGCCGCATTGACAATGCCTACGGGGATCGGAATTTGGTCTGTAGCTGTCAGCCTTGGTTGGAGGACTAGCTCCTCAACTGGGATCCCAATCCCTTCCCAACAAACAAAAAAGCTGTCCTGTGGGACAGCCCTTATTGTTGATTTGTTGATCTTAATTTTTAGAGATCTCCGAGGCAAAGCCCAGTTCAATCTTGTTTAGGCCGCTTGGAGTCTCGCCTGCTCGGAAAACTCCGAAATAAACTGATCGATCTCCCGCAAAATGCGCTCAGTTTCGGAAAGAGAAGCAGGCAAAGCTTCTAGTACTTGCTCGTCTGCTTCCATCGCCTGTTCTGCCTCTTGGAATGTAGTCATCGGCCCATCGCCAAGCAACAGTTCCAACTCATTGAGAGCCACCATGGCCAGTTGCTGTTCGGTGCGATATAGCTTGCCCTTTAACGCCTGTACCTCCTCTTCCTGAGCGTGCAGATTGGCTTCTGCTCGTTCGGCACGGGTGGTGGCCAGTTGCGCAGTTTGCTGGGCTTCTTCCCGTTGCACTTTCAGGAGGGCGATCTCCTGTTCGGCTTGGGCCAGCCGCTCTTGCAGGCTGTAAATCTGTTGATCCCGGTCTCCTAGAGCCCCCTCCAGCTGACGATTTTGAGCTTCCATCTCTTGACGAGCGAGGCTAACCTGGGTCAGTTGTTCTCTCAACTCTGCCATTTCATCTTCTAAGTGGCTCAACTGACTCAACCGTTCCAAAACTTGAGCATTTTCTACTTCCAGTTTTTCGATCAGGGCTTGAGCGCTCATGAGTTCCGTTTTGGTAGCATCTAGCTCACTACAGACTTGGTCGTAGTTGGTGATCAATTCACCAATTCGGGTTTCCTTAACGTGTAATTCTTCCCGCAACGAGTTAAGCCAGCGGTCGCTTTGCTCCATGCGTTGTTGCAAAACAGGTAGCTGCGTCAGCGCTTGCTGAGCCGTATTGAAATAGCTGAACAGTCCTTTGACGCGACGCTGTAGGTTGCTGTGGGATTGATCCAACTTGTCGAAGGCTTCGTTCAGGGAGAGATAGGCCTCGCACAGTCTCATGTAGCGGCGGGCCACAGAAGCAGAATGATCCATAGATAGAGTCCGGATTGGGGGGTGCCGTGTCTATTTTATGTCGTTCATTCTATCGGCCCGACTTCAAAAAGGGGACATCGGATACAACAATTCTGGACTTAATTTACTTTTAATATGAAGGGTAGGATCTTACCTGTGTACAGAGTGTTGTCTGCCCTGTCCCGAGAGGATTGAGCCTTTCACCCATTCTCATCTAAATCCGTACAAAAGGCCGCCAGCTTACAGCCATAATCCCCTAGAAAACTGTACATATAGTGTTCGGCATGAGAAGAAATTCGACAAAGACACAAGATACAGAAAAAGTCTTTTGTCGGGAGCTCTTCTCATCTAAACGGGTTGAGCGTTGGGGATCCCGAGCGATTCCAAGTAGGCTGCCACCCTCAGTAGCTTGGCTTCTTGATGGGGAGCGGCTACCAACTGCACCCCAAAGGGCAGGGATCCCGTCTCCCGTAGCGGTACAGAAAGTACGGGCAAACCAATAAACGACAGCGGCTGAGTGTACAGACCCAGATTGGGCCGAGTCAGCACCTCCACCCCATCGATCACCATCTTCTCCTGGCCGATTAAGGGGGCGGGGCAGGGGGTGGTGGGGGCGATGAACAGATCGATCTCCTGAAAAAGGGTCATTACCTGCTGGCGATACCAACTACGGAACCGCTGCGCCTGCAGGATCCAATCCGCCGGCAACAGGGCCCCAGCCAAAAAGCGATCCCGAGTGGCGGGGTCAAAGTCTTGGGGACGGCTTCTCAGGTTGTGCAGGTGTAGGTTGGCCCCTTCGACAGCCGTGATTAAATAGGCGGCAGCACGGGCGCGATGGGCCTCCGGGATCCGCACCCTGCGAGTTATCCCAAGCGCTTGGGCGATCTTTTCCACCCCGGCAAAAATTTGCAGCTCAGCGCCACGGGCAAAGTAATCATCCGCCACGGCAATGCGCAAGCCTTCGATCCCCTGCCCCAGTTGTGGAACAGTGGGCTCCACGGGGCGTTGGGCACAAACCGGATCGTTGGGATCCGGCCCTTGCATGACATCGAAGCTGAGGGCAATATCCGCCACCGTGCGAGCAAAGGGGCCCACATGGTCAAAACTGCCGGCAAACAGAGCTACCCCCGCCCGTGACAGACGACCATAGGTGGGCTTGAGGCCGTAGATGCCACACAACGAAGCCGGGACGCGAATCGAGCCGTTGGTATCGCTGCCCAAAGACAGAGGCACCAACCCCCCCGCCACCGCTGCTGCCGACCCGCCAGAGGAGCCGCCTGCTATCCGTTGTAAATCGTGAGGGTTATGGGTCGGGCCGTAGTGGCTGTTTTCAGTGACGAACCCATAAGCGTACTCGTCCATGTTCAGGGCACCCACCAAGACCGCCCCTGCCTGCTTGAGACGGGCCACCACCGTCGCATCTGTTGGGGCGGGAGGATTTTCCTGGTTGATCACAGAGCCAGCCAAGGTGGTGAGGCCGGCCACATTAAACAGGTTCTTAACGGCAAAGGGCACCCCCGCCAACGGACCTACCGGGATCCCTTTTGCCACCTGTTGATCCAACTTTTCCGCCGCTTCTAGGGCAGAGTCCTTGAGCACCTCCGTGAAGGAATTGAAGTCTCCATCCCTTTGCTGGATCCGCTCCAGGCTAGCCGCCACCACCGACTGGGCGCTGATGTCTCCCTGGCGCACAGCAGTAGCAATGGAGACCGCGTCGGCACTGCCGAGAAGACGGGGATCCAACGTCATGGTAAGAACTCCGTCCCGCTGACGCAAAGGGGGTCAAAAGTGGGTGCAGGTTCAACCGTTTGGGGCAAAGGGAACTCCAACACCAACTTGGCAATGGGCAGGATGCGGGCAAAATTTTCAATCACCCCTGGACGGTGATCAGGGTGGAGGGGGAGTTGCAGCGCTTTGGCCACTGAGTCAACATATACTTCTGGATCCAAACCTTCCATCTGCCCAAGCCTCAGTAGGGGCTAGTCGGAACACAACCGTAGATACAAAAAACCGGCTCGTGAAAGTCAGCATGAACTTAACAGAGGTGATATCAAAAGACAAGCCTGCAGCCGAGCTCGCCTGGGTTAAGGAGTGACAAGCTGCACCGTATTCTCCCGCAACGGCCAAAACTGCTCATTGGGCAACACAGGGCGGGTCACCGCTTGCCGTTCCAACTCCTCTAGGCTAGGGCGACGGTTCTGGGTTGCCGAGGAAGAGGAGGAGAGGGTAGCCTGCAGACGCCGATGAAAAAGGCGCAGTTGCTGTTGCTCAGCTTCGGCGGAGACACAACGGGCCAACAGGGGATGCAGAACATGTTCTTCCTGCTGGAACTGATCGCGTAGCTGATGATAAAACCGGAGTGCCACAGCGGGATCCAGTTGCTGCGGAGAACGCTCCGCCTGATGCAAAAAGTGGGTCAGCTCCGGTAGCAGATCCCGCAACTGCTGCTCCTGACGATTGAGCTGAGCATGCAGGCTGGGATCCCCATTCAGGGACGACCGCAGCAAGGGATGAAGAGCATGGCGTTCCAGTTGAATGTGACGAGACAGGCGTTGCCGCAACCTTTGGGCCGCAGTTCGCTTCTGGCCAAGCTCCCAATCCGTTGCCTGAGATAGCCGGGTTAAGAGTTGCAAGATAACCCGATGTTGCTCAGCGCAAAGGGTGGCCAAAGGGCGGGTGGAGGCTGCAGAAGACATAGCGCTCATCACTTAAACCATTCACTTCATCACACAATCATATGTTTATGAAGAAAATATGACTTGCGTGAGGGTACGGGAAAGGGAAAGGCACTCTGGATACCCTTTACATCGACTCCGCCAGCACCTCTGGCAAACAGACCTTAGTACCTCCCAAACCGCAGTAACCACCAGGGTTTTTGGCCAAGTACTGCTGATGATAATCCTCGGCGTAGTAAAACTCAGGCGCATCTAGAATTTCTGTGGTGATCTTGCCGTAACCCTGTGCTTGAAGAGCCTCTTGATAGATCTCCCGAGTTTTTTCTGCCCATTCCCGCTGAGCCTGAGAATAAACATAGATGCCAGATCGGTACTGGGTGCCAACATCATTGCCTTGACGCATCCCTTGAGTTGGGTCGTGGTTTTCCCAAAACACCCTCAGCAACTGCCCGTAGCTGACTTGAGTCGGGTCGTAAATCACACGCACCACCTCGTTGTGCCCTGTCAGACCACTACACACTTCCCGATAGGTGGGGTTGGGAGTGAATCCAGCGGCGTAACCCACGGAAGTACTAAACACTCCGGGCACTTGCCAAAACTTGCGCTCAGCCCCCCAGAAGCAACCCATGCCAAACAAGGCCTGCTCCATCCCCTCTGGAAAGGGCGGTTGCAGCGGATTGCCGTTCACGAAGTGCCGATTGAGGATCGACATGGCCTCAGCACGTCCAGGCAGGGCATCACGTTCTGTGGGCAAGGAGGACTTTTTGCCAAATCCGAAGAGCGCCATGGGGACAATCCGATAAGTTTGTTCAACATTTGTTGCCACCAGTATAACTTTTGGAGCTTTGAAGCGAAGAGTGCTCCTGAGTTAGGAAGGGATCCAAAACCTGGCCTGGACTATCAGGTGCTCTAGGATGCTCAAGGTTGGAAAGGGAAGCGGATCCCAAAGGAGGACTTACTGGCAGGATGCACAGCAGAAATCACATCTGTCATCGGCGTGTTATCGGCAATTCCGCAGTCGGTAACTCTCAAGGGTGTTGTGCAACAGCATTGTCACCGTCATCGGCCCCACACCTCCCGGCACAGGGGTAATGGCTGCTGCTACCTCTTTCACCTCTTCGTAGCAGACATCGCCCACCAATTGGCTGGATCCTTCGGGGGTTAGGGTGCGGTTGATGCCCACATCGATCACCACTGCCCCTGGCTTGACCATGTCGGCAGACAGCAAACGGGGTTTGCCCACCGCCACTACCACAATGTCGGCACGACGGGTCACATCAGCTAAATCTGGAGTGCGAGAATGAGCCACGGTAACCGTGGCATCGGCAGCCAACAACATCAAGCTCAAGGGTTTGCCTACCAAAATGCTGCGCCCTACCACCACGGCCTTTTGGCCGGCAATCGGGATCCCTTCGGCCTGCAACAGGCGCATCACCCCCAGAGGTGTACAGCTTTGCAAGCCCGGCTCCCCGCGCACTAGCCGCCCCAAGTTCGTCGGGTGCAACCCATCCACATCCTTGTCAGGGTCGATGGCCAATAGGGGTGGGATCGGATCCCAGCCGGGGGGTAGAGGTAACTGAACCAAGAGCCCGTCGATGCGCTCATCCTGGTTCAGCCGGAGAATGGTGTCGAGCAACTGAGCAGGGGGTGTCTCCACAGGAAAATGCTGGCCAAAAGAGGCCATACCCACCCGCTCGCAGGCCCGCTCCTTTCCCCGTACATAAACAGCACTGGCAGGATCCCCCCCGACACGCAACACTGCCAATCCCGGCGGACGACCCACCTGAGGGATCCAGGCTTGTACCTGCTCTGCCATCTCGGCTTGCAGGCGAGCCGCTAGGGCCTTGCCATCCAGGATCTTCGCGGACATATTCGAGCCAGCCTCTCAGGATAAAGACAAAACCAGTGAATCAGACGGAAAGGGGGGAAGTCGCCAAGATCAAGGGCAGGGATCCCTAAAACTCCTCCAGCTCCTCTGCTTGATCCACTTGCTCTAGTTGCTCAATGATGATTTCCACCTGTTGGCGCTTTTGCTGGAGGAAGGCTTCACAGGTTTTCAGAGTTTGGGCGGCCTGCTGAAAGCGCTCCACCACTTCCGCCAGATCCAACTCCCCCGACTCAATCTGATCGATCAGGGTTTCCACTTCGGCAATCGCAACTTCATAACGCCAGGGATCCCCACCTTGACGCTGTTTCATGCTTCCTCCTCCACTTGTACCCGCAGGCTTCCCAAGGCCAGTTGTATCACCAAGCGGGTCTGGGGTGGCAGATGATGGGTGCGGATCAGGGATCCCTGTTCATCCCGTACCAGAGCATAGCCTCGTCTGAGCACGGCTTCCGGGTCAAGGGCTTGCAGGTGATCCCGCAGAGCCTGTTGCTGCTGGTGCTGCTGGTGGAGATGATGCCGTAAGGATTGGATCAGGCGTTGGCGCTGTTGGATCAGGCGGTCTTGGGCAGCTTGGAGCAACCGGTCTGGATGGACTAGGGCCAGATGCTGCTGGGTGTGGTTGAGGTGCTGCTGAGCCCTATGGAGCACTTGGCTGATGCGGTTGATTAAGGTTTGCCGTAGCTGGGATCCCTGGTGTTGCAATTCCCCCAGATCCGGCACGATCCGCTCAGCAGCTGCGGTTGGGGTATGGGCAGCATAGTCGGCAGCATAGTCGGCTAGGGTTTCATCCCGCTGGTGCCCGATACCTGTGAGCACCGGGATCCGACATTCGGCGATCGCCCGCACCACCCGTTCATCGTTAAAACAGGCCAAATCTTCGCTTGCTCCCCCTCCCCGCGCCACCAAAAGCACCTCCGCCCGTCCATCCCGTTCTACCCGTTGAATAGCCTGCACAATCGACTCAGGAGCCGCATCTCCCTGAACTTGAGCCGGGGAAAACAGCACCCGTAGCCCTGGGTAGCGATGGTTGAGGGTACGTTGAATATCTCCCCAACCGGCGGCATTGGGCGAACTGACGATCCCAATGCACTGAGGGTGTGCGGGCAGAGGCCGTTGATTGTCGAATAGACCTTCGGCACTGAGGCGGGCTTTGAGTTGTTGGAATCGCAGCGCCAGAAGTCCTGCTCCGGCAGGTAATAATTGCCAAATAACAATGCGATAGGTGCTGCCACGGCTGTAGATGCCCACCTGACCGAGCACGATCACCTGCTGCCCCACTTCCGGCCAGAAGCTCAGCTTGGCGGTTTGACTCTGCCAGATCACCCCACTCAAGGCATCGCCTGTTTCTGGATCCGTCAGGGTAAGAAACAGATGCCCATTGCGGCTGCGATTGCAACTGGAGACTTCCCCCGTCACCCACAGGCGTATCAAGTAGGGATCCCCGCTCAACAAAGACTGTAGGTAGCCGGATACCCCGCCCACCGAAAGGAGAGGAGCTTCGTCGGTCAGATTGGCTAGGGCCAAGGCGGCTTCTAAAGGGATGGGATCGCGCATAGAGGCTCAAGAGGAGGTTGCCTGGAACCTTATCAAAATCCTTGCAACTACAGCCAAGGGTCAGCAGGGACAGTTTCTATCCCGATCCTTCTCAACTTCCCAAGAAAAGACAATACCTGGCCGTCCACAAAGGGATCCCTTCCTGGAGGCTATCCCCTGTTCCGGCACGAATATGCGACGATAGGGCGAACAGAGGTGTTGGGTTGAGCCGTGACATTCGCCCAGTGGTTGGGGTTGGGGGCATTGCTAGGGTTGCTGGTTCTGCTCTGGCAGATCCGGCAGATTGTCTTGTTGGTGTTCGGGGCAATCGTGTTGGCGGTGGCGCTGGATACTCTGGCCCAGATCCCACAACGCTATGGCTTTCGGCGGGGCCCCTCGATCGCCATCACCGGCCTGACGGTTTTGGTGGGGACAATCTTGGTGGGATTGATTGTGGTGCCCCCCTTGGCGGATCAGTTGGGGCGGCTGTTTACCGATGTGGTTCCGGATGGGATCTTCCAGGCGCAACGGTTGATTGAGACCTTCATCCTTTCTTTGCCGACGGATATCGAGCTACCAACGTTGCGGGAATTGGCCAATAGCTTGGTACCTCAGGCCACGGAGCTGGTGCGGCAGGCGCGAGACTTTTTCTCGCAGTCGTTTACCGCCTTTTTTGCCACCTTGCTGAATCTGCTGTTTGTAATCATCCTCACCCTTTTGCTGCTGGTGAATCCCCAGGCCTACAATCGCGCCTTTGTCTCGGTGTTCCCGGCTTTTTATCGGCCCCGCATTCGCTATATCTTGAAGCGCTGTGAGTTGGCTTTGCGGGGTTGGCTACTGGGGATCATGCTCACCAGCACATTGGTGATGTTGCTGAGTGGAATCGGACTGTGGATTTTGGGGGTACCCCTGATCCTGGCCAATGCGGTGCTGGCGGGGGTGTTTAACTTTATCCCCAATATCGGTCCCACTCTGAGTGTGTTTGCTCCCATGCTGGTGGCCTTGACGGATGCCCCTTGGAAGTCCTTGGCGGTGCTAGGGCTGTACATCCTGATCCAACAGTTGGAAAGCAGCGTCTTCACGCCGATCGTCATGTCGCGGCAGGTCTCCCTTTTGCCTGCCCTAACCTTGGTGGCCCAAATTACCTCGGCCTTTTTCTTCGGGGTGCTGGGCCTGTTTTTGGCGGTGCCTTTGGCAGCGATTGTGCAGGTGTGGATCCAGGAGGTACTGATTCGGGATGTGCTGGATCCCTGGCAGGGATCCCGGACGCGAGCCTTGTTAATGCTAGACAGTGGCCTAGATGGGTCGGATAGCCTGCAAGCCCCAGAAGAAAGTCATCCTGATCTCCAGCCGGGAAGTTCAGCGCAGGAGGTATGAGCGCTGTGCAGCCGGGGATCCGTTTTTGTGACGCTCCTTAAACTTTTCTCTCTACCCGCAAGAGCGCTTTTATAGTGAGGATCCTGTACCCATCTTGATGAGCAGCATTGCTGAATCATGTCTCATTTCACCACCCTTCAAGTGCAGATTAAAGATGCGGAGTTACTCGCCGAAACCCTACAAGAGCTGGGCTATCGGGTGGAGCGGAATGCCAGTTTGCGGGGCTATCTGTGGAATCGCACCCGCGCCGACTTTGTGATTCGTCAGAAAAATGGCTATGACCTAGGCTTCCGACGTAACGGCGATCACTACGAATTGGTGGCGGATCTGTGGGGAGCCAAAATCGATCAACAGGCTTTTCTGGAACCGATTCTGCAGCGCTATGCCCACAAAAGTTTGTTGCGCTCGGCTCGACAACAGGGCTATGCCATCGAGGCGGAAGAACGATTGGAAGATGGCACCATCCGGGTGGTGGTAGGGCGTTGGGTCTAGACCAGAAGACATCAGGATCCGCTCATGACAGGTAACCCCCAGCCAGCTGTTGGCATCAGCCAGGGATCCCGGCCAACCTCTTGGGATCTGGTGTTGGGGGGGCAACGATCGGTCGGGAGTGCTCCTAGCCATGCTCTGGTTTTAGGGGGGATTGAAGGCGTACAACGGCGACTGACCCATGCTGACGAAGCCGTGCGCTTGGCCACTTTGCCCCAGTTGCTCAACTACGGGCCGGCGGGCCTAACCCATTTGATCGAGGCTTTGGCCAGCAACAGCTCTTGGGCGGTACGCTTGGCGGCTTGGCGCTTATTGTCTCAATTGCAGCAACCGGAAGCTCAGGCAGCCTGTCGCACTTACAGCCCATTTCGTCCGGTGGGGGGATCCCAAGGGGTGATCGTGGCCTACCGGCGTGGAGAACGGAATTTTTCCTATGCGGATCTAGAAAATGCCGATCTCCAGGAAGCCCGCCTGGGGGGGATAAATCTGCTGGAGGCCAACCTGCGGGGATCCCATTTGCGCTTTTGTAACTTCAGCGGCGCCAAACTGCAGCAAACCGATTTTCGCCAGGCAGATTTGCAACGGGTCAAACTGAGTGGGGCGGATCTGAAAGGGGCGGATCTGCGGGGAGCCGATTTGCGGGGGGTAAAGGTGAGCGGCACCAGCCTGCGGGGATCCCAACTTTCCGAAGAAACCCTCCTAGAAGAGCGGCTGCGCCACATCTGGCATTTACAAAACTACGGAGGCCAGGGGCAAGATCTCTCCGGTCAAGACTTGAGCAAAGCGGATTTGCGGGATTTGGTGCTCTGCCAAATCAAGTTGCGGGATTCTGACCTCAATGGAGCCGATCTACGGGGATCCAACCTGGAAGGGGCCGATTTGCGGGGGGCCTACCTACACCGCGCCGATTTGCGGGGGGCCAATCTACAAAATGCCGACTTGGAGGGGGCCGATCTCACCGGCACAGAACTGCGCCACGCTCAGTTTCAGGGGGCCAATCTGCGGCGGGCGGATATCAGCCGGGCCAATCTAGACCAGGCCAACCTGGAGGGATCCCTGATTGAGGGGCTGAAACACAGCGCCACTCTGATCACAGGAGTAATTTTTCCCGACGGCACACCCCTCAAACCCTGGTGGTGGTGAGTCTCAAGCAAGGGATAGGCTCACCCCAGCGTTTTTGCTTCTCCTCGAATTGCTTCTGCAAATTCTTTGTCAGGCGCCCTTGGCTCTGGAGAAAATCCAGATGCCCTTTGTGGCTGACCAGCCAGCGCTGCCGAACCTGAGAGCGCTCCTGAGCTGCCATAGCTCAGCACTCCAACAACTTTGCCATCCAAGCGAGCAGCAAAAGCCAATGGGAAGTAGACTACCGAGCTTGATAAATAAAAATAATTGATAAATAAAATAAAAAAATAAAAAGAAGGGCAGGTTCCTAGAACCCCAAGCCATCTGCACCAGAGGTGACCACCCCTTTTTCTGCATCCAAGGTGACAATTGCCCCATCCCGGATTAGGCGAGTGGCATTCTTCACCCCCACCAACACCGGCACCCCCAACCGCGAGCCAATCACCGCCGCATGGGAGGAGGAGCCTTCTTCTTCGGTGATCACCCCGGCTGCCTGTTTAATCGCCTCCACATAACTGGCATCAGTAGATTGAGCCACCAAAATATCGCCGGCACTGAGCTTATTGGAATCGAGGCTAGACTTAACGATGCGAGCCGGGCCGCTAACCATGCCTTTGCCAAAGCCTTTGCCTTGAGCCACCACAGATTTCACCACATCCACCTTGATCAGATCGGTAGATCCGGCTACCCCCGGCAAGGTACCCGCACTCAGCACCACTAAGTCCCCATCATTGAGCAAGCCATCTTCCTGGGCCAGGCTGATGGCGGTTTGAAAAGTCTGGCGAGTGGTGGCCAAATCCATCACCAGCAGCGGGCGTACCCCCCAAACCAACTGCATGCGCCGTGCCACTTCTACGTGCGGGGTTATGGCCAGGATTGGGGTGCGTGGACGAAATTTGGAGACATTCCGGGCTGTAGCCCCGGTTTTGGTCAGGGTCATAATGGCGACAGCATCCAACTCGCGGGCGATCTCACCTACAGCCCGACTAATGGAGTCAGGGATCAGGCTTTGTCGGGTCGGAACATTGCCATTGCGCTGGCCCAATTCCTGTAGGGTGAGGGAGCGAATTTGCTGGCGCCGTTCTGTGTAGGTCGGGCCGAAGTAATCCTGCTCGGTGCGGACGGCAATACGGGCCATGGTGGCGACAGCTTCGACAGGATATTTGCCCACTGCGGTCTCATTGGAGAGCATGACGGCATCGGTGCCATCCAAAATGGCGTTGGCCACATCAGAAATTTCGGCACGGGTGGGGCGAGGGCTATGGGCCATGCTGTCGAGCATTTGGGTGGCGGTGATTACCGGGATCCCCAAACAGTTGGAGAGGGCGATCATCCGCTTTTGCAAAATCGGCACATCTTCGGCGGGCAGCTCCACACCCAGATCCCCACGGGCCACCATGACCCCATCACTGAGAGCCAAGATCTCCGCTAGTTGTTCGATGGCTTCGTGTTTCTCGATCTTGACGATGATCGGGATCCGTTTGCCAACGGCTGTCATCAGTTCCCGCAGTTCTAAAACATCGGAAGGCTCCCGCACAAAGCTGAGGGCCACCCAATCTACCCCTTGATTGAGGCCAAAGTAGAGGTCTTCTTTGTCTTTCTGGGTGACGGCACGGATGCTGAGGCGCACACCCGGGAAATTGACCCCCTTGTTATTGGAGAGGGTACCGCCGACGATGGTGCGACAAAACAGTTCACCTGCTTCGGGATCCACCGCCTCCACCCGCATTTCCACCCGGCCATCATCCAGGAGAATGGTTGCCCCCTCTGGTACCTCCTGGGCCAATTTGTCATAGGTGACCCAGCTGCGTTCCTGGGATCCGGCAATCGGTTGGCTGGTCAGTACAAAGGGATCCCCTGCTTTGAGGGCAATCGGGCCTTCGGCAAACTTACCCAAGCGAATTTTGGGGCCTTGGAGGTCTTGTAAAATGGCGACTTGAATGCCCAAGTCCATCGAGGTTTGGCGGATCAGGCGAATGCTGCGGCGGTGCAGCTCATGCTCCCCATGGGAAAAGTTAAGGCGAAGAGTCGTAGCCCCCTGTAAGATCATCTCCCGCAAAATGATGGGATCCAAGCTGGCGGGGCCGATAGTGGCGACAATCTTGGTGCGCCGAAAGGATTCGCTCAGATGCATATCAATGTTTCCAAGGGAGAGCAACCCGGATTATCCCCCCACACAGGGATCCCCTTGATACGATAACCCGTTGTGCCCTTTTTCAGCCCTCGCTTTTTTCGGAATTCCGAGAGAGAGAAGATGGGAGAATAGGGAAAGCCCAAGCCCGGAGTTGAGCGATGCCGTTAGCCTCTGAATATGCCTTTCCCTTCGAGCATCATCAAAAGTTCTCGCTCGATAACCCCACCATCTCCAGCCCCGGGGTTTCTAAACGGGAATACGTAGCCAGCATGGTGTTACAGGGTATCGTCAGCAATCCCCAAACCCCCATTGGCGATTTGCCCCCCGAGCAGCGACAAGTCTTGGCCTATACCGCGGTGTTATTGGCCGATGATCTGTTGGCGGCTCTCGGTGCTCAGTAGAGGGATTGACAGTGGGCCGCTAGGGCGGGGAGTGAGTTTTCAAATAGTCTGTTGGATTTGTTGAATCTGTGCCCGCAAATAGGGGATTCCCACCCGGTGGCAATAGTCCCCGAAGGCTTCCTGGGGGTGTCGTTCTTGTTTGTAGAGCCGCAACAGGGATCCCATCAGGGGCACAATCCGGTCGAGGTGAACCCGTTCTTGAAACACCTGAGCCAAGCGATCCCCCTCGGGGCTAGCCCCCAACCACACTTGGTAATGTTCTGGCGTGGATCCCACCAGTCCCAACTCCGCCAGATAGGGGCGGGCACAGCCATTGGGGCAGCCGGTCATGCGCACCAAAAAGGGAGAATCCTGCAGATCTAGGTCGTGTAACAGCTGATCCAGTTGGCGAACTAAACCCGGCAAAGCCCGTTCCGACTCGGTAATGGCTAGGCCACAGGTGGGCAAAGCGGGACAGGCCATCGCCAGACGCACCAACTGGGGAATTTCTTCTTTGGAGAGCACCCCATGGGATTTGAGGATCTGGTTAATCGGATCCCGTTGGTGGTCTTCGATTTCTGTGAGCAGTACATCCTGGGTCGGGGTCACCCGCAGGGGCAAGGCAAAGGCTTCCGTGATCCGGCGCAGCGCTGTTTTCAGTTGCCGAGTTGGGCTGTCTTGGATACGGCCATTCTCGATGGAAAGGCCCAGAAACCACCGGCCATCCCCCTGTTCGTGCCAGCCCAGGTAATCGTCGCTGTTGGGGGCAAATTTGGGCAAGGGTCGGGAACGTTGCAGTTTTTCCCCGACATACTCTTCTACCACCCGGCGAAACTTGCGGATCCCCCACTTCCTGACCAGATATTTCAGGCGCGCCTGCTTGCGATCGCCGCGGTTGCCGTGATCCCGCTGCACCGCCAAAATCGCTTGACAAATTTGATAGACCGATTCTGGTGGGGCGAAACAGAGCTTTTGGGCCAGGAGCGGCTCGGTTTCTGCTTTGCCGTGGGTACGGCCCATGCCCCCGCCGACAACGATATTGAAGCCCTTGAGGTGTCCTTTGCGGTCGGTGAGGACGATGAGGCCCAAATCTTGAGAATAGACATCCACCGTGTTTTCCCCCGCCACGGCGATGGCGGCCTTAAACTTGCGTGGCAGGTATACAGGGCCATACAGAGGCTCGGGGCCCTCCAGGCGCACCCCATGGCCGACAAACTCCTGCGCCGCCAGCACCTCCTCATCCACCGGTGGGATCGGGATCGCTTCGCCATCTACCCAAATGTCGTAGTAGGCGGAGGTTTTTGGGGCTAGCAAATCCGCCAGCTTGCGGGCGTAGTCTTGGGCGTATCGGTAAGCGGGGCGATTCTTATAGGGGGCGACCGGAGCCATGACGTTGCGGTTCACATCCCCACAAGCGGCCAGGGTGGATCCCATCTGGTGCAGGATGCTGGCCAGGGTGGCTTTGAGGTCTTTCTTCAGGATCCCGTGAAGCTGAAAAGTCTGCCGCGTCGTGGCTCGCAGGGTGCCGTTGCCGTACTGATCCGCCAGCCGATCCAAGGTCAGATAAAGTTGCGGGGGCACATGTCCGCCCGGGATCCGGGTGCGCAACATCATCGAGTAGGCCCGTTCCAACCCCTCCTGCCGCCGCTGCTGGCGGACATCCCGGTCATCTTGCTGGTAGGTGCCGTGAAATTTGAGCACCTGAATAGCGGCCTCGGAAAAATGGGTGGTGTCCTGGGCTAGCTCCTCCAGCAGAGGATCCCGCAAAAAATGGCTGTCTTCCTTGATCTGTTCAACTTTGGAACGCTGTGCCAAGGGCACGCCAGCGCGAGTGGCTTCGGATGCGGCAACGGGGCTCATGTATTTATCCTCCGGTAATCCGGTCGGAATACCTGTGAAAATAAGCTATCACCTTGACCAAGCCCCGTCCAGTTAGGGTTAGAGACGCAACATCTTGTTAAAGAGCATCCAGAAAACTGTTAGAGTTCTTAACTGGCCATTGCCAAGTGAGTGCTGTACTCTTTTGCCGACCACAACCGCCAGGCGGAACCTCCCTGTAGCTCCAAAACCATGTCGTGGTAAGCCAACAGACTGGGGCGATGCCCGACGCTGATGTAGGTGGTGTTTAAGTGTTGTAGTTGTAGATAGAGAAGTTTTTCATTGGGCACATCCAAGGCACTGGTGGCTTCATCCAGAATGGCGTAGCGGGGTTGGGTGATCAAAATGCGGGCAAAGGCCAAGCGCTGTTGTTCGCCTAACGAGAGAGTGTTGGCCCAGTCCTTCTCAGCATCAAACCCGTCCAACCGTTCCGGTAACCCGCCCAAATTCACCTGGTTGAGCACCCGGATCAGATCATCATCCGTCACATCCTTGCGTCGCATCGGGTAGAGGAGCTGATCCCGCAGGGATCCCAGCAGCATATAGGGCTTTTGGGGCAAGAAAAGCATCTCTTCCGTATCCGGTCTGGCGATGGATCCCTTGCCATTCGTCCACAACCCGGCGATGGCCCGCAGCAGAGAGCTTTTCCCGGTGCCACTTACCCCAACGATCAGCAGCCGTTGCCCAGACTCCAGAGCAAAAGAGAGATCCCGCACCAAGGTCTGTTCGGAATTGGGGGTGAGCAAGGTAACGTTATTGAGCGCCAGTTGATGGGCGATACGGGTTTGGATGTTGCTCTCCCGGTCACTGGTGTAGCGGGAAGCCGGATCCCCAAGCGACTCGTGAAAAGCACCTAGACGGTTAATCCCGGCGGCGAAGCTGGAAATGCTCTGAATCTGGTTGGCCACAATCGACAGAGCGCTCAAAACTTGGCTAAAGGCGATGGTGGCCTGGGTAATGGTGCCAAAGTCTCGCACGCCGCTGAAGTAAAGGGGGGCCACGATCACATACGGCACAATGCGGGTGAAATAGTTGTAGGCGTATTGAAAGATATCGATAACAGCCTGCCAAATGATCAACAAATTGAAATTGCGCAGCGCCGAGCCAAATCGCTCCAGAATCTGCCGTAGCTCTTGGTCTTCCCCCTGATAAAAAGCGATGGATTCCGCATTGTCGCGCACATGCACCAAGCTATAGCGGAAGTTAGCTTCGTAACGCAGTTGATCAAAGTTAATCTTAATCAGTTTGCGACCGGCCAAAATGGCAATCCCTGTGCCGACGGTGGCGTAGATCACCAACCCCAGCGCCAAAGGCCGAGAAATGCCATAAAGAATGCCTGTGAAGGCATAGAGGGTCAGAATCGAGTCGAGAATATCCAACAGAAACGAAAGGGTCGTGCCCGTAAAAGAGCGAACATCCTCCGACATGCGCTGGTCAGGGTTATCAATCTCGGTGTTGGCGGCGTTGGAATCTAGCTCGTAATAAGCTCGCTGTTCGAAGTAGCGATCCAGAAAATATTGGGTCAGCCACTCTCGCCAGAATAGACCCAATTTGAGGCGGGTATATCGGTAGATCACCAAAATCGGAATCGCTGAAATAATCAAGACCCCATAAATAATTAAAAATTGCCAGAAAGTAGGCTCTTCTTTTTGTTGGAGAGCTGTGTCGATAAACCGAAAGATGAAGCTGATCATCACATTCAAGCGGTTCACCGTCAGCGATAAAAACAGCAAAAAGGTGAGTAGCACCCATTGCAACCAACGCTGATGGATCCGTCGCCATACCGCCACAAAGCAAAGGCTGCTCAGTGCCAAGCTCACTGCCGCTACCCACAGAATCGGCGAGGTCAGATTTCTTTCCGTCTGGGCCACCAGCCCTGCTGCCACATTGGTAAAAAACTCCGGGAACAAAACCTGGCCTGCCAAGGTCACCCCAATCTCGACAAAAAACATCAAAGCGACCACGAACACCATGGCCACTGCCAGCAAACCCAAGAAGATCCAGCCGCCGTGCCGCACCACCGGATAGAAGTAGGGCTGTGCCACCGTGATAAAGCGGTTCCAAAGTCTGCGGTCGAAGTTAAATTGCGAGGTTTGGGATTCCATCTTTGCTGTGGTTCGAGAGGGGAGGTTACATCGCCATCTCCCAGGCTAGCAGGACAGGGATCCCTCGCTGTGTTCAAAGGGAGCGGATAAGAAGGCAAAATTGCTTCAGAACGATCCCCTAGTTCCATCCCTCTTTGCAGAATGCGCTGGCAGAAGTAGGGATCCAGATCTTCCCAAGGCACGAAGCTCACCCCACCTGCTGACGCGAAGTGGGGATGTCGGATGCGAACCTAGGAAAATCGGATGGCAATAACCCTCCTAATTCTGACCAAGGTGTGTTGATGACACCGACCCAGTATCTGCGCAAACGACGATCAATCCTAAAAATGTTGGGATCCCCTCTTGACATAACGATCGTTCAGCCTAAAACTAAGATTATCGAACGTTCGTTATCCAGCTGATGCTCCAGCAATGCCCAAGATCATCGACCACGACCAATACCGCAAAGAGCTGTTGCTCAAGGCCTTTGACCTGTTTGCAGAGCGGGGCTATGGATCCCTGACGATGCGGCAGTTGGCTCAAGGGTTGGGGGTCTCAACGGGTACGCTCTACCACTATTTTCAGAGCAAAGAGGATTTGTTTTTGAAGTTGATGGCAGAACTAGCCCAACAAGACTTTCGGGAAGTGGAGATGACGATGGCTGCAGCGGGAGAGACTCTGGAGGAGCGGGTTGAGGCTATTTTTCGTTGGGTGGAAAGTCGGGAAGAGCTTTTTCTAAAGCAGGTCTTGCTGAGCATTAGTTTTTATCAAGAGCAACACAATTCACAGGAGCTGGTGAACGGTAGTCAGCTTCTATCTACTCTCAATGAGGGATACCGTAACCTGAGCAAGCAGTATTTGGGAATTGAGGATCCCGATCTGATCCAGATGCTCGATGCTTTGCTGGGTGGGCTGGTGCTCAGTCGTGTCTTCTGCTTGGAAAAGGTATCTTTTCAAAGACAAGGCCAATTGTTGGGCAAAATGCTACGGGCCTACGTTGAGAGACATTGTCGAGATCGGGCATCACAATTGAACTGATAGGAGAGGAGGAATCTGATGGTGATTGAAGGCCAAAAGCCGTCTTGGCAAGTCTGGCCCCCTTTATTGGAGTGGTCGGCGGTGGGAGGGATTGCCCTGAGTGTAGGGATCCTTCATTCCGAATCTTTTTATAACGAACATTCGGTAGCGAGAAATACCACTTCGGTAGCAGTGACGACGGCTACCTCTGGAGCGAGGACTGGATATCGAGGGATTTTGGGAACTGCTGTTTCAAAATCCGATCTCCAGCTTTCTTGCCATGGATGTGCTGGTATCCTCGCTAGGGTTGTGGATCTTGATCTACACGGAGGGATCCCGTTTGGGGATGAAACGGTTGTGGGTATACGTGCTGAGTAACCTTTTGGTTGGTGTATCGCTAGCATTGCCGCTATTTTTATGGACACAAGAAGGGTATTTGCAACCGGAACAGGAGGCTTAATCGATGTCGAGATGTTGGCTTGCTTTCTTACAGAGTTGTCTGCCAGGAATGATAGCCCACATTCAAAAACGCTATCTGGATTTAGTCAGCGAAGTGGAGCAATGGGGTATTTATGACCCCTATGTCGGCGAGGCATTGCTATATTTGGTAGTGATCATTCCGTTGGGCTATCTGGCAGAAAGAATCCCATTTGGAGAAGTATGACAAGTCGTTAAACAAGCCTGGAAAAACTTTAAACACCCTCAGACAAAACAGAAAAATAACCTGTCAGGTATTGAACTGAATCAATAGTGAATAATCAGTGAATTTCCAGTACCTTTCACCAAGGGGATCCCTGATGTCCGTTGAACCGATAGTGAAGCAGGCGCTCCAGCAGGGGCTCCTCTCTAGCGAACAGCTCAGCCACCTGTTGCATCTAGCGGAGAATGAGCCTCTGAGCATGTACGAACTGGATTTGATCGATCACTTTTTGGAGGCTTTGCGGTTAGGGCGGCTTGTGATTCAGCGCAGCACCCCCCAACCTCCGGTTTCCTTTCTGAAGGAGACCCATTCTAGGGTGGAGTGTTCAACGGGTTTTTCTCGACTAGGCCAACCGATGCGGATCCCGCTTTGTTTCTGATTGATTTCTGAAGGGTACATCGGGCCTGTAAATCTATAACTTTGAGGAGAAGGCTTAGCTGCTACTGGATCATCTGTTCTAAAGCTAGTCGGAGATCCTCTGTGAGCTGAGCCACGGCTTGCTTGGCTTCTTGCCGCCCTTTTTGATAGGTTGTCCACCGCTCAGTTATTGAAATGGGATCCCCAACCGTAAAATGAGCTGCGCGCCAACCCAAGCGGGGTCGGGCCGGATAGGCTTCTCCTTTGAGGCGAGCCAGCACATCAAACACTATTAGAGCGGTTTCTGCCAATCGTTCGAACGAGGGTTTTTCCAGGAGATATTCTTCCCGTAGAGCTACACAACTCTCCACTAGGCGCATATGCTGCATGTACAGGGAAGCTTGCTGGGCGTTCCAGTCGAGTAAACCCCGGCTTAGGGCTGACAAAGAGCGGGGATCCCGTAATTCTTCTCGGTAAATCTGTATCCAAGCGGCTTCTTCGATGCGGCGGCAACGGCCATTCACATCTCCCTGTGAGGATAGGCCGAAATGGTGTTCAGCGGTCTTCAAGGCTTGCTGGAGAACTCGTTCTAGGCGGGTGTTGAGGGGTAGGTCATGCACTTGGGCTGGGGGTTGGTGATGCACCTGGGCATAAAACGCTTCCATCTGGGTCAGTACTTGATGACCGAGGCGACAGATGCGCTGGGCATAGCGGGTGTTGCGGTTCTTGGCGGAGCCGGGATCCACAGAGGATACTGTGAGTCCGCTCACCTTCTCCAGATGTTGCAAAAGGCGCTCCAGTTTTTCCCAAGAGGGATGGGTGTAGTGGTAGCGAATGCCTATCGGCAGGATAATCACCGTTTCTGAGCGGCTCGCCTTGGCCAGATCTTCCGCACACCAAAAACACAGTTGAGCCGTTCCCGGTTCTAGAGGGTTAATCCGCTCGCTGTGGCCATTGGTGGCCCCTTCCGGTGCAATCACAAAGGGGAACTGCCCCTCCATGAGCAGATGACGGGCTGCATTTAAAGCCAGCCGATCCACCCGTCGCCCCCGATGTACCGGGATCCCACCCAAGCGGGAGAGCAACCACCCCAGCCACCTACCTCCCCAGAGGGGCATCCCCCGATCGTAGAGAAAGTGGACGTGCATGGGAAGTTGGAGCGGGATCCCTTGGCGATGGGCCACTTGGGGCAACAAACGGGAGAAAAAATACAAGCCCGTTAGGGGATCATCCACCTCCACGTGCCGAAAGGCCAGGATCAGCCGGATCCTGCCAGTCTGAAATTGGTGATACAACTCTGCTAGAGTTTCTGCGCCCGTAGCCTCCACTTTTGAAATTCCAGAGGGGAGCCATCGCCGTACCCGTACCCGCATCAGCAAGGGCAGGATCCCATGTACCAGCCGCAGTACCCAAGGGCTGTAGGACTGGGGGATAAAGTCTAGGGGGGGATGCGCAAAATGAGGGGGGGGCAACGGAAACAAGGCTCTTGCAAGATTCAGAAGAGGATCGACGGCATTCACCTTCATAAAGCTGAAGACAGATTTAGGGTTTGAGCAAATCGCCATACAAATCCGGACGCCGGTCCCGGTAAAACTGCCATAGCTCCCGCACTTGGCGCACCTGATCCAAATCCAAATCCGCCACCACCAGTTGGTCTTGATCTCGGGATCCCTTGACCAAAATTTGTCCCCGTGGGTCAGCAAAATAGCTCTGGCCATAAAACTCTCCGATGCGCCAGGGATCCTCCCAGCCCACTCGGTTACTGGCTGCCACAAAGTAGCCATTGGCCGCTGCATGAGCAGGTTGCTCTAAAAACCACAGGTATTCCGAAAGACCCGCCACCGTTGCCGAAGGATTGAACACCACTTCTGCCCCATTTAGACCCAAAGCCCTGGCCCCTTCTGGGAAATGCCGGTCATAGCAAATGTACACCCCCACTTTGGCAAAGGCAGTCTGGAACACCGGGTAACCCAAATTGCCGGGGCGGAAGAAAAACTTTTCCCAAAACCCTTGCACCTGGGGCAGATGGGTCTTGCGGTACTTGCCCAAATACCGACCATCCGCATCGATCACCACCGCTGTGTTGTAGTAGAGGCCAGGCATCTCCTCCTCAAAAAGCGGCGCCACCAGCACCATGCCGTATCGGCGGGCTAGCTCCTGCATCAGTTGGGTGGTGGGGCCAGCTGGTACCAGCTCGGTCAACTGAAACCATTCTGGGCTTTGGCTAGGACAAAAATAGGGGCCGTAAAACAACTCCTGCAAGCAGAGAATTTTTACCCCCTGCTCTGCCGCCTGCGCAATCAAGGGCAGATGTTTATCGATCATCGCCTGTTTCAGTTGCATCACGGAGCGGGCCACCCCATCTCGGGGAAGAGACAGTTGGATCAGTCCAGCTTTAACCTGCATGGAGGCGGTCAATCCTGTTGGTGAGAAAATTGGTAGGCTCCTACAAAAGCCAGGATCACCGCCAAGCCAGCCAAGACCGCCACAGTGTACCAGGGAAACTGGGAAAGAGGCTGATAGGCCGCCGCCCGCATCCCCACACTAGCGTAGGAGAGGGGCAAGCTATAAACCAACACCTGCATAAAACCGGGCAATTGGCTGGGATCAAAAAAGGTTGCTCCCAAAAAGGACATCGGGGTAATCAAGAAATTGGTGAGCACCCCAACACTCTCTAGGCTCGGCACCTTCAACCCGGCGATCACGCCAATCCCGGCAAAGACAGCACAGTTTAAGAGCAAAATCAAGAGTGCCAGCGGATTTAGCAACCCCCAAGCCCCTGTACCCAGCACCCCAATCACCAAGACCCCCAAAGCGGTGATCAGGCCCCGGGCAATCCCCGCCATCACTTTGCCCAGGTGCAACGAGAGGGGGTGTACCGGCAGCAGCAACAATTCCTCAAAGCTCTTGGTGAACAGACGTGCCCCACAAATGGAGAAGGTCGTACCCGCAAAGCTAATGGTCATAGCCGACAAAGCCACCATCCCCGGTAAGATAAAGCGCAGATAAGAACCCGCCCCGCTAGATCCTGCCACTGAGGACAACCCCCCCGCCCCCAGGGATCCCCCTAAACCGACACCAAAGGCGAAAATATAGATCAAAGGTGCCACCAGGCCAGAAGCCAGCACTTGCCAAACTCGCCCGCGCAAATCCAGCCAATCTCGCCAAAAGACCGTCAGACTATCCGCCCAAATTTGCTGATAGCTCCAGGACAGGGCTGCAGTACGAGTCACAACAGAGGCTCCCAAAACAGTAGCTGATCGATGGCCGATCAGTTCACAAGTGAAGTGCTGTTAAGAATTATCACACAAGCTTGACTGAGGGTGTCTAAGGGCATTGCTTCTTTCCCGCCGACAGGTTGTGCAGGTTACTGCTCGAGCCGACTGGGATCTGGCTTCTCCACCCGCAAAGGGACTCGTTCGGCGACTTCTAGGCCAAAGCCATTCAAACCACTGATATGGCGGGGGGTATTGGTGATCAGGCGCATTTTGCGTACCCCCACTTCCCGTAGGATCTGCGCCCCGATGCCGTAATCCCGCAAATCTATGGCTGGGGGCGACAAGGACTCTGTCCCGTTGATGCGTTCGCCCATGGCGAGGGCAACCGATCCTGCTAACCCCAGGTCTTGCAGGGCATAGGTCTGGATCTGCTGAATGGGGGTGATCCCCTGCACTTGCTGGCGTAGGTAAACCACTACCCCTTTGCCTTGGTCATCGATCATCTTCAGAGCCGCCGTCAATTGGCGACGACAGTCACAACGCAGGGATCCCAGAGCATCCCCCAGCGGACATTCCACATGCACCCGCACCAACACAGGCTCTGCGGCAAATTGGGTCGGATCTCCTTTAACGAGGGCCAAATGTTCCACCTGATTGAGGGTGTCCCGGTAGCCAATCACTTGAAACTGCCCGAATGCTGTGGGAAGAGCAGCCGTGGCCGCTCGATACACCAACTGCTCATTGTGCAGGCGATATTCGATCAGATGGGCAATGGTGATGATCTTAAGGTTGTGCTGGCGAGCATAATCGATCAACTGGGGCAATCGCGCCATCGATCCATCCGGGTTTTGAATTTCACAGATCACCCCTGCCGGATACAATCCCGCCAAAATCGACAGATCCACTGCTGCTTCGGTATGTCCAGCTCGCTTCAGTACCCCCCCCTCCCGAGCCCGCAAGGGAAAGACATGCCCCGGTCGGCGTAGGTCTTGCGGTCGTGTATTGGGATTGATGGCTGCTTGGATGGTGCGTGAGCGGTCGGTAGCAGAAATACCTGTGGAGACCCCTGCCTCTGATCCAGCATCGATGCTGACGGTGAAAGCGGTTTGGTTGCTATCGGTATTTTGCCCCACCATGAGAGGGATATTCAGCTCATCCAAGCGGGATCCCTGCATGGCCAGACAAATTAACCCCCGCGCATGAGTGGCCATAAAGTTGATCGCCTGGGGAGTAGCAAACTGGGCCGCACAGATCAGATCCCCCTCGTTTTCCCGATTTTCGTCATCGACCACAATGATCATCCGACCAGACTTGAGGTCTTCAAGGGCTTCAGGGATCGAGTGGAAGATCAGGTCTGCTTCTAGTTGGGGAATAGCGCTCATGCAAAAAACAAGGAACTGGCCCGATTGGCCTCAGGCAATGACTCCATGCTAGAGCAAAGCGGACGACAGATCAGGGCTGGTAGTCAGGGATCCCGGCCTAAAAAGAATCATCTGGTCGAGAGTTGACCTCCGGCCCTCTACCTACAGCTAGCGGCTCTAGCTGGCGGGCTTGCTGTTGGAGCCGCTCAATCAACTGATTGCACACCACCTCGCATAGCTCAAAACAGGCGGGATCCACAATCTGGTAATAGACACTCACCCCTTTCGGTTGGCGGCTGACGATGCCCGCTTGCGCCAAAATCTTCAGATGTTTAGAAACATTGGCTTGACCCATGCCCGTGACCTCCAGGATCTCCGTCACATTTTTAGGGCCAGAACGCAGCTCACACAAAATCTGCAGCCGACTGGGCTCCGAGAGTACCTTGAAATATTCCGCCACGCTGCTCAGTACTTCTGGGGTTAGGGCTGGGGCCATGGGAGGATCCCTCTACTTCTACTTTGACTTGATTTTAGCACTAGATAGTTATATAGTTATAAATGGAGACAATAAACTGTGGCCTTGAGGGGTATGAGCCAGAGTCTGAAGAACACACAGGAGGACGTTATGCTCTTTCGACAACTGTTTGATCAAGAGACGGGTACATATACTTATTTAATCGCGGATCCCGTTACCCGGGAGGCGGCACTGGTGGATCCCGTGCTGGAGCAGGTGGAGCGGGATTTCACTTTGATCCAGGAGTTGGGGCTAACTCTGAAGTATTGTCTGGAAACCCATGTGCATGCCGACCATGTCACCGGGACTGGCAAATTGCGAGAACGAACCGGGTGCCAGGGGATCGTACCCGTACAGGCCAAAGCCCAGTGTGCCGACCGTTTCATTGCCCACGGAGAAACCCTTCAGGTGGGATCCCTCTTGATTGAGGCGATAGCCACTTTGGGTCATACCGACAGCCACATGACCTATCGGGTGAATGGGGATCGGATTTTGACCGGGGATGCGCTGTTGATTCGCGGCTGCGGGCGGACGGATTTCCAAAGTGGGGATGCAGGCCTGATGTATGACCATGTTACGGGGCATTTGTTCAGCTTGCCGGATGAAACCTTGGTTTATCCGGGGCATGACTACAAGGGGCGCACCGTTTCCACCATTGGCGAAGAAAAACGTTGGAACCCCCGCTTTGTTGACCCTGCAACGGGATCCCTACGGTCACGGGAGAGCTTCATCGCTTTGATGAATAGCCTGAACTTACCCAATCCGAAAAAGATCCAAGAGGCCGTGCCCGCTAACGAGCAATGTGGCAAAGTTCCCACAACTGTTTAGCTTAAGAGAAGCAGTGTTCATTGATAAGGATGTAGGTCAACTGACACGTTCCGACGATGAATAGCTTGCTTGGATCACTCAAGAAAGCTGGGTTCTTTACTCTTCAAACATTGCCAACTTCTGAGGGTGGTCAAGATCATGTTCAAGATCAGTTAATCTCTCTTAGCAACTTTGTGGACTAAGGACATGGCGAAAACAGCCTACGATGCAGATTTCTATGCTTGGACACAGGAGCAAGCCCGGCTTCTGCGGGATCAGGCATGGGAACGTTTGGATTTGCCCAATTTGATTATTGAGGAGATCGAATCTTTGGGTAAGCAGCAACGGCAGGAACTGCGGAATCGACTTTCTGTTTTGATTGGATATCTACTGAAGTGGGAATATCAAGTTGAGTGGCACTCTCGAAGTTGGTTGTCAACTTTACGGATTCAGAGATTTGAAATTTCTGATTTATTATTAGACAACCCAAGTCTAAAAGCTCATTTGCAAGAGACCCTATAGCGAAGTTACTTAAAAGCATCTGAACTTGCTAGTAGCGAGACCAATCTTTCCAAGAAAGTCTTCCCAAGAGATTGCCCCTATTCGCTAGAGCAAATTCTAGACGAACAGTTTTATCCTGGTGAACCCAGCGACTTGCTCCAAGAGGATGATTGACCCAGTTTTTCTTCTTCACTCGAAAACAAGCTCTAAACCCTTACAGAATCTAGGAGAACATCATGACCATTGCACAAAACCCACAACCGCAAGCCCAACAGGATCGGGATCCCCGTCTCAAGGAAATTGATGCCCTGACGTTGAAACAATGGCTGGATCAGGGGCGGGTGAACCTGATCGATGTACGGGAACCCTCAGAATATGCCGAGGAGCGGATCCCAGGGGCGATCAATATGCCGCTCTCCACCTTTGACCCAACCCAGGTGCCCACCTCCACTCCCGAACAGACGGTGGTGATGCAGTGCCGCATGGGCAGCCGCTCGATCCGGGCCAGTTGCCAACTGTTAGATACAGGTTGGCCAGAGGTGCTCAACCTCAAAGGAGGGATCGAAGCCTGGAAATCGGCTCAGTTGCCCGTCACCCGCACCCCAAATGCTCCCATTTCTCTGATGCGTCAGGTGCAGATCGCAGCGGGATCCCTTGTTGTCTTCGGCACGCTCATGGGAGCTTTGGTCAACCCTTGGTGGCTGCTGTTGAGTGGTTTTGTAGGATCAGGGCTGGTGTTCGCTGGTGTCACCAATACCTGTGGCATGGCTCTTCTGTTGGCGCGCATGCCCTGGAACCGAGGCCAGTCTCTATGACGCAAGGGATCCCTGGGGTGCAGGATCCCCATTCCCCATCAACCTCTCCCCAAGTCGGGATCCTGCAGCGTTACCTACCTTTTACTGATTGGTCATGGCACTATTCCCCTGGGAATTTGCCGGGGGATGTGATTGCTGGGGTGATCGTGGCGATTATGCTGGTGCCTCAGAGTATGGCCTATGCTCTGTTGGCCGGTTTGCCCCCGCAAACGGGGTTGTATGCCAGCCTTCTGCCCTTGATTGTTTATGCCTTGCTGGGATCCAGCCGGGTACTGGCGGTGGGGCCGGTAGCGATGGTGTCGTTGCTGGTGGCAGCCGGGTTGGAACCCTTGGCAGAACCGGGTAGCCCAGAGTACGGGCAGTTGGCCGTGGGGATTGCCCTCTGGGTGGGGCTGATCCAGGCCGGGATGGGAGTGCTGCGGTTGGGGTTTTTGGTGAATTTCCTCAGCCATTCGGTGATTTCTGCCTTTACCAGTGCGGCGGCTTTGATCATTGCTTTTAGCCAGGTCAAGCATTTGCTGGGGGTACGGATCCCCAATACGGAGTCCTTTCTGGTGTTGCTACGGGAACTGTGGCAGAGCCGTGGGGGCTTGAATGGAGTGACGTTGGGTTTGGGACTGTTGGGGATTGCCCTACTCCTCTATGCCCAGCAAAAATTACCGGCTCAGTTGCGCCGGTGGGGGATCCCGCAGGTTTGGGTGCTGCCCCTCAGTAAAGGTGCTCCGTTGGGGGTGGTGATCCTAACCACGCTGCTGGTGTGGGGCTTAGATTTGTCGCAGGGATCCGGGGTAGCGGTGGTGGGAGCGATTCCAGCGGGGTTGCCATCCCTAACCTTCCCTTGGCTGAACCTGGAGCAATGGGGATCCCTGCTGCCGACAGCTTTGGCCATCAGTTTGGTGGGCTTTACGGAGAGCTATGCCGTGGGGCAATCTTTGGCCAGCAAAAAACGTCAGAAGGTGGATCCCGACCAGGATTTGATAGGGTTGGGAGCGGCCAATCTCGCCGCCGCCCTCACGGGGGGCTACCCAGTAACGGGGGGGATCAGCCGCTCGGTGGTGAATTTTCAAGCGGGGGCCAATTCTGGCTTGGCTTCTCTGATTACAGCGGGGTTGATTGCCCTGACGGTACTGTTTTTGATGCCGCTGTTTTTCTTTTTGCCCCAAACTACTTTGGCCGCGATCATTCTGGTGGCAGTGCTGGGGTTAGTGGACTTTCGCCCCTTGCTGCACAGCTGGCATTACGACCGAGGGGATGCGGGGGTATGGCTCGTAACCTTTGCCAGCGTTTTGTCAGTTGGGATCGAGCCGGGGATTGGGCTGGGGGTGATCACCTCCATTGGGTTATTTCTCTGGCGCAGCAGTCGCCCCCATATTGCCATCGTCGGACAGGTGCCAGGAACGGAGCACTATCGCAATATGTTGCGGCATGAGGTGATCACGGATCCCCAAGTTTTGGCGATCCGAGTCGATGAAAGCTTGTTTTTTGCCAATGCCGCGTATTTGGAGGAGCATCTACTCAAACAGGTGGCGGAACGACCCGAAGTTCAGCATTTGCTGTTGATTTGTAGCGCAGTCAATTTTATCGACGGCAGTGCTTTGGAATCGTTATTGCGGCTGATGGAAAAACTTTGGCAGGCAGGGGTGCAGTTCCATATGGCGGAGGTGAAAGGGCCGGTGATGGATCGGCTCAAGGCGATTCATTTTGTGGAGAAGATTGGAGCAGATCACATTTTCTTATCTACCCATCAGGCGATGCAAGCTCTGAAAGTTCAGGGATGGAAAGCCTCAGCCAATTTTACTGGGCGCGAATGAGCACAACGGGCGTTTGTTCTGCCGAGTTTCCTGCCGGATTTTTCTTGAGCGCCTGTTCCACCAGGGATCCTTTAACACCAGAAGTTGCTGCTAAGATCTTCACTTCCCCGAGATCATTGGCATCAACGATGGCAATTTCATAGCCCGTTTGGGTTTTGATGTGCTGAACCAATACCTCGGGATCCTTCGGCCCCAAGACAATAAATTGATCGTAGGGAGGCAAAGTTCCAGTGACATCATCGATGAGGGCAGCTTGTTCTCCCGCCAGGGCATAAAATACCCCCGGGATCCGCAACAGCTTAGCCAAAGATCCGACAACAAAAGCCCAGAACACCCGCCAGGGACCAGAACAATCGATCAGGGTTTGCAGCCCATAGCTACTGGAAAGGCTGGTTTTGGAGGGGAAAAAGTAGCACAGAGTACGGGCCAGGAGACCGGGTTTCACCTGGAGGGGATGACGGAAGTGGCCTTGCACAATCGCGGCGGCTGTCTCAGAAATGGTGACGATATCTCCCGACTGAGCATGGGGACGAATGTAGCGCTCGATCACTGCAGGCCAGTCATCGCTGGGGGTGAGCAAATGGGTGGGAATGGGTGCCCAGCTTAGGTGCTCTTGTTTCTGCCAATTCAGCTCTGGCAGGGGATCCACCTCCTGCAGCGGCAAGATCAAATGGCTGGTTTTGAGGGTACGTTGTTGCCGCCCGTATTGGATGTAGTCCAGCTCTACCCAGGCGGAGCGCAAGTCGGAAAGCTCGTCTCCCGTCAGCTCGAGCTCTAGTTCCAGGCCGGTCTGGCTTTGGGGGCCAATGATATAGGCTTGCCAGTAATTGTCGTGGCGAGGAGGGAGATCCTCGTGGCGAGAGCGCAAACGCAGCAGGGTGTGGATCCCTTCTGAAGATCCGGCACTGAGCAAGTGCAGCCGTGGACTCACTTGGGCCAGGGTCACCTCCAGGAGGGGGTTGAGGTTGCGGGCGACAAACTCTGCCCGGATGAGCCACTGCCGCGGAGTTTCCCGGGTTAGCGTCCAACCTTTCGGCTCCACCCATAGTTGATCGGCAGGCCGGGTTTTCAGCCAGTAGAGCAAAGTACCCAGGATCAGCAGCAGCCCCGCCATCAGTTGAGTCAGTCCTGCCCTGGAATCCCAGGCCCAACGCCCCACCCCCCACAGGCTGAGCCCAGCTCCAACCAGCACCCATCCCAACACCCCACGATTCACCATACTGCCCGTTGCCATTTGGATCCCACTCCTTCAGAATCGTTAAGCCCTGGTAAAGTCTGCCCCATTCCCAATCGCAGCGGCCTAGACTACAGGTACATCGCCTTAAACCCTAGATATCCTAGCGGGAAACCGAAACCAGCAGTCGCAGGAGCCCTACCTTTGGCCTTAAATCAAACAGTTAATATATAAATGATTGCATCTTAAGTTTTTCTGGGATAATCGTTGGAGTGTTCTATGGCTCAAAAGCAACAGTTCAAAAGTTTTACCGACATGATTGAGGGATCCCAAACCCCGATCCTGGTGGATTTTTATGCCTCTTGGTGTGGCCCCTGTCGGCTGATGGCCAATGTGTTGGAGCAAGTGAAGCCTCAGGTGGGGGATGCAGTTTCCTTCATCAAGGTGGACACGGAAAAATACCCGAATATTGCCGCCCGCTGGGGCATTCAGGCCTTGCCGACCCTGATTTTGTTCAAGGATGGGCAGCCGATCGACCGGATCGAAGGGCTATTGCAGCCGCGTGCTTTACTGGAGCGGTTGCAGGCGCAGGTCAACTTGCCCGTGGCCTGAGGGTGAGCACTGGCTGGATTTGAGTGCAGTGAGATATTGCACTCAAACACTTGAGATTCTGACCTGTAAGATCTGACTTGGAGATATCTCTAAGTTGCCAAGTCCTATGCCCCCATTTCCCCAAAAAGCGCCCTTGGATCTGGAGCGACACTTTGCCGAGTGTGTTGTCTATTGGCAGCAAGGGCAAGTTCCGCAGGCGGCCCAATTGGCTCAGGAGATCCTAGCTTTAGAACCCGACCATACGGGATCCCTGCAACTTTTGGGGATGATCGCCTACCGGCAGGGGCAGCTTCAGGAGGCATTGGGGTACTTGCAGAAAGTGGTGGATCTACAACCGGAAGAGGCGGATGCTCACTACAATCTGGCCTTTTTACTGCACAGCCAGGGATCCCTGGCGGAGGCGGTTCCCCACTATCGACAAGCACTGATCCTGGATCCGGATCATCTGGAAGCACGGGTGAACTTTGCCCAGTTGTTGCGTTCTGCTCAGCTTTACCGAGAGGCGGCTCAGGAGTACCGAGAGGTGGTGCGGTTACAGCCTCAGTCGGCCCAAGCCCACAATGATCTCGGCATTCTATTGAAAGAGATGGGATCCCTGTCAGAAGCGATCCAGGCTTACGAACAAGCCATTCAACTGCAACCCGACTATGTCGAGGCCCACAACAACTTGGCCAATGCCCTGAAAGCCAGCGGAAATGGGCAGGCTGCCGAACAGAGTTATCAACGGGCTCTTCAGCTCAAACCCAACTTTGCCGAAGCCCACAACAACTTGGGCACCCTTTACGAAGAGCAGGGACAACTAGAAAAAGCGGTGCAGTGTTACCAGCAGGCGGTTTTGGCCCGTTCGGGGTATGCCGAAGCCCTGAGCAATTTGGGAGATGCCTTTGGCCAGATGGGCAAGCTGGAGCAGGGGTTGCACTGTTGTCAACGGGCCGTGCTGGCGGATCCCCATCTGTTGGAGGGACAGCTCAATTTGGCCAATTTACTGCTGATGAAAGGGGATCCCTTAGGAGCAGAAACCGCCTGTCAGAAGGCTTTGGAACTTCATCCAGCCCATCCACTGGCCTTGGCATTGCAAACCATCGCTCAGGCCGAACAGCAGAATTGGGATGGCGCGCGGCATTTGGCAGATCCCAAAACCTTTGTGCAAACCTTTCCCAGTACCCAGTTGTTCGCGTCAGCGGGACAGAGTCCTTACGAAACAGCCAGTTTCAATCAACGCTTGGCAGAGAGGATCTTGGCTCACCCCAGCCTCACTTGGGAGCGCAGCCGCAACGCCACTCGTAGTGGGTATCACAGCGGCAACCTATTGGCAGATCTCAACCCCGCTGACCCAGATCATCCCCTGCACCACCTGGGATCCCGAATTGCGACAACCGTGCCCCTTTATCTAGAGCAGCTCTTGCCCCAGTTGCCTCCGGATCATCCCTGGCGAGAGCGTAGCCAAGGTCAGTTTCAGGTGCGGGATCTGTGGGCGGTGGTGATGCAGTCTCAGGGACATCAGATCCCCCATGTGCATCCTTCCGCCAGCCTGAGTGGGGTGTACTACGTGCAAGTGCCCCAATCTATGGGTATTGATCTAACAGATCCTTCTGGATGGCTGGAGTTTGGCACTTATCCTGAGCGTTTTCCCTTCGCCCAAGCGCCCAATCATCCTTTGGTTCAGAAAATTCAGCCGCAGCCAGGTTTGCTGGTGTTGTTCCCCTCTCATCTCTGGCATCGTACCATTCCTTATGTCGGTACCGAGCCTCGCATCAGCATCGCCTTCGACATTGTCTTTACAGGCCCCTAGCCATCCCTGTGGTGCAAGAACGACCCCATCTTCTACTTCATCAACCTGGCGAAGTTCCCTACCGCACCGCTTGGGCCTGGCAACAGACCCGGTTGGCTCGCATGATCCGGGATCCCCAGTTGCCCGATGGCTTGTTGCTGCTCACCCATCCTGCGGTTTATACCCTGGGGGCCGGGGCTGACCCTAAGTTCCTTTTCGCGTCAGCGGGACGGAGTCTCCATAGCCTTTCACCGCTGATTGGATCCCCTAGTGCTCCGCACGAACAACCCGTGACTTCTGGAAAAGCCATAGAAGTCTTGCGGGTGGAACGGGGAGGGGAGGTTACTTACCATGGCCCCGGCCAATGGGTGGGCTATCCGCTGCTGAACCTCAGGCGCCACCAACCGGATTTACATGAGTATTTGCGCCAGTTGGAACAGGTGTTGATTGAGTGCCTGGCGTATTTCGGCCTGACAGGAGAGCGGATCCCGGGCTTGACGGGGGTTTGGGTAGAGGGATCCAAGTTGGCTGCCATCGGCATTAAGGTCTCCCGTTGGATCACCTATCATGGCTTTGCCTTGAATGTCTGCTCGGATTTGACGGCTTTTGAAGTGATTGTGCCCTGCGGCATCCCAGATCGCCCGGTGGGATCCCTGGCGCAGTTTTGCCCGCAAGTGACGATGGAAGCGGTCGCGCCAGTGCTGGTGGAGTCTTTTTGCGATGTGTTTGGGCTGCAAGCCCAGGCGGTTTCTTTGTCGGAGTGGTTGGGAGAGGTTGAGTCAGTTGCTGCTTCCATCTGAAGAGCGTTGTCGCATCAGCTCAACCAAAATGGCCTCCTGGCGCTCTTGTCCTGCCGCTAAACTCTGGATCTAAAGTTACCTGCTGCACCTGGGTAGTCTGTAACTCTTGAATAGCTGTAGTAACTACACCAGCCCATAATGGGCCAAGTCGGCACGAGTTTCACTAGCCACCACCAACCACACTCCTGAGATCATCCAAGCCTTCGGCAAGTAGGGCAAACCGTTCGTTGAGGTCTTCGTTGGTCATATTTTGGGTCAAATTTTATTCTCAGTTCAGGCTAACCCCCTGCGGAAGCTTTCAACCCCCATCCACTCCTAATTGCCGCAGCAGTTGTTGCAGAATGGTTTGATCGGCAAAGTTGCCACTCTTTGAAAACAGGGCCATTGCCCCACGAAAATCTGCCATGGCAGCCTCTCGATCTCCCAGTTGCAGATGGGCAACCCCGCGACTAAAGTAGGCCTCCGGGATCCCGCCATCCAGACGAATCGCTTGCTCCGCATCGGCTAGGGCTGCTTCGGGTAAGCGCAACTGATTGTAGACATAGCTGCGGTTTACATAAGCGGGGGCATAGCTGGGATCCAACTGCAAAGCCCGATCCAAATCCTCCAAAGCGCCCAGGCTATCTCCGCGCAGCAATTTCAGGGATCCCTGCCAATTGAACTCTGAGGCTGTTCCAGGTACTGAATTGGGTGTGGTGGTGACCGATGGGGGTGGAGAGGGTATGGCCAAGGCGGCTGGGATCCCTGCCAAGAAACCAACCAGCCCCAAACCTGCAACCCCAAACTTAGGGTTCATCCTTCCTCCTCCAGCTCCAAAATTAGACTGGGCATCAGCCGTTGCAGATTCTTAAGGGACTTCCCCTGCCAAGGGATCCCTTTGGAGCCTAGAACAGTGATCTGGGGTTTGCCCAGCTGCCGTACCCGCACAATAAATTTGGACAGCATATTGATACCAGAGCTGTTGAGAAACTGTAGCTGGCGCAGATCCAACTTCATGGTTTCCGATTGTTGACCTGCTGCATCAACGAGCAACTGAGCCACAGGAGCATATTCTTCCGTACCCGCCAAGCGTAGGGATCCCTGGCAACGCACCGTACCCGAGGCAGCATCATATTGAATCTGGTAATCTTCCGCTCGAATCTCCATAATCCCTTTGGCTCCTTGCATCCATTCTTGCATGATCAAAATCAAAAAAAGCATCCCCTAGAGTAACTCTGAGCGTAGCTGTACCATCGTCGAAACTGCTGCACTGTTGGGATCGACATCTTCAAACTTCCAGCCCAACTCTGCCTGGTAGTCATTGATCATACTGAGAAAGCCCAACCCCGATTGGTTAGAGTCTTCCTCTTCGGCATTTCGCTCCAAGTGCCGTAACCAAAGTTCAGCCGGATCTGATTCCGTTAGCTCTTTCAGGAAGCTTTGAAAGGTTTGCACCTGCTCTTTGGCAATGCTATTGTTGGTTAAAAAAATTAACTTATCTCGATATAAATAAAGGGCAATTGTTACTGGAAAATCAGAAGACTGGTCACTATATTTCATAGTATTTTCGATCAGCTCGTTGGCGATAAAGCTCACCGCGCTTTTGACCGTAACGACACTCTCACCTGGGAAAAAAGTGGCCATATAATCAGCCATAAAATTGGCAGAAAGGCCATTGTTGCGCCAGCGTTCTTTGAGAGGTACTGAAGTGGGAGAGAATCTCAGGATCAGATACTCATTACCCTGGGGGAGATCCTCTCGGTAATCGCCAAAGATTTGGATCATCGGTTCAGGTCCTGCCGGGAATGGATGGAAAGTTCGACTCGTCGGGGCATCACAGCCAGAACGGCCCCCGTAGGGTATTTCCTCTCCGTAACGCTATCCGTATAAAGAACTACCACATCTCCACTGCCGAATTCCAGCTTGAGAGCAGACTGTTGCGCCACGTTGACGTTTTGCCTAGCAACAACCCATCAGCAGGAGAGAGTCCTTAAGCGTTAAAATAACCTGGGTTATCCATACAGACGGAACCAGCACCTTGATTGAGCGCTACACTTTGCCAGAAATGGGCCAAATCTGGTCCAACCCACAGAAATTGCAAACCTGGCTGGAAGTCGAGCTCGCCGTTTGTGAGGCGCAGGCGGAATTGGGCCGGATCCCTCGGGAGGCTCTGGAGCAGATCAAGCATAAAGCCGCCTTTGACCCCAATCGGGTGCTGCAGATCGAGGCGGAAGTGAAGCACGATGTCATCGCCTTTTTGACCAACGTCAACGAATATGTGGGCGAGGCCGGGCGCTATATTCATGTCGGCCTGACGAGTTCCGATGTCTTGGATACGGCTCTGTCCCTACAGTTGGTGGCTTCTGTAGCGGTTTTGCAGGCGCGGCTGGCGGATTTAAGTGCAGCCATTCGTACCCAAGCTCAGAGGCACCGGCATACCTTGATGATCGGGCGTACCCACGGGATCCATGCCGAACCAATCACCTTTGGATTTAAGTTGGTGGGTTGGCTGGCGGAGTGCCTACGGCATCAGGGGCGGCTAGAACGCCTGCAAACCTTGGTGGCGGTAGGCAAAATTTCCGGAGCAGTGGGAACCTACGCCAATGTGTCGCCGCAGGTGGAGCAGCTGGCCTGTGCTCGGTTGGGCCTGAAGCCAGATACCGCCTCTACGCAGGTGATCTCGCGGGATCGCCATGCTGAGTATGTGCAAACACTGGCCCTGATCGGCTCCTCTCTGGAGCGCTTTGCCACTGAGATCCGTAACCTACAACGGACGGATGTGCTGGAGGTGGAAGAGTACTTCGCCCCCGGCCAAAAGGGATCCTCTGCCATGCCCCACAAGCGCAACCCGATCAAATCGGAGCAACTGACGGGGATTGCCCGTTTGTTAAGGGGTTATGCCCTCTCGGCCCTAGAAAACATTCCCCTTTGGCACGAACGGGATATTTCCCATAGTTCGGTAGAACGGGTGATTTTGCCGGATGCCTCCATCCTTTGTCACTATCTGTTGGTGCAGATGACCGATCTGGTGCAGCATTTGCAGGTGCATGCAGGCAATATGGAGCGTAACCTGAACATCTACGGTGGTGTCATCTTCAGCCAGCAGGTGTTGTTGACCTTGGTGGATAAGGGTTTGAGCCGAGAGGAAGCTTATCGCCTTGTGCAAGAGAATGCCCACCGTGCCTGGAACCAACCTCATGGGGATTTTCGAGCCAACTTACTGGCAGATGCACGGGTGATGGCCCACCTGAGCGAGACCGAACTCTCTTCCTGTTTCGATGCCACCCGTCACCTAGCTCACTTGGATCAAATTTTTTCCCGTCTGGGCCTTTAAGGGATCCGCTGCATGGTTTGGCAACGACAACACGTTTTGGGCCTGGCGGACTTTAGCGCAGAGGAATATCAGATTGTTTTGCAGACTAGCGCTAGTTTTCGGGAAGTCTTAACCCGTCGCCTACCCAAAGTGCCCACTCTACAGGGCAAGGTGGTGGCCACCTTATTTTTTGAGGCTTCCACCCGCACCCGTAATAGCTTTGAGCTGGCAGCCAAGCGGCTTTCGGCAGATGTGCTGAACTTCTCCCCCAGTACCTCTTCACTGAGCAAAGGAGAAACAATCCTAGACACGGCCCGCACTTTTTTGGCCATGGGATCCGATTTGCTGATCATCCGTCATGCCCAGGCAGGGGTACCCCATCAGTTAGCTGCCGAAATTGCCCGCCGCGGATCCCATACAGGGGTATTGAATGCCGGTGATGGTCTGCACGAGCACCCGACCCAAGGATTGCTGGATCTGTTTACCCTCTGCACCCAGTTAGAACCAGACCGCCCCCATCTAGAAGTCCTCCGGGGAGTAAAGATCGCCATTGTCGGGGATATTTTGCACTCGCGGGTGGCCCGTTCCGATATCTATGCCTTGGTGGCTGCCGGGGCAGAAGTCCACTTGGCTGGCCCCCCCACCCTACTGCCCAAAGACTTTGCCCAGTTGATCCCCAGCCATACCCTGCCCATCCATTGGCAGCTGGATCCAGCCCTTGCAGGATGCCGCTTTGTCATCACTCTGCGCCTACAGCAAGAACGCATGAGTGAATTGCTCCTACCCAGCCTGCGGGAATATCACCGCTTTTTTGGCATCACGCGACAGCGACTGCAACAGTGTCACCCTGAAGTGAAGCTGTTACACCCCGGCCCAGTCAATCGCGGCGTGGAGCTCAGCTCCGAAGTCATGGAAGACCCTCAGCTCAACCTAATCGAGCAGCAAGTCACCCACGGTGTGGCAGTGCGCATGGCCTTGCTTTACCTAATGGGGGGCGGACGGATCCCTGCTTGAGAGGGATTCATGCACTCGGGGAGGCAACCCTTAAGGAACCGCTGGGACATCTTTGCGTCTAAAGGATAGAGAGGGATGTAGTCAGCTCCCTCCCCGTTAAAACCCCCAGAGATCCCTGCCTAGAGCTCCTCTCGGAGTATTGCAGATAATCCATCAACTTACTGAGGTGAAGGGCAATCTCTTTACCCTGATTTTCATTTCAACTAGACTCTAATCAAAACTGTTTTGCGACTTGAGCAATACCTGTCTTTGAGCCAAAATCTGCTCAAGTTACGTAGCTGTTAAACGTGCTAGAAGTCTTTTCTCATCAAGCTTTTTGGGATCCCAACTACTTAGGGATCCTTTCTTGTCTGAGATCCTAAATAAACCTAAATTGGTAGTGAGAGTTAAGCATTTTGTGAAAGATCAGCATATTCAAAAAAACTTGCCTTTTTTCTCTTGATTTAACCAAAACTTAACCTTGATATATTCTGAGCTTAACCTTGGAGCCTTAGGGTTACAAGTGTTGATCTGCAACAGACGTCACCTATGCGATCTCTGCTTTCTGCTTCTATGCTCTCCCTCACTGCTTTGGCAGTAGGATCTCTGGGAATGGCTCCAGCCCAAGCCCAAACCATTCAAATTTCGGGTGCTGGCGCAACCTTTGCTGCTCCAGTGCTGCAACGTTGGTTTGATGCCTACAATCGCACTGTCAACTCCAACGTACAAGTCAGCTACCAGTCGGTGGGTAGTGGTGCTGGCTTAGAGCAGTATATCAATGGCAGTGTGGACTTCGGCGCTTCCGAAGGCCCAATGAACGCGCAGAACAACAAATCTCGCTATGAGAACTTCAAGGCCAAGTACGGCTACGAGCCGTTGCAGTTGCCTTTAGCCGGTGGTGCTATTGAGTTTGCCTACAACTTGCCCGGCATTGAGTCTCAGGAGTTAGTCTTAAAGCGGGAAACCTACTGCGCCATTGTTACCGGTGAGATTGAAAAGTGGAATGATATCCGCATCAAAGCTCAGAATCCAACTCTGGTGGATCGTCTACCGGATCTGCCCATCACCTGGGTACATCGCTCTGACGGCTCCGGTACCACCTTCGTGTTTACCAACCACATCAATGCTGCTTGCCCCAACTGGACTTCTGGTTTCGGTACCTCTGTGGAATGGCCAGTCGGCATTGGTGCACAAGGCAATGAAGGTGTGGCTGCTACCATCAAGCAGGAAGAAGGCGCGATTGGCTATGTGAACCAGTCCTACGCCAAGCTAGAAAACATGAGCACCGCGCGCCTCGAAAACAAAGCTGGCAACATAGTTGCCTTCTCCCCTGAGGCTGCTTCTGCCGCCTTGAATCAGCCGATACCAGAGGACTTTGCTTTGTTGGTACCGGATCCTGAAGGTTCTGAACATTACCCCATCGTTGGCCTGTTCTGGATAATGCTGTACCGTGAGTATCCGGATGAAGCAAAGTTAAAGGCTCTTGTGGACGCTGTAAAGTGGACGCAAGGCCCAGAGGGGCAGGCAATCACCCGTGAGCTGGACTACATTCCCATGCCTCAGCCTGTCATCGATCGTATCTTTGCAGAACTGGATGGCATTAAGGTTAACCCCAATGCGGTGCGATGAGTAAGCTTTGCCCTGAAAGCCAGTAGCTTCTAGCCAGTGGTCGGTGGAGTGGGTTTGTCCCTCTTCGGCTGCTGGCTTACTTTTATTTGGAAGCTTACAGAGTTCAAGTCCGGGTTGATGTCTCAGGTTGATGTCTCAAATTTTGGCCACGGATCCACTTGGACTGATATTTACAGTTCAGCTTTAGGATGCTGGCCAGAACATGAACACACCGAAGCCAAGTGAGGTAATTTAGGCTGAGTAAGTTGTTGAAAGTGATGTTGAAAAAGAAATTGGCAGAGGGGAGGTCTTATGACGTCGTCGGCTAGGGATTATGATTCTTTGCAGGATATCAGTATTGAAAAGAAAATGGACACTTCCCGCATCTTGGATGTGGGCTTCGTTCGACTAACCTTGGCCTTGGCCGTCTTTGCAGGTGTCATCCTCATTTTGGTAATCCTGCAAACTGCCGAGGAAGCCCTGCCGGCCGTCCAACAATTTGGCTGGAGCTTCTTGGTTACCACTCGCTGGAACCCTGTCGAAAATATTTATGGAGTGCTGCCGCAGATCTATGGCAGCTTAATGACCTCTTTGGTGGCCTTGATCTTTGCCATCCCTTTGGGCATTGGCACGGCGATTTTCTTAACGGAAGATTTTGCCCCCAAGTGGATCACAACTCCCATTTCTTTTGCCATTGAGTTGATTGTGGCCATTCCTAGTGTGGTGTTGGGGTTATGGGGCATCTTTGTGTTGATCCCGGCAGTGCGCCCCATCTTCCGAGCCATAAACGAAAGCATGAAGTGGTTTCCCCTCTTCGGTGGCCCAGCCCCGCGCGGCCCCAGCTTGCTGATTGTGGGCTTGGTACTCTCCATTATGATCTCCCCGATCATCATCTCCATTACCCGCAGTACCTTTGAATCGCTGCCCCGTAACCTCCGTGATGGAGCCTTGGCTTTGGGAGCAACCCGCTGGGAGACAATTTTAACCGTAATGATCCCTGCCGGTCTGTCCGGCATTGTCAGTTCTATCATGTTGGCCATGGGTCGTGCTTTCGGAGAAACAATGGTGGCAGCCATGATCTCCGGCAATGCAAACCGTATTAATGTCTCGCTGCTGCAGCCAGGATCCACCATTACTGGCCTAATTGCTTCTCAATTTGGCGAGGCGGGGCGTTTACAGGTATCGGCTTTGATGTATGCCGGAGTGGTACTCATGGTGCTGTCGTTGGTGGCGAATGTCCTAGCGGAAATCATCATCCGCAAGTTTCAGAACGTGGAACGCTAACCAGAGAGGGAGGAACATTGTCATCATGTCAAACTCAGCCCAGTTCCAATCTGAGGACATCGACATCAGTCGTGCTGCTATCGCCCCTATCCGTAATTATTCTGGTAAAGCTCTCACCATCCTCAGTGCCATTTTTGTGGCTATTATTATCGTGCCTTTGGCTTGGGTGCTTTGGGATGTGGCTAAAGAAGGAGTGCACAAGCTTAACTGGTACACTTTTACCCAAACCCGTTACCCTGCCCCCGGATTGGAAGATGGAGGGTTTGGTCATGCGATTGTGGGCAGCTTGATGGTATTGTCGACGGGGGCAGCCTTGAGCTTTCCCTTCGGAATCTTGACGGCGGTTTATCTTTCCGAGTTTGGTCGCGGTACCCGTTTGACCTATTTGGTTAAGTTCTCCTGCAATGTGCTTACCGGAGTGCCGGCCATTCTTTGCGGTCTATTTGCCTATGCGGTGGTGGTGAAAGGATCCGGTTTTTCTGCTTTTTCGGGGGGGATTGCCCTTGGGATATTAATGCTGCCGATTGTGATTCGTTCTACTGAAGAAGCCTTACTGCTAGTGTCTCCCGACATGCGTTTGGCTTCGACTGGCCTTGGTTCCACCCGTTTTCAAACCACGATGCGGATTGTTTTGCCTGCAGCGGCTCCAGCGATTGTAACGGGATTGCTTTTGGCTTTGGCAAGGGCGGCAGGAGAAGCGGCTCCGTTGCTATTTACTTCCTTTAATAACAATTTTTGGTCAACCAACTTGTTTGGGCCAGTGGCAACCTTGCCAGTGATGACCTACTTCTTTGCCATTATTCCCTATGAACCTCAACAAGAGCTAGCCTGGGCCGGAGCCCTGGTGCTGCTGGCAATCGTATTGATAGCTAGCCTCGTTTCCCGCTTTTTGGTTCTCAAAACCAGAACATAACTTAGAGCAATCGGTATGCAATCTGCATGTATATTTTGACTTGTCCTTTTGTAATAATCACACAAGTGGTGTAAAACTGACGAACTCTAACTCCTGTGAGTGGTGCTATGCAAACGAAATCCCCCAACCCAACTTCCTACGTTTTTAAAACCGAAAACCTGAACGTCTATTACGGCTCTAACTTGGCCGTGAAAAACGTTAATTTAGACATTCCAGCTCGGCAAATTACCGCCTTTATCGGCCCCTCCGGCTGTGGCAAAAGTACCGTCTTGCGCTGCTTTAACCGCACCAATGATCTAATCCCTGGCGCTCGGGTGGAAGGCAAGCTCACCTACCATGGCAAAGACCTCTACGCCGAAAATGTGGATCCAGTCTCCGTGCGGCGGCGCATTGGCATGGTATTCCAAAAGCCCAACCCCTTTCCCAAAACCATCTACGACAACATTGCCTATGGCCCGCGGGTGCTAGGCATGAAAGTGGATCTAGACGAGGTGGTGGAAACCTCCCTGAAACGGGCCGCCCTTTGGGATGAAGTGAAGGACAAACTAAAAGAAAGTGGTCAATCTCTGTCGGGCGGTCAACAACAGCGCCTTTGTATTGCCCGGGCTTTAGCGGTGAAGCCGGATGTGATTTTGATGGATGAGCCTTGCTCCGCCTTGGATCCAATCTCCACTCGCCGCATTGAAGAGCTGATGAAAGAGCTGGAGGAGGAGTACACGATTATCATCGTTACCCACAACATGCAGCAGGCCAGCCGTGTGTCGGATATGACTGCCTTTTTCAGTGTGGAGCTGGTGGGATCCAACCGCGTGGGCGAGTTAATGGAGTTCAACAAAACCGAGGTCATCTTCAACAGTCCCAACAAGGAAGCCACCAAAGACTACGTGGAAGGCCGCTTCGGCTAAAGGATGTGTGGGCAGACGGATCTCTTCCTGCGAGATACTCCGGCAGACTGTTCTTGGCGAACCCTTTTGCGGGCCATTTCCGCAGATGATCCCAACTCAGGAAGATTGGTTTTGAATAGGGATCCCTATGATCGTTGCCGCCCCCGATAAGCTGCAAGCCTTGCATTCCGCCCTGACGGGCATCGAAATCATTACCGATCCAGCACAGCTCACCAAGTTGTCATTGGATTTTTACCATTACAGCCCCGTGCTCACCCGGCAACTGAGCGACAAACGGGGGGATCTGGTGGTGCGCCCCGCCAACGAAGCGGAGGTGATACGGGTGGCGGCGGCCTGTGCCCAGCATCGGATCCCGGTGACTGTTCGCGGTGCCGGTACAGGCAACTATGGCCAGTGCATTCCCCTGTCGGGCGGTGTGATCCTGGATGTTAGTAAGCTGAACCAGGTGCTCTGGGCTAAGCCTGGCGTGGCTCGGGTACAAGCGGGAGCCAAATTAATGGCCATTGATAAGCAAACCCGCGAGCTTGGCTGGGAGATCCGCATGGCCCCTTCCACCTATCGCACTGCTACCATTGGAGGCTTCATTGCAGGGGGAAGTGGGGGCATTGGCTCCATCACCTACGGGCAATTGCGGGATCGGGGTAATGTCTTGGCCTTGCGGGTAGTCACCCTGGAAGAAGAACCGCGCATCATCGAGCTGCGAGGGGATGAAGTTTTCAAGGTTAGCCATGCCTGGGGACTGAACGGCATCATCACCGAAGTGGAGATCCCACTTGCCCCTGCCTATCCGTGGGCGGAGTTAGTGGTGGCCTTCCCAGCCGAGGTGGGTTTCATGCCCTGTGCCCACTTTGGTCAAGCCTTGGGTGATGCGGACGGGATCGTCAAAAAGATGATCAGCCTCCATGCTTGGCCCATCCCCAGCTACTTTGCGCCACTGCGGGGATCCGTACCGGAGGGAGCCGCCATTGCTCTGCTGATGATCGCCGAATCCAGCGTGGAGCCTCTGATGGAGTTGATCCGTGAACATGGGGGGCAGGTCGTCTACAACAAAACCGCCCAAGAAGCCAGTAAAGGGATCATGTTGGGGGAATTCACCTGGAACCACACCACCCTGCACTGCCGCAGCGTTGATACAAGCCTCACCTATTTGCAATCGGCTTTCCCCACCGACCGAGAGCTGAAAATGGTGCAGCACATGTACGAGTATTTTGGCGATGAAGTGCTGATGCACCTAGAGTTTATTCGCATCAATGGCCAAGCTACCCCGGTGGGTCTACAAATTGTGCGCTTTACCACTGAGGAACGCCTCAACGAGATCATGTGCTACCACGAGGAGCATGGCGTATTCATCGCCAATCCGCACACCTTCATCATTGAAGATGGCGGGCGTAAAGTGATGGATCCCCGGCAGATCCGCTTCAAAGAAGAGGTGGATCCCTATGGACTGCTCAACCCGGGTAAGATGCGCACTTGGCAGGAGCGAGCCTCAGCTTAAGAAATGACCTAGAATCGAGCTGAAGAGAGAGGAGGGGCAGGCGGTCGCGTTTTTGCTGTCGCTACCAGGCAGCAAGAATGAGGAAAGTCCGGGCTTTCAGAAGAACACACTGCTGGGGAAACTCCCAGTGCGGGCAACCGTGAGGATAGTGCCACAGAAACATACCGCCGATGGCTGGGATCCCAGCACAGGTAAGGGTGCAAAGGTAGGGTAAGAGCCTACCAGCAACGTCGAGAGGCGTTGGCTCGGTAAACCCCGGTGGAAAGCAAGGCCGCAGCAAGCAGGATGAGGGCTGTTCTTCGCCCCTGTTGGCTGCATCGAGATCACGGTACCCAGTTGGGGAAGGGTGGTTTCGGTGGTGGTGCGCCGCAAGAGGGTGATGGTAACATCACTCCCAGATAGATGATCGCTAATGCAGAGGAGGCTTTACCTGTCAGAGAGAGGGAGTTCCTCCTGCATCACAGAACCCGGCTTACAACCTCCTCTCTTTTCCCCTACTGGCCGTAGTAGGGTTCATCTCATCCTTGCTATCCCTGCCATCCAAAGCTCCACACAGGCCCGCAAGAGGGGCGGGATCCCTTGGTTTTCAGCCGCTGGTTCTGAGGGATCCCTAGAGTCGGAGGGCAATTCGGCGGTTACTGCCAACATGGCCGCCCCCAAGATCATCAGATGTAAAACCCCGACAGCTGAGTAAAGACGATTCGGATTCGTCTCTCGTATCTCTGAGTTGGGAAATTGCCGCAAATATTCCGTTAACTGTTCCTGTGCTTGGGAAAACCCCAGCCGGAGGGCGTAACGATGCTCCTCGGAATAAAGCCCCGCCTCCCCAACCAACGAACGCACCAGCTCAGGATTGTCGGCCAAAGCTCGAAAACAATTGTTGACATAATTCATCAAAATGGCTTGCAATCCAGAGCCCTGAGCTGTAGTAGGATCCGCTTCTAGGGGAAGATCGGCGATGCCGGAAAACACCCCCAGTTCCCCAAATACTGCCAACAACAACCCCTGCTTAGTACCAAAGTGTCGAAACAGGGTGACTTCGTTCACCCCAGCTAGGTCTGCGATCTGACGGGTAGTGGTCTGAGTAATACCCTGACGAACAAATAGATCTCGGGCCGCATTAAGCAGCCTTTGCCGAGAGGAAGAATAGGCCATGAGAGAAGAAAGCCTGAAGGATTGCGGCGGGCTGCAAGTAACGCTTGCATTCACAGTGGAATATCGTTAAGCTTGATGTCAAGCGAGATCATGTAGGCAGCATTCTGTTTACTGCCTTCCTTCTCCTTATTTAGCCGATTACTTAGCTGGGGCACGCTGTAGCGAAGCACCTTGGGCACCAGCGCACCGCACCCTAAATTGTAAGTTCCAGGCTGAGCCGCTGGGATCCGGCGGTACTTCTTTGCTGAGCAACATCAACATCATTCTAGACTGCCCTTTCTCCTGAGGTTTTATTGGTTCATGGCTGTTTCCCTTCCCAAATCCTTTAATCATCCAGATTCCCTGACTCAGCCCGATCCGCCAGATTCGTTTCGCTTTGCGTGGGAACATGTGCTCTTCTTTGCCATCTTTCATGGGGTGGCCTTGGTGGGAGGGATTTTCTTATTCTCCTGGTCAGCGTTGGGGGTAGCCCTGTTTCTGCACTGGTGTTTCGGTAGCCTTGGCATTTGTCTGGGGTATCACCGCCTGTTGAGCCATCGCAGCTTCCAAGTGCCCAAGTGGCTAGAGTACGTGTTTGCCATTTTGGGTGCCTTGGCCATTCAAGGAGGGCCGCTCTTCTGGGTGGGGAGCCATCGCCAGCATCATGCCTTCACAGAGGACGAGCAAAAAGATCCCTACTCGGCCCGCAAAGGGTTTTGGTGGAGCCACATGCTCTGGCTGATCTACCACCGTGAGGAGTTCTTTAATCCAGAGAAGTACGCTACTTTTGCCCCGGACTTGGCTCGGGATCCCTTCTATCGTTGGTTGGACAAGTACGCCCTGCTTTTGCAACTCCCTCTAGCTGTGGCGCTATACCTGATGGGGGGATGGTCGTTTGTTGTGTACGGGATCTTTGTGCGGGCGGTAGTGCTGTTGCACTGCACCTGGTTGGTCAACTCCGCCAGCCATTTCTGGGGGTACCGCACTTTTGAAAGTGACGACAATGCCCGTAATCTGTGGTGGGCGGCAATTCTCACCTACGGTGAAGGCTGGCATAACAACCATCATGCCGACCCGAAATGCGTTAAGGCAGGCTTGCGCTGGTGGGAAATTGATATGACCTACTGGGCCATCTGGGTTTTGGCTCGCCTGGGCTTGGCTCGCAAACTGCACCTACCCAACTCCACTGGAGCGGCCCGCTAGACTCGTTCGCGCCAGCGCGCCCCTGGCGCAAGGCTTGGATGGTTTGGGAAATCGCTCAATTTTGCACTCAATCTGTAGCAAAAGCCCATAGCTGCCGGAACCCTCAAGGGTTGGGGATCCTTAACTTGTAATTTGTGTCTAGCTTTGGTGGACATGGGGGATGGCTGGCCACAAACTCGATTCACTGCTTGGGTGTAGTTCTTGAGTGTGTGGTTGTCCGCGGATTGCCTGACTTGGATCCACAATCTCTGGGTAAGACAGCCGCGATAGGATCCTTTCAACCCTTAGGGATCTCTCCATGAGCAGCAATATCAAACTGGCTCAGTTGCGAGCTTTGGTGGCAGTGGCCAACCACGGCAACTTCAGTGAAGCAGCTCTACACCTCAATTTGTCTCAGTCGGCTGTTAGCCACTCCATTGCCAGCCTAGAAGAAGAGCTGGGGATCCCATTGTTGATTCGAGGTCGGAATGGGGCCCTGCCCACACCTGCCGGTGAACGGGTAATCGATCATGCCCGCCAGATGTTGAAGTTGTTGGAGGCGATCGAACAGGAGGCCTTGCGAGAACGGGGCTTGCGGGGTGGTAAGTTAAGAATTGGCTCCTTTCGCAGCGCCGCTACCCATTTGTTGCCCCCGATTTTGTCTCGCTTTCGGCATCGCTTCCCCAGCATCGAGATTACGATCCTGGAGCACGACGAATATGTCGGGGTAGAAGAAGACCTGCGGGAAGGGCGTGTGGATTTGGGGTTCACCCATTTGCCTTGTGGCCCAGAACTTGAAACCTTTGAGATCCTGCGGGATGAATATGTTGCCCTGTTGCCTCCTCACCATGCCCTGGGAGACGGGCCTTTAACCTGGGATCAATTGGCCCAACTGCCGCTCATTTTGAGTGCAGATAATTCTGGGTGTTGCTTAGCCCTAGAAAATCATCTCCGCCAGGTAGGTCAGAGCTTTCGCTATGCCTACGAAGTGCGGGAAGACTCGACAGTGGTCAGCATGGTGGCTCAGGGATTAGGAGCAGCGATCTTGCCCCGCTTGGCTGCTGAGCCGGTACCTGCGGGGGTACAGATTCGCAGTTTGCCGGATCCCCTGGAACGGGTAATCGGTGTGGCCCTGCGGGCCAATGGATTACATACTCCGGCTGTATATGCTTTTTTGGACGCGATTCGCGGTACGGGCCTATTTGCCCCGGCTTCGGTAGCCTAGAGGGGTCTAGAAGGGATTTAGATTCCGTCAAAATCTGCCCCGTTGGGATCCCCTACTTGGTTTATTCTGGACATAATCACCGTTCCAGGGTTGTGCCACACTACGCTGCGGAGCCGTGCAAAGAGGCTTTTGGGAAGATTTTCTCAGGAGCTCCACAGCAACCAACGCTGGAAGCCTTGTTCTCACCAATCCTTTAGGGGGATGAAAGACCATGGATATCGATTTTCGTCCGGTTATTGTTTTGGGGCCGATCGTCTTGGTGGTGGGTTGGGCTGCCTACAACATCATTAAGGCGGCAATAAAAGGAGAGGCCAAGCTCTTCGGCGAAAAGGGCAACAATCCCTTTGGCAAAGAAGGCAAGTAAACGACCCGACGCTGACAAGGCAACCCAACCTACCCCGCGATAGCTGTCGAGGAACCCAGCAGGGATCCCTCACCCAGATTGCGTGGGATCCCGTGTTTCTGAGGGCTCAAGAGCGAACGTCACAGCTCCAAACCCTAAGACCGCATTCTCTCCATCCATAGGCAGAAGAAGAGCCGCCCCTAAAGCTATGCTGGGGTTATCTCTTTTTATACCGCCGATCTTCGGGGTAAATTGGCCCTGCGGTGAATCCCTGCTGCTGTGCTCGACCTATGCCCAAGGCACCTCTCCCTCCCAACGAAGCGCAACGGCTGGCTGCCCTGCGCGAGTACCGCATTTTAGATACTGCGCCCGAAGCCAGCTTTGATGAGTTAGTGCGTTTGGCGGCCTACGTTTGTGGTACCCCTATCGCGTTGGTCAGCCTCATCGATGTGGATCGGCAGTGGTTTAAGGCCAAGCTTGGGCTAGATGCCGAAGGAACCCCGCGGGATTATGCATTTTGCGCCCATGCCATCTTGAATCCCCAAGAACCCTTGGTCGTGGAAGATGCCCAAAAAGACGAGCGCTTTGCCGATAACCCCCTTGTGACTGGGGATCCCCACATTCGCTTCTATGCCGGGATCCCGTTGGTTACTCCAGAAGGGCATCCGCTGGGTACCTTGTGTGTCGTCGACTATCAACCTCGCCACCTCAGCCAAGAACAGCTAGAGCAGCTCAAAGCCCTAGGACATCAGGTGGTTGCCCAACTAGAGCTCCGCCGTAGCCTCAATCAGCTTTCCCGTGCACCCTTAACCTTCTCTAAAAACACAGCTGCTCTCAATCAACCAACCCCTAAAAAAAAGAAGAAATCTTTTCTTCTTAAAGTTACGGCGGGGTTTGGTATCGCGGCCATTCTCTTGGGAGGAATTACCTACTTAAATCAACGCAATTTGCTGCGGCTCCCCCAAGTCACGGCCAAAGTGACTCACACCTTTGAAGTTCTCAAGAATCTGGAGGGCTTGCTCGCAGAAATCCGCTCAGCAGAAACCAATCAACGGAGCTACCTTCTGACCAGTGATATCCGCTATCTAAACGACTACCAAGAAAGTCTTCAAGCCATTCCAACACGGGTGCGCCTGTTGCGCGAGCTCACTTCCGATAATCCAACCCAACAGGAGTACCTGACCCAGGTGGAGCAACTGCTAGAACAGCGGCTAAACCTGTTGCAGGAATTGATCAATCTCAAAGATCAAGAGACGCTTTCGCTGGTACAACAGCAGCTCCGCCGTTACGAAGGGCCAAGGATTATGGATCAGATCACAACCCTGATCCAAGCCATGCAACAGGAAGAAAACCGCCTCCTACAAGAGCGCAGTCTGCGCACTCAGCTCGCCCTAATCAACGCCAATACCACCTTTTTGGGCGGGTTGGTTTTTACTTGTGTGGTTTTGTTGTTGATTTACCTGCTGATTCGGCGGGAAATTGAAGAGCGGGAACGAGTGGAAACTTTTCTTAAACAAGAACGAGATTTTACCAATGCCGTCATCGATACAGCAGGAGCCTTGGTGGTGGTAGTGGATCCTGAAGGGCGCATCCTCCGTTTTAACCAAGCAGCTGAGCAACTGTCTGGCTATACTCTAGCAGAAGTAAAAGGACGGCTTCTATGGGATGTGGGATTGATCCCACTGGAAAATATTGCCGGGGTAAAACAAGCTTTCCAAAACTTAAAAGGACATGATCTCCTCGTTCGTCATGAGAACCTTTGGCGAACTAAGCAAGGGGCACTACGGTTAATCTCTTGGTCGAATACAGCCTTGATCAATGAGAGTGGCTCTATTGAATTCATTGTGGGCACGGGTATTGATATCACCGACCGCAAATTGGCGGAGATGGCCCTGAGGGAGAGTGAAGATCGCTACCGAGACTTGTTTGAAAATGCAACCAATCTGATTCAAAGTGTGGATGTAGAGGGGTATTTCATTTACGTCAATCGAGCCTGGCGAGAAACTCTAGGATATGAAGAGGATGAGATTCACCAGCTCACTTTCCTAGATGTTATCCATCCTGATAGTCGAGAGCATTGTCAAAGGATTTTTCAGCAGCTATTAAGCGGTCAAAAGGTGGATCAAATTGAGGCTGCCTTCATCACTTCCAAAGGAGAAGTAGTATGGGTGGAAGGCAATGTTAATTGTCGATTTGTGGATGGCGAGCCAGTCTCTACCCGTGGCATTTTTCGAGATATTACGAAGCAAAAGCAGGTTTCTGAGGAGTTAGAACGTCAATATCGTCAAACCAGGCTATTCTCAGAGCTGAGCTTGAAAATTCGAGAGTCTTTACAAATCGAGGAGATACTAGAAACAACGGTTAGGGAAATCCAAGCCCTTCTGAATGCTGATCGTGTCTTGGTCTATCGCTTTCATGCAGATCACTCCGGTAGGGTTGTGAGTGAGAAGGTGACCCAGGGCTACCTTCCTTTAATCGATCAAGTGATCGAAGATGACTGTTTTCAACGCAGCTTTTTCCACTTGTATGCGCAGGGTCGCATCAAGGCTGTGCATGACATTACAGCAGGTGAATTTAGTGACTGTCATGCTCAGTTATTACAGAAATTTCAAGTTAAAGCTAATATAGTGGTGCCAATCTTTTTGCAAAAAGAGCTGTGGGGCCTATTGATTACCCATCAATGTTCAGAGCCTCGCCATTGGCAGCCTTTTGAAGTGGAATTACTCTCCCAATTGGCAAATCAAATTGGTATTGCGTTGGCCCAAGCGGAGATGCTGCAACGGGAAACCCAGCGCAATCTTGAACTGGAACAAGCCCGCAAAATGGCCGAAAAAGCCTCGGAAGCTAAGAGCAGTTTTTTGGCCACCATGAGCCACGAAATTCGCACCCCCATGAACGCGGTGCTAGGAATGACGGGGTTATTGCTGGAAACGCCCCTTAGTCCGGAGCAACAGGACTTTGTTGAGACCATCCGCATCAGTGGCGATACCCTGCTTAGTCTCATCAACGAGATTCTTGATTTCTCCAAGTTGGAAGCCGGGGAAATGGAGCTTGAAATTCTCGATTTCGACCTGGGATCCTGCCTGGAGGAAGTTGCCGATTTGTTTGCCCCCAACGCCCATGCCAAAGGGTTGGAATTGGCCGTATTGATTCAACAGGAGGTGCCGCGTCAGTTGCGGGGCGATGGATCCCGGCTGCGACAGGTTCTCACCAATTTGGTGGGCAATGCCATTAAGTTCACCCACAGTGGCGAAGTGCTCCTGCAAGCCGAGCTTCTGGATCAAACCACCACCCATGCGCACCTGAAAATATCCGTCAAAGATACGGGGATCGGCATCCCTCTGGAGCTGCAGTATAAGCTGTTTCAACCCTTTAGCCAGGTGGATGCCTCCACCACCCGCAAATATGGTGGCACGGGGTTGGGTTTGGCCATTTGCAAACAACTGACGGAATTAATGGGGGGCAAAATCACCCTGGAAAGTCAGGAGCACCAGGGCAGCACCTTCAGTGTGGAACTCACTCTAGAAAAACAACCGCCCTCAGTGCTCAAACAAATCTCACAACTCCCGACTCGCATTCCGGCTGACCTGCGCGGCAAACGGCTTTTGGTGGTGGATGACAACGCCACCAACCGCAAGATCGTCCGTTACCAAGCCACCGCCTGGGGAATGCTCGTAGAGGAGGCTGAAAGTGCCCAGCAAGCGCTAGACAAACTGCGGCAAGCCCTACGAGATAGGATCCCGTTTCAGGTGGCGGTGCTGGATATGCAGATGCCCGAGGTGGATGGAGAAACCTTGGGCCGTTGGATCAAAGGGGATCCCTTGCTGGCGGAGACGCAACTGGTGATGATGACCTCGATTGGCTTTGGAGAAACATCACACCGCATTCTGGAGATTGGTTTTGCCGCCTACTTGATCAAGCCCGTCAAACAAATCCGTCTGCGAGAGGCTTTGGCCATTGCCTTGGGGAAACCCTCTGGCCTGTCGGCACCTCTTTTGAGTATGACCACTCCCCTGCCGCAATCAGAACGTATCGACGAGACCAAAGTTGCCTCCAAACCACAGCAACCGTGTCGGGTATTGTTGGCAGAAGATAACCCGGTGAACCAGAAAGTGGCTCTGCGGCAGTTACGCAGCTTGGGCTATGGAGTGGATGTGGTGGCCAATGGCCAAGAGGTGTTGGATTTGCTGGAGCATATCACCTACGACATCATCCTGATGGATTGTCAAATGCCAGTGATGGATGGTTATGAAGCCACTCGCCATATTCGCCAACAGGAAAAGGGATCCCATCAACACACAGTGATAATTGCCATGACCGCCAATGCCCTGCGCGAAGATCGAGAACGCTGTTTAGCTGCAGGAATGGATGACTATCTGAGCAAGCCCGTGTTGAAAGAAGATTTAGAAAAGATGCTGACCCATTGGAGTCAAGTTGTTGTGACCAAGGCCACAGCCACTGAGGGATCCCTGTCGGAGTCAGAAGCCAGCTCGACCCGTGATGAAATCCCCATGGATCTTTCCGATCTTGCCCTCCACCCTACAGAGCCCCTCACTTTGCCCTACCCTATTAACCAAGCTCACCTAGAGCAAGTTTCCGGCGGCGATCGGGAGTTTGAGCAAGAACTTTTGCAGGTGTTTACCGAGGATGCGGCTGAGCAACTGCACCAGATTCATCAAGCTATCGCCCACCAAAATGCAGAAGCTTTGCGCAAAATTAGCCATCGGCTGAAGGGGGCCAGTGCCAATGTGGGGGCAGAAGCCTTTTGTCAAATTGTGCGAGAGCTAGAACAACTAGGGCTACAGTTTGCTCATAACCAGGAGAATGGAGCGGGATCCCAAGCCGAAGACTGGCTGCGCCCGCAACAAGCCTTAGTCAATTTGGAACAAGTCCTCGCCGATATTCGCCAATACTTGAACAGTCTAAAACCAAAACAAGACTAAACCCACATCAAACCAACGTCGAATTTCAACCCCACCCAACAGAGCATCCTTTCAAGTCATTGCGTATCTCATCAATCTCATCAAGAATCTCACAAAAAACTGGGCCGAGAGGAGCGTTTTGCGCAGCCCCACCTCAAACCCAGCTCCTGGGTACAGGTTTCGAAGTAGTCAGTCGCTAAGCAACTTGGGCTTGACCCAGAGGGTACAAACCTATCTTCTACAGAGAGTATCTACAGAAGAAGTCCGCAAACTGGGAATCACAGCAGGCCGATCTGGGAGAGGATCCCTTGGCCAGTCAGCAATTCAGTGGCTACGCCAATCACAAAGCCCATCATCGCCAAACGACCGTTCCACTTTTCGGCGAAGGCGGTAAAGCCAAACTTAGCCTCTTGGTTCTCCATGTTCTGAACTCCATCAGTTGGTGACATCTCCACTTTGGCTCAAGTGTTAAAAAGTGTCAAGTTTTATGTCAAGAGACTGAAACAGAGTAGTGCCCCCTTGACATTAGCGCTTTTGGTATTGCTTGTCACCGAATAAGATCTGCCGCTCGTCGTCGCTCATGGTTTGATTGGGGGGGCGACGCACCTCCGCCAGCAGTTGCAAGCCCCTTTGCACCGCAGGACGGGCCTCAATTGCTGCTAACCAGCGTTTGACCTGCGGAAAGTCCTCGATATTCAGCCCTTGGCGCTCGTAGCCGCGCATCCAGGGGAAACTGGCTATATCGGCGATGGAGTAGTCACCCGCTAAATATTCCGACTCCGTCAATACCTGCTCCACTACCCCAAACAAACGCCCAGTCTCTTTGACGTAGCGATCGATGGCGTAGGGGATCTTTTCGGGGGCGTAGTGCTGGAAGTGGTTGGCCTGGCCCATCATCGGCCCTATCCCACCCATCTGGAACATCAGCCACTGGATGACTCGGTAGCGGGATCCCATCTCTGTGGGCATCAGTTGTCCACTTTTTTCCGCCAGATACATCAAAATCGCGCCCGACTCGAATAGCGAATAGGGCTTGCCACCCGGCCCATCGGGATCCACAATGGCGGGCATTTTGTTGTTGGGGCTGATCTTGAGAAACTCGGGGTCGAACTGCTCCCCTTTGCCGATATTGACGGGAATGACGTTGTAAGGGATCCCCACCTCCTCCAACATGATCGAGATTTTGTAGGCATTCGGAGTGGGCCAAACGTACAGATCGAGCATCGCCAAGGATCCTCAGGGTAGGTCGCTTAGCATTCTAACCTTCTCGATTCTGACATCTGGCATGAAAAGAGTGTTCTGGATCCCGTTGGGTTTCCCCTTGACAGCTTTTTCCACCTGCATATCAGCCGTTGAGCAGGATCCTTGCTTGGTGGCAGATTTGTCTAGATTTCTAGATTAGCTGCTTTTTACCGTCGTCCAGAGAGCATCGATCAGGCGCATTTCTTCCCCAGACAACACGCTGGAGTAGGTGAGCTTGGCCAGAAGCTCTTCATCTGGGTAGATGGCGGGGTTTTCCAGATCTTCCGGTTCAATCATCGGTAATGCCGCAGCATTAGGGGTGGCAAAGCGGTTGTAGTTGCTCAGCTGAGCACCCACTTCAGCATCCAAAATAAAGTTAATGAAGCGGTTGGCCAGCTCGGGGTTTGGGGCTTTTGCCGGAATCGCCAGGGTATCCAGCCAAATGTTGGCCCCCTCCTTCGGAACAAAGTAGCCAATTTCAGGGTTTTCTTCGGCAGCTTGTAGGGCATCGCCGCTGTAAACCATGGCTACATTGGCGGTGCCGGAAACCAGTTGATTCTTGCCCCCCACACCCCCAATCAGTCCGGCGCTGCGGCGTTTGGTGTCAATCAACAGTTGCTGAACCTGCTGCAGTTCTGAGCGAACAGTGGTGTTCATATCGAAGCCCAGATAAATGGCGGCAGTCCCAATCATGGAGCGCATCTCATCGATCATCATAAAGGGACCGTACTGCTGATCTGGATCAAAAATTAGGCCCCAAGAGCGCTCAAAATCTTCTGGCAGACGATCTCGGCGGTAGCCGATGCCGGTGGTGCCCCATTGGTAGGCGGCGGTGTAGGTATCTTCCGGATCAAAGGGCAAACCGACAAATTTTTCGCCTAGGTTGCTGAAGTTGGGAATGAGATCTTTATTGAGGGGTTGCAACAGGCCCAGTTCCAGCATGTTGGGCACGATGTAGTCTGTCGGCACCACAATGTCGTACTGGCTGACGCCGCCCCCCTGTAGCTTGGCCACCATGTCTTCGTTGGATTCGTACAGGCTCACCACTACTCGACTGTTCGTCTCCTCCTCAAAGGCGGTGAGGATGTCGGGGTCGATGTATTCTGACCAAATGTAAAGGTTGAGGGTTTGCCCCTGAGCTGAGGTAGTCTTGGGCCAAAAGCCAGCTAAGGTGAGCAGGCAGCAGAGCAGCATCGTAACTGAGGCAATCCACTTTTTCATGATGTTTCCCATCCCAAATTCAACACTTGTGAGAGCCAGGGATCCCCATTTGTCCCCAGGTTAAGTCGCTAAGGATCTACCCAAAGTTTCAGGCTTTAGGGGTATTCTCAACCTCTATGGACTTCAGCGCAAATGATCGGATCCCTGCTGTCTAGCCCGCTACATCGCGGGAGCAGTTCATTCTGTTGGGGTAGGGATGAGAAGCCTTTGGTACAGATGCCACTGCTCATCTGGACTGAGATAACGATGCTGCTGTTGGGGCCAGTCGTGGAGGGCCAGTCTTTGTTGGTCTTGTAAAGGGCTTTGCAGGCCGGAGTCGGGATCTAGGTGCGCTCGCAAAACCTGCAGATCGTTGAAGCGGCCCAGTTGTTCTTGGAGCTGCTTCAGGGTCTCTGTCCAGTTCTGTACCGCTTCCCCATAAAAGGTTGAGAAAAACTCCATCTGATAGCGCAGCCGTTTGGTGGCCTTGCGGAGTTTGTGCAGTTGTTTTGTCTGGGATCCCTTCTCGGGAAAAGCGGGGATGCGCCAGCCCGGTTGTAAGAGCCACTCGGCCAGCAATGGGGTGAGCAAATGGGGCAGGCTTTCCTTTAGGGGGAGTTGGGCTTGGGGAGTGTAGCGGGGGCAGCTCAGCCACTGTTCGCAGGCGGCTTGGAACTCCAAAAAGGTGGGGTCTTTCAAGACGCGACGAGAACGCTCTTGGGCTTTGGCTTGACGACGGGCTAACTCTTTGATGAGGTGTTTCAGTTCTACCTGTTGCGCTTCCGGGATCCCATTCCAGCAGGGTTCTTGCAGGATCTCGATCAACACATCCAGATCCCGTTGTTTGCCCAAAAGGCTGGCGAGCTTTTGTAGCCGTTTGGTTTTAAGGGAGGCCGGCAGCTTAACGGCACTTTGGAACACCTGCACCCAAGTGCCGATGCGGCGCAGGGCAACCCGGATTTGATGGAGGGATTCTGCAGCCTCTGGGTGGTGGGACAGTACCCGTTCGACGTGTTTCTGCAACCGTTGCCACTGCAGGCTCAGCAGTTGATGGGCTTCGCTGCCTAGGGTGGGTGGGGATGGGGGCGAAAGTAAGATCTTCTGCTCAGCGGTAATCGTCTTCATCGGTGTAGTGTCCTGCCATAATCCAACAGAGCTAACCTCAGGAAGCTAGTCGATTAGTCGATTACCTGAAGAACCTAGGCGTTGCCCAAGAGATTTCCCAGATTAACCTAATATTAACCTTGAGTTCAAGAACTGATGAAGCAGTGCTGGGGTAGGAGTGTAAAATCACTGTCGAGAACGGCAAGGGGCCTATCCTACTGCGGGAGTGAGCCTGCAGGTGAGGCTTCAGCAAAATACAGCGGTTCCTGATCGTGCTACCCGGAGGGTCATCGCCTTGCAATGTGCTAGCATCACTCAACTGTGCAAATGCTTTAGATAGGCAGAAATCGCTGTGGAGGCTACACCTGATTGAGAGCCACAGGCTGGTTTTTCAAGTCTCGGAGGATGGGGTCAGTGCCAGGGAAGCATGGAGGATCCCGGGTTCGCCTGCCGGTTCCAGTTGGAAGCCGATTCGTTTACATAGACGGCGCATGGCTTCGTTCTCCGACAAAATTTCCCCTGTCAGGCGTTGGATCCCCTCCCAGCCAGCCACCTCTACCAAGCGAGTCAGCAGCTCCGTGCCAATGCCCTGCCGCTGATAGGGATCCGCCACCAACATAGCGAATTCGGCTTCGGGGATGCCGTGTTTTTGGGTGAGGCGACAGACCCCTAAGATGGCGGGGCTGGGATCCCGAATTTCAGCCACCAAAGCGATCTCGCGATCGTAATCATTAAAACAGATGCGGGTGAGCCGCTCGTGGGCCACCCGGGCGCTGTATTTCATAGCATGGAAATAGCGCAAGTAGACACTTTGATCCGAAACCTGCTGATGAAAGGCGATGATCAACGGCTCATCTTCGGGGCGGATAGGACGGATGGTAATACCATCCCGGAAGGGCCAGATGTATTGGGTGGGGTAGGGACGAATCGCCAAAGGGATCTGGGGATCCTGTCCGGATCCCAAAATAATGCGGGCATCCAGAGCCAGCAGCCCGTTGGCAGAAGCCAGTAGCGGGTTGATGTCGATCTCTTTGATACGGGGCTGTTCGGCCACCAGTTGGCTGAAGCGCACCAAGAGCTGTTCCAGGGCCTCTAGATCCACCGCTTTGCGGCCCCGTACCCCTTTGAGGGCCTTGTGGATGAGGGTATTCTCCATCAGGCGGCGGGCCAAGGTGCTGTTGAGGGGAGGCAGCCCAATCGCTCGATCCTGAAACACCTCCACCAGTTGGCCGCCGGTACCAAACACCAAGACCGGGCCAAACTGCGGATCCTGGCTACTACCCAAGATCAACTCATAGCCGTCTGTACGGATCATCGGCTGAACCGTCACCCCTTGGAAATGCTCCGGCCCTGCTTTTTTGGTGACATTGGTTTGAATCTGCTGGTAGGCCCGACGCACTGCTTCTGCATCCGGCAAGTTGAGCTGAACGCCGCCTACATCGGTTTTGTGGGTGAGGGTGTGGGAGTAGAGCTTGAGGACGACTGGATACCCCATACCTTCGGCCGCCCGCACGGCAGCTTCAGAGTTGTCGGCCACGAGGGTGGGCACCACCGGGATCCCGTAGGCGGCGAGGATCCCTTTGGATTCGGCTTCCGTGAGCAGGGTGCGTTGCTCCACCTCCGCTTGCTGCAAAAGCTGCTCCACTTTGTCTCGCTCGATCTGTTCATGAGTGGAAAGGGTGGGGGTTTCGTAGAGGGCCTTGAGGCTATAGCTAAACCGCCAGAGATGGCCGAACACACGGGCCGCTTGGTCGGGATAGCGATACGTAGGGATCCCGGCCTGGTTGAGGATGGCCTCACCTGCATCCACCTCGGCTCCTCCCATCCAACTGGCTAAAATTGGCCGCTGGGATCCGCTCTGCCGCCAAACCTGTACCACCTGCTCCGCCGTCCGGGTGGGATCCGTCATCGCTTGCGGGGTGAGGATCACCAAGCAGCCGTCACTTTCGCGATCCCGCAAAACGATGTCTAAGGCTTGGGCAAAACGCTTCGGCTCGGCATCCCCCAGAATATCGATGGGATTGCCGTGGCTCCAATGGGGCGGCAACAGTTGATCCAACTGCGCCACCGTCGTAGAACCCAAAGGGGTTAGGGCTCCGCCGGCGCGAATCAGAGCATCGGTGGCCAGCACCCCAGGCCCTCCCGCGTTGGTGATGATGCTGAGCTGGGATCCCTTGGGGCGGGGTTGTTTGGCCAGCACCTCCGCCATATCGAACAGATCCTCGATGTGATCCACTCGCAATACACCGCAGCGGCGGAAGGCCGCATCCAGTACCGCATCGCTGCCGGTCAGGGATCCCGTGTGAGAAGCTGCCGCTTGGGCCGCCGCCTGAGTTCGTCCGGCTTTGATCACGATGATGGGTTTGCTCAGAGCCACCTCACGAGCCGCCGAGAGAAATGAACGGGCATCCCCGATCGATTCCATGTAGAGCACAATGCTGTGGGTATGGGGATCATCCCCCAAATAATCAATTAGATCCCCCCAGCCCACATCCAGCATGGAGCCCAGAGAAATAAAGGCGCTAAAGCCAACATTTTCTTGTAAACTCCAATCCAAAATCGAGGTACACAAAGCCCCACTTTGGCTGATAAATCCGACTTTACCAGGGCGGGCCATTTGACTGGCAAATGTTGCATTGAAACCCATTATCGGATTTTGGATCCCCAGACAGTTAGGGCCGATCAAGCGCAATTTACCGTGAGCAATCTGCTTGATTTGATGTTCCAGTTGGATCCCTTCTGGGCCAATTTCTTTGAATCCTGCCGAGAGGATAATTGCCCCTTTCACACCGGCATCCACACACTCTTGGACAACACCAGGAACTCCTGCTGCTGGGATGGCAATTACCGCCAAATCCACCGGCTCGGGCAAGGATTGAATCCGATCGTAGGCCCGGATCCCTAGAACATTATGTCGTTTGGGATTGATGGGATAAACTGTACCCCCAAAAGGACGACTGATTAGATTCCACAAGACCGTTCGACCCACACTTCCCTCCCGCTCCGTTGCGCCAGTCACAGCAACAGAACGAGGCGAAAAAATAGGATCCAATGGATGGGATCCGGTTTTCCAAATATCGGTAACAGGGTCTGGACAATGTAGCATAGCCTTACTCCTTAAGGGGCGAGGGATCCGTTTCCAACATGGCTTTGACAACGGATTCCAACGGATCAAGATGGTTTTCGATTACTTTCATTACTATTTGGGGATCAATATCTCCGAGATAGTTATGAACTAAAATATTTCGGAAATCACTAATGTTGTGCCAAGGTATTTTTGCATAAATCCTCTTTAGTTCAAGTAGCAAGCGTTGAGTTGCTTCTGAAAGGGTTTGCAGGTTTCGCAAAGTTACATCATAGAGAATCTCATCTTGGATGAGATCTCCTCGAAGCTGAATACAGCAAATTTTGGCAATCGCGTCCATGATATGAAGGGCATGCCAAGACTTCTTCACAGCTCAAGTACTTCCTTTAGGGCTAGTTCTCGAATATGACGATTTAACTCATGCTCTGGAATTAGGTCAACAGATCTTCCTAGCAATTAGGCCAGTGAATCCTGAAGAGCAATTCGTCGGAAAAAGAGATCATAACCAGGGGGAAAATTAACCAGAAAATCGATATCGCTATCCAATTTTTCTTTCCCCCTAGCTACAGCTCCAAACATGCGAATAGATCGTGCTCCATGCTGCCGGGCCAAGAACAAGATTTTTTCTTTCAGAGTATTCTCATCCAAGTCGCGGGTTTCCACAGGAGAGTTGGGTTTAGAAAACAATGTAGAGGGTATCAGTATCCTCAAAGGATTAGATTTGCATGACCCCAATCTCCCCTTTTAATGCCTTCAACCCCTAAGCCAACACGGGATCCTCCTGATGGTAGAGGGCGGCATCCACCTTAAAGCCCCGATAGGCCAGGACGTACAACTCCTTCATATCCCGAATCAGCGGGTAGCGGGGGTTGGCTCCGGTGCATTGGTCGTCAAAGGCTTGTTCTGCCATAGTTTCCAGATGATCGTAAAATTCCTGCTCGGTTTCACTCAGGGTTTCTCGAATGGTCATCGGGATCCCAACTTTTTGCTTGAGATCTTCGATAGCATCGATCAGCCGCATCACCTTTTCGTCATCGTTGGCCCCGCCCAGGTGTAGATGGTCGGCGATCTCGGCATAGCGGTGCTTGGCGTTGGGATAGCGGTATTGCGGGAAAATTGCCTGCTTGAAGGGGGCGTCGGTGGCGTTGTAACGGATCACATGGCTAATCATCAGAGCATTGGCCAAGCCGTGGGGCACATGGAAGGTGGATCCCAGCTTGTGGGCCAAGGAGTGACAGACTCCCAAAAAGGCATTGGCGAAGGCCATCCCGGCTATGGTGGCGGCGTAGTGAACTTTTTCCCGCGCTTCCGGATCCTCAGCGCCTTTTTCGTAAGCACGGGGCAAATAGGTAAGCAACAGCTTGATGGCTTGTAGAGCCAAACCATCCGTGAAATCACTGGCCATCACCGATACATAAGCCTCAAGGGCATGGGTGAGGGCATCGATGCCGCCGTAGGCCGTCAGCTTTCTGGGCATTTTCAGCGTTAAGTCGGGATCCACAATGGCCATATTGGGGGTGAGGGCGTAGTCCGCCAGGGGATACTTAATTCCCACCCGGTCATCGGTGACCACCGCAAAGGGGGTGACCTCAGAGCCGGTGCCGGAGGTGGTGGGAATGCAAATCAACTGGGCCTTTTGTCCTAAAGCTGGCAGCTCGTACACCCGCTTGCGGATATCCATAAATCGCATGGCCAATCCTTCAAACTCCACCTGCGGCTGCTCATACATCAGCCACATCACCTTGGCCGCATCCATCGGGGATCCCCCGCCGACGGCGATGATCACATCCGGCTGGAAGTTGCGCAGTTGCTCGAGGCCCCGATTGACATTGCTGAGGGTGGGATCCGGCTCCACATCGTGATAGACATCCCAATTCACCTTGATCTCATCCAACACCTGGGTGATGAGGTGCAACATGCCCAGATCAAAGAGGGGTTTATCGGTGATGAGAAAAGCCCGCTTTTTGCCCTCCAATTCCCGCAGGGCCACCGGCAAACAGCCCGGCTTGAAGTAGATCTTGGGCGGGATCCGGAACCAGAGCATGTTTTCCCGCCGTTGGGTCACGGTTTTGATGTTGAGCAGATGGTGAGGCCCAACATTTTCTGACACAGAATTGCCCCCCCAGGTACCACAGCCCAAAGTCAGCGAAGGATCCAACTTGAAGTTATATAGATCTCCAATCGCTCCCTGTGACGACGGCGTATTGATCAACACCCGTGCCGTTTGCAGAGCATTTTCAAAGTAGGCGATATCATCCCGATTGGCCGGATCCGTGTAGAGCACCGAGGTGTGTCCCTTACCACCGAAGTTGACCAGTTGTGAGGCAATCTCTACAGCCGTGTGAAAATCTTTGGCTCGATAGAGGGCCAGCACCGGGGCCAATTTTTCATAGGAAAAAGGTTCCTCAACACCTACGGTTTCCACTTCCCCAATCAACACTTTAGATCCCTCTGGCACCTGCATCCCGGCCAATTGAGCGATGGTCTCCACCGGCTGACCCACTATACCTGGATTCAATCGGCCATCTTTGAGGATGATTTGTCGAACGGCTGCAGTTTGTTCCGGATCCAAGATATATGCCCCGCGATTCCGAAACTCGGCTTTCACCTGCTCGTAAATGGTATCTACCACCACGACCGATTGTTCAGAGGCACAGATCATGCCGTTGTCAAAGGTTTTGCTCAGCAAAATGGAACTCACCGCCATGGGAATATCGGCACTGGCATCGATCACCGCCGGAGTATTGCCCGCCCCCACCCCCAAGGAAGGATGACCAGAGGAGTAAGCCGCTTTCACCATGCCAGGGCCACCCGTCGCTAGGATCAATTTCACCTCGGGGTGCTGCATCAGGGCTTGGGACAGTTCGACGGTGGGTTCATCAATCCAGCCAATCAACCCTGGCGGGGCACCCGCCGCTTCGGCAGCTTTCTTGACGATCTTGGCAGCGGCAATACTACAGCCTTTGGCCCGAGGATGCGGCGAAAAAATGATGGCATTGCGGGTTTTGAGGGCAATCAGAGCTTTAAAAATCGTGGTGGATGTGGGGTTGGTCACTGGCACAATACCGGCCAGGATCCCAATCGGCTCGGCGATTTTTTCGTAGCCAAAGCCTTCGTCGTGTTCGATCACCCCGCAGGTCTTTTCGTGCTTATATTTGTTGTAGATGTATTCTGAGGCAAAGTGATTTTTGATCACCTTGTCTTCCACGATGCCCATGCCGGTTTCTTGTACTGCCAACTTGGCCAACGGGATCCGCTCATTGTTGGCGGCCAAGGCTGCTTTGCGGAAAATCTGATCCACCTGCTCCTGGGTGAAGGTGGCGTATTGAGCCTGAGCGGCTTTGACCTCTTGAATCAAGGTTTCGAGTTCGGCTAGCTTCGTGACTGGCATAACGGATCCCTCCAAATTTCGTCAATGAGCATCAATGATTCAGAAACAATTGGGAACAATTGAATAAATTGAGAATAAAAATAAGATGGCTACAACCAATGCATTAGCCCTAAACGGGTGCAGGAACCTGAATTTCAGTGATGAGATTGGGAGGATAGGTAAGAGTGTTGTGAATGATGCAGGCATCCACTGCTTTTTCTAGGCCCTTTTGATGATGTTCATCCAACAGGATCCCAGTTTTGACTTGAATGCGAATGTTGTCGAGGCGGGTGGGATTATTGACTTTATCAGCAGTCACCACCACGTTTAAGCCACTGGGATCCAGGTGCCGCGCCTCCAGATATTTGACCGCGTAAAAGCCCACACAGGCCCCCAGAGAAGCCAAAAACCATTCTGGTGGGGTCATGCCGCCATCTTGGCCATGATTATCCAAAGGTTGATCGCTCAGGATGCGATGCCCTCGGCTCTCTGCTTGAAACCTAACACCGTCTTGGTAAGTAATGCGAACATCCATTGGGGATCTCTCTCCTTAATCCATCAGGGTCAGTTCAGAAAGTCAAGCTGAAACTGGATTAGACCGCTATCAATCCTTGATCCCGAAATGTTTGTAAAACCTTGTTCACCTGTTCGGGCGTAGGCGGATCCACATCTTTTAGGACATAAGCTAGACCCAATTGCTGCCATTTGTATTCCCCCATCTTGTGAAAAGGCAAGACCTCCACCCGCTCCACATTGGATAAACTGGCTACAAATTGAGACAGACCTTTCACATTTTCTTCGGGATCCGTCAGCCCTGGCACCAAGACAAATCGGATCCAGGCGGGCTTACCGATCTCAGCTAAATAACGAGCAAACTGCAAGGTAGGCTCTAGGGCAACGCTGGTTACTTTGCGGTAGAGATTGGGCTCATAGGATTTGATGTCGAGCAACACCAAGTCGGTGTGTTCTAGGACAGGTTTTGCCGCTTCAAGCTGGACATAACCAGAAGTGTCCAAGGCTGTATGTAACCCTAATTCATGGCAGCGACGGAAGATCTCTGCCACAAACTCCGGCTGCATCAGAGGCTCACCCCCCGTCACCGTTACACCTCCCTTGCGTAAATAGGGTTGATACGTTTTCACCTCAGAAATTAGCTCTTCGACAGTTACTGCTGTCCCTGCATAGGGATCCCGACAATCGGGGTTATGGCAGTACAAACAGCGCAGTGGACAGCCCTGAGTGAAAATCACAAAGCGAATCCCGGGGCCATCAACAGTACCACAGGTTTCGATGGAGTGAATGCGTCCCGTGATGGGGGTAAGGGTGTTGATCACAGTATCCATACGTTCATCCTGGATTGCTTTTTGAAAACATCAACCGATCTTGAGATTTTCTTTCGAATTGATATTTTTGTGTTAAATATAATACGGTTTTTGTTTTCCTTTAGAAAAGCAATTGCGCTGATTCTACGGAGATTCTACGGAGATCTAAATAGACGTGTTATGCATACGATGATCTCTGGGATTAAATTCTTTGGGGAAGTGGGTATAGGTGTCGAAATCAGATTGATCCAGCAAAGCTTCTTCTAAGACAGCTCCCTGGAAATTGCTGCCAAATAGCAGACATCCTCGCAAATCAGCTCCTGACAAGTTAGCCCCGCTGAAATCAGCAAAACTGAGATCACACCCGCGCAAATTGGCCCCTGTCAGGGTAGCCCCACTAAAATCGGCATAGCTCAGATCAGCTCCGGCCAAGTGGATCCCGCGTAGATCAGTGTCTTGCAGTTCAATCTCCTGGAAATCTCGTCGTCCTGATGCATAGTGACGGACAAGATCTTCAACATTAGAGGCAGTCATGGTCATAGGGCCTCCTCGATATCTCAATAAGGGATCCCCTCTTTCGACCCAACTTGAAGGGAATGACGGGGATCCCGACTCGCTCCGCTAGATCCTCACTAGATCTAGATCCTCAACAGGATCCTCAACAGTGTTGATGGAAGGTGCGGTTGATGACATCCAGTTGCTGCTCGCGGGTGAGCTTGATGAAATTCACCGCATAACCCGATACTCGAATGGTGAGCTGTGGATAGAGTTCCGGGTGATCCATAGCATCTAGCAGGGTCTCGCGGCTGAAGACATTCACATTCAGGTGAAAGCCGCCATCTTGCACATAGCCATCCAGTAGCCCCACCAGGTTGTCCACCCGCTCTGCCTCTGTCCGTCCCAACGCCCCCGGCACAATCGAAAAAGTGTTGGAAATGCCATCCTGAGCATCGGCGTAGGGCAACTTGGCCACCGAAGCAAGCGATGCTATTGCCCCCTTGGTATCCCGCCCGTGCATGGGGTTGGCCCCCGGCGCAAAGGGATCCCCCGCTCGCCGCCCATCGGGGGTATTGCCGGTCTTTTTGCCATAGACCACGTTGGAGGTGATGGTCAAGATCGACTGGGTGGGCAGGGCATTGCGATAGGTTTTGTGCTTGCGCAGCTCTGCCATGAAAGTCTGCACCAGTTGCACAGCAATTTGATCGGCCCGGTCATCATTGTTGCCGTATTTGGGGAAATCCCCATCCACGGTGTAATCCACCGCTAGACCCCGCTCATCCCGGATTACCCGCACCCGAGCATGTTTAATGGCAGAGAGGGAATCTGCTACCACCGACAAACCGGCCATGCCAAAGGCCATCGTGCGCAAAATATCCCGGTCGTGCAAGGCCATCTCGATGCGCTCGTAGCAGTATTTGTCGTGCATGTAGTGAATGATGTTCATGGTGTTGACGTAGGTTTTTGCCAACCAAGCCATCATCTGCACCATGCGGGGCCAAACCTCGTCGTAATCCAGCACATCAGCGGTGATGGGGGCGTAGGCAGGGGCCACTTGATCCCCAGATTTTTCGTCTTTGCCGCCATTGATGGCGTAAAGTAGGCACTTGGCCAGGTTCACCCGTGCCCCGAAAAATTGCATCTGCTTGCCGATGCGCATAGCCGACACGCAGCAGGCGATGCCGTAGTCGTCACCCCAGTAGGGTCGCATTAGGTCGTCATTCTCGTACTGGATGGAGCTGGTCTGGATCGACACTTTGGCGCAGTAGCGCTTGAAGGCCTCCGGCAGCCGCTCCGACCACAGCACCGTCAGGTTCGGTTCGGGAGCAGGGCCTAGGGTGGTGAGGGTGTGCAGGATGCGGAAGCTGGTTTGGGTCACCAGAGGCCGCCCGTCAATGCCCATGCCACCGGTGCACTCCGTCACCCAGGTGGGATCCCCGCTGAAGAGTTCGTTGTAGTCGGGGGTGCGCAAAAACCGCACCATGCGCAGCTTCATCACGAAGTGGTCAATGAGTTCCTGGGCTTCCGCTTCGGTGAGGATCCCGGCTTGTAGATCCCGCTGGATGTAGATATCCAAAAAGGTAGAAACCCGCCCTAAGGACATGGCCGCCCCGTTTTGCTCCTTCACCGCCGCCAGATAGCCCAAGTACAGCCATTGGATGGCCTCGCGGGCATTGGCCGCCGGACGGCCTAGGTCAAACCCGTAGCGGGATCCCAGCTCCTTAAGCTCCTGGAGAGCCTTGATCTGCTCCGAGAGTTCTTCCCGCAGGCGGATGGTGTCTTCGTCCAAGGTATCCAGATCGAGGCTGTCTTTTTGGGCCTGTTTGTCTTCGATCAGCCGATCCACCCCGTACAGGGCCACCCGCCGATAATCCCCAATCACTCGCCCGCGTCCATAGGCATCCGGTAGGCCAGTGATGATCCCGGAGCGGCGACAACGGCGCATCTCCTCGGTGTAGGCGTCGAAGACCCCATCGTTATGGGTTTTGCGGTAGGTGGTGAAGATCTCTTTGGTTTGTGGATCCAACTCATAGCCGTAGGCCTTGAGAGAAGCTTCCACAACACGAATGCCGCCGAAGGGCATAATGGCCCGCTTCAGAGGTTTGTCGGTTTGCAGCCCCACAATTTGCTCTAGGTCTGGATCGATATAACCAGGAGCATGGCTGGTGATCGTAGAGGGCACAGCGGTATCAGCATCCAAAACCCCCCGCTCCCGCTCAAGGGCCATCAAGTCTTTGACCTTGGCCCACAGCTGCTGGGTACGCTCCGTTGCTCCCATCAAGAAGGCTTCATCACCACTGTAGGGGCTGTAATTGCGCTGAATAAAATCCCGCACATCGATGGAGCGCTGCCAGGATCCCGTTACAAAAGGTTTTGGAGCAACCTGACTGACTATTTCGTATCCTTGAGGCCGAGATAACACATCGACAACCATATCTGCTCTCCTAGAATTAGGTGCAAAGACAGAATCTATTCAACCGAGAGCATTGGGATTGCAATTGAGATTGCAGGTTAGATTGCATTCAGTTTCGCAGCGATTGGGCCAACATTTATCAACAATCGTGTTGTTTTTTACCCTCGGCTTTATCCTGTATGTATCCATTCTAGAGCGGCTTTAAGGGCTAGCCCATTCTGTCAAAGTCTATGAAGGAATCTCCAGAATTAGTTCTGGTTTGTTGGGGATCATCAAGAAAATGAGTTTTACAGCTTTTTTCAGCGCTATAACAGGGGCACACCGATACGACTGCATGGGTGAAACGGAGGTCTTGCGCATCGCGGGATGGAGTCTTTTCCTAGCTACGGCTCACATGGGCCAATCTCCTGTCTGATGTAGATTCTGGGCTGCCTCAGCATCTTAGAATTTTGATGAGTTTTTTGATGGGTTTTATGAATTGGGTCAGCACTCACGAACAGAATGGCAGGATGTGGGCGCCAGTTCGGGTGAGTTGAATCTATCCTGACAATCAAGCCAGCACTCATACCCGGCACTGATCTTGTAGATCGTCTTAAATTTTCCCCATTTCCCCACATTGGGTTGGACACTCATCCCTACTCCCCTTCTCATGGGCTAGGTGTTGACTTGTCCAAACTGGAGATCTATGCCAAAGCGTAAACGAATCGGGATCCTCACCAGCGGCGGCGACTGTGGCGGCCTCAATGCGGTGACTCGGGCGGTGGTACGACGGGCACGGGATTATGATATGGAGGTTTTCGGCATCAAAGATGCGACCGCAGGACTCATGGCTCGTCCAGTCGAGGCGGAACTGCTGGATGTAAAGCGGGTATCGGGCATTTTGCGCTATGGCGGCACAATCCTGGGTACCGTCAACAAGGGCAACCCTTTCGCCTTTCCCATGCCCGATGGTAGCCTGGCGGATCGCTCCGCAGAAGTGATCGAGGGCTATCACCGGCTGGGGTTGGATGCGCTAATTGGGGTGGGCGGGGATGGTAGCTTGGCTATCCTGCGCAAACTGGCTTTACAGGGGAATTGGAACTTTGTTGGCGTACCCAAAACCATCGACAACGATGTCGGCGCTACAGAGTATTCCGTCGGGTTCAACACCGCTCTGAGCGTGGCTGTAGAGGCACTAGATCAACTCACCTATACCGCCATTAGCCACAGCCGTGTCATGGTCATGGAGGTGATGGGGCGAGACGCTGGTCACATTGCTATCAGTGCCGGAATTGCTGGTGGAGCCCATGTCATTTTGATCCCAGAGATTCCTTATACCTTGGAGAAGGTCTGTAGAAAGATCATCGACCGTAAAGAACGGGGCAATAATTTCAGCATTGTGGTGGTGGCGGAGGCAGTTAAAACTGAATCTGGCGAACCTGTCACCTATACCAATAGCTTGGGGCAGTGTCTCTACGGTGGCATTGGTCAGTATATTGGCAATGAGATCGCCCTGCGCACGGGCATTGAAACCCGAGTGATGATCCTGGGCCATTTGCAGCGGGGGGGAACCCCCTCTCCTTTGGATCGGCTGCTGGGGGCAGCCTTTGGGGTGGCGGCAGTGGATTTGATCGCCCGTGGGCAATTTGACCACATGGTGGCCTGGCAAAATCGGCGTGTGGTGGCTGTCCCTTTGGTGGAGGCGATAGCCCAATATCGAGGCGTAGAGGTGGATGGCGTTTTGGTGGCGACGGCGATGGGTCTCAATACTTATGTCGGCGAGTTGGACCCAATCTTTTTCCCAACCCTTGGCCCTAGCTAGGATCCCTCGGGCAGAAAAGAAACATGGGCAGAAACAATCTTCCAGCCAATATCGGGAAATTTGTACCACATCTGGCTTTGGCGGCCCAAACGCGGGATCCCGTTCACTGGACGACGAAATTCTAGGGTGACCGAGCCACAATCCTCCCCAAACGTAACCACCTGCAAACGCAGCATTTCACGGGCTAAATTCATGGCAGGGCGCTGTTTGCGAAAAGCCTCGATTTCTTCCCCCCCGTAGAGGTTCTCTCCGACCCCGAAGCGCACCACCTGCGGCCCGTCCCAAAACAGACGGGTCATGGCGGGCACATCATTGCTGGTCAGGGCTGTTTCGTACTGCTGATAGAGTTCCGTTAACTCTGCCACCACCTCGGGACGATTCACCACAGTCATAGGTCAAACTCGTCACATTTCAACAAGAGCCTTGTCATCCTAAGGGGACGATGTTTTGTGGAAGGTTCCTAGAGAACAGCGGGATCCCTCCCTTGGGTCTAGATGGGTTTGCCGGGATCCCTGAGGTTTATGCACTCAGCACAGCCTGTAAAGAACCCATATCGCAGTGATACACCTGGTGATGTTCGGCATACCCCTTCAGCTCCACCGCCTGTTGCAAGAAACAGGAAGCGGGCTGCCCCAGTTGTTTGACCAAACAGGCATAGCTATCCTGGCTAATTGCCAAATCGGCATTGAGGGTGCGGGTGGAACTTTCGATGCGAAAGGCCAAATTGACCGTATCCCCTAGGGCGGTGTATTCCTGACGAGTGTTGTTGCCCACCTGACGCACAATCGCCGAACCGGTATTGACTCCAGCCCCCAGGCGAATTGGGGAAGGCAGCGGAAACTCACGGTTGAGTTGCTCAGTCATCTGAAAAAGCTTTACCAACGCCCGCAACACGGACTTCACATCCGGGTGCGCCTCTAGCTGTCCAGCCCCAAATGGAGCGGTATTGGCCTGCGGAGCATGAAACCAAACCGCCATAATCGCATCACCAATGTATTTATCGACGGTACCCCCATACTGTTGGATGATGTCGCCCCCGCGCCGGAACCAATCCCCCATCACTTGAGAAAGCAGCCGTTCGTCTAGCTGTTGGGTCAGTTGTCCATAGCCCCGCACATCCACCACCGCCACCGAGATCAGCCAGCGGGTTTGTAAGACTAGGGTGTCGGATTGCTTGGATCCCACCAGTGGGCTGGGTTCTGGACTGACCAGGGATCCGCCGCGAAACTCGATCTCCGATTGCCCGAGGGTAAGTTGATCCCCGTCTTGAAGGAGGGTGGGAATGCTAACACGGCGGTTGTTGACAAAAGATCCGTTACGGCTGCCCAGATCGATGAGATAGATGCTGTTGTCGTCTAGGTACTGCAGTAGAGCATGTTGGCGAGAAACGCTGGGATCCCTCAGTACAATGGCATTATCTTCATCCCGGCCCAACGTCCAAGCCGTAGCCCCAGCCAAAATGTGTTTCCTCTGGCCGCCATCCGGCTCTTTTAAAAGCACATAGGGAGCAGCAGTGGTGGCAGATTGGCTCATGGTTAAGATACTCGTGGGCACGACCGCACCTTAATACGATACCTTGACCACCCTAGGATCCACCCCATGTGGAGTTCCCTCAACAGAGATCCCAAACCGTGGACTGACCCTGTCTGGTGGAACTGGATGAGGCCAGTGGCCGTCTGCAACAGTTAGTAACAGCAGATACCGCTTTCCTCGGGAATCTCCGGTTTGATGGTGTTGCCTGTGGCTGCTTCACAGTTTGCATAGGTTAAGGAGAGTTTGTCATGGTTCCATCTCGTCCATCTGAATTGTCACCAACCACCAGCGCTTTGAGCCGTCGTCAGCTCCTGAAAGTGGGGGCAGCAGCCTTGGGTGGTAGCCTGTTGGCCGCTGGTGGCGCTCAAGCTCAACGCAAATCTTCCCCCACCTTGCTTGTGGCGCAGGGATCCGGGCTGGATCGGGTGAGCTATGCTACCAACTGGTATGCCCAAGCGGAACATGGCGGCTTTTATCAGGCGGTGGCCACCGGCATCTACCGGGAGCACGGGTTGGATGTGACGGTACAAATGGGCGGCCCTGGCATCAACATCACCCAGATTTTGGCGGGCGGCGCAGCTGACTTCGCCATGGGTGGGAGCGCTGGGGTGATCAACGCCGTCAAGGAGGGGATCCCTTTGGTATGTGTGGCGGCCATGTTCCAGAAAGATCCGCAGATCATCATGGCCCATCCCGGCACCGAGCGGTTTGAGGATCTCAAGGGCCGACCGATTTTCGTCTCGCGGGGGGCCTTCGCCGGTTATTGGCCCTACCTCAAATCTCGGTTTGGTTTTACCGACGAGCAAACCCGCCCTTACAACTTCAATCCCGGCCCCTTCTTGGCGGATCCCACCTCTGCCCAACAGGGTTACCTCACTTCTGAGCCCTTTGCCATTCAGCGGGAAGGGGGGTTTGAGCCCGTGGTCTTCTTGTTGGCGGATTTGGGCTACAGTCCTTACTCCACCACCATCGAAACTCGTCACCAACTGGTGGAAACCAACCCCGACTTGGTGGAGCGCTTTGTGGATGCTTCTATCAAGGGCTGGTACAGCTTCCTGGAGGATCCTCGCCCAGCCTATACCCTGATCAAACGGGATAACCCGGAAATGACCGATGCTCAATTGGCCTACAGCTTCGAGAAGTTGCAGGAGTACGGCATCATCAAGTCTGGCGATGCGCTGGAGAAGGGCATTGGCGCCATGACCGATGAGCGCTGGCAAGACTTCTTTGACAGCATGACGGTGGCCGGGGTGTTTGAGCCAACCATCAACTACCAGGCGGCCTACACCCTGGACTTTGTGAATAAGGGCACCGCCTACTACACTGCCTGAGCAGTTTGTCCGCATCGCCAGGCTAGCGCTAAAGGGATCCCTTTCGCTGGGGATCCCTTAACTTGTTCGGGCTCCAGCCCTCCGGGTGGGAGGGATCCCGAAGACAGACACAAGCGGGCAAATCGACGGGCAAATCGAAATCTGCTCAGGATCTACTGCTCAGTAATGGTGACATTGAAGCCCTGACTTTTAAGAGTTTCGGCGTGGTAACGGGCGTATTCCAGTTGCTCAAAAGCCGCCAACTGCACAAACTTCTGGCCGTCCACATCTTTCACAAAGGCCCCATCAGCAACTTGCCGAGCCCGCGCCAAGCTCTCATCGCCCAAATAGGTGGTCAAGACCAAGAAGGTTCCCTCACCCTGATTCGGCCCCAGAGAATCTAAGTTACTGGTGCTGGCCGGTGGGGCAATCAAGGATTCCGTAGGCTGAGAGGGGCGCTCTAGACTAGCTGCCAATTGCTCGACTGTTCTCAGACTGGGAGGGGGAGTTGCCTCTAACAAGACCAAATCCGTTTGCAGACTATCCAACAGGTTGGGTGTGTCGTCTAGGGGAGCGATCTGTAGATTTCCCAAGTCTGGAGGGGTAGACAACCCCAGCGCCAACCGACTGGGATCCCAATTGCCGGAATAGAACTCTTCCCCCACTGGGGTTTCCACCGGCCCCAACGGGATGAGGGGCAACTGGGCCAAATTGACCTCGGTGGGGATCCCTGGCTCAGAGGTGGGTAAGTTGCTGGTCTGGGGTAGAGACAGTTCTTCCGGCCAAATCAGCCACCGCACCCCAAACCCGATCCCAGCACACGAGAGAGCCCACAGGAACAACACCATCCAGGGAGAAAAAACTCCGCCGAACCGTTGCGTCTCCTCGACCTCCAGATCCTCGACAACCTCTTGAATCAGCACGGGTGAAGAACGCTGTACCGAGGCGCCCTGTTGCTTGGACTGTCCGGAGCGCTGAAATCCGTTCGGGTCAGGTGTGATCTGAGGAGACATCGCATTCAGAGAAGGAGAAGTGGCCGTTCGCTGCAGACGCTGCCAGAGGCGAAATCGCTCTAATTCCTGCAACACATCCAAATGCATCTGACCTAGGGCTTGTTGAAGCGTGAGGTGAAGCATAGGTTGCGCCTGCTGCCCAGGTGAAAGCGAACTAAGATCCGATCGGCTGAGGGGTCGGGTAGCGTCTGAGGGGGAAGAGAAAGGACTCATAAACAGCCCATACTCGATAGATAGATTGAAGCAGTAGGAGTCAGCAATCTGTGCTCAGTCTTCAAATGCAGCCGGAAATAGCTTAGCAGGAGAGTCCACCAACAGCGAACCGTTACATCACCATGCCACAGACTGCCATTCCTCTTCTAGGGCTTTGCCGTAAGGTAGAGGGCGCGTACATCCGCTGGCAAGTACTGAAACAGGATCTGGCGGGCAGAAACTACGATAGCATCCACCTCTTCTGGGGCTAGGTAGTATCCATCGGCTTTGAGCTGGGTGGCAATACGGGCGGGTGACCAGCCAAACCGATCCCGCAAAAGTAGAATGAAGCGCATATCTCCCGGCAAGGTTTCCAGCCCAGTGGTTAAGTAACAGGCTAAGGCGGGGGAGAGATAGGGTTGGATCTGCTCAGGCGCTTCCTCCAAAGTCAAGCCGACAAAAGATTGCGCCAATTCTCGGGTTTGCTCCGCCAGCCAGAGCTTGAGCACGGGATCCGCTTCCCCCCCACCCCCACTCGAGAGGCTGTTGGCATCCAGACGTTGTAGTCGTGGATAGAGCCGCAGCCACACCTGCTCTCGACAAGCGGCCCACTGCTGCGGCGACACCTGCTCCGCGATTATTCCATCCACCCAGGTGCAGTAGCGGCAAAAAAGGCAGATGAAGTAGCGGGCCACCTCCGGCTGCTGCTGAAAGGCTCTGAGCAAGTCCAGATCGTTGTGATGGGCCACTCCTCGCACGATTGAGGCCCCACATTCAGGCCAGACAGCTACCGCTTCACTCATCGGGATCCCTTGCTGAGGAGGTTTGGGGCTACAGCCTTTTCTGACTTCACACAGGCCCTTGAGCTAGGCAAAAAACCTAATGGAGCAAGGGATTGACCTGAATCTGCCATATCAGATAACGCTGGAAAAGGCTGTAAATACCTCTAGCCATTCTCTAGTATTTCCCGACAGGCGGATAGCAACTGTTCTTGCTCAGGTAGGGTACGCAGGCCGATGCGCAGATACCAATCCCCCAACTCCGGGAAACTCCGGCAGTCCCGCACCAATATTCGATGCCGTTGTAGCAGGGCCCGTTGGATTTGCGTTGCCGAACTAGGACAGCGCACCAGCACAAAATTGGTCTGACTGGGCCAGGGATCCCAACCCGGCAGCGCTTGTAGCCCTTTGCGTAGGTGTTCTCGGGCAACCGGTAGCCAGGCCAATGTGCGCTGACGAAACGATTCATCTGCCAGGGCTGCCTCCACCGCCACCGATGCTAAGCCATTGACACTCCAGGGATCCCGCCAAAGTTGCCAGCGCCGCCAGTGGTCAGGGTGCCCCACCGCAAAGCCAATGCGCAATCCCGGCAGGGTGTAAAACTTGGTCAAGGAACGAATCACCACTGTATTCGGATGAGCAGCCAAGTCGGGGATCAGCGTTTGGCTCCGGGGCGCTGCTGCAGTGTGGGGATCCACAGGATCCCGTGGGGGCTCTGGGTTGCATGTAACACCAGGCACATCCCCCGACAGAAAGTCCATGAAGGCTTCATCCACCATCACCTGTTGAAACTGGGGCAGCAGCTCCAGAATTTCGGGTCGGGATCTCAACCCACCGCTGGGATTATGGGGGTTGTTCAGCCACAGTATCCGCCCTGTAGGGCCACTGCTGCATTGCTGAAGCACCTTTGCCAAGGCAAGGGATCCCTGTTCATCTGGAAAAGGGTACCCAAAGGGCTTGATCACCGCTCCTGCCCCACGGAGGGCCCGCTCATAATCCCCAAAGGCAGGCTTGGGTAACCACACCTCCCGCCCCTGTGCATCCCGAGCTGCCCAAGTGAGCAACTCTGCTGCCCCATTACCCACAAAGACCCAATCTGGGTCTATGGCCCAATGTTCAGCCAGCCGGGTGCGTAGCTGCAAATACTCAGGATCAGGATAGCGGCTGATGGCAACTGGATCGGGCTCAGCTAAGGCTTTGCCCAGGGCTTGCAAGACCGACTCCGGCGGGCCAAGGGGATTTAGGCTAGCGGAAAAATCGAGGATCTCCGCTGGAGAACAGCCAGCAATAGCTGCTCCCCAAGCGCGATTGCCACCATGCTGAGGCCAAGACATGCCTTGAGAAGGGATCCCTGCCCAGATCTAGGTTTGCCCCGCAACACAAGGATGACTCCCCAGGTTGCGCGGAGTCGGATCAAGACTTCTCGCCCGCCACCGCATCGCGGAAAGATTTACCCGCAGTAAAGGCAGGGACAATACTTTCTGGGATCAACATCTTCTGGTTGGTCTTCGGGTTACGGCCCTCCCGTTCTTTGCGCTTGCGGGCCTCAAAGGAGCCGAAGCCCACCAGGGTCACCTTTCCCTTGGGCTCGCCGCTTTCATCGCGGGACGCGACCTCTTCGACGATGATTTCCAGTGCCGCCGAAATGACAGCATCAGCTTCCTTCTTGGTCACATTGGCGCGATGAGCGACGGCATCAACAAGCTCTGCCTTGTTCATCCTGATCTCCTCATGAGTTAGGCAATTAGGGTTGGATCGTCCTCCGAACGACGCAGAGCGTCATCGGTCTGTGGGAGCGGTTCCTGCCCTGCAAGTGGCAGGATTGTGGCAGTTTGGCTCCAAATCACTGACATATTCTACAGCCAACTTAGGGCAGAAGCCCCTTGGAGAAGGGGTTTTCGAGGATCTTAATGTGAATTTGGTCGAAAAAGAGACATCAGTTGACGTTTTTTATACCCAATCAGCTCAGATCCCATAGAAAAAGCGGGGATCACGACTCTGGCTGGAAATAAGCCCGCATCACCTCTCGAAAGACCGGAGCCGCCTGAGCACCGCCGCCACCGCCGCTGTTTTCCAGAAACACCACCACCACGAGTTCGGGCTGGTCATAGGGGGCATAGCCAACATACCAAGCGTGGGAGCGCCGGGGGGGATCCTCTGCCGTGCCGGTTTTGCCTGCTGTTGGGGGGAATCCTGGCCCTAGATTGGCGTTGCCGCCGGTGCCGAAGACCACCACATCCCGCAGTCCCTGCTGCAAAATTTGCAGCGTTGCGCCAGACATGCCCACCGATTGGCGCATCGGCACCGGGTTTTCGGGGATCACCTGCTGGGAGAGTAAGGGGCGCACCCGCCAGCCCCCATTGGCCACTGCCGCGGTTACCACCGCCATTTGTAGAGGGGTGGCGGTGATAAATCCCTGGCCAATAGACATGTTCACCGTATCGCCCACATACCAGGGTTCACGCCAGTGCCGTTGCTTCCAATCGGCATCAGGAACTAACCCTAAAGCTTCCCCCTTCAAGCCGATCCCCGTCGGCTGACCCAGCCCAAACCGGCGCGACCATTCCTGTAGTGGGCCGACTTTGGTACCGAGGGCAATTTGATAGAAGAAAGTATCGCTACTCCATGCCATCGCCTGTCGGTAGTTGAGCCGCCCAAATCCGACACGGTTCCAATCCCAGAAGCGCCAGCCCCCCACCTGTACATAGGGGGCGGTTTGCAGCACGGTACCCGGAGGAAAAGCGCCCGACTCGATCCCAGCGGCAGTGGTGATAATCTTATAGGTGCTAGCAGGGGCATAGGCCCGCATACCTCGGTTGAGGAAGGGAAATTCCTGCTGCTGCAGAGTATCCCACTGGGCTTGGGTGATACGACTGGAAAACAGGTTGGGATCAAAGGTGGGATAACTGGCCATGGCCAGGATCGACCCATCGCGGGGATCCATAGCAATAACCGCCCCTTTGCGATTGGCCAGAGCTTGCTCCGCCACCTGCTGAAGACGCACATCCAGGGTCAGTTGTAGGGTTTTCCCCGGTTGGGGCGCTTGCTCCCCCAACACCCGCAACACTTCCCCCATCGCGTCAACTTCCACCTGTCGCCCCCCCCACTGGCCGCGCAGATGGGCCTCAAACAATTCCTCTGCTCCCATCAGGCCGACGATATCCCCTAGGCGGTAGTCAGGGTTCGCCTGTAGTTTTTCTTGGGGGATCTCGCCGGTATAGCCAAGCAGGTGGGCCGCTAAGTCGCCATTGGGATAAAGCCGTATGGTCTCGGCTTCCACCATCACCCCCGGCAGCTCGCGGCTCATCTCCTCCAGTTGAATCACCACCTGGGGGCTGGCGTTGCGCAGGATGCGAACGGGAAAGGGAGAGCGATATCCGGCTTGCTCCAGCTTTTGTTCAATTTCCTCCGGGGCGATTTGTAGGTACTGCGCCAAGGTGGGGATCATCTCCTGCCAGCGTTGCCGTGACTGCACCAGCGGCCAGAGAAAGACTGAGTGGGACAATTGGCTACCCGCCAGCAGCACCCCGTTGCGATCTACAATACGGCCTCGCTCCGGCGGTTGAGGCAACAACCGGATGCGGTTGGTATCGGCCAACTGGCGGTAATACTGGGTTTGCACCAGTTGAATGTAGGCCAAACGGGATCCCAGTCCGGCCAGGATCAACAGGCTCGCCAACAGCAGCAAGACGATGGCCCGATAGCTCTGCCCGACGGTTTTGGTCTGCGGGGATCCCATCCAACGAGAGCTGCCGGTGTCCAGTTGTGGGGGAGGGAGGACGCGGCGCGGGGTACGAGGGCTGGAATGGGGGGAGAACAAGGTTTTTGGGTTGCCGACGGGGTAAAGTTTGGCCATGAGAACTTGCAAACTGCACAACCATACACAAACAGCACCGGATCCCCGGGCGGGTAGTCTCAGTATCGTTGCTCTCGGTTGGGTCGTCCAGAGGTGCTATGGATCGGCGGACTGATCCGGTGTCGCAGAAGCTGGAGGAGGATCGGGCCGGGCCACAACGACGGCTACAGCAAGCCTCTTGGCTGATGTTGGGCAATGGCCTACGTCTGGGCCTGTCGGGGGTTTATTTCATTTTGCTGGCGCGGCTGTTGGGGCCAGAAGCCTTTGGGGTACTCTCCGCCATCTTGGCCTGTAGTAATCTGGCCGCCCCCTTTGGCTATTTCGGGCAATCGGAGCTGTTGATTCAGCGTTTGAGCCAGCGGGGCTCTGATCCGCTCGGATCCCACGCATCTGAGGGCAGGATTTTCCCTCCCGCGGTGGAGGCGGCTGGCCCCAGTTTATGGCTGGCAAGCTTGGGCTGTGGAGCGATGGCGCTGCTGTTGTGGCCTCTCTTGAGCTTTTGGCTAGCAGGGATTCCGGTGCTGGTGGTGGGGTTGCTGCTGACGAGCGACCTGTTCTTCATCGGTTTGCAGGAGGTGCAAAAGGGTCAGTTGATCGGGCAGGAACACATAGGCGGGGTGGCTTTGATCGATACAGGTATGGCTTTGGGCCGAGTCAGTGCTGTGTTGCTGGCGGCGGGCTTGGGGTGGGGATCCCTGGCGCAATGGTCTGTGTTGTACGGGTTGATGGTGTTGGCTGTGCTACTGCTCACGGCTTGGGGCATGGGGCGCTGGGCTAAGGAGGCGGTCAGCCTGCCCGGGGCTCTAAGCTGGCGAGATCTGCGAGAGCGGTTGACGGCGGGTTGGGATTTTGCGGTGGGGTTGGCGGCGGTCAAGACCTTCACCGATTTGGATAAGTTGCTGTTGCCCCGGTTGGCCTCTGCAACGGCGGCAGGTCTCTACGGTGCTGCCTATCGGGTGATTAATTTCTCCCAAACACCGATGATTGCCTTGCTCACCAGCCATTTTGCGGAGATCTGTCGGCAAGGGCGAAAAGGGCTACGTTATGGCTGGAGCTATGCCTGGCAACTTGCCCCTTGGGTGGTGGGGTACGGCAGTTTGGCGACGCTGGGGTTGGCGTTGGCATCCTACGGGATCCCTTGGGTACTGGGATCCGCTTACCAGGAAACGGCCCAGATCCTGCGCTGGCTCAGTCCAGTGATTTTGCTAGAAGGGATCCACCTCTTGCTTTCCCAAGTGCTGACGGGGGTAGGTTTGCAGAAACCCCGTAGCCGCCTGCAATTGCTAGCTCTAGGGCTGAACGGGCTTTTGAACGGGGTTTGGATCCCGATGTGGGGTTGGCGGGGGGCAGCCTCAGCCACGTTGCTATCGGAGGTGGCTTTGGTGCTAGCTTTGCTGCTGCTGATTTGCAGACAATGGCCTTCTGGTGAGAGATCCGAACCTAGGGGGCTTTCGCGATTTTGTAGGTTGCTTTGGCATCGGGGCCGAAAGTGATCACATCCCCTGGCTTGAGCTGGTGGGCAGTCAGCTTTTGTCCATTGATCAATAAGCCATTGGTGCTGGGCTTGCCCTCCAAATCCCCATCTAAAATGCGGTAGCAGTATTCCCCCTCTTGATCAGCAGGCACTCGCAACAGCATGGCATGGTAGCGAGAGGCAAACTGGGAGTTGAGGCAAATGTCGTTGGCCAGATCCCGACCGATGAAGTATTTCGAGGAGCCCAATACTTGGTTACGGCGACCATCCCGGTCTTCGACGACCAAGATGTGCTGGTGAGGGCTGGAGGAAGAAGGCACAGAATCGACCATAATTCCGTTGCAAGTGCCAATATCTAAAAATCTAAAACAAGAAACGGGACAACAGTTCAAAAGTGAATCTGAATCGAGAAGCGAACCCCCTTGAGCCTGTAGACCATCTTAGATGTAGCCATCCATCCATGCAGCACACTATACCTAACTTTAGCCTCACATTTAGCACCGCTGCGCCTGCAGAATTACGGACAATGCCCCCCAATGGACTAAAACTCATCTCGGTGCATCCTGAAGCATCGGGCCAACCAAGCCAGGAAAGAGGGTGTAGGCTCCTACTGCCCATTGTGCCATGCCCACCACCACCTCTGACTTAGACTCTCGAACGGCCTCCCAAATGGCCTCGGCCACTTCCTCTGGCTGACTGACCAGGAAACTCTCCAGCGCCTGTTCCATTCGCTCTCGGGCTAGGCCACCAGCAGTGGGGGCATCATGGCCATTGGCGGAGGCTGTGGGTTGCGGCTCATCCAGGAAAATGGCGCGTTTGAGAAAATCGCTGTTGACGATGCCCGGATGCACACCGATCACTTGGATCCCTTGAGATTTCAGTTCTAGGCGTAAGGCCTCCGTCAGTCCCGTGACCGCATATTTGCTGGCGCAGTAGGCACTCATGTGTGGCAAGGGCATTTTGCCGCCAATGGATCCCACATTCACAATCTGTCCTTGCTTGCGCTTCAGCATATCGGGGAGCACGGCCCGAATCGTGTGGATGTAGCCCAAAAAGTTGACCGCCATCAGTTGCTGCCAATGGTCTGGAGTGGTTTGCAAGAAAGGGCCACTCATGCAGATGCCGGCGTTGTTGATCAGGCAATCGATGCGGCCATAGCGCTCGAGGGTTCTTTCCACCAGGGTTTGTACCTGCTCGGGTTGCGCAACATCGGTGGGAATAGCCAACACTTCTGCATTCAGGCTTTGCTCTAGATCGATGGCGGTCTGGTTCAGAGTTTCAGGGGTACGGGCGGCCAAGGCCAAGCGGCAGCCTCCACGAGCAAAGGTAAAGGCAGTGGCTCTGCCGATGCCCTCAGAAGCTCCCGTAATTAAAACAACATCGGCCATGACTTTTCTCCGCAAGTTTGTCGCAAGTTTTTCTTTCTGTTCTAACCTTTCGGGAAGCAAGGGATCCCTTTATCGGGGCTAGGGCTTATGATACTGAACGGCAGTCAAGATCCGTTTTATGGCCTCCACCTACTCATTCGATATCGTCAGCGATTTTGATCGGCAGGAGTTGGTCAATGCTGTGGATCAGGCCCAGCGGGAGATCAAACAGCGCTACGACCTGAAGGATACTCAGACAGAAATTGAGCTTGGGGAGGGATCCCTGACCATTACCACTGCCAGCGATATGGCCCTCAGCTCGATTCAAGATATTCTCTCCACCAAGGCGGCCAAGCGGGGTTTATCTCTGAAGATTTTCGATTTTCAAACCCCAGAAAGCGTCAGCGGCAACCGAGTTCGCCAGGTGGTTCAGCTTAAGAAAGGCATTGATGCCACACTCGCCAAACAGATCTCTAAGCAAATCCGCGATACTTTCAAGAAAGTGCAGCCTTCTATTCAAGGGGATCTAGTACGGGTTTCCGCCAAAGATAAAGATGATCTGCAAGCGGTGATCCAGATGCTCAAGCAGGAAGACTACCCGGTGGCGCTGCAATTTATCAATTACCGATGATACAGTCTTTTCCAGCGATACATACTACAGTCGATGCAGGCCAACCCTTTGTCCAACCCTTTGTCCAACAAGAATTTCTTCTTGACCTTGTGTCGCACCTGAAGTCGGAAAAGGCTGTATATGCTGGTTTTGGGATCCTATTCTGGGTAGCGCAAGGGATCCCGGCTTGTTAAGATACCGCCAATTGTCTGGCTAGAGCTATGTCTACTCGATCCATGGGTCTAGGAGAAGAGTTGCGCCAATATCTGCTGTCGGTAACAGCCCCTGAACCGGAACTGCTAACCCAATTGCGGGAAGAAACCGCCCAACATCCTCAAGGGCGGATGCAAATTTGCCCTGAACAAGGCCGTTTCATGGCTCTGCTGATTCAGCTGATGGGGGCCAAGAAGACCCTGGAAGTGGGGGTGTTTACTGGCTATAGCTCCCTGTCCGTGGCTCTGGCCCTACCTGCAGATGGCAAAGTTGTAGCCTGCGATATCAGCGAGGACTATACCCAAGTGGCCCGCCGTTACTGGCATGCTGCCGGGGTAGCAGATAAAATTCAACTGCACATTGCCCCAGCTTTAGAAACCTTGGATCGCCTGTTGGAGACTGACCAGGCTGGAACCTTCGATTTTGCTTTTATTGATGCTGATAAGGGCAATTACTGGGGCTACTTCGAGCGGACTTTGCAGTTGCTGCGACCGGGCGGGCTGGTGGCCATTGATAATGTATTGTGGTCTGGCCGGGTGATTGACCCAGAGGATACCAGCCCAGACACAGAAGCGCTCCGGCTCTTCAATCAGAAAGTGCAACAGGATCCCCGGGTTACGGTGGCGATGCTGCCGATTGGGGACGGCTTAACGCTGGCCTTAAAAAGGTGAGTCGATAGCTCTGAGATAACTCTGAATTTACTCGAACAAATCCTTGAGGATCTCATTGGAAAATAGCCATCCATTGGGTGGGATCAGTCGTAACCGACCTCCATCGCAACTGGCCCAACCCTTCCTGAAATAGGGATCCAGTCTATCCAAGGCTTGCTTGACCTTCCCATCACCAAAACTCGCTTGTAAATGTGCTAGATCCAGCCCTTCCTGGAGTCTTAACCCCAACATTAAAGTATCCATCCAGGCTTCCTCTAAGGCAGTTTCAGGGGACATGGGGTGAATCCCAGCTTTCACCTGCTCAAAGTAGTCGTAAAGGGTTTTGGGCTGTTGGATGCGCCGTCTTCCTTCGTAGCCAACGGATCCCATGCCAAAGCCGAAGTAAAGTCGATTTTCCCAATAGACACGATTATGCCGACATTGAAATCCGGGGCGAGCGAAGTTGGAAATTTCATAGTGAATATAACCCGCCTGGGTGAGTAGTTCTCGCGCCATTAGGTACATTTCAACGGTAGCTTCCTCAGGAGGTAAAGGTGCATCTCCTGGTCGATATAGCCTGCCAAACTTGGTACCAGATTCAATGGTTAAATCATAAATAGAGACATGGGGAGGAGAAATTGCAATCAGGGCTTGCAAGGATTGCTGCCAGTGTTCCAATGTTTGATGGGGCAGGCCAAAGATTAAATCCAGATTGAAATGATTGATCCCTACAGTCCGCAGGTTGTGAACGGCTTCATAAACTTCTTCTACGCCATGCAAGCGACCACAAGCAGCTAACAACTCCGCTTGAAAGGCTTGCACCCCCAAGCTGACGCGGTTGACACCTAAAGCTCGATAACCTGACAGTTGCTCTGGGGTTAGGGTACCGGGATTGGCCTCCAAAGAAATTTCGCACTCAGGATGAAATGGGATCCTCTCCCTCAGCTTGTTCAAAATTCGCCCCAGTTGCTCCGCTGTGAGAAGAGAGGGTGTGCCACCCCCGAAAAAAATGCTGGTTAGGGGGCTGGGATCCCCAGGTAAGTGGCGGTAGCGGCAGGGGCTGCCGATCTCCCGACAGAGCATTTGCACATAGGTTTCGATCAGCTCTTGGGTGCCTAAGCCGGTTGCAAAATCGCAGTAGTGGCAGCGCTGACGACAAAACGGAATGTGCAAGTAAGCCGCTTCCGGCCAGCCAAGCTGAGTGGGTAACATTGGGTTTTTGGGAGCCGCTGCGACAGCCATAGAGTTAGAGGGCAAGAGTCTGAATCAGCCAAAACCACAGCCTAGCAGTTGGCAGGATAGCTTGGGTTGAGGCTGGGATCCTTCTCCGGGCCGAAACAGGAGAAGGGATCTATCTGGCCTCCGATGCTGCCGAGGATTGCCCCTCCAGTACACTGGTAGAGCTGACCCAAGGAGGGATCCGATGGGAGCCGTGCGACTGGCGGTGATCGACTACGATGCTGGAAACCTGCACTCTGCCTGCAAAGGGCTAGAACACGCTGGGGCAGAAGTGCATCTGATCGAAAGTCCGGCGGGACTAGAGAAATTTGATGGCGTGGTGTTGCCGGGGGATGGAGCCTTTGACCCTGCCATGCAGCAGTTGCAAGAACGGGGCTTTAGCGAGCCCATTCGAGAAGCCGTACAGCGAGGTCAGCCGTTTTTGGGCATTTGCATTGGCTTGCAGGTGTTGTTTGAGGGCAGCGAAGAAGGGGTGGAACCGGGGTTGAGGATTGTGCCCGGTCGAGTGCGGCGCTTTCGTTCAGAAATGGGCCTGCGCATTCCCCACATGGGCTGGAACCAATTGCAATTCACCCAGGCCAACTCCCCCCTATGGTCAGGGATCCCTGATGGAGCTTGGGCCTATTTTGTGCATTCCTATCACGGTGTGCCCAGCGATCCGAGCTGGGTGGCGGCGACCGTCCAACATGGCACGCAAACCGTTGTGGCGGCCATCGCGCGCGGAACCCTCTGGGCCACCCAATTTCACCCAGAAAAGTCTGGCCCCCACGGGCTGAAGATGCTGCAAAACTTTGTTACATTTGTCGCCCAACGGGATCCCTTCCCCAGTCTTATCTCTGTCCAAAGCGCCTGAATTGCTCATGAACTACTGGCTGATGAAATCCGAGCCAAGCGTCTACAGCATCTGGGATCTGCAACGGCAAGGACAAACCCTTTGGGACGGGGTACGCAACTATCAAGCCCGCAACTACCTAAAAGCGATGCAGCTAGGGGATTGTGCTTTCTTCTACCATTCCAATGCCGATCCACCCGGAATTGCCGGTTTGATGGAGATCCTGGAAACCCAGGTGGTGGATCCCAGCCAATTTGACACAGCCAGCCCCTACTACGATCCCAAATCCAGCCGCGAGGATCCCCGTTGGCACACGGTGCGGGTGCGATTTGTGGCGGCTTTTGAACGATTTCTCACTTTGCCAGAGCTACGGGATACTTTTACCCCTGAGGAACTGGAAGTGGTGCGGCGGGGCACACGACTTTCGGTGATGCCGGTTGCTCCAGCCGTAGCAGAACAGGTGCTGGCGCTAACGACAGTTTCCCCCCAACCTCTATGATGTGATGATGATGGGGATAGGCCAAGTCCTGTCAAGCCTTTGAAATCTACTTTCGCGTTTGATGCTTGCGCAGAGCGGTTGACTATGCCACTAGCTAACTCTGGGGAATCCATGGAGGCAGCCGAGCTGCTCAGCCGTTACGCGGCGGGAGATCGCTATTTTCGCAGCGTTGATCTCTCTGGAACCAACCTAGTGGAGGCCAATCTAATCGGTATCGATCTGGGCCAAGCCCGTCTGAGTGGGGCCAACTGCAGCAAATCCAACCTGAAAGATGCCGACCTCAGTGGAGCCGATCTCCTGGCTGCCTATTTCAGCTTCGCCAACTTGAGTGGGGCCAATCTGAGCGAGGCCAATCTCTACGCCAGCAACTTCAGCAAAGCCGACCTGCGGGGGACAAACCTGATCAGGGCACTGATGCAGGGATCCGACCTAAGCGGGGCCAACCTGAGCGGGGCCAACCTGAGTGGGGCCAACCTGCAAGAAGCCAATTTGAGCGGGGCCAACCTAATCCGGGCTAAGCTCTCCGGGGCCAACCTGAGCTGGGCCAAGTTGCGCGGGGCAGACCTGATGGAGGCAGAGCTGATCGAGGCTAATCTGCGAGAGGCTAACCTCTGGGAATCGGTCTTGATCCGGGCAGATTTGACGGGGGCCAACCTAGAAGGGTCTCGCCTTAGCGGTGTGATGATGGAGCAGGCACGGCTAGAGGGATCCAACCTCCAAGATGCGAAGTTGTGGGGGGCGAAACTGCGGGCCTGTCAGCTTGCGGATGCCAACTTGCGGGGGGCTAGCCTCAGTGGTGCCAACCTTTGGACGGCTGACCTGAGCCGTTGTGATCTCACCTTTGCCGATATCCGCGAGGCCGATTTGATGGGATCCGCCTTGAGCGAGGCCAACCTGAGTGGGGCCAATTTGCGGGGTACGGACTTGAGTGGGGCCGACTTAACAGGGGCAGACTTGAGCGGGGCCAACCTCTCTTTGGCTAGCCTGAACGGCGCCTTTCTGGAAGGGGCGATCTACAGCTCCAACACCCGCTTCCCTATCGATTTTGATCCAGAACTGGAGGGGTTGAAATTGTTTGGCGCTGCCCCTGATGCAACTTCCTGAAGCTTAGAGATGTGTAGTTGAAGCTCCATCATTATCTCACCGAAAGTTTAGAGACCAATTAGATACCAAACCTGGGAAAGCCCCACTGCTGCAGGCTTTCGAAGGCGGCACGGGCGGTCAAATCCGGTTGCAGAGGTGTAATGGAGACATAGCGATCCAGCACCGCTTGCACATCCGAACGGGGATCCACCCCATCTTCCACCACTTCTCCCGCCAGCCAATAGTAGGTTTTGCCGCGCGGATCCACTCGCTTCTCGTAAATATCCGTGTACTTGCGCCAACCCAAAGGAGCTAAGACCATGCCGCGAATTTCCTGCGCAGGCACCGCTGGAACATTCACATTCAACAACATCGGCTCAGCCAAAGGTTTCAGGCTCAATTTCTCCAGCAAAGCCAGCACCACATTAGCTGCCGGCTGAAAATCTTGGGTTGTAAAGCTGGCCAGGCTCACCGCCAAACTGGGGATCCCTTCCAACAAGCCTTCCATGGCCGCTGAAACCGTGCCGGAGTAGAGCACATCTGTGCCGAGATTGGATCCCTGGTTGATGCCGGAAATCACCCAATCGGGAGGATAATCCAACAACCCATCCAAGCCCAACTTCACACAATCAGAGGGGGTACCGGAACAGGCCCAAGCCCGCACTTCTGAAGGAAATCCCTCCAACACCGGATCCGCCCGTAGGGGTTTGTGCAAGGTCAGGGCATGACCGGTGGCGGAACGCTCTCGATCGGGACAGACTACGGTGATCCGGTGTCCACCCATTTGGGCCAGGGTCGCAGCTAAACAGCGCACCCCCAGCGCCTGGATGCCGTCGTCGTTGCTGAGCAAAATGTTCATTGTTGGCACCCCACACCAGCCCCTGCATCATAAATGATTCGCTCAGGATCCGCCTGGCATCTGAGATCAAGGTTTAACCCTGAAGATCTACGGCTTCCGTAGGTTAATATTGGACGTAGCTTTCGGAACAATATCAGTAGTGGTACGATGTCGGCTTAGGAAGCTAGATGTCATTATGAAGCTAAGGTAAAGTAGCTTTTGTGTGGTTCCCTTCCTCTCTGTTTCGTCCCTGCATTTCCAATCCGCTGTTTTTCCCGTTAGCGCCCTCTTCCTTCGAGTTGGGCTGTGGGATCTGAAAACCCATCAGGTCGCTTAGGCGACAGGAAGTTCACTACATGTCACTCATTTCTATGGTGTCGGCAACAGAGGCTCAGGAATGGCGCGAGCTCTGCCAGTGGGCCGATGAGCACTATCGTTGTCGTACCTTCCCGAAAGATGTGCGCATTCCCACCCGTCCGGGCTTGGTGTACATCACCCAAGAGGGAGTGGTGCGGTTGGTCAGTCAAACTCCGGAACGACGGGAAGTTTTTGTCGGGTTTATCACGGCAGGTCTGCCCTTTGAACTGAGCAACCAAGAGCGCTTTGAGCTGAAAGCCTGCACCCATGCCGAGCGCACGACAGTGATGTGGTTCTACTGGCAAGACCTAGAGCAGTGGCCCTACCTGCACCAAAAGGTTCAAGAGAATTTCCGCCATCAATTGCAACGGAAGCTGCTTTGGTTGGGTAACCTTGGTCAACGGCGCGCCATCGACCGTTTGAAGGGTTTCTTGACCCTGTTGATCGATGAGCATGGTCAGCCCTGTGAGCAAGGGATGTATCTGCCCTGGACGCTCACCCACGCGCAGATCGGGGATGCCATTGGAGCCACCCGGGTGACGGTGACTCGTCTGCTGGGATCCCTGCGCTCGAAAGGGTTTGTGCAGGTGCTAGATCAAAACTTAATTTGTATTCCCAATGGGGTGAAGCTACAACCTACCCCGAAGAAAGTGGCCAACGCCTAGCCTTTGTGTCCATGGGCTTGCGGCTGCACTATCGCGCCTGGGGTGCTGGGATCCCTTCTCTGCCGATCCTGATGCTACATGGGCATCCCGGTGATGCCGACTGTATGACGGTGTTCGCTGAGGCGGTGGCGGGCCTGCACCCTTGTGTGGCACCGGATCTGCGCGGCTATGGGCGTTCGCAGGTGACGGATCCCTTTGGGATGAGTGCTCACTTGGAGGACTTGCAGCTCCTTCTGGATGAGTTGGGCTGGCAGGACTGTCTGGTATTGGGCTGGTCTTTAGGGGGGATCCTGGCTCTGGAGCTAGCCCTCCGCCTGCCGGAACGGGTGAAAGGGTTGGTTCTGGTGGCCACCGCCGCCTGCCCCCGCAGTGATCATCCCCCCACTGATATTTGGGATCAGGTCAATACCGGCATTGCCTCCTTGATCAACTGGGCTTGGCCAGGCTGGGAATGGAATATCGACACCTTTGGCCGCCGCTCCCTCTACCGCTACTTGCTGCAGCAGCACACTCCCACCGCCTATCGGTACTTGGCCCAGGCGGCTCTACCCGCTTATCTACAGACTTCCCACCACGCCAGCCAGGCTCTGGGCACCGCTCTCCGACAGGGGTATAACCGCGAGGGAGCATTGCATCAAATTCGCATCCCAGTCTTACTCATGGCTGCCGAGCAAGATCGCCATATTACCCTAGGCAGTAGTGCCGCCACTGCCCAGGCCCTACCGCAATGTACTTGGATTGCTTATCCTAATACCGCCCACCTTTTTCCCTGGGAGATCCCAGCTCAAGTGGGGCAGGATTTGCGCCAGTGGTTAAGGGCTCAGGATTGGGGGATCCCTTCAACACCTTCAGCCAAAGTTTACTAATAAAGAGAAGTTCTGCTGCTTCGGTCGGGTTCGTTGGGTGGGGATGCTGTCTTGTGGGTAAAGAATAGTTGGAAAGAATTGGGGTGAAAGTGTGGCTCCTGCTGTCGTACTGTCAATGTGGAGTTTCATCGGGATCCAACCTAAGTTTGGGCTATTCTCGCCGGTTGGGCAAGGATCCCAGTAAATCTGGGACTGGATCGTAGCCCCCCGGATGCCAGGGATGACAACGACAAATGCGACGGATCCCCAGCCAGCCTCCCCGCAAAGCTCCGTAGCGGCGCACGGCTTCTAGGGTGTAGTGCGAACAAGTGGGGGAGTAGCGGCAAGCGGGAGGAAACAGTGGTGAAATGCCGACCTGATAGCCCCGAATCAAGGCAATGAAGCTGCGGGTCAACAGATCCGATCGTTCAGACATAAGGAGGACAGAGGAGCTTGCCTTCAGGGTAACCTCGCAACTTCTGCCCTGTCATGCCAACTTCATCAAGGTCGATCTAGAGGGATTCCCGGCTCCCCACAATACAGTTACAATCAAGAAGGTTAGCACCCAAATTATTTTGGGCCTAGAGATCTGGTGGAGTGTGTGTGTTTTCTGGATCCCCCGATGGGTTCTAACGGCATATTCTGAGTTCCATTGGCGTGAGGCGTTTTCGTGAGGGTATTTCGGCAACTGCAGCCTGCGCAGCGACGCAACTTGAGTATTTTATTTGTGGCCGGGCTGTTTTTCTGGGCCAGTTTATCCTCCCTGTTGCCCACCCTACCCCTTTATGTCAGCGATGCTGGCGGTACCAGTCAGCAGATTGGGTTGGTGATGGGGGCCTTTTCGATTGGGTTGCTGGCCTCTCGCTCTTGGTTAGGGCGTTTGGCAGATCGGCGCAGTCGGCAGATCGTGCTGCTCATCGGCATGGGAGTGGTGGGGTTAGCTCCCCTGGGGTACCTGCTTTCTGATTGGATCCCTTGGATTGCCTTAGTGCGGGCCTTTCATGGCATTAGCATCGCTGCTTTTGCCACTGGCTATGTGACCCTAGTGGTCGATTTTGCCCCGGCAGAAAAACGCGGTGAGATCCTGGGCTATATGAGCCTGGTCAACCCGATTGGGGCGGCGATTGGCCCTGCTTTGGGAGGTTCTTTGCAGGAGTTCGCCGGTTACTCACCTCTGTTTTTGTTCTCTGCGCTGTTGGGGTTGGCGGGGTTTGTGTGTACGCGGGCAGTACAGGAACAGCGTCCTGAACAGAGGGGATCCCTGTCGGCGGATTTGCCCTTCTGGAGCCTTCTGAGTAGCCCGAAGGTGCGCTCGCTGACTCTGGTGATGTTCTTGGTGGGCTTGGCCTTTGGCACCCAAACGACTTTTGTCGCCCTGTTGATCCAGGAAACCGCAGTACCCATGAATGCGGGCCTATTCTACACGGCGGTGGCTTTTGCCAGCTTTGGGGTGCGCCTGTTGGCAGGTCGGGCGTCGGATCGGTTTGGACGAGGGCCGTTTATCTCCATCAGTTTGGCCACCTATGCTCTAGCCATGCTGATTTTGTTTGGTGCCCACAGCATTGGGGCTTTTTTGGTGGCTGGAGTAGTGGTGGGATCCGGTTTTGGGACTTTGATTCCGCTCATTTCCGCCCTGATTGCCGATCGCTCTAGCCCAATCGATCGGGGGCGCTTGTTTAGTCTGGTCATGTGCGGGTTTGATCTGGGTATTGGTTTGGCGGGGCCGATTTTGGGTACCCTCGCGGTGGGAGCCGGCTATCGAGCCATGTTTGGCTATGCAGCACTGCTCTCTTTGGCCTCTCTGATCTATTTTCTGGCCTTTTCCAATCCTGGCCGGGGTGCATCGCTGCGCTTTGCCCTGGGACTGGGGCCTGATGAGTTGAGTCAAAGGGAAGGTGTTGTCGATGAAAGTGTTGTCGATGAAAGGCCGCCAGAACTCGCCTGCCCCCCTAAAGTTCGTAGTAGCAGGCTTTGACTCTCCAATACTCTAAGTAAATAAATTTGTGTTGTGTTCAAGGCGGGATCCCCTCTTAAGGCTGCCCATTTCCCTAAACTTGCACTATTCTTAGCTGGGTAATGTGCAAAAAATAACTCTGGGCACGGTACATGAAGGCATGGCGGCATTGGGGTGGGCTAACGGGATCCCTGGTTGCGGGGGTTCTGCTGGGGTGGATGGAGGCGGCCTGGGCAGGGGTAACGGTGCGGGTGGAACTGGCCAATACCCGTACCCCTCTGACAGTGGGGGTTTCTGTGCCTGCACAATTGACCGATAGCCGCGGCGAGATCCTGGCCGAGTTGCCCCCCATGCAAGGGTTTATGGCCCAACCGAGCCCACAAGGGGTGCGTCTGCAGGGGGTGGTTTCTCCGGTGCTGTTCGTTAAGCCCCAAGAGGGTGGGTTGGTGGCGGTGAATGGCCGCTGGTACTCTGGCGAGGTACTTCTAACCGGCCATAACCTGCTCATGGCCATCAATTATGTTGATTTAGAAGACTACGTGGCCAGCGTGGTGGATGCGGAAATGGGGGCTAGTTTCTCCCCTGAGGCTCTGAAGGCGCAGGCAGTAGCAGCCCGCAGTTATGTGCTTTATCACCGCAATTCACGCGGCTGGTTTGACGTATTTAGTGATACTCGCTCTCAGGTGTATCGGGGCCTATCGCAGCGGTCGGTGGCAGCTCTAGAAGCCACGCGGGCCACACGCGGGGTGGTAATGGTGTACGGGGGCCAGTTCGTCAATGCCATGTATAGTGCCAGTAGCGGCGGCCAAACAGTCGGCGTGATCGGGATCCCTTATTTGATGAGCTTGTCGGATGTCAGCCCCTATCCCAAGCATGGGCATGGCATCGGTATGAGTCAGTGGGGTGCACAGGAACTGGCCCGCCAAGGCTGGACTTATCAACAAATTTTGGCCTATTACTACCGGGGTGTGAGGTTGGGGCGGCTGCCGGAGTGAGTCAACCCGAGTGTTTGGGGTATACCCATGACTTTAGCAGCAGGGGATCCCCATTCACGTAGCTACTCTATTCAGTTCCGGGGCTGGCCACATAACAACCCTGCTGACGAAACAACTGCTCCAAAGGCCAGAGGCAATGGCCACAGCGGATCCCAGACTGACAATGAACCCGCATCGCCTCCTCAAAAGGCAAGGGATCCCGCTGCTGGCGGCTGAGAATTTCGGCGTGTTCGGTTTCGCTGCAGTAGCAGTAGGCGGGGCGGCGAGGGCGACGAGGAACAGAGAGGGTCATAGGCGGGCAATTGGTTAGCTTGAGGGCTCTGATAGGATCGCCAATTTGCGATTAAAGGCCGCAATCGCCTTTGATTCCAGCTCCGCCACCTGAAGGGCGTAGTGACGGGCACGAGCCTTTTGTTCTTCCGTTGTGCAGTAGCGACTCAAAATCTGACGGCCTAAGTTGAGGTGAAACTGCTCATCCGGCATGATCTTGCGCATCGTCTTCTGTAGATCAAGTGGCAAATGGGGCAGAATGCTCTCAAAGCTACGGCAAGCGCCCGATTCTCCGGCCAGATTGTGGGCGGCCAAACGGGAAATGGTATCCGTCAGGGATCCATAGAAAGTTTCCACCCAGGCTTTGATCTCTGGGATTGGCTCCCACTCTTGCAAAGAAGCCCCCAGAGCTTCCAAATGACGGTTCAGCCAGCGAAAATGGTTGCTCTCGTCCTCGATCTGATGGCAGAGCAGCACCAGCGCATCGGTTTCCGGCGTATCCTGCAGCCATTTGCTAATGAACAAAATCGCCTGATACTCGTAGTAGGTTTGAAAGCTGAGCCATTCGATCAACCGCTCTCTCGGCCAGGGCTTGATCTCCGTTTCGGGGGGAGCAAAGGCCTCTTCCCGAGCTTCCGTGAAGGCGCGATCCCGATGGGCTTCAATTTCCACCTCAATTTCTTGCACAAAGGCCGCCCAGTTGTAGGCAGTAGCCACATCCTCTGGAGATAAAGTTGCAGTCATTAGGGGATCTCCTCATTCACAGTTTCTGCACCGACCCAGGCCAGTTGGCGCACCTCTGAAGTGGGCAAAGCATAGGGGGTATGGTCGATCTTCTGGAACCGACCGGCCCGACAAACCCCCCGCACCTTCAGCAGTTGACTCACCAATAGCGTGCCCCCTCGACCATCGACCAATTCTGCCTCTTCTTCCACCTGCTCCGCCACCGTCAGATCCGCCTCACGGCCCACCTGCAGGGATCCCAGTTGATCACTTTTCTGAATCGCCCGTGCCGCTGCACTCGTGACCGCCTGGATTACCTCCGGCAGGGTCATGCCTAAGGCCAAAAACTTGCTCATCGTGGTGGCCAAATCCACCACGATCTCGGTGTTGAAAATGTTCAGATCAGTGGAAATTGTGTGGGGACGGATCCCCTGATCCAAGCCCAAGCGCGCCGTATTAAAGGAAAAGTCGCTGCCACTGTGGCCCACATCCAGCAATACACCCCGTTCCAAGGCCCGCCGTGCCACCGGTAACAGGGATCCCTCCGCATCAAAGAGGCCAAAACGCGGCTGATAGGTATGGGTGACAATATCCCCCGGACGCAGGCGATCCAACAAATCCGACGGATCCAACACCCCATCCATCGGGAAGCGCCCCAGATGAATCATGATCGGCAGGCGATATTCCTCCGCCAGGATAAGGGCGGAAGTAAGGGTAGGGGATTCGGTTTCTCCGATCTTGACGGTGGGGCGAGCCTTAAACCCGACGATGATCTCCCGCTGCTCCTCGATCACCTGCCGGGCCCGATCCAAATCTTGATTTTTCGGATCCACCGCAAAGCCCAAGCGGTGGGCAATGAAATCTGAAGTGGCAATGTAGAGCAAAGAGGGATCGATCAGCCCGTACACCCGTGTTCGAGCCGTCTGGGCCACAGTTTCCCGAAAGGCCGGAAACGTCAGGGTGCCAGACGTGCCCGCATCCACCACGGTGGTGACACCGGAGCGGATCCCCACCTCATCCGCAGGCAGACAAAAGTCCCCTACTGACGTGAAGACATGGGTATGAATGTCGATCCAGCCGGGAGTGAGCAGTTGCCCTTGCAGATCGATCACCTCTGCCCCAGCCACAGGCAAATGGCGTCCGATCGCAGCAATCTTTCCCTCTTCCACCCGCAGTTGCCCGATTTCATCCAACCCCTGAGCGGGATCCAGTAGATGCGCATTGATAAAGAGGGTGGCAGCCACTATAACTCCGTCCAGCAAAGCACTTAACCTATGCTTACGCAGGATAAAGCACTTTTTTCTTGCAAACTGTAGACCCAGCTACAGAATCCTAGACCGACAGGCCCGCAATCTGAGCGTGATGCCCGCTACATCTGCCGTTCCGACGAACAGGCTCTAATATTGGGATGGTTGTTCCAGGAGCCGCCTTCATGACCTCTTCTCCCCGCCTGACTACCGCAGAATGGACTGTCAGTCCTGTCAACGGGCTGGAGGAGACCTTTGTGGAACGGGATCCCTTGGCTCAGCCGATAGAGCTGGGTAAAGCCCCCAGCCTGGAGGGGGCAGATGGCCTTTTGGGTCGGCGGCTGCGACTGGTGGAAGAACTGTGGGAGTCGGTACTGCTCCAGGAATGTGGCCAGTCGCTGGTGGATTTGCTGCAACGGCTGCGCTCCATGTGTTCTCCGGAAGGGCAGGCCCTGGAGTATCCGGTGCCGGAGGTGCTGCAGATTGTTGAATATCTCAGTCTCGATGCCGCCATCCAAACCGCCCGCGCCTTTGCCCTGTTTTTTCAATTGATCAACATTGTCGAACAGCACTACGAACGCGCAGAAGCCTCGGATATGCGCATGGTGGATAGCCAGCAACGAACCGTACGAGAAAACGAAAAATTTGAGCGATTATTTCCCCATCTGCGTGCCCAGGGGGTGCCACCGGGCCTATTGCGCCGGTTGCTGGATCAATTGCACATTCGCATGGTCTTTACCGCCCACCCCACTGAGATCGTCCGCCACACCATCCGCGAAAAGCAGCGGGCTTTCTCCCATCTGCTCAGCCAACTGGACTGGGCCGAGCAGTCTTCTCCTGTACAGGCTTCCATTCTCAAAGAACAACTGGCCGAGGAAGTCTTGCTTTGGTGGCGCACCGACGAATTGCACCAGGCCAAGCCGACGGTGCTCAACGAGGTGGACTACACCCTGCACTACTTTGAAGAGGTGTTGTTCCAGGCCATTCCTCTGCTGCACGAATACCTAAGCCGCAGCCTGAAAAATTCCTTCCCTCACCTGGAGCCCCCGGCGGCCAGCTTTTGCAACTTCGGCTCCTGGGTGGGATCCGACCGGGATGGCAACCCTTCTGTAACGGCAGATGTAACCTGGCAAACGGCTCGTTATCAACGCAATTTGATCCTGGGCAAATACATCGAATCGGTGAAAGCCCTCACCAAAACCCTGAGCATCTCCCTGCACTGGGGGGATGTGGATAGCCAACTGCTGGATGCCCTCGAGCAGGATCACCGCCTGCTGCCGGAAGTGTACGAGTCCTATTCCCTACAATTTCGCCAAGAACCCTACCGCCTCAAGCTCAGCTACATTCAGCGACGACTGGAACTGACCCGGGAGCGCAACCGTCAGCTGGCAGATTCCGCCAACCTGCCCGCCCCCCCACCCCTGGCCAACGCCTACGCCAATGCCGAGGAGTTTTTGGCGGATCTACAACTGATTCAAAAAAGCCTGAAAAGCAGCGGGTTAGCCTGTCGGCAACTGAGCCACCTGATCCAGCAGGTGGAGGTGTTTGGTTTTCACCTAGCTCACCTAGACATCCGCCAAGACAGCAGCTACCACGAAGCCGCCCTAACCGAAATCTTTGAGTATTTGCGCATTTTGCCCCGCCCCTATATCGAAATGGCGGAGGAGGAAAAAACGGCTTTCTTACTCCAGGAGCTGCAAACGCGGCGGCCCCTCTTACCCCTGGAGATCCCTTTCTCTGATAAAACCGCAGAGTTGATCGCCACCTTCCGTACCCTGCGCCGCCTACAGCAGGAATTTGGCCTGCCCATCTGCCAAACTTATGTGATCAGCATGAGCCGGCAGATCAGTGATCTGTTGGAGGTGCTGCTCATGGCCAAAGAAGTCGGCCTCTACGACCCCATCAGCGGCCAGGGATCCCTGGCAGTGGTACCCCTGTTTGAAACTGTAGAAGACCTGAAGCGGGCCCCGGAAGTCTTGAAGGGGCTGTTGGAGATCCCCTTTTATCGGCAGTATTTGAGTCAGCAGGGGGATCTGCAGGAGGTGATGCTGGGGTATTCCGACAGCAACAAAGATTCTGGCTTTTTGAGCAGCAACTGGGAAATCTACAAAGCCCAGCAGATGTTGCAACTGGTGGCGGAGTCCTATGGGGTGAAATTGCAGATCTTCCATGGTCGGGGCGGATCGGTCGGTCGTGGGGGTGGCCCAGCTTACGAGGCGATCTTGGCCCAGCCGGGGCGCAGTGTGGGCGGACGGATCAAAATTACTGAGCAGGGAGAGGTGTTGGCCTCTAAGTATTCCCTCCAGGATCTGGCCATTTTTAACCTAGAAACCGTCACCAGTGCCGTGATCCAGGCCAGTCTATTGCGCACCTACCCCAATGATTTACACGAGTGGTCGCGCCTGATGGAATCTTTAGCGGATCGTTCCCGGCAAGTCTATCGCGGCTTGGTTTACGAGCAGGAGGGCTTTGTGGAGTTTTTCCACGAGGTCACCCCCATCGAAGAGATCAGTCAGTTGCAGATCAGTTCCCGTCCGGCTCGCCGCAGCGGCAGCCAGAAGGATATCGGATCCCTGCGGGCCATCCCCTGGGTGTTTAGCTGGACCCAAAGCCGCTTTCTGTTACCCGCTTGGTATGGGGTAGGCACCGCCCTGCAGGAGTACGTGGCTAAGGGGGATCACAACCTCAAGCACCTACAACATCTGTACCACGAGTGGCCCTTCTTCCGCATGGTGATCTCCAAGGTGGAGATGACCCTCTCTAAGGTGGATCTACAAATTGCTCGCCATTATGTGCGGGAGATGAGCTCCCCAGAGAACCTAGAGCGGGCAATGGAATTGTTTGAGCGCATCGCCGAGGAAATGTACCGCACCCGAGAGATGGTGCTGCAAATTACGGAGCACAGCGAGCTGCTGGAAAATGACCCCTACCTAAAGCGCTCTGTGCAGCTGCGCAATCGCTCGATTGTGCCTCTGGGCTTTATTCAGGTCTCTCTCTTGAAGCGGCTGCGGGAAAATCAGGGATCCCGAACTGGCCGGACTCGCTACAGTCGGGCCGAACTATTGCGGGGGGCGATGCTCACCATCAACGGTATTGCCGCCGGGATGCGCAACACGGGCTGAGCTAGGAGCTAGTCCAGTAGGACTCCACCCCAGTTACAACAAATCATCTTCGTACTCGTCCGGATCCACTTCCTCCACCTCCACCGATTCCACCTCTACAACCCGACGGGGAGGACGGGGCGGCACTTCATCCACGTAGCCCTCCTCTTCCGGTAGACGCGGGGGACGGCGGCGGGTGGCGGTGCTAGTGCCGCGGTCTTGGGGTTCATCTTCAGGGTAACCAGCAGCAGGACGACGGGGGCGGCGGTTTTCCGGTGGAGGTGGGGCGGGCTCATCATAGTCAGAGCCCTGGCGAGAACGGGGTTCCGGTTCGTCGTAATACTCATCCGCTTCCGGTCGACGGCGGGGCCGCACACGGGTATCGCTAGTCAATTGGGGCCTCGAGCGGCGGCTAGATCCGGGGCCAGGGTCTTCACTCCGCCCAGCAATGGAACGGCCATAGGAGGAGGTATCGCGGATACGGGATCCCCCAGCACGGGTGGAAACGGTGCGCCCTGCCCCATAGCTGTCCGGTTGATAGGTACGGGTAAAGCCTTGACGACGGGCAGTCGGACGAGCCCCGCCCACTTGTCGTGCCTTTTCGCTGAGGAGAATGCGCAAGCGGAAGGTTTCGATCGCAAACCAACCGGCCATCACCGCCAAGAGCACTTGGGCAAAAAACAGCAACGGAATCAGGCGTTGGCCTTCCAACAACAGGCAGACGGAATAAATCAGGCCCATCGTGGCGAAAATGACATCGTACTCAGCGGAAGCTTCTCGCTTGATGAACCGAACCGCGAAGATAGCTCCACTGGCAATAGCCACCAGCGCTGCCATCAAGAAATAGGGGCTTTGGGTGAGAAACATGCCAGGGATCCCTACAACGATGAAAATGGGAGAGAGTTTGTCATTGCCCATTTCAAAGCCGATCCTAACACTGATCCCCTCGGCAACACGGGCGATACCCGAGGATTAGGCAAAGGTGCAGCGATAGGATCCCTTGAACCGAAAGGATCGGTGCTAAAATCACACTGCTCCTCCAACCATCTTCATGCTGTATCTGGCACGGGTGCACAAGAAAGGGTTGTTCGGCCACGCAGAGCTGCAATTGTTGGCACAACAGACTCCGGATCGGGTTTGGTCTGCGGTTCGCAAGCCGGAAATCGTCACCTCCAGCGATGCTAGCGCCTACAACGTTGGGGTGTTGCTTCTGGTGGAAGTTTCGGAGGAGCGCCGGGTGCAGCGGGTGGAAGAAGCGGCCATGAAACTGGTAGAAATGCTCCATAGCTTATCCCAGACGGGCAGCCTGATGGATTTGTCTGAAATTGAAAGCTGGCGGCAATCTTTAACCCGGCAAAGTCAGGAACTCAGCCGACGGGAAGCGGAAGTCGCCGCCCGTCAAGATCAATTGGAGCAATGGGAAATCAACCTGCGACAAAAGGAACCCCCGTAAGCAGGATCTGCCCATTTGAGTTGGGATCCCTGCCCTGAGGACAACAGATCTAGAGTCTAGAGTTTAACCCCTCATGAAGCCAAGCAAACCAAACTGCTCCATCAAACTGGGCTGAGATCCGGTCTCAATTCCTGTGCTCCTCCCAAGTAAACATGCTGAATATCGGCCTGACTCAAAGGCGTATTTAATTGGATCAACACCCGAATACACCGGGGCAAGGCACCGATCACTTCCATTTGTTGGACATCCAGCAGGGGCACCAACTCCCAACCAGGACGGCGGCGGGCAAATTGGGCCGGAAAAGCAGCATTCAAATCGGGCGTGACAGAAAACACAACACTGACCAACTCCGCCGGGTCAAGAGCATTGCGATGTTCCAGGGTATCTAGCAGCTCTGTTACCGCTGTGCAGATCGCCTCGGCACTGTTGCAGGGAACGGTTATGGCTCCGCGAATTGCTCTGACACGCCACCCCAATGACCACAACCTCGTTCGCTTGAGTTCGTCCGGCTTTCAGAAGATTATACAGACTCATCCCCCTCTTTGTGGGATCCCACTTCTACAGGCGAAATGATCATACCGTTTGGGTCGGTTGCAACAACTTCTCTAGGACTTGGTCGTGGCTGAGGCCGGAGTCCACCCAGGCTTCCCCTTCCTTGAGGCGGGTGGCGGTGGAGAGGACGAACAAATTGCTTTTTGCCCCCAAGGCCTCACTGGTGGTCTGCACACAGAGCAAATCCTGTCCGGTCAACTGACTAAACCAAGTACCCAGCAACCCCGCCTCCAAAAAGCCCATCGGACGAGTGAAATGGGCCGGCGTGAGCGCAGCAAAAGGAGAATTGCGAATGGACACCACCAAAACCCCTTGATCTTTGTAGGTCCAGTCGATCTCGATCAATCCCCAACCATGGGTCTTCCAGGCTTGCCTCAGATTTTGCAAGAAAAGGCCCATCTCCAGTTCCGCCAGAGGCTTTTGGTAGTAGTCCGAAAGCTCTAGCGCAAAGCGGCGAAAAAACTCCTTCCCCCACATCCGACCACAGTTGCGCAAAACCAGACGGGCTGCCTGGCCGGTCTCGTATTCCAAGCCACTGTAGATCCCCCGCAGCAGCGCTTCGGGAAGGGCCAAAAGACGATCCCCACGCCGACTTTCCAATAGGCCCGATTCCAAATCACTTTGCAGATAGGCAGTGGGGGTGTAGTAATTGGCCAAAACTGGGGTGTAGGGGTCGAAGCTGGCCGAGCTATTGGGGCTGGAGGCAGTGGTGACCATAGGGAGCCTTTGTGAGTTGTTGTTGATGGTGTTAAAGGATGGATGGGGAGCGCGATCAAGATTCTGAAAGAATCCTGTAAAGTTCTAAAGCAGCCAGTAGCACCTTAAAACAGCAAAGCCACCTGAACCTGAGTAATCAGGGGGCGAATGAACTCCAGCTCGCCAGGAGCAAGGTGATCTTTGAGTTCCTGCTGAAAGATCCGATAGGCAATTTCGTAAACGCTCTGTAGCCCGTACAGTCGCACCTCTTCTTCCATCCACTCGATCAGCCGTTCTTTCAAAAGCTCTTCATCCTGAAGCAACATGGCCATGGCACTGTGGCGCAACAACAACAGCAGATGCCGCTGACATAGCTCCAGTACTTGTCCCGAAAGACTGGGCATTTCCTGTTTGAGGGCATTCAAAGTGCGGCCCACCATCTGGCCCTCTCGTTCCCGCAGAATCCGGTAGACGTGCTGCCGCTTCGGCCAACCGAGAATATGGGATTTCAACTGGCTCAATTCGTCTGGCTTCAGGTAGCGTGCTTCCGCCTCGATGAGCATCTGTTCAAATGCGCTAGACATTCTCGCTTCTCCCGGTAGTCAGTGGGTGCTGCAGGGGTCAAAACATGCTGAATAGATCTGCCAGAGTGATTTGCTCCTCCTCTGGTTCCGGTTCCGGTACTGCCGACAGGGATCCCAAGGAACGCGCCGCCAAATCTAAGGGATCCCCGGCCCAAGGGATGGAGCCAAAGTGCTCCCGCAGCAGCAGGAAGGGCATGGGCACCGAGCGCACCTGGAGAGGGCGGTTATCCCAATTCAAACGGGCAAAAAAGCCCTGCACAGAGTCTTCTAAAGGAATCTCTAGGGTCATGCCTTGGCTACTCCCTCACCTGAACGCAACTTTTGGGTAATTTCGTTGGCACTAGCCCCTTCGTTGAGCCAGAAGGCAGCAGCATCAATGCGCTCCTTGCTGCCGAGCAAAAACTTACAGTAGCTCTCCCCCATGGAATAGCACTGGATCTCAATGCAATTCAGTTGCCGTTCCACCATGGCACTGAAGAATCCAGCAAACAACCCAGCATAGAGATGACAAACGGGCTTACCCACATCTCCAAGGGTACGTGCTACAGCTGAGTCGAATAGGTTGATGAAAATAAAGCCTTGTCGCCGGTTTTCGGTATCGACTTCCCAACGGCCCCATCCCTGAGAAGTCAAGGGCCACCACCAGGTTTCCAGCAGAAACATCAGGTTGCTCTGCTTAGTTTTGCGCCGGTATTCCTCTTCGTACCACTGGGAAAAATGGGTGGCATCACTGCGACCCCACTCTTGGCCGATGGTGTACATCAAGGAAGCGGAGGCATCTCCTACTTCCTCTTCTAGGCCCTGCTGCAGACCCAGGATGAAATCTTCGCTCACCAAAATATTGCGTCCCCCTGTCCAGTCCAGAAGGGATCCCTGGGGGCGGTCGAAGCAGAAAAAGTCTTCGCGGCTGTAGTGATTGTGCCGCTGGGCAGCAGGCTGAAGGCGCAACTCGATAGGGGTAGCCGTCATGGTCATGCGAGGAGAGAGTAGAGTTTTTAACACTCTTTGATCATACCCTTCTCCTCCGGTACTTTTACCTGAAGTCAATTGCCCATGGAATGGGGGAAATGGATCCTTTGAATTTTTGTAAGGGGATGTGGGGTTGGGGGTAGGTTTTTACGGGGTTCTACGGATGAGATTTGACCTTGATGAAGGCAATAGCGGAGCGCCACAGCAGCGATTCCTGTCCCCCGGCATCTGTTAAACAGAGGCAATCGGGATCCTGCCAGCGCAACTGGCCCACGAAAGTATCCCCCGTGCTGAGTTTGATTTCAAAGATTTCGCGGTCTTTGATCCCCTTTTGCAGGCGGCGCACACTCGGGATCCCAGCATTCAAATCAGCCACAGTAGCTCCACAGGCGGGCAACAAGTCACGGTTAAACAAACGCAAGAACAAACACAATATCTTAGTATATAGGGATCCCTGCAAATGGACTCCCCCTCTTGCCGCTTTAGCCTAGGAGAACATTTCACCAGTTTTTCTCTATTAAGAAAGATTACGGCTGTACAGATAATCTTTCACAAAAAGCGACAAATCGCTGAAAAATCCCACTTGATTTCAGCGGATCTACGGGTGTTCTGGGTGGAAAAAAGTATCAAAATGAGGTTTAGAGCGATGGGAAGTGCGGTTCGTCGCCTCGGTGGGAGTGGATTTGATTTTGGATCCCTTCTGAAGGATTTTGGCCGCCCCTTGGTTTGTCCCTCTGAACTAGCATCATCAATGCAGGAGTAATTGTCATGGCAGTTGAGAAAGTAAACTCTTCCTCGAGCTTGGCCGAAGTGATTGATCGCATCTTGGATAAAGGCATCGTTGTCGATGCCTGGGTGCGCGTTTCTTTGGTTGGTATCGAGCTGTTGGCGATTGAGGCCCGGGTTGTCGTGGCCTCTGTGGAAACCTACTTGAAATACGCTGAGGCTGTGGGCCTGACGGCTACTGCGGCTGCCCCCGCTACCTAAGTTAGAGGTTCTTTTCAAAGGCTGCATCGATTCATCACTCCTCAAAATCATGAGTATTCATGGGTTTTGGATTGAGGAGCCGGTGCAACTGTGTAGTAAAGGCTCTCGTGGAATCAGGCAGGGGTCTGTTTGGGCTTCTGCCTTACTTTCCTCGATCCCGCCAATCCAGTCGATACAGCCATTTTGTTTTCGGTGATTTATCCATTGGCCAGTTGCTGGGACATCGGGCTTGCCCGATCCATGCACTCACATTAGGCCCTCACATTTAGAACGAACGTAAGGGATTGGACAGCATGAGTTTGCAGGAACAGTGGGCCATGGCCCGAGCTCAACGGGCAGCTCAAAACCAAAGTTTATTAGGTCAATCCCGTCAGCAGCGCCTTGAGCGTCACCAAGCCCTGATGGCTGAGTTAAGCCAACAACGGCAACAACAGCAGCAGGCTAGGCGGCAGCGGACGGAGCAAACCCGCAGCCACCTGCGCAAGCTGGAGCAAGATCGGGCGGTACAGCGTGCCTTAGACGAATATTCACGGACAGAAACTGCCACACAACGGGCCAAATCGGTGGCAGACCTTCTCTCCAGTTTGGGACAAGAGCGAGCCGCTCAGTCTGAGGCCATCCAGCAAGAACTGCAGGCTTTTCGGGCCAATCTGACCTTGGATGTGGAGGGTCTACTGGGATCCTATAGCCAAGCGCGGCAAACCATGGCCGATGTCACCCAGCAAGCGCGGCAGGCCTTTTGTGCGGATCTTCAACGGCAAGTCCAAACTCTACAGCAAGTGGCTCAGCAGGAACTGGCCCAGATGGCCCAGGAACGGCAGGTTATAGCTCAAGCACTGCACAGTGAGCTGGCGGCTTTCCGAATCGAGCTGCATGAACAGGTGTGGGGCAATGGGATCCCTTTTCTCACCCCAGAACCCGAAGTCAAGCTAGAGGCCCAACCTGAGGTTCCTGTTTCAGTTGCTCCTCCTGAAAGTTCTGATGAAACTCCAGAGCTTGTCCCCGACCCCATGTTTGTGGGTAGCAGCACAACCTCAGTTGAGGCCGCGATTCCGGTTGCTCCTAACCCAGAACCTCAACCCCAACCACCAGTGGCTTCGCCCGCCATTCCCGTGATTCCGCCTGCTCCTGTAACCGAAGCTGAAGAGCCAGGCCGTATTCTCACCTATGTGAATGAATACGTAGATGCCCTACAGGCGCAAAACCCCGACTTGACCCTGTTGCAGGTGATTGGCAATCGGGAACAGGTGCGGGATCTGCTGGCCCGGGGGGCGGTGGATTTGGGGGTGGATCCCTCGGAGATCCTGACCACCTTGCGACGTATGGTTTCGGAAACGGTCGCAGTTTAAGTCGGGTTACAGCCCCCAAATAAGGATCCCAGCTATAGTCAAGGCAAAAGAGGTTGAGTACTCCCATGGCCACCGTTTTGCAGGCGCGTCCACGCCAGTTTGTGAACACTACCTATACGGAGCGGATCGTCCGTCGGGCCTTGCGTTATTTGCAATCGGGCTTTGCGGTACATCTGCGGGGGCCTTCCGGTACGGGCAAAACCACCTTGGCCATGCACTTGGCCAGTCTGATGGGCCGCCCGATCATGTTGATCTACGGGGATGACCGTTTTGACTCCTCCGATCTGATCGGGGGACGCACCGGATTCACCCATCGGCGGGTGGTGGATAACTACATTCACTCAGTGGTGAAGACAGAAGAGGATCTGCAGCAACGCTGGGTGGATGCCCGCCTGACCTTGGCCTGTCGGGAAGGGTTTACCCTCATCTACGACGAATTCAATCGCTCCCGCCCTGAGGCCAATAATGCTTTGCTCAGTGCTTTGGAAGAAAAGCTATTGGTGATGCCGCCCGATAGCAACCGGTCGGAATATCTGCGGGTGCATCCTCAGTTTCGCGCTATTTTTACCTCCAACCCGGAGGAGTACACGGGAGTTCACAAAGCCCAAGATGCGCTGCTCGACCGGATGATCACCATCGATATGGGAGAGCCGGACATCGAAACCGAAAAAGAAATCCTCATTTCACGGTTGGGCTTATCCGCGCCGGATGCCCTTAAGATCGTGCATGTGGTGCGGGCCTTCCGCCGCAAGTTGGATCTGACCCAACATCCCAGCCTGCGCAGTTGCCTGATGATTGGCCGTATTGTCAAGGAACACGAGCTGTCCGTCAGCAAAGAGAATGTCGATTTTCGTGCCCTCTGTGGGGATGTGCTGTTGGCTCGCGCTGGCAAACGCCAAGATGAGGGATCCCAACTGCTTAATCATTTGCTAGATCAACTGCCTGGCTAATTCCTGGCCCCCTGTTTGCAAGTCCTGGAGAGTCATCCACCCTGTGCCTATTTCCTCTCAACCCTTAACCACAGCCACGCACGGCTCCTCTTTGGCCGATGTGTTAGAGCGGGTGCTGGATAAGGGCATTGTGATTGCGGGAGACATTACCGTTTCTGTGGGCAATGTGGAGTTGCTGAATGTGCGGATCCGCCTGCTGATTTCCTCGGTAGATAAAGCCAAAGAGATCGGCATTAACTGGTGGGAATCGGATCCCTACTTGAATAGCCAAGCGCGGGAACTGTTGCAGACCAACCGGGAACTGATGCAACGGGTGGCCTACCTAGAGGGCCAGTTGGCCCAAGTCTTGCCCAAAGGGGGAAATGGAACCAACTCGGGAGCCACAAGCTAGACTGGCTGCTGTGGTGGTTTGGTTGGGTGGTGTGGCATGAAGTTAGAAAGAAACCGCTATCGGAACTCTCTGGGCGGGCTACTGGCATTGGGCCTATTGTTGGGATCTGGGATCCCGGCTTGGGGTCAGAACCCACGTGCTATCAGCATCAACGCCGATTCTCAGGAGGCCAACGCCAATACGGGGGTGTTTACCGCTATGGGCAACGTCACCCTCAATTTTCCCGCCGAACGCTTGAGCGCTCGTGCCCAAAAAGCGGTCTACTACAGCCAGGAGCAGCGGATTGAACTGGAGGGCCAGGTCACTATCAGTCAAGGGGACAATCAACTGCAAGCAGAGAAGGTGATCTACCGCATCGACCAAGGCACGATCCAAGCCGTTCCGGTGGCGGGGCGACAGGTGGAGTCCATTTATGTTCTGCCAGAACCTGACCCAAGTCCCTGATCACAAGAATCACCAAAGCTAGTGCCTTCTGGTTGTCAGGAGCTTTGTTGCGCCCAGTGTAGTCGGGGAATATATCAATCCACGTCGTTCTCGCGGGTGGAAATTGGCACAAACTCTACCTGATCGGGAAGACCGGGGGCCACGTACAAAATCTGCTGGGTCAAATCCATCACCACCGCCGCCACGCTTTCAGTGCGATCCACCGCAGGTAGATTGGGATCCGGATGGCGACAAATGCAGCGGGGAGCACCGGTTCGATCTTGCAGTATTTTTTGTAGCGTGACTTCGTTTAGGGATCCCCTTTGGGCGCTCTGTCTCAGGAGATGATAGGCCCGTTCCAGCCGTTGTGTTGTCGAGGATCCCACATAAGGAGGTATTTCATCCTTTTGCAGGGCCGGATCCAGAACATGATTGGTATGGGCGAGGATCCCCTCTTGGGCTAGATGCAGGCCGATTCCCTGTGGGCTGAGTTCGAAACTGATCACCTGTCCGGTGGCACTGGCCACGCTCACGCAAGAGGAGGCTGTGTAGGTGAAAGATTTCACCCTTTCCAGGGCCTGCTGATCATCTTCACACTGCAATAGCAGCCGCAGCAGCAGATGGACGGGCATTCCCTCAGACTGGGTTTGGCCATCCTGCTGGGAGCGCAATAGGTTGAGGGCAACGGCCAGCCCCGCTTGGTTGAGGCCGATTTTGGCCAGGATCCCGGCTTCGGTCAGGGTGAGGTAGTTGGGGTGCTCATCCGATTGAACGCGCAACAGTACACAGGCTTGGCGCTGATCCCCGATCCAATCCCAGGTCTGGGCTAGGTAGGTGTGGCGGGTGGAGGTAGCCTGAGGGAGAGCGGCCAAGGTGGTGCACTCCCCCCAATCTGGAGTTGCATTTTTTGAATGGACGGGATCCAGATCCCCTTCAGACAGATGCTCTGGAACGCCAAGGCGACGGTTTGCGGCTATAGCGGCCTTGTAGTCAGGATGGGATCCCCTGGAGACCGACCCCGCCAGGATCTCGGTGCGCAGATTGAGGGCCAGGATCTCGGAGAATGTGAAACCGCTGCCGGTGGCCATACCCTGCATTTCCTCTAGTAGGTGAGGGGTGTGGCGTTCCAAACGGGGCAGGGATCCCTGTGCTTGGGTTTGGGCCTGTTGCCAGGTGAGACCACAGCGATAGGCAAACTGGCGGGCATAGCTGGCAATGCTGTGGCGAATGAGTGGGGCCGCCTGGGATCCATACTGTTGGCCCCGCTGCTGCGGATCCCCGTGCAAATGGAGGATGGGGAACATGTTAGAAAAGCTCTTTAGAAAAACTTTCAATAGATGGGCAATGACGGATCCACCTCACAAGCCCAGGCATGGATGCCGCCGCTGATATTGTGAACCTGGGTAAACCCGTTGACCTGTAGCCAATAGCTCATTTGCGCTGAGCGTACCCCATGGTGACAGAGGACAAAGGTTGGCTGCTCTGAATCTAGCTCTACAAGGATCCGTTCGCTCCACTCCTCGTACTGGCTGAGGGGATAGTTACGAAAGCCCACAGCATTCAAATTCACAATCTCCAGCTCTGCGGGTTCCCGCACATCGATCAGTTGCAGAGGGCCAGCACTGAGATCCCGTAACCGTTCGGCCATCTGTTGAGGGGTAATGGAGCGGATGGAGGCGGACATAAAGGCTCGATTCGACAGAAGTAACGGCTTTTCTCAAGATAAACCGCCCATACCCTAGAGCCCCTCTAGCCTCAAGTTAAAGCTGGCGTAAATTTTTGTTCTCAGACGACTTTCTATCGATAGGATGGCACCTTATTTGGATGGTGTCTGGATATGGCTTTGCAGCGCTTTTTGATCGACACGGATACTGCCGGAGACGATGTTACTTCCCTGCTCTTTGGGCTGCTCTGGCCCGATAGCGTTATCGAAGCCATCACTATTTGTGCGGGCAACCTGGGCCTAGAGCAATGCACCGAAAATGCCCTCTACACTCTGGAAGTGGCTGGAAAAAGTGGGATCCCGGTATATCCCGGAGCGACTGGGCCGTTGCTGGGCAAGCTGGTGACTGCCGCCTATGTGCATGGAGAAGATGGCATGGGCAATTCTTTCTTCCCAAAGGCCAAGCAGCGCCCGGAACCTCTGTTTGCCCCGACTGCTATTGTCAAACTGGCCAACCGCTGGGCCGGAGAGCTGCAAATTATCGCTCAAGCCCCCCTGACCAACCTAGCGCTGGCCCTGACCCAAGACCCCACCCTGTCGCAAAAGGTGAAAAAGCTTTGGGTGATGGGCGGTACCAATAATGCTCTCGGTAACATTACCCCAGCGGCTGAGTTCAATTTTTATGTTGATCCTGAGGCAGCTCGGACGGTTCTGCACGCTGGGTTTGACGTGGTCTTGTCCCCCTGGGATTTGTCGGTTAGGGATGGCCTGCTGACGCAAGAAGAGTTAGAACCGATCCTATCCCTCGATACCCCCCTCAGCCAGTTCTACTTGGCTGTGAACCGGGTTGCCTGGGAGTTCAACCGATCCCATCCGGAAGGGGGCAGTCTCGATGGCATTACCCATCCCGATTCTCTGACGATAGCCATGGCTTTACAGCCGGAACTGATTCAAGAGAGTCGTCGTCACTACGTGGACGTTGAATGTCGTGGGGAGCTAACCCGCGGCTACAGTTTGGTGGATCGCCTGGGGATCATGGGTCGGCCTGCCAATGCCGAGGTTGTGCTCAGAGCGGACAAATTGGCCTTTCGGGAAATGTTAATTAAGCTACTGGGGCGATAGGAATCATGATAATGCGCAAAACAGTGGGGATCTCTTTGGTGTTGGCAGGGCTGTTTGCCCTTGGCAGTGCTGCTCAAGCTCAGTCGGTGCGGGTGGGCATTGCCTTTGGCGAAGGGGGCAAAAACGACCGCAGTTTTAACCAATCGGCTGCGGAAGGGGCGGAACGCGCCAAGCAAGATTTTGGCGTACAGGTGTTTGATTTTGAACCGACGGATCCCTCCCAACTAGGGCCTGGGGTACGCAAGTTTGCCGAAGAAGGCTTTGATGTGGTGGTAGGTGTAGGTTTTGCCTTGGAACCGGCTGTCACCGCCAGCGCTGCTGAGTTCAAAGATGTGAAATTTGGCTTGGTGGATTCTGTCTCTCCAGAAGAAGATAATGTGGCTAGCCTGCTCTTCCGTGAACACGAGGGATCCTTCCTCGTGGGCTACCTGGCAGGCAAGCGAACCCAGACGGGGGTGGTTGGTTTCTTGGGAGGCATGGATATCCCTTTGATCCACAAGTTTGAAGCGGGCTATCGGGCTGGGGTGGAATACGCCTGCGCTGAAGAAGGTATCACCTGTCGCGTTATCGCCAACTATGTCGGGACGACCCCGGCTGCCTGGAATGATCCAGCCAAGGCCAAGGAGATCTCAGCGGCCCAAAAAGCGCAAGGAGTTGACATTATCTACGCCGCTGCCGGGGGATCCGGCCTGGGATTAATCGACTTTGTTAAGCAAGAAAAGTGCCTCAAAGCCGCTGATCTGCCCAGTGGGGTGAGCTTCATTCGGGATCCCTTTGTCGATGTGCCCAAGCCTGCCGATTATGCCAGTGCCTGCAGTGGCGATACCCGCCCGATGTTCTTTATTGGGGTAGATGCCAACCAAAACTACTTGGGAGATACCGACAACGACCCTGCTACCCTCAACCACGGCCTCACCTCGATGCTGAAGCGGGTGGATGTTGCCACCTATGAGGTCATTCGTAGCGTTGTCGAAGGTAATTTTGTCGGCGGCATTCAAGACTTTGGCTTAGAGAACGATGGGGTGGGGTACGCCCTGGATGAGTACAACGAGGCCTTGATCCCTGCGGATTTGGTGGCTGCTGTAGAAGCCGTGAAGCAGGAGATCATCGCCGGAACCCTTGAAGTGCCGGAAGAGCGATAAATCTGGCACCTCTTAGTCACGGTTTGGAGATAGATCCATCCGCTCAGGGAAGACCTCTTAAAATTAAAATTTGTTGCCGTTCGATTGCGGATCCCTTGCAAAGGCTTGACTTTTGAGGGAATCCGATTCGATGATGACTTTGCAGTAAGGTATTCAATTCTGCTTGGCTACCTGTACTTTGCCGTGGTTGTTAGCTGCCTTGGTATACCTCTACCCGCAAGCTCTTACAAAGGACTTTCCACCTATGGCTGGCCAGGCATCTCAAGTTCGAACGGGGATCCGTGCCATCCTGTTGCCGTTAATGGCGGGGATTGCCCTCAGTTGTGGTGGCGGTGGCACAGGTGGCCCCCCTTCTCTGCCTCCAGCTGGATCGGTCACCCTGCGAGTGGATCCCGTGAATGGCCCCTTCACCAAGCTGGTAGATGCCACCGCAGAAGCCCAACGGTTACAAAATGCCACGGCAGGTCTGGAGGTAGTCATCGAAATTTTGGGGGCAGGCAGCGAAACCCTACAAAGCAACCTGGCCCTGGATGGCGGCGATGGCACCAATGGTGGACGCATTCGCATCACCAGCTCTGTCACCTATGAGATTTTAACCGGGCTCTTTGACTTGATCGTGGCCAGCCAAACCAGCCTGCAAGGAGTAGAGGTGGTGCTGGGGGGGGGACGAGTCCAGGTGAACAATGGCACCTTTCAACCCAGCAAAGTCACTCTTAATGATCCCCGCTCCAATATTGTGGTCAATGGCAATGCCGCCGTCCTGGAAGGAGCCTTAGGCCAACTGGCGCAGATTTTGTGCCAACAATTTTTGGATCCCTGTGTGCAAATCTCCGGGGATGGCCGGGTCAGCCGGGTCTCGCCGATTGTCAGCAAAACAGGTGGGGTGGGCATAGGCACGGCGCCGGGGAGCAATCCCACGATTGAAAACAACAGGATTCTTTTGCAGGCATTAGGAGCTTTGGCAGCCCGCTTCAGCGATAGCTCGGGTGGGGTGTTCCGCAACAATCAAATCGAAGGGGATCCAGCCACGGCTAGCTTAGCGCTTCAGGCGCGGCAAACAGGTACCAGTGGTACTACTGGCATTCAACTGGATGGAGCGGGTTCTGTACCGGCAATTCAGTCCAATACGATTGGTGTGGGTGGGATAGCCGGGAGTTTTGGCATTCGCATTTTGCAAGGGATTCAAGCCCGTACCATTGCTGGGAATACTTTTCTTGCTAGGGGTAATGGCACCGGGGTAGCGATTCAGGTGGCTCCTGGCACCCCGGCATCTGTGGTGGCAACTTACCTGGCGAATAATGGCTTCCAAGGGAACTTTGCTCAGACCATCGGTGGGGGGGCCTCCACCCCAACTCCGACATCCACCCCAACTCCGCCTCTAGGGACTGGCCCGATTCAGATCACCCTTACTTGGAACACGATTGATGATTTGGATCTGTATGTCACAGATCCTGGGGAGCAAACGGTATTTTTTGGAAATCCGAGTATTCCTTCTGGCGGACGCCTGGATGTGGATGCCAATTCCAATTGTGCTGGAGTGACGACGAATCCTGTTGAGAATGTGTTTTGGGCCTCTACTCCTCCCACAGGGAGATATCTCATTGAGGTGGTGTTGTTCAGACGGTGTTCCCAATCAACTGCTCCTATTCCCTTTACTGTGACGCTACGGAAGAGTGGAAACATTGTGCAAACGTTCAATGGGACGGCCACTGCGACTGGATCGGCGAGTCGATTTACGTTCTCTTTCCCTTGATTGAAGATCTAACCCAGTAGAGAGCAAACCCTAAAAGGAAGTCCCACCCCTTGTAGTGAGAGGGTGGGCAGATTGTATTAAGTTAGGGATCCAGATTATTCCACAAATAAAAATCCGGGACTGCTAGGATGCACCAACTAGGGATCCCTGACAGTTGGGATTAGAATCCTTGGTTGATTTTCTGAACTGCGGGCAAAAGGAGTCCGTTACCCAAAGATACCCCACGCAAGGGATCCACAGGGCCAGGCAGAGGAATCGGGAAACGAGGACGGAGGTCATTCCCACACCAGCCCCCGGCCACGGTTTCCAGTTCATCATCGGTCAATTCATCAGCAGAATCCCAAGCCTTTTTATGGTTAGCCATGATCACATCTCCTTGAAGTTGTGGGGGAAGTGCGCCTTTTAGTAGCGCATGTCCTTACGATAGAAACAGCAGAAAAGAATTGAAGTGATACGGATCAAGGTTGAGATGTAATTCACATCACATCTCAACTCATCTCTCCAAAACACTATGGCAAGGGATCCTTTACCAAACTCAGGGAAATCAACTTCGCAAGGAGACCTGGAATTGTTTTTGTAATTGGGTTCTTACCCGGCTTTGGGCAGCCTCTACTTCGGCGTCGGTGAGGGTGCGATCGGGGGCACGATACACCAAACGAAACGCAAGGCTACGTTGACCCTCAGGTACTCCCTGGCCACGGTACTCATCAAACAATTGCACCAACTGGAGTAGCTCTCCCCCAGCTTGGCGAATAGCCTGTTCCAGTTCCCCCACAGAAAGCCTAACTGGGGCAAAAAAGGCGATATCCCGATCCGAAGCAGGAAAAGGCGAGAAGGGGGAAAATTGCACAATACCCCGTTTCTCGAGGATTTCCAGCAAGGGATCCAGCTCCAACTCGAACACATACACCTGATCCGGCAGGCCTTTTTCTTGACAAAGGCGGGGGTGCAACTGACCCAATAGACCCATGCGGGATCCCTCAATCCACAGGCTAGCCTGACGACCGGGATGCAGCTCTGGGAATTGCTCAGAGGGCGAATCCAGCCGAAACTCGGGGTGGAACCCCAACCGTTCTAAGGCTGAGACCAGTAGCCCCTTGGCCTCGAACCAATCCATCGGTCGATTATGGTGCTGCCAGTCGTTGGGGTTGGGATCCCCGCCCAAAATGCCGCCAATGTGATCGGCTTCTTGGTAAGGGTGGGGGCTAGGGGGAAGAGCGTGGGCAAAGACCCGTCCGATTTCAAAGGCTTGCAGTGGGCCATTGCCCTGATCCCAATTGAAGCGGAAGGCTTCTACCAAACCGGGCAGGAGAGCATTCCGTACGGCGGAATATTCCGGCGAGAGGGGGTTGGCGATTTTCACTAGGGTGTTCTTGGAGCCCTTCTCTTCAGCCTCAGCCGGGCACAAAGAGAGGTGGTAAAGCTCCGTCAGGCCGATGGCGCGCAGCACTTCTCGGATTTGGCGAGTGAACGATTCCCGTGGAGAAAGGGATCCCACCTGAGGCTCCGGGGGGAGGGTTTCTGAGAAGCGGTCGTAGCCGTAAAGGCGGGCAAATTCTTCGATGAGGTCGATCTCCCGTTCAATATCCCGCAGACGATAGGGAGGAACTTGAACCTGCCAGACACAACGGGCCACCGCCGCCGTTTCAGTTTCGGGAGCAGCGGGTTTCGCACCGGGTTTGGTGACCGCCTTGGGGATACAGGGGGACAGCTGAAAGCCCAAAGCAGGCAAGATCTCTTCCACATCCGCTGTCCGCACATCATCCCCCAATACGTCGATCAATCGCGCCAGTCGCAGTTCCAGAGTGCGCTCCAAGGAGGGCCGTTGGTCAAAGGTGGTAAGGCCAACGACTTTTCCTCCGGCCAATTCCAGGATCAGCTGCACCGCCCGATCCCGCGCCTGATCCAGGCTGGCAAAATTGACCCCCCGTTCATAGCGAGCGGAAGCCTCGGTGCGCAGGGACTGAGAACGAGCAGAACGCCGCGTCACCACAGGGTCGAACAGGGCTGCTTCTAGAAAAATGGAGCTGGTTTCCGGGTTGACCTCGGTTTCTTCACCCCCCATCACCCCCGCTAGGGCTACGGGTTTGTCAGCAGCGGTGATCAGATGGCTCTCGGCCTGCAGAGTGCGGGTTTGGCCATCCAGGGTTTTCAGGGTTTCTCCGGCTTGGGCAAGGCGGACTCCGAGAGCAAGCTTTTTCGGTTTGCCCATCACCCCCAGCAGGCGATCCCAATCGAAGGCATGCAGCGGTTGCCCCCATTCCAAAAGGATCAAGTTGGTGATATCCACCACATTATTGATGGAGCGAGTGCCAGCCGCCGCCAAACGGTGTTTCAGCCAGTTGGGGGAAGGGCCGATTTTCACCCCCTCAATCAACACGCCACTGTAGGCGGGGCAAGCTTTGGCATCGGCAATCTGCAAGTTGAGGCCGGCGATAGGTTTGGCCTTGAGATCCGTGATAGAGGGCAGGTGCAGGGGGTTGCGGGTGAGGGCAGCTACTTCACGGGCAATGCCGACCATGCTCAAAGCATCGGCACGGTTGGCGGTTGAAGTGAGATCCAGCACCACATCATCCAGGCCCAAGAGGGGGCGCACGTCCGAGCCAAGGGGATGGGTTTTCAGATCTAAATCGGTTGGAAATTCGTGGATCCCTTCAGAAGTTTTCTCCAGCCCCAGTTCCGCCAGAGAACAAATCATGCCGGCGGAGGTCACCCCCCGTTTCTCGGCTTTTTCGATGGTGAGGTTGAGGGCGGGCAAGTGGGTACCGGGGGGGGCAACGGCAACGAGGATCCCGGCACGGGCGTTGGCTGCTCCACAGACGATGGTGGAAGGCGGCTTGACCCCCAGATCTACTTGGCAAACCTGTAGCTTGTCGGCATTGGGGTGAGGCTCTGTTTTGAGAATCTTGCCCAGCACCACCCCATCTGCCCAGGTGCGGCGATCTTCAATATCTTCCACTTCAAACCCTGCCAGGGTTAGGGCTTCCCCTAATTCTTCCGGGGTAAGCTCGAAGTCTACCAGTTCCCGCAGCCACTTCAAGGAGATGCGCATCGCTGAGCCATTGGTGCAAACGCCGCACCCATTATCGCTTACAAGGCCCTCTCCCCCAGACTGGATCCCTACCCAACAGAATCCATGTTTCCAAAGCGAAAGGCGGCCATGCTCAGCACTCCATAGGTATAGCCCTGAAAAAGTTGTGCCCAACAGTTGGGAGAGCCTCCGGCTCCAGCCGCCACAAAGAGGGGCAGTAAATGTTCATCGCGGGGATGGTTCCGCACTGCTTCTGGGGCCAGGGTTCGGTAGTTGAGCAGATTTTCCACCTGTCCAGTGGTAATGGTGTCGGCAAGCCATTGGTCAAAGGTTTTTACCCAAGCGGGGGGTTGGGTGGCAAACTCGGCTTCTTGTTCTCCCCAACCGGCTGTTGGAAGATGCCTCCGCCACGTAGGCGCGATCAGTTCCTGTAGGTTGTGGGTGGCACCGCCACTGGCCAAAATGAGCACCCCCTCTTCTCGTAAAGGTTGCAGGGCTTGTCCCAGATGGTAGTGGTATGCGGGATCCTGTTGTGGCTGAATCGACAACTGCAGCACCGGGAGCTGGGCTTCGGGATAAGTCAAGAGGAGTGGGTTCCATGCCCCATGATCCAATCCTCGTGCTGGGTCAAGTTGGGTCGGGATCCCGGCTGAATCCAGGAGATCTTTCACGCGGGCAGCTAGAGCCGGATCTCCTGGGGCGGGATAACGCAGTTGATAAAGCTGTGGGGGAAATCCGTAAAAGTCGTGGAGGGTGGCGGGGTGGGCAGCGGCACTCACCGTAGGTACTGGCGTTTCCCAGTGAGCGGAAATGACCAAAAGAGCACGGGGGTTGGGCAGAAGGGATCCCAACTCTCGGAGGAACTGCACCACAGGGCCGGATTCTAGGGGCAGAGTGGGGCCCCGTGAGAGATAAACAGACTGGGTAAGACACTCATCTGTTTGATTTTAAGAAGTTTTTATTCGTACAATTTGATTGTAACAAAACTGGCGTCAAGATGCAGCCTGTCTGGATTCTGGAGTACCGCGGACTGGGGAGGGTTGAGTTGAGTGCTAGAACGGTGAAGGTTGAGGGATAAAGGTGAGGGATCCCTGGTTTTGATGGGAAGTTGACCTTTGGAACGATACCTGTAAATTGCAAGCTATCAATCACAAGAGGGACTGGGCATGAGCGAAAGCTGGGCAAAACGGCTGCGCAATGGGCTAATTGCTCTAGCAGCAGTGATTCTGGCAACGGGATTATTTTTGGCTAACCAAAGTCGGAGCGCCGGTACCAGCTTGGAGGCTCTGGCGCAAAGGGCCGTCCCCTTAGAACAAGCTCAGACCAATGCCAAGCCTTCTTTGGTGGAGTTTTACGCCGATTGGTGTACCAGTTGTCGGTCGATGGCGCCGGTGCTGGCCAGTCTGAAAGAGGAGTTTGCCCAACAGGTTAACTTTGTCATGCTGAATGTGGATAACCCGAAATGGTTGCCGGAACTGAGCCGCTATCGGGTGAACGGGATCCCGCATTTCCTGTTTTTGGATCAGGAAGGGGAGCTGCTGGGCTCTGCGATTGGGGAGCAGCCGGAATCGGTGTTACGTGCCAATCTGCTGGCCCTGGCCACAGGAGAGCCCTTGGATTTGGCGGGCAGTGGCCCTGTTTCCGGGTTGGATCGCAATTCTCCTGTCCTGATCGAGCAACCAGATCCCCGTAGTCATGGGTAAGAACTTCCATTCCGGGTTGCTCGGTAGCTCTGGCAACCAGCCGTTGACTTTTGATTTGATAGGATCCCATTCATTCATCTCAGCTCACGAGAGCCACCCATGTCGGTCAGGGCAACTCCGGTTGATAGAGACCTCAATCCTCAGCGCTTGATCCCGGTCGAGCGCCTCAAGCAGCTCAATATCCGCTCCAACCAGGCCGGACTTTTGCAACTGGCGGGCCATCTGGCGGTGATGGGGGTGAGCGGCAGCCTGTGGTTGACTCAGATGGGATCCCATGGGTGGATTGCGCTGCCGGCACTGGTGATCTATGGGGCCAGTTTGGCGATGATGTTTGCCGCTCTGCATGAATGTGTACACCGCACCGCCTTTGCCAGTCCTAAGCTCAATGATGCCGTCGCTTGGTTGGCGGGCCTGCTGTCGTTTTACAACAGCACTTTTTATCGCCGCTATCACAAATGGCACCACCGCTACACCCAGATTCCAGGCCAGGATCCGGAGCTGGAGGATGCCAAACCCCAAAGCTGGCGGGAGTATCTGATCGAGCTGAGCGGCATCACTTGGTGGATCGGCAAAGTGAAGGGCTATTTCCGCATGGCCAGCGGGCGGTTAGAGGGCTACCCTTACATTCCCGAGTCCGCCCGGGAGGAGGTGACCCGTTCGGTGCGGCTGCAACTGGCGGTGTATGGCCTTGGGATCTTGGCTTCTTTTTTGTTGAGGGATCCTTGGATCGTTTGGTTGTGGCTGTTGCCCCTGGCGGTAGGGCAGCCGATTTTGCGCTTTATTTTGCTGGCAGAACACACAGGCTGTAGCCAGGATGAGGATCCCCTCGCCAATACCCGCACCACGCTTACCCTGTGGCCAATCCGATTTTTGATGTGGAATATGCCCTATCACGCTGAGCACCACCTCTACCCGTCGATTCCTTTTCACGCCCTAGCCAAGGCCCACGAGCATCTTCAGCCCCATCTCGCCCATTTGGAACAGGGGTATCTGCGGGTGCATCAACAGGTGGTGGGACACTTCCAGGTATGACCTACTGGATCCAGACGGATTTTGAACTGCACTGCGGGATCCGACTGCCCCAAATCACCCTTGCTTATGCCACCTATGGGGAACTTTCCCCCCAGAAAGACAACCTGATCCTCTACCCCACCTCCTACGGAGCGCAGCACCCTGACCTGGACTGGCTGATTCGTCCCGACGGCATTCTCAACCCCGAACGCTGGTTCATTGTCATCCCCAACATGCTGGGCAATGGCCTTTCGACTTCCCCTAGCAACGATCCCGCCTGTGGCCTGCAGGAGGATGGCTTTTGGTTCAGCCACTGGGACAATGTGCGTCTGCAGGAGAGCCTGCTCACCCACCACTTTGGCGTCGAGCGGATCCGCTTGATCTACGGCTGGTCGATGGGGGCACAGCAAGCCTATCACTGGGGATCCCTGTTCCCTGATCGGGTGGAGCGAATCGCGGCCCTCTGTGGCACCGCCAAAACCACGGTTCACAACCGGGTGTTTCTGGAAAGTTTGCGCTCGGCCCTGACGGCGGATCCCACCTGGGATGGTCGGCGATTTTTGGGGGTGCCCGACCGGGGGTTTCGAGCCTTTGCCCATATTTATGCCAGTTGGGCGGCATCCCAACCGTTCTTTAATCAAAAGCTCTACGTAGGGCTAGGCTATGCCACTTTGGAAGACTATTTGACCCAAGCCTGGGAGGCCAGTTATCGCCGCCGGGATCCCCATAATCTGCTGTCGATGATCGAGACCTGGATCCGTTGTGACATCAGCGATAACCCGGTTCACAACGGCAACTACACAGCCGCTTTGAGATCCATTCGGGCCCGCACCCTGGTTATGCCCAGCCTGACGGATCTTTACTTCACCCCAGCCGACTGTCAGGCAGAAGCCGAGCAGATCCCGAATGCCCTCTACCAAGGGATCCCTTCTATCTGGGGACATCGGGCGGGGAACCCGTATCAAAATCCGATGGATGAAGCGTTTATTCGAGATGCCATACAAGATCTTATGCAGAGTTGATGGTGTTTTTATCACCCTCTACCGGAATATCGAAATGCAGGACATTTTCTCTTTTCCCTAGTTTGCTATACAAGGCAATTGCCGCTTCATCTTCAGGGCCAGTATCCGCTTGGACGAAGATGACATAAGCTCCTCGGGCAGCTGCTAATTTCTTCAACTTCTGAATCAAGGCTGTGGCGATGCCCTGGCGTCTGTGCTCTTTAGCTACCGCCAAATCGTAAAGGTAAATCTCACTCCGCTCCTGCTCAAATTTCTTCAATTCATAGGCGGCGATTCCTCCCACCACATCCCCATCCTGCACAGCCGCAAGAGCAATGAAGTTGTCACTCCCCAATAGCCGCCGCATATATTCAGCACTAGGCCGTTTTTCCAGATAGGTCTCGATCTCATTAAATGCCTTGCCGAAAGTAACCAGCAGGGCATCCATCAAAGCTTCGTCCTCTGGAGTGAGGTGCTGAATGAGGTAGGAGTGTGGCATTGATATTTTCTCTGCATCTTTTCTCTCGGTGAGCCATGGACATGAAGCCAGATCCACTTTGGCTCCTGTCAAACTTGTCACAAGAGAGTCAGTACTTGTTGTCGAGTTATCGATAATTCTGACAATGATTCTAGCAATTCTAACACAGCCTTTTCCGACTTCACACAGGCCCTTGAGCTAGGCAAAAAACCTGATGGAGAAAGGGATTGGCCTCAACCTGTTGTATCAGATAAGGCTAGAAAAGGCTGTAATTCTAAGTGGTAAGGTTCTCTGAGGTGGCTCAGTTCAAGTCGCGCTGATCAAAACGGTTCTTCCGAGGGCATGTTGCTGTCGCGGTCTTGACGGGATCCCAGCAATTCCAGCCGATCCACGGCGATGATCGGTTTCTGGCGGTCTTCGCCAGTAGATTTGTCTTTCCAACGGTCGAACTTAAGGCTGCCCGTCACCCCGATCAGACTACCCTTGCGCACGTATTCCCCGGCAATCTCAGCAGTACGGCCCCACAGCTCCAGGTTGAACCAATCGGGTTTGTCATCATTTTTGCGGAGGCGATTCACCGCCAGACTGAAGGTACACACCACCTTGCCCGACTCGAAGAAGCGCAGCTCCGGATCCATACCGGCTCGCCCCACAAGGGTGACCAGATTCAGGCTCATAGGTATCTTCTCCAGACCGGCAGTACAGCTTTTGTTGTAGCGTTTGAGGGGGATCCCTGTCATCCAAGCCCGCTTGTACCCCAGATTTACGGGAATTTTTAGGATCTCTCCCGATCAAAGTGCGGGAATCCCGGTTGATCTCGAGAAAAAAACTCTGCTGTGATGGATTCGATGCTCGGAATACCGGATCCGATTCTGTCGCAAAAGTTTACAATGACAGAAGGAGTCAAACAGCCGCCAGCCCACCGGACAACTTTATCTTTCCCAGTCACAGGGCTAGCAGAACGGGTTCATTCACCGCAAGAGGACGCATTCAGAAGCATTTCCTATGGAATTTATCTACGCATACGCCTGGTTAATCCCGGTTTACCCCTTGGTGGCGGCCTTCCTGCTCGGCCTGGGCATCCTGATGTTCAACACTTGGACAAGAGCCAACCGCTCCCTGGCGGCTTTCTTGAGTGTGTTTTTGATCGGGACGGCGATGGTACATGCCTTTGCCATTCTGGTCACCCAAGTGCAGGGGCACGAAACCTTCCTCAAAACCATTACCTGGGCGCAGGCGGGATCCTTCTCGGTGGAAATGGGCTTTGTGGTGGATCACCTGACGGCGATGATGCTGGTGGTGGTGACCACCGTGGCCTTTTTGGTGCAGATCTACTCCGATGGCTATATGGCCCACGACGCGGGCTATGTGCGCTTCTACGCTTACCTGAGCCTGTTTAGTTCCTCCATGCTGGGTTTGGTGGTCAGCCCCAACCTGGTGCAGATCTATATTTTTTGGGAGCTGGTGGGGATGTGCTCTTACCTGCTCATCGGCTTCTGGCACGATCGGCGGGCGGCAGCAGAGGCAGCTCAAAAGGCGTTTGTGGTCAATCGGGTCGGCGACTTTGGCCTCTTGCTCGGTATGCTTAGCCTGTACTGGATTTCTGGCACCTTCGAGTTCAACGAGATCGGGCGCAATCTACAGGAGATGTTGGCGTCTGGCTCGGTGAGCGCTACCTTGATCGCCTTGTTTGCGGTGTTGGTCTTCTTGGGGCCGGTGGCCAAGTCGGCCCAGTTTCCATTGCATGTGTGGCTGCCGGATGCGATGGAAGGCCCTACCCCGATCTCGGCCTTGATCCATGCGGCAACGATGGTGGCGGCAGGGGTCTTTCTGGTGGCCCGCATGTTCCCTGTGTTTGAAGGGATCCCGGTGGTGATGGACATCATCGCCTGGACAGGGGCCGGCACTGCCTTCTTGGGAGCCAGCATCGCCATTACCCAAAACGATATCAAGAAGGGCTTGGCCTACTCCACCATTTCCCAGTTGGGCTACATGATCATGGCCATGGGATCTGGTGCCTACGGGGCGGGTCTGTTTCACCTGATGACCCATGCTTACTTTAAGGCGATGCTCTTTTTGGGATCCGGCTCAGTCATTCACGGCATGGAAGCAGTGGTGGGGCACAACCCAGCTCTGGCTCAGGATATGCGCCTCATGGGGGGCTTGCGCAAGTATATGCCCATCACGGCTAGCACCTTCTTGATCGGAACCCTAGCCATTTGTGGGATCCCGCCCTTTGCTGGATTTTGGTCGAAAGATGAAATCTTGGGATCCGTTTTCGAGCACAACCCGGCCCTGTGGGGAGTGGGCTTTCTAACGGCTGGGATCACGGCTTTTTACATGTTCCGCATGTATTTTCTCACTTTTGAAGGAGAATTTCGCGGTACCAACATTACTCTGCAAAAAGAAGTGGCGGTTAGCGAGGGCCGCCCGGTGCCAGCCTTTGCCTATGCTTTTGCCGGTAAGCCCGCCTTTGGCCCCGGTGCCATGAACATTCAAGAAAAGCCGCAGCCTAGCAGCCATCCCGAAGCTGCGGCAGAAGCCCACGATGAGCATCACCACGCTTCTGAGCCGCATGAGTCTCCTTGGTCCATGACCTTCCCGCTCTTGGCTTTGGCGGTGCCTTCTGTTTTGATTGGTCTGGTGGGTACGCCCTTTGCCAACTACTTTGAAGCCTTCATTCATCCACCGGCTGAACATTTGGCGGAAGTGGGTTCGATTTTGCCAGTCGTGGCCGAAGAATGGGCCGAGGTGTTGGCGGGACATTTTGAGTGGTCGGAGTTCCTGATCATGGCGGGCAGCTCTGTTGGGATTGGCTTGCTTGGCATTACCCTGGCCAGCTTGATCTATTTCTCCAAGCGCATCGATCCCAGCACTTTCCCCCAAAGTTTGCAGCCGCTCTACTACTTCTCTTTGAACAAGTGGTATTTCGATGACCTCTACAACCGCGTTTTTGTGCAGGGCACCCGTTTTGTTGCCCGGGAAGCGCTGGAGGTGGATAGCCGCATTGTTGATGGCATGGTCAACCTGGCTGGTCTGGTGACAATGGTGAGCGGCGAGGTGATGAAATACCTGGAGAGTGGCAAGGCGCAGTTTTACGCCCTGATCATCTTTGCGGCAGTGGTGGTGATGGTGGTGCTGTCGGGGGTAGGGTTCTAATTCACCGACCAGAGGCGGATGCCGCCGGAGCGATTGCCACTGATCAAAGTTTGGCCATCGGCACTAAAGGTAAGGGCACTGATGCAGGCGGCGGGATCCCGGTACACCCTCAAAGGAGCACATCGAGGCAGTTGATGTAGCCAGATGCTGTAGTCATCTCCTCCGGTGGCCAACCACCGTCCGGTTGGGTCGATGGCCACCGCTCTAATCCAGTTGTCGTGTTCGGGATGAACTCCTAGCAGCTCGCCGGTGAGGGGATCCCAGCGTTTCAGAGCGTAGTCCACTCCGCCCCCCACCAGTTGCCGACCATCGGGGGTAAGGGCCGCCGCATTGAGGGGGCCAATGGACGGGATCCGCCGAATCCCTTCTCCGGCCACCAGATCCCAGACCCAAACGGTTTCGTCATCGCTGACACTGGCCAGAAACACCCCTCCTTGACTGAGATTCAAGGCATGAATGCGATCCGCATGTCCCCACAACCGCAGGTAGGGTTGTCGGCTCTGCAAGTCCCACACCTGAATCACCGCATCGGATCCCCCCGCCAGCACCAACCGGGATCCATCGCTGCTGACCACCAGTGCCTGCAACGATCCCAACTCTGTGGTCAACTGTCCCAACGACTCGCCTGTGAGGGGATCCCAGAAGCGTACCTCCCCAAAGCGACACCCACTCACCAGGAGCTCCTGTCCCCGCCAGCGGGTCAGTCCCAAGCCGCGAATCGCCCCTCCATGCCCGCGTAGACAATGGCGCAATTCACCGGATCCCCAATGCCAGATCCGCACGGTGCGATCCGTACTGCCGCTGATCAACAGCTCCCCAGCTACTGTCAACACGGAAATGGCCCCACTGTGGCCCATGAGGGTTTGAGTTTGAATGGGGTTCCACGCCAGAGCATAGGAGGTCATGGGAAGGGGGAGTATCTTGAGAGTTTGATTTTACAAAGCATTAACGACAATCTTCCACCTCAACCAGACCAAGCTCCCCCCGGTCCATTTCCCATACACTTCGTTGCCCAACTCGTGTTGACGGATACGGAATCCACTGAAGATCCCTCCTTACCATGCAAACAGAGATTCACGAATTGCTTGCAATCGGGTGGATCCCTTGCACTCAACCGAGGCTTTTGCCCATGCTGGTTACCCAACACCCTGTTTTCCGGCGTTTTTGGTATCCGATTATGCCCCTTTCCCATTTGCAGGAGGCACCGAAACCCTTTCAACTGTTGGGCCAGCGGATCGTACTCTGGCTAACTCCAGAAGGAACCGTGGCAGCGGTGGAAGATCGCTGTTGTCATCGCACGGCTCAGCTCTCCCGCGGCTGTGTGGTGGAGGGGAGCATTCAGTGCCCCTACCACGGCTGGCAGTTTGATGCGACGGGCGCTTGTGTTAAGGTGCCCCAGCTACAGGCCGATGAAGGGATCCCGGTCAGCTACAAGGTCAAGGCGTTTCAAACCCAAATCCGCTACGACTATGCCTGGGTATGCCTGGAGCCGGATCCCTTGCTGCCCATTCCCGACTTTCCCGAGGCGGAGGATCCCCGTTATCGAGTGATTCACGACTTTTATGAGTCTTGGCGGTGCAGCGCCTTCAGCTTTATGGAAAATGTCTTTGATAATTCTCATTTCAGCATCGTCCACACCCGCACCTTTGGGGATACCAGCAACCCAATCCCGGCTCTTTCTGAGATTCACGAAACCGACTACGGCTTTCACACCTATGCTGAAATCCCAGCGGTGAACAACGACCTGCAAAAAAGCAACTTGGGCATGAGCGAAGACCGCACCCTGCGCCGCACCTGTGGCGATTGGTTTATGCCCTTCCTACACCGGGGCAAGATCGTTTACCCAAATGGCCTAGAGGCGATCCTGTTCGTGGCCATGACCCCCATCGACGATTACACCTCCCAGATGGCCCATTTCTGGATCCGCAACGACCGCGAAGAAGATGCCCCAGCCGCCAACATCATCGCCTTTAACCGGCAGGTGATGGACGAAGATCAGGCGATTCTAGAAACCATCCCGGCGGATCGTCCCTTGGGGATAGAAACCGAGCAACACATGCTCTCCGATAAGCCCAGCATTCTGATGCGTCGTAAACTGATGGCTCTTTTGCGAGAGAGCGAGCGGGGATCCCTTGCGAGCAAAGTGTGAACCAAATCAGTCAAGCCTGAAAAAAAAGATGCCAAATTCCAAGAATTGGTTGCTGCCTATACAGAAGCTCTTGGAATGTTTGACTCTAATATCACTAAAACAAAGCTGTTCATTCCTGATTCTAAGTCAGCTTAAGCTTTCGGCTATTTTCCGCAAGATTTTTCCTCATTTTCTTCAACTGGAGCAACCCCCATGACACGTAAGCTATCCAGACGTTTGGCTTCAACGTTGATGTTCAGCCTGCCCTTCGCTGCCCTAGGCATGCAGCGGGCGATGGGGCAAAACAAAGATATTTTGATCACCAATGGTTGGTTACCTGCCGGGCCGGATTCTCCTTTTACGCTAGCCATGGATCGGGGCTATTTCCAGGAAAATGGCTTGAATGTGACAATTGAGCGGGGGGCGGGATCCGCGGATGCGCTCTCCAAGCTGGCGGCAGGGCGCTATGCCTTCTCCAAGGGGGATATGTACTCGATGATGGAGTTCAACGAGAAGAACCCCGAAGTGCCCCTGATTGCGGTGGTGATCGAGTCAAACCGGCATCCCGGCGGTATTTTCACCCTCAAGAAAAATGGCATTACGGATCCCAAGCAGTTGGCGGGGGTAAAGTGTGGGGCTCCGGCAGGGGATGGGGCTCGTCGTCTCTGGCCGGTATTGGCCAGTATCGTCGGTATAGATCCGGAGTCGGTGGAATGGGTGAACTGTGAACCAGCGCTGCGGGAACCCCTCTTGGCCCGTGGTGAAGTGCAAGCGATTTCGGGCTTTGGTCCTTCGGTGGTGCCCAGCTTACAAAAACTGGGGATTTCCGAAGATGAATTGGAAGTGTTCTACTTCAACGACTATGGCCTCAATCTTTACGGCCCGATCGTGATGAGCCGCTTGCAGTATGTGCGGGAAAATCCAGATATTGCGCGAGGCTTTGTTGCCGGGTACGTGAAGGGATTGGTAGAAACCATTAAAGATCCTGAGGCGGCTTTTGCCACCTTGGCCAAGCACTTTGAAGGGGCTGATGCGTTGGATCAAGACACGGAATTGGCTCGTCTCAAGTACACCATTGCCAACTACTGGGATACTCCCGATACCCGTGCCAATGGGGTGAGCGCGGTGGATCTCCAGCGGTTGCAGACTTCTCTGGCTCAGGTGGCCGAAGGGTATGGCTTGCAGAGAGTTCCTGATGCTAGTGAGATTCTGACGACGGAGTTTCTGCCCCCCAAAGAAGCGCGCATGTTCGCCTAAGAGCACCTAGCCGGGTTCAAGACACGCACGGGATCTCTCAGCCCAAAACAGCTGCTATGCTACGGGGCAAGTTGAGCGGATCCTGGGTTGATATGGCCCCTCGTCGTTCTAAGTCGGTTTCGGATCCCTTACTGGACTTAGAGGGCAGGGATCCCTCTCTGGAGCGTCCGTTTGCCTTGAAAAATCAGATCGAGGCGATTCTCTACCTGAAGGGGCAGCCTCTGGAGTTGTCGACTTTGGCCCAGTTGGCCCACTGTAGCCGCGATGATGCCTACGATGCGCTGCTGGAGTTGATGGAAGACTATACCCACCGCGATTCGGCTCTAGAGGTGTTGCAGGTGGGGGAGGGGTTTGCCCTGCAACTGCGGGAACCGTTTCTGGAACTGGCCAATCAGCTTTTGCCCCCTGAAATCGGCGTTGGGGCCACCCGTACCTTGGCGACGATCATTCTACGTGGGCCCCTCTCGCAGGTGGATTTGGTGGAGTTACGCGGGCAGAGTGCCTATCAGCATGTGGCGGAGTTGGTGGAAAAAGGCTTTGTCACCCGCTATCGCAAGGAAGGCAGCCGTTCCCAGTGGTTACGAGTAACGGATAAGTTTCACCGCTACTTTACAGTGGATGAGCTGGCTAAAGAGGCGGCAGAAACCGCTGCTTTAGCAGAAGAGTAAACTTTTTCCATAGGGATCCCCAATGGAGCGCACCTCCCGCAGGGATCCCAACTCGTACCCCAAGAAGATTGCTATGGCCAAGCAGCGCTACGAAGGAAGTTGCCACTGTGGGCAGATTCGATTCGTTGTGGAAGGGGATCTGGATACGGCTACCCTCTGCAACTGTTCCATTTGCACCAAGAAGGGCTTTATTCACCTGATCGTGCCCCCGGAGGCGTTTCAGCTTCTTTCCGGCCAACCCGATCTAGCGACCTATAGCTTTAACACCCACATCGCCAAGCACCACTTCTGCCGAGTGTGTGGCATGCACCCGTTCTATATTCCCCGCTCGGATCCCGACAAGATTGATGTGAATGTGCGCTGCCTGGACGGGATCCCACTAGAAAACTACCAATTCCCCACCTTTAATGGCAGAGATTGGGAACAAGCCATCGAAGGAAAAGTCTCTTGGCGAGATTAGTTCTGCCCAGGCGGCGACTGGGATCCGAGAACGAAATCAAAAATGATCCAGAAAACGCTCAAAAGAGACTAGACATCCCTGTAGCACCAGTGTAGTATGTTAGTCAGTCAGGGATCTTCTAGGTCGTGGAGATGTTCCCCCTGTGTTCACAACGTTTCGGATAAGAGCTAAAGCCGTGTCTCATCCTGCTGTCCTACCGCTGATGCCTTCTGGTCACCCGTTTGGGTGGCTGGTGGATCCGCTGTGGGCCAGTTTTGGCTTGCTCTGTGGGGTTGATCTCTTCGGTGATCTCTTCAATGTGGCCCGACCCCAAGCTCCTCAGGGATCCCTAGCTGCCCTGCTGGCCGGCATTCGCCGTCGTTGTTTTGCAGTATTACCCATTCTTCTGATCGCACTGTCTAAAAACTCCACCCAGCAAGGGAGCTTCTGCAAAACCATTAATGGCATGTTCCATCACCACCGAAGCCGTCGGTATAGGGCCAGGCTAGCTGTGCCCCTCTGAGGAAACTTTCCTTCCCCCGACCCCGCTTCGAACTCCAGAGGCGGGGTTTTTTAGTGCCTTTACGCTCGGTGGGGCGTCTCTTCATCCCTAAATCCAGCACCACGCAATTGCTCAAATCATCTTTCTAGGGGCTTCATCCCATGTTGAAACTCATCTATGGCGAAACCGGAGTGTACGTGGAACGGGTAACCCAGTCTCAAGAGGATTGGCTGCGCCAACAACATCAGTTGGCAGCCTGTGTTGGGGCAATCCTTTGGCAGGAAATCGCCGTTGGCACCCTGTTGCTGCCGCTGGACTCTGCCCACCAATTGCCCGCCGATTTGGATTGGATCCCTTGTGATGAGGAGTGGCTGGAGGTGGAATTGACCGGCTTCTGGTTGGCCGCCAACTCCAAGGTGGATACAGGCACCCTGGTCACTCAACAGGAGCCGTCGGTAGAAGCGCTGCTGTTTCGTCTTTGGCAAGAGCAGGAGCCGATCCGGCAACCGCCAGAGCCGGTTTAACCCCAACAGGGACAGCAATTGACGAGTATGTATTATTTATGTAGTATATTTGTAATACGGAGGAGGTGAGATCATGTTGCTAACCCACTACTACATCCGCCTGGAAGAAGCGCTGCGCCACAGTTGGCCCCGCGGCGGAACCGAAGCCGAGCCGAGCCAGTTGCCCCAAGCAGCCGAAGATCCAGAACAGGAAATCCTAGCTGTGGCCCATCGCATCGAGCTGGAACAGGCGAAACTGGCCCAAGAGCGCAGTCTGCATCAGTTGGAGTACTGGATGCGCCGCCCTGGGTTCCTATGAAGTCCAATAGGGGATCGGTTAAGGTTTGTTAAGGATCCCGCTGACCCAGGGTTGTGGCGGCGGAAAGAACCAATCGGATCCCTTTTGGGCTTTGCTGATGAATCGCACCCTTGTCTGGTTTCGGCGGGATCTGCGCATTTCAGACCATGCCCCACTGGAGCGGGCGGCGCGACGCGGACAGGTCATCCCGGTGTTTGTGCTGGATCCGGCCTTGCTCCATCACCCAGAAACGGGAGTAGCACGGGTAGCGTTCATGCTGAGTTGTCTGGGATCCCTGGATCGGGAACTGCGGCAACGGGGCGGACGGCTGATCCTGAAATGGGGGGATCCCCTGGAAATTCTCCCGCGACTGGTTCATAGCAGCCAGGCGGAAGGGATCTATGCCTACAGCGATTGTGAGCGCATCTATGGTCGGGCGCGGGATGCTCGTCTCAACCGGATCTTGCGGGCAGAAGGGATCCCCATTCGTTGGTTTGAACCCCTGGGCAGTCTGCCGGAATTGGTGGCTTATCCGCACTATCGGCAGCTTTGGTTTGAGCAGATGGCGGATCCTCTAATCCCAACACCTGCCCAGATTGCAGTACCGGAAGAGATATCTTCAGAGCCCATCCCCAGCCTGGCCAAGTTGGGGTTGACCCCCGATGAGAAGCGGATCCCTGCTGGGGGAACCGCAGCCGCCCGCCAAGCCCTGAAACAGTTTTTGCGCCACAAAGCCCAGCGCTACTACTGGCAACTCTCCTACCCCAGCGCGGAGGTGACCACCGGCCTCAGCCCCTACCTCAAGTTTGGGGTGATTTCGGTGCGGGAATGTGTGCAAACCGTGCAGCAAGCTGTTCAAGCAGAGCCGGATGAGCGGAAACGGCGGAGTGCCCAGCAGTTGATCTCGCGGTTGCGCTGGGGATCCGGCTTTACACAGCGGTTTCGTTATCTGCCCCAGCTGGAATTGAGTTCTCTATATCGCGTTTTTGACCAGCAGGATTGGGACTTCGATCCGGAGTTATACCGAGCTTGGCAGGAGGGGCGGACGGGCTTTCCGATAGTGGATGCCGCAGCGCGGTGCCTGATGGCAACAGGCGGGTACCGCTCCCTCAATTTTCGAGTTAGGGCGATCTATGCCAGCTTTTTGAGCAATCTCTTGGGGATGGATTGGCGCTACGGGGCTCTGCACTTTATGCGTCACCTCATCGATGGAGATTGCCCGATCGATCATTATCAGTGGGCGATGCAAGCAGGCGTGACCCATTGTGTGGATAAAACCTGGACACGCATTTACAATCCTGGCCAAACAGCCGTAGATCGCTGCGATCCTGAGGGATCCTTTATCAAGCGCTGGCTACCGGAACTGCGGTCTATCCCCCCAGAGCAACTGGGATCCCCGCCTGGATACATTCTTCCCATTCTCAATTACAAAGAAGCCCGCCAACGGCGCGTTCAGAAACTAGACAGGCTTAGGCAAACATTTCAACATAGTGCCGATGTTATCCCTCATCTGGCCCTGCTACCCGAGAGCTGGTTGCCCTTTGGCTGGGAGCAGTTTCCCTCTGAAATCCACTGGGCCTTGCAGCTGGAGCGAGATTTGTTTCCAGCACCCTTGGATTTGCAGAATTTGGATGCTGAAGAACGACAAGCCCTGCGCACTTGGTTAGTTGCCCATGTGGAGAGGTCTCCTTCTTCTCACCGAAAAGCCAGTCCTAAGCCTCAAATCAATTCGAGCTTGCAATTAAGCCTTCTGGAACTTTGATCAGCTGGCTTCTGTTCCATCGCTTCGACAAAAAAGGATCCCCCTAAGAGGATCCCAGAATGGAGGATAGTTTTGGTTGGAGAGGATCCCCGAACCAGTCCTCAAGAACTATAAGAACTATTTGTTGGGCTGAGGGGTGAGCCGCAGATAGGGCTTCACTTCCTTGTAGCCTTTCGGGAATTTTTGCTTCAGCACTTCTGGGTCTTTTAAGGAAGGCGCAATCACCACTTCGTCCCCATCTTTCCAGTCAGCAGGGGTCGCAACACTGTAGTTATCCGTCAGTTGCAACGAATCGATCACCCGCAGCAGCTCATCGAAATTACGGCCCGTGCTCGCAGGATAAGTGAGGGTGAGACGCAGCTTCTTGTTGGGGTCAATGATGAACACCGAGCGCACCGTCAGAGGTAACCCTTCTTTGTTGATGTTGGTTTGATCCAGCATGTCGTAGAGCTGAGAGACCTTGCGATCTCCATCCGCCAAAATCGGGTAGTTCAGGGTGGTGTTTTGGGTTTCTTCAATATCTTTCGTCCAGCCCGCATGGGAATCTACATCATCCACGCTGAGGGCGATCACCTTCACGCTGCGCTTATCAAATTCGGGCTTGAGCTTGGCCACTGTGCCCAGTTCGGTGGTGCAGACAGGGGTATAGTCAGCAGGGTGAGAGAACAACACCACCCAGCTATCTCCCGCCCAGGAGTAGAAGTCGATTTCGCCGTGGGTGGACTGTTGAGTGAAATTGGGAACGGTATCGCCGAGTCGGAGGGACATACTCTGTCTTCCTTCGTGAAAGGGTTAAGTCAAGAGAGGAGGGATCCAGATCTTTGATCCAATCCTGCTCGATCTTGCCATATAAACTCCACTTTCCCGAGCGGATTGCAGGTGATTTTAAGGTTCTCCTGGGCTGAACGGGATCCCTGAGAATCCTCTCTCTCCCTCACCCCTTGGCTTTCTGATGGCAGAGTAACGGAATATGTGCAGTTACTAACATCCTGTAACTTTCTCTACGAGTTCTTACGGTAAGGTATTAAAGGTATAGCAAAAAACAAACCGTAACCTGAGGAAGGAGCGATGGAATCGATGGGAACCACTGATCGCAGTTTGGCGGCCCTTTGGGCGCAGAAATATGTGAAAGAATTGCGAGATCAGGCGTCACCGATTGCAGATCCCAACGCCCAACTGGCACAAAAGGTTAAAGGATCCCTGCGCTTTGCCAGCTCCCAGGCTTGGGCAAAAACTGAACAACTGCTGGCCGCTGAAATAACCCGCCACCGTTTGGATCCCGATTTGATTGATCCGTGGCAGATCGCGGACGACTCCCAGCAACTGTTCGAGAAAGCGGCAGAAAGTTACCAAGAGCAGCTGCCGCCAGAGCGCTTTTCGGCTGAGATCGCCACCCCCTGCGGCCAATTGCGCGCTCGCTATACCCGACCGGATCCACGGGTGCTGGGCTTCATGAGCATGCAATTCCACTACACCGGGCAAGGGGTGTTGCAGGCTTTATCGGCCCAGGAACGCAGTCTCTTCTACCCATACCTGAAGGTGATGGACGACCACCTGTACATGCCCCTGCAACGGTCGTATGAAGCCGCCGCCCATGCTGGACAAACTATTTCGCCCCCACTAGCTGCTGTTCAAGAGCTGTTGCCCGTCATCACACAGGTGGCAGAATCCATTTGTGGAGAAGTGGCTCAACGCTTCAGCGATTACCGTAGCGAGAGCGGGTTGCTGACGGACGTGGAAGTCCGGATCTCCAGCATCCGCGATGTAGAGATGTTCCAGGTGTATTTGGGTCTTTGCACCTTAGAAGGCAGCGTGGCCGCTGTACAGCAGGAGCTTTTCCCCCTTTGCGTCATGCTCTATCCGGCACTGAAGGTGAGTTGGAATCTGGTGCGACAAATGTTGGAGTTGCTGGATGAATCGTTGCATTTTCACCTCACCCCCCCCAGCTATGACTTGGTATTGCCCTACCTACGAGCCATCCAGGATATGTTCTCCCTAGAAGTCTTTCCAGAAGATGACCCGATCTGGAGCCATCATCCCGATGTGGTGCGCTTCATGGGAGCGGCACGAGACTTGCTCCAGGAACTGCTCAACCAACAAGCCAGCTAACGCGGGATCCGCAATTTCTGCCCGACTTGAATCAGGTTGGGGTTGCTGATGTTGTTGGCTTGGGCAATGCGCAGGTAAGCGTTGGCATCTCCGTAAAACTGCTGGGCAATCCTGGAGAGGGTATCGCCAGCCTTGACGGTATAGAGCTCCTCTGTGGGCTGAGTTGAGGCGGGTGTGATCTGCAAACCCGTGATATCCACCTCCGTGACTCCAGCTACACTTTGGGCTACCTGTATCGCCCGCTCGACCAGTTCTGCACTTGCCACTGCTCCTCGCAGCACCACACTGGATCCCCGTTGCAACACATCGATGGGGGCATCTACCAATTGGGGATCCGCTTCTAGGGCTTGGAGGGCGGCTTTGGCCAAATGGCTGGACTCAACCACCGGGGCGGTCCCTACCGGATCTGCGGCGACTTCACCAGAGCTTGGAGTGACAAGGATCAATTGGCTGGTATCCACCTCTTTCACGCCCTTGATCCCTTCGGCGGTGTAACGCAGGATTTGGCGATAATTTTCGGCAGGGATCCGACCTTGAAAGGTGATCACCCCACCCCGTTCGCTCACCGACACCTCCAAGTCGCGAGTGGGAGCATATTCCTGCATTGCTTCTTTCACCCGTTCAGCCAGGTTGCGATTTAAGGGCCACATCTTGACCTCCCATATTTAGGTGGGGCGTCCCCATCCCATCATATCGGGTTGATTCTCCCGGATTGGATGACCAGTTCTTAAACCGGCAGAGTTGTGTGAAAGTGGGCGTAATCTACGTACCGATGCCCATCACTATCGAGGTGGAGAATATCGGCGAAGCGATGGCCCCAGCGAATCTCATCCGCTAGATAGGAGTGGCGAGCATGGATGGTTTGGGAGAAGGTATCGTCGATGCCGGTCAGGGTGATGATCAGCTCCGCTTGGCCCGCCTCTAGATCCTGAGGCGTGAGGCCGTAAAGGGGGCTATCGGGCTCGATCCGGTGCATCACCGTCCAGGTGACAGCAAAAATGGGAGACATGGAGCGCACCAAGCGCAAATCGTAGAGCCGCCGCATCCACTCCCCTTCGGCCGAGATTTGGTTGCAGGCCAGTGTGACGCGAATCTGGGCCTCGACAATTTGGTTGAAGCGCTGGTTGGCCGCCCGAAACATCAGGGTGGGATAGCCATCTTGAGCATGAATGACTGCCGCCCGGCTGAACAGAACCCGAGCCGTAGGCCGCGAAATACGGGCGAACACTAAACCTGTGGCCACCGCTGTACCCGCTACCCCCAACATCGCCTCTAAGGTGACCAGCAGGTTGGCGTAGAGGCTATGGGGATACATGGCTCCATAGCCAATGCTGGCCATGGTCTGTACGCTAAAAAAGAAAGCATCCCCAAAGTGGCCCGAACGAGCATTGGCAATATTGTTGGTGCCAATCAAATAGAGCAGCGCAAACCCGACGTTGGCCAGGATATATCCCCCAGCCAACACCCCCAAGAATCCGGGCCAAGTCAGGGTCAACAACAGATGATACAGATCCCGCAGCCCCTGGGATGGGATCCCACGGCGCACCAGAGGACGATGGCCACCCGGTTGTCCCATGCGGATTGGGTTGGCAATACCCACTCGGGATCCCTGAGAAACCCTGGATAGAGGCCGTTGATCACCCACTCCTTACCTCCTGCCAGAAGCAACTCCGCTCGCCCACGATTAGGTCAGCGCACCGCCCTCACAGAAGGCGAATGGTAGACTAAGAGTACAAAAAACACTCTACTCATTCACTCCCAGTTTGCCCACGGGCAGGGTCTGTATCTTTCTGGAACCCTGCCCAGGCCAAACCGAGATCCCCAACCTGTACCCCAACCCCATGAGCGATAACGAATCGACGGTGCGTATCATCTCCACCGATCTGCAACGGGAGATGTCTCAGTCCTACCTAGAATACGCCATGAGCGTGATTGTGGGGCGGGCACTTCCCGATGCTAGGGACGGCCTCAAGCCAGTGCATCGTCGCATTCTCTACGCCATGCACGAGTTGGGTCTGAGTGCGGATCGCCCCTATCGCAAATGTGCCCGTGTTGTTGGGGATGTGATTGGGAAATATCATCCCCACGGGGATCAAGCGGTCTATGACGCGCTGGTACGGATGGCCCAGGATTTCTCGATGCGTGAGCGCCTGGTGGATGGGCATGGCAATTTCGGCTCCGTCGACAACGATCCGCCAGCGGCGATGCGCTATACCGAGTGTCGGTTGACGGCCTTTGCCCAAACCAGCCTGCTGCAAGATATTGATGCCAATACCGTCGATTTTGGGGATAACTACGATGGATCCCAGCAAGAACCGCTGGTGTTGCCGACACGGATCCCGCAGTTACTGCTGAATGGCTCTTCGGGCATTGCTGTCGGTATGGCCACCAATATTCCGCCCCACAACTTGGGGGAGCTGGTGGATGGCCTGATTGCCCTGATCCAAAACCCAAACCTAACCAGCCTGGAACTGATGCAGTGGATCCCCGCCCCTGACTTCCCGACTGGGGCCTTGATTATGGGCCAGAGTGGCATTCGGGAGGCCTATACCACTGGGCGTGGATCCATCACCATGCGTGGGGTAGCCACCATCGAAACTCTGGAACACCGAGGTCGACCGACACGGGATGCGATCATCATCACCGAGCTGCCCTACCAAACCAACAAGGCGGCCATGATCGAGAAGATCGCTGAGATGGTCAACGAAAAGCGCCTAGAGGGCATTGCTGACATTCGCGATGAGAGCGACCGCGATGGCATGCGGGTGGTGATCGAGCTGAAGCGGGATGCCCAAGCCCAGGTGGTGCTGAACAACCTCTACAAACAAACCCCCCTACAGGCCAACTTTGGAGTGAATATGCTGGCCATCCTCAATGGTGAGCCACGCACCCTCACCCTGCGGGATGCTCTACAAGCTTTCCTGGATTTCCGGGAAGCGGTGATCGAGCGGCGCACCCGCTACGAGCTGCAAAAAGCCGAAGAGCGGGATCATCTGTTGCAGGGGTATCTGTTGGCCTTGGGGCATCTGGATCGGGTGATTGCCCTGATTCGGGAAGCCGCCGATACCGCCACAGCCCGAACGGAGTTGCAGGCAGTGTTCGGCCTCAGCGAGGCGCAAGCGGACGGGATCCTGCAAATGCAGCTGCGCCGTTTAACCGCCTTGGAATCGGAAAAAATTCAAGCAGAACACGAAGAATTGGTTCGGCAAATTGCCGACCTGCGGGATATCCTGGCTCGCCGGGAGCGGGTGATGCAGATCATCAGCGAAGAACTGCAGCAGATCAAGACCCGCTTTGCCAGCCCGCGCCGCTCCCAGATCTGCTTAGAAGATTGCGAGTTAGAAACCGCCGACCTGATCGAAAACCGCGAAACAATCATCTTCCTAACGGAGCAGGGCTACATCAAGCGCATGGGCATTGAAGAATTTCAAGTGCAGGGGCGTGCCACCCGTGGCAAAGCCGGCGCCCGCATCAAAGAAGATGATGCCATCGAACAATTTTTTGCCTGCCGCAGCCACGACACCATCCTGTTTTTCACCGATCGCGGCGTGGTTTATACGCTGCGGGGCTATCAGATCCCTCAGGGTAGCCGTACTGCTCGCGGCAGTGCCATTGTGCAGTTGTTGCCCATCACCCGCGAAGAGCGGATTACTTCGATGGTGCCGGTGAGCGAATTTACCGACGATGAGTATCTGGTGATGCTCACCCGTGGGGGGTACATCAAAAAAACGGCCCTTAGCGCCTTTGCCAACATTCGCTCCAACGGGTTAATCGCCATTTCCTTGGAAGAGAATGACGAGTTGCGTTGGGTGCGCCGGGCCCGTTCCAGTGATGATGTGGTGATGGCCACCCGCCAAGGCATGTCGATTCGGTTCCGAGCCGATGATGAACAACTGCGCCCCTTGGGACGGGCCACCCGTGGTGTGCGGGCCATTACCCTCAACCCTGGGGACGACATTGTCAGTATGGATATCATCTTTGCCGAATCAGTGATGGCTGCTGAGCAGGAGGGAGAAGGATTGGCCAACCCTTGGGTGTTGGTAATTACCAAAGCAGGGCGGGGCAAACGCTCGGCCATCGATAATTTCCGCCAGCAGAACCGGGGGGGCAAAGGGGTGATCGCTACCAAGTTCCGCCAAGACTCCGATGAGTTGACTTCCTTGCGCATTGTTAATGCCGAAGACGAAATCATGTTGGTGACCGCTAGAGGGATCGTCATGCGGCAATCCGCTAAGGCCATCCCCACCCAGTCGCGGGAAGCAACGGGGGTCTTAGTGCAACGGTTGGATACAGAAGACAGTATTGTGGGAGTGACGGTGGTACCGGCCTCCTTCATTGGGGATCCGGAGGAAACCGACGAGATTGCGGATGGAGTATCTGAAGAAAGCTGAAGCCACTTATTTCAAGCCGCTATTCCAGCCTCTATACTGCTGGAGAAAGTGAAAGCCACCTACTTGAATGGGAAGTGATGATCAGTTCAGCCCGTTCTCAACCCCCTGAGCCTGTCGATCCAGAGGCCATGGCTCTATTCCCTAAGGGCTCTGAAGCCCGAGCTGTCACTACGAGGGCAGATTTGTGGGTACGCTACCGGGCGGGCGGGCGGGACTTTCGGGGCAGTCAACTGGCTCAGGTGGATCTCAGCCGTACCGATCTGGGGGGGAGCGATCTCAGCCGCTCTGATTTGAACCGGGCCCAGTTGCGGGAGATCGACTGGGTTGAGGCCATCTTGCGCGGAGCCAATTTGCGCGAGGCGGATTTGCAACGGGCTAACCTAGCTGGGGCAGATCTCAGCCGGGCCAATTTGGAACGGGTGAATCTAACGGCTGCTACCCTCACCGGGGCCAACTTGTCGGGCAGCCGACTGGAGGGGGCAAACCTCCGCCATGCCTACGTGATCGGGGCCAACCTTTCAGAAGCTTTTATGTGGAAAACCGACCTACGAGAGGCCAATCTGAGTGGCAGCGATCTCAGCCGGGCCGCCCTGCGGGGGGCCATTCTCACGGGGGCCAATTTAAGCCTGGCCAGCCTGACCAGCACCAACCTAACCCGAGCGGAGTTGAGCCGGGCTCTGTTGGCCAATGCTTGCTTGTACGGCACCATCCTGATCGGCTGTAGCTTACAGGGATCCCAGTTGAGCGGCGCGGATCTGAGTTCGGCGCTGTTGTTGGGAACCAATTTGCAACAGGCCAATCTACGGGGAGCTGGATTGGTGGGGGTGAGTGTGCGCGGTGCTACTTTTCAGAGGGCAGATTTGCGGGGAGCTAGGGTGCAAGCCCGTAACCTGGGGCAGGCTCATCTGGAGGGAGCTCTGTACAACCGGCAAACCTTACTGCCGCAGGGGTTTAATCCCGTTAGGGCCGGTATGGTTTGGATGGAGGAGGGTTAAAAGCCAGCGCCCCCTTACCCAAAACCTCAGTGCAAAAAGTGGCGAATACCGGTGCAAATCATGACAATATCTGCAGCATTGGCGGCCGCAATCGAGTCGGGATCCCGAATGCTTCCCCCCGGTTGAATAATGGCGCGGATCCCGGATTGGGCGGCCACCTCGACACTATCGGCAAAGGGGAAGAATCCATCGCTGGCCAGCACGGCTCCAGAGGCTTCGGATCCCGCTTGTTTAAGGGCAATTTCTACGGCTCCGACTCGGTTCATCTGCCCAGCCCCAATGCCCACCGTTTGCCCTTGCTTGGCGATGACGATAGCATTGGATTTGACATGTTTGCAAACTTTCCAGGCGAACTCCAACTCGGCCCATTCCTCTCGGGTGGGTTGCCGTTCTGTCACCACTCGCCAAGACTGTTGAGTGCCGGATCCCTGGGGTAGGTCAGCATCTTGTACCAAAAAACCCCCAGCCAAGGTGCGGATCGTCTGGGCAGGTTCCACCTGCCAATCGGGTAGGAGCAAAACCCGCAAATTCTTTTTGACAGAGAGCAGCTCGGCTGCTTCCAGGGTGCAGTCGGGGGCCACCACACATTCTAAGAAAGGTTCCACCAGCAGGTGGGCGGTCTCGCGATCCAGGGTTTGATTGAGGGCGACGATGCCCCCGAAGGCAGAGACCGAGTCGGCAGCAAAAGCAGCGCTAAAGGCCGCCGCCAAGGAGGGCCGCAGGGCGACGCCACAGGGGTTGTTGTGTTTGACCACCGCGGCCACAGCTTGTGCCCCAAGTTCTGGATCACCTTGGCCTGGGCCAAATTCGGCGATGATGGCGCGGGCGGCTTCCAAATCTAGCAGGTTGTTGTAGCTCAGTTCCTTACCCTGCAGTTGTTTGGCTTTGTGCCAGCCAGGAGCAGCGGCATCCACAACATACCAAGTGGCGGCTTGGTGAGGATTTTCGCCGTAACGCAGGGTTTGCCGAGGGATCCCTTGCAGTTGAAAAGTACCCTCAGTGGGGGGATCCGATTGAGGTTGCAGTTGTTGGATCAATTCTGGACGGGCCAGATAGTTGGCAATGGCGCGATCATAGGCCAGCACCTGCTTGAAGGCACACCGGGCACACTCGAAGCGAAACGCCAACCGTTCGGGTTCGCCACGAGCACTAGACAATAGCTGTAAATACTGCGGGTATTGGGCCGGATCCGTCAGCACTGTGACGTGAGCATAATTTTTGGCGGCTGCTCGTACCAACGTCGGGCCACCAATGTCAATTTGCTCAGTGGCTTCCGCCAGCGAAACGCTCGCTTGGGCCACGGTTTCTTCAAACGGATAAAAATTCACTACCACCAGCGTAATGGGCGGGATCCCCAACGAATCTAAATCTTCTTGGTCATCACTACGCTCCAAGCGGGCCAAAATGCCGCCGTGAATACGGGGATGGAGGGTTTTGACCCGCCCACCCAAGATCTCGGGTGCACCGGTATGGGTGGAGACGGGAGTAACAGGGATCCCTGCTTCCGAGAGGGCTTTGGCGGTACCGCCACTGCTGAGCAGCTGGAACCCATGCTCCTGGACTAAGGCTTGAGCAAAGGGGATCAGCCCGGTTTTGTCAGACACACTCAGTAAGGCCAACGACGAGAAGTCCTGAGAAGGCATCCTTTTGGTACCCAAAATAGAGCATAGTTACAAAAGATACCGAAATAGGCCAGTATCCAACGCCCCCACAGCATACCTTGGGATTTGCCTAAGGATACTCTGAGCCACCCTTGACTTGCTCTTGCCGAGCCTGTTCCCGCTCTTGGTTCAGGTGGGCCACTTGGGCTTCTAGATCTTGAATGCGGTGCAGCAGACGCTCGATGGCTCGTCCCACTGGGTCAGGCATGAGATGGTGATCGAGGTCGATGCCATGGGCAGGAATACGTCGTTGGTGAGGCGGAATCACCGCCCGCCCTGGGATCCCTACCACTGTCATCTCGGCAGCTACATCCTGAATTACCACTGCATTCGCCCCAATCCGGGATCCCTGGCCAATGCGAACAGGCCCTAGGATCTTTGCCCCTGTACCCACAATCACGCCATTTTCTAGGGTGGGGTGGCGTTTCCCTTTATCCCAAGAGGTACCCCCCAAAGTAACCCCATGGTAGAGGGTGACATCATCGCCAATTTCCGCCGTCTCGCCGATCACCACTCCACAGCCATGGTCAATAAAAAAGCGCCGCCCGATCTGAGCTGCCGGATGGATCTCGATCAAGGTGAAGGAACGGGCAAAAAAGCTGAGCAACCGGGCTAAGAAAAACCAGCGCCGTTTCCACAAACAATGGGCAATCCGATGCAAAAATAGCGCGTGGATCCCCGGATAGGTGCAGATCACTTCCCAGCGATTGCGTGCCGCCGGATCCCGCTCGAAAACGCAGTTGATATCCTCCCTCACCATTTGCCAGAACCCCGGCTTGGGGGATGGAGACGAAAGCGTACCCTCATCGGGGGACGCAGTTGGGCTGGGATCTTCGACCACCGAGTGCTCGGCTTCCATTAGCATGAATGGCCTCTGGTCAGATATCTCCACTGCTTCTCCTTCTAACATTTTTTGGTGGAGGCAGGGGTGTGGGAAAGGACGGAACCGAGTTTTACCGGTTGACGTTCGTCAGAAGTGGATGAGAATGAGATTAGGATAGGAGCTTGACTTGCCTGTCCCCTGCTGTTGCTGAACCGGTTTGATCACCATGCTGGATCCCCTTTTGGAAGAGAAAATCCGCGACCAGATCCGCGCCAACAAAGTGTTGATCTACATGAAGGGCACCCCAGAGATGCCCCAGTGTGGGTTCTCTTATGCAACGGTGCGGGTTTTCGATAGTTTGGGCTTCCCCTACGCGGCTGTGAATGTGCTCGAGGATCCCGAGATTCGCCAGGGCATCAAGGAATTTTCCAATTGGCCGACCATCCCGCAGGTGTACATCGATGGGGAGTTTGTGGGCGGTTGCGACATTGTTCAAGAAATGCACTCCCGCAATGAGTTGCGCCCCCTGCTAGAAGCGGCTTTTGCTGGGACAGCCGTTCAGTCCTAGGTAGTTTGTCGTTTGAAGAGGATCCCTCCTCGAAGTCTGCGGGCATGATCACTCCTGAACAACTGCGGCTATGCCTGGTAGATCGACTGCAAGCGCTTCATGTGCAGGTGGAGGATGAATCCCATCGCCATGCCGGCCATGGGGGGCGACGGGATCCCTTAGGGGCCGGAGGGCACTATCGGGTACAGATTGTGTCGCCTTTGTTTGCGGGCAAAACAACTTTGCAGCAGCACCGCTTGGTCTATGGGGCCCTGGCGGAGCAGATGGGCATCAACATCCACGCTCTAGCCCTGCAAACCTATAGCCCTGAGCAGTGGACGGGATCCACACCTGGCTCAGCTAGCATAGAACTGGAAATATAGAGCTGGAAACAACCACAGACTAAGCACCCTAGCAGAGGAGGAAACATGGCAACCCTGTTGGCTACCTGGCTGATGTCTGCCCTGAGCGTGATGATTCTGGCTTGGCTTTTGCCAGGGATCCATGTCTCTGGGTTTGGGGGCGCTTTGTTGGCGGCTCTGGTGATCGGGTTGGTGAATGGCCTGGTGAAGCCGTTTTTGCAGTTGATCACCCTGCCGATTACGATCCTCACCCTGGGCTTGTTCTGGCTGATCCTGAATGGCATTTGTCTGGCCCTTGCCGATGTTCTAGCTGGAGATGCCTTCAACATCGATAACTTCGGCTGGGCCTTTGTTGGGGCGATTGTGCTTTCCATTGTCAGTGGTTTGGTGCATCGCGTGTTTTTACAGGGCACTCAGGCCTGATAGCTCAGAACCGGGTATTGACTAACCAGCAGGGATGAATGGCAACCTCTTGAAATGAGCTCGGGCTGACCTTTTCAGGAGATCAGCGCAGAGCACCACAGGCGAGAATCTAAGGCTGCTTTGGTGCGGGGAGCTACAGTCTACAGAGAAGGAAGGAGAATGCTAAAATCGACAAGCCTAAATTGCTGGTGTAGCTCAGTTGGTAGAGCACTCGACTTGTAATCGAGCGGTCGTCAGTTCGAGTCTGACCATCAGCTTTGAGGTTCACAACAGTTGCACAAGTTGCACAGGTTTGCCAGGGATCCAAACCTGGGGCTGGGATCACTTTTTCCTAGGGACTTTGGCCAAATGTTCTTCTATCCCCGAAGGAGGTCTCAGCTCCTACACTAGTGGTTAGATCAACTGCGGCGGGATCCTGTCATCTTGCTCCCAAAGTGGGTGGGTCATTCCTCCTTATGATTTTGGTGTGTTCGCCCGGTCTGTTGGGTGCTTCTGCTGCTTTTTCTTGGATGTTTGGATGTCTATGTCCGGTCTCCCAGCCGCTACAGTTCGTCGACTACAAAAGCTGCCTCAGGTGCCATCGGTGTGGGAAGGGGATCGCCACAGCCTCTCGGGACGGCTCCGCATGGGATCCCAGATGAGTCCTGGCGCCACGGAAGGGGAGTGCATCCTTTGGGTGGACGGCATTCAGGGGGTGGTGCGGGCGATGGAGGTTGTGCCCCTCGGTTCGGGGATTGAGCCGATGGTGCGTACCCTGATCCTGGCCATGGAGCGTCCCCATTCCGCCTCGCCTGCCCGTCCGCAAAAGATTATCGTCCGGGATCGAGAGGTGCAATTTTTCTTGCGTGGAGTTTTACACGAGCTGGATATCAAAGTGGAATGTCAGCCGGAGCTGCCCTTAATCGATGAAATTCTCCAAAGCTTTGAGGATGCCCATGAGCGGATCCCACCCCCTCTACCGGCAGAGTATGCCGATTTGCTCACCCAAAAAGCCCTTACCCTCTGGCAAGATGCCCCCTGGGACTATTTAGAAGATCATCAGGCTCTGGCTATCGAGCTGAACCACTGGGATCTGGACACCCTATATGTTTCGGTGATGGGGCGGCTGGGCATGGAGTATGGGGTGCTATTTTACCGTTCTCTGCATTCCCTCAAGCAGTTTCGCCAGGATGCGGGCCAGCCGGATACGCCTGAAGAGATGGAAGAAGCCTTCCTCAAGCAAGATTGTCTCTACCTCACCTTCCAAGCTCGTCATCCCGACCTGAATGAGCTGCCGGATCTGGACTTGGCGGAGTTGGATCCCGATGAGATCGAGCCCAATTTCGGCACCATCCACCCTCTAGAGGGCTTGCGCTCTACAGTTCAGGAGGATGAGGCGGCGATTTTGACGGTGGCTCTGGAGGCGCTGCATCGCTTTCTCGAGCAACACCACAACAAATTGGAGCAAGACTTTCAAGCCTGCCAAGGGCGATATCGCATTCCCAATCCTCAATCCAAAAATCAGACGAAGGAAAGTACCCTCTCGGTACAGGTGCGAGCCTTGCCCGATTTGGCAGCGGATCTGCTGGAGCTAGGGGAGGAGGAGTCGGAGACAACCGCCCACACGCTATTGCGGGATGACTTAGTGCCGGAGGGAGCTCAGTTGGGTTTGGGAGTTTTGCCCTGGACAACAGTAGAAGCCCTCCGGCTGATGGGACAACTGCATCCCCTCCCCGAAAGCAAGTTGGTGGAGGGCGGAGAAGGGCTGCCCGTTGTGATTGTGCGCACCTCCCGTCCAAAGGCAAAACAGCTGATCCAAAACTTGCAGGGAGAAGGAGGGCCACAGGGAATCTGTTTCAACACAGGGGTGGATCCCTTTGATGGTGATCGCTACGACCTAGAAATTGTGCAAACGGGAAATCAGGATCTGCACCTGTTTGGGGAATTTCCCGAGGATGACCCGATTCACTCCATGGCTCGCAAACGCTGGGAACGGCGCTGCCGGGATACGGGTGGCTACTGCGGTCTGGTGGTGGCGATGGGGGTGACCTCGGTGCGGCCTGAGTTGCAGATGCGGCACATCCTGGCGCTGTTCGAAATGCAGGCTTTGAACCCGACGCGGCTGGGGCTGGGGCCGATGGTGCGGATCAGTCGTCAGTTTCACCTGCCCTAGCCAAGTCCGGTATAACTGAGAATGACCTCGGTAAAGGATCCCAACAACCCGGCAGCCTTCCCAAAACGAGCGGGATAATGCAGCTAACGGGATGTTCAACAGCAGAGGCACCGCAGATGACCCCCGCAGAGCGTGCCCAGTGGCTCAAAAATCACACCCTATTTCAAGCGCTGTCGCTAGAGAGTTTGTATCCGCTGGCGGAACAGATGCAGGAGCACCCCTTTCAGCAGGGGCAGGCTTTGGCAGAAGCCGGAACGGTGCCAGACGGGATCCAGATTTTGATCCAGGGGCGCATGGACTCCGTCCCGCTGACGCGACGGGAAGAACGGGATCCCTTGTCGCGGGTGAGCCTGTTACCGGGATCCGTTGTCGGTTTGGCAGAGGTGCTGGCGGAGCAACCCTTGTCCCGGAGTGTGATCGCCCTCTCAAATGGGAGCTTGGGCTGGATCCCTGCTGCTGCGGTGCGGGCCTGGGCAGCAGGGCATCCCCAGGTGGCGACCTGGCTGTCTAACCGAGTGGAAGCCCAGGAATTGGCAGAAGCCCTGGCCCAGATGACGGCTCGCCTCACCTACGAACAAGAACGTCAGGTGGCTTTGCGGCCCTATTTGGTGCCGAAGGTAGAGCGGGGCATCGTCGGCCCCAGCCGGTACGCGGTGCGGTTGCGCCAGCAGGTGAAGGAGGCCGCCCACAGCCGCGAGCCGATTTTGATTTTTGGGGAACCGGGCCTAGAAAAAGACAATATTGCCGCCCTGATCCACTTCGGATCCCCTTATCGTCGCCAACCTATGATCAAGCTGGATTGCAGCGCTTTGCAGTCTAGTGGCGCTGATCTGTTTGGACGGGCCGGGGGCAAACCAGGATTGCTGGAGTGGCTGGGAGAGGGCACTCTACTTCTGAATAACATCCAAGAGCTGCCCGCTGAGCTGATGCCTAAGATCCTGAAGCTACTGGAGACGGGATCCTACACACCGGTACAACGGGGGGAGAGCGAACCGGCTTTGGATCCCCGCCCCTATCGCTGTCGGATTCTCATGGTGTCGGAACGGGTGATCCCTGCCCTAGAACCCTGGGTGACCGCCATCAAGGTGCCGCCGCTACGGGTACGCAAAGCCGATATCAAAGCCAAGGCCGACTATTTCCTCAGCCTTTATACCCGCCGCCGTGGGATCCCGAAACCAAGCCTGGCCCCAGAAGCCTTGCGCCGCCTGCAAAGCTACGACTACCCTGGCAACTCGCGGGAACTGCGTAACTTAATCGAACGGGCAGTGGTACAGGCGGCAGGGGCGCCGGTGCTGAACGAAGAGGTGTTTTGGGCCCCTCAACCTCGCGGCAAACAGTTTCGCCTCAACCTCCTCAATGCCTATCCGAGCCTGCGAAAGTTTTTGCGCAGCCCTTGGTGGACGGATCGCCTCAACTATGGCCTGGTGCTGCCTACTTATACGCTGGTGGTGTTTCTGCTGTTTTGGGGCCCCCAGGATCGGGCTCACAACGTTGGGTTGAATTTATTTTGGGCTTGGTGGTGGCCGCTGGTGCTGCTGGTGTTCCCGGTTTTGGGGCGGGTGTGGTGTGCCGTGTGCCCCTTCATGATCTACGGGGAATTGGTGCAGAAGCTGTCGTTGTGGCTGTGGCCACGGCAACTGGGGAAATGGCCCCGACAATCGGCGGAGCGATGGGGCGGATGGGTCTTGTTTGCCGGGTTTGCCCTGATTTTTTTGTGGGAAGAAATTTGGGATCTGCCCAATACGGCCTATCTCTCGGCGTGGTTGCTGTTGCTGATTACGGGCGGGGCAGTGGTGTGCTCGCTGTTGTTTGAGCGGCGCTTTTGGTGTCGCTATCTTTGCCCGATTGGAGGCATGAACGGCCTTTACGCCAAACTCTCAATAACAGAACTGCGGGCGCAGCAGGGTACCTGTTCGGCGGAATGCACCACTTACCAGTGCTACAAGGGTGGGCCACAAAAAGGGGAAGGCCTGGAAACCGGGGGCTGCCCCCTCTACTCCCATCCAGCGCAACTGCAGGATAACAAAGACTGTGTGCTGTGCATGACCTGTTTGAAAGCTTGCCCGCACCGCTCGGTGGAGTTCAACCTGCGCCCGCCGGGGATTGAACTGTGGACCACCCATACCCCGCGCCCCCATGAGGTGGCATTGCTATTGCTGCTGCTGGGGGGGATCTACCTCCATTGTTTGCCGCAGGTGCTGGCCTGGATTGAGCAGGTGTGGGGGTTGAGCTGGGATTTGCAGGGGTTTTGGCCTCATCTGGCAGCGGCTCTGTTGGCGCTCGGGATCCCTAGCGTTGTCCCGGTTTTGGCCTATGGATTGACTTGGCTACAGCAGGGGATGAGGAAAGGGAAAGGGCAGCGGGGGTTTGCGGAGATGATCTACGGCTATTTGCCCCTGGTGCTGGGAGGAACCTTGGCCTTTTATTGGCCCCTCTTCTTGACGGAGGCCGGGCAGATTTTGCCGGTAACTTGGGCAACCTTTGGCCAGACGGGATCCACCCTACCGACTTGGACAGCCCATCCGGCGGTGATCGACTTTTTGCAGGGATCCACGCTGATTGTGGCCCTCGTGCTCTCCTGGGTGTTGATCCAAAAAATAGCCCGGCAAGGCTGGCAGTGGCTCTCCCATCTGGGGGCCTTGGTACTGACTGTCAGTTTATGGCAGGTGCTCGGGATATGAGGGCAGAGACCAACTCCCCACCCATTAAGGCAAGGGATCCCAAGTATCCTGACGGCGCAGAGGGGCTTGCTTGAGCTGGGCCAAGTTGGCGGATCCCGTACAAAAGGCGGCAATGCGTAACTCCTCAATCACCGCTCCAAAAGTCTCCACCACCGCTTGCTCTTGTGCCCCACAGACCGCCTGGAGAGCCGGAGCCGCCATCCCCACCAGATTGGCTCCCAACCGGATGGCTTTGGCCACCTCAATGCCGTTGCGGATCCCACCGCTAGCCACCAAGGGCAAATGGGGCAACTGACAACGAATCTCCAGCAGCGATAAAGCGGTCGGGATCCCCCAACCCACGAAGGCTTGGGCGATGCGTTTTCTCATCAGATCCGGTTGCCGATGGGCCTCCACTTCGCTCCAACTGGTGCCACCCGCTCCGGCTACGTCCAAAACGGCGACTCCACACTCTGCTAAATGCCGAGCAACCCTTACGCTCAGACCATTGCCCACTTCCTTAACGATCACCGGCACCGGCAACTGGGCTACCAACTGCTCGATGCGACCATACAATCCACGCCAATCGGAATCCCCGTGGGGCTGCACAGCCTCTTGTAAAGGATTCAGGTGCAGGATCAGCCCATCCGCCTCGATCATCTCCACCGCCCGACGAGCCTGCTCCAACCCATAGCCATAGTTGAGCTGCACGGCCCCTAGATTGGCCAGCAAGAGAATATCCGGGGCCACCTTGCGCACATGGTAAGTCCAGGCCAATTCCGGGTGTTCTAGGGCGGCCCGCTGGGATCCCACCCCCATGGCAATCCCCAAGTGTTGGGCGGCAGCGGCCAGATGCACATTGATCTCATGAGCGGAGCCGGTTCCTCCGGTCATGCTGCTAATCAAAAGGGGCGCTTGTAACCGTTTGCCCAAGAACTCGCTGCTCAAGTCGATGTGATCCAGGTGCAGCTCCGGCAGAGCCACATGCTCGAAAAAAAACCGTTCAAACCCGGTGCGGATCCCTTTGGCGGAAACATCCTGCTGTAGAACAATGTCCAGATGATCCTGCTTGCGCTCGGAAATAGAAGAAGGCGAATCGGTCATGGGGTTTAGCGAACGGGCACTCCACTTTACCAGCATTGCCCGCGGCCGGGGGGCTGTCTATGATGTGGGCAGGATGCAAATGGGTAGCCAGGGAAAGTTCTTGCGGAGGTGTATAGGGCTATTTTCGTCCAAAGTGGGCGTTTTCATCGTGTTCTTGGTCAGCCAATTTTCTCCTTTTTCCCCATTGAGGACGGCCATGCAACACCTACAAATCTTGCTGGCAGAAGGCAACCCTCACCTGCGCAGCTTGCTGTGTTGGCATCTACAACAGGCGGGGCATCAGGTTTGTGAGGCGGATACGATCCGCCAAGCGAAGACTCTACTGCAACAGCAACTCATTCACCTGATGATTTTGGATGCAGAGCTATCCAACCGGGCCGGGTTGCAACTGTGTCACTGGGCTCAGCGCCACTGTGATCTGCTGATTCTGTTGCTCTCCCAACGGGGATCCGAAGCGGATATCATCGCCGGGCTGGAAGCGGGGGCAGACGATTACCTGACCAAGCCCCTCAGTATGCAACTGCTGGATGCCCACATTCAGGCCCTGGCCCGTCGTTTCCGTCGCAGTGTGCCCCCCACTTTTTTGCAGTATGGGGAGCTGAAAATCGACTTAGTCCAGCGGCGCGTTACCCTGGCTGGCGAAGGGATCGACCTCACCCCCCAGGAATTTAGTTTGTTGATGGTGCTGGCTCAGGCCAATGGGGATCCCGTTTCTCGCCTAGAGCTGCTAGAGCGAGCCTGGCCGGATTCTACAGATAACCCCCGCACCGTTGATACCCACATCCTCTCGCTGCGCAAAAAACTAGAACGGGATCCCCGCCAGCCCAACCTGATCCAGACGGTACGCAGCGTCGGCTACTGTTTCGGGTTGGAGCACTTTTCCTGCGATCCTCTGCCCACACCTCCCAAAGCGGCGGTTTCTTCGACCGTCTCTGCCCCGGCTAAGCCCAGTCGCGACAGTGATGCGGAGCACCAACCCTAAATAGGTTCAGATCCAGGGATCCCAGTGCTCGTGAAATTGTCCCTCCAGAATTGCCACTCTCATTTTGCGGGTATAGTTCATCAGCTCCGACACATTGTGAATCGAAAGTAGGGTGTAACCCAGGAGCTCCTGTGCCCGAATCAGATGGCAGAGATAGGCACGGCTGAAGTGCTGGCAAGTATAACAATTACACTCACGGTCAATCGGCTCTAGGCTGCGGCGATGTTCGGCATTTTTGATATTCCAGCGGTTGCCGCGGCTGATGACGGTGCCATGTCGGGCATAGCGGGTGGGGATCACGCAGTCGAACAAATCCACCCCAGATGCCACCGCCGAGCGGATCTCTTCATAGGTGCCCACCCCCATCAGGTAGCGCGGTCGATCCGCTGGCAAATGGGGGGCAGTCTGGCGCACGATCGCCTGGATGAGCTCGGGAGGCTCTCCGACACTGACACCCCCAATGGCATAGCCGGGCAGATCCAACTGGCGAATCGCTTCGGCACAGCGGCGGCGCAACTCGGGATAAACGCCCCCTTGGGCGATGCCAAAGAGAGCCTGATCGGGACGATGATGGGCTTCTACACAGCGCTTTAACCATTGGGTGGTACGAGATACGGCTTGTTCCACAGCATCGGCACTGGCGGGGTAGGGGGGGCACTCGTCAAAGGCCATGATCACATCCGCGCCGAGGGCATTTTGAATCTGAATCGAGAGCTCCGGCGTGAAGTGGATGGTACGGCCGTCGTGAGGGGAGCGAAAGGTCACCCCCTGATCGTCGATCTGGCGCATATCGCTGAGGCTGAACACCTGAAAGCCCCCAGAATCCGTGAGGATGGGGCCCGACCAGCCCATGAAACGGTGCAGCCCCCCGGCCTCTTGGATGATGCTTTCCCCCGGTTGAAGGTGCAGGTGATAAGTATTGCTGAGGATGATGTGAGCGCCGGTTTCTTTCAGTTGAGCAGGAGTAAGAGTTTTCACGTTGGCTAGAGTACCCACCGGCATAAAGCAAGGGGTCGGGATCCCGCCATGGGGGGTGGTGAAGTATCCAGCACGAGCCTGGGTATGGGGGCAGGTGCCCTCACAGGTAAAGGTAAAAGCAGCCAAAGTGAGTTCTGGGTTTTGACGATGCGCAGCAGAGCCTAGCACAAATGCTTCAGCACAGATGTAGCCGCTGGAGGGATCCCACCCAATCTGCCAACCCCAATCTAGGCCTTGACAGGGATCCCTTTTCTTCGGCAGACTTGTAGATCGCCGCGGAACTGGCGGAATGGTAGACGCGCTAGATTCAGGTTCTAGTGGTAGCAATACCTTCGGGGTTCAAGTCCCCGGTTCCGCACTTTGGCTGTCTGGTCTCTCTCTAGATCCTAGATCTTGAGATCTTGTTGATCGTTTTGATCGTTGATCTTGGTTTGATCTCAGACCTGTGTCCTGATAGGGATCCCAGGAGGGATCTGTTCAGATCAGAACATTCAGGAAGATTCAGATTTTTAATTCGGCCTCAAGTTGGTTCAGCTTGAGCCGGGCGAGGGCCAGGTTGCTCTTCGCCCGATCCAAAGCCAGGTAGAAAAACAATCCGTTTACAGTTTTAATGAGACGCATCAAATGATACTGAGTCCCCAGAATAATTAATATCTCTTCAATTTCATCGTTGAACTTGAGAGATTCCGCAACGCGCATCTTGGCGCGGATCACTTCCGTATTACCCGCTACAGCCAGTTCCAAGTTGGCTTCGGGAAAAGCGGGACTGTTGGTACCCTTAAATCCCAGGCACATTCCACTTTTCCAGTCGCCCAAAGCCACTCCCAAAGCTCCATCGATGGCTAAAGCCTGGACTAGGCTGTCTTCGATTCTCTGCATGGTATTGCTCTCCTTAAAAAAACTTGATGGAAGTAGCCTGAGCTTCCCGCTCCCTAATGTTTCCCAAAGGTCTGCAGGGCACTTCAATCCCATCAATTGCCAGGTGCAATACCCTTTCCAGTGCGACCCAAAGCATATTCCGAAACCTTCCCTTCACTGGCCAATAGAATCTTGAACCCTGCGGCAAAAAACTTGCGCAAGGGCCACATCTAGAGATTGCTCTTGTAGAGTTAAGGTGTAAAACTAAGAAGCTTTTGATTAGTTTACGAGGTCTTCGTATTTTCGGGCTTCAGTAAAAATACTGAAAGCTTTGTAAGGCTAGGTACTGTCGACATAGGGAATCTTTTGCAGATAAGTTGATTGGCTTCTATATATCGACAGTACTTAACATTCGATCATCTTAATCCTTGTTTGCGTCAACCTGGAGTTCCACAAAGTCCAGTTTCTGCGGGCTAGATTGAAGCTACAGCCTTTTCCGACTTTATGGACGACACAAGGTCAAGAAGAATCAGACAAAGGGTTGGCCTGCATCGGCTGTAGTCTGTATCGCTGGAAAAGGCTGTAACCAAGAGTTTTTGGGTAACTCCCTAACCCTTTTTCCAGGGATGGAGCTCCTCCTTTGGGCGAAGGGATCCCACCTATTCAGGCCTCATGCTGGGGATAGCGTTTCCCCTTGAGGTGCTCCTATGGATTCTGCGAATCCTCTGGTTGGTTTTTCCGAGATTCTGGCTGATGTGGTGCAGCAGGCCTCTGGCGCAGTCGTCTCTGTCTTGGGTCGCTATCACTTTCCCTCTTCAGGGATCCACTGGCAGTCGGATCTTGTGTTAACCGCGCAACATACCCTGGAGCGGGAAGAAGAGATCCCGGTGCGGCTGGCCAGCGGGCAAACCTCTACAGCACGTCTAGTCGGTCGGGATCCGGGGACGGATTTGGCTCTGCTGAAACTGGAATCGGGTCATGCCATCTCGCCTCTGCCGGTGGCAAATCTGGAGAACCTAAGGGTGGGATCCCTGGCGATTGCTCTGGCCCGTCTGGGAGAAAAAGGGGTATCCGCCAGTTTGGGGGTGGTGGGATCCCTCCTAGAAGGCTGGCCAACCCGTCGTGGCCCTCGCCTTGAGCGGGTGATTCGCCCCGATATCCGTCTTTACCCTGGGTTTTCTGGGGGGCCATTGTTGGATCCCATGGGGAATTGGATCGGTATGAATACTGCCCGTTTGGGCCGCAAATTGGACTTCACTCTGCCCGCCGACACCGTTCAACGGGTGGCCAGCCAGCTGTTGGAGAAAGGGCGCATCAGCCGTGGCTACCTAGGAGTCGGGATGCAATCGGTACGGCTACCGGAAGCTCTGCGCCAGTCTTTACAGGTGTCGGCGGCCTCTGGGGTGATTTTGATTAGCCTAGAACCCGGAGGCCCAGCAGAACAGGCGGGGTTGTTGATCGGGGATGTGTTGGTGGCGCTGGAGGGAGTTCCAGTTACGGATACCTACGAGGTGCTGGCCTTGCTGGGGCCGGAGCGGATTGGGCAAACGGTGAACCTGCGGGTAATTCGGGCGGGGGCTTTGCTGGAAGTGAGCTTAGTGGTGGGAGAACGGCCTTGGGGCGAAGCCTAAACGAACCTGAGCCAGATATGCGGGATCCTGTTCCGGATCCCATTTTTGTGTTGGTGGTGGCCTCCAGCACAATATCCCGTCTGGGGTTGGTATCGCTGCTGGATCGGGATCCCCTCCGAGTGGTGGGGCAAACCCGGATTCCGGAATTAACCGCGCAAATTGAGGCGCTAGAGCCAGATGCGGTTGTCCTGGAGTGGAATGAGTTGGATCCCATTCCCGAGGCTTCTCTCTGGTTGGAGGACAAAAACCTAGCCTGGGTGATCCTCTCCGCCAGCGGGGATCCCTTGTTTTGGGGGGAATTGGCACAGGGGCGGGCATTGCTAACTCGTGAAGCCACTGCGGAAGAGATCCGGCAGGCGGTTCAGGCAGCAGTAGCAGGTTTGTGGGTTATTCATCCAGATCATCTGCGCTGGTCTGTCGCCCTCTCTCTGACCTCTGCCGGAAACTCTGCTTTAGGGGAAACTCCCCCTCAACTCACTCCGCGCGAGATCGAGGTTCTAACCCTGCTAGCAGAAGGATCCGGCAACAAAACCATCGCCAAGCAACTACATATTTCCGAGCACACCGTCAAATTTCACATCACCTCTCTGTTCAATAAACTGGGGGCCACCAGTCGCACCGAAGCCGTCACCGCCGGGATCAAACTAGGGCTGATTTTACTTTAGATGTTGCTCTGAATGAAGAATTGCCATCTTCAGGCAATCCTTCAACGGTGTAGAGGCCAAAAGCGCTGGCGCCCTCCATGGCCCCCATCCGTGAACACTACTCGACCATAACCAAGAAAATGGAGATAGGGCTGGCTATCCCTGGCCAAAGCGGTGATCCCATACAGGTAAGCCCCTGAAGTAGTGGGAGTGAAAATGGGGCGTAGTTTTAATGTAACTGTAGTGCCGGGGGCAAGGGCGGGCAAAAACTGAATGTGCAATTTGGAGCCTCGGATCTCGGACTGAATCGCGACTGGCGGGGCTTCCGACTGCCAGCGCTCTCCGAGTACAGCGGCGATCCGCTCAACCCCAGCACTGCCCACAGGAGGATCCCCATTCGTTTCACGGGTGCTTCCTTATTCATCATTCATTGGAATCCATATTCATTGGAATCCATTGGATGGATGTTGATTGGATGTCCATGCTGTCACATCTGGGTCGGTAGAATTGTGATTGTGCTTCGCACCCATTACAGCTTTTTCCGACTTCACGCAGGCCCTTGAGCTAGGTAAAAAAACTCTGGAACAAGGGATTGACCTGAATCTGCTGTGTCAGATAACGCTGGAAAAGGCTGTAGCATGCTATTCACGACGCGGAGGGTCACTGGGATCCCATGCGCTGGCGAGGCAACTGAAAGTGCAGATCCGGTTACAAGCAGTAGGCTCAGTATGTCGGATGAAGAGACTCAAGCAGCAGTAACGCAGGCTGACGCGACCAACCTACAGTCTGCTGATGTGATCGTGATCGGGGCCGGGGTAGCCGGTTTGGTTTGTGCCAGGCAACTGTTGCGGGCAGGGTTGCAGGTCTTGGTGCTAGAGAAATCTGCCGGTTTGGGTGGCCGCATGGCCACGCGCCGGGTTGAACATGCCGGACAAACGGTGCCGGTGGATCATGGAGCGCAATACCTGACTGCTGATTCCGATGGGTTCAACCGCTGGGTGAAAGAGCTGCTAAGCCTGGGGCTACTGACAGAATGGACACGCTCGCTGCATCTTCTGGATTCAGACGGGCTGCACCCAGAAGATCCCAATGAGCAAAAACCGCGCTACATCTGCCCAGAGGGAATGTCGGCTCTGGCCAAGCACATGGCAACCTCGCTACAGGTGCTGCGGCAAACTCGTGTGGTCAGCCTGAAACCGCTGGAAAAAACCTGGCAGGTTCACACGGATAATGGCAGTGTTTATCGAGCTGCATCGATGGTGGTGGCGATCCCAGCCCCCCAGATGCTACCCCTGCTGCAAGAGGCCATCCCCCCCGCTAGCAATCTGCTGCCCTTGCTGGAATCCGCTGAATATTTGCCCTGTATCGCGGTGTTGGCCGGCTATGGGGAAGGAATGCCGCTGCCCAACTGGAAAGGAATTAAATGTCTGGAGGATCCCCTGCTGGTCTGGCTAGGGTTGGATAGCAGCAAACGCTCAGAATCGATGCCGCCAGTGATAGTGGCGCAGGGAGGGCCGGAGTGGTCGTCTTTACACGTGGATGCCACCCCATCTGAGCTGGATCAAGCAGGGCGAGAATTGTTAGCGCATGCCGCTAAACGGGTTCAACCTGAGTTAGCCACGCCGGAGTGGATGCAGGTGCACCGCTGGCGCTACTCTCTACCCATCGAAACCATGGGCCTGGCCAGCTTGGGAACCCGCATTCCCTGCTATTCGGATGCTGCTTCGGGAGGGTTGCCGCTGGTGTGTGCGGGGGATTGGTGTGCGGGGAGCCGCATAGAAGGAGCCTGGCTGTCGGGGCAGGATGCAGCGCAAAAATTGCTGGGGATGCTTGGGATCCCGTTACCTGCTCGCTTTGGAGCTTTGTAGGGTTTAGCTAGCGGCTAGATTGGGCTAGAGCCGAAAATACGGGCGGGGTCAAATTGCTGACGAAGTTTGTCCATCAGGATCCCGGCGGGGCCAAAGTCTTGGGCAAGGGCTGCTTTCAAGGTTGGTGGAGCTTCCAGCAGGCTTAGAAAACCGCCCACAGGCTTTAAGTGCTGCCGCAGTTGTTCCAGGGATCCCCTGTCTGGATTGGCTAAGCAAGCTCGCCCTAGGCCACAGCCCCGATGTAGTTGTACCCAACAGCCGGGGAAAAGGGTTTGAAACTGCTGCAAAACCCCAAGGCTCTGGTTGGGCAAGCATCCGAATTTCACCAGCACTGTTTCTGAACGGATTGAACTGGGCAGCAAAGTTGTCAGGGCTTGCCCCGCCTCAGTTGGCATTGTCGTTATCTCGGTTATTATCTCGTCTTGCCAATGCAGGGCCTCACCCAAGGCTCGGGTTTGGGCCATCTGCTCGGCGATCACCCGCTTGGAACCATGAAAGAGGAGCACCACATCCGGTTTACCCCCATCCAGTCTCAGATCCAACCCAACTGGGCTAATCTTGGCTTGCAAAAGCTGCTGACACAACCCCTCCAAATCCATCAGGGATCCCGTCCCTTTTAGGCAACCCTGGGCGGCGGGAAGAGGATAAAGCCGCAAGCTCACCTGGGTCAAAATGCCTAAACTGCCCAGGGATCCGGTGAACAGCTTCATCAGGTCGTACCCCGCCACATTTTTCACCACCCGTCCGCCGGCTTTGGCCACTGCCCCATCCGCGCGCACGAAGGTGATCCCCAAAATTAAATCTCGGATCCCGCCGTAGCGTTGCCGCAGAGAACCTGTATCGGCTGTGGCGATGATCCCACCCAACGTGGCCCAGTCTGGATAAAGGGGATCTACTGGCCACCATTGCCCTTTTTCCGCCAAGATCTGCTGTAATTCCACCAGGGTCATACCCGCCTCCGCCGTGACGGTGAGATCAGCAGCCGCATGGTCAATTAAGCGATTCAACTGCCGCGTACTAACGAGCCGAACGTCGGATCCCGTCGGATTGCCCCAACTCAACTTGCTGCCGTTCCCAGCCACCAACAGGGTTTGTCCCGAGTGGCTTTCTAGGTGTTCTTTGAGGAGCTGAGCCAGTTCAGCAACCGTAGAGGGAGTATAGACTTCTGGAGGATGGGGCTGGCTGGCCAGGAACACCGCCAGATGAGGAGAAAGAGACATGTCATGTAGAGAAGGTAAGGGAAAAACGGGATCCCTTTCCCAGTAGGGCAGTAGGAATCTTCAGCTTCTCACGACTGGCGCAATCAGGTTTACAGTGAGGAGGAAATTCACGCGAGTAAAGCGAGGCTGCGCTGATGACACTGGCTCAGGATGCAACTACTCAGATCCCGGCCTTTTGTGATGGGATCCAGTATTTTGGGGATCCCTGGCCAGAGTTTGACCTATTGGGCCATACCCCTGCGGTCGATATCGATACAGGCAAGCTGACGGATCCCGGTAGTCGAGTGGCGGCCTATCAAACGTTGCTCTATGCCGATGCGCTACGCTACCTGATCCTACAAATGACCGCTAGCAAAGCCTCAGGGCATCCAGGTGGGTTTGCTAGCCAAGCGGAAGCCTATGCGGCTCTGGTGTATTTGGGCCATAAGAATATCCCCACCGAAGTTGGTCATCATGCACCGGGGTTTTATGCCGCCATGTTTTTGGATGGATCCCTGGCGGGGATGGGCATTCACACCGTCGCAGATTTGCGGGCCCGCTTTCGGGAACGGGAGGGGTTGCTAGGGCACCTGTCCGGCTATATTCCCGGCCTGCTGGCTCCAGCAGGGCCATTGGGTCAGGGGCAACATTTTGCCATGGCAGGAGCCTTACTGTACCCGGATCGCCTCTTTCCGGTGACCATTGGAGATGGTGGATTGGGGGAGCCTTATGTGATGAGCTCCCTGAGTCATTTTCACACCGCGTTTCCCCAGCGCACCAACTTTTTGCCCGTACTGGTTTGGAATGGCTATAGTCAAGAGCACCACAGCATGGTTTCCACCGCTAGCAATACCCAAATGACCGAGTACTGGCGGGGCAATGGTTTTGAGGAAGTGGTGCTGGTAGATGCCAAAGACTTTGATGATGCCGGGCAGCCCGGCCCTTACGTGGATAGCACCCAGTTTTCCTGGGAGGGGCGGATCGGCTTTGCCCAGAGGGTACTCACTGAAATGGAGCGGGCCAGCCAAGCGGCGATGGCAGGTCAACTGACGGTTTTCATTCTCAAGCAACTGAAGGGATCCGGTGTACATGCCAAAGGCTCCAAATCCCACAACCTCTACGGCCACCACACCCTGGACAACCCCGATATCGTTGCGGCTCTGCGAGCGCGCGCCTTGGCTCCGGCGGCCTGGGCCTTGGTGCGGCAAAATTGTGAACGGGCCGCCGGTGGCCCTGCCGCCCAAGTGGTGGTAACCGAATCCATCCGTCTGCTGCCGGAGTTGGGATCCCTAACCCTAACGGAGTTTCCCCTGGGGGATAAACAGGTTTCTACCACGGCTATGGGCGCAATGGTGGTGCAGGTGGGACAAAAGGATCCCACTTTTCTGGTGGCCAATGCCGATGGTAACGAGGCTTCCGGTATCGCCAACATCAACCAGGGCCTGAAGGTGATTCACCCCACCGTGGATCCCCTCTACAACCAGCAGCCCCACGGACAGGTCTATGAACCTCTCAGCGAAGATGCCTGTGCTGGGCTGACGGCGGGCCTAGCGCTTTTCGGCGGGCGGGCCTTGTGGTGTTCCTATGAATCCTTTGCCATCAACGGCCTGCCCATCTGGCAGACGGTGACCCAGGCGATGGCGGAATTGCGCCGACCCACCCCTTCTCTGATTGCCCTCTACACCGCCGGGGCTTTGGAACAGGGGCGCAACGGCTGGACCCACCAACGGCCAGAAATTGAGGCTTACCTGGCGGCCATGATGCGCAACGGCAATGTTTTCCCGCTTTTTCCACCGGATGCCAACTGTACGCAAGCCGCCTACGAGTGGGCATTGGGCACCTTCAACAAAGGGATCCCGATCATCGCCAGCAAAACACCTCTACCCATCCGCACCACCCTAGAACAAGCTCGCCAAGCGGTGGAACAGGGCTGCACCCTACTCCAGGAACTCCCCGGATCCAAAACCGTGGTCTTTGCAGTGGTGGGGGATATGATCCTGCTACCCGTGTTTGAGGCGGCTGAGCAGCTGAACGTTCAAGGGATCGGATCCCGAATTGTGTCGGTGGTCAACCCGCGCCGTTTGTATCGCCCTGAGGATGTGGCTTGGTTCACCTGTGCCCAACCGGATGGAACGTTTCTAGCGGATACAGAGTTTCGGGATCTGTTGGCGGGGGATGCCTTGATTGGGGTGACGGGGGGTGCCAGTTTGATGTTGGAGCCGCTGATGTTGCGCTACGCTGGCCCACGGGATTTCTTGAGCTGGAAACGGGGGGAAACCACCGCCACACCAACTGAGTTGATGGGTTTCAACGGCTTGACGGTAGAGGTTTTTGTGCAGCGGGCCAAGCAGTTGTTGGGATCGGGGGATAATCTGCCTCAAATGCCATCGTAGGGAAGGGTGGGGGACTCAAGCCACAAGGAATCCTTGTCCAGTTGTTCCTGCGGTTCCGTTAATTTGCGCCGAAAGGGATCCGTCGGATCCATCGGGCCAGACTCCAGATCATCCACCAGCACCAGCACCCGCACAATCCGATTTTTGGGCAACTGTTCCTGGGCCTCTAGCGGCAAAATGATCTGACCATCCACGCCGGTATGGGTCAAAAATTCATAGGCTTTCATGCTGGTTCCCCAAGAGGGCGAAGGGATACCTAAGCCAGATCTTGCTTGCATGGGGAACCCAATCCATTGTTCTGGATGGGTTAACCCCTACAGCACCCAATCATGACCTGGCCCGAAGTAAGTTATATACCAGCTTGCCCCAATCTCCAGACCTTGCAAAGCTAAATCTTGACCAGATCCAGATCAGTTTCCGTCAAGATCCTTACACCACCCCGTGTTCCTGGAACCAAGCTTGTAGCCTTTCCCAAGCATCGCTTGCTGCTTCTGGCCGGTAACTGGGGCGATAATCGGCGAAAAAGGCATGCGGGGCATCTGGGTAGATGACAAATTGCGAGGGATCCCCGGCAGCTTCCAAGGCTGATTTCATTTGTTCCACTGTTTCCAACGGAATGCCGGTATCTTCCCCGCCGTACAAGCCCAACACGGGTGCGTTCAGATTGGCCGCCACATCCACCGGATGCGTTGGGGTCAAGGGTGTAGACTCTCCCACCAAACGGCCATACCAGGCCACACCTGCCTTCAAGTTGGGCTGATGAGCCGCATACAACCAGGTGATTCGCCCGCCCCAGCAGAAGCCCGTAATGCCCACTCGCTCAGGATCGGCAGCAGCATTGCCAATTGCCCAATCCATCGCAGCATCCAAGTCCGCCATCACCTGAGCATCCGGCACTTGCGAGACAATGGCGCGGATCTCTTCAAAGCTCTGCAACTGAGACACATCCCCCTGCCGGTAAAACAGCTCAGGGGCCACCGCCACATAACCCAATTTGGCAAAGCGGCGGCAGATATCTTGAATGTGCTCGTGAACACCAAAGATCTCTTGCACCACCAAAACCAGCCGGAAAAGACCGGATCCCATCGGCTTGGCACGATAGCCAGGGATCTCACCGTTGGGGGTGGGAATGGTGACGGGGCCAGCTTCTAACCCTTCGCTATCGGTGGTGAGGGTTTGGGCGGAGATCGGCTGTACTGCCAAGGCAAACCCAGCAGTAACGCTGGCCACCACAAATTGACGGCGTTTCATCTGGGTGGTGGAGAGCCATTTCGGTTGTTCCGCATACATAAGCCCGATCCTCAAGAACGCAAACATCTCCAGGATAGACGACGCTTCGTTTGCAAAAGTTTCGCTCTCTTACAGTCTCGGTGCAAATTGGGATTAGGAGCATGGGATCCCCTGTCGAACCCCTGTTTATTTTCTGGGATCCCTGCTGAGCACAACATGCTCAAAAAAATGGCCCAAGGCTGTCACACACGCTTGGTCTTCGAAGAGAAGATCCCGTCGTTGCTCAATCTCGGTGGCCATGCGGCTGCGAAAATCAGGATCGGATCCCAGTTGTACGGCTAGATCTACAAATGCTGTCAAATCAGAAGCAATCAGCACTTCCAGGCCCATTCTTTTCAACATCGCGTAGGTATGGCGGCCCCGCATCAACTCCCCCGGGCAGGTGACAACGGGCAGCCCAACCGTGAGGGCTTCTAAGGTGGTGATCCCGCCAGACCACCCATAGGAGTCAAGCATTACATCCGCACAACGATTCAAATCCAAGTAGGCTTGATAATCCAGTCGAGGCAACATGAGCACATGCTCATGGATATTCAGATCAAAGCTGGTAAAAACCTTGGCCAATCGTTGACAAAACTTCTCTGCAATAGCCGTATTGGGCAACGCCAAAAAAACAAACTGGGCGTTCGGCACTCGCTTGGCAATAGCAGCAAACAGATCATCAAATTGAGGAAGATATTTGCCCAAGTATTGACAGGCGAGATAAACAACAGCATCTTCTCGCAGACCAAAATCTGCCCGAGCTTGTTTTTGCATTGGCAAGATTGGCTTCTCAAAGCATGTGCCTAAATGGGGAAGCCGAACGAGTTGCTCACGGTAGTGATCTTGCCCGTTTTCAGGCTCCATCAAATCGCTGGAAAGAAAGTAGTCGATGGTGGAAAGTCCCGAGGTGACCGGATGAGCCCAGGTAGAGCATTGCACTGGAGCCAGCCGCAGAGATGCCAATTGTAAGATTAAAGGAGACAAACCAATTTCTAGATACACCAAAACATCTAACCGATCCTCCGCAAATTGCTGCACTACTGACTCCAGTCCCGTTGGGATATGACGAAAAACATCCGCATATTGTCGATATAGCTCTGTCATAAAATCTGTTTTAGAATCCAGATGATAAGCATACACCCGGAATCGTTTCTGGTCAGGCAATAGATGTCGGTTCAAATACTTAACCCAGCCCAGAGAAAGACGGCTGTAAGAACAAGCCCGCATGGAATCAGAGACAAACCCGATACGAAGTGGATCTCCAGGCTGAGAAGATTGCAGAGGAACAGAATAAGACCACCTTAGAGAGTTAGCGACAACAATTTTTTGAATAAAGTCAGCATACTGCTGCTGTAGTTCAATATCACTATAGCCTTGATATTGCAGATAATGATTGGTGCCCAAGCTGGCCGCATCCAAAGCAGTTTTACACTGTTCCTGAGTCTCAAGAGGAGTGGATTGAATCAGAATATTCAAGTGTTGGGTAAAACGAGAGCGAAAATTTTTCAGTTCCTCTTCGTCTTGATAAATTGCCGGCAGATAAAGATGATAAAACCATCTGGCTTGTTCCAGGCTGGGATCCCACTCCAAAGCCTTCTCTAGGTGGTTCAGCGCAATCGAATGTTCACCTTGTTCCCAATGGGTGATGGCCAGGTAAAGATTTAACTCTGCTGAAGGGATCCCTGCTTGAGGTAAATTCTTTAAAATCTGAGACAAAAGGGGAGTTGCCTCTTCATGTCGGCGCAGATTTATCAATAGTTTGCTTGCTTGAAAGGCAGAGTTGTAAGCGCTTGGATCGAGTCGGAAACTCTCTTGATAGCAAACTAAAGCAAGCTCGGGTTGCCCTAAAGATTCATAGACTACGCCCAAATTGTGATGATACAGAGAAACATTGGACTCCTGCTCAATGGCAGCAGCAATTAGAGAGACAGCAAACTCTAATTGGCCTGTGGCTTGAGCAACCGTACCCAGCAGATGCAAGGCATCAGGTTGATCGGGGCACTCCGTCAGGATTTCCATGTAAATGGCCTCTGCCCCCTGAAGATCCCCAGACTGTTGAGCGTGGATTCCGGCCAAAAGTTTATTTTTTAAGAAGTCTGAATCCATTTCGGTCATGAATTGGAACTTTCCCCGGCGGTTGTATTAGCTATTGTATTAACTATTCAAATCAAATACTATCACTTCGCAAACATTAAGCAAAATCATGATGACTGCTACAGTAGATTCGCAGATTGCGAATTCTGGACTTGGATAGACCCTCACACCTTTTCGAGCAATGAAGTTTGAGCAATGGAGACATCTCATGATGAGCCACCCAGCGAGGTTTCATCAAAAACGGCGTGGCAAAAGCAGGATACAGCCTTTTCCAGCGTTATCTGATACAGCAGATTCAGGTCAGTCCCTTGTTCCAGATTTTTTTTACCTAGCTCAAGCGCCTGTGTGAAGTCGGAAAAGGCTGTAAGATTGGGGCGGTAACAGGATACGGGTAAAGACAACGTTAACAGGAGGCGTATTTCAGGTTAACGATCCGTCGGTTGTGTCCTCGATCCTTTCCGTTACGGAGTTTGCATTGCAATGAGTCTCTTCAAACCTTTATTTTTACTACGCAGTTCTGCGGTGGCCTTCACTTTGGGATGGGTCTTCTTGGGAGGATCCCTGGCGGAGGACAAGCTCTCCGCTCAGTCATTGGCGGTGGTGGATGGTACCCTGATTCAACCAGCAGCTTCTACCAACTTTTACTCTTTATTTTTGGCTGAGATCATCAACGAGGGCTTATCCGAACTGGGCTACCGTGTTCAGCCAACCCAACAACTGCAAGTGGCTTTGGCCCATGCGGCCGTCAGCAGCAACGATGTAAACTTTCTCACCGCCCATTGGGAAAACTTGAACTACCCGATGATTCTAAACAACGGCGGAGAAGACCGTCTTGAGCGGGTCGGGGTATTGGTGGACAACACCGTGCAGGGTTATCTAATCGATAAAGCTACTGCGGAGCAATACAACATCCGCAACCTGGAGCAACTGCAGGATCCGCAGATTGCCCGCTTGTTCGATAGCGATGGCAACGGCAAGGCTAACTTGGTGGGTTGCAATCCGGGTTGGGGTTGCGCGGCAGTCACCGAGCATCATCTAGAGGTTTACGGACTGACCTCAACGGTGCAGTTTGTCCAGGGAGAATACGATGCCCTGATCGCTGATACCATCACTCGTTTGCAGCAAGGGGAGCCGATTCTTGCCTATGCCTACTCTCCCCATTGGGCAGGGGCATTCTTGCAACCACAGGAGAATGTGGTTTGGTTGGAGGTGCCCTTTACTTCTTTACCAGAAGAACAAGCGGATGTTGACCGGGTCAATACAGTAGTGGATGGCCGCAACTTGGGGTTTGCCGTGGATCGCATCCGCGTGGTAGCCAATGCTGACTATCTACGGGCCAATCCGGTGGCACGGCGCTGGCTGGAACTGGTGTCGATCCCAATTGAGGATGTCAATGCTCAGCAGAAACGGGTACACGATGGCGAAAAAAGCCCGGAAGATATCCGTCGTCACGCGCTGGAGTGGATCGAGGCCAATCGGGAACGCTTCGAGGGCTGGCTGGAGCAGGCTCGTCAGGTGGCTGGGTAATGGCGGATCCCATCCTGTTCTGGAGTATCCTGCTGGATCCCTTCGATCAGGTGCGCATCCCTTTTGCGGATTGGGTCAGTAGCGGCATTCAGTGGCTCGTCACTCACTTTCGACCTTTGTTTCAGTCGGTACGGGTACCCATCAATAGTCTGTTGCAGGGCTTTCAGCAGCTCCTCGTCACCAGTCCGCCCACCTTGGTGCTGGGATCCCTGACAGCCTTGGCTTGGCAGTTGGCCGGGAGACAGGTGGGATTCTTAAGCTTCCTGGCTTTAAGCCTGATCGGATGGGTCGGGGCCTGGGAAGAGGCGATGGTTTCTCTGTCGCTGGTGTTAACGGCAGTCGTGGTCTGTGTGCTCCTGGGAATCCCGTTGGGGGTGCTGTGTGCTCGCTCGGATCCCTTCGAGGGGCTCTTGCGCCCGCTCCTGGATGCTATGCAAACTTTGCCAGTGTTTGTCTATTTGGTGCCGGTGGTGATGTTGTTTGGCATCGGAGAAGCTCCAGGCGTCATCGCCACGATCATCTATGCCTTGCCACCTTTGATTCGCCTCACCAACCTGGGCATTCGCCAAGTGCCAGCGGAAGTTGTAGAAGCTGCTCACGCCTTTGGCGCTACCCCTAACCAGATCCTTTGGGAGACACAAATCCCTTTGGCCATGCCTACCATCCTGGCTGGGGTCAACCAAACGGTTCTCTTTGCCTTGGGGATGTCGGTGGTCACCTCCATGATCGCGGTACCCGGCTTAGGATTGGTGGTGCTGCGGGGCCTGAATGGCTTGAATGTCGGGATGGCAGCTACGGGCGGGCTAGGGATCCTCTTGTTGGCAATTGCACTGGATCGGGTGACGCAACAGGTGGGACACATTGATTTTCAACGCTCTTGGTATCGGCGCGGGTTGATCGGCTGGGGCTGGAAACGCTGGCGACGGTGGCAGATGTCGAGGGAGGTTGAATCTATCTGAGAATCTATCTGAACTGAATTGAATGCCTTGCATACTGTGTAGATCATGAGTGCCTCCGAACCCAAAATTCGCATTGAACATCTGACCAAGATTTATGGGCCCAACCCACCATTGGCCCTAGCTCAGGTGCAGCAGGGGCTAGATCGAGAAGCTCTCTTGCAAAGCTCAGGCCATGTTCTCGCCGTTGCCGATATCTCCCTAACGATTGAACGGGGGGAGCTGTTCGTAATTATGGGCCTCTCGGGCTCCGGCAAGTCCACCCTGGTGCGCTGCCTGAATCGGCTGATCCAGCCCACCTGTGGACGGGTCTACGTAGATGGGGAAGATATCCTGCGGGTTGGGCCAGGTCGTCTGCGTCAGATTCGCCGGCAAACGATGGGCATGGTGTTTCAAAAGTTCGCCCTTTTTCCCCATCGCACAGTTTTGGAAAATGTGGAGTACGGACTGAAAATTCAGGGGATAGCTCCCCAAAAACGACGGCAACGGGGCCTGGAAACTCTGGAGATGGTGGGGCTGCAGCAATGGGCAGAGCGTTATCCTGCCGACCTCAGCGGAGGGATGCAGCAACGGGTGGGTTTGGCGCGGGCTCTGGCCACGGATCCTGATATTTTACTCATGGATGAAGCCTTCAGTGCTTTGGATCCCTTGATTCGGCGGGAGATGCAGCAGGAACTGTTGAAGCTGCAAGAACGCTTTCACAAGACCATCGTCTTCATCACCCACGATATCCAAGAAGCCTTGAAGATCGGGGATCGGGTGGCGATGATGCGGGATGGGGCTTTGGTACAGGTGGGATCTCCCTCGGAATTGCTGACACAACCGGCGGATGATTATGTCAGGCAATTTATTCAGGAGGTGAACCGCGCCCAAGTCTTAAAAACCGGTTCCATTACCCGGAGAACCCTGCACTTGATCCTCGGCCAAGATTCTTTACAAGCGGCGGCAGAGCAAATGCGTTGCCATGAACTGAACACGCTGTACGTATTGGATGGCCAAGGGCGTCCCGTGGGTGTGCTGACTCCGGCAAACTTGGAGCGTTCGTTGCAAATGGGACATGAAGAGCTCCAGGCCGCCATGCAGACGGATTTTCCACAGGTGCAAGCCTCAACCAGTCTAGAAGATCTGTTCCTTTACTGGGATCGAGAGGTGCCGATTGCTGTAGTGGATCGGGAGGGGCGCTTTAAGGGAGTGGTAGAACAGTCGGAGCTGTTTTCGGTTGTCGGTCGCTTGAATCCGTCGCCTCGACCCGCCCAACGGCCATCTCGGGATCCGCAGACAGGAGCTATTTTGGCTCTGGGCTAGCCCGTTGGAGGCTTCTGTCCTGCTCACCCCAAATCCACCGCAACCCGATGGGCACAGGCAAAGCCCGAAAAGGCGACCGCATTCAACCCTTGGCCGGGGAAGGTGCTATCCCCCACGCAATACAAATCGGGGATGGCCGTGCGGTTAAAGGGCATGCCCAGCAAACCCCAGGGATCCCGATTGGGGATCGGGCCATAGGTACCATTGGTTCGGCCCAAAAAACGGCGATGACTGCGGGGGGTACCCACCTCTTTGAGTTCAATCTGGGATCCCAGCTGTGGCCAAATCTGCTCCAAACGGCGGATAAGACGAGCGGCGGCTTGCTGTTTTTGCTGTTGATATTGAGCTGGCGTTAGCCCCTGCCAAGTTTGCATCCAACTGGGGGTAAACGCATGAACAATGTGTCTGCCCGGGGGAGCCAAGTCGGGATCCAACAGGGTGGGAATGGAAACAAAGATCGTGCCCTGCTCGGCTTCCATTTGCTCCCAATCTTCCAACAGGATGTGGTGGCAATCTCGCTCGCCGCAAATCCCTTCGGCCCGAATACCCAAGTGCAAACTTAAAAAGCTAGGGGATTGCTGGTAGCGGCTTTGCCAGCGTTGTTCTGCTTGCGGCAGGGATCCCGGCCATAGGTGTTCAAAGGTATCCCAGCGGGTGGCATTGGAGATCACCTTACGGGCGTAGAGTTTTTCCCCTGAGCTCAGCTCCACCCCGATGGCCTGCCCCCGCTCTTGCAGAATCTGTCGGACACGCGCTTTGTAGCGGAGCTGCCCACCATGAGCCTCTAACCCCTGCACCAACTTCTGGGCGATCTGCCCCACCCCACCCTTGGGATAGTTGATGCCGCCGTAGTGCCGGTCGCAAAACACCATTCCAGCATTGATCATCGGGGTGCGATCCGCCGGCACCACCGACCAGCAGTAGCACTCCATATCCACAAAGCGCAGCAAATTAGGATCCCGTAGGTAGCGCCGCGCCACCTGGCCAACATTCACTGGCAAATACCGCGCCAAGGTCAAGCAACCAAGGGGATTGCCCACAAAAGAGCGAAACAGGTAGCCCAGCTCCTCCAACGAGAGCAGCTCCATCGCGTTCAGACTGTTGAAAATGGCCCATGCGGCATCGTAAAAACGCCGGATCCCGCTGGACTCAGCCGGGAAATACTCCGACAGCTCTTTTAAGAAATGCTCGTAATTTCGATGCACCCGTGGATTTAAGCCGTTGGGCAGGTGATAGGCAATTTGCACCGGATCAGGAACAGAATCGATCGTTTGACCGACCGCAGCCAGTGCCCGTGTCAGTAAGTTGGTGGTGCCCTGAGTACCCAGGCCGAAGATCATAGAAGCCCCGACATCAAAGCGATAAGAACCCCTGCCATTGGGATCCGGACGGTCGAAATACCCAGCACTTCCCCCTGGGATCAGATACTTTTCCAGTACCAGCACCGCATACCCTTTCGCCGCCAGTTGGCTGGCGGTAACCAAGCCCCCAATCCCAGAGCCGATGACAATGGCATCCAAGATTTTGCTCTTCGGGGCCGGGGCAGAAGCTGTGGCCTGCACTTGAGGAGGCATGGTTTGGGTCAAGGGATCCCTCACAAACGGGCACTGATGTGACTTCGGGCTGCTTATCTCCAAAGAGATCGCGGCTCAACTCCCTTTCTCAACTTACCCGATGTCCGTTCGCGTTAGCGGGACGGAGTCCTTGATCCCCTCCGCGCAAGGACAGATCCAGCCGTCTTGGATTCCCTTGAGGCAGAGGGATTGTGGCACGGGCTACCAAACCGAGTTCACGAATTTGATACATAGAATCTGGGTTTGTTGATTGATGATGGTGCCCCATGTTAGTGACTCAGCATCCTGTCTTGCGGCGATTTTGGTATCCTGTGATGCCCCTGAGCCTGTTGGAGGCGGGATCCCCGCAGCCCTTCGAGCTGTTGGGGGAAAAGATTGTCCTTTGGCTAGACGAAACGGGGCAACCCCAGGCGGCAGCAGATCGCTGTTGTCATCGGTCGGCACAACTCTCCAAAGGGAGTGTCTGCGAGGGCCATATTCGCTGCCCTTACCACGGCTGGGAGTTCGATGGCACTGGTGCTTGTGTCAAGGTGCCCCAATGGGAAGATCAAGCCTCTATTCCCCGCTCCTACCGGATCCCGGCCTTTCCCTGTCAGGCCCGCTACGGGTACGCTTGGGTGTGTCTGGATCCTGAGCCGTTACGGGGGATCCCGGTGATCCCGGAAGCGGAGGATCCCCATTTTCGGCTGATTCACGAGTTTTATGAGCGCTGGGAGTGCGCGGGCCTACGCATTTGCGAAAACGAGTTCGATGCGGCCCACATCAGCTTCGTGCATCAAAACACCTTCGGCAGCATGGAAGACCTCTTACCCAGCCACTTCGAGCTCAAGGAGCTGGACTACGGCATCTACAGCCACATGGTCATGGGTGTGGCCAACCCGGAGCTACAGCAACAAAACCTGGGTATTGCTGCCAGCAAAACCGAACGCACCACCACTCTGATCTGGCATTTGCCTTTCACCAACCACATCCACATCCGTTACCCGAATGGTCGCAGCCATGTGATCGTCAATACCCCCACCCCAATTAACGACCGTGCCTCCCAAGTGGTGCAGTTCTGTCTGCGCAACGACACCGAAGTCGATACCCCAGCCGCAGAAGTAATCCGTTTTGATCGGGCTGTCACCCTGGAAGATAAAGCCATCCTAGAAACGACGGATCCCGATGTACCCCTCACCCTCAGCGCCGAACAGCACATACTCACGGATAAGCCTGGGATCCTGATGCGCAAACAATTGGCCGCCCTGATCAAAGCCCACGACACCCCCCTTAAACCAGATCTTCTAGGCTGCGGGTGCCTGCACAACGACTGTAACCATAGAGCAAGGCCAAGGTTAGCCCAGTCACCAAAAAGCTGAGGGCCGCCCCAAAGGGATAGTCGAGGCTAGAGCCAAACTGCAACTGAATCACATTGCCGATGAGCAGGGTTTTGCTGCCCCCCAGCAAATCTGGCACCACGAACATGCCAAACGCGGGGATCCCGACCAGAATCAGCCCCGAGGCCAACCCCGGCAATGTCTGGGGCAGAAGCACCCACAGGAATACCTGCCAGCCGTTAGCATAGAGATCCCGTGCCGCTTCCGCCAACCGCCAATCGATGCGCTCCACCGCTGTGTAGAGGGGCAAAACCATGTAGGGCAAAAACGTGTAGACCATGCCCAGATACACCGCCAGCCAACTGGGATAAAGCGCCGTTTGGGGTGGGATCCACCCCAGCCAAGCGGCCAAACGCGCCGGCCAAGCCTCCGGCCCCAACACTAACATCCAGGCGTAGGTACGAATCACCAGATTCGTCCAGAAAGGGATCACCACCAAGGTCAGCAGCAGATCCCGCTGGCGGGGCGGGTGCGCGGCGATAAAAAAAGCTAGCGGATAAGCCAAAAGCACACAAAAGAAGGTCGTCACCGCTGCCACCAGCAAACTGCGGCCCAAAATCTGCCAGTAAATCGGTGTCCAGCCCAAGGGGCCATAGCCGAGAATGCGCAGGTAGTTGTCCAAGGTGAGGGGCAGTTGGATCTGGCCAAAATCCCCGCGGCTGAGGAAGCTGTACACCACCAACAACAGCCCCGGCAGCACCAGAAACCCCATCACCCACAGCACTCCCGGCCCGACAAACATGAAGCTGCGCCATAGCTCCCCTAACGGGGTGAGCATTTCCCCAAACCGCACCTGTTGCTGGGATCCCTGGAGGGGGGAAGGCGGGATCCTCTCCTCTACAGGTGATTGCAGCTTCAACATCAAGGCTCCTCCGTGGAGTTGGGAATAGCAGGGGGCTGCCGCAAGCGAATCAGGCTTTTCGGGGGTAGGTGGGCCATCAAAGACTCGCCAATTTCAAAGCCAAAATCTTCGTTATCAGTATTGAGAGTATTGAGAGCAGTGGCCTTAAGGTGCTGGCCATTGGCGGTTTGCAGCAGGTACTGGTTCTCCGCCCCGGTGTAGATCAGGTTCTCTACCCGTACAGACACTTGATTGGGCAGCAGATCCCAACCTTTGCGAGAGAGCTGAATTTTTTCCGGGCGAATCGAAAGGTGCACCGGCTCCTGGCTGGCCGGGATCCCCAACACCTTCAGCCTCCCCAGGGGAGTATCTACACAGTCGGTGCCACAGGCGGTGCCCTTGAGCAGATTGCTCGCCCCCAAAAAATCCGCCACAAACGCCGTCGCCGGACGTTCGTAAACTTCATCGATCAACCCCATTTGCTCAATGCGCCCAGCCCGCATCACCGCTACCCGGTCGCTGGTCACCAAGGCTTCTTCCTGGTCGTGAGTCACGAAAATAAAAGTCATCCCCAAACGACGCTGCAACTCACACAACTGCACCTGCAGTTGCTTGCGCAACTTGGCATCCAAAGCCGACAGCGGCTCATCCAGCAAAAGTACTTCAGGCTCATTCACCAGGGCACGGGCCAAAGCCACCCGCTGCTGCTGCCCACCGGACAACTCGTGGGGTTTACGCCCGGTAAACGCCCCAATCTCCACCAATTCCAGGGCTGCCGCCACTTTTTTGCGGAGGGTCTCTCCTCGCAATCCCCGCATACGCAGGCCAAATCCGACATTTTCCTCTACGGTCATGAAGGGGAACAGGGCATAGCTCTGAAAAACGGTATTGACGTTGCGCTTGTGGGCGGGCAAATGCCCGACTTGACGGCCCCGAATCCGCACATCCCCGCCATCGGCCATCTCCAGACCAGCCAGAATACGCAGCAGGGTTGTTTTGCCACAGCCGGAAGGCCCAAGCAGGCCAAAAAACTCGCCGCGTCGAATTTGCAAATCGACGCCATCCAGGGCAACAAAATCCCCAAAGCGCTTGTAGAGGCCCTTCAATTCCACATCCCAAGGGGTGGGGACACTAGACATCACAATTGGCAAGCAAGAGGACAACACTTACCCAGTATGCAAGTCTGCGGGTGAGCTGGAGTTACGTTGGGCACAAGTTCTGTAGCTGAGCCTCCCGAAGAGGGGCCAAAACAGGAGAACATTCATGAAGAATTCGGTAGCCAGAGATACGAGCTTGACGGGCAACCTGATTCACGATTTGAGTGCACCTTTTCGTAAGGGATCCCATCTGTGCCGACCTACACCCTCAATGCCACCCCCAGCACTGTTCATTTGGGCGGGTTTTCCTCAACCCTGTCCCCAGCCTTGCGGGTGCAATCGGGGGATGTGGTACAAGTGGAGACCTACTCGGGGTTCGCCCACTACGGCAAAGCCCCGGATCACTTCTTCACACCGGAGTTCATCGAAATTTGTAAAACCCTACCTGCCGAGCGACGGGTGGGGCCGGGACCACATTTGTTAACCGGGCCGATTTATGTGGAGGGAGCAGAGCCGGGGGATGTCTTGGAGGTACGCTTGCAGTCGATAACCCCCCGGTTACCGATTGGCTTCAATGCCATTCGTCCCGGTTGGGGGGCATTGCCCGGCGAGTTCGACCAACCCCGGCTGCGCTTCATCGATTTGGATCTGGAACGGGGGGTGGCAGAATTTCCCCCTGGCAGCGGCATTCGTGTCCCGATTTGCCCCTTCTTCGGCATTCTGGGGGTAGCCACCGACGAAACCAGCCGCAACTCCGTACCGCCGGGGGCCTATGGCGGCAACATCGACAACCGCCAGCTGCAGGCGGGATCCCGTGTCTTTTTGCCAGTTTTCCTGCCCGGGGCGCTCTTTTCGGTGGGGGATGGCCACTCCGCTCAGGGGGATGGAGAAATTGATGTGACGGCGATCGAGACCTCCATGAATGGCACCCTGCAGTTGATCCTGCGCAAGGATTTGCATTTCCAGGTGCCGATGGCGGAAACCCCTACAGATTTCATCACCATGGGCTTTGCCGAAGATCTGGATACAGCCTTTGAGCTGGCCCTGAAGCGGATGATCGATTTTCTGCACAAGTTTGTCGGCATCGAGCGGGAAGAAGCCTATGTGCTCTGTAGCCTTGCCATCCACTTTCACATTACCCAGGTGGTGAATAGTCCGATGAAGGGAGTACATGGGTTGTTGCCCAAGAAGATTCTGCCCCAACCGGCCTTGCTCTAGAGGGATGCTTTGGGTCGCTCTCAATCAACCTGTGGATCAGCCTGCTGCGGTTCTTCCGTCGGCCAAACCCAATCTAACAGGTCTTCTGCTGGGATCCCTTCTGGCAGCAGCCCATAGCAACGGGAACGAAACAGACAACTGCCACAGCGTTCGGTGTGGGGTGTCATGGGAAAGTTTTGCGCTTCCAATTGCCGCAGGTGGGTCAGGGTGGCTTTCAGATGGGCCAGATCTTGCTCATAGGCGGTAGCGCTGTAGTGCAAGTGGAAGGGTTGCTGCGGGTGCTGGGCATACCAGAGGGTGAGCTGTACCTGTTCAGGGCGAAAAGGGCTCTCTAAGGGCAGTTGCTCCGCTACTCCGCAGAGCAACAAAGGATAAAGTCGAACCTGCCAGTTTTTGCGTAGGTGGCTATCAAGAGGGCGTTGGCGCTCGGTTTTCCAATCGACAATCTGGAGAGATGCCGGGGCGATCACCAACTGATCCAAACGGGCGATCAGCTTAAACCCCTCTATTCGTTGCCACAGGGGCAATTCCGCAAACACCCGCCCCTGTGGATGAGCATGGGGGCTTGCCAAAAACACTCGCCACCACTGCTGTACCTCCTCATCCAAGCTGGGCAAACGCGGCTCCACCTCTCGCCCCTGACTGTGCAATTCCACCAAACGATGAAACTGTTGGCCGTGTTGCCGCTCCAGTTCGTGTTCAAAAGCGTCAGCAGAAGGCCAAATCAACTGCTCTAGATACACGTAGCGAAACAGGCGGGGGCAGTGTTCCAGGAGCGCCAAGGAAGAGGCAGACAGGTTGATTTGCTCAAGGTCTAACCCCTCTAGAGAGCGGGGAGGAACGGGCGACGGGGCAGCAGGGATCCCAGACATGGCAGTATTGACACTCCCCGGCGTGACAACTCCCGACACCCATCTTTATTGAGTAAACACATAAACACAATTCACAACAATTCACAAATACAGTGCGGGCTAGGAACGACCTGCGGTCTACCCGCCGCTTAGCTAATAGGTCTTCTAGACATCCATCTCTTCAGATTTTAGATGAAGAAGAAGCTGCAATCTTCATCCGCTCGAGTAAGTGTTGAGCAACTGCATACAGTAGAACACCAGCGGGGCGGTGAACACGTAGCTATCCCCCCGATCCAGAATGCCGCCATGGCCTGGGATCAGATCCCCAGAATCTTTGACCCCGGCATCCCGCTTCATCAGGGATTCTGTTAAGTCTCCCAGCAAGCTGGTTAACCCGATCAGAAACCCCAAGACCCCGCCGCTGATCCATCCCCACGGCCAGCCTAAGTAGTCAGCCCCCGCCACCGCCAGCGACATACTGGCGGCAATGCCTGCCACTGCCCCTTCCACAGTTTTTTTCGGGCTAAGGATGGAGAGTTTGGTGCGCCCAAAGGCCCGCCCGCACAGGTAGGCCCCCACATCCGCCGCGATCACACAACCGATCGCCAACAGGGTAATCTGCAAGCCCTCGCCGATCCCCTCCGACAGGGGCAAAGCCCTGACCCGAATCCAAAAGCTCGGTAGCAAGGCGCAGTAAAACAATCCCAAAATCGAGGTGGCAATATCGGCAATAGTGGCCACCTTCGGCTTAAAGAGCAGATAAAAACAGATCACAGATCCCGCCACGATGAAAGCAGGACTGGTCCATTCCGGTTTCACCTGCTGCAAGATCACCAAAATCTGGCTGGAAAACATGGTGGTGCGCATGGCTGGGGCATTGCCTTTGGCCTGCACCAACCGGAAAAACTCCAATTGCGCCAAAAAGATGATCAGCCCAATCGCCGCCGTAAAGTACCAACCCCCCAGCAGGGTGACCATCAGAGCAAACAACATTGCTGCAGCACCGCTGACCAAACGTGCTCCCATCATGCGTATCCGGTCGCGTGAATCTGCCGAAACTTTCTCCACCCAAGCATGAGTTGTAAGTAAACAGAAGAGTAGGCCCTGTCACGGCTCTCGGCTCCATCAATCTCTGAATACAGCTTTTTCCAGCGATATTCACTACAGTCCATATGGGCTAATTCCTTAATCTGATAAGGATTCCAGGCCGCCTCAGATCCTCCATCTAGTCGGGAAAAGCTGTACCGCTGCCGCAATGGAAAAGCTTCTTGCCTTAGCCTCTCAGTTTAACCTTCTCAGCCAGCGGGTAACCTCTCTATCTGGGCAGAGAAGGGATCCCTTCGCAAGGCTGCAATCTGGCCGGGGCATGCAATAATTGATGGACTGCAAAGATTTGTCACCTTTGGCCCTTTCCCAGCATGGTTCAGGAACTTACGCCCCCCTTGGCTACGGCCCGCATTTCTGCCGAAGAAGCCCGCATCCTTTACCAAGATATGACGCTTGGTCGTCTGTTCGAGGACAAGTGCGCCGAGATGTACTACAAGGGCAAGATGTTTGGCTTTGTGCATCTCTACAACGGCCAAGAGGCGGTTTCCACCGGGGTAATCAAAGCGCTGAAATCCAGCGACTATGTGTGCAGTACCTATCGGGATCACGTCCATGCCCTCAGCACCGGGATCCCAGCACGGGCGGTAATGGCGGAACTCTTTGGCAAGGCCACCGGCTGCAGTAAGGGGCGAGGGGGCTCGATGCACCTGTTCTCGGCAGAACACAACTTCCTCGGGGGCTATGCTTTCGTTGCCGAAGGGATCCCAGTGGCCACCGGGGCGGCTTTTTCCGCAAAGTATCGGGGTACCGACCAAGTCACCGCCTGTTTCTTCGGGGATGGGGCCTGCAACAACGGCCAGTTTTACGAATGTTTGAATATGGCCGCCCTTTGGAAATTGCCCATTCTGTATGTGGTGGAAAACAATTTCTGGGCGATCGGTATGGCCCACGAGCGCGCCACCTCCGATACTGATATCTATCGCAAAGGCCCGGCCTTTGGCATGCCCGGCTATCAGATCGATGGCATGGATGTGCTGGCGGTACGAGAGGCCGCCCAACAGGCGATTGAGCGGGCACGCGCAGGAGAAGGCCCCACCTTGCTCGAGTGCATTACCTATCGGTTCCGGGGACACTCTTTGGCGGACCCAGACGAGTTGCGCAGCCCCGAGGATAAGGAATTTTGGCGGCAACGGGATCCGATCAAACAGCTGGAGCGCTACGCGCTAGAACACCAACTGATGAGTGAAGCGGAGTTTCAAACCATTCAAGCAGAGACCACGGCATTGATCGAAGATGCCGTTGCCTTTGCCCTGGAAAGCCCGGAACCCACCCTGGATGAGCTGTACCGCTTTGTGTTCGCAGAAGATGATTGACGCTCATTCCGCAGCGCTTCTCAAATCTTTTCAATCTATTTCGCAGCACTAAGGTGCAAGCTATATCCCAGAGCACTCCTGAAGGGAAATATTTTCTGAAGCCCTGCAAAAGCCACGGCTTCGCACATTCTACGGTCTACACCATCCAGCCAAACCTGTGCTTTTAGAGCACTGCGACGAATCTCGGTCGCGAGATTCGTCGCAGACATTTCGTGAACTCAATTTTGTAGCATGGTGCTAGGCAACGCTCCCTCTGAATTTGACTGATCCTGCCATGATGCACACCTTTGTTCCACCCCACCGTTTCTTCCCATACCTGACTTGGACCGAGATTCAGGCCATGCCCGACAAAGAGAATGTGGTGATCATCCAGCCGGTCGCCTCGATTGAACAGCATGGGCCGCATCTGCCCTTGGTGGTGGATGCTTCGATTGGCACGGCCATCATCGGACGCGCCATGGAAAAATTGGATCCCAAGATTCCGGCTTATGTTTTGCCCACCCAGTGCTATGGCAAGGCCAATGAACACTGGCATTTCCCCGGCACCATCGCCCTTACCGCCCAAACCTTGATGGCGGTGCTAACTGAAGTGGCCGAAAGCATTTACCGAGCTGGGTTTCGTAAGCTGGTCTTCCTCAACTCTCACGGCGGCCAACCGCAGGTGCTGGAGATCGTGGCGCGGGATGTGCACCAGAAGTACGAAGATTTCATGCTCTTCCCGGTAGCGGCTTGGCGTGTCCCCCACGAGGGGCGGGATCTGTTTACGGAGAAAGAACGAGAATTTGGTATTCATGCTGGCGATGGCGAAACCAGCATTCTTATGCATATTCTGCCCGAAACGGTGCGAACCGATAAGCTGGTGTGCGAGTATCCTCACGATCTACCAGAAAATAGTCTGCTCAGCATGGAAGGGGCAATTCCGTTTGCTTGGGTGACCCGCGATCTGACCCAGAGTGGTGTACTTGGAGACGCTACTGCCGCTACGCCGGAAAAAGGCAAGCTCTTGGTGGAGTCGATGTCGGATGGCTGGGTGCAGCTGATCCAGGATCTGCACAAATTCCAACAGCCCAAGGCTTGGCGCAAGTCGGTACCCAGTGCCGCTCCTATCCCCAGCTTGGCCTAGGGCCCTTACCACAGCAAAGTAGCAACCCCCGCCAACCAGGGCCAACGCCCTACCCGACGCTTTCCTGCCAATACCCCCTTCACCAAGGGATCCGCCGTCGGGCGTTGGCGAATTTGGGGGGGGCGACTGAGTTGACTGGCCAACTGAGCTTGCAACCCGGAAGGGGCACGCGGCGGAAACACCAAGCTCAAGGACAGGCGTGAACCCGCTAGGGATCTGGAGCGAGCTTCGGCCCATGTCCAGAGAGCGGCTTGCGTAGCGCTAAACTCCCCCAAGCCTGGCAGGCCAATGCGGCCATTTTGCCCAAGGAATACTCCAATGCGACCCCCGTCGGACATCGTCTGGATCCCTTGCTCGATCAGCTGGATCGGCCCCAAGACATTCACCTGCATCATTAAGGCCAGATCCTGATCAACCTGATCAAACCGAGCAGCACAGTGAAAGATTGCCTGAGGAAAATCCAGGAGTGGATCCCAGTTGGGGTCAGCTAAATCGAAGTGGAACCATTGCAAGCTCTTGCCCTGTGCTTCAGCCCAACTTTGCAGATCCTTGGGCTGGCACCGCGACAAACCCACCACCCCCCACCCTTGCCGCAGCAGACAAAGGGCGACATTCCGTCCCCAGTAGCCGGTAATACCCGTGACCCAAGCTGTCGGTGTTGCGGCAGGAACCTCAGATGGCATCCGCAAGTTTGATCACAAGATGGCGGTGTTTATCCAGCGTAACCCACCCCTGCTGGCGAAAGCGATTTAAGAGGCGGGTAATGGTGACGCGGGTAGTACCGATGGCATTGGCCAAATCTTGATGGGTGAGGCGCACCTGGATGCGAACCCCTCCAGCAACTGGGGATCCCAGTTCCGCCGCTAACAAAGAGAGCAATTGTCGCAATCGATCTTCCACTCGTCGCCGTCCTGCCAAAGCCAATAAAGCTTCGGTTTGTCGCAATCGGCGCATCACCTGCTTGAGCAAACCCTGACTCAGGGCTTCTGAGGCCTCCACTTCCGCTGCCGACAGCCGCAACACATCCACAGCCGTCAAAGCTGTTGCCTGATAGGGATCCAACAGGGTGAGAGGGGATCCCAGGGGCATGGAGGGCCCGGCAAACCCCAACAACGCCTCACTGCCATTTGGGTAGCTGGTCGTGAGCTGGACCACCCCTCGGCAGACGATCACCCATTCTTCAGAAAGCAAAGGAATCTTTTGGCCGGAGGTGTAGGGAGTTAGATTGCGTCCCCGATAGAGGTCTTCCAGCAGTTGGCGCTCCTGAATCGTCAGACTGGCGGCAGAATGGCTGGGCATCGTTTCAGGCATAGGTTGGCTCCGATAGGGCAAACTGAGCACACTTGAGGCTGGGCTTCCTTCCACCAACCAGCGGCAATCGGTTGCTGTCGAGGCTGATTTGTGTGGCCAGGTCTACGTATTCCTGACAACACCTTACCGTTTGCCTTTCGGTCTGAAGTAAAGACAGGGTTATACCTGGGTTAAGCCTGATAGCGTGCCCACATCTCAAAACAGGGTGAAAGACTCCCGCTGCCCCCACTCGATGACTACGTTCCGTTCTGTAAGCTGGAGGAGAACTCCGGTCAAGAGGGTCATCGCTTATGCCCGTTTCTGAAGCCCAGACGCTAGTGCATCCGGGAAGTGCTCGCCGCCTCCTCAAGGGATCCATCATTGGGGCCGGACAGGTGGGCATGGCCTGTGCCTACTCGATGGTGATTCAAAACACCTTGGACGAACTGGTGATCAGCGATATTGCCCGTAACAAGGCAGAAGGAGAGGTGATGGATCTCGTACACGGGATCCCTTTCGTGGAGCCGACACGGGTACGGGCGGGCGAACTGGCGGATTGTGCCGGATCGGATGTGGTGATCTTAACGGCAGGGGCTAAGCAGCGGCCTGAGGAAACCCGTCTGGATTTGGTGCAGCGCAACGTCGAGATTTTCAAGAGTTTGATCCCGGCTGTGATGGAGCATTGTCCCGACGCCATTCTGCTGGTAGTGAGTAACCCCGTCGATATCATGACCTACGTCTCCTGGAAACTGTCTGGGTTACCGACTGGGCAAGTCATCGGCTCAGGCACAGTTCTGGATACGGCCCGCTTTCGCTACCTTCTGGCGGAGCGCTTGGGAGTAGATCCGCGCAGCCTACACGCCTACATCATTGGCGAACATGGGGATAGCGAGGTGGCAGTTTGGAGTAAGGTGAACGTAGCTGGCACCCCGATTGGAGACCTCTCGCCGGAATGGGATCCCGCCCATTTGGGGGATATTTTCGAGCAGGTGCGCAATGCCGCCTATGAGATCATCCGTCGCAAAGGGGCTACCAGCTACGCCATTGGGTTGGGGGTAACCCAGATCGTGCAAGCTCTACTGCGGGATCAACACCGTGTTTTGACCGTAAGCAGCCTCACTCAAGGGGAATACGGTCTATCGGATGTGTGCCTCAGTTTGCCCAATATCATCGGGCGGCGCGGGGTAGAACGCACCCTCGCTATGTCCCTGACGGAAACCGAGCGCAAGCAACTACACCACTCCGCCCACATCCTGCGGCAAATCATTGAGGATATTCAGTGGTAGCCTAGGTACTCTCAGCTTTTTTGCCTGTTGCTGAAACTTGCGGCTGTTCTATGGAACCGGACGTGGGAGGGATGGGATATTCATCCGTTAGCCAACCAGAAGATCGTTCTTCTCCCCGACCCTGGGTAGGGATCCCGTTGCAGCGGAGCCTCAATCATCGGGTGCGGCAACACGTCAATCCATTGCAGGTGCAATATCAGCAACCCACCCCCCCGCCCCACTGGGAACGGGTGTACCGACGCTTGGGGCAGCCCTTGCATCTGGATATTGGCACGGGTAGCGGACGGTTTTTGCTACGCATCGCCCAAGAGCAGCCAGAGTGGAATTTCTTGGGGGTAGAAATTCGCCAGGCGCTGGTGGAACGAGCCAATGCCTGGGGGGATAAGCTGCAGCTCGACAACCTGCATTTTCTCTTCGCCAACATCAATGTGTCCTTGCGGCACCTGTTTGCCCCAGGGGATCTGAGCCGAGTGACAATCCAGTTTCCGGATCCCTGGTTCAAGAAGCGCCATCACAAACGGCGCGTGGTGCAGCCGCAACTGGTGGCAGACTTGGCTGTGCTGCTCCAGCCGGGTAGCCCGGTATTTCTGCAATCGGATATTCAGGCGGTAGCCGAAGAAATGGCAACGCGGTTTTTGGAACACCCCCAATTTTGGAATCCCCACGCCGGCCCGTTGGATCACAACCCGTTTGGTATTCTCACTCAACGGGAGTGGCACTGCCAACAATTGGGCTTGCCGATCTACCGCTATTGGCTGGAGCGACGATAATCAGGGGATAAGATATAACCCGCTTGAGTTGGATCCTTTGCAGTGATGTCTCATCCTGAAGTCGGAGCCTCTACTGACCCATCCCCTGCTTGGCTTTCTCTCCGCCATGGGATCCTCAACTTGCTGAGCCTTTTGGCCCTTTTGATTGTCGGACTTTCGCTATCCAGCAGTTGGTTCCAGCCACCTCCCCGAACGCAGCTGGATTTGTTTCAAACCAACCTGTCTTTGCAGGCTTCCCGAACTTTGGACGATCCCCGCTATCAGGATTTGGCGCGGGCGCTCTTGGGTCAGGATGTGTTCAAACTGGCCAACAATCGCTACCAACAAACTGCCGAGAATTATGCGGAACGTCTGAAACGTCTAAAACGTCTGACTCAGCTGGCTCCCACCGCTGTAACCGATGCACCTGATCCTGAGCCAACGGAACCGCCGCCTGTGGATCCCGTTCTGTTGGCCTCCATGCAGGATCTGCAGACAGAATTGGATGCCCTTTGGATACGCAGTGGATTACTTTATGCCTATCAAGAAGATCTGGAGGCAGCAGAACAGCAGTGGCAACAGGTGCTCGATCCAGAACGACCTATGGAGCTGGAATCCAGCCAAAAGGCGATGGCACGGATTTTGCAGGGACTGTGGGCAACACCCCGGCGGATTTTGCCAGAAGCCGAAGTGCAAATTCGCAATCATCTGGATGGCTGGTTTGAGGCGGTGGCTCTGCAACAGCTTTACCGACTACAACAGCGCAGCGATAGCCTGAATGCTCTCAATCAACAGCAGGAGAAGCTGGCTTTGTCGGCTCTATTCCGACTGGCAATAGTGGGCGGGATCCCGGTTCTGGGGGCGTTGCTGGGTCTGCTGTTACTGGTGGGCTGGGTGGGTTGGAGTCTCTGGCACAAACAACCGCTCCTGGGCCCTGCTTGGGAGGTTCCCTGGCCTGGGAGCGGGGTGCAGGCGGTGCTGACCGGTTGGTTTTTAGGGTTTATTGCCCTCAATGCGTTGGTGCCACAGCTCTATGTGATCATTCTCGGCCTACAGACGCGGCAGCTCAGCCCATGGCACCAGGCGGTGGCTTTGTTTTTGACCTACAATTCCGGGGCCTTATTGGGGGCAGGCTTGCTGTATCGCCTCTTACACCGCTACCCTACTTCCCTGCTGCGGGTGCGGCTATTTGGCACTTGGCTGCTTTGGGGCCTGTGTGGTTACTTGGTGGCTCTGCCCTTGGTGGTGTTGGCGGCGGCTCTCTCGCAACTGCTGTTGCCGCAGGCGGGGGGAGGAAACCCGATTTTGCCCCTGCTGTTGGATAGCCGGGGGTGGGGAGCACGGCTGGTGTTTTTTGCGGTGGTGTCTTTATGTGCCCCAATTTTTGAGGAGGTGCTGTTTCGCGGTTTTTGGCTGCCGGCCCTGAGTCGTTACCTGCCCATGTGGGGAGCGGTGTTAGTCAGCGCCTTTACCTTTGCCCTCGCCCATCTCAATCTTTCGGATCTGCTGCCCCTGACCATGCTGGGGATTGTGCTGGGTGTGATCTACAGCCACAGCCGCAACCTGCTGGCCCCAATTCTGCTGCATAGCCTCTGGAATACGGGATCCCTGATTACCCTGCTGGTGTTGGGGGGATCCCGCTAGGGGCCGCTATTTTTTCTTGCCGAAGAAGCGGCCTAACAACCCACCGTTGTCCTCCTTGCGGGGGGGCGGCACCACCTTTTGGGCTTGGGCGGTTTGGCGGCTGGCCGGGATCCCTGGGATCGGCTGTTGCGGCCCGGTCTGTTGCATCCAACGGCGCACCTCCAGCATCAACTCAGGATTGGTGGGATCCAGACGGGTAACTTGCAGAAAATCTGCTTTGGCCATGCCAGTATTCCCTTGCTTCAGGTGGGCAATGCCTCGGTGTAGGTAGTAGCGGGCCACATTCGGCTCAGCGCTGATGGCAAAGTTCAGATATTGCACCGCATCCCGGTATTGCTTGCGCTCGATCATATCCAGAGCTTGAATGAAGCGGGTTTCGCCAGGGCTGAGCTTGGGGGCAGGGGGTTCGGGAGGAACCGTCGGGACGGGTGGCGCAGGGGATGCAGGGGGAGTGCTCACCGCGGCTCGGGTTGGGCTCCCACCCAAGCTGCTGGAGTTGCTGGTGCTACGGGAACGGGTAGGAATCCCTTTGTAGTTGGCTTTGAGCAACAGATAGGCCAGATTTAATTCGCTCAGTTGTTCAGTTTTGTGGAGGAACTCGTCCATGGAGCTGTATTGCTCCGTCGAAAGCTGGTGTACCCGCTTGACGTACTCCTCCTGCCAATTGTCGAACTCAGCCAGCCCTTTGACGGCTTCCCCGTAGGGCCAGAGATCAGCAGGGGGTGACTCCAACAAGCGTTTGATCCGCATTTTGATGACAGCTTCGTATTCTCCCCGTTCTCGATCCTTGGTGAGCACTTCGTTGGCGGGGCTAACCAGGCGAGCAAACAGGAGGTTGGCGCGTTCTGCCGCCTCGGGATCCCCAATGAACCGATCCGGGTGTAGGGCCTTGGCTGCTTGTATATAGCCGCGCCGGATCCCTTTGGAGTCAACGTTGACGGGAACTCCTAGGACGGCATAGTAGTCGGCTTCGTATCTGGCTAACCCTAGGTTGATGCGGGGGACATCACTGTTGGCTCCCATAATTGCCACTTCTCCAAGATTTGCTGCAAAGTGCCATCCTCAGACAAAGCCGAGATCGCTTGATCCAAAGCCTGCTTTAAGGAAGGATGTTGAGACGATACCACCCCCACTAGGGGAATGGGGGACAAGGGGGGCCCCGATAGGCGCAGTCGAGATCTCGGTTGGCGCAGGGCCATGGCTGCAACCGGTTGATCAATGAGCACCGCATCCAACTGGCCAGCCTGTAACTGAGCAAACAAGCGCTCGGGGTTACTGGTGGCAAACAGGCGGATGGCATTGCCTCTTCTCTCGTTGTACGCCTCCAACAAAGCTGCCCCCGTACTATTAACTACAATGCCCACCTTTCGGCCAAATAATTGCGATAGCTCCTCGAGCAATGGCTCCTCTCGCGGCAGGGGGACGGAGTCCTTTGGGGCGGGATCCCTTACCACCAGGCGTTGTGGGCTGAGATAATAGGGCCGAGTGGCGAGAAACTGCTCAGAGTCCAAACCAAGAGGTTCTCTAGCCCCCAGAATCAAATCCACTTCATCCGCTTGCAAAGCCGCCAATTGCTCGCTCCAGGCAACAACCACAGGGTTGACCTGTACCCGAAGGGTTTGGGCAATTGCCTCCAGGATATCCCACTCAAAACCTGCGTAGGTTTCCTGATCCAAGTCGGTATAGAGATAAGCATGGCCCAGACTGGGATCCAAACCGACACGAATCCATCCCCGCTCTTGAATTTCAGCCCAACGGGAATCTGTGACCTGAGCGGCCCCATTCGCGGCTATTTCTGAGGATGCTCTGGGTAAGGGAAGTGCCGATTGTGAAGAAGCGGCTCCAGCCCCCCATGCTGCTGTTGTGATCAGCAGGAGCAGAGCAAGTGTAACCTTCCCGAACCGATATGGATTTGTCTGTTGCCTGTTGCCCAACCGCTTGCTCCTATTCTCACTTGACAGCATTTGACAGGATAGACACCGAATGGCCCGTTTACAGCCCGTTTACCGAATGATTGGATTTATGGAGTTAGGGATCCCTGAGTCACCTATGCTTCAGCCCGCATTGGAAACGAAACCGGCAGAGGACGTACCTGGGCCAGTTCCTGCTGCATGGCACTGTGCAACTCGCCATTGCTGGCCAGCAGCCTGCCACTGTAAACATCCACCGGGCTCCCATCATAAGCGGTCACCTTGCCCCCGGCTTCCCGAACCAAGACGATCCCTGCCGCGATATCCCAAGGAGAGAGGCCCCGTTCCCAGTAGCCATCCAACTGACCCGTGGCCACATAGGCCAAATCCAGAGCGGCTGATCCACCTCGTCGCACCCCTTGGGTCAGATGGGTGAAATGGCAGAACTCAGCATAATTGTTATCTGAGGTTTCACGGCGATCATAGGCAAAACCGGTTACCAGCAGGCTACGGGACAACTCGGTGGTGGTGGAAACTTGGATGGGTTTGTGGTTGCGGGTGGCCCCCATCCCTTGTCCGGCCCGAAACAGATCCCCTTGGAAAACATCGCAAATCACCCCCAAAACGGGCTCTCGACCTTGCAACAATCCCATCGAGACGGCGGCAAAAGGGTAGCCATGGGCAAAGTTGGTAGTACCATCCAGCGGATCGATCATCCAAGCGTAAAGGCCTTGAGCGGATCCCTGTTGGCCGGACTCTTCGGTCAAAATGACATCTTCCGGAAAGTGCCGCTTGAGAATGTTCAAGATTAAGTCTTCAGAAGCACGGTCAGCTGCGGTCACCAAGTCTCCCGGTCGTTTTTCTTCGATGGCCAGAGTGCCCCCCGCATAGCTGCGCAACAGAGCTGCCGCCTCTAGGGCAGCCTCTGAGGCCACATCCAACCGACACAGCAGGGCATCCGTCACTTCTGTACCGCTATTAAGAACTTGTTACCTTAGAATACCCCTGAGGGGCCCATAACCGAGAATCCGGATCCCAAACAGCCCCAGACCGTAGACAATAACCGTAGACAATAATTGTGCTTGATTAATCGATTTTGGGGAAAATGGGTTATCCCAGTACTTCACTGTTCGTGGGTTTTCTGTCAATCTACTGAAGATCCTTCTGTGCTGTGAACCCTCCAGAGAGGGTAAGGGTTGGTTCCAGCGTTTCTGGATGGAGACACGACTTGATGTGGGCATTGCTCAGCGTTGAGGGGTAAAAGCCATTGCCACATGACGTTTTTACTTCGGTTACCGAGATTGGTGGGGCAAACTTTCCCCCTGATCAAGACTCCGATGTACCGGAGGACTTATTCGATCGAGTGCCTGAGCAGCCGCTGTCTTACCCGGAGTTCACGCTGTCGATTTGTCACCCCCTCAGGCCCTGTAGCTACATTCTGCGGGGAGCTGCCTACGCAGTTGGACGGGATCCCTCCAATGCCCTGCAGATCGTCAATCGTTTTGTTTCCCGTCGTCATGCCTACCTGGTGCGGGTGCCCACCAAATCCAGCCGTACAGGCTTTACCTACTGTCTGATTGATGGCAACCGGCGCGGCCAATCCAGCACCAATGGGGTGTTCGTCAACGGGACGCGGGTGGCCACCCATTACCTGAAGAGCGGGGATGTGATCTACTTTGGGCCGGAGATACGGGCCTATTTCTTCGAGGTGGCTCGCATTCCCCATGTGCCCAATCCCTTCATTTCCGGCATCACGGAAGACCCGCGCCGGGGATCCGTTCGGGCAGAGCCCGACTCGTAGGGGTTTCGAGCTCGGCTCAACTTGATCCCGTTGACAGAGGTAAAGCAGCATCGCTACAGTAGTTAAGCGTTTGAATTGGGGCATCGCCAAGCGGTAAGGCAGCGGGTTTTGGTCCCGCCATTCGGTGGTTCGAATCCATCTGCCCCAGTGGGTTGCATCTAGGTTGGTCAGGTCAGTTGGTTAGGCAAGATCAAAGTCTGGGATCCCTTGGGGCCGGATGGAGAATAGTCCTCAGGGGGTTGTGATCAGGATGCCATCCTCTGAAAGAAAGCGGGGGCTCAAGAAAGGTCGCAATGCCTCAGGAATGCGAATGGTACCATCCGGTAGCTGATGATTTTCCAACAGGGCCGCCAACGACCGCCCCACCGCCAACCCCGACCCATTCAGGGTATGGACAAACTGAGTTCCCTTTTGGCCAGTTTCTTTGCAGCGCAAATTGGCTCGTCGGGCCTGAAAATCCCAGCAATTGGAGCAGCTAGAGATCTCGCGGTACTGGTTTTGGGAGGGGAACCACACTTCTAGATCAAAACAACGAGCTGCTGAAAATCCCAAATCGCCCGTGCACAGCTCCACAACGCGGTAGGGCAACTCCAACATCTGTAAAATGGCTTCGGCATCCTGCACCAGCTTCTCGTGCTCAGCTTCCGATTGATCCGGGTGCGTCACCTTGACCATCTCCACCTTTTGGAACTGGTGCAGCCGGATCAGCCCCTTGGTATCGCGGCCATAGCTGCCGGCTTCGCGGCGAAAACAGGGGGTATGAGCACAGAAGTAGAAGGGCAGTTGCTCGGCAGGAATCACCTCGTCACGGTACAGGTTGGTGAGGGGCACTTCCGCAGTCGGGATCAACCACAGATCGTCCTCCGCACACCGAAAGCCATCTTCGGCAAACTTGGGCAACTGCCCAGTTCCCTGCAGAGCGGCGCTATTGACCAAAAAGGGTGGGATCACCTCGGTATAGCCAGCCCTGATATGACGGTCCAACATCATGGCGATCAAGGCTCGCTCCAGGACTGCCCCCACCCCGATCATGGCGACAAAGCGGCTTTGGGCCACCTTGACGGCACGGCCAAAATCCAGCAATCCCCACTTTTCGGCGATCTCATCGTGGGGTAAGACGCTATGGGTTAGCTTCAGCTCATCTCCCCAGCGGCGTACTTCCGGGTTATCGGTTTCGTCTTTCCCCACCGGCACCACCGGCAGAGGCAAGTTGGGCACCGTGAGCAATTGCGACTGAATCTGCTCCTCGATCTCCCGCTCCTGCTGCTCCAGTTGGGCGATCTCGGCTTTCAGATCTATCCCCTGTTGCCGTAGGGCGGCGACTTCAGCTCCCTTGGGATCCGCCCCCTGGCGGATGATCTCCCCAACTTTTTTGCCGATGCTGTTGCTCTCTGCCTGCAGGGATCCCCGCTGGGTTTCCAACTGCCGCCGTTCCCGATCCAATTTGAGGATTCCGTCTAGATCCACAGTAGCTCGCCGGTTTTGGAGAGCTTGGTGTACACGTTCCGGGTGATCCCGCAGCAACTTCAGATCCAGCACAAAAATTGCCTATCTCTGCCTATTTCTTCAGCCAGCTAAACATGGCCCGCAATTCCTTGCCCACTGTTTCGATGGGGTGTTCGGCTTCGCGGCGCCGCATGGCGGTGAATCCGGGCTTGCCGGCTTGGTTTTCCAGCACAAAGTCACGGGCAAATTGTCCGGTTTGGATCTCTGCCAAGATCCGTTGCATTTCAGCGCGGGTTTCGTCGGTGACAATGCGGGGGCCACGGGTGTAGTCGCCGTACTCTGCGGTGTTGGAGATGCTGTGGCGCATTTTTTCCAGGCCGCCTTCGACAATCAGATCCACGATCAGCTTCACCTCATGCAGACATTCAAAGTAGGCCAATTCCGGCTGATACCCGGCATCCACCAAGGTTTCAAAACCGGCCTTAATCAAAGCCGTGAGGCCACCGCAAAGTACCACCTGTTCCCCAAAGAGATCCGTTTCCGTCTCTTCCCGGAAGCTGGTTTCCAAAATACCCGCTCGCGTACCACCGATCCCTTTGGCATAGGCCATGGCCCGATCCCGTGCCATTCCAGAGGCATCTTGATGCACGGCAAACAGACAGGGCACCCCTTCACCAGCTTGGTAGGTGCGGCGCACCAGGTGTCCGGGGCCTTTCGGAGCCACCATGATCACATCCACATCCGCGGGTGGCTGAATTTGGCCGAAGTGAATATTAAACCCATGGGCAAACAACAGGACATTGCCCGCTTGCAGATGGGGGCGGATCTCGCTGTTGAAAATGGCCTTTTGAACTTCGTCAGGCAGCAGAATCATCACCCAGTCGGCGGCAGCAGCGGCATCGGCCACCGACTTGACGATCAACCCATCAGCTTCTGCTTTCGGCCAGGAGGGGCTACCGGGATACAAACCGACGATCACCTTGACGCCGCTGTCGTGCAAATTCAGAGCATGGGCATGGCCTTGGCTGCCATAACCAATGATGGCAACGGTTTTGTCGGCCAAAAGCTCCAAGTTGGCGTCGGTGTCGTAGTAGAGGCGTGCCATAGTTGGGCCGTAGTATCAGTATTGTGTTTGACTTGCGCTTGACTAGAATAGCAGGATCCAAGGGATCCCTTGACAGAATCTCCGGATCTTCTCTAAACCTTCTCTAGATCTCTCCACAGTGAACCGTTTTGACCCACTTCAGGCGTTTGGGCTGCACACACATGCGAGCCGTTGTCATAATCATGACCGGGAACCAATGCAACATGTAGACCAAACCCAGTGCGGTGTGCCACCACAGTCGTCGTCCATGTAGGCCCTCTACCTGGCGTAGCCCGCGATAAAGTACCACCGTCAAGCAGCCCATCACCAGCGCATTCAGGGGTAGAAGCACCGAGGAATGGCCGGTGAACAACACCCAGAGGGTATCGGGCACCAGAGCCATCGGCAACAGGTACTGAGAAATGAAAAAGGCCCACAGATCTAGGCTTTTGGCTACCCCCATGCGGCGACTGAGGATCCCTGGCCAGTAGTCGAGATAGCGTTGATAGCCCCCTTCCGCCCAGCGGCAGCGCTGGTGCCAGAGGCTTTTCCAGGAGGTGACCCCTTCTTCGGCAATGGCCGGCTCCGCCAGAAAGGCAATATCCACGCCCGCCAAGTGCAGCTTGAAGGTCAGATCCAAGTCATCAGTGAGGGTGCTTTCGTTCCAACCGCCGCATTTTTCCAGCACATCCCGCCGTACCAGTTGACCATTGCCCCGCAACTCACCAATGCCCCTAACAGCCACCCGCTGCTGTTGCAAGTAACTGTCGGAGGCCATTTCCGCCACCTGCCCAACTGTCCAAAAGTTGACCCCAGCGTTGCTGACCGCCTTGCGTACCTGCACAGCTCCCACAGGGCGCCGGCTGGCCCGTTGAGTTTGGGCAAACAACGGCAGAGTGCGGACCAGAAAATCCGACGGCACCACAGAGTCGGCATCGCACACCAAGAGAATCTCCGCTTGGGTGAGGGGCAGCACCTCATTGAGGGCACCAGATTTGCCCCCACCTCGCCCCGGCTGCCGATGGTAAACCCGCAGATGCGGGATCCGCGTTTGGGCTTCCCGCAGAATATCAGGGGTAGCGTCACTGCTGCCGTCGTCGATGGCCCATAGCTCTAGGTGGCTGGTGGGGTAATGAAGCTGAGTCAGGCTGTCGAGCAGGCGGGGGAGCACCGCACTTTCGTTTTTGGCCGGGATCAGCACGGCCACGCAGGGCAAGGCTAGCAATTTCGACTCAGAGGACTCGGTTTCTAGCTCCTGATCGTGTTGGGGATCCCAGCGCAGGGGAGGCAAAGGGGCTGCCGGTTGCAGACGAAGTAGCCGATTGATGTGGATCACCATGAGAGTGGCGAGGCCAATGGTGAACCATCGTGCCACCGGGATCCCGTGCATTAAGCTGACCAGTCCCCACACCAGCACCAGCACCAGTAGGGCTTTGAGGCGACGGCGTTGGGCCGTTGTGAGCAGCCAATCGGGGAGATGCAGATCCTCAAGAGGTTCAGGTTCTGACCAGACGAACTCAGACATGGGGATCTCTCTTGCGGGGTGAATAACTTGGCACATCTCCCCCGCTAACTCAAGGTCAATAAGGGGACGCTGTTACTTATTGTCACCTATTGTTTCCACAGGCTAAGGGGAGATGGCAAGTGTTGGATCCCTGAGGGGGTTGCGAGGGGGTAGAGAGCTTATGGGTTACCCCGAATCTCCTTGATCACCCCATCTTCGAGGAGGATCTCCACCTGCATCTTCTGGATCAGGTTATCTCCTTGCTGCACCCGGAAGAAACTCTCCACATTGCCCTGCAGCACCTCTTGGTTGAGTTCCAGTGTGCCCAGTTGGTTGGCCTGTTGTAGGAGTTGATTTTTTTGATCGAGGAGCTTGATTTTCTGTTCGTTCACTCGGCTTTTGACCGCTTCTACCTGCTGTAGAATTTGCGGGCTGTTCGGGTTGGTGCTCTGCTTTTCCAGTTCGGCAATGGCCCGCTTGCCTTGAAACTCCAACTGCTGCATCTGGGCATCGGTGGCCTGGATTTGCCGTTGCAGTTGCTCCTGCATTTCGCTTTTCCAGAGGGAGGTGACCACCACCTTGATGGGAATGTTGCGCTTGAGCAGTAACTGGGTACCGTTGCCGATGTTGTTTTCTTCCATAAAACCTAATCCGGGCAGACTATCAACCAAACCAGGGAACCAGGCTCACATAGAACTGTCCCCTCAGGACTTCCGGGCTCAAAGAAGGGGGTTTTGACACACCAACCTTTCCCCGCCGCGACGGAGAATCCGCTTACTCATCCTATCGGCTCGGATCCCCAGGGTAAAGTCTTAGCCGCTGGGAAAAAGCCATTTTAGTTAAGGATCTTGAAGGTCAACGGCATGTCCCGGCCCAGATTCAGCTAGCGTGAAAGACGGTGTTCTTTTTTTGCAGGAGCCATGAGCGAATCAGCCTTGACCCCCTCGGAACCCTCTTCTTTGGCCACTGAAGCGGTGCGAATTGCCTCCCGCAAAAGTGAGTTAGCTTTGGTGCAAACCCATTGGGTGATGGGGCAGTTGCAGGAACACCACCCTGGCCTAACCTTTGAACTCAACACCCTCTCCACCCAAGGGGACATCATTCTCGATGTGGCGCTGGCCAAGATTGGTGACAAGGGCCTGTTCACCAAAGAATTAGAGGTGGGCCTGTTGAATGGCAGCAGTGATTTGGCGGTGCATAGCCTCAAGGATCTCCCCACCCGTCTGCCAGAAGGTCTGATGTTGGGGGCAATCACGCGGCGGGAGGATCCCTTGGATGCTTTGGTGGTACACAAGCGGTTTCAGGACTACCAATTGTCTACCTTGCCGGAAGGAACGGTAATCGGAACCTCTTCCCTGCGGCGGTTGGCTCAGTTGCGCCATGCCTTTCCCCATCTACGGTTTAAGGATGTGCGGGGCAACCTCAATACCCGTCTGGCCAAGTTGGATAACGGTGATTACGATGGGCTAATTTTGGCGGTGGCGGGCCTGAAACGCCTGGGTAAGGGGGAGCGCATTCATCAGGTGTTGGATCCAAGTGTGTCTTTGTATGCTGTCGGGCAAGGATCCCTGGGGATCGAGTGCCGTCAGGGGGATGAGCGGATTTTGGATCTGATTCAACCTTTGGCGGAGGCGGAGGCGACGGCACGCTGCTTGGCAGAACGGGCCTTGTTGCGGGCTTTGGAGGGGGGGTGCCAGGTGCCGATCGGGGTGCACAGCCAAGTGCAGGGGGATGAGCTACATCTGACGGGTATGGTGGCGCAACTGGATGGTCAACGGCTGATCCGCGATCGCCAAACGGGATCCCTGCAGGAGGCCGAAGCGATCGGAGTTGCTCTGGCGGACAAGCTGAAACAGCAGGGAGCCGATGAAATTCTACAAGCCATTTTTGCCCAAGCCCGTAGCTAGTTGAACTTCTGTTCAGGGATGTATGTTCGATGTATGTTCAGGGATATATTCCTTTTGGTTAGCTGATTGGTTAGCTGAGCCCAGCCTCATTCGACCTGCTGCACGACCCGTTGTAGGACTTCCTGGTAACCTGCCACTGCATTCCCAAGATCAAAACGAAAGAGATCTTTATCCAGCACCCGCGGCTCAGAAGTGTTCTCCCCCGCCAGATCCCAAAGGCGACAGGTATCGGGGCTAATCTCGTCTACCAGCAAGATTTCTCCAGCAGGATCTAGGCCAAACTCCAGCTTGAAGTCGATCAACTCCAACCGACAGCTCCGGAAAAAGGTTCGCAACAGCTGATTAATCTTCAAAGCCAGGGATCCCATCTGGTGCACCTGCTCTGGGGTGGCCAGCTTCAGCAGCCGAATGTGGTCGTGGGTGATCAGGGGATCCCCAAGGGCATCGTTTTTGTAGTAGAACTCCAGCAAAGGCGGCTCGATGGGCAGCCCCCGCTCTAGGCCCAGACGTTTGCACAGGCTGCCGGCAGCTCGGTTCCGTATTACCACTTCGATGGGCAGGATGGTGACCGCTTTGACCCGCATTTCAGTTGGGCTGATCTGGGCGAGAAAATGGTTGCGGATCCCCTGTTGGGCCAAGTAGGTGAACAGGTGGCTGGAAACGGTGCAGTTCACCTCCCCTTTGCCGGCGATGGATCCCCGCTTTGCGGCGTTAAAGGCGGTGGCATCGTCTTTGTATTGGCAGAGATAGACCTGTGGGTCGGCAGTGCGATAGACGCGCTTGGCTTTGCCCTCGTAGAGCAGCTCTTGTGGGGTGGGTGAGGATGGCATGGGAAAAGGAACCTTTAGTACCCGGCCAGTTGTCCCCGGATCCCTTGCCAAAGGGTGATGGCAAGAATGCGCAGATCCAACCACAACGACCAGTTTTGCACGTAATACAGATCATATTGGGTACGCCGAGCAATGCTGGTATCGCCCCGCAGGCCGTGAATTTGCGCCCAGCCAGTCAGGCCAGTTTTCACCAGATGCCGATCCAAATATTTCGGGATCTCCTGGCTAAATTGCTGGACAAAATAGGGGCGCTCTGGGCGGGGCCCCACCAGGCTCATTTCCCCCTTCAACACATTCCACAACTGCGGCAGTTCATCCAGGTTTGTCCGGCGCAAGAAGGTTCCTATCCGGGTACGGCGGGGATCCCCAGGGCGAGTCCAACCGGGTTGATCCGCTGGTTCTGCATCCACCCGCATGGTGCGGAATTTGGCGATCCAAAAGGGCTGGCCATCCAGACTAATCCGCTCTTGGTAATAAAAAATCGGGCCAGGACTGCTACAGGCCACCAGGGCGGCAATCCCCAAAAAAAGAGGGCTGAGCAGGATCAACCCCAGCAGCGCCCCGAGAATATCCATCGACCGCTTCAGGCAGCGGTTATGGGCATACCGCAACGGGGGAGCCCGCAGGGTGAACAAAGGGATCCCATCCAGCGATTGCAGGCTGAGGTTAACGGTCAAAAAAGCGAGAATATCCGGCACCAAGCGCACTTGTCGGGATAGAGCTTGCAAACTCAACACCAGGGGAGCTGTAGCCAAGTCGGGTTGCCCAAACCAAACTTCTTGAATAGCAGGATGACTTTGCAAATAGGCGGTTAAATGAGCCAACTCAATTTGTTCGATCCCTGCAACGCTCCCCCCCAAAGACTCCACCTCAGGGTTTGGTGGGCCACCGGGATCCCCGCCGATCTGGCTGTTAACTTGATCCTGAAAATCAGCGCTCTCACCCGCCCAAGCCACCACCTCAAACCCCAACTGCGGGGAGCGCCCCAATCGTTCCAGCACCTCCGCCAACATAGAGTTGGATCCCACCCAGATCACCTGCTGTCGCCCATATCCCCGGGAGCACAGCCAGCCCATGCCCAGTCGCAAACCCGCCCGCACCAAAGTGAGTTCCAGTAGGGCCAGTAATCCGGCATAGCCCAGCACCAGCCGCGACAAAGACACCGAGCGAATGAAAAAGGCCCCCGCCAAGATTAGGCCGAAGGTGAAGCCCAACCCCACCAGCACACTGGCCCACTCCTCAAAGCGGGACAGGCGTTTCGGTTCGCTGTAGCCTCCCAAACCCACTTGAATGGCCCAGTAACTAAGGATCGTTAACAACCCCAAGCCCGCGTACACATCCCAGGGCAAAAGCTGATGGGGAGAGAGGCTGCGCAGGTAATAGGCCAAGGCAAACGCCAGCCCAATACAAAGACCATCTCCGATGCAGGCCAAGGGCATCCACAGATGCCGCGGATCTAGCCAGGCCCTCTGGCCCCGTTCAGCCAATGGTTTTCTCCCACCCTCAGAAGGACTGCCAACAATCTTACAATTTCGATTTCATCAAGGTGGCGAATTGTTTTGCTCAAATCTACCCATAGCTCACATGAGCAGAGGAGAATCGACAGGGATCCCTGACTGTTTTCCTGAGGGATCGTTGCACTTATGGAGAGTTGAACATGCACCCCATCTAGATTGGATCCCTGGGCAGCCTGATTGCCGGATTGGCCACTGCTTTGGGGGCATTACCAGCGCTTTTCATTTCCTCTATCTCAGAACGGGCCCAAGGGATCCTGTTGGGGTTTGGGGGCGGGGTGATGTTGGCGGCCACCTCTTTTTCTCTGCTGGTACCGGGTACAGAAGCGGCCATGGCGTTAGGCCACTCGCGGTTCATCGCAGCCCTGATCATGGTGGCGGGTCTGCTAGTGGGGGCGGTTTTTCTGGAGAGTGCCCACCGATTTTTCCCTCACGAGCACTTTTTCAAGGGGGTGGAAGGAGAGAACCACGCTCACCTGAAGCGCATTTGGCTGTTCATCATCGCCATTACACTCCACAATCTGCCGGAAGGGTTGGCGGTGGGAGTAGGTTTTGCCACCGGCGAGATGGTACAAGGTCTGCCTCTGGCGATTGGCATCGGCTTGCAGAACATGCCAGAAGGACTGGTGGTGGCATTGTCGTTGGTGGCCCAGGGGTATCGGCGGCTGTTTGCCTTTCAGGTGGCGGTGTTGACCGGTTTGGTAGAGCCGATCGGTGGCATCATTGGGGCTACAGTGGTGTCATTGGCACAACCTTTGTTGCCGTGGGGGATGGCTTTTGCGGCGGGAGCGATGTTGTTTGTCATTTCGGATGAGACATTCCCGAATCCCATCGGCAGGGTATAGAACGGGAGGCCACCTTTGGGGTGATTAGTGGGTTTGTGGTGATGCTGCTGCTGGATGTTGCGCTGGGCTGATAAGGGATCCCATGTTGAGCAATGAACCCTTTTTGTGGCGCGGGGCTGAGGTCGGGATATCTCCCCAGGCGCACGCCTGTCTGCTGTTGCATGGGTTGGGGGGTGGCATCTATGAGTTGCAGTGGCTCGCGGAGCGGCTTCTGGCTTTGGGCCTGACGGTTCAGGGTTTCAACTATCCGGGCCATGATCACCCCTCTGTGCGCATGCCGCGTTCGAGCTGGACGGAATGGTACGGGCGCGTCTTGGAACATTATCTGGCTTTGCAGCAGGAGTACCCACGGATCTCTCTGGTTGGCTTTTCCACCGGCTGCCCTTTGGCCTTGCATCTGGCCTTTGCCCATCCCGTGCACAAATTGGTCTTGCTGGCTCCCTTTTTCGCCATTCGCCACCGGTGGTTCTACGGATTGCGCCCGGAGCAGTACCTCAATAGCCTGGGTTGGCTACTAGAGGATGTACCCCACCTTAGGTTGCCGCTTCGGGATGAGAATGCACGGGCTTTGGCGGAAAAAGCAGCCTATTTTCAGAGCTTTAATCTGCCCTCGGTGCGCAGCGCCTTGGAGCTGATCGAGCGGGTGAAAGGAGAAGTGGCCCACATTCCGGTGCCGACCCTGATCCTGCAATCTCGCCAAGATACGGTGGTGGATCCCGAACAGGCGGAGTGGCTCTGTCGGGAGCTGGGATCCCAGCAGAAAAGCTTGCATTGGCTAGAGCACTCCGATCACATCATTTCTCTGGATGTCGAGCGAGAGGAAGTATTCGCGCAGGTTTGCCGGTTTTTAGGGGATCCCTAGAACCTCATGCCCAGGCCAATCCTCAGAATAGGATCGAGCTTCAGGTTTTCGTTAAGCAACATGAAGTAAGATTGTGGGGATGAAACGCGGGAGAGCAGGCGGATGTGGAAAAAGCTGCGGGGAGGCTTCCTACTGGTTTTGGGATTTATGTTGTCGCCCTTGTCCTGGTGGAATGATTTATTTTTCAACCTGCCAATTGCCTATGGGTTTGGCTATCTCTGTAGCTTGTGGCAGCCTGAGTGGCTTCTGGGAGGAACCCTCGTCGGGTACTGGCTCTCCAATTTGATTGGCATTGTCATGATGCAGTTTGGCGCTACGGATGTTGTCGAAAAAGGCAAAAAACCACGCAATGTGAAACGGGATCTCCTGATTGGACTAGCTTCTTCTACCGCTTATACTTTGGCGATCATTGGATTGGTACAATTCCATATTGTCGATGTGAGTGCCATCTTCCCCATCTCCTAAACGAGTCTGAAGGGGGTGTCGGGATCCTTTCTTGTTTGTCTTTTGCTATAGAACTAGTTCTATGTCCGTCACTGCCTTTTGGACAACCTTATTAGAAGGGCTTATCGCTTTTTTTGCCACTCACATCGATGACTTTTTCTTGCTAGCTTTGCTGTTTGCTCAGGCTCAAATACAACCCAGTTGGAAACCCTGGCATATTTGGCTTGGGGGCTATGTTGGCTTGGCAGGGCTAATTCTGATCAGCTCCTTGGGCTATTTGGGGGGCTTGTTGTTGCCTCCAGCCGTGATTGGGCTATTGGGGCTGATCCCGATTGCTGTGGGCTGCTGGAAACTGTGGCGGCCGGGAAATGAGGAGGTGATGGAAAAGGAGCTAGAAGAACTCCGGGAGCATCCACCCCAGAAAACTTGGCTGACCTCTTTGCCTTTCTTGGCCCCGCCTGTGCTGATGTCGGTGGTTCTCACCTTTGCCAATGGCGGGGACAATATCAGCCTGTATGTTCCATTGTTTGCCAGTAGTAGCCCTTTACAGCTGGTTTTCTATTGCGTGATCTTTTTTCTGATGAAAGGGTTGTGGTTTGCCGTTGCTCAGAGGTTGGCAATGCAGCCAGCGGTTGTGAAGATCTTGATAGAACGGGGGGAATATTGGGTGCCCTGGATCTTAATCGGGTTGGGAGTGTGGATCCTGTTTGAGAATGAAACTTGGCGATGGGTATTGCCCTAGTTTATAGCCAACTCAATAGTTCTTTCTTTTTGGTTTGAAATTCCTCTTCGGTGAGGATCCCTTGCTCCCGCAGGTTGGCCAATTTTTCTAGGGATTTAAATACATCGGCTGCAGCCTCTTTCTCCTCATCCAGTTTGGATACATAGCGCGCCTCCCAAGCCCGTGAGAAATATGGCCTCCCAGTTCAGTCGTTGTGCCGCTCTGGATAGGGATCCCATTCCGACTCTTCATGGCGATGCTCTCGTTCCCAGCGATGAACCCAGTCCCAAATACGATAGTGCTGATCGGCATTGAGTTGTGTGGGATCTTGGGCCAAAGTAGCAGCCTCTTCCGGGGTCAGAAGAGCCACCTGGCTGCCGATCTCCACCAAATGGCGACGTTCTTCGGCAGTGGTATTGGACTGGTGCAACCGTCGAATCAGCCGACGTACAGAAAGCGTTTCTTGACTCATAAGCCAATCACAAACTGGGGTAGAGGGTACACCTATCGGGGTCAGGCAGATTCTGGGACAAAGTTAGCCTCTCATGCTGTAAAAACTTCAACCGTATCAAACGAAGCCAGTCCTCATGGCTAGCTCAAGAGGGAAAGTCAAATTGCCCTAAGATGCGCACCTCTGGTTCCAACAACAGGGACCATTGTTGACTAACTTTTTCCTGAGCCAACTGGATTAAATGGTGAATATCGGTGGCGGTAGCCTGATCGCAATTGAGGATGAAATTGGCGTGGCGCTCTGAAATTTGGGCCCCACCAATCCGATAGCCCTTCAACCCCACCTGCTCGATCAGCCAGCCTGCTGGGTAAGGCTCAGGGTTGCGAAAGACACTGCCACAGCTAGGCAGGTGATAGGGTTGCGAATTCAGGCGTTGGTTGAGATTGCACTGGGTTGCCAACTGCACCTGAGCCGGATCCCCACCTGGGAGCAACTGTAGCGTTACACCTGTTACTGTCCAAGGGGATTGTTGCAGCCGAGAACGGCGGTAGCCGAAGTGTAAATCCTCCCGCTCCAGCCGATACAGCTCCTGTTCCTCATCCAAAATGTGTGCCTCGATCAGCACATCCGACATCGCATAGGCATGAGCCCCGGCATTCATCACCACGGCTCCCCCCACCGTACCGGGGATCCCGATCGCCCACTCCAACCCTTGCCAACCCTGCTTGGCTGCCACCCGCGACAAATTCACCAAAGGCTCACCGGCGGCAGCCCAAATTCTCCCCCCTTCCAACAGTTGCAGCCCGCGTAACCGACGGGTGTTGATCACCAACCCCCTCAGGCCGGCATCGCTAATTAGAAGATTGCTGCCCGCCCCCAACAGCGTAACCGGGATCCCTTCCGCCCGGGCCCAACCCAAACACTGCCGCAGTTCCAAATCCGTATGGGGCTCGCAGTACCACTCAGCTTTGCCCCCAACTCGAAAAGTGGTCAGAGGGGCCAGCGGGATCCCCGACTGAATCAGTCCAGACAATCCCGCAAAACTCGAGGTAGAGGTCAATGAGGGGTCAGGCGTACGGGGGCTATCCCGCAGGATTATCACTGGAGCCGTAGTCATGATGCCAACACCTCAGATGCACCCTTCTCTCTGTCTAGGGCGGAATCTTGAACGAACCAGGCTGACCCACTTTTAGGATGCGCCAGGGGCTGCCGCTCAGCCTGAACAGCATATGCCCGCATCGTAGCCGCTATCTGCTGATTCAGATCGCCTGCACCCAGGAAAGTCACCAGATCGCCAGGTTGCAAAACAGACCGTAATATCTCTGGCAACTGCTGCAAAGAAAACACATGCCGTACATGGGGGTGATGCTCAGACACCGCCACCGCCAACCGCAAGCTGTCGGAACGCAAAGGAGGTGGCTCCCCAGCCCCGTAAGTGGGCACGATCAACACCACATCCGCATCCCCAAAACAGCGGGCAAAATCTTGAAAAAGGGTCGCCAAACGACTGTGACGATGGGGTTGAAACACCGCTACCACTCGACGTTGCTGTAGCCGGGCGGCCCGCAGGGTAGCCTGAATTTCACTGGGGTGATGGGCATAATCGTCGATGAAGGTTACCCCCCCCACTTCGCCTTTGTGCTCAAAGCGGCGATGGGCTCCCTGAAATTGAGATAATGCTGAGGCGATCACCGCAAACCCCAAACCCAACTGGCGACCCACGGCAATGGCAGCCAAGGCATTGCTGAGGTTATGGGATCCCAATACTTGTAAGCGCAGATGGCCGAGCAGGGATCCCCCTTCCCAAATTTCGGCTGTGGTGGAATCCCCGGCATAACTGATCTGATGAGCTTGGTAGAGGGCCTGTGGGTGCCCCTGCAGGCTATAGCCCACATCCACTGATAGATGAGCTGCTACATTCGGGCAATCCAGAGACGCGATCAAGGTTTGACTTTGTTGCCCATATTCTTGAAAAGCCCGGATCACTTGATCTAGATCGGTGTAATGATCCGGGTGATCCAGCTCAATATTGGTGATCACCCCCACCTTGGGGTGTAGCCGCACCAGCGATCCATCCGATTCATCCACTTCCGCTACCAAATACTCCCCCTGACCGAGGCGGGCATTGCCCTCCCAAGCATCCACCTCCCCGCCGATGATTAAGGTGGGATCCCAGCCAGCCGAGAGCAACATGTAGCCAATCATGCTGCTGGTGGTAGTTTTGCCATGGGTGCCCGCCACCCCAATGCTAGGGCGATGGTTAAACAGGGCCGCCAACAAATCGGTTCGGTGCCAAATCGGTAAGCCTTTTCCCAAAGCAGCAGCCAATTCCGGGTTACTGGGGCGAATGGCGCTGGAATAGATCACCTGCGGATCCCCGATAATCCCCTCCGGGGTATGGCCCTGGACAAAACGTACCCCCAAAGCTTCCAGTCGGCGGGTACGACCATTGGCGGCAATATCCGAACCGGAAACCCGAAACCCTTGCTTGGCCAGGATATAGGCCAGCGCCGACATGCCCACCCCGCCAATGCCCACAAAGTGATAGGTAGAAAATAATGGATTTAACGGATCTAAAGTTAGGGGCAAAGGCCGAGGATGAACCGGCACCGACGTAATGGGATCCTCCCCCCCAAGCGTTTCTAGCATCGCAACTTCACCCCACTCCTAAAGACCACCACACCCTAAAAATTGGCACCCGAAGCACAGGTTCCGAACAGGCCACATCATATCAGGAATCCCCTGAGGGAGGTAGTTCGCGCTTCACAGCGGAGCAAGGGGGCGAAAATACGGTGAAAACAGAAACCAAAGAATACAGCTGGACATCCTAGCTCAACAAATTTTACATTTGTTTAAGAATGCTCAAGACGCAGAAAGTTAACGGGATCTCGATGAAACAACATGTGCTTTGGTCGATGGTGGTGGCTGGGATCCTTGGGTCAGCAACGTTGGCAGGGTTGGTTCTGGGCCAACAGGGCGCCACGCAGTCTACATCGGCAGAGGGTTCTGAAGCGGCGGCTGAAACTCCTCTACCCCCCCGCATCGGTGCCCTGGGTCGGATCGAGCCAGAAGGAGAAGTCTTGCGCATTGCCGGCCCTGCCGGAGAACGGGTCGGTGAGCTATTGGTGGCAGAGGGGGATAAAGTGGTCGCAGGACAGGTGGTGGCCCGTCTGGAGAGTTATGCTGAGCGGGCAGCAGAACGAGAGTATGCAGCGGCCCAATTGCAGGAGGCCCGCGCCCGACTGGAGGCCGAGACCCGGTTTAGTCAGGCCCAAATCCAGGAGGCTCGCACCCGAGTGAGCCAGCTGGATCAACCCCAACTGATGCAAATTCGCTCCCAGGAGGCTGTTGTCGAACGCATTCAGGCAGAACTGGCGGATGCAGAAGCCAATTTGGCCCGCTTTCAGGCCCTTTGGCAGGAGGGGGCGGTCTCCCGACAGGAGCTAGACCAGCGCTCCCTAGTCGTGCGGCAACGGCAGGAGGAACTGCGCTCAGCTCAGGCCACCCTCACCCAACTGCAAACAGCTCGTACTCAAGATCTGCTCAATGCCCAAGCCCAAGTCCAGGCCGCCGAAGCGGGACTCACTCTGGCCCAAGCCCAAGTGCAACTGGGATCCCTGGCCCGCAATCTGGAGCTAGCAGAGGCCCGCCTAGAACGCACCCTGATCCGTTCCCCCCGAGATGGCCGGGTGTTGCAAATTCGGACTTATCCTGGAGAAGCGATCGCCAACAACGACGGCATTCTCGACCTGGGCAATACCGACCAGATGATGGTGGTGGCGGAAATCTACGAAACCGACATTCTGCGCATTCAACTGGGGCAACAGGCCACCATTAGCAACCGCGCCTTGCCAGAAGAATTGCGGGGTCAGGTGGAGCGAATTGGGCTGCAAATCCGCAAAAAAGATGTCTTAAATACCGATCCTGCTGCTGATGTGGATGCCCGCGTGGTGGAGGTGCGCATTCGTCTCGACCCGCAAAGTAGTGAGCGGGTGGCAGGGCTGACCAACCTGCAGGTAGATGTAGCAATCGATGTAGAGGGGTAAGTGCAACTGATGTCCTCCCTTTTCAGTCTCGCCTTCATTCGCACCAAAACCCCCCTAGCTTGGCTACAACTGACGCGGGAAAAGATCCGCCTTTTAGTCGCATTGGCCGGAATTGCTTTTGCCTGCATTTTGATGTTTATGCAGCTAGGCTTTCGGGATAGTTTGCTGGAAAGTGCCATTCGCTTTCATGTGGCCTTGCGGGGAGACATCTTCTTGGTCAGCCCCCAATCCAACGCTCTGATCGCTATGGACACCTTTTCACAGCGGCGGCTTTATCAAGCTCTGGGCTTTGAGGGTGTACAGTCCGTCTCACCTGTCTACGTCAGTTTCGCCCTTTGGAAGAACCCGGAAACCCGTCGTACCCGTAGCATCTTTGTGGTGGGGGTGGATCCCTCTGCGGACTTACTGGATTTGCCGCAACTGACCCCTGCGAAGCTAGAGGAGATCAAAAAAGCCGATGTGGTGCTGTTTGATCGCAGCTCTCGGAATGAGTTTGGCCCGATTCCTGAGTGGTTTGAGGCGGGACGAGAGGTGATCACTGAAGTGGGCAATCGGCGGGTCACCGTGGGCGGCCTATTCCAGATGGGGGCAACCTTCGGAGCAGATGGCACAATCCTGACCAGCGATTTGAACTTTCTGCGGCTGTTCCCACAGCGGGGGCGGGGCTTGGTGGATATTGGCGTGGTGCAGGTGCAACCGGGGGTGGATCCAGAACCGATTTTGCAACAGATGCGGGTAGTGCTGCCGGAGGATGTGCGGGTGCTCTCTCGGGATACCTTCATCGAGATGGAGAAGACCTACTGGGAGGAAGGCACGGCGATTGGCTTCATTTTCGGCCTCGGGGTAGGCATGGGCTTTATTGTTGGCATCGTCATCGTCTATCAGATTCTCTATACCGATGTGTCGGATCACTTGGCGGAATATGCCACCCTCAAGGCGATGGGATACACCGATGGCTACCTGCTGGGGGTGGTGTTTCAGGAGGCGATTTTCCTGGCGGGGCTGGGTTATATTCCGGCTTTTGCCCTGTCGATTTTGCTCTACGATTTGACGGCCAATGCCACTTTGCTGCCCGTCGCCATGACCCTGAATCGCGCTGCGTTGGTGTTAGGTTTGGCAGTAACGATGTGCTTTATTTCCGGGGCAATTGCAGTGCGGCGATTGCGAGCAGCGGATCCAGCCGATATTTTTTGACAGGTTTTCCAGTTTTTTCCCTTGTTTTTCGTTGTTGTTCTGGGTTGTCAGGATCCCTTTTTTGAATATGGTTACCTCTTTCTTCACCCAGCCTATAGCCCCCCCAGTTACTGCTTCCGGCGAACCCGTGCTGAGGGTGGAGGGTTTGAACCACTATTTCGGTGAGGGATCCCTGCGCAAACAAATCCTCTTCGATATCAACCTTACCCTGAACTCCGGTGAGATCGTCCTGATGACCGGGCCTTCGGGATCCGGCAAGACCACCTTGTTGACCCTACTGGGGGCTTTGCGCTCAGTGCAGGAGGGCAGCCTACGGATGATGGGGCAAGAACTGCGGGGAGCCGAGCAGAGTACGCTGATCCAAGCCCGCAAACAAGTCGGCTACATTTTTCAGGCTCATAACCTGCTCAAATGCCTAACGGCTGCACAAAACGTGCAAATGTCACTGGAACTGCACGATAATCTCTCCCGCAAGCAGGCCAAGCAACGGGCGGAGGAGATGCTGGCAGCCGTGGGCTTGGCGGATCGCACTCACTATTACCCTGAAAAGCTCTCGGGTGGGCAAAAACAACGGGTGGCCATTGCTCGGGCTTTGGTCAGCCACCCCAAATTGGTCTTGGCAGATGAACCGACGGCCGCTTTGGACAGCAAATCTGGGCGGGAGGTGGTGACCCTGATGGAGAAACTGGCCCGGGAGCAGGGTTGTACGATTCTGATGGTGACCCACGACAACCGCATCCTGGATGTGGCGGATCGAGTGCTGCACATGGAAGATGGCCGCCTACAGAGCCAATCAATAGCCTGAGTGCTGGCGGTACCATGCGATGGTGCGCTGCAGACCCTCCCGTAGGCTGACCTTTGCTACAAACCCCATTGTCTCGCGGGCCTTGGACACATCCAAACAGCGACGGGGTTGACCGTTGGGTTTATCGGTTTGCCAGCGAATCTCCCCGCTAAACTCCATCAGCTCACAAATTAAAGTAATCAGATCCCGAATAGAGATCTCTTCGCCTGTACCCAAGTTGAGGGGATCCGCCCCGTTGTAAAGTTGACTGGCCATGACAATGCCGCGGGCCGCATCCTCAGCATAGAAAAACTCCCGGGTCGGGCTGCCATCTCCCCAGACGTAGAGGTGATCCTGCGCCTGGAGCTGTGCCTCATGCACCTTGCGAATCAAAGCAGGAATGACATGGGAACTGGCGGGGTCGAAATTATCCATTGGGCCGTAGAGGTTGACGGGCAGTAGATAAATACCATTGAAGCCATATTGCTGCCGATAGGCTTGTAACTGCACCAGCAGAGCTTTTTTGGCCACCCCATAGGGGGCATTGGTCTCTTCCGGGTAACCGTTCCACAGATCTTCTTCTTTGAAGGGAACGGGGGTGAATTTGGGATAGGCGCAGATGGTGCCGACACAAACGAACTTTTCTACCTCCGCCTGATAGGCGGCGTGGATCAGCTGGGATCCCATGATCAAATTGTCGTAGAACAGCTCGGCAGGCTTGGCTTGGTTGAGGCCGATCCCACCTACATGGGCCGCCAAATGGATCACCAGATCTTGTCCCTGCACCACCTCCTGGCACACCTCTAAGCGACGCAGGTCATGGGTTTGGGAGCGTGGGATCCGCACTTGTTCTGGACTCACCCCCAGCACTTGCAACTGTTCCATCACGTGTTTGCCCAAAAAGCCGCTACCCCCAGTGAGCAAAATTCGCTTCTGGCTGAGATCGATGGAAGTGGAGAGGCTATTTGGCATCATGAGCCCGTGTAGAGAAACGCTGCCCTCTATTATCCCAGAGCTTGATGGCTTGCCCGGGGTAGGCTAGTTTACGGGTAGGATGCAAGCTCCTACTTTCAAATGCAGGGGTAGTCGTACCCGTAGGCCTGTTGTGGAGAAGGCTGTATCTTCAAGTCCCCAACTGCTGCTGGATGCTACAGGTGTCGGGAGTTGTCACACCCCCATCTGCAAACCCGCGCAGATCCCCCATCCCCTCTAAACTGAAAGGGGCGATTCTGCTCCTGTTCAACCATGCGGATTGTCTTTTTCGGCACACCAGAATTTGCCCTGCCCTCTTTGCAGATCCTCTTGCAACGACCCGAATTTGAGGTGGTGGGGCTGGTGTGTCAGCCGGATCGGCCTCAAGGGCGGGGACAGAGAGTGATCCCTCCTGTCACAAAGGTTTTGGCGCAGTCCCATGGAATCCCGATTTGGCAGCCAACTCGTCTACGGCGGGATGCAGAAGTGTTGGAAGCGCTAGCTACCTTGGCAGCCGATGTATTTGTGGTGGTGGCCTATGGCCAGATTTTGCCCCTGACGGTGCTGCAAATGCCCAAGTTGGGCTGTGTGAATGTGCATGGATCCCTGTTGCCTGCCTACCGGGGTGCAGCTCCGATTCAGTGGGCCATTGCTCATGGAGAAACCGAAACGGGGATCACCACCATGCTCATGGACGAAGGGATGGACACAGGAGCGATGTTGCTCCAGGCCAGCTTACCGATTGGGCCAGAGCAAACGGGATTGGAATTGACAGCACAACTGGCCCAAATGGGAGCAGAACTTCTGGTGGAAACCCTGTTGAAACTAGAAAAGGGAGAACTCATTCCAATTCCCCAGGAGGGATCCCTGGCTAGCTACGCCCCTCTGCTCAAGAAACAAGATTTCCACCTCGATTGGAACCGCCCGGCTCAGGCGCTGCACCATCAAATTCGCGCCTTTTCCCCCCAGTGTTTTACCGGCTTGCAAGGACAACGCATCAAGATTATTCGCTCTGGCTCCCCTCAGCTGCATCCTGCCCCCCCAGAACTGCCCCAGGGCCTACCCGGAGAGGTGGTGGGATTCGCCAAGGGAGAGGGAGTGTATGTGGCGACCGGTGAGGGATCCCTGCTCCTTCGCCGGGCACAACTGCCTGGGAAAAAGGAGCAATCGACTTGGGATTGGATGAATAGTGGGCGGTTGGGGGTGGGAATGCGTTTTGAAGCTTTGTCCACAGACGAAAAATAATACCAATCATGCAGGGCTACAGCTTGTTACGGAGTGAGTGCATCCTTTCTCCGATGGTTTGGATCCCGGTCACGATGCGTTCGTCCGGCTGATAGCTAAAGGCAAGACGGAACGCATCGTCTCCTTGACCATCTGCAAAACAACGGGTACCTGGTAAGAAGGTTACTCCTAACTCTCGGGTAGCTTGGAGCAGATCCGTCGCCTTGAGATCAGGGGGCAGCTCACACCAGACAAAAAAACCGCCTCCTGGAGCCTCAACCCGGACATCTTCTGGAAAAGCTTGAGCCAAGCTATCCAGCATCAACTGGCATTTTTCTCGGTAACGCTGGATCAGGTGTTGAATGTGGCGTTGCAAGCGGCCTTCTCCACAATAGCGAGCCACCACGCGCCCCAAAAAAGGGCCCAGGGATCCCTCGCTGCGAAACATATCCAACCGCCGAATGATTTCAGGATGGCCACAGGCCCAGCCCACCCGTACTCCCGGCACGACGATCTTAGAGAAAGTGCCTACATAGAGCACCCAGCCTTCACGATCCATAGAAGCCAGAGTCGGCAAGGGATCCCCGGCGAAGCGCAGATCGTAGTATGCGTCATCTTCCACCACCACCACGCCGTAGTCAGCCGCCAACTGCACCAATTTTTGCCGCCGCGCCAGGGAGAGGGTCGAGCCTTTCGGGTTTTGGAACGTGGGGATGGTGTAAATGAAACGAGGGCGGATCCCTTGGTAAGCCAAGTCTCGTAATACTTGCTCTAAGTGATCCACTACCATGCCCTCTCCATCCACCGGGATTGAGATGAGGCGTGCCCCAGCCGCTGCAAAACGGCTGACTGCCCCCATGAAGGTGGGCCCTTCTACAATCACCACATCCCCAGGCTCCACAAAAACTTGTGGCAACAGGCCCAGGATCTGTCCTGATCCATAGCTGATCAGCAGGTTTTCCAGTTCGGCCTGTACCCCTCTGGCCTGCATCAACTGCAACACTGAGTCGATCAGCCCACCAAAAGTACCGCCGTAATTAAGGGCATCCTCCCCATCTTCCGCCAACACCTCTGCTGTCGCCTGGGCCAACTCAGCCTTAGGAAACAGGGCTGGATCCGCCAGCCCAAAGGCAAAACTGGTCACCACCGGCACCGCACCGGGAATCTCCGCACCGAAGGGGGGAGGGATAAGGGTCTTGGCGCGCTCGGCGAACAAGCTGTGTAACTGGGGGCGAATAGGAGTTTGGGTCATGGGAGTGGAAGACAGAAAGGGAACGGTTGAGCTTAGGCCAACGCCTGCCAAGATAACAGGAAAGAACTGCCCAACAGCAGGGATCCCAGTACACGTCGCCAAGGAGGATAAGGGATCTCCGCCAGTACCCCTCCCGCACTCAAGCACAGCAATGGCAGCACCACCAAGCCCCAGCGGGCACTCTGCTGCAGACCATTCACCTGGGGCCCCCAAACCAGCAAAGCCAGCCAACCCATCCACAAGACATGCCCCAAACTCGCCAGACTCAATAGAGTCTGTTGTCGCTCCGCCCAGGGCCAGCCGAGCCGTACCAGGGTTAAGCCCAAAGGCAACATCAAGGTGGCCAACACCGCCAGTCCGCTTGGGTAGCTAAGACGATGTAAAGACAGGGTAGAAACGGTCATCCCTGAAAGTAAATCCGTCCGCCATAGCCAGGAAAGCCCCATCACCAGCAGGATTAAACCCGGCCCCCGCCAGCGCTGTCGAGGCCACTGCTGACTGATCCACAGCCCCATCAACAGAAATGCCAAGGGCCAAACTTTGGATGTAAGGGCACAGGCCAGAGCCAACCCTCCCCAGCGGAGAGAGGAACCCACGCCACAACTCCAGAGCAAAACCAAGCTGCCCAAAATCTCGCTGCCCGGTTCTAATCCTTGGGTCAATACCCAGGGGCTGAGCCCCCACAGTCCGGCACTCCAAAAATTGCCCCAGCTCCAACACAACAGCAGAATCACCAAGCAGGCCAACACCGACAGCACTCGCAGCACCCCTTCAGCGGGGATCCCCGTTCCCTGAGCTAGCCAAGGCAAGAGCCCACCCGCAATCGATTGGTATAGGGGCAGTTCCGGTTGGGTGGAGCCAAGGGCTCCCTCAGAACCGCCAGCAGGCAACACCCGCCACCACTGCAAATGTGTCGGTTGAGCGATGGAGCGCAGACGCTGGCCCAGCAAGAGCCCCATGCCACCCCAGAGGAGCCAGTTACTCAGCGATCCTCCCAAGCGTTGACGTTTGTTCCTCAAGCTCAGATGAGGCGCTGAACCACGGGGCTGGCGCAGAGGATTGCGGGGAGTAGCGGGGGGAAATTTCATTCTCCTCAGGCGCAATTCCATAATGCTACGCATCGCTTACGCGACCGAGAAATCGGAGCAGCCCTCCAACTCAAACAGAAGGCTTAGTTAACTCTAGATCGCCCGTCAAGGGGCAACCGGCCTGCTGCCAGCTTCGGATTGCTTGGGCGGTGATTCCATCCGTAACATCGCGGATTGCCGTACCCGATCCGGTTACCTGCAGGCGTACCAGTTGCCAGGGATCCCTGAAGGTAGAGCGGATGAGGTAAGCCTCGTAGGCCAGTTGAATGCTCTCGGTACGACGACCGGCCAAAGGGTTTTGGCTTCTTTCTGAATTGGGATCCAGAACTAAGCGGCGTTCTAGGGTGGTGAAATAGAGTCGAAAGCCCTGCGGAAGGGATCCCGTTGTTGGGATGGGTAAACCCTCCAGTGAAGATAGAGGTTCCACCTCAGGTTCTCCCACCAACACCACCTGAAACTCGGAACGGGAGCGACTCAAGGCCAAATTTAAGAACAAAGGTAACTGTTCAGTCAGCCCTTCAGCCCAAGTTTGCGGCTCCGCCAGACATCTTTCAAAGCTGGGTTCTATGCTGGGTTGACTGAGGGCAGGAGCGGTGGGTAGGCACCACAAACTGGCCGTAGTGAAGACCATTCCAAGACTCAAGTTGCCCCAACCTAGGGAGGCTATTTTTCCGAAGGTCACTTTGACCGGAGTGACCGGGGTAGGAGGCTGCTCAGTCCACAGGAGGTCTAGCTCAATGGGCAACAGCATCACACAACTGTTGAAAGGCGATCACAGGATCTGGAGCAGCAGTCACCGGGCGACCCACCACCAAATAATCGGCCCCTGCCTGTAAGGCTCTAGCCGGAGTCCAAATGCGCTGTTGGTCATCTTCCGTCGGGTCATCGCCTGTAAAGGAGGGAGAAAGGCGGATCCCTGGGGTGACAAGCAACACATCCGACCCGAAAATTTGACGCAGCCGCGCGACTTCTTGGGGGGAGCAAACTAGGCCGGTAAACCCCTGCGCTTGGGCTAGCTGAGCCAAATGTAGGGCGTAGTTAGCGGGATCCTTGCCAATACACAACTCTTGCTGCACCTGTTCGGGGCTGAGGCTGGTGAGGAGGGTAACCGCCAACAACCGACAGGGGCTGGATTGGGCTGCTTCAGCCGCTGCCCGCAACATAGCACTGCCGCCACTAGCATGAATGGTGAGCAGATCCACCCCATAACCGACGGCCACTTGGGTGGCACGCCCGACGGTATTGGGAATATCGTGCAGTTTCAAATCCAAGAAAATCCGCTTGCCCCGCTCTTTTAGGGCCCGCAAAATCGGGGATCCAACCGCCGTAAACAGCTCCAACCCCACCTTCCACCACAGCACCTGGGGCAAGCAATCCACCCATTGCAACGCCTGTTCCCAAGAGGAGGTATCCAGGGCGATGATCAAGCGATCGCAAGCCCTAGCAGGCCCACGCTCACCGGCAGTGACAACAGAAGGGCTAGCCGGGCTCCCCATGACTACCCCTCCACTTTTTCGTAATGAGGGCAACCTTCACAGGGGCCACAGGGGTTAACCGCACAGCGCAACTCGGGGGAACGGGCATTATAGCGACAGGTGGGATCCCCGATACAGCCCGGAGGAGTGGCGATGTAGGTGTAGACAACCAGGCCCCCAAATCCAATCGGGCTGACATACACGGTACTGGTGCTGAAAGTTTCGTTGGAGCGCTCCGGATCCGGTTCTGGCTCATTGACTCCCCAAAATTGCTCCCATTGGGTGAGGGTTTCCTCCAAAGGGATAGCCAGTTGCTCCGCCAGTCCAGTGAAGAAGTTTTCCAGAGAGGCTAGGCTTGCTTCGGCAGCTTCGCTGAAGGCTGCAACCCACTCTTCCAGTAGTTTCTCAAAATCCATGCAGCAGCGACCATGGGCATCCCTTTTACCTTACAGCTTTTTCAAGCTACCGAGATTCGTCGCAGTGCTCCAACCTCATTCCGACTGAGAACGGAAAAGCGCTAGAGGCAGGAGCCGTCGGACGAACGGATAAACATCATCTCGACTCATCGGCTAACTTCCCCTCTGACAAACCGTATCCACCAAAGCTTGATCCACCAGCGGAAATAGTTCCGCCAACTCTTCCGTAGATAAGTTTCCCGTACAGACATTGGCGCGAATATGCCACTCTGCCCACCTTTGCGCAGAAGGAGTCGAGGCATCCCTATCTTCAACAGAACCCGAAGCACCCACAGGCGCTGGGGATCCACCTCGCCCCGCTCCGATATTCAGCTGCAGTTGGCTGGCGCGGTTGACCGCCCCCAAACTTTGTGCATTTGCCTCTACTCCGAAAGGAATGCTGAGGGACAGAGCCATAAAAAACAATCCGGCACTCCGAAGCATGGGATCCTCGCCAGGGATAGGTATTATGACATTATGACTATTATTCTCAATTTTTTCTCAATTTTGTGCGGCTATGCCCGCAAACCAATCCCTGACCACTGCACACAATGGCGCCCTTGCTCATCCTTCAGGGATCCATCGCGGCGGTAGGAAAAAAAGTCTTGTGGCTGGCTGAGGGTGCAATGGGGGCTGAGGGCGATGTGCTCCGGCGGGATCCCATGGGTTTGGGCCTGAGCTTGATGAACCTGGCGCAGATCCAGACGCACTTTGCCGGGATGCGGATCGTCTAGGAGGGCCGAATGAGCCGCTGCAGAGGAAGGAAGGGTTTGTAAGATCTGCTCTGCCACCTCTGCGGAGACCTGGTACACCGCACCGGAAATGGCTGGCCCAATAGCGATACGGATTTGTTCAACAGGGATCCCGGCCTGGGCAAACTGTTGCAACACGTTGGGCAAAATGTTGGCGGCGGTTCCTCTCCATCCGGCATGAATGGCTGCCACCCACCGCTGACTGGCCACCAAAATCGGTACACAATCGGCGGTACATACCCAAGCGGAGTCGGATCCCTGGCGGGCGATCACCGCATCCACTTGTGGGCGAGTTATGGCCACTTCTCTGGTTTCGGAAGAGGGTTCAGGCAACATTGAGTGATCGGGAGTTGAAGTGAGCTCAACTTCGTCTGCCCAGATCCAATCGGGGCCATGCACCTGGTGGCCCCATACGGCTCGGTCGGGGGGTAACTGCAACTGAGCCGCCAACCGGGGAGGCTGATGGGGGTGAATTTGGCGACACCCAAAAGCGTGGGGCCAGTCTGACAGAAGCTGACACTGTAACCAGCGCAAGCCTTCTGTTTGTTGCCAAACCCACATCTTGGAACTGTGCATGGGTATTTATCGACTGGATGGAGCCTGTTCTGACTTGGCTGTCTCTGGGGATCCCGAACTATTCTCTGTTGCTGAAGTCAAGGGTTCTTGCTTCGGGTGCAGATATCCCACCCGCTGTTCTAGGCAGCTTTGCAATTCGGCAGGATTGAACAACGTCGGCAAAAAATGAATGCTTTGGGTTTCCCGGAAAAAGAACAAAATCGGCAGCGCAGGCCAGAAAATTTGCCAGTCCCGCCATTCACTGTAGGGAAACTCTCGAATCCGCTTGGAGCCGCTGTACACTTGCAAAGCTGTTTTGGTAAAGGCCAGCCCAATCAGAGCGGTTTGCACCACCAAAAACAGGCCAAATAGCCCCACCCCCAAGGCCGCCCAAAAAGACAGCCAAAATAAGGGCACTGACAGCGCCAGAATGGCCAAACTAAGGCGAAAATCAGGGGTAAGCAAGTGGGCAGAATCGGATTTCACCATGGTTTGCGCTCCTCTCCCGGCAGCAAGGATCCCAGCGACATTCTAGGCTGCCTCGACCCCGATTAGAAAATGACCTGCTCAGTCTCCTCTCAGGAGAGAAGGTTAGCCTGAAATCGTCATCCCCACTTCCTCCCATGTCTGAGATTACACAAAAAATCCTCTCCTGGTACGGCAGCGACACCCCAGGCACCCTGACGAATCTGGCGCGTCTCCTCGAACACGGATCCCTGGCAGGTACGGGAAAATTGGTGATTTTGCCTGTGGATCAGGGGTTTGAACATGGCCCCGCCCGCAGTTTTGCTCCCAACCCGCCGGCCTACGATCCGCGCTATCACTTTCAGTTGGCCATCGCAGCCGGTTGCAATGCCTATGCGGCCCCATTGGGGTTTCTGGAGGCAGGGGCACGAGAATTTGCCGGACAGATCCCGTTGATTTTGAAACTGAATGACCACGATCTCTTGCAAAATGAGGCGGATCCGATCCAGGCAATCACCGGCAGTGTCGCGGATGCGTTGCGCTTGGGCTGCGTGGGCATTGGCTTTACCATCTATCCCGGCTCTAGCTACCGCTTTGAGATGTACGAACAGATTCGAGCCATTGCCGAAGAAGCAAAACAGTACGGGTTGGTGGTGGTGATCTGGTCTTATCCTCGTGGATCCGGCATTTCTAAGCAGGGGGAAACTGCCATCGACATTTGTGGCTATGCGGCTCATATTGCAGCCCAGTTAGGCGCCCACATCATCAAGGTCAAACTGCCCACCGCTCATATTGAACAGGAAGCAACCCGCAAAGTTTATGAGAAGGAAGGGATCCCGATTTCAACCTTGGCGGATCGGATCCGGCATGTGGTGCAATGTGCTTTTGATGGGCGGCGGATCGTCATTTTTTCCGGTGGGCCTGCGATTGGAGAAACCGAGCTGCTCGAAGAAATTCGGGGCATTCGGGATGGAGGCGGTTTTGGCTCGATTATCGGACGCAATTCTTTTCAACGACCGAAGGCGGAAGCGATTCGGCTACTGCAAAGCATTATGAGCATTTATCAAGGGCAATGATCTAGAGGGCTACGTCGCCTGACCTCGATTGGATGGGAGGTGGAGAGAGAAGGCTAATAACGATGTTTGCGAAAAACTTCAGCTAGAGGTGTTATTTCCAGAGATGGGCTCGATGATCGGGATCCCAAGCTCTAAAATTGAATCCATGAACCTCCCCCCCGACCGACAACGAGAACATCAAGCGAACGAACGTACCTTTTTGGCTTGGTTGCGTACTTCAATTGCCCTGATTGGCTTTGGCTTTGCCATTGCGCGCTTTAGCTTGTTCTTGCGACAACTGCAGGTGAATGTAACCCAAGATCCACAACAGGCGGATCCGGTTCATGCCCTCTTGAATGCAGAAAACCTGGGGCTGTTGCTGGTTGTATTTGGAGTGCTGATGATTGGTCTTTCTGCCTGGCGGTATAACCAGGTACTCCGGCAAATTGAGCAGGGGAATTTTCGCCCGAGCCGCCTAGTGATTTGGATGATGGCTGGGGTCGTGGCTTTGTTCGGGTTACTGAGTATTCCCTTGGTGTTGTGGCGCAACCGAACTCAGGATGCTCCCCCGATCGATTTGCCTGAATAAACTAAACTGAAGAGCCTTCAGGTTCTCGCTCGCTTGGGGTTCCTCCCGACAGTCAGGTTCCAGTTGATGATCCGCTAGACTGCTCTTTGTCAGTGACTCCGTTCGGTGTGCGGGAGAGTAGATGGTTGAATATGCAAATAGTAAATACAAGAAAAACATAAGAAACTTACACCAGAATTTCTCTTTTCCTTAATCTCTGCTTAATTCAAGACTCATAAGATGAGTTCGGTTTGAGGCATTTTTTATGAGTAGTAATCAAGCGACTTTTATGAGTAGTAATCAAGCGACAGCGCTTCCGTTAGCGCGTGAAGCCGGTTACAAGCCTTTTTTGAATTGGGTTAGTGTTTTAGCGCTCATTTACCTTCTGATTGTTGCAGTCAGTGTCATTGGTTCTGGGTTTAAGGTTGCCCTTGGGGAACAAGCCAATGCCCTTTTTGCTTTTGCCACCAATCCTTTTTTGGGTTTGATTGTCGGCACGGTAGCTACAGCCCTTATTCAATCTTCCAGTACAACCACCTCGATTGTGGTGGGTTTGGTGGCGGGTGGATTGCCCGTAGTAACTGCTGTACCGATGATCATGGGGGCCAATATCGGCACCTCGATTACCAATACTCTGGTCAGTGCCGGACATGTGGCAGATAAAGAGGAGTTTCGGCGGGCCTTCTCGGCAGCGACGGTGTTGGATATGTTCAACATCATCGCAGTGGCTATTTTCCTGCCTTTAGAAATTCTTTTTCATCCTCTAGAGCGGCTGAGCTTGGCTCTGGGATCCCTGTTGGTGGGGGAAGGATCCCTCAGTATGAAGGGGCTCAACTTTGTTGGCATAGCTACTGCCCCAACGGCCAAGTTGATCACCCGTAGCACCCATATCCTGCCCGTCCCTTTCAACGGTATTGTGCAGATCATTCTCGGCATTACTCTAATCTTTTTCTCGATTTACTTTGTGGGCAAGCTCCTCAAGCAATTGTTGGTGGGTAAGGCCAAAGATATCCTGCATACCGCCATCGGTCGTGGGCCGCTGATGGGCATTTTTTCTGGAACAGTGATGACTATTCTGGTGCAGTCTTCCTCCACTACCACCAGTTTGATGGTGCCCCTGGCTGGATCCGGGGTGTTTGGCATGGCAGAAATTTATCCCTTTACCTTGGGAGCTAACATTGGCACCTGTGTGACAGCCCTGCTAGCAGCAACGCCGGTTACGGGGGCAACAGCTCTGCCTGCACTGGAAATCGCCATGGTTCATTTCCTGTTCAACTTTATCGGGGTGATCCTCATTTTCGGGATCCCGTTTATGCGAGGTTTACCGGTACTTGGGGCAGAATCTTTGGCAGCAGCAGCCAGCGAACGCAAAGCTGTGGCACTCATCTATGTGGCGGGAGTTTTCTTTGTGCTGCCAACAGTTTGTTTAGGTATCTCTTTTTTGTTCTAGGGCACTCTGCTTTAGAAGCTTTTCGAGGGATCCCTTGTTGATTGAAAAACCTTTCCTCCGGAGCAGGGTCTATGAATTCCAAAGCCGAATATCTCCAAGAGCTTGAGCAGCAGATCGCAGAGGCTACACAAGCTCTAGAAATTCTCAAATCCGAATATCGTGAAGCTCGAGAAGCTGCCCAGCACAAAGAAATTGAGCGCCTAGAGCAACATCTGGAATCTGCCAAAATTCGCTCTCAAGATCTGGTCAAAGCTACTGATGAAGTCTGGCAAGATCTCAAAGCACTTTTGGATGAGGTGCTGCATAGTATGCGGGAAAGTCTCAAGAAGCTGATCAAGCATTAATATCAAGTCCAGACTGAATTTTTTAATTTAGTCTTGAGAATATTTGGGGGATCCAATGTTATGTTGAGCATAGTTTTGGGCAGATTTAGACGCTCCTTGGGCCTAGCTATGGTGCTGGTGGCACTCTTCTTGGGTGCTGGCTTTGCGCTAGTTTTGGTATAGGCAGGAGTGGTTCAATCTGGGGATGCCAATCGAATTGTGATCGATGGTTCTAGCACCGTCTTCCCGCTGACAGAGGCTGCCAAGCGTCGCTACCTGCGCAACAACCGTCAGGCTGCTGAGGTGGTGGTGAATTTTTCGGGAACCCGTGCCGGGTTTAGCAAGTTTTGTGCTGGAGAAAGCGATATTCAAAATGCTTCACGCCCGATTATCCGCGAAGAAATTGCTGTTTGTGAGGCCAATGGCATCCAGTACATTGAAATCCCTGTGGCGATGGATGCTATTTCAATTGTGGCTCACCCTGATAATGCTTGGATAGACAACCTGACGCTTCAGGAACTGCGACAAATTTGGCAACCGAGCGCTGAAGGACAAGTGACTCGTTGGTCACAGATTCGTCCATCATGGCCTGATCGCCCATTGAATCTGTATGGCCGTGGCCAAGATTCCGGTACTTATGACTATTTCACCCAGGTGGTGGTGGGGCAAGCGGGATCCAGTCGCACCGACTACGTGGCTAGTGGCTAGTGAGGATGTGACTTTCTTAGTAGAAAACATTAGTAATGATCCCAATGCTTTAGGTTTCTTCGATATTGGCAATTACCTGCGCCATTGGGAGGCTCTCAAACCTGTTGCCGTGGATTCTGGACGCGGCTCTATCTATCCTAAGCTAGAGACCATCCATAACTTGGAATATCGCCCCTTGAGTCGGCCTCTGTTGCTCTACATCAATCTGGAATCTTTGGATCAAAAGCCGGAAATTGATAACTTTATCCGTGCTTATCTGAGTGCGCCGGAGCGGTGGATCCCGTTGGTACGATTCTTGCCCTTGTCCAAGCGAGCTTACGAGATGGCGCGTAGCCACTTTCAGCAGCGGTTGGTAGGAACTGCCTTCCGAGGGCAACCCATCGTGACCATTACGTGACCATTACGGTTGAAGAAGCGCTAGGTTCCGGCGGTTGAATAACTGGGGTAATGGGGCTAACCTGATCCAGAATTTTTTGAGGGCTTAATTGCCCCCAGGAGCAGGGGTTTGCCGATCCACTACTGGCGCACCGACGGAGTTGCCACCGCTGCAACCAACCAAAAATAGGCCCAGCACCAAAAAGTAGAGCAGGCGAGCTGAAGAACGCATAGTTTCCTGCCTTGACGAGCACAACTGACAGCACAGATTACCCCAAAGGCATTCCCTATCCTGTGAAGATTCTTTAAGGATTGGCGGGAGCAGACAGGGATCCCTCCAGGGCCAAGCGGTCGCTAACGGTGAGCCGACGGCTCTCTAGGGTAATGCCCGTTTGATTGACCAGCATCACGGAAATCCACTCCGCGCCCGGTTCTTTTGGGGCATCCGCCTGACGGAAGATCCCACCTGCCTGCAAGGGTTCGAGGGGGAAAGAGGTGACTTCTGGGTAGCCAGAGGAGGTGATGGGTTGTTCCGTAACCGCCCCCAAAAGCAAGGAACGAGTCAAGGGCTCCGCCACAATCGCCTGCAGGGAATAGGTAGATCCCGGCTTGACCACATCCGGCAGATTGAGGGTGACCGTGGGCGGGGCCGAACCGGAGGTGAGGGTGCTTGCTTCTTGCAACACCTCTTGGTCGATCAGCAGCAGTTGTTCGGGGTTAGCCGGATCCGGGCGATAGCGATTGCGCAGCAAAGTTGAGGCTTCCACCTGAAAGCTGCCCCGTACCGAGGCCTGGGAGCCCTCCAGCTGGCTCGACACATCGGCAATGATATCGGGGCCCACCTGCCGCCAAGATACAATTTGAGCAGAGTAGGTGAGATCCGGGTGATTTTCCCAGAGCTTTTGAATGGAGCGCTCCACCGCCTCTCGGTCTAAACCATCCTGATGGCGAAACTCAGGGCTGTAAGTGGCCATCACCCCTTCCAAATCGCGGCGATTGGCTGCTTCGATCTGTTGATTGAGCAGAGCAATGAGAGCCTCAGGGGGAGGATTGCTAACTTGCCGTCGGATCCCACCTTCCAATTGGGTCGGGGCTGGCTGGGCTAAAGCCTCTGTTGGAAAGACAGCCACGAACGGGATCCCCAAACACAAGACAGAGGTCAGGGTGAAAAGCTGTTGTAAACCGATCAATGGGGATCTCAAACTGTGGCCTCCAGCAAGCAAATCTGCATTCCAGTCTAGCCTTGTACCGTTTAAGATCCAGGAGGTGAGCTGGATTCCGGCTCACGAAGTTTACCCAAAAGTAAATTCCCCATGGCCCCCCATCACTCCCCTGCGTTTCTAGCCTTGGTCAACGAGGCTAAAAGCCGCATCCAAGAGCTAACGGTTGAGCAGGTACGGCAAAAGCAACTGCAAGGGGATCCCTTTTACTTTGTGGATGTGCGGGAAGAGTCAGAATGGCAGGCCGGCCATGCCGTCGGGGCTATCCATTTGGGCAAGGGTATTATTGAGCGGGATATTGAAACAGCCATTCCCGATAAAGAAGCCGAGATCATCCTTTATTGTGGGGGCGGGTTTCGCTCCGCTTTGGCAGCAGACAACCTGAAAAAAATGGGCTATCAGAAGGTGATCTCCATGGATGGTGGGATGCGGGGATGGCGGGAGGCCGGATTTCCTGAGGAATGAAGGAATTCGATTAAGATTGTGAACCTAGTGCTCTTCCTGCTCGGCCATGACTCGAATCTTACCCCGCTTAGATATTCCAGCCTGCCTACAGCAGTTACGGCAGCTTTTGCAAGAAAAGGATCTGGATGGGTTTTGGGTGCCCTCAGCAGATGAGCATTTGAACGAATATTTGCCGGAAAATCGCAAGCGACGGCAGTGGATCACAGGGTTTACTGGTTCGGCGGGGGATGCCCTCATCGGTCGGGACAAAGCCTGGCTGTGGGTGGATCCCCGCTATCACGAACAGGCCGAACAGGAGGTGGATCTGAGCCTCTTCACCCTGATCAAAGGGGGCTTGCCGGATCAGCCTAGCCTGATGGAGATCATCGAAGCCCTGGGATCCGGGTTTCGCTTGGGGGTGGATCCCTTCACAGTTTCGGTGGCTACTTATCGACAACTGAAAACCCATACTCAGGCGGGAGGTGTGTTGCTGATCCCCACCTCAGAAAACCTGGTGGATAGGGCAAGACAGGGATCCACACCTGACTCTAAACCCTCTGAGGGGGTATCAGAGTCTTTTACCCAACCGATTTATGCGGTGCCCACCAGCCTGAGCGGAGCCACAGTCACCGAAAAGCTGGGCCAAGTTCGGAAACAGATGCAGCAGAAGCGAGTCGGGTTATTGCCCCTCACCAAGTTGGATCAAGTGGCCTGGCTGTTTAACCTGCGCGGATCCGATATTCCCTATAACCCGGTGTTTCGGGCCTATGGCTTGGTCAGCACCCAAAAAGCGGCTCTCTTTACCGATGTGGAACGGCTCAGCCCAGAAGCGCAGAGCAGCCTGCAGGAAGCGGGAGTGGAAATCCTGTCCTACGCCAGCTACGTGGAACACCTGCCTCTCTGGGCCAGAAACGATGCTCCGGTGGGGCTGGATGCTAAACACACCACCCAAGGCACCCAGAACCTATTGCAGAATGTGGCCTGTCGGGATCTGGATCATCCGGTAGAAGCCCTGAAAGCCATCAAAAATCCGGTGGAACTGGAGCAGATGCGGCGGGCCAATCGCAGAGCCAGTCGAGCGAAGATTCGTACCCTGGCCTGGATTGACCGGCAAATCCAACAAGGGATCCCGATCAGCGAAGCGGATGTGGCGGCCACCATGAAGCGGCACTACCAGGAGGAAGAGGGCTGGGTAGGCCTCAGCTTTAATACCATTGCCGGAGCCGGCCCTAACAGCTCGATCATCCACTACGGCACCCCGGATCCCAACATGCTTTTGCGGGTGGGTGAACTTTTCCTGCTGGATTCGGGAGCCCAATACGAAGGGGGCACCACCGACGATACCCGCACCGTTTGGATTGGCCAAGGGGCAGCGAATCCTTTGTGCCAACAACGCTATACAGAGGTGCTCAAGGCCCATATTCAATGCGCTCGCCAGATCTTCCCGCCGGATACCTACGGGGCTTCTTTGGATGGCATCACCCGCTCGACGCTTTGGCACGCCGGATTAGACTACGGCCACGGCACCGGACATGGGGTAGGGGCTTTCTTGAATGTGCATGAGGGGCCAAACGGGATCCACCGACGGGCCAGCACCGCCCTCAAGGTGGGTATGATCAACAGCATCGAACCGGGCTACTACCTGCCGGGATGGGGTGGGATCCGCATCGAAAATCTCTACGAAGTGGTTGCTATTGGTGAGCCAAAAGGATGGATGGGCTTTCGCTCCCTGACTTGGATCCCGTTTGATCGCAGGTTAATCGACTGGGGACGACTCGATGAGGCCCAAACCGCTTGGATTGATCACTACCACCAGCAGGTCTACGAGCTCCACCACGCCACGTTGGATGAACAAGATGCCGCCTGGTTGAAACAGGCCTGTGGATTAGGAGAGCCTTGAGGATCGAAGGCCGGGATCTTGAGAGATAATAATAAGGGATGTAAACTTCACCGCTTACTCGCATGTCTTTCTGGAAACCCTTGGTGTTGCTGGTCGTGCTGCTGTTTGCCCTCGTGGGCGGGATCCCGGCGGTACAGGCTGCTACTGTGGGCGGCTCTCCCAACAATCGTGCTCAACAGGAGGTCGTGCTCTCGGCCAGCCCCGAGCAGGTGCTCAAAGCAGCTGAACAAGCCTTTCAGGTGTGGAAACGGGGGGAACTGGGATCCGTGGATGCCCAGGCTCTGCAAGTGAAAGGGATTTCCCGCACTAACTTTTTCAAATTTGTGGATGATCTGACGGTGACTCTGTCGCCAGTGGAAGGGGATCCCAGTCAAACTCGCCTAGAGATCACCTCCGTAGGCCGTGTTGGGGAGTATGACTTTGGCGGCAACCAGCGCAACATCAACGAGTATCTCAGCATCTTACGGTCGCTGTTACAGCCCGCCTGAGGGTTGGTATACCTGTTGGTACACCTACAGAAACCTGACGAGAATGACAGGATAACAGGATAGAGCCTGGATGAACCATCCGATCCGGGGGCAGCAAAGGTTGAGGGTGCATTTAGCAGCATTATGGATGCCTCTTCTGAAGCGCTGGGGGCTTCTGACTTGGACTTGGCCTGCCTTGGCCTTTTTGCTGGCATTTGCCCTCTATCCGCTGGGATACGCGCTGGTTATCTCCCTGTTTCGGTATCGACTGACGGATCCCACTGGCTCCAGTACTTTTGTGGGCCTGCAAAACTACATTCAGGCTTTGCAGGATCCGCAGGTGTTGGGATCCCTGGGGAATACTCTGCTGTTTGTGGGAGTCGCTTCTGGACTGGAGTTGATCCTGGGTTTGGGGATTGCGGTGTTGCTGGATCAGCGATTGCCAGGCATGGGCTGGGCGCGAGCTCTGTTGCTGACCCCAATGGCGCTAGCTCCGGTGGTGGCGGCCTTGGTGTGGCGGGCGCTGTACAACCCTGATTTTGGCCTGGTATCGCAACTGCTGGGAGGACTAGGGATCCCGTTGGGGCGCGGCTTGATCGGAGAAGCCCACACGGCGCTCTGGGCCTTGATTTGGGTGGATATCTGGCAGTGGACGCCCCTGTTGGCGATTACCCTGTTTGCAGGCCTGCAAAGCCAACCGCCGGAACTGTTGCAAGCAGCTCAACTGGATGGAGCCAATAGCTGGCAAGGTTTTCGCCACATTTCTCTGCCGTTGCTAAGGCCGGTGCTGGTGATTGCCTTGCTGCTGCGGGCGATGGAGCTGTTTAAGATCTTCGACTCGGTGTTTGTGATCACAGGTGGGGGGCCGGGGCGAGCCACCGAGGTGATCAACTACCACATTTTCAAGGTCGGCCTGACGTTTTTCGATGTGGGCTATGGGGCGGCACTATCGGTGCTGCTGATGGGGATTTTGTTGCTGTTTTTGGCCTTTTACGGTTGGGCGGTGGGTTGGGGGGATCGCGCGCCATGAACCTGATCCAGGAGAGGGATCCCAAAACCGCTGTGGCACCAGAGCCTAAGCCCCTCGCCCAGCCCCTTACCAAAGAGCGGAACCGCTGGCTCAGACCTGTATTGCTGTATCTGCTGACAGCTTTGGTGCTGCTGGTGTTCTTGTTGCCGTTGGGATGGATGCTGCTTATCTCCCTCAAAACTGGCCAGGGATCCCAAACCATTAACCTGTTTCAAGTCTTTCGGCCCAGCTGGGAAAACTACTGGGCCCTGTGGCGGGAGGTGCCAGTGGGGCGCTACCTGGTCAATACCCTGATCGTCTCGGTAGGATCCACCCTACTGGCCTTGCTGTTGGGGATCCCGGCGGGCTATGGCTTGGCCCGTCAACCGGGGGTTTTGGCCAATGGGTTGGCCCTGGCGCTGTTGGGGATCCGCCTGTTCCCGCCGATTGCGTTGCTGTTGCCCTTTTACTTGATGATGCGGGATCTACGCCTGCTGGATAGCTACACTGGGCTAATTCTGTTGCAGAGCGTGTTCAAAATCACCTTTGTCGCTTGGTTCATGCGCGGTTTTTTTGTTGGGATGCCGCAGGTGTTGGAGGAAGCGGCGTTGGTAGATGGTTGTGGTCGCTGGGGGGCCTTTTGGCGGGTGGCGTTGCCGCTATCATTGCCGGGGGTGATCACCGTTAGCCTGTTGGGATTCATTTTTTCCTGGAACGATTTTTTCAGCCCGTTAGTGTTGTCAGGGGTGCGCACACGCCTGTTAACCTTGGGGGTTTTAGAAGCCTTTAGCACCTACGAGGTGGCCTGGGGCCGCATGAGTGCTTTGGGGGTGATCGCGGTGGTGCCGGTGTTGATCTTGGCTTTGGTGTTGCAGCGCTACTATGTGCGGGGGCTGACGGCAGGGGCAGTGCGGGAGTAGAGAAGCTCAGGGGTGTTTGGGATCTGGCTGACGAAAGGATGGGATAGTGGAGAAGGTGGGCCAAGCCCTGGCCCGCAAGGGTTACCCCACTGGTTTATTTTTTGGATCCCATGCTCACCGCTCCTGCTTTACAAACTCAACTGCATCCTCTAATCCAGCGCCTGTCGGAGGCAATCCTAAACATTTGGGGATCCAGCCTCACGCTTGAACCCTACGCTCTACCCGAAGATCTCGGCTATGTGGAAGGCCGCTTGGATGGGGAAAAATTGCAAATCGAAAACCGTTGCTACCAAGGGGATCCCTTTCGCAAGCTGCACCTGGAGCTAGCCCGTGCCGGACAAAGCCTGGATATCCTCCATTGCGTTATGTTCCCGCAGCCGCAGTATGCTCTGCCGATGTTTGGCTGTGACATCGTGGCCGGTCGGGGACAGGTGAGCGCTGCCATTGTCGATCTGTCGCCGGTGACGCCGAACTTGCCGCAGCCTTATATCCAAAAGTTGGAAGCCTCGGGATCCCGTCTGGCCCCGTTTCAGCAACGGCGAGAGCTACCCCAGTGGGGAGACATTTTCTCTCCTTACTGTCTGTTTATTCGCCCCAGTGATGAGGAAGAAGCAGATCAGTTTTTGGCCTTAGCCAGCCGCTATCTAGAGATTCACTGTCAGCTTGCCCAGCAGATGACCCCGCAGACGGATCCGAGCCAGATTCTGGCCAACTATCAGGGACAGTACCGCTACTGCAGCCAGCAACAGCAGAACGATCGTACCCGTCGTGTCTTGGAAAAAACCTTTGGCCCCGCATGGGCCGAGCGCTACATGAACACCGTCCTCTTTGATTTACCCCCCAGCCCTGGAGTGGATTGAAATCCTCAGAGCAGAGGAGAGCGGATTTTAGCGGATTTGACCTTAATAGGGATCCCCTTGTAGCCGCTGCTGGATGCTCAGGGCCAATTTTTGCCCCAAAAACTCCGGCATCGAAGTGGAAGAATCCGGCCCCAAAAGATAGAAAATAAAGCGGGTTTGATCGCGGCGCAACATCAAATTCAGGTTGATCACCGTCAGATCCTCCTGCCAAAGGGCAGTCATCACCCGATAAAACATACCCGGTTGGTTATCGGTATCCACCAGAAGGGTGGGTAAATGAAACACTTGATCCGAATAAAAAGAAACCTGTGTGTCTTTCAGCCCAGCTTTGAGATCAAACTCTAAAGCCAAGGTTTCATGAACGCGAAAGACACCCGCCAAGCACTCGTGAATAGCTCGTTCCAAATTGAGCTTGGTTTGGGAAGACAGGCTATTCCCATCTCGGGATACGGTGATACGGATAAACACCAAATGGGGTGAGTAGATCTGCCCATAGAGGTTGATACCATGCACCGACAGATTAAAGGCAGTGAGTACCCCAAACAGATCGCTGAGCAGGGAAGGTTGGTTGCGATAGGCCAGACAAACCACCGTTTTGCGCCGTTCGTCCTGCATTTGCACTACGGCCTTACGGGTTTGATAGAGGGCATAGGCTAAACGCAGATTTTGTGCCTGCACCTCACTACTGACAAACTGGCTGTAAAAAGAGGGAAAGCTTTGGTTGAAGCGCCGCATCAGGGCCGAGCGAGTGCTGACTTTGATCGGCTGTGGTTCTACATTGGCGACCATTTTCCTGATCTCCCGCTCTTCAGCAACCCGCAAAGGGGCGACTTTGGGTTTTAGGGTGCTCTGCTGTATCGACTGCTCGGCTGACATCAACCTTGCCACCTGCATCTGCCCTCACTCCATCGACGCTCAGTACACTCAACCTGCCTAAGAAAGGGGCAACTGAACCCCAGCCATCCGCAAGATCACCGAGGTTCAATCAAGAATGCCAACAATGGCTCCAATTCTTTTAATTTACTTTATCTCATGAGGCTAAGCTGGGTATCAAAAGAGCAGGTGCGGGCTATCCCCTAATCGGGGGGATCCGGGCGGTTACTGCTCTCTTAGTCGAGCTAGATTCTAAGGCTCTGCCGGTTTTGCCTGGCTCTTGTGGCTCAGCCTCTATGTGTTTGTTTTTTCCCTTTTGTCTGTTGAAGGAATCCCTGTGAGCGCGACTGTTGCCGATCCAACCTTGACCGCACCTGTTCACTCCCCGGATCCCAGTGCCGCTTGGTGGGATCTCAACCTAATTGCTGCTGCTCCCCAAGAGGATCTGATCTTTTGGCGGCTGGAAAGCTTTGGTTCTCAGGGCATGACCAGCCAAACCTATGGGGAAGGACAGTTGAGCATCCACGCCTATTTGCCTTGGCCCCACACCACTCTCTTGGATTTAGCAGCCCTCTCCCTACGTCTACGGCAAGATGCCCTGATCGCCGGTCACCGTACCCCACAACTGCGTTGGGAACGCCTAGAGCCGGAGGATTGGAGCAGCACCTGGAAGCGCCATTGGCAGCCGCAGGCTATTGGAGACAAGTTGCTCATTTGTCCGGCCTGGTTGGATCCCCCACCTCATCCCGGTCGTCACCTGTTGCGCATGGATCCGGGTATGGCGTTTGGTACGGGCATACACCCCACCACCCAGTTATGCCTGGAGTCGCTGGAAATGCGCCTGGAAACCTGGGGAGAGGTGCGCCAGGATCCGGTGCATGAGGATCCCCCGGCGGCGACTTTGGCGGATGTGGGCTGTGGCTCTGGTATTTTGTCGTTGGCGGCAGCTCTGTTGGGGGCGAAGCAGGTGTTTGCAGTGGATACGGATCCGGTAGCGGTACAGGCGACGCTTCTCAACCGCGATATGAATGGGTTGACGGATCGCATCGCGGTGGCCCAGGGCAGCTTAGAGCATATTCCCCAAATGGTGGATGGGCTGGTGTGCAATATTTTGGCGGATGTGATTTTGGATATGATCCCAGAGTTTCGCCTGGTGGTGAATGAGGGGGGATGGCTGATTCTCAGCGGTATTTTGATCGATCAGGCCAAGTTTGTGGCGGAAATGTTGGAGGCCAACGAATGGTTGGTGGCGGCCCTCTGGAGACGGGGGGAATGGTGTTGTCTGAACGCACGCATGACCTAAGTGCCCTGCCCCGGCTGGCGATTGCGCCCGAGCAACGGGATCCGGCGGGCAACTTGAACTTAACTGGCTCTCAACAGCACTATTTACAGCGGGTACGCCGCCTCAAGCTCGGGGATCCCTTTCTGGTCTTCGATGGCTCTGGGATCCTATGGTTGGCCCATTGGCAGCCGCAGGGATCCCGGATCGCGGGATGGGTGGAAACCCGACCACGGGAGTTGCCGATTCACATTCATCTGGGACTGGCCGTCGTCAAAGGGCCGAGCTTTGACGAGGTGTTTCGTCAGGTCACGGAGCTAGGGGTGGCCCAGATCACCCCTTTGCTGACGGAGCGAACCGTATTGGAGCCGGGGTCAGGGCGGCAGGAACGCTGGCAAAAAATTGTGCAAGAGGCCGCAGAACAATGTGAGCGCTTGCGCTGGCCCCAGATTGATTCCCCTACCGCCTGGACGGACTGGGTCAGGGAGCTCAGGGCCAACTGGTGGGGGGTTACTGTGGCTCGCCAAGAGGCTCCTTTCTTGCTGCAGGCTTTGCCTAAATCGGTGGTGGCTGCGGATCCCGTCTTTCAGGTGGCTATTGCCGTTGGCCCCGAGGGAGGGTGGACGGCAGCTGAACTCCGGCAGGCCCAAGCGCGGGAGGGAGTGCCCGTCTCGCTTGGGGCGACAATTTTGCGGGCCACCACCGCTGCGGTTGTCGCTACCAGCCAAATCGCTGCTGCCTATCCTTGTGCGCTGGATCCTGGCGCACCTGGCTCGGAACTTCAGCCCCAGAGAAACTGATCCGGTCAGCAGTCCGCTGGCGCTATGGTTGAGAATGGGTGAGCAATGGCGCGGACGAACCCGCCCGAGAGAGGGAGATAAGGGATGGAGATTATCCAGGCGGTGCGGGGCACACGGGATATTCTGCCGGAGGAGGTGGGGATTTGGCAGCAGGTGGAGGCTAAGGCCCGCGAGATCTTGGGTCGGGCCAGTTACCAGGAAATTCGCACCCCCATTTTTGAGTTGACGGAGCTGTTTGCCCGTGGCATCGGCAGCGCCACCGATGTGGTGGGCAAGGAGATGTACTCCTTCAGTACCCGGGGTGAGCAGGAGGTGAGCCTGCGCCCGGAGAATACCGCCGGGGTGGTGCGGGCCTATATCCAACATGGCTTACAGGCGGCGGGGGATGTGCAGCGCCTTTGGTACTGTGGGCCGATGTTTCGCTACGAGCGCCCGCAGGCGGGCCGGCAACGCCAGTTTCATCAGTTGGGCTTGGAACTGATCGGCAGCCGGGATCCCCGCGCCGACGCGGAAGTGATCGCCCTGGCCTGGGATCTGTTGCAGGCGGTGGGGGCGGAGAACCTAACCTTGTTGCTCAACTCGATTGGGGATCCGCAGGATCGGCTCGCCTATCGCCAAGCGCTGGTGGACTATTTCACCCCGTTTCGGGAGGAACTAGATCCCGATTCGCAAGACCGACTCACCCGCAACCCGCTGCGCATTCTCGACAGCAAGGATCCGCGTACCCGCGAAATTGCGGATCGGGCACCAAAACTGCTGCAGCACCTCAGCTCAGACTCCCAAGCCTTCTTCGAGCAGGTACAAGCCCAACTGCAAAGTTTGGGGATCCCCTATGAGTTGGATCCCTATTTGGTGCGGGGCCTCGACTACTATACCCACACCGCCTTTGAGATCGTCTCTCCCGATTTGGGAGCCCAAAGCACCGTCTGTGGGGGCGGTCGGTACGATGGCTTAGTGGCGGAACTGGGTGGCCCCTCTACCCCGGCAGTGGGCTGGGCCATGGGCATGGAGCGGCTGGTCTTGCTGTTGCAAAAAAAACAAGGAAGGGTTGCCTCTGCCCCAGTTCAGGTTTATGTCATCTCGCGCGGGGCGAAAGCAGAGGCCCAATCTCTACAAATTGCCCAATCTCTACGCCAAGCCGGTTTCCACACCGAACTGGATCTGAGTGGCAGTGCCTTCGGTAAACAGTTCAAACGAGCCAGCCGCAGTGGGGCCATTTGGGCTGTTACTCTGGGGGATGCGGAGGCTGTCGCCGGAGAGGTGCAGCTTAAGCATTTGCCTACAGGTGAACAGCAAACCCTCTTGCAAGCCGATTTGGCGAATTATTTGGGATCCCAGTTGGAGAGGTGACGGAGTTATGTTGAGCTTTTGGGTTAGGCGTGAAGGCCAGGAAATCTGGGAACCGGTGCCAGCAGAGGGAACGGTGCTGGAGGAAGACACCTACACCATCGTGGCCCGCTCTCCACAACCTCACTTCACCATTACAGTCGAGGTACGCCAATACCCACTTGCTCCAGGGGAGAGCTTACCAACTTCACCCGCTTCCAAAGAAGATCTCAACACCACGCCTGCCCAAACCCAAAGTCGTTCTGTTCGCACCAACGATGAAGGCATTGGCATTATTCTTCCGGCTAGCCACCTCACCCCGGGCTTTTGGGAACTGCACTGTCGGGATGCCGACTTAATTGCCGAGCTGTTTGGCGAAGCCGAAGCGGAAAATTGTCTGCGCTTCCAGGTGATGCCGAGTGGATTGGGTTCTAGTCTGCCAATGGGTAGGCCCCTAGAGATGGCGCTACCCCCTCTGGCTGAGCCGGAGCCTGTGCCCCCTGCTAACCCGCAAGATGCTTTGCCAGAACGGGTTCCCTTCTCCCCCGAATCGACACCGGAGCCCACCCCAGAATGGGCGGCAGAGCTGTTTTCCCTCATGCACACGGAGTTAGAGGGATCCCCAGATGAAGTGCTGGTGTTGACGGGTCGGATTGGCTGTAGTGGCGAGCTGCGGGTTCAGGTTTGGCAGCAAGGGAAAGATCTACCGATTTTTGAGGGGCAACGGCTGATCCAATTTCCTCCCGAGGCTCGCACGGCGGTGTTCAGCATTCCCATTACCTTGCCCAACCACACCTGGACACGCCCCCTGAATGGGGAATTGGTCTTAACCCCCACCTCCACAGGTTGGCGGGATCCGAACAGCCCCTCCCAGCCCCTGACGATTGCCTTTTCCATTCGCTGTCGGGGGGAAAGTGATAGCCTCAACTCTCCTCCCGCAGAGGAAGCCTCTGCCCCAAGCCCTGGGATCCCGCTCACCCGTTTGCGGGAAGGAGCCGCCCAAGCCGCAAGCAGCCGTCGTTCCTCTACCACAACTCTTCTTTCTCCCGAGCGTACCCTGCAAAAGTTGCTCCGCATTTGGCAACAGAGCACCCCTATGCGTGAGGGGGATCCCACTCCACCTGTCCTTCAGGTTGCCGAACCGATTGCCACCGAGCCAGAAACGACAACTCCCGCTCAGCCGCAAGTAGTTGCTACCGCAACTTCCCCAGCCACCGAGCCACAAGCCCTCCAACTCCCCTCCGCAGACCTTAGTCCGCAACTTACCCCCGAGCCGGAGCTGAGTCGGATCCCTGTGGCCGAACTAGAGTTGCCAGCTCCTACCCCCGAGCTGCCCTCATCCGAAGGGGTTTTCCCGCCAGACGTGGTTGCTGCTCCCATCGGTGAGTCTCTTCTCCCTCCCCATCCGCCCGGACTTTGCCCCACCCCTCAACTGTTGGTACCAGAGCAGCTCCGAGCCGGAGATAACTTCGATGTGGTGCTGCGGTTACCCGCCCTCGCCGAGCCTCCCCCCAGTGGATTTACCCATCAGGCCCCCTTTTGGATCAAGTTTTGGGTGAAGCATGGCCGCACCCGCTCTTTGGTGGATGGCCCCCGCTGGCTGTTGGATTTTTCTTGTGATGAACAGGGGCAGTGGCAAGCTCTCACTCGCATGACCATCCCGCCGGGAGTACCAGAGCTCATTTTTGAAGCCTGGGCCGTTAGCCCGGATCGACAACAACAAAGTGATAGAGTCACGGAGCGCCGCCTGATTCAGCCCTGAGTTCATGAAGGGATATTCACAGATTGCGGAGACTGTCCTTGAACAAGCCAAGCGGAAAGGAAAAATCGAGGGTAACAACCAGATGGGATCCCATATTCTCGAGATCTAAGGAGGCTCTAGATGACAGCCACCAGTGAGCCCACTCTTAGAGATGTGCTGAGCGCGATCGAAGGGATCCGCCAGGATGTCGAAGGGATCCGCCAGGATGTTGCCAGGACAAACGAGCGGCTGGAAATCGTCGTGGTAGATCAAGCGCAACGCTGGACTGAGCAGGAGACAGAGAACCGAGTGATTTTGGATCGGATCGACTCCTATCAGAAGGCAAGTACCCAGGTGGTTAATCTTGCTTTTGCCCTGATTGGAGCTGCCACCGTTGCTTTGGTCGGTATCGTCCTGAGACTTGCTGTCAACCTGTAGAGGGTATTCCCCTAGAAGCGGGATGACCGCCCTTCGACAGTATTTCTCGGCTTCTAGGGTTCCTAGGAAACGGAAGGGGTGGGATTCGAACCCACGGTGACCTTGCAGCCACAACGCTTTTCGAGAGCGCCACAATCAACCACTCTGCCACCCTTCCAGGGTGAAACTCAGCCTACCCGATCTTACGATCTTAATGGTAAAGGGAGTCTCCCGTCTGGCCACAGTCACCCCCAGCAGGATCCAGTTGATGAGATCATGAAAGTATGGCTGCCCTTTCCATTCACCACTTTCGTCGAGCCAAGCAGGATGGCCAACCTTTGGTTGCTCTGACGGCTGCCGACTATGCCATCGCGCAAATTTTGGATCAAGCAGGGATCGATTTGATTTTGGTGGGCGATAGCCTAGCCATGACCAGTTTGGGGTATACCAGTACCTTACCCCTCACCCTCGAAGAGATGCTGCATCATGCACAGGCGGTGCGCCGCGGGGCACAGAGAGCTTTCTTGGTGGCGGATTTGCCCTTCATGACTTACCAAGTCCACAAAGAACAGGCCCTCCTCTCAGCAGGACGGTTGATGAAAGAGGCAGGCGTAAATGGAGTCAAGTTGGAAGGGGGCTACCCCGACATGGTGGAAACGGTGGCCTTTTTGGTTCAGCGCGGCATCCCGGTCTTGGGGCATATTGGCCTCACCCCACAGGCCAAACATCAACTGGGGGGCTATCGTCAGCAGGGCAAAACCTCTCCAGAAGCGGAGCGTTTGCGGCAGGAAGCCCTGAACCTAGAGCAGGCAGGGGCATTTGCCCTGGTTTTGGAACACATGCCCACGCAATTGGCTGCCCAAATCTCGGAACAGGTGGGGATCCCCACCTTGGGGATTGGCGCTGGGCCAGACTGTGATGGGCAGATCCTGGTCACCCACGATTTGTTGGGGCTAAGCGAGCGGATCCCACCCTTTGCCAAAGCCTATACCAACCTACGGCAGGTCATCCTAGAAGCGGTACAAGCCTTTGCCCTCGATGTCCAGAAAAAGGCTTTTCCGCCCGGCTAACGGATCCTACCCCTTGAAGTCAGGGCAATTGATCGCAGATTCTGTTAGGGCGTGACGAGGGTGTACTGTACATTTCAAGTAGGGATCCCCGCTGTAAAACCTGCAGTTGTGGCAGGGGATGCGGTGCATTTGTTGGGCTTGATGCAGAATGGCGGCAATCGCTCTGCCAACGGTCCATAGAGGCAGCAGCAGCAACAGCCAGGCAATCATCATGCTCAGGGGAGGTGGAAGAGACATCGTATCAGCCCTCAGAGGCCAAAGGATTCATCGAATGGGCCAAGGGGATTTCTCCCAGCCCACGCCAAAACTCTAGTATTCGCGATGCCACTCTGTGGGGGAAGAAATAGTGGAAAAAATGTCGACCCGCCGGACAGCTCCATAGGTGATCCTCCTGCTTGAGGTGATCCTGCCACTGCGCTAACCCAACTGGATCCACAATCGGATCATCTTGGCTGCCACACACCAGCATGGGCACCCTGACCAGGGGAACAGGGATCCCAACTACCCGAAATACAGAATGAGGCACGGGAGAAGTATCCAGCTCCTTGGCCAAAGCCATGGCCAGAGGTCGTACCCGTTCCCACCCTTGTTCAGCCAGAAGGATTTTTGCGGTGCGAATGAGCAACTGTTCCCGGCTACAGGGCAACAATTGCCGCTGCACATAGAAATGAGCATGCCAAGTGGCCATGGGCTGTCCAGCCACCGCTAGCACTGTTAAAGAGCGTACCCTTTCCGGGTGCAGTGCCGCCAAGAGTAAGGCCAGTACCCCACTCAGGCCATGACCGATGACATGCACCGGTTGTGGCAAAGTGTGCAGGTGCTCGCACAGTAAGACTAGAGCCGTCTCCAGACCACTGGGCTCATCCTGGCTCTGGTGATACTCCCAGTGCGCAATAGGGCAAGAAGTTCGCAAGTACTGCAACAACGGCTGATCAAAAAGCTTCAGACTGGGTGACACACTTAACCACAACACCCCTGCTGGCTTCGGTTCAATCAAGCTCAAACTCATACCCATACCTCGAATGCGGTCAAAACAGAGGATAGGGATCCTACTGGCCCACAGCCGCTTTATCCCCATCCTCAAGAACGTCCCGATCTCTAAGGACTAGCCCTCAAGAGGAGGCTGACTCTGGTACACTCAAAGCGCGCTCCACCCGTTTGAAATCGAAGCCCATGGCTCGCAACGCATGCCACAAATGCCCCTGCAAGAAAAAGAAGGCCAAGAAAAAGTGAGCATTGGCCAACCAAGCACGGGCGGTATGAGCACCTAGAGGCAGCTTGATCGTGTCAGCAAAATAAGGTGCAATGCCCAATTTCACCGTGAGAGGAGGACCATAAAATTCCGGCGGATAGGCCAGGGTATTGACTGCGCAAAAGTAAGCAGCCACGAATCCCGCCAGGGCAATTCCCCCCAAGGAATAGGACAAAATCGCTTCCCCAGAAAAGATCAACACCCGCTTGGCCCAGGGTAACGGTGGCGTGAGGATATGCCAGATCCCGCCTGCCAACAAGAGGATCCCGACAAAGAGATGCCCCCCCACCAAGTCTTCCAAACTGGTGATGCTGGCAAAGTGGGTTTGATAGCCATAGATCACCCAAGGATCCAATGTCGGTTGGGTGACGGTGCGAACCACCTGCTGAGTTGAGTCGTACAATCCACCCCAGTACATGGCTTTACCCACCAATAGCAAAGCACCTGCCCCCAGAAACAGCAGATGATGCCCGAGAATCATGCCCAACTGGGCCGGGTCATTCCACTCAAAGTGAAACCGTTTGGCTCTTCCCTCGGCATCTTTGAGGTTTTCTGGCCCCTTGATGGTGTGAAAGAGTGCACCCGCCCCCAAAACGGCGCTGGAAATCAGGTGCAGCACTCCGATGACAAAATAGGGGTAGGTATCGAGGATCTGCCCCCCTTCACCCACTCCAAATCCCAACGTGGCCAGATGGGGCAGCAAAATCAACCCCTGTTCCCCCATCGGTAGCTCGGGATTGAAGCGCGAGATCTCAAACAGGGTAAAAGCCCCCGCCCAAAGAGTGGTCAGGGCAGCTTGAGCCACATGGGCAGCGATGAACAGACCCGATAAATGGGCGAAACGAGCGTTGCCCGCGTACCACTCATAGGTGACCTGCGGGTTGTCGTAGGTTTGCATGGTGACAACTCCTAATAGTATCTAATGTCAGTTTTGAGGGATCCCAATCGCTTGACCAAAGCTGACCTTTCTCACCCTTTAGAGTGAAAAGCTGGACAGAGAGGCGACAAAAGACAGCCGCTGGATGAAACAGAGGCGGTAAACCTTAGCTTCGACAGAGGCTAAATGAGAAGTACACTCAATAAGCTGACCTACGCTAGGGTACGCTTATTTGAGAATTAGTTTCAATAGACTGGCTGTAAATCTTTGTTTCGGGTTTGCTCAAGTGTGGAGATTCAGATCAACTCAGATCAATCAGATCAATTCGCTAATCGGGAAGCGATCCAACATTTTTTGAGCTTGGCGAGCATTCTCCCGGAGCTCCTGCGGCAGATGGGGTACGTGGGGAATCTGGGAGAGTAAATCCAAGGTGCGGCGAATCAAGCGAACCAGGTCTCCGGCATCTAGGTTGGTGTTGGCTTCCAGGGTTTCCCAAGGGATCCCTTGGGCCCAATGTTCGACGATCCCTGCCAAACTCGGCTCAAACCAAATCGGCATATGGAACACCTGATGCTGCCGTTGGCTGCGAAACAGTTGCCGTCGCAAGCCCCGTAACCCGTGCAACACATCCTCTACCAGCCCAGAAGTGTGCAGCCGACTGTAGGTGCCCGAACGGGGGGATTCTGTGACCAGAGCCGCCACTACCCCCGCCAAATGATGAGGCTCACAACCCTGGCATTCCCCAGACAACAAAGCCAACGCCAGCCACAGCTCATTATCCCCCCGCAAAGCCGCCACCACTTCTCCACTTGCAGTGGGTTGGGGTTGGGGATCCCCTTGGTTTTCCAAACAATCAAAATCCTGCAACACCTGCACCAAAGCCATGAATTGCTGCCAGCGCAGCTCCTGAACCGAATCGCTTTGTCGTTCTAGGTGTTCGAGGCGTTTCAGCAGCCGTTGTCGTTTTTCTTGCAGGCCTAATAGTTTTTTACCGACTTTGTGAGCCGGATTGGATCGAATTTGGGTTTCCAGGGCACGGATTTTCTCTTCTTGTGCCTGAATATGGGGCAAAGCCAGCAATCGCAGGGTGGGATCCGGCTCTGCTTCCCGTTGTTTCACCAGATACCGCAGAACACGCCGTTCTTCCCGCCGTTGAGCCTGCATCTTCTCGTAGCGGGTGACATCTTCACTGGAAATATCCCCCAGGGTGCGATCCAGCTCCTCTAGCTCGGCACGGGTGTGCTGGAGTTCGTGTTGTTCGGGCAACTTTTGCAACGAGAGCAAATACTGGCCAAAGCTGCGGTTGATCAGATCCCGAGCCGCCTCCAGGGAGTGCTTCTGTAGCAGGTTCAGCACCATGCCATAGGTGGGGGTAAATTGGCTCACCAAGGGATCCGCCCCAGCGGTGGCTAGCCGCGCCGCTTCTTGCGCCCCTTCAAAGGGAGATTGCACCGTTACCACATGCCCGAGCACATCCTTCCCTCGTCGTCCGGCCCGCCCCGACATTTGCATAAACTCAGAAGCGGTTAGAAGCCGATGGCCTGTATCGGTGCGTTTGGAGAGGGAGGAGATGACTGTGGTGCGGGCAGGCATATTGATCCCGGCAGCCAAGGTTTCTGTGGCAAAGACAATCTTCACCAACCCCTGCTGAAACAGATGCTCCACCAACCCCTTCCAAGCAGGCAACATGCCGGCATGGTGGGCGGCGATGCCGCGATAGAGGGCATTGAGGTGATCTTGACGAACCGCTTCTGGGGTTTCCCGACAAAATTGGTCGATCTGCTGAGCCAGCCGCTGCCGTTCTGCCGGGGTAGCGATCAAATCCAAAGCACCAACACTGGCCACCGCTGCATCGCAGCCTTTGCGACTGAAAATGAAATAGATAGCTGGCAACATATCCCGCTGACGTAAGTTTTCCAACACCTGCGTCATATCCGGCACCCCAGATCGGGAACGCTCGTGGGGGATAGGCCGTTTGCTCCGCAAGCGGCGATTGCGGATCCATTGGCCCGACTCGGTTTGCTCCAGCAAGGGGAAAAGCCCTTTGTGATTGGCAAAGTGAAACTGCAGAGGAACGGGGCGATGGTCAGAGTCAATCAAATGGGTGGGGCCATGTACATGGTTCATCCAATCTGTCAGTTGGTCGCTGTTGGCAATGGTGGCAGAGAGGGCAATGAGCTGGATGGTGGGGGGACAATAGATGATCGATTCTTCCCAAACGGTGCCCCGCTGCTGGTCGTTCATGTAGTGGCATTCATCCAGGATCACCGCCTGCACATCCTGCAAGGGATCCCCTGTCATCGCTTCCGCCACATCTTCATCGGCCATTCGCGTCAGCGTGCCGCAGGCATAAACCGCCAAGGATACCGGCGTGCCGTAGAGCATATTACGGAAGATTTCGGTGGTCATCACCAAAACAGGGGCTTCTCGGTTGATGGAGATATCACCAGTGAGCAAACCAACCCGTTCTGAGCCAAACTGCTGGCCAAAATCTCGAAATTTTTGGTTGGAAAGGGCCTTGAGGGGCGTTGTGTAGAAAACTCGCTTGCCTTGGGCGAGAGCCCGATAGATGGCATATTCCCCAATTAAAGTTTTGCCGGATCCCGTTGGGGCGCACACCACCACCGATTCTCCTGCTGCCAGGATTTGCATGGCCTGGATCTGAAAGTCATCCAGCGCAAAAGGGAAAAGCTCTCGCAACTCGTCCAGCAAATCGGTTGCTGGGGAGAGAAGCGCACTCATGGGATCCAAATCAACATAAGCAACCAACAAGGATAGCTCGAGCTTGACCCACTGATTTCTGCCGGGGCCGCTTAACCTCTAGGATACAAGCTTTCTCCGAGTGGCTCCATGGTCATCCTATCCAATCAGCGCACAAACCTGAATCTTGTTGTGAAGATGATGCCATAGTGATAGGTGCATCGGTTGCAGGAGAGATTAAACCTGGGATCCCAGTTGACGCAGCGCCTCAAACAGGGCAATCGCTACGGCATTACTCAAGTTTAGGCTGCGCACTGGCCCACTCAAGGGGATCCGCACGCTGGGGTAGTGCTCCAAAAACACTGGATCTAAGCCTTTGCTCTCGCTGCCAAACACCAGCCAATCGTCGGGCTGATAGGCCACTTCTGTATAAGGCTCCTTGCCGCGTACGCTAAAACACCACAGACGTGCCTCAGGGTGAGTCTGGGTAAAGACCTGCCAGGAGGGGTAACGTTGCAATTGGACGTGCTCCCAATAGTCCAGTCCGGCCCGTTTTAGGTAGCGATCCGAGAGGCGAAAACCCAGGGGATCCACCAAATGTAAAGATGTATCGGTGGCTGCACAGGTACGGGCGATATTGCCGGTATTGGCAGGGATCTCTGGTGCAACCAAAACAATGTGGAGAGGCATTGGGTTCCTAACCGTTCTCACTTGCCTCCAAAACCGCGGTTGCCACCGCCCTTTTTACCGCCGCCTTTGCCCGATTTACGGCTGGGTTGCTGCCGAGGAGGAGCGGCTGAGCGCCCGCGCCAACTGGGACCACCACTGGGGAGAGGGTTACGTCCACCGCCCATGCCAGGCAAACCGCCTATGCCGGGAAACCCGCCACCCATGCCCATGTTGCGCATCATGTCGCGCATCCGTTGAAAATCGCTGACCAAACGGCTGACATCCTCCAATTTGTGGCCGGATCCATTGGCCACGCGACGTTTGCGGCTAACACTGCGGGCCAAGAGATCGGGATTTTTGCGCTCTTCTGGGGTCATGGAGTTGATCATCGCTTCGGAACGGGCCAGTTGGTCTTGCCCTTTTTGCAGCTGGTCATCGCTGATTTTGCCCATCCCCGGCATCAATTTCAGTAGCCCCCCCAGGGATCCCATGCGTTTGATCATGCGCATTTGCTTGAGGAAATCGGTGAAATCGAACTGGGCGGTCATCATCTTTTCCGCCATGCTGGCGGCATCCCCCAGGTCAATTTCTTCTTGGGCTTTTTCCACCAGGCTGAGGATATCCCCCATGCCTAAGATGCGCGAAGCCATGCGATCCGGGTAGAAGGGATCCAGTGCCTCGACTTTTTCTCCCACCCCAATGAACTTAATCGGTTGCCCGGACACCTGCCGAATCGAGAGGGCTGCTCCACCGCGGGTATCCCCATCCAACTTGGTGAGGATGGCCCCGGTAATGCCCAGCCGGTCATGAAAGGCTTGGGTGAGATTGGCTGCTTCCTGGCCGATCATGGCATCCACCACCAGCAAAATTTCGTGGGGTTGTACGGTGGCCTTGACCCGCTCCAGCTCCGCCATCATCTCCAGGTCAATTTGTAAGCGCCCGGCGGTATCTAGGATTACATAGTCACAGCCCTGCTGCCGGGCCGCTTCTACGCCTTGGCGGGCAATCTCGACGGGATCCGTTTTGCCCAGATCAAAGACAGGGATCTGAATTTGTTGCCCTAGGGTTTTCAGTTGGTCGATGGCCGCCGGACGATAGATATCTCCCGCCACCATCAGGGGTTGCTTGCCCTGCTTGCGCAGATATAGGGCCAGCTTGGCGCAGGTGGTGGTTTTCCCGGATCCCTGCAAACCGGCCATGAGGATGATGGTGGGGGGCTGCTCCGCCTGGGCAATGGGCACGTTGGCTTCTCCCATCACCTTGACCAATTGGTCGTGGACGATCTTGATGAACTGCTGATCCGGGTTCACTCCCATGATCACCTCAGATCCCAGGGCCGCCTCCCGGACTTCGTCGATAAATCGCTTCACCACCTGCAGGTTGACATCCGCATCCAACAGGGCCCGCCGCACTTCCCGTAGGGCTTCTTGAATGTTGGTTTCGGTGATTTTGTCCTGGCCGCGCAGCTTTTTCCAGGCCAATTCCAATTTCTCGGAGAGGGCATCAAACATGGGTGCTGTTTATCCTGTCAAGGGATCCCGCCCGTTTGGGGCATTTTCTACCATAGTCCAGTTAGGGTGGCTCAATCCCGTGGATCCTCGGGAAAGGGCTGATCCCCACCCGGAGATGCTGGCTACTTTACAAAACTTTAAGCGAAAATGGGAGGCGTTGCTTGCCGTTGAGATCTTCTATGGTCAGTGCCGCTACCTCCACCTACAGCACCGCCGACTGGCAGCTGGGCTACCGCTCTTTGTCCCAAGAGTATGACTACTGGATTTCGGAACTGGAGGGGCGGATCCCTGCCCGGTTGAGGGGTACCCTTTTTCGGAATGGGCCGGGCAAGTTGGAAGCGGGATCCCAGCGTTACGGCCATCCGTTCGATGGAGATGGCATGATCTGCGCCATCACCTTTGTGGATGGGAAAGTCCATTTTCGCAACCGGTTTGTGCGCACCCGCGAGTTTGAGGCGGAGGAAAAAGCCGGACGGGTGCTTTATCGAGGGGTGTTTGGAACTCAAAAGCCCGGCGGCTGGTGGGCCAATTTTCTTGATCTAAAGTTCAAGAATCCGGCCAATACCAATGTGATCTACCAAGGGGAGAAACTCTTGGCCCTCTGGGAAGCCAGTGCTCCCTATCGCCTCAACCCAAAGACCTTGGCGACCGAAGGGATCGAAACGTTTGCCGGAGGCATTGCTGCCCATCAGCCTTTTACCGCTCACCCACGACGGGATCCGGCCACTGGAGATCTGATCGCCTTTGGGGTACGCGCTGCCCTGAACTCGACGCTGTTGTTTTATCGTCTGGATCCGAAGGGACAGCTAACCGAAAAGCGGGAATATCAGATCCCTGGCTTTGCTTTCCTGCACGATTTTGTTTGGACTCCCCATTACCGCATCTTTTTTCAAAATCCGGTAGCCTTTAATCCCTTACCTTTTGTGCTGGGCTGGCAATCTGCGGGGACCTGTCTCACCCTGAAAGTAGGGGATCCCACTCGCATCTGGCTTTTTCCCAACAGCGGCACTCCGATCCAACTGGAAACAGAACCGGGGTTTGTCTTCCACTTTGTCAACGGCTATGAAGCCGGAGAGCAAGTGATCGTAGATGCCATTCTTTATGAGGAATACCCTGCCCTAGAGCCCAATGCCGATTATCTGCAAATTGATTTCACCCAGATCCCGGCGGGCAAGTTGTGGCGGTTTTATCTGGATCCTAAAGCGGGCACGGTTAGCCGCGAACTGCTGTTGGATCGTTCGGTGGAATTTCCGGCCATTCATCCGAATTGTATGGGGGGATCCCATCGCTACCTCTACATCGGCACCACCCATGTCCCTGGTCCCAATGCGCCTCTACAAGCCATTCTGAAGTTGGATACTGAAACAGGCCGCACTCAGCAGTACAGCTTTGCTCCGCGTGGATTTGTCGGTGAGCCGGTGTTCATCCCGGATCCCGATAGCCATGCAGAAGACGAAGGGTGGATAGTCACGGTAATTTTTGACGCTGCCAGCCAGCGCTCTCAGGTGGTGATCCTAGAAGCGCAAGACCTAGCTGCTGGCCCCATTGCGCGGATCCCGTTGCGGCATCACATCCCCTATGGATTGCACGGCAGCTTTACCCCGCAGGTGTGGGTGGAGTAAACGTGAGTTCAGAAAACTTGGGTCGCCTCTTTCAACTGGGCAAGATTAAACTCTTCAACCGTAGATACAGCCCTTTCTCTAGTCATGTAGCATAGCAAATCTTGCCAATCAGTTGCTCATCGCGCCAGCGGGCCGGAGGCCTTGCAGGGGACGCAAGTACAGGCATCGTCACAGGAAACCCGTGAAAGGGCTGTAGGGAGAAATTATCGGGATTGCTATGAATGAATCATATTCTTAAGTGTTTCTTCTCGAATTAGGTCAAAGATCTGACGATTCAGAGACAAAAACTCTCCTGTTAGCTTAACATCAATATATCGTGGCCGAGGCAACGAAATCGGAACCTTAGCTTTGATACGCCCTGGGTTAGTACCCATCACAAAAATCCGATCGCTCAAAAACACTGCTTCATCAATATCATGTGTCACGAAAATGATGGTAGGCTGGAACTCCTGCCAGATATCCAACAGCAACTCTTGCATCATGTGACGAGTTTGAGCATCAAGAGCAGCAAAGGGCTCGTCCATCAACAAAACAGAAGGAGAATTCACCAGAGCACGGATAATACTAGCCCGCTGCTGCATTCCCCCAGAAAGTTGATGCGGAAAAGCATTTCGGTACTTGTAGAGGCCAACCCGATTTAAAAAGTCATTGACTAAATCTGTGCGTTCTTTTTTGGAGACACCTTTGATTTTGAGACCAAACTCAACGTTTTGGAAAGTGGTTTTCCAGGGCAAAAGCGAATATTGCTGAAAGACAAACCCTCGATCCTCACCAGGCCCATCCACATGACGCTTATTGATAAAAACATAACCACTGGTAGGCTTAAGAAAACCAGCAATTACATTCAGAACGGTTGATTTTCCACAACCGGATGGTCCTAACAGACAAACAAACTCTCCTGGATCCAGCTTGAAATTAATGGTATCAAAAACATGAATGATCTCTCCCCGTCGAGAAAATGTCATACTCAAGTTCTCAACCTCCACATATCCTTTTGTGATTGCAGATGTATGTGTGGAGAGTAAGTTAGTCATGGCAATTGACCTCAACAGAGATTCTAATCTTGACCCGAACTAGGACAACATCAAATCAGATCGAAAAAGTGATTTTTATTATTTCGCTCGTTGAACTCTCCAAGGCATTAGCAATCGAGTTAGTTGATCCACACCCCAAGCACTAAATGCCCCCATGAAGCCAATCATCAACATCCCCATGACAATTGGTGGATAGTGGGAGGTTATATAAGACTCCCAAGTAATGTAGCCCACTCCATAACGACCCGCCAAGATTTCAGCTGTGACTAAGCAGAACCAAGAGTTTCCCATACCAATCACCAAACCGCTGGCAATGCTAGGCAAAGCTCCTGGAATGACAATATCTGTAAAAACATGGTGTTGCTTAGCACCTAGGGATTGTCCAACTCGTAACAGTAAGGGATCTGTATCCTCCACCCCGCGAATTTTACTAATCAAAATGGGGAAAAAAGCTCCCACGAATGTGATATAAATCATGCCAGTCTCAGCATTGGGAAACATCAAAATTGCCAGCGGTATCCAGGATACAGCAGGGATAGGACGAAGAAGCTCCAAGGGAATGAAGATCAGATCCTCTATCTTCTGAAACCAGCCAATCAGGATCCCTAAACTACATCCCAGGCCGACGGCAACAAGATAACCAATTAATACCCGACTAATGCTGGCCTTAAAATGTAGCCAGGGATTACGAGATAGAAAGTTAATAGTGGCTTGAAAAACCTGTACGGGTGAAGGAATGAAGCGAAAATTGATAAAGAAATTAAAGTTGATCGTAGACAGAATTTGCCAGATCCCGAAAAAGAGAATCAAGGACAAGACACGCCGAAATTGCCTATTCTCCCATAGAGACATGACTTTTTCTGGAGGATGAAGATAAATGGATTGCTTTTGCTTAATCAGATAGTCTATGCGGTAAGCAACCCCTTTATACAATTGGAGTAGGGGAGACTTGGACTGTGGTATTGTCATCAGATACTCCAAAATAGGTCAAGGACAATTGGGGATTCGAATCTATTGGGGCAAAGCCATTGCCTGCTGAGATTGTTGCAAGGCGCGGAAGCCCATCACAGAAGATCCCACTTCATTGGCAAAAGCCTGAGCGTCTTTCTCCAGCAGGAAGGCGGAAATTTCTTCGCCATTTTGTACAAAGAAAGAATTTTCCGCAAATAGTTTCCAGCCATTGTTGCGATCATGAACAAAGATCACACGGGCTGCTTTACCTTCTGCTCGCAACTCCTGAAGTTTAGTCAGCATATTTTTGATTGAAGCAAAGTTAAGGGTTAGCTCCTCACCACCCACCCACAACTGGGCTGCTATCAAGGGATCCTCAATCAGCTCGCCAGTCAGATCATCCTCGCCCGAGAGGACATAATTCTCGCCAGCCGCCATCCCCCATGTGGTGGCCCATGTTATGCCTCAGGAGACAGCTTTTAATGACCTTAGGGGTTGTCCGGAGAACCCTCACCCTGGCCTCTTCTTTCAAGACATTACCATCCGCTCCGACTGGCTCAAAGAACACCTTTCGACGCTGCAAGGGATCCCGGGTAGTGAAAACCTTGTCGGTATTGATCTGAATTCTTGGATTAGAACAGAGTTTGTGGAAAAGGTACTGAATTGAACTGATAGGTTACTCAGTCCCCGTGAGATCCCTTTAAGATCCCATCGATGCAACTGCTGAAGCAGAACCAAACCGATGGCGAGCCAAACAGAGGTGCAATTCCTGGCTATGGATAGGTTTACTCAAATAATCATTGGCCCCAATCGCCAAAGCCCCTGCTGCACTCAGTTCATCAGGGTGACCCGTGATCATCACAATCGGGATCCGGTCGAAGCGGGAATCGGTACGCACCGCATGGCATAAATCAATACCGGAAAAATGGGGCATTTTGACATCCAACAGCAGCACATCCGGCATGATGGACTGAAGAACGGGCCAAAATTCCCGGGGATCCTGTAAAAACGTGAGCTGGGAAAAGTTCCCAAGCATCACTTTAAGGATTTCCAGAAAATGGGGATCATCATCTACCGCCAGCACGTTCATCCATAGCGGGTTAACCTTCTGGGCAGCGCGCCGCACTGTTTGTAGAAGTAACTCCGGCGGGCAAGGGCTGATCACACACCCGGATGCACCTTTTCGTCGAGCTTCAATTCGTGCAGCCAGTTGATCTTCCTGCAAAACGAGAATGTAAGGGATCCCAAACCGTTTGGCTAATTGGATCCCTTGCTCCTCAGCTTTAGGGTGATCCAAGTCCAATAGTAAAACATTTACGGATCCCATCAGCAACTTGGCATCGCGGGGACAAGCAACTTGTTCCAACCGGATCCCTGATTGGCTGGAAAAACTTTTGAGAATAGCCAGAGTTTCTGGGTTTGAACCGATCAGCAGTAGAGAAAGATCTCTTGGGGACGGATTAGCAAAGGGATCCTGTTCTAGTTCCTTTCTCAGTTGCAGGATCTTCTCCTGTAGCCGTTGTAAAGATTCACTAGAAAAAGACAATCCATCTTCCAGTTCTTGGGCCAATTGAGTCCCTCCAGCAAAACCGAAGGTGCCCAGGGATCCCGCTAGCGTATGGGCGGCAGTGCGAGCTTGTTCCCGCCGATCGGGGGAGAGTTGACCTTTTTCCAAGTGGCCGAGGGCGGTTTCGATCAGTTGAATACGCTCCATCATTTTGGGCTTGAAGCTGGGCCAGGCTTCTTGTAATTGCGACAGGATCGAGGAAGACTCTGAGTTCTTAGGTTCTGCTGTTTCGTAAGTGGGGTTCAGGCGAACCCCTAAGCCACGAATCGCCTCGATGATATCCAGGGGAGCATCAATTTGTTTCAGAGCTTTTCTAAGCCCTTTGATATGAGCTTTTAGGGATTCTTTGTTGGGGGTTTCTTCCAAAGTCCAGAGCTGGTCAAACAGTTGCTCATAGCTAAGTATTTGGCGCCCATGCCGCATCAGAATCTCCAGCAACTTGTATTCTTTGGGGCGTAAGGATACAGGTTTCCCCCCATAGGTGACCGTGGCAGTTTCTGTACTGAGTTCCAACACCCCCCAGGACAACAAAGTGTTTTGCAGTTGCCGAGGTCTGCGGAGCAAAGCCCGCACCCGCACCAGCAATTCCGATATCTGAAAAGGCTTAACCAGGTAATCATCCGCCCCGAGGTTAAACCCCGTCAGCAGATCTGTCTCCCCTCGCCGTGCCGTGAGCAGTAAAACTGGCGCTTGGATCCCTTGTTGCCTGAGGCGCTGACACAGTTGAAAACCATTTAGCTTGGGCAGCTCAATATCGATAATCCAAAGGTCGGCTGCCGTAACGCGAGTCAATTTCAACCCTTCCAGGCCATTGGTGGCCATCTCCACCACATAGTGCTCTTTGCGCAGGCGATCGGAAATAAGCTGGGCCAGAACTTGGTCATCCTCAACCAAGACGATTTTCATATGCCAGGGCAGACCTCGGAATCGAGGGATCGAGTGGATTGAAAAAATTATACAATACCGTAAAAACACGTAAATCAGCGTGTAAGGATTAGAGCTTGGCCTCAGAAATAGACAAGCTGCGGATCCCTGACAGGAGTCCATTCGGGCATCTGTAGATCCCAGATCTATGGCGTATAAGGATCCGCAAAAATGCGTAATCTCTCGCTTTCCCCATTCATTTCCCGGTCTTTTCCCTCATGAGAGCTTAGTCTCGAATTGTACGTAAACATACGCAAAAACGAACACCTTATGTTGCAGCCTCCCCTAGAGCCCTCCGCAGAATTGCCAAAGTTGTCTGAAGCGACAACGGACGAGGTGCAGTCTCACCTGGCTACTCTTTGGGGAACCTTGCGGCTGATTCACCAGGGTCGATTGAACTTGCACTCCCCGAAAGGGCGGCAGCTGCTGGAGGCCGGGATCCAGAATGCTCTGCATCTGCTGTCTTTATTGCGGGGGCCGAGTGTTCCTGAAGGGATTTCTTGCCAAGCGGTGCTCTCCCAAAGCTTAGACAGCGAGATTAAGCTGGCGCTGGGCCGTGGACAACTGCTTCTGCAGTACCAACCCTTTTTCCGCCTGGATTCGGGGGAACTAGTTGGATGTGAGGCTCTGCTGCGCTGGCAACATCCGGAACGGGGGTGGATCCCTCCGAGTGAATTCATTCCGGTGGCGGAGTGTAGTGACTTGATCCACGAGATGGGGATCTGGGTGCTCAAAACCGCCTGCCAACAGATGGTGCAGTGGCAGAAACAACTGGGTCGACCTCTGCAACTGAGTGTCAACCTTTCTGCCCGACAACTGGATCAGCCCGATCTGAGAGCACAAATTAGCAGAGTTTTGCTGGAAACGGGGTTCCCGGCTCGCCACCTGAGCCTAGAACTGACCGAAAGTTCTGCTGTTCAAAACTATGACAAGGCCAGCCAGCAGCTCCTACATCTGCAAAGACTCGGGATCCAAATCGGCCTGGATGACTTTGGTACTGGCTACTCCTCCCTCAGTTGCCTGGATAATTTGCCTCTGAATTTCCTCAAAATTGACCAAAGTTTTGTGGCCAAAGAACGGTGGGACACCTTGCAGTTGATTTTGCTGTTGGCTCAGCAGTTGGATCTGGCGGTTGTAGCTGAGGGTATTGAAACCCCTGAGCAATTAGAGCATCTCCAGAACATTGGCTGCCCGATGGGCCAAGGGTATCACCTATCTTTCCCGCTCACTCCAGAACAGGTGCAGTCTTGGTTACCGACGGTGCCTGTAGCAGCTGCTTGCTTTTGAATAAAACCCCATTCCTTTCACAACTCTCAATCAAACTAAGACAAGTAGGGAAAAAGTCATGAATGCTAGCCCTCTTTTCCCCCGCACTCCCAACTCAGAGCCGATAGATCTCATTCGTTGTGGCGAAGCCCCCCTAGGATCCCTGTTGCAACAATTGAGCGATGAGCGCTTCAGTGGCCGGCTGGATATTTTTGGCATTGGGGAGCTGCGTTGGAGTTTCTATCTCTGCTTGGGGCGTTTCGTTTGGCAAACGGGCGGACACAATACTTACCACCGCTGGCGGCGACTGCTCTCCCAGTATTGTCCTGGGGTGGATGAAATTGAGATTCAAAGCCTGGTGCCTGCTCAAGCTCCGATTCGCGAGTACGCGATTCTATCGGGATTACTGCAACGGCAACAACTAAGCCGCAGCCAATTGGTCGAGCTGATCGAAGCAGGCTTGAACGAAGTGTTGTTCGATCTGCTACAGGATGTGGAGTCCCATGTACAGACTCTTATTGAAGGTGAGGATCGGGTTTCTTACCAACTGAATCACAAAGATGGGGTGCAATCCCCTCTCACCTTGATCCGCTCAGAACTAGCCCTCAGCAAAGCCCGTGAGCAATGGCACCGATGGAAAGCTGCTGGCCTGGCCGCCGTTTCTCCCAACTTAATCCCGAGCATTTGTCGCCCCGATTTGCTCAAACAAGAAGCGCCACTCCACTTTGAGGTGCTCACTCGGTTGATCAATGGGCAACGCACCCTCCGTCATTTGGCCCTGAAGATGCAGCAGGAACTGTTGCCCTTTTGCCAAACCTTGAACGGTTATGTTGCGGTTGGGATCATGAGCTTCTCGGAGTTTCGCCCTGCTCCGGCACTCCCCGCCGAACCGACCACCGAGATCCTGAAAGAGCCGGTGGCGATCGCTCCTCTGAAAACCAACCCGATACCTGCGCCTTCTCCCCATGCCAACAAACCGTTGGTGGTCTGCATCGACGATAGTCCCATTATTTGCAAAACCCTGGAAGGGATCCTCACCCCATTGGGCTACCGGTTTCAGTCAGTGCAGGATCCCCTACAGGCCATCCCCACCCTGCTCAAAGCCAAGCCGGATCTGGTGTTTCTGGATTTGGTCATGCCCATCGCCAATGGCTATGAGATCTGCGCGCAGATCCGACGGGCGGCTGCTTTGAAACAGTTGCCTGTTGTGATCCTGACCGGGAACGATGGCCTGGTGGATCGGGTGCGAGCAGGCATGGTGGGGGCCACCGATTTCTTGGCCAAGCCTGTGGATGCCGAGCGGATTGGGGCGATTTTGCACAAACATCTGCCTCTGAAAAAGTCTGTGTGAGGGTTGTCCACCGTTTTGTTCTCACCTTTGTCCTTACCTGAATGACACTTGCATATCCTTTGGAGAAACCCATGAACAGTGTTTTTGTTGTCGAAGATAGCCGCACCGATGCCGAGTTGATCAGCCTCAGCTTACAAAAAGCAGGGTTCAGTGTATCCCTGGTGGGTAGTGGGGAAGAAGCCGAGCAGAAACTGCAAAACCTAAAGCCCAACTTGATCTTGCTGGATGTGATTTTGCCCGGACAAAGTGGGTTCGAGTTGTGTCGCAAACTCAAGGCCAATCCCGCTACCCAAAATATTCCCATCGTAATTTGTTCCACAAAAGGCACGGATGTGGATAAAACCTGGGGCCGCATGGGTGGAGCGGATGATTACCTGACTAAACCCCTGAACCCAACTGAATTGATCGATACCGTCAAGCGTTGGATTCGCTGAGGAGCAACCCGATGTTGGATCTGCTGACAGAGCTGAGGGGCTCCCAGCTTGTCCCGGAACGGGAACTGGAGCGAACGGAGCGATATTTACAGTTCCAAGTGGAGGACTTATCGCTGTTAATGCCCCTACAGCAGCTACGGGAAGTCTTGCCTGTTTCGCCAGAGCGAATCTTACCGGTACCGGATATGTCCCCGTTGCTGTTGGGCTTGATCAGTTGGCGTAGCGAAGCAATTTGGCTTTTGGATTTGCCCCTTTTGTTGGGGGGATCCCCATTTCGTAGAAATGAACAGGGGCGCGCCAGTGTGCTGTTGGCAGAAGGGCAGGATGTGGCCGTTTCGGCTCCATCGAGCAAGCAGAGCTTAATATTTGGGCTACTGGTGGATTCAGTGCAAACTCTTTTTGCTTTCCCTCCTGAGCGGATTTTGCCCTTATCTCTGGAGGTGGTGAAGCCAGCCCAGAAGCATCTTTTTCAGGGATATTACCTTTCTGAAGCGGGTCAGCCTCTGTTGATCCTGGATGCCCAAGCGATTGCCCAAACCCTGCTGGCCTAAAGATTGGCTCTCAAGTTTTTTCTGCATCAACCCTCGTAATCAATATCAATTGGATGGACACCCATGGTTATCACTCTTCAAGCCCCGACTCGAATCAATGGAACAGTGACTTCATCCAGAAGCCAAATATCGGCGATACTGGCTGAGCTACGGGATCAGCTTGACCAACGGGATGGGGATCAGGAGCGCATGGATCCCCACTGGATCAAGGAGAAGCTGCACCAAGTTAGCGATTTGCTCAGCCATCTGCCCTTCCCAGAGGGATCCGAAGCTGGGTTGGCCCTTACCCAACAACTGCGCCAAAGTGGATCCCTTCTGGAAGAGGCCACCCAACAGGTGCGTGCGACTTTGGGAGCGGATCGCGTCTTGGTCTATCACTATAACCCGGACAAAACCCAGGGATCCGTTGTCGCTGAATCGGTACGGGAAGGATTCACCCCCGCTCTAGGGGAGGCGTTGCCAGCTCTGGCCTTTGGTTTAGCTTCGGCCCCCCTTTACGAGCAGGAAAAAGGCTGTGCCATCGCCAACGTTTATGAGGCGGATTTCACCCCCTACCAGCAACAACTGCAAGAGCGGTTTCAGGTGCGCTCGCTGGTGGCCATGCCCATCAGCACCGAACAGGGATCCTGGGGATTACTGGTGGTGCAGCATTGCATCGGATCCCATGTGTGGTCAGCCCCAGAAATGAGCTTGCTCGCCCAGATTTGCCGTGACCTGGGCTTGCTGATCCAGATTCATGAGTTCAAAGCCCAGTTGCAGGGGCAAAACGAAGAACGGCAACGTATCGAGGCAATCATCGAACGGGTACGAGAACCCCTCAGTCCGGATGAGATCTTCCGGGTGGTAACCCAGGATGTGCGCAAGCTGCTCAACTGTGATCGGGCGGTGATCTACAAGTTCAACCCCGACTGGAGCGGCGACTTTGTGGCGGAATCCGTGGCCGGTGGCTGGGTGCCCCTGGTGGGCCAGAGTGTCAAAGATAGCAACCTGGAACAAACCCAGGGGGGCCGCTACGCCCGCGGCGAGTACCAGGCCATTGATGATATCTACACCACGGGGTTTGATCCCTGTCACCTGCGCCTGTTGGAGCAATTTCAAGCCCGAGCCTACGTATTGGTGCCGGTATTTTCCGGGCAGCGGGTGTGGGGGATCCTAGGGGCCTACCAAAACTCCGAACCCCGCCAATGGCAGCCCAAAGAGATCGACTGGTTGAACCAAATCGGCAAGCAACTGGGGGTGGCCGCCCGCCAAGCGGATGCCCTGGTGGAACTGCAAGGTAAAAATGACTCCCTATCTAAGCTGGTGGAGCGGGAACGAACCCTGGCCACCCTGGTGGATCGGATCCGGCAATCTCTGGATTTGCCCAGTATTTCTCGCACCACGGTGCGGGAGGTACGACGATTTTTGCAGGCGGATCGGGTGGCGATTTTCCAACTGGATCTCAGCACCAGTATGAATGACTCGATCTGCACCGCCGAGGATGTGTTGCCCGGTTTTGGCACTGCCCAGGGATCCCGTGTGCACGACCACTGCCTGGGAGAACAATATGTCCCTCTCTACGCCCAGGGCCGCTACCAAGCGCTGGAGAATGTGCACCAAGCGGGGTTGAGTGATTGTTATCTGGAGATCCTGGAGCAGTTTCAGGTACGCGCCCATCTGGTGGTGCCGCTGCTCAAGGGGGAAAGCGTCTGGGGGCTGCTCTGTGTCCATCAATGCCGGGATCCCCGCGTCTGGCAACCGGAGGAGATCCAGTTTGTGCAGCAGGTGGCCAACCAGTTTGGCATTGCCCTGCAGCAGATTGAGTTTCTGGAGCAGCTGCAACAGAAAAACGCCGAGTTAGCAGTCGCTGCCGAGCGGGAGCGAGGTGCCAAAGAAAACCTACAGCAAGGGGCTTTGCGAGTACTTCAGGCTCTGGCCCCGTCTTTCCAAGGGGATCTGACGGTACGCGCCCCCCTCACGGAAGATGAAATTGGCACCATTGCTGATGGCTACAACACCACCATCCAGAGCCTGCGGGAGCTGGTGCGGCAGGTGAAAGTGGCGGCAGGCAAGGTGGCTCAAACCTCCAGCGATAGTAGCGAGGCCGTCGATGCCCTAGCAGGTCAAGCAGCCCAGCAGGTACAGGAACTGAACCAAGCCCTGGGCCAACTGGACACCATGGTGAACTCCATCGAGCAGGTGGCCCGAGACGCTCAGCAGGTGGAACAGGCCGTACAGGTGGCCAACCAGCGGGTGGAAGCCGGGGATGCCGTGATGGAGCGCACCGTGGACGGGATCCTCGATATTCGGGAAACCGTTTCCGAGACCGCCAAGAAAATTAAACGCTTGGGGGAATCCTCCCAGAAGATCGCCAAAGTGGTGCGCCTGATCGAGAACTTCGCCACCCAAACCAACCTGCTGGCTTTGAATGCCGCCATTGAGGCCACACGGGCCGGGGAATATGGGCGCGGGTTTGCGGTGGTGGCGGATGAAGTGCGCTCCTTGGCCTACCAATCCGCCAATGCCACCAACGAGATCGAGCGGTTGGTGCAGGAGATCCAGGCGGAAACCCAGGAGGTAATCGAGACCATGGAAATCGGCATTTCCCAGGTGGTGGAAGGCACAAACCTGGTTAACGAAACCCGCCAAAGCCTGAACGAGATTGCCGCCGCTACCCAGCAGATCAACCAACTGGTGAGCGGGATCCGCCACTCCACCGCCAGCCAAACCCAGCAGTCAGAAACCCTGAGCCAAGCCATGCAAGCGGTGGCCGTCATCGCCAGCCAAACCGCCCAAGACTCCGATCGTATCGCCCACTCCTTCCAGGACTTGCTGGCCACCTCCGGCGAACTGGAAGCCCACATCAGCCGTTTCCGCGTTGACTAAGGAGGGATCCGAATGACCACCACCATCACCCCAGCCGCCACAAGCCTGCTGCAAACCCTACTGGAGCGTACCTACCAAGTGAACGGGGATCCCCAACCGCTGTATGAACTGCTCCACCAGCACTCCAACCATCTGCCCCAGCTCGCGGAGGAGATTCGTCAATGGGCCAGCGAAAAGTTCCGCAGCAAAAACTTGGCGGTTAGCCGCGCCATTACCCAGCTGTTGCTCAAGTTCAGTCAGTTAGTTCAAAAATGGGATCCCCACCCAGAACTGGATCCGCCCGTTCAACCCCTAGTGATTCTGGAGATCGCCATCGCCTGTTATCAGCAGGCCCTACAGGTGATTTCGCCAGAAGCCTTCCCGGAGGAAGCCGCCCAATTGCAGCAGACCTTGGGGCAAATGCTCACCCTACAGCAACAGTACCAGCAGCTTCAGGCCCAGCAAGCCCAACTGCGGCAGGAACAAGCTCGCCTGCAACAGTCTTGGGAGGAGTTGGCCGCCGTTCGCGTTAGCGAGACGGAGTCCATAAAGGCCAAGCTGGGATCCCTTCAGGAAAGCACCGCCCAATGGGAGCAAGCGGCGGCGGAATGGGCCGAAACCCGCGCCGCTCTAGAGGTTCAAATCCAACAACAGCAAGAACACCTGGAGGCTGCCCAGCAGGCCCTGGCCCAAATCCAAGATCTCGAACAGCATCGGCAATCGGTACTGGCAGATCTGGAGAACCGACGGGCGGCCACAGAACGCGAACTGGCGGAGCAGCGCCAAGCGACCCTCTCCCAGTTGGCGACTCTGCGGGCAGAAGCCGAGACTGAGATCGCTCAACAACGGGAGCAACTGCAAGCGGAAGCCGAAGCGACCCGTGAGGGCATTCAACAAGAAAGTGCACTGCTCCGCGAACAACGGGAGCAAGAGATCGAAACCCTACGCAATGAAGTTCTGGCGGAGCTAGAAACCCAACGGCAAAACATCGAATGCTGGCGGAGTACAGCACAAGCAGAATTGGAAGCCCGCCGGCAAGAGCTGGAAACCTGGCGAGAAACTCTGCAAGCAGAACGAGAAGCAGAGCAACTGGCTCAGCAGCAACGGTTGGCAGAACAAGAGGCTGCCCTGGCGCAACGGGCCAGCGAGATGGACGCATCCTGGCAGGCCCGCCAGCAGTTCCTCGACGAACAAGCCGCCCAGTTCCAGGCCCAGCAGCGGGAGTGGGAAGAGGCCCGTCAGCAGGCTTATCTGGACTTGCAAGCGGAACTGGAGCAACACCGCGACCAGCAAACCGTCGCCCTACAAGAGCAAGCCCGCACTCTAAAGCTGGAGCTGGAGCAAAAACGCCAACAGTTTCAGGGGATACTGCTGCGGGAGTTGCAACAGTTTCTGCACGCTCTTCAGGAGCAACAACAAGCCTGGCAGAGTGAGCTGCGCCATCGCTACGCCCACCTGGAGGAAGACATCGAACAGCAGCACCAAGCAGCCCAAACCCAGCAGGAGCTGATGCGGAGGTGTCTGGAGCAGGAACGGGCTTTACTAGAACACCACTGGCAACAGGAATGGGGATCCCTGCAAGCTCAGCAGGAACAGCACCACTTGGCTCTAGCGAAACTGCAACAGGAGCAACAGGATCTGGAGCGGCAGCGGTATCTGCTGCAACAGGAGCGACAACGGTTTGAGCAGGAATGTCTGGGGTGGCGGGAGCAGCACCAAGCAGAACTTCAACAGCAAATGGAGGCAGTACACATGCATGCCGATAGCCAAATTCAACTGCTGAGCCAAGAATGCGCCGCTCTGCGGGAGCAACTCCAAACCCTGGATCGCATCCTCAATGAATTGGGGGATCCCACCCTAATGGCTGCCCTCAGCCAGATCGAGGCTCTTAAGGCGCAAATTCAGCACTTAGAGCAAGCCCTGTCCGCCCTGCAAACGCTCTCGGATCCGCAACTGGAATACTAACCCCACCCAAGATCCACTAGATCCACAGATCCACGGTTCTGGAGTACCTCATGTCTGTCGATACTCTTAGCGGCACAGAGTCTGTTGATATCCAACAACAGGTTTACCAGTATTTCTTGCTAGAAGCCCCAGAGCTGATCCAAATCATGGAGCAGGATCTGCTGGAGCTGTTGCGGGAACACTCTATCGAGCGGGTTCACAGCCTGATGCGCAATGCCCATACCCTAAAGGGGGCGGCAGCCAGCGTGGAACGGCATACCCTGCGCATGCTGGCCCACCATTTGGAGGATGTGTTCAAAGCTCTCTACGAACCGGAGCGGATGAGCCTTCCCGAGATGGGATCCCTGTTGATGGATGGGTTTGATTCTTTGCGCTTTGCTCTGCAGGCAGAACTGGCGGGTACCCCCATCGACGATGAGGAACTCCTGAACCGAGCGGCAGGCATTTTTGCCCAGTTGCAGAACCATCTGGGGGATGCCTACGGACAAGACGAGGTTTTGCCCAGTTCCGCTGATCTGGGGTTCGATGTGGTGGGATCTCTGTTTAAAGAGAGTGTGTTGGGGGATCTCAACCAACTGGCTTATGTTTTGTCCACCGGGGATCCGCAGCACATCCGAGAGTCTTTTGGGAATCAAGCGGAGTTTTTTGCTGGGCTGGCAGAGTCCTATAATTTGCCCGGTTTGGCGGCAATCGCCTCGGCTACACTGGCAGCCCTACAAGCCCACCCCGAACAAACTCTGATCATCGCAGAACTGGCCCTGGAAGATTATCAACAGGCGCGTTTGGCGGTGCTGGCGGGCGACCGGGAGCGAGGCGGGGATCCCTCGCCGCTGTTGCTGGAGCTGGCTGGACAAAGCCCGGTTCCAGAACAGGTTGAGGATCCGGATCCCATGGCAGCAGAACCTCTGTTCACAGACGGGATCCCTACCGGGCCTGCTTGGCCAGACGTAGATGTGGATTTCGCTCCGCCTGTTCAAGAGCCTGTTGAAGAGGCCGAACCCATTCCAACACTGGGATCCCACCCGGCAGCATCACCCGAATCAGATCCCCTTCCTATCCCCCCGTTCACGTTATCGTGCTCCCCCGGAGGGTCATCGGAACAGAGTCCTTCTGAGCTTCCCCCCTTGGCCCAGATCGAGGCTGTTCTACAAGAGATCGAGGCGGAACTGCAACGGGATCTCCTGCTGGTACAACCGAAAGCCAACGCTTTGGAACAAGCTGGTTCCAGCTCCCTTCAAAGTTCGCAAGAGCAGCCCGGTTCGGGGCTGGATGGGCTGAATATGACTTCTGATATGACTTCTACCGCCCCTGCTGCTCCTAAACCCGCCCCCCAGCGACCCACAAATCCCCGCAGTGGATCCCGTGAATCCATGCCCAAGATCCGAGTTGATCTTCAGCACCTAGAACAGTTGAACCATGCTATCGGGGAGCTGCTCATCGACCACAACCAGCAAACCCAAACCCACCAGCACACCCAAAAAGAGCTACAGGAAACCCTATTCCTCTGGCAAAAAGCCCAGGAACACTTGGAAAAGCTGCAAGACTGGGCTATGACCCAGGTACAACCGACTCCCTCAAGGCCGCCATCCCGGAAAACAACTCAGTCAAATTCCTCTCCAAACCCCAAATCCTTTGACTCACTAGAACTGGATGCCTACAGCGAGCTGCATGTGTTGGTGCAGGCCATCAGCGAAAGTTTTGGCCACATGGAAGATCGGCTACGGGGTTTGCAGGGGCAACACACGGGCTTCGAATTGAAACGGCGCAAAAGGCTCCTGGATCAGGCCCAAGAAGAATTGCTGCGAATGCGCATGGTACCCATAGGAACAGTGTTGCAGCGGTTTTCGCCGGTTTTGGAACAACTGCAAGCCTCCCATAACTCTCCGAGTCGTGCGGAGTACAATCACAAGCCCGTGCAGCTCAGCCTGAGGGGCAGTGACCTGTTGATGGACAAATCCCTGGTGGAGAAACTCTACGATCCGCTGCTGCACCTGGTGCGCAACGCCTTTGACCACGGCATCGAACCGCAATCAGAACGGCTGGAACAGGGCAAACCCGCCATCGGCCAGGTCGCCATTGCCGCCTTCCGTCAGGGCAACCGCACCGTGATCGAGGTGCGAGACGATGGCAGGGGCCTAAACTGGGAGCGGATCCGCCAAAAAGGGATCCAGCGGGGACTGCTCAGCCCAGAAGCTCAGCCCAGCCCAGAGCAACTCCAAGATCTGCTGTTTGAGCCGGGGTTCTCTACGGCTGCTCAGGTGAGCCAGCTTTCTGGTCGCGGCGTTGGCTTGGATGTGGTGCGCAGCCAAATTCAGACCCTACAGGGATCCATTGCCATTCACTCTCAACCGGGGGCGGGCACCACCTTTAGCCTATATTTGCCCCTCACCCTTTCAACAGAGCGGCTATTGGTTTGCCAGTCTGGCGGGATCCCCTATGCGCTGCTCACCGATGCGATTGTGCAGATTGTCTCACCCGACCCGGTAGATGGGACAGAACCCTCGCCGGTGCAGTACTACAAAGGCTTTGTGGGAGAACAACGAGCCTTGCGCTGGAGCGAAGGAGATTCAACCCGCTGGCTACCGATCCGCTCCCTATCCGAAACGCTATCGCATGGCATCCACAGCCCCACAACGAGATCTCTGACCACCAGAAAAGCTCCCTTGATCCTGCTGAGATCCACTGCTGCTGTTCGCATTAGCGGGACGGGATCCTTTGCCGAACGAGTGCCGATTGTGGCCCTAGAGGTGGATGACATTGTGGCGGAACAAGATCTGGTGGTGAAGCCTCTCAGCCCCCACCCCACCCCACCCCCCTATGTACTGGGCTACAGCCTGCTATCAGAAGGGCAACTCTGTCTGGTGATGGATCCGCACCTTTGGCTGGAATCTTCTACTCCATCCACCGCACCCCCTCAAGCAGCTCCCCCGCCTCTATTGTCGCAGCCGGACTCCCCACAACTGCCCCCAGCCTCAACATCAACTCAGGGCTTTGGCAAGCAGGGATCCCCGCGCATTGTATTGGCCGTTGACGACTCCATGACCCAGCGGCTCAGCCTCGCCCTCACTCTGCAAAAAGCCCAATACCAGGTGGTGCAAGCGGGAGATGGTTATGAAGCCTTGAATCAATGTCAGCAGCAATCCAGGATTGACCTGATCCTCTGCGATATCGAAATGCCTCGCATGAACGGGTTTGACTTTTTACAAGCCCGTCGCCAAAACCCGGAACTGCAACGGATCCCGGTAGTGATGATCACCTCTCGCGCCGCCCAGAAACACCGCGACTACGCCCTCTCTCTCGGGGCCAATGCCTATTTGACCAAACCCGTTCAGGAAGCAGAACTGTTGCAGGTGCTCTCCCAAGTGCTAACGTCCCCTCATTCCAATGCGCTCCCCCTCCACTCACCAGGATGAACATGACCAGAATGAACACGATGCCTTTCACCCACCCCCAAACCCCTGCCTTTCCAACCTCTGGCAGGCCAAAACGGTCTTTACTCAGCCGTGAAACTGAAGCGGCTCAAACGCTACGGCTGATGATTTTCTATGTGCAAGAGCGGCTGCTGGGGTTGCCCCTTAGCATGATCTTGAAGGTTTCCCACTGCCCAGACGGGATCCAGATCAACTCCGAGGGGGTGGGTCTGTTGGAATTGCGCACCGGCCTGTCCAGCCAAACCCTTTTGGTGGTGGATCTGGCCCATTTGCTCAGCAACCGTCAGACTGCTCACCCTCTGCAGGATCCATTCCTGATTTTGATTCAAACGGCGCAAGGAGAGCCCTGTGCCCTGCCCCTTCAGATCATGCCCGCTCTGATCGATTTACCCCTTGCAGAAGTCACGCCGCTGCCGTCTGCCCTACAACGGGATCCCGCCTATCGCTTTGTCAGCCACATTGCCACCCTCGCCAACATGGATCCACCACAACGATTGCACATCATTGGGTTGGGGAAAACCCCCTTGTTCACAGATTCTGCTCAGGTTTCAACCCTAATTCTTGCCGATTCCGATCCCTGAGAATTGCGGGCAAGATCTCAATTTCATCTGAACCTTGGTGGAAAACTGCGGCAAAATGAACAGGATCCCTTAGCCAACACTGGTCGTGCAGGAACATCTCAAACCTTATCTGAAAATCCCCTTACGCTGGGTGTTAGTGATTCCCCTAGCGTTGCAGATTGGACTGGGTGGATACAGCTTTGTCCTGTGGTCAGGAACAGAAGATACCCTATCGCAGCCGCTCACCCCCATGTTCAGCGTTCTGGGCCTGATTTTGGCCATTGGAGTAGGCGGAGGGCTGCTGATTTATCGCTGTATAGACCGGGCCTTGAAGTTGCTGACCCAAAGAATTCAGCAAATCGAGCAAGGCCATTTTTCATCTGATCCTCTTCCCACTCATTTCTCAGAATTGGCTCCCCTGGCAGAGGCCATCATGGCCATGAGCTTGAGGGTGCAAAATAGCTTTCGAGAACGGGAGGCAAAATTGAATCTTGTCCTAGCCGCAGGGGAGATGGGCACTTGGCAACGGGATCTATGCACCGATCCGGAACGACAACAGTGGTCTGCAGAAGTTTATCGCCAACTAGGACTCAACCCGGAACAGGTTCCTCAGCCCACCCGCCAGACTTTTCTGAATCGAGTTCATCCAGAAGATCTTCATTTATTTGAAAAATTTGATTGGCTTCAAGAGGAGGAATCCCGTCCTTTCCAACGGGAATTTCGTATCATTAGGCCTAATGGTGAAATACGGTGGATTCGCTCCTTTATTCAAACTATAAAAAATTACCAAGGCAAAAGAATTCAAGTTTTTGGCATCAATAAAGATATCACTCAAGAAAAACAACAAGAAGCCGAGCAGCAGGCTAGATTACAGGCATTGCGAATCAGTGAAGCCCGCCTCAAAGCACTCATTGATAATCTGCCTTTTCAGTTTTGGGCTCGAGATAGCAAAGATATTTTAATTTATCAAAGTAAGTCTGATCAAGAACAATATGGAAATTGTCTTGGTCAACGGATTGAAGATATGAATCTTTCTGAGGAAGACATCTTAGACTGGCAGGACACTGTGGCCAAGATTAAAACTGGAGAATTCATTAAAAGAGAAAAGAAAGTATGTTGCGATGAAGAGGAGAAACATCTTCTGTTTATAGGTGCTCCCATCCGTCAAGAAGACCAAATCATCGGATCCTTGGGAGTGCATGTTGATATTACCGAGCAACGACGAGCTGAAGCGAACCTTGTTCAAGCTCGTTCCCAACTGGAAATAGCCCTCAAAGGGGGAAATATGGGGGTCTGGGAAGCAGATTTGATTACCAGTAAAATGTGGTGGTCACCGGAGCAATATCACATTTTAGGTTTTGTCAGCGATGAACATGGTCATGTTTTGGATCCTCAAGGTCAGGTGGTGGCACCTTATCCCATTAGAGAGCTAATTTTTAATCGCATTCTTCCTTCGGCTCAGAAGGAGTGCCAAGACAACATTGAAAAGGCTTTATCAACAGGACACTACCCTGATTCAGAATACCCCTATATTCGGCCTGATGGTGAATTGCGCTGGCTCCTTTTCCGAGGAAAACTTGACAGCGATGACTCTGGACAAGTCAGGAGACTTCTTGGGGCTTGCATTGATATTACCGATCGTAAACATACAGAGTTACAACTGGAACTTCTGGCGTCTATTGTCCATTCTTCTATTGATGCTATTGTTAGCACCGATTTGAAAGGCGTAATCCTGACATGGAATGAGGGGGCAGAACGTACTTATGGATACCTTGCTGAGGAGGTCATAGGGATCAACATTCGAGATATCCTAATACTAGAACATGGCTTCCCTCCAGAAGACTCTTTTATCAGCCAACACCGATCTAAGGAAGGCCGCTTAATAGATGTCTTCGTGACCATCTCTATTTTGAAGAGTGTCAGAGGGGATCCCTGTGGCACCTCCTGGATTATTCGGGATATTAGCTATCAGAAAGAGTTGGATCGACTCAAAGATGAGTTTATCTCCGTCGTCAGCCATGAATTGCGCACTCCCCTCACCGCCATTCACGGATCCCTGACCACGTTGAATACGGGTATTTTTGGATCCCTGCAACCGATGGGGCAAGAGCTTTTACACATCGCCGAACAAAACATCACCCGCCTGATCCGACTGGTCAACGACATCCTCGATTTAGAACGCTTAAATAACCCCGACCTGCCTCTCGACAGGCAACCGTGCCGGTGTGCTGAGCTTGTGGCCCAAGCCTGTGCCACAATGCAACCTTTGGCCGAGCAGGCGCAGATTCAAATTCAACAGACTCTTACAGACTGTACCTTTTGGGCGGATCCCGACTTAATCGTGCAGGTGCTCACCAATTTGCTCAGCAACGCGATCAAGTTTTCGCCCCCCCACAGCAGCATCCACATTTCCGCTCAACCTCAACAAGACACCCTCCTGATCGCTGTTCGAAATCAAGGCCCAGGGATCCCTGCTGATAAACTGGAGCTGATTTTTGAGCGCTTTCAACAGGTGGATGCCTCGGACTCCCGCAAGAAAGGCGGAACTGGGTTGGGCTTGGCCATCTGTCGGCAAATCGTCCAGCAACATCAAGGTCGGATTTGGGCGGAAAGCCGCTTAGGAGAGGGCAATATTTTTTACATTGCTTTACCCTTACGTGATCCCAGATAATGAATCATAATTTCTCTGTAATTTCCCTCTCCTTAGAGGCAGACTGAGTAATTTATAATACATGCATACGGATACTCGCTCTTAGGGTGGTTTTCTCTTGCATACTCAAACTCTCCTGATTATTGAAGACGATCCTGACTTACTCCGGGTTTTGGCCTTACTGCTCCAGCGGAATAACCTCCAGATTGAGACGACTCAGTCTATTGTCTCTGCTATTGCCTCCTGTCAGCAGCAGTTACCAGACTTGGTCATTCTTGATCTGGGTTTACCCCACAGAGATGGTTTTCAACTGGTGGCCTGGCTGAATGGCTTGAAAAGCCCGACACTACCCATCTTGGTGGTGTACACAGCTCGAGACCTTTCTGAGCAAGAACTGCAACAGCTTCAACCCACAACCCGGTATATCTATACCAAAAGCCGCATTAGCCCTTCTGAATTTAGACAGCAAATCTTTACCCTTTTGGATAATGAGCAGATAGAGCCAAGACAAAGCTAGTCTTTGGGAAAGAGTGTCCTTTCAAGCGTCTTTAAGAGTTACTCTGTACTGAAGCCTGATTCTTGGGCTGAAGTGGTGTAGCCTAATGCACTCTAGACAGTCTACCTATGTGCTCAAAACGAGTCCTCTTGATCGACGATGAACCGGATATTGTCCGCATGGTTCAAATTACGATCACGGCCTTCGTAAATTGGCAGGTTTTGGTGGCCTACGACGGCCCAGCCGGGATCCGCATCGCCCTCACTGAGCAGCCCGATGTCATTTTGCTGGATGTGATGATGCCGGGTATGAATGGCTTAGAAACGCTGCGAAAGCTACAGGAGGATCCGCAAACTGAACAAATTCCAGTAATTTTGCTCACCGCCAAAGTAAGAGGCTCCGACCAAGCCAACTATTCCGACTTGAACGTAGCTGGGTTGATCTCTAAGCCCTTCAACGCCGCCCAACTGCCTCGCCAGATTGCTGCCTATTTGAACTGGCTCTTACCCAACTAGACCCAGAGAGAACCTTTCTCAACCTGACAGGGCAGGATCTGCTTGGACTGAGGCCCTTCTGGATGGGGATCCCTGCTCAGGCCCAAAGAAGTCGTTACAATAGTCAAGAAAGGTGGGTGGATCGGCCCGTAGGGGAAGCGCCACAGGAATAGGCAATGGGAGAGTCCGTCTTTAGCAGACTAGGCCAATGGATCTCAAATACGCCCCTGCGCTCTCTTGAGCAAGCCTACGAGGCCGCCCTTCGCATCAAAGCCATCGAAGATCAACACTTCCACGGGGGATCCATCGGTGGTGATGGGGAATATGGCCAAAATGTCAGTCGCTACTTTCAAATTCAACTGCGACAACAACTCAGCCAGATTGAGCTGCGCCTAGCGGAATTTCGAGCCAGTAGCACCTTTTCGCGCCTGCCGGATCCCAATCGAAATGGAAGCGGCACCACCACCTCTTCTGTCCAAGATGCCCAAGATCAGGACAAAGAACTCCATCCCCCCAACACAAGCGCCCCCGAGAGCAACGGCAAAAGTCCTGAAAACGGTCGCCAAAGCCAGGATCCTTCTATTCTGGAAAAATTGCAGTTTATCGACCAGGTGACCTCCCGCTACAAACGTTCCCCCGGCAAACCCAAATCCATCTCTGCCCCGCCTCAGCCTTCCGAGCAGCCAAAACAACCTGACCCGACCCAACCCAGTTCCTCTGACGAATTAGTCAAAGCAAGTCCAAGTAATGGCAACGCCCCTGTTGCTTCCAAAATGGGGATCCTGCCCCGCTCCATTCTGCGCACCGCTAGCCAGATCCGCCGTGAGCTGAGTTCTCAAGCCGAAGAAGAACTGGTTCGTGATTACCGCAACGCCCGCACCCGCACGTTGGTGTCGGTACGGTTTTTGTTGTTACTGGCGATCTTGCCTTTGCTGACACAAATTCTGTCGAAAAACTTTCTATTTGGGCCATTGGTCGATCACCTCCAATACCAGGATCCCACTGCTATCACCCTCAGCACTGAATTTCAGGAAAAAGCTCTGTCAGAATTCGAGTTTTTTAAGGAGAGAATTGAATTTGAGCGAGTCCTGCACCATCAATCTCCAGAACTGGACTTAGAAGCTGAAGATCAGCTTTCTGCCAAAGCAGAAGAACTGTTACAGAAATACAGCCGTAAGAACTCAGAGGGTCTGAAAAACATCCTGGCTGATCTGTTGTCGCTGATGGTGTTTGGCTGGCTCATTTTCATTGGGCGAGAAGAAATCGAAGTGCTCAAATCCTTTTTGGATCGCCTTATCTATGGCCTGAGTGACAGTGCCAAGGCTTTTATTATCATTCTCTTTACGGATGTGTTTGTGGGTTACCACTCCCCTCATGGCTGGGAGGTACTCCTGAGCAATTTAGCCACTCACTTAGGGGTGCCGGAAAACCGAGATTTGATCTATGGATTTATTGCAACTTTCCCAGTTTTCCTGGATACAGTGTTTAAGTACTGGATCTTCCGCTATTTGAATCGGGTATCGCCCTCTTCGGTAGCTACCTATCGCGCCATGAACGATTAACCCGATCAATTGGGAATGCTTTAGGGAGCCCAAGCTCACCGCTGTGGGCGTACCGATTGCCGATGACAAAACCCGCAGACAAACCAACGCTCCAATTCAGCGGCAGGGGTAGGGCAGTGACAGGTGGGGCAGGGGAACATATTCTGCTGCGTTTGCTGTTGTTTCACCACTCGCACCCAGCGCTCAAAGGCGGTTTTGGCATCCAGTGGCGGCTGTTGCTCTGAAGATTTGGATCTTGAAGGGAGGGGTTGACGATCTTGCTTGGCAAGGCGGGAAACACCATAAAACTTGCCGGTTAGTTCTGCATCGGGATGAAGGTGGGGAGTTGGGCCGGATCCCTCGTGCCAAGCGCCGGGGCTAAAGCGAATATCGCTGATGAGGGGAGTATGAAGGTGGCTGTTCAGTTTTTTGAGGATCAAGTGCCGTTGAAAGGCTAGATTTTGCGCCCAGGCCGGGTTTGAGGTGGCTACCTGGAGTACCTGCCGTCGCACGCTGAGGGGGTAGGTTTGAGCCGCAACAACCTCTCCTACCACTTCAGGCCAGAGTTGTCGCAAAGTTTGCATTTGCTTCAGTTCAGCCCAAAGCGGATGGCTGCCAAAGCTCCTCAAGGTTTGCTCTAACCCTCGCAACATGGTGTCGTCTACGAAAAAACGAAAGAACGAAGATCGCTAGGATGACTCTGATTTTAAGCGCATCAACCAGGTGCCGAGCCCGTTAACCGCGAATCTGTAAACGGGATCCCTGCGGGGAAGGGTGTACCTCGATGCGATGGGAAAAGGCATCCTGCAAGCTGGGGATGTGGGTGATCACCAAAATGCAGGCAAATTCGGGGGCCACGGCATTGATGGCGGCCAAAAGTTGGGCCCGTCCGCTGGCATCCTGGGATCCAAACCCCTCATCAATCAACAGCGTTTGCAAATCGGATCCGGAGCGCTGGGTGAGCAGGCGAGAGAGGGCCAGACGAATAGCAAAGTTGATGCGAAAGGCTTCTCCACCGGAGTAAGTTTCGTAGGGGCGGGTGCCGTGGGGATCCGCAATCAGAATATCGAGGGTATCGATCAACTTGGTTGACCGGCGCCCGGAGCGCTGGGTGATGAATTGCAGGTGCAGGCGGTGCTGGGTGAGGCGAGACAGGATCTGGTTGGCTTGGGCTTCCAGTTCCGGTAGCACATTTTCGATGATTAAAGCGGGGATGCCATTGCGCCCATAGGCGTTGGCCAGCTCTTGGTACACCTGTTGCTGGCGGCGGGCCTGTTGCAGTTGTTGCTCAATCTCCACGCGCTCCGTTTCCCGTTGTGCCACCTGCTCCAGCCGTTGTTGGGTGGCCCCCAGTTGAGAAAGTACCTGGTCGAGTTGCTGGCGGTGCTCCTGAATCGCGCGGCGGATCCCTTGTCGGTGAGCTTCAGAAACACTGGGATACTCCGCCAACTGTTGATGAATCTGTTCTAGCTCTTGGGTGACTTGGGCAAAATGTTGACGGCTTTCCTGGAGCCGTTGGGATAGAGCTTGGCTGCGGGCTTCAGCTTCCGGCAGCTCCTGACAGGCCAGTTCCAAGGCCTGTAGGCGGGCGGGCCACATTTGTGCTTGGGTCAGTTCTGCCTTGAGGCGCTGATGCAAAACTCCGTCGTAGCCGAGATGGTTGAGGGCTTGCTCGATCTGGGCTAACCGTTCGGCGACAGCTGAGGTAGGGGATCCCGTCTGTTGTAGGGTTTCCAGTTGTGCCTGTAGGGCTCGAATCTGCTCACTCAGGTGAGGATGGCGCTCCTGTGCTTTGCGCAAGTCATGAGAACGACCTAGCGCCCAGCGCCAGCGCTCCACTTCCCCCCGTTGCAGGGCGTATTCGCGGTCATCGTAGCCCAACTGCTGTAAGGCTTGTTCAACAGTTTGTAAGTGCTGGTGGGCGGTTTCTGCGTAGGACTTGTTGGCCAGGATCTGTTCCAATTCGGCTAGTTCCGCTTGCCAAGCCTCCATTTGCCGATGGCGCTCCTGTTCTACCTGCCATTGCTGTTGCAAACGTCCCTGGGCTTGTAAGCACTCATCTGCCGTGGCTAGTTCTTGGCTAAGGAGGCGGTACTCCTCCCGCAACAGTTCAATTTCTCGGTCAGCAACTGCCAGTTGTTCGCGGATGACAAACAGTTCTCCGGCAATGTCCTCCTGGTGATCCCGGTGTTTTTTCAGCACCACATCTCGCAAGCGGGGGCTAAGGGGGCGTGTACACAGAGGGCAGATGGAGGGAGAGGCTCCTCCCGATCCCGTCCCGCTGGCGCGCTCGGTGGCGGATCCCTGAGGGAGAGGAAATTCAGAGGCCGGTTCACCGTCGGGATCCCTTTCGGTTTCGGGTTCAACAACAGCACTAACCCCTGCCAAGACATGGGCGGCAGAATCCTGCCCCAGAGCTAGGGGATCCTGAAGTAGCCAACATCGCTCCTCTTCCTGTTGCCACTGTTGCTGGAGAGCCCGTTGACGTTCTTGTAGCTGCTGTACAAACAGTCGCCGTTCTTGTCCTTTTTCCAGTACCCGCTGCTGATAGAGTCGTCGCCGTTCCAGTTGTGCCAGTTTGGCTTCCCCGGCAGCCAGGGCCTGCTGGATCTGCTGTTGTCGTTGGGCCTGGGTATGTTGCGCTTGTAGCTGTTGCCTCAGCAGTTGGGCGCGGGCCTGTAGGCGCTCTTGTTCCCGGTGGATCTGCTCCTGATACTGTCGTTGTTGTTCCAGCAGGGTGGCCGCCTGTTGCTGGTGTTGGCTTAGGGTCTGTAGACGCTCCTGAGCGGAGTGGTAGTTTTGCAGCGCGGTTTCAATGCGGTCTTGTTCTGCCAGCAGTTGGGCATCCGCCTGGGCTTGGGCTTGTCGGTTGGCCAGTTCCTGTTGTAAGCGCTGGAGAGTGTGTAGGTGTTGCTGCTGGTGCTCGGCCTGTTGGGCCTGTAGCCTTTGTCGTTCTTCGAGCAGGTGCTGCTGTTGCTCGAAGAGGTGGTTGAGATGCCGATCTTGGGCTATCAGAATTTGATAGTGTTCGTAGCCTGCCAGAATCGACTCTCTCTGGGCAAGCAGACTTTCGAGTTCCAGCACGTGTTGCCGCTGGGTTCGCCACTGTTGCTCGGTGTGTTGCAGGGTGGCGCTGAGCTTGTGCAGGTGTTGGGTGAGGTGCTGATGGCGATCCTGGAGGGTGCGCCGCTGTTCGCAGCGGTGTTCTAGGGTTTGCAGTTCCTGCTGCTGCTGGGTTTGTAACTGCTGCAGGTAAGCTTGCTGATGTTGCAACTGGGTCAATTCCGCTTGAATTTGCTCTGCTTGGGCTTGCTGTTGGTCGAGCTTGTGCAGATGTTCCTGTAGCAGATCAGCCTTTAGTTTTGCCCCGCGCATCTGTTCTCGACAACGCTCTGCTAGAGGGTCGTATTGCCCCAGTTTCAGCATTTCCGCCAAGATTTGCTTGCGTTCGCCGGGGCGCTTCAGGGTAAAGGCATCCGCTTGCCCTTGGCGCAGGTAGGCGGAATGAATAAAGGTGTCGTAGTTGAGGCTGAGCTGACTTTGGATCGCCTGCTGGGTAGCGCGCATACCGCGCCGGGTTAGAGTACGCCAGCGGGTTTTGCAGCTCCCTTCAAGGGTTTGAATTTGCCACTCCAGGGATCCCTGACCGGAAAGATGGCGGCTGCGCAAGATGCGGTAGGTTTGTCCACGGGAGAGGTAGATCACCTCCACTTGGGTTTGGCTGGCTCCTTTGCGAATCAAATCGCTGTCGTTGCTGGCTCGACTTTGCCCCCAAATGCCCCAGGTAAGGGCATCGAGGAGGGCAGATTTTCCCGCACCATTGGGGCCACAAATACAGGCGGTATGGATCCCACTCAAATCCAAAACCGCTCGAGGATAGCAGAGAAAATCTTGTAGGGTGAGGCGAACCGGGATCACTGAAGACTCTAAAGGACTCTAGGTACTTGACGAGAACAACGACAAAAGGGTGTCCAAAAAATGGGTTTGATCCATAGGGATCCAAAGCTATTCTGGAACTATTCTGGGATGCAAACTAAGCCATAGTTAGGGCTTGTGTCTAGGGTACTCAAAAGGGATCCCTGTTCCAGCGGTTAGCCGGGGTTTTTTGGGGTATTTCCTATGTTTTTTGACCATTCTCTCCTGTGAATGGTTGCTGGGAGAGGGATCCCGATCCCTGCTCTGATCCGATGGTTGCCAGGGGAGGATCCGGTCGCAACAGCCGCTGACACAGTTGGCGAATGGCTGTGGGGCTAGCTTCGTCTAACCAACGGTGAAAGGCTTGGGATTCTTGAATGCAGGCCATCAGGAGGGGAACGATCTCCCTGGAGAGGTCGGAGCCAGATAGGTCTACCAGCCACTCGGTCGGCAAACCTGTTGCCTCCGACAGGTGCTGGGGATCCCGTTGCCCGGATTGCCACAGTTGCATCAGTCGGGTGACTTGAGTGGGAAGCTGCTCCCAACGATGGCCAGTTGCTGCCAAGATCAACTTTTGCGGTTGTACCTGTTGCAGCAGCTGTGCCAGGTCTGCCGGTAGCCAAGGCCAGCGAGTCAAGAGAAGCTCTGGGGAGGGAGGTGGGATCATCCTCCCGTCGTAGCGGCTGGCAGCGCTCACAGGCAGGAGTTCGGGCGAAGAGCTTTGTCGCCGATCCTCCACCTGTAGGCTTTTGGAGGTGGATACTGGAATATGCCAATCGCTGGAGGGCCGCACCGCCAAGACTTTCCCCTGCCAAGGGTGAGGATCCCAGTCGCTAGCCTCCAGGTGTAGGGCGAGATCCAAAGCACGGAGCTGAGCCAGGGTGGCCAGTTGTTCCCCCTCGCGCCAGAACCACAGGGTACGGGATCCCTGAGCGCCGGTCAGTTGAAAGCTGAGGTGCTGGCCATTTTTGGAGGCTTTCGGGTTGGAACGGCTGGGGCGAAAATTCATTAGCGCTACCGTCGGGAGAGGGTTGCCATGCCCAAAGGGCTGTAGAAGCTGGAGTTGCTGGTACAAATCGTCCAATTCTGCCACCGGATCCCGGCCTTGGGACTCCAGCAGGGCTAGATCAATGACAATCTCTAGGCTCAGAGCACGGGTGTGTTGATCCGGGCTGACCCGAGCCGCCAATTCCCGTCGCAGAGCCAGTTGCAAAGTCGGTAGACAGGACAGTTCCACCTGGATCCCTGCCGCCATCGGGTGTCCACCTCCCCCCAACAGCAGCGGCCGCACCGCCTCGATTGCCTCCACCAAGCTCACCCCCGGGATGGAACGGCCCGAGCCATAGCCCCGCCCCACAGCTTCATCCTTGGCGATCAACACCGTCGGACAGCCATACTGCTCCGCCAACCGCCCCGCCGCAATGCCCACCACCCCCTGGCTCCAGCCGGATCCCGCCAAGACAATCGCCCGCTCCTGCGTCAAATCCAGACTGTCCACCTGCTGGCTGGCCTCCTGCACCACCTGCTGGGTGAGGTGTTTGCGCTCCTCGTTGGTGGCCATGAAAAGCTGCACCAGCTCTTGGGCTCGCACCCCATCCGTTGTGGTCAACAGCTCCACCGCTAGGCTGGCATCCTCCAAGCGCCCGATCGCATTCAACTTCGGAGCAAGGCGAAAGCCAATATCCTGAGCAGAAAGCTCCCGCTTGGCCCGGCTCATCTCCTGCTCCAGCAAAGCCCGCAGCCCCAACCGTTGGGTATTGGCCAAAATCGGCAGGCCTCGCTGCACCAAGTACCGACACTCCCGCTGCAGCACCGCTACATCCGCCACGATCCCCACCGCTACCAAATCCAGATGCTGCTCCACATCCGGGATCCCGAGCGCCGCATACAGAGCTTCTGCCAACTTGTAGGCCACCCCCACCCCCGGCAAAAAGCGCAACGGATGCTCGGCAGGCAAGCGTAGAGGGTTCACCACCGCATGGGCTGCTGGCAGCGGATCCGGCAGCGTATGGTGATCCGTCACAATCACATCCACCCCCTGGGCTTGGGCTATAGCGATTTCGGCGGCATTGCCCACCCCACAATCTACCGTCACCAGCACCTGGCAGCCTTGAGCCAAGACCTGTTCTAGCCGTGGCCGGTTCAGTCCGTGGCCTTCTCCACTGCGTAGCGGCAGGGTGAACTGCACCTGAAACCCGAGCGGTCGCAGCGCCGAGAGCAACAGAGTAGTGCTGGTTACACCGTCACAATCAAAATCTCCCCAAATCCAGATCTTCTCCCCCAACTCCAGCGCCCGTAAAAGCCGCTTCACCGCCCGCTCCAGATCCGGCAGGGATCCCGCTGGGGTGGGGATGTAGTGGTCAGGATCTAGGAAAGCCTGCACTTGCTCCCAGGTGTGCAGCCCCCGCAAAGCCAGTAACTTAGCGGCATACTTGCCATATTCGCGGCTCAGCTCCAAGCTGAATTGGGGAGGAGTGGGCAGCAGCTCCCAGCGGTAGTTCATGCAGAAGAAAGCAGGCCACAGTCTGGCCTGCAGAGATAGACCTTCTCAGGAGCCTATCAAAAACTGCCTAATCGCGTCAGTGGGAGGGAGTCCTTAGGATCCCATCACTTGAACCGCCCCAGAGCTAGCACCTCACTGACAGCAATGGGAAGCCCCACAGCAATCGGAAGGGTGCTCATGATTGTGGGTAGCGCAGGCTTCACTGCAATAGAGTTTCCCTTCGTAGGTAAAGCCTTGGCTACTGTCAAAGCTACAGTTGCAATGTTCACAGGCACAACGGACAAGGGTACTGGTGGACATAATGGGTCTCCTCAAATGAAGATCAGACGGGATCCCGAAAATCCCTGCCTCCATACCCTAACGGTTTCTCCCCAGCGATGCTGAAACAAGAATCAGACTCAATGTCAACAACCCCACCCACAAGGGGATGGGGTTTCTCGGAGGTGTTCATGAACTACCACCTGCTAAAGAGCGGGCAGTTTCTAACGCTTCAATGAGCCAGGTTGCTTGAGCAAGTTGTCACTTCAAGGCTTGCCCTGTGTAGTTCTCAATGCAGCGTAGGAACAGCTCGACTCCAATGCCGAGGGCGGATTCATCGAAGTCGAAGCGGGGGTGATGATGGGGGTAGTCTAGACCTTTCTCAGAATTGGCGGAGCCGACAAAAAAGTAGCAGCCAGGTACCTCGTTCATAAAGAAGGAGACATCTTCTCCGCCCATAGTCATTTCGGGAATGATCATCGCCTCCGGGCCAAAGATTTGACGGACAGATTTCTCAACCAGTGCCGCCATGGCCGGATCGTTGTGAACCGCAGGATAGCGCCGCTCAAACTGAAACTCGTAGGTCGCTCCGTAGGCTTGGCAAACACCGGCGACTATTTCTTCGATGCGCCGGGGGATCAACTCCGCCACTTCAGGGTGAAAACTGCGCACGGTGCCCCAAATTTCTGCGCTCGGGGCAATGACATTAAAGGCATCTCCCGCCCGGAAGCGGCCCACCGTGACCACTGCTGGCAACATTGGATCCACGCTGCGGGAGACAATGGTTTGCAGTGCCGAAACAATCTGGGATCCCACCACAATCGCATCCACCGTCTGATGGGGAATGGCAGCATGCCCCCCCCGCCCAATCACCTGAATTTGAAAGCGATCCGCAAAGGCCATCGAGGGGCCACTTTTGACGCCAATGCTACCCAGCGGTCGATTGTTCCACAGGTGCAGGCCGAGGATCCCCTCCACATCGGGATTTTTCAGTACCCCAGCTTCCAGCATCGGCTTAGCTCCTCCGGGGCCTTCTTCGGCAGGTTGAAAAATAACCTTAACCCTGCCCTTCAGGTGTTGGCGGTGCTGTTGCAGCAGCTTGGCAGCACCCATGGCAATGGCGGTATGGCCGTCGTGTCCGCAGGCGTGCATGGTGTTGGGCAGACAGGAACGGTACTCTACTTCGTTCGCCTCTTCAATCGGGAGAGCATCCATGTCTGCCCGCAGCGCCAAGGTTGGCCCCGGCTGTTCCCCTTCGATGGTGGCCAAAATGCCGGTGTGGGCAATGCCCGTTTTGTGGGGGATCCCCCAGCTTTTCAGGCGCTGGCTGATGTAAGCGGCGGTTTGCTCTTCTCGAAAACCCAGCTCTGGATACTTATGAATGTGGCGACGCCAGGTCACCAATTCCGGTTGCAGAGCCTGAACAGCGGAGCGAAGCGAAGGAAGGAGCATGGCTAACCTAAAAAACGTTCAAAGAAGCCCTTCACAGGGGACGTACAGGTTTCATCAGTATGGCAAAGGTTTTGCCGAGGCTATTGAGCCATCGGGTACATTCTTCCCGTTCAAAATCCGCAACTCTTCCTCTCTAGGCCCACTGGGATCCGTTCTCGGGGGGAATATCCTGCCAACGGCCCGGCCCCACAGCCCGCAAAGCTTCCTTCAACTGGATCGCCCCCGAGTAGAGGGCTTTGCCCAGAATGGCCCCCACCAAACCAGACAAGCTTAGCAGGGAGAGCAAATCCGTTAGCGAGCTGATCCCTCCCGAAGCGATCACTGGCAACCGAGAGATGGCGAGGATCTCCTGCAACTGTTCCAGATTGGGGCCGGTCAGGGTGCCGTCGCGGTGAATGTCGGTGTAGATAATGCCAGCGGCTCCCTGTTCGCCGACCTGTCGCACCAAATCGGTGGCCAACAAGGGGGTTGTGCTCAGCCAACCACGGGTTGCGACTTTGCCTTGACGAGCATCGATTCCCACCCAAATCCGACCGGGCAGGGTTTTGGTCATCGCTGCCAAGAGGGTCGGTTCTTCTGCGGCTAGGGTGCCGACGATCACCCGCTCTACCCCCCAATCGATAAGCTGCTGGGCCCGTTCGATGGAGCGGATCCCTCCTCCCACTTGGACTGGGATCGGCACTTGGTTAACGATGCGCTCGATGATGGACAGGTTGACGGGATCCCCGCTTTTGGCTCCATCCAAGTCCACCACGTGCAGACGGGTTGCACCTTGTTCAGCCCAATATTGGGCTTGCTGCACCGGATCGGCAGCCACCTGTTCTGCTTGCCCATAATCCCCTTGGTAGAGGCGTACCGCTTGGCCCCCAAGCAGATCGATAGCCGGGATCACCTCCAGGAAAACAGGTTTGGATGCAGCCTCGGGCATAAGCAGGATCCCTATGGGTCGGCTTTTCCAGTATCGCTTGGGAGGCACCTTTCTCCAGCGGAGATAATGGGAGAACCTTCTGGATCGCTCATGAATGCCCGTCAATTGGCCCTGTTGGCTTTACAGAAAATTGAGCGCCAAAAAGCCTATGCAGATCGGGTACTCGGGCATCTGTTACAAGGTTCAGATCTCATTCCAGCAGAGCGACATCTGGCCACAGAACTGGTGTACGGCATTACCCGCCGCCGCCGCACCTTGGATGCTTTGCTCGAACGGTTTTCCCAGCGTCCTGCCCACAAACAACCTCCCGATCTGCGGCTGATTTTGCAGATGGGGCTATACCAACTGGCTTTTTTGGATCAAATCCCGGCCAGTGCCGCCATTCATACCAGTGTGGAACTGGCCCGCCAGATGGGGCTGGGATCCCTAACGGGGGTGGTGAATGGGATCCTAAGAGCCTATCAACGGCAGGCCCTCCCGGAACCTGAAAGGGATCCCCTCCAGCCTTTACGAGATACCCAGCCTGCAGACCCGATTCAGGCCCTAGGGATTTTGCACAGTTTTCCCGACTGGTTGGTCAGCCTGTGGTGGGAACGATTGGGGTCAACAGAAACGGAGCAGTTATGCCAATGGTTCAATCAACCGCCGCACCTGGATTTGCGGATCAACCCTCTACGGGCGGCTGCAGATAGGATCCGCAAGGCTTTGGCTGAAGCAGGGATCCCCACAACCCCTATCCCAGAGGTGCCAGGCGCTTTGCGGCTACAGGGGCATGCTGGCGAGATTACCGCTCTACCCGGTTTTGCCCAAGGGTGGTGGACCGTGCAGGATGCCAGTGCTCAGCAGGTGGTGCATTGGTTAGATCCCCAACCGGGAGAACGGGTGATCGACTGCTGTGCAGCTCCAGGGGGCAAAACCACCCACATTGCCGAACAGATGCAGGATCAAGGGGAAATTTGGGGCTTGGATCGCTACGCCCATCGCCTTAAGCGCCTAGAGGAGAATGCCCATCGGTTAGGTCTGACGGCGATTCGTTCCTTTGCTGTCGATCTGTTGGAGTTGACCTCGGTTGAAAAACCCCCTGCCCCCTTACCCGTCTGGAACAGTGCCGACCGCGTTTTGGTGGATGCCCCTTGCTCAGGATTGGGAACTTTGCACCGACATACGGATGCCCGCTGGCGACAAACCCCGGACGAAATCAAAACGCTGGCTCAGTTGCAAACTCAACTGTTGGACGTGGCCGCTCGCTGGGTCAAACCGGAAGGACTCTTGGTCTACGCCACCTGCACGCTACACCCAGCCGAAAATGAGCAGGTGATCGAGACTTTTCTGCAAACACAACCCGGTTGGACTGCTGAAGGGGATCCCCTCCTGATCTGGCCCCATCGGCAGGATCGAGATGGATTTTTTGGTCAACGACTCCGCCGACACCCTTAAAGCCAGGCAGGGGATGCACAGCACCCGGCACCCCCCAATGAACGGATTGATGTTCGCAAGCTGCAGACAGATGCAGGATCCCTCACTCCATATCCCGCCGGTTGGGGTTGCGAGAGGGGTCATTGCTCAAGAAACCAAACACAAACAGCCCAACAAAAAAGATCACGACAGCGTAAACAGAGATTTTGAGTAGCAGCATAGTCTCAGTAACCCGTTTCTGATCGAACAAAGTGATAAAGCAATGGTAAAGCAGAGGCGGAACCGCCCAGAGACGGGATCCCGTCAAACCTGAGGCTCCGCAAAACTTCTTCACAAGATCATACCCTGCAGAGCCGCCGGATCCCTCTGGATCAGGACCATTCACTCTAGAAATCCCCCACAGATTGTTGGAGGCAAAACCCATAAGCCTTACACAGCAACCCTGGAGAGGGATCCCTGCCCAGAGAAGCGGTTATTCAGAAATCTATTAAGAAATGTTTAGGTTGGTAGAGGAAGATTACGCCACCTAAGCCACGTCGTCGGAACGGATGTGTGAACATGGGGAGCGTGGCGTTTTGCTGACCCAATAGTGGCTTGATTTTTTGCCTTGGATTTGACCATGCCTTTTGACTTGCCGGAAGTGGGCCGAGAGTTGCCTTTAGCACTGACTCAAACACCCACAGAAGTGACCTATCAACCACATCAGTTGCTTTTATCGGACGGGATCCCGGCTTTTTTGCACCATTGGCCCCAACCGGCAGCACGCGGGCGACTGTTGCTCCTACATGGCAAAGGAGATCATGCGGGTGGATTTGTTGAATTGGCAACCGATTTGGCCAGCCAGGGTTGGGAAGTTTTGGCTCCCGATATGCGCGGGTTTGGTCGCTCCGGTGGGATCCGCTGCTGGATCGACCGCTTCACCCAGTATCAGGCGGATTTGGAATGGATTTCCCGGCAGGTGTGGCCCCAAGATAGGATCCCGCAAATTTGGTGTGGCTACAGTTCTGGGGCCAATTGGGTAACAGAATATGCCCTCGCCCATCCCGAACAGGTGCAAGGATTGGTTCTTCTTTCTCCCGCCTTCCGCATCGATCATTACTTCACGCCCTTCACCGAGCGCCTCTTGCAGCTGTTGGATCGTGTAGCTCCTCAACTGGCGCTCACAGGACGCTACGAACCACCTCGGGTTACCTCTTTGCCAGAACAACAGGCAGCCTTTGCAGCGGATCCCTATATCTGTGGGGTAACCCGGGCCAGATTTACCGCCGAACTGATCCGGAGTGGGCGACGCTGCATTGCCCAGGCGCATCATCTCAACCTGCCGATACTGCTGCTTTACACCTCTGGAGATATTGTGGTGAACCCTGCCGGATCCCTGGAGTTTGCTCGCTATGCACCCAACGCCCAAGTCCAAAACTGTCCCGAGTCTCGCCACGATCTGTTGCACGATCGCCAAGCGGAAGCCGTGAAGCACACGTTGCAGCAGTGGCTGACCCAGCATTTTCCGGTTCATGCTTGATGTTGCATCCTGTTGCGAGGGGAGTTAGCCCCGGACAACCCCCATGGCAGAATGGAAACACGCTTTTCACCGCCTGTTTCCATGAGCCAAGACCTGATCTATCGTCCCCGCCGATTACGGCGCACCGAAGCTTTTCGCAAGCTGATCCAGGAAACCCAACTGCGGGTGCAGGATTTGATTTACCCATTGTTTGTCTTGGAAGGGGAGAACCAGCGGCAAGAAGTGGAGTCCATGCCCGGCTGCTTTCGCTACAGTTTGGACTTGTTGCTCAAAGAAGTGGAAGAAGCAGCCCAGTTGGGGATCCCGGCGGTAGCACTGTTCCCGGTGGTACCGGAAGAGAAAAAGGATCCCACCGGGCGAGAATGCTTCAACCCGGAAGGTCTGATCCAGCAATGTGTGCGGCGGATCAAGCAGGAGATCCCGGAGATCCTAGTTGTGACGGATGTGGCCTTGGATCCCTACAACAGCGACGGTCACGATGGCATTGTGCGGGACGGGGTGATCCTGAACGATGAAACGGTAGAAGTCTTGGTCAAACAAGCCCTCTCCCAAGCGGAAGCCGGAACCGACATCGTTGCCCCCTCCGACATGATGGACGGGCGAATTGGGGCGATCCGCCAAGCCTTGGATGATCAGGGATATACCGACGTGGCCATCCTCGCCTACTCTGCCAAATATGCCTCTGCTTTTTATGGCCCCTTTCGGGATGCCCTCGGCTCTGCTCCCAAGTCAGGCGACAAAAAAACCTATCAAATGGATCCTGCCAACGCCCGGGAAGCGATCAAAGAAGCGGAACTAGACGAGGTGGAAGGGGCGGATATGCTGATGGTCAAACCGGCTTTGGCCTATCTGGACATCATCTACCGGGTTAAAGAATCAACCGATCTACCTGTAGCCGCCTACAACGTCAGTGGTGAGTACGCGATGATCAAAGCCGCCGAACAGAAGGGATGGATCGATGGCAAGAAAGTGATGCTGGAATCGCTGCTGGCCATGAAACGCGCCGGAGCAGACATCATCCTCACCTACTTTGCCAAAGAGGTGGCCTTGATCCTAAAGGCTTGAACTGCGGCAAAACCCCTAAGGGCTGGGCAAAGGGGTCTGTGGATTGGCCAATCCAGGTTTGACTGGCTTCTTCGCCGTCGCTAGCCACTAAGGAGCTGGGATCCACCAGGCGCACTTGTATTTGGTTGGCTGGCACTTTATTGAGGCGTTCCTTGATCAAAGCCTCCTGCTGCAAGGGATCCATACCCCGATCCACACCCTCCTGCAGCCGAGAAACCCGCGTTCCCAAGGCTTCGATTTGCCGCTCTAGAACCTGGAGACGATGGTACTGGGCCAACTGCACAGGTAAGAGCCTATACAGACCACTAATGGCGGCGGTAGCAAACAGTAGATTGACCCCAATACGGCAAGCCACTTCCCATGCCTGCGGATCCTGAGGGGGCAGAGAAGAACGGGAGCGTCGGGTGCGCACAGGAACCGCCCGAACGGTGGCAGCCTGACCGGAGGAAGGGGATCCCGCCAAGAGTTGCAGATCTTCCCTTCGGTTATGGACAAGAGTTTTTCGACCCTGAGAGGAAGAGACAACAGGGATAGAAGCAACATTTAGGTTCAGCCGAGGCCCGGCAACCGGATCTACACGTACGGGTACGCGGCGAGCAGGAATACGGGAAGAAGGCTTGGGTGTCACGGGTGAAGGGAAGAAGGTAAGGGGATGATAAGCCACCTCTGCTGCCAGGAAGCGCAGCTAGGGCCTATTGAAGCCGATTTTTCCAAAAGTGTCAGGCTCTGACACAAAACAATTTTTGAGAAACCTTCTTGTTCCCAATAAAAAAGCCATAAAAAAGCCCACATCAGGGTGGGCCAGAGGAATTCAGAGTGAAATTTGAGGCAAAATCCGCTTTGCAGAAGGATGGGATAGCACCCTTAGCGCCCTGAAAAAGCACAGCAGGAGCAGCTTGACTCAGCCCATCGATCCCGGTGACCTGCTTAGCTACGGGCCAAGCCAGCTCCCAAAAGCAGTGCCATCACTGCAGGAACCAAAGCAATAGCCAAAATAGTGAAGACTTGCGAGTCCGTCATAACCAACTCCCTAACGATGGAATTCCCTTTCGCAAAGGCGAACCCCCTCACTTTACCGTGGCCTCGAGGGGGGCTTCTGAATCGGAAGGAAAAGCTCAAAATTCTTTACAGAGGTTCTGTTGGCCCCGGATCGGGATCCCATTCCATCAGCTTGGGCCAACCATGCTACGATGGCGTGGCGGTTTAGGCCCCTTCAGAAGTTCAGTCCTAGCGTCATCATGGTAGCTGCCCCTCAAAGTCTACAAACCCAACGAGACAGTCTGTCAATTTTGGCGGAAACCGACCCCCTGGTTTTTGGCCTGATTGGGCAAGAGCTGAATCGACAGCGGGATCACCTGGAGATGATCGCCAGCGAGAACTTCACCTCGCCAGCGGTTTTAGCCGCCCAAGGCTCCGTGCTGACCAACAAGTATGCTGAGGGCTTACCAGGGAAGCGCTACTACGGCGGCTGCGAGTTTGTGGACGAGATGGAACAACTGGCTATTGATCGGGCCAAGCAACTGTTTGGGGCTGCCCACGCCAACGTCCAGCCCCATTCTGGAGCCCAGGCCAATTTCGCCGTTTTTCTGGCCCTGTTGCAGCCGGGAGACACGATCATGGGCATGGATCTCTCCCATGGGGGCCATCTCACCCATGGCTCGCCGGTGAATGTCTCCGGCAAGTGGTTCAATGTGGTGCATTACGGGGTGGATCCCCGAAGTGAGCGGATTGATTTTGAGCAGGTGCGTGCTCTGGCGCAACAACACAGCCCCAAGTTAATCATCTGCGGCTATTCTGCCTATCCTCGGGTGATCGATTTTGCCGCATTCCGGTCGATTGCTGATGAGGTGGGAGCCTATTTGTTGGCCGATATTGCCCATATTGCCGGCTTGGTGGCGACGGGCCATCATCCTAACCCTGTCCCTCTCTGCGATGTGGTGACCACCACCACCCACAAAACCCTGCGGGGGCCGCGCGGCGGTTTGATCCTGACCCGGGATCCGGAACTGGGTAAAAAGCTAGACAAGGCAGTCTTTCCGGGCAGCCAAGGGGGGCCGCTGGAACATGTGATTGCCGGCAAGGCAGTGGCCTTCGGGGAGGCTTTGCAATCCGGTTTTTCGGAGTATTCTGCCCAGGTGATCGCCAATGCCCAAGCCCTGGCGGGATCCCTGCAAAAACGGGGGATCCGTCTGGTCTCAGGAGGAACAGACAATCATTTGATGTTGCTGGATCTGCGCTCGGTTTCGACGGTGTTGGAAAAGGGTGGGGCGGCGGATCCCTTAATGACGGGTAAGCGGGCGGATCGGTTGATGGATGAGATTCACATCACCGCCAACAAAAACACCATTCCGTTTGATCCGCAGTCTCCCTTCGTGGCCAGTGGTTTGCGCTTGGGATCCCCAGCCTTGACCACTCGCGGCTTGGGGCCGATAGAATTTGAGCAGATTGGGGATATTATTGCCGAGTGTTTGTTTCACCCTGAAGATGCCGCTGTATTGGCGGCTTGTCGGCAGCGGGTATTACAGCTGTGTCGTTGTTTCCCCCTTTACCCCCACCTGGGATAATCTCTGCGGCTTACCATGCCCTATTTGGTCGCCTTTCTTGCTGCTGCCTGTGTGGTCTTGTGGGCAACCCCCATGGTCAAGGCAGTAGGGATCCGTAGCGGCCAATTGGATCTGCCAGATGAGCGCAAAATTCATCAACAGCCGATGGTGCGCCTAGGGGGCATCTCCATTTTTTGCGGCAATCTGGTGGCTTTGCTGCTGTTGTGGGGGGCGGGGGCCTTTGGGGGCCTGCGCACGGAGCAGGAGTACGAAATTTGGGGGGTGACGATTGGCGGGGTTCTGTTTTTTTTGATTGGCTTGGCGGACGATCTGTTTCGGCTGTCCCCTTTTTCCCGCCTGTTGATGCAGTTCACGGTTGCCACCGCCGCTTGGGGGGTGGGGGTGCGCATTGAGTTTGTCAGTCTGCCGGTCTTGGGTACCTGGTTTTTTCCCGCTTGGCTGAGCCTGCTGATCACCCTGTTCTGGTTGGTGGGCATGGCCAATGCCATCAATTTTATGGATGGGTTGGATGGCTTGGCGGCGGGGGTATCGGGGATTGCGGCAGTGGCGATGTTGATAGTGACTTTGCTGCTGGATCGTCCTTCGGCAGCGATGATTGCAGCCGCCTTGGCAGGGGCTTGCCTGGGGTTTTTGCGCTACAACTTCAACCCAGCCCAGATTTTTATGGGGGATGGGGGGGCCTATTTTCTGGGGTTTACCTTGGCGGGGATCGGGGTGATCGGGGTGGCTAAGGTGGTGACAACCCTAGCAGTGGCCCTGCCCTTCTGTATTTTGGCGGTGCCGATTTTGGATATGTCTACGGTGATCCTCAAGCGGCTATCTAGGGGTCAATCTCCTTTCCATCCCGATAAGGGGCATCTGCACCATCGCCTCCTCAAAGCCGGGCTCTCCCAACGGCACTCGGTGTTGCTGATCTACGCCATGACGCTCTGGGTGGGATCCCTGGCCTTGGCCTTAGCGGGGTTACCCGCAGGAGGCACGTATTTGGGTGGAGCTTCTTTGGTGCTGGGGGGCGTGGCTTGGGGGGCCTGGCAACGGCATCGGCAACCAACAAAACGAATTCAGGGAAGGGGATCCCTGCCTCCTGGAGATAGGGGTGTGGATTCACAACCGGATTCAAAGTCTCATTAACCTTGTCTTGTTCTCACCCCAAGATCTGCCTAGACTGAAGCTATTCAAATCGAGTTTTTGCTGCTGGATCCTGGCAGCCCTGGGCCTATGCACCCGACACCTGAATTGGCCAGCCTGCTGCGGCGTACTGCCGATCGCATCCAGTCGCAGCGATGGGGCTTTTGGGATACAGAATATCGCTGGCAGGATAGCACCCGCTGTAACTGTGGGCTACTGGTGCGTGAAGCCCTGGGTTGGGACGGGGATCAACTGAGCTTGCGCATTCATCGCGGCACCTGGCGTAGCATTGCCCAAACCGCTTACCGGACGGCTGCTCTGACCCTACGGGATCCCCTGCAACAGGAGCAGCGCTGCTCGGTCACGGGCTTGAGGCTGGGGTATGTATTTGCAAAAATGGCGGAATGGGGGTTTGATCGACCGGAAGACTTTGCGGCCTTAGAAGAGCTGAGCGACCCCGTCATCTTGGCACGTCTGGCGGAGAAAGGCCTGGAGCAGGTGCAGCGAAACTCTGCGATGCATGTGGTGCTGTACATGCGAGAACTGGCGGGCTGGATTGACGAACAATTGCAGGCACAGGCTCAGATCAACCGATTGACCCAAACCTTGCATAAGGAAGAAGAGGTTCCTGTTCGGCAGTCGGTGCGCCTCGGTTGACGCAGATCCGGTTTCTACCACAAAATCAGGCTCAGCTTGCTTGAGTTTCCTCCTTATGCTCAGCCCTGCCTCTAGGGATCCCGTCCAGTCGCCTGAGAGTATTGTCAAAGCCTTGCAACGGGTGATCGCCGATTTTCATGCGCGGCCCACCTACAGCGTCACCGGAAAGGGGGGGCGTTCTTTTCAGTTTTTTGCCACTTCGATTACCGACAATATCCCTCCCTTGCATCCGCAGCTCTCGGCAGCCGTGTGTCTGCTCAGCCGTCTACACCTCACCCAAGTTCATCAAGCCACCTTAGGGGTGGGAGAAGAGGATCGGGGTGCCATGATCATCTCCGACATCTTGCTTAGCTACAATTTGCCCCGCACCTTGGCCCGTTGGACCCCCACAGGTGCACCCGGAGAAATCGGGATCCCATTGACCAATGAATATATTCCGGAAGGATCGATTCAGGTGTACTTGAATGGAGTGACCGCAAGGGATCGGGTGGTGCTGGTGGACGATTTGATCAGCACGGGCGGGACGATGGTGGCCTTGATCGAGTCGGTGCGCAACGCCGGAGCAGAGATTTTAGAAGTCTTTACCATTGCCGAGAAAACGGAAAATCAAGGGCGACAATATGTGTATGAGCAAACTGGGATCCAGGTGAAAACCCTGCTGGCTTCCGACATTGAACAAAAGAAAGATGGAACCTTTTCACGAGTGTTGCATTGCAACTTGGGCACTCTCAATGGGCAGATCTTTGAACAGGTGGCAGCTCAGTTTCCGCCAGGGTTTTGTCGGCCAGGATCGGGGGAGAGATGATGGAGGGTCAGGGCCAATAGGGTTTCCAGCAAGCTCTGGCTATCCAGCGGCAAAAGCTCTGCTGCATAGAGCTGGGTAAACGGTAGCGAAATCAGGGATCCTTAAACTCAGGCGGTACTGTCTGGCTTGGACGTGCTCGGAACCTGCTCAAGGGTATCGGGCTGGAGGTGCTGTGGCCCCATACGCTGGCGCTGCTGGGCTTTACCGGGCAGATTCTGTGGATGAGTGTGGCCCGCTCCCGTCAGCAACTGGGCTGAGGGCAGTCTGGACTTGCCATACTGAAAGAAGTCATTACCCTCCGGATCCGTGCGCAAACGAGTCACCCTGATTTTTCCTCGCCACTTGGTGAATGTGCCCCTTACCTATCGGTTAGCCAAGGATTTCGACGTGGCCGCCAATATCATGCGGGCGCGAGTGGCCCCAGATGAAGTGGGCACTCTGGTGGTCGAGCTTTCGGGGGATATCGACCAGGTGGAGGCGGGCCTGGAGTGGGCGCAGTCTTTAGGAATCGAGGTAGCAGAACGGACCAAAGAAATTCAAATTGACCCGGAACGGTGTGTGGATTGCGGATTGTGTACGGGAGTTTGCCCAACGGAAGCCCTGAAGATCTCCGCTCCCGACTGGAAACTAGAGTTTTTACGCAACCGCTGTGTTATGTGCGAACAGTGTATACCCACCTGCCCTGTTGGGGCGATCAGCACCAGCTTGTGACAGGTTGGTGGAGTCGCAAACCTCCCTCAGCCGACAAATCCCTTTACAATGAGTTTGGATTTGACACAAACCCAATACTTGGGAAGCGAACCCACTATGACCTCTACCACGCTGCTGATTTTGATGACTTATGCCGGTTTGGCGGGTCTTTACTTATTGGTGCTGCCTCTGTTGTCTTTGTTGTACGTGGACAAACGCTGGACCTCGGGCGGTGCTTGGGAAAAGGTGTTGATGTTTTTCTTGGTCTTGTTTTTCTTCCCCGGCATGGTGCTCTTGGCTCCTTTCATGACTTTCCGACCCAAGCCCCGTTCCCTGTAAATCGGGTAAATCTCAGCCATGCGCAGACTCGACGTTCTCAACCTGGGTTTAGCCGTGCTTCTGGGAGGAGGGCTCCTCTACGGGGCGTTGCTCTGGGCAGGCCTAGATACGGGTTCGGCGCAAAAAGTGTCGAGCGTGGTGTTTCTGTTGGCTTGCCTAGGTTGGACTTTTGGCTACCTAGGGCGGGTGCTGCGGGGGGAAATGGCCTTGAAAGCACAGCGAGCTAGTTTTGAAGTTCAGCAGATGCAGGAACGCCTAGAAGCCCTCTCGCCCGAGGAATGGCAGACTTTGCAGGCAGAATTGGAAAAATTGGAAAAAGAAGGGAGCCCGGCGGTAGGATCTCCTGAGCAAGAACAGGCTTAGCTGGGAGATAGACTTGAAACTGGTTTGCAGTTGATGTTGAAATCCTAGACAGAGGGTTCGCCAGGAACGAGTCTACAGCCCAACACTGGTATAGCCAATCACTATTTTCTGTCTTCGGAGGTGGTAATTTACCGGCTACATAGGGTTGTGATGTATAACAGGATATCAAGTGGTACAGACCTTTGCTCCCTCTCCTACACACCTATCTTCATCTACCGTGACCAAAACCATTCTGGTGGCTCAGGGTCAGTCTCTACAGGTGCAACTGTGGAAGTTGGTGCTGGAGTCTCAACGGCACTCAGTACTGCTGACTTCCCCGCACATGAATCTGTTGGAGGTGGCCAAGGTTCAGCCTTTGGATCTGATGGTGGTGGATATGACGACGGGGTTATTTAACCCTTATGCTTTTTGCCGGGATTGCCACAGCCAGTTGCCCGATACCCCTGTCATTTTGACCCACCATGCTCGTCGCCACATTGAGCCAGCAGAACGACGGTGGGCAATTTATCAAGGGGCGGCAGAAGTCATTCCGGGTTTGGCGGCAGCAAGCGACATTCTCGATTCGCTGGATCGCATATATAAAGCAGCGAAGTGGTCTTTGCCCATCGATACGGATGCTCTCTACACGGTACTAGAACAAGCGGGGTTGATGCCTGGGGAGCCGAATCCTGTACCTTCTCCTACTGCACCCCCGCAGACGGCTATTCAAACACCCACTGCTCCACCGCAATCGGTAAAGTCGGAAGAACCCACAGAGGCCAAATCTTCTGCTCCTCAAGTGAAATATCGTCTGATGTACCGGGGTCGGCCCGTCAATTGAGGTGGATACTTTTAATAGGTTTTGATGTAATGGACTTTCAGTGGATAGGGTGTGCAGCATGGGTGCGGTAAACCGGATCCCTGGCGAGTGGGGGATAAGCTAGCCTACAGATGGTAATGGTGTATCGGATTGTTTCTGGGTGAGGCTGGGCTAACATACTCAGGGAAAGACTTGAAATATCCTGGCAGCATGGGTGTGCGTAGATTCTGAGGAAGGGAAGTCAAGATGCGGTTTGATCAGCCCAAGACCTATTCCATCTCCCTGAACGGTTGGGGGTTCTGGCTGGGATCCCTGGCGGGAGCGGCTTTGTTAACTAGCTTAGGCTTGGGTTGGTTGGTGACTGGCTTGGTGGCTTTGCTACTGTTGTTGTTGTCTTTGCCCATTTTGGTTCTGCTGGCTTTTCGTTGGTGGGCACGTCGCTGGATTACAACGGATCACTGCCCGGTGTGCGGGTCAGAGTCTCAAGCGGTGGAAGGTACTCGTTTTCTTTGCCCAGATTGTGGAGAGCCCCTGTTTGTGGCGGATGGACATTTTTACCGGCAAACACCGCCAGGAACCATCGAAGTGGAACCTTTGGAAGATAGCGGCTGGGAATTGACGAGTTAGTCAGGGATCCCTGGCCTAGGTCTGGTAAGACACAATTTTTTGAGGCTACTCCGGTGAATCGGCATAGGTGGGGCTGGCTCAACAGGCGGCTTATTTCGGTGTGGGTAGGACTATGCGCGGCTGGGATCCTTTTGGGTCTGTTTTGGAGTTTGCCTGCCTCTCATGCGGCTGCGCCGGGAGCCCTGCAACCTCAGGTGGAGCGCTACCTAGCTCAGTTGGCTCAGCGAGGGTTTCCCCAAACGGCGCAGGGGGTTTGGCTACAGACAGGCGACCAGGTATTGGCTCAACATCAAGGATCTATCCCCTTACCGGCGGCTTCCTTAACCAAGGTGGCGACGACACTGGCCAGTTTGTATCAACTGGGCCCGGAACATCGTTTTGTCACTCTTTTTGGCACCTCTGGCTCTGTGGAGAATGGCGTGTTGCAGGGGGATTTGTGGGTGCTGGGGGGTGAGGATCCCCTGTTTGTGTGGGAAGAAGCGATTGCAGTTGGAAATGTGCTCAATGCCCAAGGGATCGGTCAGGTCACAGGGGATCTAGTGATTGCTGGGCGATTTTACATGAACTTTTTCCCGCAAGCGGAACGTTCTGGAGCCTTGTTGCGGCAGGGATTGAATGGGCAGCGTTGGTCGGCAGAGGCAGAGGCTCAATTTCAAACTTTACCGCCCGGCACCCCCAGACCTGAGGTAGATATTTTGGGTTCGGTTCGGTTCGTAGACGGGATCCCAAGCGGATGGCAAGCACTGGTCAGGCATGAATCTGCGCCGCTACTCCATGTGCTCAAGCTGATGAACCTCTACAGCAATAACTTGATGGCGGATATGCTGGCGGATGCAGTGGGGGGTGCAGAACGGGTAGCACAAATAAGTCGGTCGTTGACAGGGATCCCGGCTGAAGAGTTGCAACTGATCAATGGCTCGGGGTTAGGGGTTGAGAACCGTATTTCTCCACATGGAAATGTAGCTTTGTTTCGGGCCATCCAATCTTTGTTGCAAGAGAAACATTTATCTTTGGCCGATGTCTTTGCGATCGTGGGGCAGGATGTAGGGGTACTAGAGCGGCGACTTTTGCCTGCAATTTTAATTGCCAAATCCGGGACATTGAATGCGGTGAGTACACTGGCCGGTGTGTTGCCGACCGAACAGGGGGACATTTGGTTTGCCTTGATGAATGGGGGCACCGATTTGGTGGGTTTTCGCACACAGCAGGGCCAATTTTTAAGCCAGCTTCAGGATCAACAGGGATCCCCAAGTGCTTTACCTGCGCGGTGGATCCCTAAACAAGTGGCAACTCAGTCACAAACAGAATGGATAGGGGAATAGGTGGGCTCTCCCGGGATCGTGCCCGAAGCGCCCGAAACAGAGTGGAGTAAACACATTACCCAAAGGGTTGCTGTCGCGCTAGCGTTGCGTAGCCACATGGACACCCTGATGGGAAGGCGAGGCTATGAGATCCTTGCCCTGTCAGACTTTTCCCTGAACAAGCCAAAGGCATGGTTAGGACAAGAGGTATACTTTATACTTTCCTGAATGGATGAGAATACAGCCTTTTCCGACTTCACACAGGCCCTTGAACTAGGCAAGATGGGGTATCTCGGAGGTTTCATGATGAAGGATCCAACATCAGCTCCAGATCAGCCCCTGCACCCCAGCCTCAGCCAGTTGGTGGCCCAGTTTTTGCAGGAGCGAGAGCGAGATTTGGCCCAAGCTAGTCGCCGCACCTACCGCATTGCTCTGGAACAATTTGCCAAAATCTGCCCCGTCCCTTTGGCGCAGATTCAGCCTGTACATGTCCAGACCTTTTTGAATGGGTTGAAGGGCCGCCCGTTTCAGAGCCGTTCCGGACAGTGGATCCACCCGCCTGCTTCTCCTGCTACCTACAACCTGAAGCGGCTGGCGTTGCAACAGTTTTTCGAATGGGCCAACGGACGCGGCTATTTCCAGAATCCTCCGCCCACCCAGGCCATTCGCGCGGCTCGCCTACCTACCCGCCTACCCCGAGATTTGGATCGATTGCTGCTGCAACGGGTGTTAGAACGTGCCCAAGGCCATTCGCTGCGTTATGCAGCCTTGATCCGCCTGATGCTAGAGTGCGGATTGCGAGCCCAGGAACTGCTGGATCTGACCATCCAAGACTTTCAGATTAGCCCCGAGGGATCCCTGTTGGAGGTGCGATGCGGGAAAGGCAGTAAACCCCGGGCCGTGGCAGTAGGGGATCCCCTGTCTGAACTATTGCAAAACTACCTGAACCTGGAACGGGGCCTGTATGCGCCAACGGATCCCTTGTTTATTTCTCAATCTCGCTGCTTGGCCTACCAGGGCAAACCCCTCACCTACGATGGCCTGCGCCACATTGTTCTAAAGCTTACAGAACCCGAACCAGGCCAGCAAACCCCCCACCAATTTCGCCACAGCTTTGCCACCTTGCTTTTGGATCGCGGTGTAGCCCCAGAACACATTCAGCACCTACTCGGCCATACCACGGCGGCTATGACCATGCGCTACACCCAGAGGGCCAACCTGCGGGCGGCCATCGCCCGTTCCCGCGAAGTGTTGGATCAAGGATTGGTTTAGGGATAGGGATCCCTCGCCTCTTCAACCCCCGCTCGGCAGGGATCTGCTCCAGTTGTCCGGAGGGCAAGCGTTGTTGCAGTTCGGATCCCTATTGTCTTTCTTGGCCCCACCGTTCCACCTTGCACCAAGGATTAGAAGCCAGTTTGATTCGGCAAAAAACGATCAATGCCTTTCAATGCCTTGGGCTAAGTTTGGGGTGGGGGATTCCCTGGGATCTATTTACCAAACCGCCGCTGCCGAGACTGATAGCTGAGCAAGGCATCGTGAAAGGCAGCGCGGTCAAAATCGGGCCAGAGGATTGGGGTAAAGTACTGCTCGGTGTAGGCCATCTGCCAGAGCAGGAAGTTGCTAATGCGCATTTCACCGCTGGTGCGAATCAACAGATCAGGATCCGAAAGGCCAGTGGTGTAAAGAAATTGGGAAAACAGAGCTTCATCGATCTGATCCGGTTGCAACAGCCCTTGCTGAACCAACGTGGCAATAGAACGGCAGGCTTGGAGGATCTCCTGTCTACCGCCGTAGTTGAGGGCCACCGTCAGACAAATGCCCTTATTGTGGCGAGTGCTCTCCACGGCGTGCAAAATGGTGTCTTGCAAGGACGTGGGTAATGCCGACAACTGTCCGGCAAACTGAATACGCACCCCCTGCTGCACCATTTCCTGTAATTCTCGCCAAAGCACCTGCTCGAACAAGGTCATGAGAAAATCCACCTCTTCATGGGCACGGCCCCAGTTTTCGGTGGAAAAAGCGTAAGCCGTTAAAGCAGGGATCCCCCAATCATCGCAGCAGCGCAGCAACTCCTTCAGGGCCGACACCCCTCGCTGATGACCGATGCTGCGGGGTAATCCTCGCTTTTGTGCCCAACGCCCATTACCATCCATGACCACCGCCACATGGTGAGGCAGCAACTGGCGATCCAGATCGGCGGGCAACTGTAGAAGATGGGCAGATGAAAGGGTCATGCGGATTATTCTTTGGGAAGGGTTTTTTCGGGTTTGCGAGGCAACTTGACCAGATCCCGTAGGGATCCCCGCCAGCGTTTTAGTCCATTGTGAAACCAGGGATGTGCCCACAATCCTTGCAACGGTAACTCCCGTTTGGTATCGCGGCTACCCCGCAATCGTTTTGCCAGCAGCTCCTGCAATTTGGTACTGGCCAGGGGGCGTTCTAGACGTCCTCCTTCTGCTAGAGAGATGGATCCTGTCTCCTCTGAGACCACAATACACAAGCAATTGGTTTGCTCTGTGATCCCCATCGCTGCACGGTGCCGTGTTCCCAACTGCCGGGAGGCCACCCGCTCCGACACGGGTAGGATCACCCCCGCCATTCGGATCCGATTCTGATAGATGACCACTGCCCCATCGTGGAGCGAGGTTGTGGTTTGAAAAATGGTCTGCAAAATCTCCCGCGATACCCGCGCCTGGAGTAGCACCCCTTTGTCGATAAATACCCGGGAATCAATCGGTTGATCCGGCTCAATCACAATCAATGCTCCCGTCCGGTTTTGAGAGAGTTCCCGCACCGCCTGCACCACTTCCTCCAGCAAGTCCTCCTCGGGTTCGTCCTCATAGTCTCCCGCGTTGCCTGGCCACTCAATGCGGATCGCCTTGGCCAACTGCTCCAAAAGCCGCCGGAACTCCGGTTGAAACAGCACTCCCATCGCCACAGCTGTGCCAACTAACAACCGATCCAAGATCAGATTGACCAGCGGCAGAGAGGTGGTGACCAGAAATAACACCAACAACAGGATAAATCCCCGTACCAGCACCCCAGCACGGCTTTCACGGGTGTAATAGAGAGCCAGCGCCAACAACAAGACTGCTAGGGCCCAGTCTAAGAGGCTGAGAAAGTTAAATTGCTGTAGCCAAGCCCATATGGCCGCCAGCATGGCGAAAAACCCCGTTCACGCTCCTCTCATTGCGGAACCTCTGCCTGCCCCATCCCAGAACCTTCAGACCTGCGGCCCCCTGACCAGCCTACCACTCACCCCCACCAGACTCACGCCCCCTCGGCCCTTAGACGCTCAATTGCGGCCCTCCTTTCCCTTCAGCGCAGCAACCGCTCCGGCAGAAGGTCTTGACGGATGAGATCTGCATACGTTTCCCGTTGCAGAATCAGTTGCGCCTGTCCTTCATGCACCAATACTGCCGCCGCGCGAGGAAAGCGGTTGTAATTGGAGGCCATGCTGTAGTTGTAGGCCCCTGTCGCCAACACCACTAATACCTCTCCTGCCACCGGATGGGGTAACAGAATATCCTTCAACAGCAAATCCCCTGATTCGCAATGCTTACCCGCCACGGTTACAGGTTGGGTAGGCTCAGCTTCCGGTCGATTGGCCAGTAGCGCCGTGTAGCGGGCTTGATAGGTAATGGGGCGCGGGTTGTCGGACATACCGCCGTCGATGGTGATGTAGGTGCGTCCTTCCGGTAGGTCATCGCTGGCCGGGATCCCTTTTTGGCCGCCTAAAGTGTAGGCGGTAACAGCAGCTGGCCCAATCAGAGAACGCCCCGGCTCACAGAGCAACTTGGGCAGAGGGATCCCGGCCAATCCAAACCCCTGTTGAACGGCAGTAGCCACAGTTTCCACCCAGGCAGGAATCGAGGGGGGATCATCCGACTCCACATAGCGGATCCCGAGGCCTCCACCCACATTCAGTTCTTGTAACGGCAACCCTTTGTTCAGCCCTTGCCGCCAGATTTGGGCCAATACCCCCACTAGATCCCGATGACCCTGCAGATCAAAAATTTGGGATCCGATATGGGCGTGGAGCCCGACACAACGTAACTGGGGATGCTGGCCTAAGAACTCGAATACCTGGGGCAGTTGAAACTGCCCAATGCCAAACTTGCTGTCGGTTTGTCCGGTGCGGATATATTCGTGGGTATGCACGTCGATGCCTGGGTTGATCCGCAGTAGCAACCGAGCCGGCTGGTCTGGAGTAGCCAGGGCTGCTAGTTGCTCCAGCTCAAACAAACTATCCGCAACCAAGGTGCAGCCCACCTCAAGGGCCATTTTCAGTTCATCCACCGACTTGGCATTGCCATGCAAGTAGAGATCTTCCCCCTTGGATCCCGCTTGCAGGGCTGTGTACATCTCCCCACCAGAGGCTACATCCAACCCTAGCCCTTCCTGCAAAGCCAACGCACAAATCGCCAAACAATTCCAGGCTTTCGTGGCATACAAAACCTGGGATCCGCCCCTATAGCACTGGGCCAGGGTATCTCGGTAAAGCTGACAGGCCCGCCGCAGCGTCCATTCGTCCAAAATATACAGAGGGGATCCGAACTGTTGCACCAACTCCACCACATCACACCCCCCGATTTCCAGATGTCCCTGATTGTTGGTACGGCTAGTCAAGGGGCCTAAAGACTGATTGGGAGAGACCAATGGGGCCGTTTGGGTGGAGCTGTCGAGGGTAGAAACCATAGGAGGGAAACGAAGACTGCCTTTCACCATATCAAGTTTCTCTGGCCAGTTTCTCTGGGGGGATGACCAGACTTGAAAAAAGAGGGGTTTTACCCAATCAGCTCTCGATCAGTTCCAACACTTTCTGCTAACATGGGAAGCCTGCATGAATGGGTCGATGCCCGAGGGGTTAAAGGGGGCGGACTGTAAATCCGCTGGCTTACGCCTACGTTGGTTCAAATCCAACTCGGCCCACCATTCCAGTTGCCCACGTGGCTCAGTGGTAGAGCACCCCCTTGGTAAGGGGGAGGTCACGAGTTCAATCCTCGTCGTGGGCTTACAAGCTTAAATACAGGCTGAAGGAGCTGGGATCCTATACTGGATTAAAGAAGCCCTGTGGATGGATGCGTGCTGATGCTGACCCCGCCCGGAATGATGTTGCCCTTGATCCCGCTGGAGATCTTGCTCTCCACTAAGGGATTGATGTTTTTGTTGCTCTCGGCTTACGGCGGGGCGATGTGGACTTTTTTAAGTGGAGCACCCCGGGTACACACGATCATCGTGCCGGATCTGGAGCAGGCCAGGGGCTTTTACGAGAAGGTGCTGAAGTTGCCGGAGGCAGAACTGCCGCTGCAATACTATTATGGCTACGAGCAGAGCATGGTGAGTTCCAGTCTGGGATCTGTCTATTTTCCAGGGGATATTGGTCTTAGCCCTCGCTTCGATTCCAGGTCTCGCCCGACGACCACTCCTCCCCAGGTGGATATGCCTGGCCTTTGGTATCAACTCTCCGACAATGCACAATTGCATGTGATCCCGGGGGTTACGGAGACCTCTACCTCTACGCCTGCGGCTTCTGCTACTGCCTATGGTGCTTATGGAAGCAGCTCCTACGGCAAGGGATACTCTGGTTCTTCCTCTACTGCTACAGGCGGCGGAGTGCGCTATCGTCACACTAGCCATGAGCGGGAATCATTGAAAGCTCTCTTGAAGCGGATCAACAAGCAAGGGATCCGCAACAGCGTTCGTTCCGAGAAGCCATTTGTGTTTTGGGTGCGGGATGAACAGGGACAGATCATCGAATTTGCTGAGATGAAGGGTTAATGGGCCGACGGGATCCCTTAGGATCCTATGGAGATACCCATACAACTGGAAAATCACTGGGGCTTTGGGGTGCTGTTTTATGAAACGGATGCTGGTATTGGTGTTGGGCTTGCTGCTGTTGTTGGGATGGGGCAACCCGGTTATGGCCTTTTCGCGGGCCCAGGATAATCCAGTTGTGAACGTGCAGTCGAGCGATTTCATCACAACCGATTCGGGGTTGCAATACTACGACATCACCCAAGGCAGTGGGCCTTCCCCTGAGCCGGGACAAACCGTGGTGGTGAACTACGTGGGCAAACTACAGGATGGCACGGTGTTCGATAGCTCCTACCAACGCAATCAGCCCTTCGCCTTCACCTATGGAGTGGGCCAAGTGATCCCCGGTTGGGAAGAAGGTCTGGCCACCATGCAGGTGGGGGGCAAACGTCAGTTGCGTATTCCGCCCGAGTTGGCCTATGGCAGCCGTGGGGCTGGTGGGGTGATCCCACCCAATGCCACCCTCGATTTTGAAGTGGAACTCCTGGGCATTCAGTAGACTGGGTAGCTCCCAGTAGATCGATCAAATCGATCAAGTAGATCATCAGCTAGGATCAATAGATAGAAATAGCTAGATAGAGCTAGCGGGACTGGGCAGGGATCCCTTCTTTGGCCGTGCAATCCAAGCTTCCAATCGAGCATCCGGTTTTGGAGAAAACCCAGCTCAGACAGCACTTTCGCCAAGTTCGTCACGGGCTAGATAGGATCCTGCTTAGCGAGCAAATTTGTGCTCATTTAGCCCATAACCCGCGCCTTCTGGCCGCGAAAACAATCCTCGCTTATGTGGCTTTTGGCTCGGAGGTGAATTTGGGATCCCTCTTTGAAGCGTTACCGGAGAAGCACTGGGGGATCCCCCGATGTTTGCCGCAGCGGCAGATGCAGTGGCACCGCTACAGACCCGAAGCGCTAGTTCGTAATCACTTTGGTCTACCCGAACCTGCCCCTAGCAGTGAAGTGCTCGATCCTGATGCTGCCGATCTGATTCTTGTGCCGGCGCTCGCCTGTGACCTGTTGGGAGGGCGGTTGGGTTACGGTGGGGGCTATTACGACCGCTTTTTGCAGAACCGGCTCACCCCGAAGTGGGGCATTGTGCCGCAAGCCTGTCTGCTGGGGGATCCCTTGCCCCAAGATGACTGGGATCAACGCCTAGACGGGATCCAAACCGAGAACGGATTTTACTGGACAGGGATCCCCTAGACTAGGGAGGGTGGGCATTCAAGGAAAAACGATGAGCCAATTTTGGAACCGGGCCAAACAGGTAATGCTCGGCTGCTGTACTGTACTAGCCTTTTTGCTGATGGGTTTTGGGGCGACTTCTCTGCAACTGAAGAATCTCCACATTACCCCCTGCCCTGATACCGCCGAATATTCGAATATGGTCACCAGCACCGCCAACCCGATGGCGGCCAAGTGTTTATTCATCGAAGGCACGGTGGTGAACCGTTCCAAAAATACCTTGGTTAATGCCGATGTCTTCGGTCGTCTTTACGATGCCAACGGCAACGATGTCATGCCCGAACGTACCCGTTTGGGAGCCATCGAAGAAGTGCCTCCCGGCGAAACCCCCTTCTCGATTCGGATTTCGGTGCCGGTGACCAACCCGCTGCCCTTGACGATGGAGCAATTCAAAGCCAGTGGCTTTAGTGGTACAGTACGACGTTGAGTCTTTGGGTTAGGTTCTGCTGGAGCACTGTAGATATGGCAGGGTTATCCTGGCGGGGATCCCTAGCGGCGGGTGAAGTCCACTTCGGTAGGGCGACCGGGCAAATTGAGCTGACTGACTACGGGCGGGGTTTGGGCAATCAGTTGGCCGCGCCGGAACACGTACAAACAGGCCGGTTTGAGGCGAAGGGCTTCCACGGGATCCGCTGCCTGCAGCACTACGAAGTCCGCATGACAGCCCGGTTCTAAACCATACCCCTCCAGACCGAGAATGCGAGCAGGATTTTCAGTGATGGCCAAAAAGCATTGGCGCATCTGCTCATAGCCAGTGAGTTGGGCGGCATGGATCCCCATGTGGGCCACTTCCAGCATGTTGCCGCTCCCAAGGGGATACCAGGGATCCATCACACAATCATGGCCAAAGGCCACCGTTAGCCCTGCCGTCATCAGTTCCGGCACCCGCGTGAGGCCCCGCCGCTTCGGGTAGGTATCGTGGCGACCTTGGATCACCATGTTGATCAGCGGGTTGGAGATCACCCCCAGCTCCGCCTCCGCCATGAGCGGGATCAACTTGCTGACGTAGTAGTTGTCCATCGAGTGCATAGAGGTGAGATGGGATCCGGCCACCCGTCCCTGCAAGCCCAGCCGCTGGGTTTCGTAGGCCAAGGTTTCCACATGGCGCGATAGCGGATCATCCGTCTCATCACAGTGCAGATCCACCCGCAGGCCCCGCTCAGCAGCGATCTCACATAAGGCGCGCACCGAAGCCGACCCATCCGCCATCGTCCGCTCAAAATGGGGGATCCCGCCCACCACATCCACCCCTAAGTCGAGGGCTTTCTCCAGCAGATCCACAGCGCCCGGCGAGCGATAGTAACCATCCTGCGGAAAAGCCACCAACTGCAAATCCAGGTAAGGGGCAACTTTGTGTTTGACCTCCAATAGAGCCCGCACCGCCAATAGGCTGGGATCACACACATCCACATGGGTGCGAATTGCCAGAATGCCCCGTGCCACCGCCCAGTCGCAATAGACCAAGGCTCTTTCCATCACCGCCTCTGGAGTGAGCAGCGGTTTTAACTCTCCCCAGAGGGCGATCCCTTCTAGCAGGGTGCCCGATTGGTTTACCCGTGGGATCCCGTAGCTGAGGGTGGCATCCATATGGAAGTGGGCATCCACAAACGGGGGCGATACCAACCGACCGCTGACATCGATCTCCTGTGGGGCGGTAGCTTGTAGGTTCGCTTCCAGGGCAACGATCCGGCCTGCTTCAATGGCAATATCCAACCCCTTGCGGCCATCCGGCAAATTGGCCCGGCGCAAAATCAGATCCATAAATCCTCCTACGGAGCACACTGTCAAGGAGCACACGATCGAGATCCCTCCCCAGACCACTCTCCACAGCATCATAGGATCCCTCTCAGGGCTTGTCCTGTTCTCCCAGCGCAGACCAAACCCGTTCCGGGGTAAGGGGCAGTTGGCGAAAACGGATCCCCGTGGCCTGAAAGACGGCGTTGGCGATGGCCGGGGCGGTGCAGTTGGTGGTGATTTCCCCCACTCCTTTGGCGCCAAAAGGGCCATAGGGATCCGCCTGTTGAATCAGGTGAACTTCCATCGGGGGCACATCCTTGGCAGTGGGGATGCGGTAGTAGCGAAAGCCAGGGTTGAGGATCTGGCCCTGTTCGTCTTGAATCAAGGCTTCAGAAAGGGCGTAGCCGATGCCCATGGCAGTACCACCCGTGACTTGCCCATGACAGATGCGCGGGTTAATCGCCGTACCCAGGTCAATGGCCTGCACAGTTTTGAGCAGCTCAATCTGCCCAGTTTCCCTATCCACCGCCACTTCTACCCCTGCTACTGCAAAAGTGAGGGAAGATTCATCGGCAGCATGGTGCAGTTCTACTTCAATCGGAGCCGGTGTGCCTTGGGCCAACTCCTGCAGGGTCAGGGATCCCTGGGGGGTGGAAAAAATCCCCTCAGCAAAGCTCACTTGGCCAGGATCCGTCTGTAACCTTTGGGCAGCAGCCTGGATCAGCTTATCCCGCAGGACTTGGGCGGCCCGTTGACTGGCTTGGCCGGAAATGAACAGAGTAGCAGAGGCATAGGATCCGGCATCAAAAGGGGTTTGCCCGGTATCAGCGGCGATCAGATCGATCTGAGTCAACGGGATCCCCAACACTTGGGCAGCAATTTGGCGCAGGGTGGTATCGGATCCGGTGCCTACATCCACAGCGCCGCTAAGCATCAGGATCCGGCCCGTCGGCTGCAAACTCAGCTTAATGCCAGCGATGTGAATCTTGGAAAGGCCACTCCCCTGCATGGAAAGGGCAATGCCCCGGCCATAATGACGGGATCCCTCGCGAGCAGGTAGAGGTGTAGAAAAAGCGGTTTGGATTTTCTCAAAGCACTCCTTAAGCCCATAGCTGCCAATCAGGTTGAAGTGGGAGTCCTTCAGGTCAGCCTCCTGCTGATCCCGATAGCCCAAGGTCAAAGCATCTCCAGGGCGAATCACATTTTTTAGGCGCAACTCGATTGGATTCAATTCCAACTTGTGGGCGATCTCATCCATCTGGGATTCCATGGCGAAGGTGCCCTGGGTGGCCCCATAACCTCGAAAGGCCCCCCCCGGCATGGAGTTGGTATAGACGGCAAAGCCTTCAAAACGTTTGTGGGGGCAGCGGTACAGCCCCAGGGGCACATAGCCCGCCAGAAACACCACCGTTTGGCTGTGGTTGCCATAGGCTCCGGCATTGCCATAGGTGGTGATCTCCTGGGCCGTTAGCGTTCCATCTGCTTTCACACCGGTTTTGACGCGGATCTGCATGGCATGGCGGCTATTGGTGGTGGTGAATTCCTCAAGGCGAGTGAGTTCCCATTGCACCGGGCGGCCTGTCTTTAGGGTGGCTAGGGCACAGAGGGGTTCGGTGAGAATTTCCTGTTTGTTGCCGAAGCCACCACCAATTTTGCCCTTGATCACCCGGATCCGCTGGCGGGGGATCCCGCAAATTTCGGAGAGCACCCGCTGGCAATGAAAAGGAACCTGGGTGCTGGAGCGCACCACCAATTGCTCAAAGGATTCCCCCCCTTCTGGGTGAACTGGCTCCAGCCAACTGGTGCTGACATGGGGCTCTAGATGAGCGTGCTGCACGGCAGGCAGGTGATAGGTATTCTCCAAGATCAGATCCGCTGCGGCAAACCCCTGTTCGGGATCCCCCGTTTGCAAGCAAACATAACCAGCTAAGTTGCGGCTGGCATCGTAAATTTGCCGGGCCTCTGGTTCGTCGTGAATGCAAGGGGATCCCGGTTGCATCGCTGCTAGGGGATCCAGCACATGGGGCAAGATTTCATACTCCACCTGGATCAACTGGCAGGCTTGCTCGGCAATCGCCACCGATTCGGCCACCACTGCCGCCACCGCATCGCCGACAAAGCGTACTTTCTCATCCAGCACAAAGCGATCCAACGGATCCGGCACCGGCTCAGCATGTCCGGCGGTACTGTAGATCTGGCGAGGAACATCCTTGTGGGTGAGAACAGCCACCACACCGGGCAAGGCTTGGGCTTGGGTGGTGTCTATGGCTCGGATGCGGGCATGGGCATGGGGAGAGCGCAGCACCCGTAAATGCAGCAACCCGGCAGGGGTGAAATCGCTCGTATAGGCCGCTTGACCGGAGACAATCTCGGGGCCATCCTGCTTGGGAACATTGCGCCCTACACTCTCTAAATCGGATTCGGGAAGATCAGCCGGGATCCCTTGAATGCTCTCCAGAATCGCTTGGTAACCGGTGCAGCGACAGAGATTCCCCCGCAACAGATCCCGCAACTGCGCCTCAGACGGGATCCTTTGTTCACAGAGCTTGCGGGCACTCAGGATCATCCCCGGCGTACAAAAGCCGCACTGAAACCCTTGCCCCGCCAAAAACCGGGCCTGCATCGGATCCCATTCCCCGTCCTTGGCCAACCCTTCGATGGTGGTGATCCGCTGGCCATTCAAACGGGCCGCCGGATAGAGGCAACTGTGGATGGGATCCCCCTCCAGCAGCACAGTGCAAGCCCCGCAATCCCCCGACTCACAGGCGCGGTGTACCCCCATCCATCCCAGCCCCCGCAACAGACTGAGCAAGCTGGATCCGGGCAAAATCGATTGGCAATAGGATTGGCCGTTAACTTGAAGGTGAATCGAAACAGGGGTGGAGTGCATGGTGGAGAAGGAGGGGCAAAAAGCCTGTGAGTGAAGAGTGAATTAACGGGGTCAATTTGGGTTTTATTCAGTTTTATTCATCTTTGCGGATCCCATTTCCACATCTACGACATTCCGTTCAGCTGCCAATGTTTTCGATGAACATTTGAGTAGGTGATGGGATCCTCCCCTCGCCGGATCGGTTTGCCCTCCCTACTCATCAGGGACTTTTTTCCACGATCAAAACAGGTTTTTCCTGGATCTGGATGCGGGCCAACATCTTTCTCCCCCACCTAGATCCTCATCACCATTCACCACAGCTACCCTAGGAGCCACCATGGCACACCTTCATTTCACCCCCATTCTCGAAATGGGATCCCTGCAACGAGATCTCAACCGCCTGCTGGAATGGCCCACCGTTCACGCCAGCGGGCCGGAGGCTTTGCGCCCCAGCGCCACTGTTCCCACTGCCCCTCTGCAAGTTTGGGAAAGTGCCGAAGCCTACACGATTCATCTGCTGATCCCCGGCGCGGATCGGGAAAGCTTCAATATCGAAGCAGCCCCCCATCAGCTCTTGATCAGCGGCGAGATCAAACTGAGCGGCCCTGCAGGTGCCGAACTGCGTTACCAAGAGGTAGAAGCCAAGCCTTTTCAGCGCAGCCTGAAGCTGGCCCGTCGTATCCAGCCGGAAAAAGTATCTGCTATCTACAATGATGGCATCCTCAGCCTCACCCTGCCCAAGGCGGAAACGGCACGCGTGGTCAAGGTGCAACTGGGTACCCCAGGGGAAGCCCCTGAACCCGAAACGCTATCGGTCGAAGGCCAGTCTGCCTGATGGCACTGCGCACCTTGCTCCGCAAGGTCGTTCATTTTTGAGGAGTTCGGGGAGCTATCAGTCCCGCGCTGTCAAGCTTGCCGCTGGCGGCAAGTCCTAGAGTCTTAGCCTACTGTAGGCATAGTGTCGGGAAGATGTCACGCCTTCCAGCCGGTTACCTCCAGCTCCAAGCCAGCTTTGCTAGCAGAATCCTTGGGGCTGGCGGTGCTCAGTTTGCCCGGGTTGAGCAGGTTGTAGGGATCCATGCGCTGCTTAAAAGCTTGCTCTTCGGGATCCACGGTTTTGAAGCCACTTTCTTCAATCAAGTAGGTATGGCTGTTGCGCACATGTACCCCCTCCGCCTCCATATCCCGAATTACCTGGATCATGTGTTCATTGCTGACGAAGTTAAAGATCGGGGATCCCTGCGCCATCACCCCCCGGCCATCCATGCGCTTCATTTCTAGGCAAAGGGGCCCCAGGCTTTGAAAACGCCGCCAAACCCGTTCAATCGAACCGATTAAGTCATGGGGTGGGAAAAGCCCCAGCGCATAGGACAGAGCAATGCCGGCTTTGATCGCATAGAGGCCCGTGTGACCCCAGGTGTACTCGTAGAGGGGGCCAAACTCTCCCAAGCCAGCCGCTTTGCAGTAGGTGATCTGCCCACGGTGATCCTCTGCCAGCCAGCGCAGTGCCTCTTCATTTTCTGCGGCCACCAGGGTCAATACTGTGGTGCGATGGGCGAGAATATAGGCTGCCAACGGTTTGAAATAGCTGGGCACCGGCCATTCACAGAGGGAAATCACCTTTTTGGCAATACCATCCGCCTGCCCTAAGGCCACAGCAAACCGTGCCCCATCCATAAAGTCTTCAAAGCAGAGAATGACCTCCAACCACTCCTGCGCCGGGGCAAGGGGCAGTTCCACCTCCAGGATGATGCCGTTGGTACCGTAGGCATGGTGAACCCAGTTGACTTGGCGGCCACGAATCTCGTGGATCTGGGGCTCTTCCTCCACACTTAACACCTTCAAGCCGAGAATGTTGCCGGGATCCCGCAAAATACCGTAGGTGACAGCCCCAATCCCGGCATGGCCGCCCCCCACAAACCCACCAACGGTAGCGGTACGTAAGGTGGAAGGATGAATGCGCAACTCTCCTCCCGCTGCTTTGGCCGCGGTATCCAAAGATTCCAAAATGGCTCCGGCCTCCGCCCGCACCCGCCGTCCTTTCACCCACAACACCCGCTTGAGGGCGGTCATATCCAGGATGACCCCGCCAAACAATGGGATCGCCTGACCAAAATTGCCGGTTCCGGCCCCACGGGGAAGTAGGGGGATCCGATGGCGAGCACAGGCAGCCACCACCCGGATCACCTCTGCTTGGCTGCGGGGGGTGACGACCACTTCCGCCGATTTACCCTGCAAATCTTGTTTGAGGATGGGGCTAAAACTCAGGGTCATATCACGACTTTTGGCCCGCACTTGGCTGAGGTTGGTTGAGTACGGGATCCCTTCTAGGTCGCCCAGTAGTGCAGTGATATCGTGCATGAATCCGGGATCCTCTTGAACAGACAAGGCCTATTCTTTCCTGATGAGGATCTACGGACTGGTATTCGTTAATACCAACTGGCCTATTGGTAGGTGTTGCAGGAGTTGCGCAGGTCGTAGCCCGAGAGCAAAACTTCTTGGCGGCGATCCCCAAGACCGATGTCACAGCGCAAGGGATCCCCAGTACTGACCACATAAACACGTGCCTCGGTCATCCAACGAATACCCGTCAGGTTGAGATTGGGAGGAACCACTTGGGGAGGGTGATAATTAGGGGCCTGCCAGGGATCTTGCAAATAGCGATCCCCATGAATGCCACCGAATTCAATATCGGTGTAGTCAGATGGATAGACCGTAAAATCCATACGGTAAATTTCTGACCCGCGGCTAATCGCGGTCAAAGCCGTTTGAGCTTCGGCAACTTTGGAGCGACGAATGTGGGTGAGTAGGCTGGGAATGGCTACGGCACTGAGGATGCCAACGATGACGATCACCACCAATAGCTCAATTAAAGTCATGCCCCGAGAGTTCACAACCATTTGCAGGAGGAGCACTCTCTTGAAGCGTAATTCATAAAATAAAGTTTTTTCCATGACTGGATCAGCTCCCAATACCAGACAGAACCTGCTCAATCCCCTCTACGGCTTAGAGTACCCCCTCAAGAATCTCAAACTATCAGCCAAACTGCGTAAATGGGTCAGCTCAGAATGGATTTTGCCAGAGGGGCAAGTTCGGAGGTCAGTGCGTGAGAAGGGCAAAGCGATTTGAATTCAAAAAGAAATCAAGATGGTTCATGGAGAACTTTTCGTTTTCACTCCCGGTTGCGGCAATGCGGATAGCAAAAAACCACAGTTTTTTTCAGAGCTCCGCAGAGCGGGACGGAGTCCTTTATCTACTACAGCTCATGCAAGCTAATCTCCTCTCCAACAGAGATTTTGATCTGCCCTGGAATCTCTCTTCTGTAAGATCGGGAAAAACTACAGGGCACATCAAAAAGTCCAGGTCTTAAAGACCTGATCAGGTCTTATTGAGAATGGCAATGATAGAACGGGGATTCTAGCCTTAATCTGGCTTGTAACAAGGCAATTAGAAGTGCCCCATAGGTGTTTGATGGAGGTGGAAACTCCACTCAGATTCCCCTCCCAGCACCCTTGAGATCCACTTCCTGGATCCCTGTCTGAGTCCTTGTCTGCTGAGTGATCTTTTGGGCTTTCTCACCGTTAAGGACTGGGTGGGAACAAGTGGGAAGCCCCAGGCGACTATAGGGTGGCGGCAGAATCTGCCGGATGTGTTGGGGAACACACGGGTTTTGAGCGGTTCTCGTTTACCCTTTTGGATGGGTGTGATATACCTGCTGGGGCCGCTGAGCTGACGATTCCTCAACCCTCGTTCACCCCTCAATAGGAGTAACAACTGTGATCAAGCAAGCTCTTTCCTACGGTCTCGGCCTGAGTCTTATCCTGGCCAGTAGCCAAGCCTTTGCTCAATCAACTCCGGATAAGTTGGTACTGGGCATGGTGCCTTCCCGTGAGGCCGAAAGGATTGTCGATAGCCTCGATCCATTTGCCGAATTGCTGAGCGAAAAGATCGGGATCCCGGTGGAAACCTTCGTATCTACAGACTACACCGGCTTGGTGGAAGCAGTGGGTACCAACCGAGTCGATATTGGTCTGTTCGGCCCTGCGGCTCTGGTGGAAGCAGTGGATCGCTATGGTGCCAAAGTAATCCTGGCCTCAGTGCGGCGGGGATCCACCACTTATCGTTCTCAGTTCAACATTCCCTGTGGCGGCGAGATTGATAGCTTTGATGACTTGAAGGGCAAAACCATTGCCTTTGTCGATCCGAGTTCTGCCTCGGGCTACCAGTTTCCCTTCGTGTTTTTAAGGGATGAGCACAACATCGATGCCAATGTGGATATGAAGCCGATCTTCGTAGGTGCTCACGATGCCTCTGTCTTGGCAGTTTACAACGGCGATGTGGATGTGTCGGCGTCTTTTGAGGATGCTCGTACCACCATCGCCAACGATCACCCCGATGTGAACGAGAAGGTGTGTGTGTTGGGCTACACCTCTGATATTCCCAACGATGGTACGGTGGTGCGCGCTGGCTTGCCGGAGGGTCTGTCTGAGCAGATCGCCACGGCGATGATCGAGATTGCTGAGACGGAAGAGGGCAAAAAACTAACGGAAGCTCTGTTCAACGTGACTGGCTTTGCTCCCATCGACTCCTCTGCTTACGACATTGTGCGGGAAGTCTCCCGTACCTTCCGCCGCAATTAAGAGTACCCTCAAAGGGATCCTCACGGGGATCCCGACTGTTTCCTAGCCCTTCCCTAGCAGTATGATCAGCTTCGATGGCGTAGAAGTGACCTATCCGAATGGGTATCAAGCTCTCAAGGGAATCAGCCTTGATATTCCAAAAGGGCAATTTGTGGTCATCGTCGGCCTGTCGGGGGCGGGCAAATCTACTCTGATTCGCACCATCAACAACCTAGTGGTGCCCTCCAAAGGGGAAGTGCGGGTGGGGGGCCGCTCCATCACGCGAGCGCGGGGGGCCGAGCTGCGCAAAATGCGGGCTGGGATCGGCATGATCTTCCAAACCTACAACTTGGTGAAACGCACCACGGTGCTGCGCAATGTGTTGTCGGGGCGGTTGGGTAGCGCCAATCCTCTGGCCAGTTTGCTGGGGATCTTTTCCAAGTCGGATCTGCTCATGGCCCATGCCTGTTTGCAGCGGGTGGGGATCCCGGAAAAAGCCTATGTGCGGGCAGATGCGCTCTCGGGAGGGCAACAACAACGGGTGGGGATTGCCCGTGCCCTGGCCCAGCAGCCACAGGTGATGCTGGCAGATGAACCCGTGGCCAGCTTGGATCCACCGACAGCCAATGCCGTCATGGCAGATCTGAAGCGGATTACCCGTGAAGATGGCATTACAACGCTGGTGAATTTACACTTCATCGACATGGCCCGCGACTATGCCGATCGGATCATCGGGATGCGGGCGGGGGAGGTGGTGTTCGATGGTACGCCCGCCGAAGCGAGCGATCAAGTCTTCACCGAGATCTATGGCCGCTCTATTGACAAGGAAAAAGATTTACTAGGGCAGGCCATCTGATGACGGGATCCCCTCCAACCCTACCCCAACCCCCATTGTTGCCCCGCCTGATTGGCATTGGATCCTGGACGATTTTTCTGGCTTTGTTTTTGGTTTCTGCCCATTTCACCAACTTCTCCCTACAGACACTGGCTCAAGGGATCCCAGACTTTTTCGCCTTTTTTGGCAAGATGTGGCCCCTCGATTGGCGGGCTCTGCCGGAAATTTGGCAACCGCTTTTGGAGACGCTACAAATCGCCTATTTGGGGACTTTATTCGGTGGGATCCTGGCCATTCCTTTCATTTTTCTGGGATCCCGAAATACGACTGCAAATCCAGTGGTGATGTGGGGGGTAAGAGGCTTTTTAACCTTGGTGCGCAGTGTGCCGGATTTACTCTATGCCGCCATTTGCGTCGGGATCCTCTCCTTTGGGCCGTTGCCGGGGGTGGTGGCGATCGTCATTTTTACCGCTTCGGTACTGGCCAAGCTGGGTAGCGAAACCGTCGAAGCCATCGATCCTGGCCCTTTGGAGGCTTTGCAAGCGGTGGGTGCTGGGCGCATTCAGCAGATCATCTACGGTGTGGTGCCGCAAATTGCCGCCACCATGGCCTCTTACGTACTGTACATTTTCGAGATCAACGTGCGGGCCTCCACCGTTCTGGGGTTTGTGGGTGCGGGTGGCATCGGTCAACTGCTGCGCACCTACCTGAGTTTTTTCGACTACCGCGGCACTGCTGTCTTGATTTTGATCGTATTTGGGGTGGTGCTGCTGATCGATGCGGTCTCCAGCTATGCCCGTTCCAAATTGATCTAGATTGATCTAGCCCATGGATCTGGCCCACGCTCTAGCTGAGGCTAAGGCTTTGGGGATCCGGCTCCAGGAGGATGCCGGTGGGAGCTGATTGAGTCACCCAAAAATCCACATCCTGAAACTGTCGCCGCAAGGTGTCCCGCGTTTGAGAGGCTTGTTCCAAGCTGGGCATGATCCCAAAGACTGTTGGCCCTGATCCGGACATCAGGGATCCAAGGGCCCCCGCTGAGCGCAGGGCACTTCGTAATTCCCCCACAAGGGTATATGTGGCCAGCACAGGTTTTTCTAGGTCATTGCGCAAACTGTTCGCCAAAGCTTGCGGATCCTGACGGTCAAAGGCCACCAACACCTGGGGCAGGCTAGAAACCGTGTCATAGGGCTGAGAACCCGAGGTGCTATCCTCTTGCAGTGACCGGAAGGCCTGGTAGGCCCAGGCGGTGGAAACTCCCAAATGTCTGGGTTTGGCCAGCAACAAAGGGATCCCCTCCCAATCCGCCAGCGGTTCTAGAATTTCTCCTCGCCCGGTGGCCAGTTGGGTTCCCCCCTGCACACAAAAGGGAATATCGGATCCCAGCCGAGAGGCTAAGCTCTGCAAATCTCCCACCGTTAGGCCCAATCCCCACAGTTGGTTCATCCCCACCAACACCGCCGCCGCATTGGCCGAGCCGCCAGCTAAGCCGGCTGCCACCGGAATGTGCTTTTCGATGTGAATCTCGACCCCAGCCGAGGAGTGGCATTCTTTTTGCAACAGCTCAGCCGCTTTGTAGGCAAGGTTGTTGACATCTGTCGGTACTTCGGGGTGATCACACCTGAGGTGGATCCCGTGATGGCGGCGTTTCAACTGCACCCGATCCGCCAGGTGAATGCTCTGCAGCACCATCGCTACCTCTGAATACCCATCCGGACGGGATCCAAGAATTTCCAGGTAGAGATTGATTTTGGCGCGAGCAATCAGAGTACAGGCTTGCATGGGGTGAGGCACCGCGCAGGTAAGGGGTTTGGGATTAACGAGTCATCGCTCCCCTCAGCCTGCATACATCAACTCAGACACAGACTTGTCCATGGAGCAATTCCAGCCTGATTCTAACGGCAATGGATCCCCTGCTGACGGGATCCCCTTTTCACCTGCCGAGCCTAGCCACGGGAATACGGCCATTTGCCCAACCACTCCCCACCCCGAAACCGCCAACGGGGAAACAAAATGCGCATCACCACCCAAGCACTGAGATAGATGCAAACCCAGACCACACTGTAATGGAAAATGAAATCCCCCAGATAAAACCGTTGAGTTGGAATATAGGGCAGGCCCATGAATGTGAGCACAGTACCCAAAAACAAGCCTTCCCAAATGCCAGCCAAAAGCTGGAGGATCCCCGGCCAATCGTGATCCCACATCCACCCCAGCAGGTAGTTGTAAACCACATCCCAAATGCAGCCGAACAGACCCACGTAGAGCAGCACCCAAAAATAGATAAAGCTGCCTCCGTGTCCAGTTAGCCCGAAATAGAAGGGTAAAGTCACCAAAACCCCAACAGTGGATAACAGAAAAACACGGGTTTGCCAACGGCCAATTAGAGTTGGAGTCATGTCTCCCTCCATCGATAGGCTTCAAGGTTCCAATCCATAGCACCTATAGGATAAAACCTATAGAATAAAAATTGAACAGGATCCAGAAATCCAGGAAATAGAAGAATAAATAGAATTAAGAAGGGCTAATGTTCAAAGCCCATTTGCACCATTGCCACAGGGATCCAATTCCCTCCAAGGTTTTCATGCCCGGTGCTCGTACCCGCACCAAATGCTCTGCCGAACGATGAGCACAGTATTGCAAGCCCAAAAAGGTATCCACCGGCGCGTAGGGGCCACCCAAGGTAATAATCCCGGCAGCATACATCCGCCCATCCCGATTGCGCATTTCCACCAGCTCAAAATCATTAGAGACGTGCAGTCGCCCGTGGGGGTTGAGGGGCAGATTGTAGCGAGTGATCAGATCGTTTAGCAGAGGATTGGTCATGGGATCCGAAACCAAACCGGTGCAGTCGATGACAAAATCCGCCTCAACTTTCATTTGCGTGTTGTTGTGGGTACCCTGAATGTAGGTGATCGGCTTGCCCTTATCGCTGAGCACCACCGATTCCACCTTGCCAAACACGATCGAATACCAACCCTCCCGTAACCCTTGCCGAACCGTCCGCCGCCATTTGCGTCGACTGGCCGTTGTAGTGCCCCCCCACACTTCTAGCAACTCCCGTCGCTCCAGCGGGGTAGCAGCCTCCAACTTGGCGCGCAGATCTCCCCCCCAAGTGCCCTTGGGCCAGTTGTAGGGTTGAAACTCCCAATGGTTATCCACCGCCCGTTTGGCCCGTCCAAAGCGATTGCCGCTTTTTGGGGAACGACTCAAGTGCACCACCGAGATGCGAGGGTTAATTTTACGAGCCTCATAGATCCGATCCATCACCTGTGAGGCGACGATACCAAACCCCCGAATCAAAATGGTACCGCCATGTTTTTCCAGATATTCGTAGATGTGCGGATGAGGTTCGTAGCCGTGCACCACCGATTTGAGATCCCCTGTTTGTTCTCGAAACTCTTGTAGGTCATTGAGCAACTTGATGGCAGGATAGCCAGTTGCCAAATGTAAGTACTTGGCCACCATAAAACGGTGATCCGTATGGCCAGGTCGGGTTGCGGAATAGGCCACCACATATCGACCATCTTCGGTTTTGCGGATGGCGCGAATATGGCCGTAGCGCAGCATTTGATCCCAGCTAATTCGGGCCGCTTCTCGATCCATGGAGGCAAAAACATCCCCAGCCCGTGGTGTATAGGTGTCGGCCAAGAGGGGCTCGCTAAAGACCTGCCACAAAAAGCCCAAAGCCTCCAAAACACGACCCGAAAAAAAGGAACGCCAAGCGTCCCGCAGGGCATAACCCGGCCAACCCCAAATGTTGTCAGGACAGGAATCCGACCCAGAACGAATGCGTTTCCAACGGGGAATTTGGCAATTGTTCAGCAGCCGATCGTACCGTTCGTAGGGTTTTTTGGCGATGCTAATCACCCGAATCTGTTCCGGTTTGACCCCGTGAATGCGAAGGGTATCTACCCACACGAAGCTACCCATGCCGCCACCTAAGGCTAGGTACTCCACCTCTTCTACAGGCAATCCTGTGGCTTGAAGCGCACTGAGGGAAATTTGCTCCGCCTGAAAGAGATGTGGGGGTGGAAACTCACCAGCAGAACGGGAATCGGCGGGCTGCTCTGGGGCAAAAACAATTGTGGAGGGCGGGGGAATTTCGATGTTGGTGCGGGTGTTTGGGTGAATCAGATCCGTTGGCGGTTCTAGCAAGAGAGTACGAGTTCCTCGGTGGGCACTGGTTAAGAGTGTCACGCCGGGATCCTCATCCTCAGATGGCACCAAACTGACGGTGATGCTGTAGGGGCCAAACTGCACCACTTCTCCCCCTTTGAGCACCTGGCGTGCCTGCCGGATTTTTTCGCCGTTGATGCGGCTGCCGTTGGCACTGCGATCTTCGTAGATCACCTGTCCATCTTCGCTACGATAGATGAGGGCGTGGTAGCGAGAAATTTCTTGACTGGTGAATACAGCTCGGGATACTTCTTTCCCCTGCCATTCACTGGGCAATTGGGTGAGATCCCGCCCGAAAGCAAAAGGTAATGGAAAGATCGGTTCCTGTTGTTCCTCTGTAATGGGATCTTCCCAGCTCAGTTGAATTTGCATCCTTCTACTCCCGATTCAAAGTTTTACATTTTCTCTTGACCGAAGGAATTCCTGGCTCAACCGAAACTTTTTGTCTTTACTTGGAGCGATTTGGGGGATCTGAGGCATCAGAAATGTCGTTACCATCGGGATCCCGATATTTTTTCGATTTTTCCAGTAATTTCTGGAAGAAGTCGGCTTTTAGAATCGAGTTCACTTGCTTTTCCCGTTTGCTCTCGTCGATTTGAATATCCAGTCGGGAAATGAGTGGAGATCCCTGCTGCGGGGGTAAAGCACTGGGGGTGGATTCAACCTTGGGTTTTACCTGTGAAGCCGGAGTTTTTGGGGCTTTGGCAGGTTCTGGAGGGGGGATCACCAACGAGGCGCTCAATACCAAATGTCCACAGTAGGGGCAATTTTGGCCCTGATATTCCGGCGGTAGGTAGTGCGGGTTTTGCAGACGGCTACACTTGACTTTGAGGGCATCTAAAGAGCCTCGGCTCAGGGTAACACCCCGATCTTTTATCACCGCTTCTATAGATTTCACCTTTAAAACCATACGGCCTAGCTGGATTTGGCTGTCGGGTGCAATGGAAAGTTCTTCTTGGATCACTTTTTGGCCATTCACCCAAATTGGATTGGGTTGCTTGGGTGGCAGACGATCTCGAGTTAGGTTGCGGATGTGAAAACTCAAACTTTTGGGATCAAAATAAAGTCCGGCATGGACGCCAGAAACAGAGCGAGCCTGGTCATTGAGCACCACATCACAATTGGGATCCCGTCCGATGGTGACCAGTTGGGACATATCGGAAGAGAGAGTTTGCGAGCGGCGCTGAGGGTGCTCCGCAGCCTGTGTAGCCGGATCGGCTTCTGTCCATTCCAACGTCAGTTGATACACGATTTCGTCCTCCATGCTTGATTGCCCCCGCGCCCTGTTCTCAGCCCCAGTCTATCGGATGACCTGTTCGGGAGAGGAGAAGGTATCTTTTTTGTCAATGTTGTCATTGACCTTTTGGCTGAACTCAATTTACGGGCTTGGAAAACGATTTGCTTTGATCCGGATCACCAGAAGTGAGTTTTAATGATCACCGCTGTGTCTTTATGGCTTGAGATTGAACCTGCGTACAGATTTTGTATTGGCTAAACCTTAAACCGAGGAGTCCGCATGGACACGCAGCAACCCACCCCGAATCAGTCGCTGAACCAGAGTGATCTTGGCCTCATCTGAGAGGGATTCGGGTAGATCTGAGACTTGGAATGGGCTGATGGCGGCAGCTATGTACTGGAAAGCGGGTTCCAAATGGGCTTGCCCCTTGATGGTGTTACCAGGGAACTGAATGGAGACCGAAAACCCTTGCGAGAGAATGCGACAGGGCATGCCCACTCGTTTGGCTACCCAGGTGTCGATCTGTACCTGATCCAAGTGGGGAATGAGGGCGAAATGGTGATCCGGTTGGACGATGGCCTGACGAATAAATTGATCCATCAGCAGCGATAGCCCCGCTTCTACATCGGTTTGAAGAGCCAGCCGCTGACAGAGTTCCCGAAAGTGTTCCTCCAATTGATCGGGGGGCAGCCGGAAAAACCCTGGCGGCAAGGCCTTCCGTAAAGATTCCTCCTGTAAACTCAGGGCCGTCAAAGCGGAGGTGAGTAAATCCAGCCACTGAAAGGGATAAACCCCTAGGGTGAGATGTAGGGATGGCTGGGTCTGGGTTTCTGCCTCGTGGACAAATCCACGCGGAATGTAGAGCAGATCTCCTGCTTGTAGGTACACCTCCTTGAGGGGGGATCCCAACCGCTCAGAAGGAATGACCGGTTGAAAACTGTTAAGGAGCGGCACAGGCTGCGGGGGTGGATACAGGTACCATTGCTTGGATCCCTCCACTTGAAGGACAAACACGTCATGGGTATCGTAGTGAGGGAAAAGCGCCTTCGATCCCTGCGGTGAAAAATATAAGTTCGCAACAATGCGATGGCATAGAAATGCTTGTAGGTTGCAACAGAATAAGGCTAAAGAAGCATTAAATTGTTGCAAGCCATTGATAATAACGGTGTAACCTTCTGTGAATACTTTATAGATTTGATTGAGATGGATCTCACCTGTGGGCTTAAGATATCGCTCCGGCAAGAGTTCCTGCTGCTCACGAACCACTTTGATTTCAGGGGGCTTAACCCGAGAAAAACGTAGGATATCTTCTAAGGCCCCAACCGAGAATAAATGCTGAAAATAGCCGGGATCCCGTCCAGAAACCCACAGCGGTCGCCGCTCCCAATGATCGTTGAGAAAGGTTTCTAAAGGGATCGGATCAAGGAGATAGTCGAGAGAGGGTTTGTTGCTAGCCATAGGTTCACCCCGCTACTTTTTTCTTGCGTACTCTGATCAAAGATTTGCCCAAACTCATCATGTAGCTATCATCACTGCTTTCAGAGTGGGTCGCTTTTACAAAATCTGGGGATTGTAAAATTCGATCTAGATCTTGGTGGATATTGTTTTCGGCAACATAAGCGCTCGATAACTTCAGGCTCAAGGGATCCAACAATATCGCCGCATCTGGCTTGAGAGTGCCCATAGGATGCACTCGATAAACCTTGTTAAAGGTGCGATATTCTCCACTACAGGTGACATAATCCCAATCGCGGATGCGGTGCAGCAAACTGTAGAACATTGAAGCCGTGATAAAGACGAAAAAATTGGCCAATGGATTGCGCCCAGATTGAATCTGAATCGGTTCTTGCCCAAAGTTGATGAACCAGTACTGTGGCCCTGAGGGAAACTGCACTTGTAACTGATAGATCACCTGCCAACGCCACATGTCGCTGAACAAGATCGTTTGTTGGATTTGCAGGAAGGCTGGCCATTCCTGTTCGATTTCTTGACGAATTTCTTGCAGCATTAAAGATTCGTCGTAGCCCTCTGGGTTGGGATCCCGCCAATCGAATCCCGCCAGTACCGGCGCAAAATCCAGGAGGTAGCGGTCATCGACTAAGGTGCGGGCGAAGGGACAGGCTTGAGGGTGGTGAGTAGCTTGGCCAGCTTCTAACTCAACAAGATCCCCAGGGTTCATTTCGATTATTTGAGTCTTGGGTAAAACCTGAGCCAAGTCGTAACACAAGCGCTCACGGGTGGTCGGAAACACCGTCTGATTTTGCCAAGCCGAACTGCCGATATACTTAAAGCCCTGTGCCCCTGGGGCAAAAGTTTTGGGATGGATCAGATCATAAATGCTGAGCAATTGACCGTACAGTTCTGTTGGAAATGTTAAAGGCTTGTTGTATTGCTGATCCCCCTCCATGCTGATGTGCCAGGTGCCGAGCATAAAATCGATGGAGGGATAGGTTTCCAACACTTTGCGAATGGTGGGCGGAGCAAACAAAGTATCAACGGTATTCCAGAAAACCCCAGAGGGATCCGAAACAAGCAGCCCAAATTCGGGCACTCGCACTTCCGAACGCGTCGTCAATAAAGTGGTTTTACCCAATACAACCTTTGAGAAATCTTGTAGAGCATAGATTTTTGAATATCCCATCTGTCGGAGGCAGTTGCGCAGGAGTTTGTCGGGGGGGATCAACACATCCACATGCTTGGGTAGGTAGGCCAGCGAGCGCAGATCAAAGTGATCCAGATGACGATGGGAAATCACCAAAACATCATATTCCGGGATTCGATCCACATCGATCTCGCGGGTGGGGCAACTGGCATTCAACCCCTCACAAAAGGGATCCCACAGCACCGGATCCATGAGCATGCGACAATCGGCAGCCTCAATAAATAGGGTGGCGTGTCCAAGTAGATGAATATGCATTCCCAAGAATCCTCACGTGAAAAGCCCATGAATAGCAAACCAGTTTGGTAAAAACGTTAGGAATAGGTCAAAACCACTTTCCCAAACCGATCAGAACTGCAGTAGGTTCGCTCAAAAAAGGAAGCCGCCTGATCTTCTGTAAACACAGAGTCCACCACCACCTTCAGCCGTGCCGATGCATAGTCTTGCAAAGCTCGTTCCAGATCCTCCACCAGGCCGATGCAGTTGCCGATGAGGGAATAGTTATTGAGCATCACATGTGTCAGGATCTCTCGACAGGACAGGCCAGAGTATTCAAAATCGCGCCCCAGCAGGTTCAAGTATTGGTCGTAGAAACCGCAGGTAATGTAACGCCCCCAGGCCGCCATGAGCGGTACCACCTTGCCCATGTAGAGATCAAAATAGGGATCAATCACGGCATCAAACCCACCGATAGTTTGGCTAAAGTTCCTGATCTCTTCCCAGGAGTTGACATCCGATCCGGGTAAAACCAACACCTGCTCGACTCCTAACGCCTGAATCTGTTCGGCAAATCGATCTGAGGTGGTGAGGGCGAAAACCCGCACCGGATGTAGCTGTAGGGCATTGATGGCAAAAAGCGAGGTATTGGAACGGGCTGCCGTCACCAACACTTTTGCCCCGGGAGATAATTGCAAGCGCCGGATCATGCTGTAGGTGGTTTGCGCCCCAATGCTGAAGGCGGCGGCTACAGCGTCGGACATCATGTCTGGGATCCGGATCAGCTTGGCCCGATGCAGCACCCGATATTCTTTGGAACCCCGGTTGGTGGGGATCCCTGGTGGCAAACCCGGTACACCCGAATCGGGGTAGCTGTTGTTGCCGATCACCCGATCCCCCGGTCGCAGATCCATCACTGCGGATCCCACCTCGATCACCTCCGCCACAAACTCCGAGCCAATCGAGGCAAAACGAGAAGGGGGCGATTGCAGCGTATGCATGAGCAACAGTGCTTTGTCCCGGTAGTTGCAGGAAAAAGCGCGCACCCGAATCAAGACGGAGTGGACTTCTGCCTGAGGGTCAAATTTCGGGGGATCCGAGTGAATCAACCCACAATACACGGTCACCCCTTCGACCGTGAGTTCCTGAACATAGCTGGGGGGCTGGATCAGCGCTTGGACATTGCGGCCACAGATGGCGATGGTTTTCATAGGGCTCCGTCCCGCTGACGCGATAAGTGGGCTCCTGAAGCAACCAATCCCAGTCGTGCTGAGCTAACATAGGGGGGCAGAGCACAGCGGGCGATGTATTCGGTTGGATCGGCGCAGCGATAGCGGGGATGGGGATCTGCAGGAGTTGAGGGATCCATCCGTTCACCGTCGGTGGGCTGGGCAAGAGCCAAGACGGCCAGAGCAGTGCCGATCATACGATGTTGATCCCAGTACAGGGAAATGCCGTGGTACTCATCGGCTACGGAGCGCACCAATTTCAGGGCGGGAGAGTCCCCCTTGGCCGGGATCCGATTCAACAGCAGGCGATAGGGCAAAGGCGGTGACTCCTGGGGATCCAACCGCAAACTGGAGTAGAAGGGTGCGGAAACGGGCCAGTAACCCTGTGGGTTCATCCAATCCACCAAGCGCAGCTGAGCCATGCGTACCCGCCGATCCCGCACTCCCAAGGCCGTCAAGCTGAGGATCCCTAGAGCCGTGGAGAGAGCTGGATCAAAGGTGCCAAAGCTGTAGTCCGGTTGCTGGCTAGCCAACAATTCTGCCTGCAATTGCTCCCGTAACAGAGCAGCTTCTGGGGTCGGATCCTCTGCCAGAGCCAGAGCCAAGGCCCAGTCCACTAGATACGGGTTGGCAAAATACAGCCCTGAGCGCTCCCCAAAATGGGTCTGCAAATAGGAAAGAGAAGTGTTCTCAAGATCCCACTGCCGTTGCCAAGCCCGTACCAAACAGGTGGTAGCAAAATCCGCCTGACACCAATGGCGACAATCCTCTTCCAGCAACATTTGATGCTGCTTCGCAGCTTGTGTAAGCGTATCCTGTTCGCGGCTGGATCTCCACTGTTGCGGAACATAGCCCCCATCCGGGTCGGCAAATCGCTCTAGGGCCTCTGCTCCAGCCCGATCCGAATAGCCCAACATCACCAAGGCTGAATCGGTGGCCGTAATCAAGCGACCGGAATGAAACGCCCACAGATCCTCCTTGCGCCGCTCTTGTAAATGAGCTTGCAAAGGGCCGGAAAACTCGGGATTGGTTGTCTTCAGGGCACGTAGCAAGAAACCCAGGGGCACCAAATCCCCATAATCAAAAGGACGATCCGGCAAAGGGGGCTGGCAACGCATTGACAAAGGCACTTCCGGCTGTTGCACCACCCGCACAGCCAATGCCTGCACTGCCTGGGATCCCTGTCGTTGTCCCCAACCCATGCGACGAGTCGTAGCCTCCAACAAACCGGCTTCCAAAATCGGATCAATCTGCCCATGTTGTAAGAAAAACTGGTTGCAATGGGTGGTGCGCTCGAAGTGGGAGAGGATGCCGGTGTGGATGTGGACGGGCAGGCGATTACGGAAATGGGCCACATAGCCCTTGGGATGGGGATCCCCACCCAGATACTCTACCCCCACCGCTCGCAGCAGCTCGTAATGCTCTTGGCTGGGGGCTTGGTCAAAAATGGCCTGAGCTTGGCCCACCCCTTGTGCAAGCCGCAGGTGCAGCAGCACCGGGGCATAAGGGAGCTGTTCTCCCAGACCGAGGCAATCGGCTTCATCGACAGGCACCCAGGCCAGCCGCTCGGCAAACTGCTCCCCCAGACTCAGCGGGATCCCAGACAGGGAAGTCGGCGCACCGGTTTCAGCTTCCCGTAATGGCCCGACGGCTTGAGGGGCCAGGAGCCTCCCTTCGCTGCTGAGGATGACATGACTAAAGGGATCCAAATCCAGATCTTCCGGCAGAAAGTACATGGCCCGCACCACCTCATCGGAAGCCAGTTGCCGCACCGCTGCGAGGTCAAAGAGCACCATCCATTCCAGATCGGCAGGCAGTTGGCGGAGGATTTGGCTGATTTGCATCGGATCCCTCAAAAGTGGTGAAACAGGCTACAAACTCAAACGAACCTAGCGGTAAACCCAGCCATTAAAGGTAAAGCGACTGTCGGCAAAGACTCGGGAGGGGCAGCGAACGCGACGTACCTCATGCCAAAGCTGGCTGGGAAAAAAGACAATGCTGTTGTGGCGAGGTTGGATAGGGGTGTAGAGATGTGGCTGGAGCAAGGTTAAACCTCTATCCGCGCCCACTTTGGCAGCGGCCCCGGGATAGACCCGCAGTTCCCCTCCCAAGAAAGGCTGCGGTTGCCGGGAAAAATAGTAGACAAAAGTAAGGGTACGGCGGGCCGTGACTTCGCTGCCATTGTCGTTGTGCAACTTAAAGTAGTGGCCGTGATTGTGGGCGGTGAGTTGTACTTCGATGTGGGCAGGCTCAAAGAGATCCATCCCCAATTCCGCCAAGGCTTGGGGCAAAGCGGCTCGTACCGCCTGCCGGATCTGGTTTTCCACTTTGGGCTGAATCGTTTCCAAAACCCAAGAGAAGCGGTAGTTGCGATCCTCTTGAGACTGTTCGTCTTCAGTGCCGTAGGTTTGGCCTTGGCTGGGTTCAAAAGCTGCCTCTTGCTCCAGGCTGTAGGTCAAAAGCTGCTCTGCTTCGGTCGCCGAGAAAAAATTATAAATTTGGAAAGGGGGCGTGAATCCAGGGGTTGGGGAAGCCGGTTGCCGTTCGCCTTTAGAAGTAGCTTTAGAAGTAGAAAGTATTGCCTGGGATCCTTGGCTCGTAAGGGTTTTGCGGGCAGCACTGAGGTTGAGAACCTGCTGACTGACAGCCAAGTAAGCTTTGGCCTCCAGGACTTGTTCCCCTCGGTAGACCACCTTGATGTGGTGCAAACCGCGATAAAACACGCTCTCACAATCGGGCCCCAACAATTGGGATAACTTTTGTAAAGGGTGCGGCCACGTTTCAGGATAGTGGCGTTCTCGTACATAGCCGGGATAACGCAGCAGTGCCTCTCGTTTCTGGGGGAGACAGAGACCTAGGGCCACCAAACTGTCCAGAAAATGGCTCCAACGGGGATCCCGCGCCGGTTGGCCAATTAAGTAGCACTCTAAGCCCAGCTTTGGCCCAATGGATCCCTCCACGTCCAAATCCAGGTCAATCCGATCGACTGTTGGCTCCAGTTGATTTAGCAACTGCTCTAAGCCCGCCAAAGATCCGGGCCAACCGATGGTATCCAGATAAGTGAGGATTTGATCGGGGTCAATATCGCGTATACACAGGCGTACCCAATCGTTGCGGCGAGCCAACATCAACCCGACCTGAAATACATAGGCCCCAATGGGCAGAGCTTGTAGACAGCGCAACACCGTCGCTTGCACGGAGGTGGGCAGAGCTTCTCCTCGGAGTAGGGTCAGGGGTTCGTTAAGGAGCCAATGGTGAATTTCGTCCCCCTCGACGGGGTTCCCGTAAATGGGCAACGAGCCGATAAAACAGCTGGGCAAAGGCGTGGAAACAGGCCCCGACCGCTCCACATCAAACTCCAGCCATATGTTGTGAACCCGCTCTGACAAGAGGGATCCCGCTGACTGCCAATGTTGACCCAATTGATGGATCCGCTGCCAAATCGGCTCCGATTGCAACAGGCTGGCCCCATACTCTGCGGAAGCCAAGGTATTACGGCCCGCTTCTTTAGCATCCAGACAGATCAGAAAATCTCCCGCTGCCTCAGGGATCCCCAACCGACATTCAAAGCCAAAAAAGTTGGTCAAAGAAGCAGGGAGCAATTGGGCGATCGCTTGGATCCCTTGCCAAGACTCTGCATCCAATAGTTCAACCGGAACTGAAGGCTGAATCACCTGCAAATGTTCGCTGAGGGGATATCGCGGCCGGCGATCTGCCTTAACTACAGGGATGCTGGTGCTGACCATAAACGCTCCTGACCTCTTTTTCCCCACTCAGCCCTACGGCTTTTCTCGATATCCATCTCCAGATCCTGTTCAGGGAAGGCGAAATCCGTGCGGAGCTGGGATCCCTGCACCCCCTCTACGGGGGACGAGCGAATGAGCTGGCATCAGCTCAGACTCATGGCCGGAAGGAAGAGAGTCATAACCGTGCATTGACTGGCAGTAGATCTAACATGGCGAGTGCGGGTTTTTCTCAATCTCTTTGTTTGAATTAACAAATTCTTGAGGTAGGAGTGTGTCAACCCTAACTATGGTTCTTTCTGGCACGAAAGGATCTCAGGGGGTATAAGGTCTCAGGGCCTTTCCTGGATCTTTTTGTATCCCTGCCCTTTTCAGCAGGGATACAGCTGTTGCGGCGGTTTCCCGGAACAATGCTTGTGTTCCTCTCTCCCATTGCAAGCCTATCCTGAGGAAGAGAAGGCAACTGTGCCTAGTGGAGAGATCAGGTGTGGCGGCGATGAACCAATCCGTAAGTGGGATCCAAGGGATCCATCACCTGCACTTTTATCTCTGGGATCTGCCCTACTGGCGGGAGCAGTTTTGTCGGGTTTGGGGGTTTCAAATTGAGCGACAAGCCCCCCACACGCTTGATCTGTGCCAGGGATCAATTCGCTTACGCCTTTCTCAGCCTGCCCATGTTGGGGATGAGGTGGATCGCTATTTGCAGCAGCATTCTCCCGGCATTGTGGATGTGGCCTTGGCGATGGATAGGCAGGATGGGGCAGACTTGGCGGAGCTTCTGCGCGGACGGGGTGCAGCGCTAGATTGGAGCACGGACGAAACAGAAAGTCCCTCACCGGGTTTGTGTCTGCTCACTCCCTATGGAATCAGGCATTCTTTGATCCCAGGGTCAGTTCCAGCCCATCCGCATCCCTCGCGGTTGTTTTCCCACCTCGATCATGTGGTGTTGAATGTCGAGCAGGGATCCCTGCAGGCGGCGGCAGATTGGTACAGTCAGGTGCTGGGCTGGGAGCGCCTTTACCGTTACAGCGTTGGCACCGATCACTCCGGGTTAGAAAGTTGGGTGGTAGGAGATCCGCAAGTCGGGATCCAGTTGGCCATCAATGAGCCTACGTCCGCGACCTCGCAAATTCAAGAATTTTTGGATGCTTATCCAGGCCCCGGCATACAACATGTAGCGCTACATAGCCCTGATATTCTCCGTAGTTTGCGTCAGCTACGTCAGGGTGGGGTGGAATTTTTGCGGGTGCCCGAAGGATATTACTCGATGCTCCAAGGGGAGCTGTACCCCGATTTGCAGGAGATTACCGGGATCCATTGGCCAGATTTGCAAGAACAGGGGATCCTACTGGATTCTACGTTGCCTGCTGCTGATCCTCACTCTGCGCCGCTGTTGCTGCAAACCTTCACCCAACCTTTGTTTGAAAAGCCAACTTTTTTCTTTGAGATCATCCAACGGCTGGGGGGAGCCACCGGATTTGGCGAAGGCAATTTTCAGGCTCTGTTTGAAGCCCTAGAACAGCAACAACTACAGCGGCAGCAACAAACGCTTGCCCCACACTGATCTCAGCTAGATGTGCTCAGAGTCCTTAAGGCTAAACCAAAAGACTAAACCAAATGAGCCGCAATGGTTCCCAACAAATGAGTTTGTTCAATCGGCTTCGTTAGGTAAGCACTAGAACCCAGGCGCAGTCCCTGTTCGATGTCTTCGCAGCTGGTTTTGGAGGAGAGAAACACAAAAGGAATGTGGGCAGTGGCCCGATCCCGCCTCAGGGCATCGAGTACCCCATAGCCGTTCAGCTTGGGCATCACCACATCGCACAACACCAGATCAGGTAGCAGAGAGCGCACCAAGCTCAATCCTTCTTCGCCATCGGTGGCAGCAATGGTATCGTATCCGGCCCGTCGCAACAGCTTTTGCAGATAGGTGCGGATCGGCTGTTCGTCTTCGATCACCAAAATTCGTTTAGACATAAGCAGAAGGTGAACTACCCCTTGCAAAAAAACAAAATGGAACTCGCGGTCAGGCCGTCTACACAGCTCTTTTAACCCTGCTAAAGCAAGGGATCCAAGCCGATAGTGAAAGTATAGGGAAATCTCTGGGGTGGAAACCTCCGCCAAATTGCTCACTTGCGGGATCCCACGAGTCGCGAATGCGCGGAATCTACTCGCATACCCGTGCATCTACGGATGAGTACGTCACTCTATTCCGAACTCTATTCCGATTTAAGTTGCCGTTCCATGAGTCGGGCCAGGGCGGCTGGGGGGGTAGTCTGCCCCTGCAACAACAACTGCACCTCTTGGGTGATGGGCACCGGGATCCCGTGCTGGGCGGCAATCTTCAGCAAAACGGGGGTGGTGTGGATCCCTTCGGCGGTACCCTCGATATCGGCCAACACCTGCCCTAGGGGTTTCCCTTGCCCCAACCCGTGACCAACGCGGTAGTTGCGGCTGAGGGGGCTATGACAGGTGGCCAGCAAATCTCCCAACCCCGAGAGGCCATTAAAGGTTTCGGGCCGTGCCCCCAACCGGGATCCCACCCGGATCATCTCCGCCAACCCCCGAGTTACCAGGGCCGAGCGAGCATTGGTACCCAGCTGCAGCCCATCACATACCCCCACAGCAATGGCAATCACATTTTTCAGGGTGCCCCCCAACTCCACCCCGATCGGATCGCTGCTGGTGTAGAGGCGAAAGCGTTCCGAAGAAAGGGCCTGTTGCACCTGTGTGGCGGCCCAGGGATCCCAGCTGGCAACCACGGCGGCAGCAGGCAGGCCCTGGCGGATTTCCACCGAGAGATTGGGCCCAGATAGCACCACCACCGCTTGTTCGGGGAAAGTGGCCCGCCAAATTTGTGTTGGGGTCAGCAGCTCCAGTGGATCCAATCCCTTGGTGGCTGAGACCAAAATGGCTTGGGAAGGGATCCCGATTTCTCGCACCGCCTCTGCCAACGGGCGTACCCCCGCCATCGACACCGCCGAAACGATCACCTCTGCCCCCGGCAAAACGGCCAGTAAATTTGGAGATCGGCGCCGATCCCAGACACGCACTCGATGTCCTTGAGCCTGAGCCAGCATAGCCAGTGTGCTTCCCCAAGCCCCCGCCCCTAAAATGGCGATGGTATGAGTTGATGCTGCCAGCCGTTCCATAGTGTTATCCTTCACCAGTGTTATCCTTCACCGCATACTTCTAGAAAGCAAGTAGAAAGCAAGCGACCGGCCCACAAGTCCAGCAAAACAACGGCAAAGGTTAGTATGGGTGGATACCCAATCATGTGTTCAGACTCAGAGCAGACGACATGGTGGAAGCAGGGATCCTGCGCCTCCCTTCTGACGTGACGGCCAAAATGGGGAGTTGGCAGCACGGTTATGCCGTTACCAACGGCATTCAACTGCACTATGTCACCCAAGGGGAAGGGGAGTTGGTGATCTTGCTGCACGGGTTCCCCGAGTTTTGGTATTCCTGGCGGCACCAAATCCCGGTCTTAGCACAGCGATTCCGTGTCGTGGTGCCCGATATGCGCGGTTACAACGACTCCGACAAGCCCGACCACGGCTACGACCTGGATACCCTCACCCAAGATATCCGCGGCCTGCTCACCTACTTTGGGGCGAAAACCGCCTCTGTAGTCGCCCACGATTGGGGGGGCGCCATCGCCTGGCACTGGGCACAGTTTTTCCCAGAGCAAATCCGCAAGTTAGCAGTTCTCAACTCTCCCCATCCGGCCTGTTTTCGGCGGGAGTTTCTCAGCAACCTAGATCAAGTGCGGCGCAGTTGGTACATGCTCTTTTTTCAGTTGCCCTGGCTGCCGGAGTGGCTACTGCAACGGGATCTGGCCGATTGGGTGCGGAGAATCTTCCAAGAGACGTCCGTGCGCAAAAGTGCCTTTACCCGTCACGATCTGCAGCTCTATCAGGAGGCTCTAGCCAAACCCAAAGTGCTCACCTCCGCCCTCAACTATTACCGGCAGCTCTTTAATCTGCCGACGTTGCAGAACCTATTTTTGGAGCCGATGCGGCAGATCCTCGCCCCTACCCTGTTGATTTGGGGGGAAGAAGACTTTGCCCTCAGCCGGGAACTGACCGAAGGCATGGACTCGTTTTTCCCCAGCGGCATTCGCAAAGAATACATCCCCGAGTGTGGGCACTGGGCCCAGCAGGAGGCTCCACAAACCGTGAATCGCCTGTTGATGGAATTTCTTTGAAACCTCCGTGAGATAGGCGTGGAACCTCTTTCCGTCTAGAATGATTCACTGAATCCTGAATCGGGAGAACCCGCATGGCCTTGGAATATCCATCCCATCTACGCTACGTGGATAGCCATGAGTACATCCGCGTCGAGGATGATATTGCTGTCATTGGCATCACCGCCTACGCCGTCGATCAGTTGGGCGATATCGTTTTTGTGGGCCTGCCAGAAGAGGGAGCCGCGCTAGAGAAAGGCGAGAGTTTTGGCTCGGTGGAGTCGGTGAAGGCTGTAGAGGATCTCTATGCCCCTCTTTCAGGGGAAGTGGTGGCGGTGAACACTGCAGTGGTGGATAGCCCAGAAAGTATTGCCGACGATCCCTACGGGGATGGCTGGTTGCTCAAGGTGCGCATTGCCAATCCTGAAGATCTCGATGAAATGATCAGCGCCGAGGCCTATGCCAGCTTGGTCGAAGGATCCTGAACGCCGTTCCTGTCGCTAAGAGGTGGTTTGTTGGGCTTGCCAGTCGATCCAAGCTTTTAATTTGCCGGGGTTGAGCAAGCCCAAGGGATCCGTGCGTTTTTTCAGTTCCAGTTGTTCATTGCGGTTGCTGGCATCTTTTTTCTGGAGGCTATCGAGGGTGAAGTCGTGGCAATCGTGCACATGCACCCCTTGCTCCCGATGGATTTGCATGATCTCCCGCAGGCGAGCTTCGGAGCTGTAGCGCACCAACTGGCCCCCGAGGGCGGTGACCTTGCCGTTCAGGCGTAGGTACTCGACGTGGATCATCATCTCTGGATTCAAGGTTTGGTAGAGATACTTCATCGCTTTCAAGTCGGGATCCGCCGGAAAGAGGCAATCGATATAGGTGAGGCTGGGATCCGCCGTGCGGGCGTGCAAAGTGGTGTGGTTGTAGCCGTATTCCATCAGGGTGATGCCCTTGCCGGCCTCAGCAGCGGGCTTGGTATAGGTGATCTGGCCCCCCCACTCCTTGACCAAATCCGCCAGCGGCTCCAAGGAGTTTTCGGCAATCAGCAGCAGGGCCGCATGGGATCCCTCGGGCAAATAGGACTTAAGGGCAACAAAGTAACTGGGGATGGGCCAGGCATGCAGGCTGATCATCCGCTTGACGATGCCATCCGACTCTCCCAGCCGCTGACAGAAGCGAGCCGACTGCAGGAAGTCCTCAAAAACCACGATGCACTCCGCCCAGGGATAGGCCATCCCCAGCGGCATTTCCATCTCGGTGATGATGCCGTTGACCCCCCAAGCGTGGCTGACCTGATGCACAGCTTCCCCGCGTAGCTCCAAGATTTGCGGCTCTGCTTCCATGGTCACCACCCGCAGGCCGAGGATATTGCCCCGCTCCCGCAGTACCCCGTAGATGATAGATCCAATGCCGCCAAACCCGCCGGAGATAAACCCCCCCACTGTGGCCGTCCGAAACGTAGAAGGAGCCATGCGCACTTCCCAGCCAGTTTTGCGGGCTTCTTTTTCCATGGCCATCAGCTTGGCCCCCGGTTGCACCCGCATGATTCCCCCTTTTGTCCAGAGGATCAACTGCATCCGGGTCATATCCAGCAGCACACCGCCTTCTAAAGGCACGGCTTGTCCGTAGTTGCCCGTACCGGCGCCACGGGGGGTGAGCGGGATCCGATGACGGACACAGGCTTGGATGATGCGAATCACCTCGGCCTCACAGGTGGGAAAATAGGCAATATCCGCCCGCTTGCCGGCCAGTTTATTGCTCAAGACCGGGCTGAAGGTGTGCCAGTCGATGGAGAGCTTGCTCAACTGCTGCGGATCGGTGGTGGACGGGATCCCTTCTAGCTCCTCCCTCAGGGCGGCCAGAGCCGTAGAGCGCTCAGAGGGCTTGAAGTCTGCGGGACAAAGTCCTGTAGTCATAGAATCCCACCGTGAATGTCAGTTTTTGGTTGCAAAGTATGCAGTGATGCCACAGTAGGGGATCCCTGGCCGCACTTTTGTAACTTTCAAAACAGGATGGATGAGACAGGGGTGGGCAGGGGCTCGTTGTGGAGAGGGAGATCCTGCAGTTGGGGCTGTTGGGGGCGGATCCCCATTGCCTGGCGCATCAAGGCCGGTTTCAGCAGCGGCAAAGCCTCCAGGCCCCACAATCCTAAGCAGCGCAAGATCAATAAAGGCCAACTCTGGTTGGAAAAGAGGCGATTGGCAACATCAGTTCCGAAAAGGACCAGTGCGTTTTCCGGGCGACGACAGCGTTCGTAGGCTTGTAATAAAGTCGGATGGCCGGGATCCCTGCCTGCAGTTTTCGCCTCGATCACCAGGGCGGCCAAAGCAGCCACATCCCGCATGCCCAAGTTCACCCCTTGCCCCCCGACCGGATGAGTGGTGTGAGCGGCATCCCCAATCAAGGCTAGTCGGGATCCGATATAGGTTTGGGCATGGGCCCGCTGCGGTTCGTAACACGCCCTGGGGGAAGCCGCTAGCAAAGCCCCCAACTGGGAGCCAAAGGAAGGCTGAATGGCCTGTAAAAACTCCGCCTCCGACAGGCTCATCAATCGGTCTCGGTCTGACTGTCGGGCTGTCCACACCACACAACTACGGTGGGGATCGGGGGTAGGCAAAATGGCAAAGGGGCCACTGGGCTGAAAGCGTTCGTAGGCCACCTGTCGGTGAGGCAACTCGTGGGTAAGGGTGGAAACAATGCACACCTGCCCATAGCCCCAACGGGAGAGCGGGATCCCGGCCCATTCTCGTAACCGGGAACGGGCACCATCTGCTCCCACCAGCAGTGCCGTTCGCAAGCCGCCGGACAAGCCTTTCCCAGACAGTTCCACCCGAATGTGATCCGGCTCAGAGCAAAGCCCTTGCACCTGGGCTGGGCTAAAAACCGTTACCGAAGGGCACTCCCGGATCCGCTGCAATAGGGCTTTTTGGGTGATCTGGTTCTCCACGATGTAACCCAGAGCCGGTGCTTGGATGGTTTCACGGCGCAACTGAGCCAGCCAGGGGCTCTCCCCATCCGAAACCTGGATGCGGTAAATGGGAGAAACCCCCCAAGACTGCATCCGGGGCCATACCCCAATCCGTTCTAAGATGCGTGCTGTTCCCAAGGCCAAAGCGCTGGCTCGTCCATCCGGCCCTATTCCCTGGTTCAGATCGCGGTTCTCGATCAACCCGACGCGGATCCCGGCTTGTCCCAAAGCAACTGCCAGTGTGGATCCCACCATACCCGCCCCAACAATCACCACCTCAAAATCCAATGGATTAACCTCCGGCTCGCTGACTCTAGGGAGAGGGGCAAAGGATAGGGCAGGGGCGTGCAAAGAGATCATGAGGGATCACAGCAACTATGCTCAATTCCTATTCTAGAGTTGTTCCCTAAAGCAGACAGATCGCCAGAACAGAGACCCAAGCTCCTTTCAGGAGTCAGGTGGGAGTTCCAAAGCCAGCGGCCCCAGTAACCCCTTGCGATAGTCGTTGAGGATTTGCCGCGCTGCCCGTTCGGGATCCCCTTGATATTGCCGCTCTGCCAACTCATGCACGGCAACTTCTCCCATCGGGATCAATCCTGACCAACCGTAGCGCTTTTGCAAAATCACCTCAGCATCAGGGTGAACCGCCCGCACTTGATCCAAAAAACGAGCTGCCACCAATTCCGGTGTGTAGGCGGCCTCACCGATATCATCACAGATAGCCAGCTTGGTTGCGGCCTCTTGATCAGGCAACAGGGGCGGAATGATCCCCGGCGAATCCAGCAAATCCAGATCACCTCCCAACCGCACCCAGCGCAGTTGCCGTGTGACCCCCGGTCGGGCCGCACTCTCCGCCACCCGCCGCCCCAGCAGCCGATTCAACAGGGCGGATTTGCCCACATTGGGAAAGCCCACCACCACCGCCCGAATCGCTCGAGGCCGCATCCCCCGCTGCCGGCGGCGTGCATTCACCGATTGCCCCAGCTGTAAGATCGCCTGTTTGAGACGATTCACCCCTTCTCCCGACTGGCCGTTGGTGAGATAAACCGGGATCCCTTGCCCGACAAACCAATCCTGCCAAGCCTTCAGGGTGGAGGGATCCACACAATCCATCTTGTTCAAGACCAAGACTCGCGGCTTTTCCCCCAACCAGCCCCCTAACTCTGGATGGCGACTGGCCCACGGAATCCGCGCATCCAACACCTCAATCACCACATCCACCCGTTGCAACTGGTCTCGCAACTGGCTGATCGCCTTGGCAATGTGCCCGGGATACCACTGGATGGCCGGAGAACTCATGCCGTCAGACTTCTAAAAGTGAACATACAGCCTTTTCCAGCGATACATACTACAGCTGATGCAGACCAACCCTTTATCCGACAAGAATTTCTTCTTTACCTTGTGTCTCCATGAAGTCAGAAAAGGTTGTAAAGGTGAACCCTAAAGAGCCAACTGTTGGACTAGCTCCACCCACATTCAGCTCAGGGATCCAATCCAGGTGGTGTAAATCCCTTGTAGGGATGCTGTGGCTTGCCCCCAAAAGGTATGGGTCAACGACCAGCTATCCAAACCCATGGCTCCACACAACAACAGTAAATACAAGTTGGCAAACATAAACAGCGAGCCAGCCCGATCCCGATTCTGGGGCTCCTGAAGCAACTGCACCGCTCTCCAAACCAAGAGGGATCCCAACAGCAGGGCAGCCCCCAGGTAAAAAGATCCGAGCACATGCAATGGGTAAACCAAAGAGAGGCTCACCGGCAAAATCAAGAGCGTGTAGAGCAAAATCTGAACTGCCGTGGAACGTTCCCCTGCCACCACCGGCAACATTGGCACCCCAGCGCGGGTATAGTCCTCTTGTTTCAAAATGGCTAAGGCCCAAAAGTGGGGCGGTGTCCACAAAAAGATGATGGCAAACATCACCCAAGCCGCCCAGCTCAGTTCACCGGTGGCTGCCGCCCAGCCCACCAAAGGGGGTATTGCCCCCGCTGCACCCCCAATGACAATGTTCTGCGTGCTGGAACGCTTCAACCAATGGGTGTAAACCCCCACGTACACCAGGATCCCAGCCATGGCCAAACTGGCAGCCAGCAGGTTGGTAAAAAGAGCCAGCAGCCCAAAGGAAGCCAAAGCCAGGATCCCAGCAAAAATCAGCGCATCGCGAACTTGAATGCGACCGGAGGGCAAAGGGCGGTGGCGGGTACGCTCCATCACCTGATCGATATCCGAGTCGTACACCATATTGATGGCATTGGCAGCCGCAGCTGCCATTCCTCCTCCCAAGAGGGTGATGGCAAACTTCACCGGGTCGGTGTTACCCGCCATCCACATCGCCCCCGCCGTGGTCATTAACAACAGAGCGATGATTTTCGGTTTAATTAACTGGCTGTAGCTGCGAAAAACCTGAGATACCGTCTGGTGATGGCAAGTCTGGAAAGGGATCCGCGTCGATTGATCTTGGAAAACATCCTGCATGGAACTCACTCGCTGGTAATTTCTGCTGTCACGGCCACCCGCTTCCGGCTCACCGGAGAAAGTCTCTCTTCGTCAGCACTGTGTTGCATCCGCCAAGCCAGCACTGTAAACCCCACCAGACAGCCCAGTAAAGCTGCCCCGAACATCTGGTGGGCTACGGTCAAAGGCTCCACCTGCAAACGGAAACGGTAGGTGAGAATGCCGATCCCCACTTGGGCTAGCAAAATCGTTGTAGTGGAGTGGCCGAAAACCTTCAGGATCTTCGGGATCCGTTTGCGCATCAGCCCAGTACCCACCGCAACCACCAACACCGCAATCGTGGCCGGGGCCACCCCCAGTAAGTGGCTGTTCATCACCCCGCACAGGTCTCCCGAAGCAAAGCACTGATGCAAAGCCCATTGGGAAGCCACCAACGCCCCCAGGATGCTCTGGCCATACACCAACAGCACTGCCCCCAAGCCAAGCCAAGGTAAATACCCCACCGATCCCCGCTCTCTAGGTTCTTCAGCAGTAGGATCAGCAGGAGAAAGGGATCCAAAACTGGGCAATGCCAACAGCCCTAAGGTAAGGAGCGTGGCAAAAAACAATAGGCCTGTGCCCAAATGAGCCGTGACAATGTCGAAACGCAACAGCTCGGTGACCGTCAGCCCGCCTAGGATCCCTTGCACCAAAATCAACCCAAACGCAAAACTGAGGCCCCAGGGCAGCCACGTGGGCAAAGACCGATGCTTTAGCCAAGCAAACCCCATCAACGTCAACGTCGCCACCCCCACCCCGGCAGCCACCATGCGGTGGAACCATTCCAGAAATACCTGCAAGTTCATCTGTTGGCTGGGCACAATTTCCCCATAGCAGAGAGGCCAATCGGGACAGGACAAGCCGGCATTCATGACACGGGTGGCACTGCCCAAGCCCATCAACAGCCAGGTGGTCGCTGCCAACCCCAGCAGAACCCGACCCAGCTTGAGGGTGAGCTGACTGGAACCCCAAGATGAAGCCAAGGGATCCCGGTCAGTATCCGCAGATTCCGAAGATAGAGGTTGGGAAATCAATGAATCCATCACGCTTAAATACTTAGATAAAGATTGCTTTTCAAAGATCGCTAAGCCCAAAAAACAGCCTGTGCCAATGCTTAGAGCGATTTCATTAAGGACAACCGGAGATTCCGAATTCAGCATTGTGTCCCTGTAACGAATCCTAAAAGCGGTTTTGCGGGGAGCGAAGGCTTTTTAAGAATTTCTTTGAGCTGCTCTACTACAAGCCCCTCGGGTTTTGGTATCTTCCTATCCCCAATCCTGAAGAGATCCATAAGCCTGTCCAATCCTCCACAGCCCCTGTGAACTAAATGGAAGAGTCGCGCCCAAGCAGGCTAGGCTCCGTTGGGGAGCTTGCTAAGGTGGACATACTTTGCATTGGGGAAGAGCAGTTGTGAGCGCGCTCAACAATATTATTTTGGTCGCAGTCGGGATCCTCCTGACCATCACCAGCATCTGGTACGGGCAAAACCATCATCTTCTTCCCGAATCGGCCGCCGATTCCGCCCCCCTGTTCGATAGCCTCTTTAACAGCACCATCACCATTGCTACCGGCATTTTTCTGATCGTGCAGGGGGTACTGCTCTATAGTGCTATTCGCTACCGCAAACGGCGGGGTGACGAGGGAGACGGGGATCCCAACCACGGCAACGTGCTGCTGGAGATTGTCTGGACAGCGGTACCGGCCATTATCATCCTCTGGTTGGGGGTGGCCAGCCTAGATGTGTATCAAGCCATCAACGGCGGTGTGGATGTTGGGGGACATGCCCACTCTGGGATGGCCATGGCGATGGAAGAAGCTACCTACGAGGCGGAAGATCCCAGCTATGCCTACACGCCTGTAGTGGTTTCCGGTGGAGAGGTGGGCCAGCCCGATTTGGTTGTGCAGGTTCAGGGCATGCAATATGCTTGGGTGTTTACCTATCCCGAGTCGGGGTTGGTAGCGAGTGAGTTGCACCTTCCCCTCAACAAACGGGTTCGCCTGGATATGACGGCCCTGGATGTGAACCATGCCTTCTGGGTGCCCCAGTTTCGCCTCAAGCAGGATGTCATCCCTGGCCGAGAAACCCACCTAGAGTTTGTGCCCAGTGAGTTGGGCGAGTATCCGATTGTCTGTGCCGAGTTGTGCGGTCCTTATCACGGGGTTATGGGCGGGCAACTGTTTGTGGATACTCCGGAAGCTTTCGACAGTTGGCAGGAAGAACAGATCTTAGCTGCTCGTCCTGACGGTAGCGCCCTGGCACTTGCCCCAGAGGCTCAATCCAAGTCCGCCTTTGCCAAGGCGCAGCAGCAACGGCTGGGGATCCCAGCCGATATCCGAGCCCTGCACCAACATTTCGGAGCTCAGTCTTCTGGCTAGGTAGAACCGCCGCTAATGAATTGTTTTTGATCGAGGGATCCCTGCTCCCGCTTTTGGTCTCCGCCCTTTAGGAGCGTGCTTGCAATGACCCAGCTACAAGAAAATCCGAACCTCGCTTCCACTCCCCTAGCCAAGATGGAGTTGCCCTCTGAACCTTGGTGGCGCTTTTTTACCTTCTCCACCGACCATAAGGTGATCGGGATCCAATATTTGGTCACCACCTTCTTCTTCTACTTGGTGGGAGGGGCGTTGGCGACAGCAGTACGGGCTGAACTGGCGACCCCAGAGGCCGACTTTTTGGGGTTTGAGCGCTACAACGGCGCCTTTACCGTCCATGCCACGATCATGATCTTTTTGTGGATTGTGCCGGCTTTGGTGGGGGGCTTTGGCAACTACCTGGTGCCCCTGATGATCGGGGCGCGGGATATGGCCTTTCCCAAGTTGAATGCGGTGGCCTTTTGGATGATTCCGCCCACAGGGATCCTGCTTTTGGTGAGCTTGCTCACGGAGGCTCCGGCGGCAGGGTGGACTTCTTATCCCCCCTTGAGCTTGATCAGCGGCAAAGTGGGTGAGGAGCTGTGGATCCTGAGCATTTTGTTGGGGGGAACCTCTTCGATTTTGGCGGGGGTGAATTTCTTCGTCACCATCCTCAAGATGCGGATGCCGGGGATGAAGCTGGAAGATATGCCCCTCTTTTGTTGGGCCATGCTCGCCACTTCGGTTTTAACGCTCATTGCCACTCCTGTTTTGGCTGGAGCTTTGATCCTGCTCAGCTTTGACCTCTTGGCCGGAACCGCCTTTTTTAACCCCAGTGGTGGCGGGGATCCGGTGGTGTACCAGCACATGTTCTGGTTCTACTCCCATCCGGCGGTTTACATCATGATCCTGCCCGTCTTTGGCATGATCTCCGAGATTTTGCCAGTGCACGCCCGCAAGCCGATTTTTGCCTACAAAGCCATTGCCTACTCCAGTTTGGCCATCTGCTTTTTGGGGCTGATCGTTTGGGCGCACCACATGTTCACCAGTGGCACCCCCGATTGGATGCGGGTGTTTTTCATGATTGCTACCATGGCCATTGCTGTGCCGACGGGCATTAAGGTGTTTAGCTGGTTGGCCACCTTGTGGGGGGGTAAGATTCGCCTCAACTCCGCCATGTTGTTTGGCATGGGTTTTGTCTCCATGTTTGTGATCGGCGGCTTGAGCGGCATCATTCTTTCTTCCGTGCCGCTAGATGTGCATGTTCACGACACCTACTTTGTGGTGGCTCACCTGCACTACGTGTTGTTTGGCGGCAGCGTGTTTGGCATTTATGCCGGCCTCTACCACTGGTTCCCGAAGATGACGGGGCGGATGATGAACGAATTCTGGGGACGGGTACATTTTGTCCTCACCTTTGTTGGCTTCAACATCTGCTTTTTGCCCATGCACAAGCTGGGCCTGATGGGGATGCCGCGCCGTGTTGCTCAGTACGACCCGCAATTTGCTGACCTGAACTGGATTAGCTCGGTGGGGGCTTTTATTCTCGCCATTTCCACTCTGCCCTTCCTGTTCAATGCCATCTATTCTTGGGTGGCGGGTCGTAAGGCTGGAGATAACCCCTGGGAAGCTCTGAGCCTGGAGTGGATGACCACCTCTCCCCCACCCCACCAAAACTTCTACGGGGATCCGATTTTGCTGACAGGCCCCTACGACTATGGTCTCCACAGTAAAGAAACCCTCGACTACTTCGCCGCCCAGCTACAAACCCTGCGGGAACTGGCGCTGATAGAAGCGGAGTCTTCCCACTCTTAGGGTCTTTTTGGGTTTTGACAACTGCACGCTTTAATCGAGAAGGGGTAGATAACTATGCAAGGATCCCTCGCTCCTGACACGCTGGTGGTCGGACAGACTCAGGCCCACGCTACCCATGCTGAGCAACCTGATCATCGTGTATTCGGCATTTTGGTGTTTTTGGTGGCAGAGGCCTGTCTGTTTTTGGGGCTGTTCATTGCCTATTTGGCCTTTAGCCTCAACTCCCCAGTATGGCCACCGGAAGGCACCCCCGAGCGGGAATTGCTCTTGCCCGGCATCAATACCCTGATTTTGATTTCGAGCAGCTTTGTGATTCACAAGGCTGAGCCCGCTATCAAGGCCAATGATGTCAAGGGTCTGCGGCTGTGGTTTGCCCTCACGGCTCTGATGGGAGCGATTTTCTTAGCGGGGCAAATTTATGAGTACAGCAACCTAGAGTTTGGCCTCACCACCAACTTGTTTGCCAGCACCTTCTACGTCTTGACCGGGTTTCACGGTTTGCACGTAGCGGCAGGGCTGTTGTTTATTCTGGCGGTGTTGTGGCGCTCTCTCAAGCCCGGCCACTACAGTGCTGAGCATCACTTTGGTGTCGAGGCTGCCGAGTTGTACTGGCACTTTGTCGATGTGGTTTGGATCGTGCTGTTTATCTTGCTCTACTTGCTCTAGCGGCGGCTTGCCTCGACTTCTCTGTGAGCCTTGAGGAAAGCAGCCAGCTTGTGGCGCATGAGGATGCTCGGCTTGTCGCTGGACATGTGTTGTTCGGCTTTGATATTCAACGGTACATCCGGGTCGGTTCCTTCCAAACCGTGGTAGAGGCAGCGAATATGGCCATCGACGACAATCCCCTTGGAAAGCCGAGCGGAGCGGTGACAGCAGCGATCTTCGGCAACGGCTGGGTTCCCCTAGCCATCCAGCCACACCACTAAAGGCTGATCCATGAGGGTGAAGGATTTCAGCCCGTCTTGTAGGTCTGCCATGGGTAAGATAGGATACCAAAACCGTTTCAGAACAGGCTGCTGAGTGGCGAGCATGACAAACTCCAGAAAATGAGTACCGATCAACCGCAAGGAGATCCACAGGGGGATCTCTGTTAATCGGCAAATGATAGGCAAGTAGTTCGGGATAAATGCAGCTCAACGCCTTTTGGGCAAACTAGTTAGGGGATATCCTTGAAGATACTCTTACTCACATTCCGTAGTTGAGGACACAGTGTGGTCAAATTCCGTAAAAAGTCAAGGTTGGATCTCTAGCCGGCCCGAACAAAGATGGTGAAGCATCCAGAAAGAGGTTCATAATCGTTACAGCAGGGGTTCTGGCAGCCTGAGAGATGGCCGATTTGCCCGGATCCCCAGTAGATTCCCCAGAGACCGATGCGAGCAAAGCTGATGAGAAAACCCGCGATTGTCTGTGTGGATGACGAACGCTCCGTATTGGCTAGCCTGCGAGATCAATTGCGCCACTGCTTGGGGGCAGACTACCAAATTGAACTGGCGGAAAGTGGCGATGAGGCTTTTGAGATTCTGGACGAACTGAACAAACAGGGATCCCCAATTCCGATCATCATTTCTGACCAGATCATGCCGGGGATGAAGGGGGATGAGCTGCTGATCAAGGTGCATACTCTTTTCCCAGAGACGATCAAGATCATGTTGACAGGGCAAGCCAATGTAGATGATGTGGGCAATGCGGTCAATCGGGCTCGCCTCTACCGCTACATTTCCAAGCCCTGGCATGATATCGATCTTTGTCTGACGGTGAAAGAAGCCTTGCGCAGCTACGACCTGGATCGGGAGCTGACCCTTAAAAACCAGGCTCTGCAAGAGCTAAATGCCTCTTTGGAAGCCAAAGTGCGAGAACGCTCCGCCCAGTTGGAAGAACGTAACCGTCTTCTGGAGGATCAAAACCAGCAGATCGAGCAACTGAGTTTGCTCAAAGACCAGCTGATCAGTACCGTTTCTCATGATTTGCGTAACCCAATCGGCTCCATTTTGGGAGTTTCCCGCCTGTTGTTGTCTTTAGAAGATCTGCGCAAAGACCCAGAACAGATGACTGGATTGATTCAACAAATCCATCGCTCCGCCGAACGAATGTTCAAGTTGGTGAACGATTTGCTGGATCTCTCCCGCATTGAACAGGGAATGCCCCCACAGTGGGAAGTTGTCAACCTGGGGGAATTGCTTAGCCAACAACTGGAGAGCTTCCAGCCCAGTTTTCAGAGCAAATCCCTAGCGGTTGTTTTTGAGCCCCCAGCGGCTGATCTGACCCTCATTGCCGATGCCACCGGGTTGAGTCAGGTGTTCTCCAACTTAATTTCCAACGCGATCAAGTACACCCCTCAACAGGGATCCATCACGGTCTCTATCCAGACGCAAGCGAATCGAGTCGCCATCCAAATTGCCGATACGGGCATTGGTATTCCGCCGGAATTTTTGCCCCTTTTGTTTACCAAGTTTTACCGGGTGGATAACCCCACCCATCGGGCCGAGGACGGAACGGGCCTGGGTTTAGCGATTGTGAAGAGTATTGTTGACCAGCATCAAGGACAAATTGAGGTGGAAAGCGAAGTGGGCAAGGGTAGTCTTTTTCGAGTTGTTCTGCCATTGGATTCCACATCCAATTCTCTCTAGGGACTTTCCCTTCTGCTACTGTTCAGAGGCAAACCAACCGTGGATCCCACGTTGGGAGTAGCAGGCCACCTTCTTGACTGCTAGCAAATATAGTTTCTATCTGCTAATTTTTTAGGACTTGGCAGCTTGTCGAAGTTGAGTATAATCAGTGCCTAATATACGGGTTGACTACGGTTGGAGAGGGATCCCAATTGAGGTCGATCCGAATGGTGCTGGAATAGTGCTGAATGAACTTTTGTTGGATCTCTACTTTCAAAAGGACACTTCTATTGGGTTGATCAAATGCTTTACACCTTTGAGATTATTGGCATTGCCACTGCCCTGCATTTCTTTTGCCAGCAACAGGAACTGGCGCAACGGCCTTGTGGGGTGGAATACCTGGGCACAAGCCCCTGCACCCTCGATGCGTTGTTGGGATGCCTGGAGGAGGTGCCAGCCCGTCGGGGTTGGGATTTGGATCCATTAATCGAGACGGTGATCCGCTTTTGGTGTGATAATCCTGACCTAGTGGGATTGTGGCGCTCCCGCCTACGAGATGCCGGAGAAGATAGCCTTTTGGTCTCACGGGTGGGGAACATCCAATCGTTGCAGCAGGAGTTTGAGTGGCTGCTCGAGCACTAGAGGCCTTTAACAGGTAGGCTGAGGGTAGAACCTCTCTGCTACCGCTACGGCCCATGAGCGACACTGTTTTTGGCAAGATCATCCGCAAGGAGATCCCCGCCCAAATTGTTTATGAAGATGATACGGTTCTCGCCTTCAAAGATATTGCCCCGCAGGCCCCCGTTCATATTTTGGTGATCCCGAAGCAGCCCATTTCGGGTATTTCCCAGGCTAAGCCAGAACACGAACAGTTGTTGGGTCATCTGCTGTTGACAGCTCAACGGGTGGCCGCCGAGGCGGGTTTGCAGAACGGCTATCGGCTGGTGATGAATGAAGGAACAGACGGCAGGCAAACGGTCTTTCATTTGCACCTGCACGTTCTGGGTGGGCGTTCGTTGAGTTGGCCTCCTGGCTAGGTTGGTCATTAGGTTCGCCGTCCAGTCTCGGCCTCTCCGGGTACAATGCTGCCATTGAGGATAGCCAGCAGGCGAGGTCTAGAACCGATGGAGTGGCATGTGACCGATGCAGAAAGCCTGATGATCATCGATCAGGAGGTCGGCAAGCACGAGCTTTCCCCTGCTGAATACGAAGTGGTTCGTCGTGTTATTTATGCTACTGCAGATTTTGAGTATCTGAAGTTAATCCGTTTCTCTAATGAAGCCCTACAGGCGGGGGCAGCCGCCCTGGCGGCCCGTACCACTATTGTGGTGGATGAGCCGATGGTACAAGTTGGCATAGCCTTGGCCATTCAAAATACCTTTTCCAACCCCATCTACTGCAGCAGCGAAGCCGTTACCCGTCCGCAAAAGGATAAGACCCGCTCCGCTTGGGGGCTAGAAACCCTGGCCCAACGCTATCCTGAGGCAATTTTCGTGATTGGCCAATCCCAGACGGCCCTTTCCAGCTTGGTGCGGCTGATTTTGGAGCGAGAGGTGGCCCCTGCTTTGGTCATCGCCACGCCTGCCGGTTTTGTCGATGTGGTGCAGGCCAAGCAGGATCTGGCGGATTCGATGGTGCCCCACATTCGTACCGAGGGTCGCAAGGGTGGCCCAGCCGTGGCCGCAGCGGTATTGGATAGTCTCCTGGATCTGGCCTGGCATGCCTACGTGCGGGCGAGTGGGGCCGAGCACCCTAGCAAATCGGCTACTTTGTAGAGCTTTGTAGAACACCGTCAACAACCCGTACTCCCGTTCGGGATCCCTTGGGGTGGGGGTAAAGCGTGGATTGCTTTCGCTCCAACGTAAGGTTTGGGGCGAAGATTTTTGCTTCAATAGGTTCATGATTTTTGGAAGCCTTCCGCTCACCTCTGGCACACTCACCTTCCTCCAGTGATCTCTGTCACTTGTTCCTCCTTCTGGCATCGACAAGATAGAGGTGCGCTGTATCCAATGCGTTTTTGAGAAGTTGCTCCAGCCCCTCCGTGGTTTTAGAGGTTTACCCATGAAACATCCGGTTCTCTTCTGCTGTGGCAGCTGTATCCTTGGCCTAACGCTGGCGCAAGGCGTTTGGGGGCAAACTCAATACGGCTCGCTATTCTTCCAAAACCCTAACGGGAAAGCCCCCAGCGTTCATGCCTTTCCCTACCCGGTGGCGACGGCTCGGGGATCCTCACGGTTGGAACCTACTTCCATTGCGTCCATGGCTCCGACCCCGAGCAGCCCATATCAGCACTGGCAACAGGTACACGCTCCGCAACCCAGAGCCGGAGGGTTACAAGAGGCCATCTACAGCCCAACCAGACAGGGATCCAATTGGATTGAGGCACTTCTAGAGGATCTGCCCTTTGAGCTGGAGCAGGGTGGGATCAGTTTGGGCCAAAACAGTCCCTTTTTTCTCCGGCCTGATGGTTTGGTGTATCGGCGATCCTATTGAGGGACGGTGGAAGCAACCCTGTGGGATGGGATGTTCGGGATCAGTCGGGATCAATAGTGATTGCCCACTTTGCGGTGATGAATAGCGGTTAGAGCATCAAGGCTGGAGACTCGGCCCTTTTCCAAGGTGCTGTAAACGATCCAGTGATCGCTGGTTTCCATACGGCTCACCACCCGGCATTCCAAATAGGCCAAGGCATCAGCCAAAATCGGGGATCCATTGGCAGCCGGGTAGGTTTTGACTCCGGCGAAGCGGTCGGCCCCCGGTGGGAAGCGCTTCAGGAAGTGCCGCATCAACGACTGATAGTTGCCCTCCTGCAACACATTCAAAACAAAGGTATCCCCCACTTGCATGAAGGATTCGATGGCCCGATCCTTGGCAACGGCAAGGGTGATCCCGGGCGGCTCACTACTGGCTTGGGCCACCCAAGAGGCCAACATGGCGCTATGGGCTTGCCCCTTTTGGGCGGTGATGATGTACAGGCCATTGCTGATCCGGCCCAAGGCCCGATCCAGATCGGCATCGAGGGCTTTCATTTGCTGAATGCTGCGATCTCGAGTTAGCCACTGGCCTAGGTCGGTACCTGCTTCTTCACACAATTGTAGGAGCGCCTCGCTGGGGGGCTGCTTAAGCAAAATTGGGGCGAAGGCTTCTTTGGCACCTATCTCCTGTAAGGTGTTGCGACAGAGATAGACCGACTCATCGTCTTCTCCCCCCGATTCAAACAGGCCAAAGCTCTGTTTGCTGTGGGTGGCTGCCAGTAGGGTTTTGAGCAACACTTGGGTTGCCGCCGCATCCGGCCCCGATTGAGGTGGCATTCCTAGCACTACACCCACAGCCAGGCTCATCAGCTCTCGCACCTCATGGGCATCCACCAGCCGCAGATCTACCAGTTCAGCTTGGGTGCCGGTTTTTAGGATCCCACGGGCAATGGCTTGGGCTAAAGATTCTGCTTGGCCATATCCCGACAGATAAAACACCGCCACCATCCGTTCGGCTTTGGCCTGCTCTAGGCTCCAGGTGCGGTACTGCTCCACCCAGTCGGTCAGGTGGTGCCGCAGTAGAGGGCCATGGCCCGTGGCAATGGCAGCAATAGGGGGTAGGGCTTCCATGCGTTTCAGGGCCGACAACACCGAACGGGCATTGGGCCCCATCAGACAGTCGTAGTAGAGCTTGTAGTCTGACTGCAATAGGCGAGGATGTTCATCCCAAGCAAAGTCGTCGCAGTAGTGCATCCCGAACACATCGCAGGTGTAGAGAATCTGGGTGCCGTGGTCGTAGGTGAGGATGGTGTCTGGCCAGTGCAGGTTGGGGGCGGAAACAAACTCCAAAACATGCCCTTTACCTAAGTCCAAACGGTCGCCATTTTTCACCAGTTGCCGCTCGAAGGGCCGATGCACCAGGTCTTCCAAAAATTGCACCGCCACCTTGGAGGCAACCACCGTGATTTGGGGGGCAAGCTCCAACAGATCCTTGACCAGCCCACTGTGATCCGGCTCGGTATGGCTGACTACTAAGTAATTGATCTCGGCAGGGTTGAGGATCCCTTGCACAAGATCCAGATACAACTGGCGAAACTTTTCGTGGGAAGTGTCGATCAGAGCCACCTTTTCGCCCCGAATCAGAAAGGAGTTGTAGGTGGTGCCGTTTTCCAGGGCAAACTCTATATCAAAGCGATCTCGATCCCAGTCCTGCGAACGAATTGCCAGGGTATCTGGCCCAATCGGTAGGGTTTGTAGGGTGAGGTGTGACTGGGCTGGACGAGGTGCAACTGCTGTGACGGCCATATTTTCCCCCTCTCGCGTACAGCCAGGTAACGATTTCGTTCTCAATGTAACCGAATGTTATAACGCTTATACTTTATAGTGCTTATGTTTTTCATTTAGGAGCTCCAGGGATCCCCTGTTTCCTCCCAGTCGGAGCTATTTGGACACAGGGCAGAGGCAAACTCCGTCAGGGTATGCCGCAGTTGATCCAGGTTTTGGCCAGTGGTGGAAGAGACAAACAGGGCTTTCGGATAGAGCAGCCGCACATCCTCCATCCACTCGGGATCCACCCGGTCAATTTTGTTGAACACCAGTTGTCGGGGGCCAGTGGCAAGAGGCATTTGATCCAGCAATTTCTCCACAGCCTCGATCTGCCCTTCCCAGTTGGGATGGGAGAGATCCACCACGTGCAGCAGGGCATCGGCTTCGGTGACCTCCTCGAGGGTGGCCTGAAAGGCATCCACCAGTTGGTCGGGCAATTCGGTTAAAAACCCCACTGTATCGGTGAGCAGCACTACTTGATAATCGGGTAACTCTAGGCGCCGAGTGGTGGGATCCAAGGTGGCGAACAATTGGTCTGCCGCATAAACCTCAGAATGGGTGAGGGTATTGAGCAGGGTGGATTTTCCAGCATTGGTGTAGCCGACAATGGCCACCACCGGAATTTGGGATCCCTCCCGTCGTTGCCGCAGCCGCTGCCGATGGTTGCGTAGCTCCTGGACTTGCTGGCGAAGTTTGCTGATGCGCCGTTGAATGGCCCGTCGCTCCATTTCCAGTTGGGTTTCCCCAGGCCCACGGGTGCCGATGCCGCCTCCCAAGCGGGACATGGTCCGTCCTCGACCGGCCAAGCGGGGCAGCAAATACTCCAGTTGCGCCAGCTCCACCTGCAATTTCCCGGCCCGGGTTCTGGCCCGTTGCGCGAAAATATCCAGAATCACCTCGCTGCGGTCTACCACCCGCACTCCTACCGCCGCCTCTAGGCTACGCACTTGGCTGGGGGTGAGTTCTCGGTCGAAGACCACCAGGTTGGCTCCCAAATCCTGCACCAGTAAGGCCAATTCCTGCACCTTACCGGAGCCGATCACCGTAGCAGAGCTGGGGCCCTCCCGTTTTTGCCACAGACTTTGCAGCACCTGCCCACCGGCACTTTCCACCAAGCGGCCCAACTCGGCTAAAACATCCATCAGGTCTTCATTGCTTTGTCCAGACTCCTGCAACCCCACCAAAATCGCCCGATCCTGATCCAGATCCACCTGGCGGGCGGTGAATTGACGACGAAACTGATCCTCCAAATCCGCCACCAACTCTTGTAGATCTTGTTCCGCCAGAATCCCCAGGGGCAGGGGATCCGAAACCGACCAACGGCTCTCTCCGTCCGGCAGCAGATGGGCCAGATAGGCTCGTTCGATAAAGCCGATAGCCGTTCCCCCCCGCCGTAGGTGCCCGCTGGATTTAGAGACTGAGAGGGTGATCAGGGCATCCAGCCGCTGCAGAGCCATGGCGGTGAGCGCCTTTTGCCCCGGCCCTTCCGAGCCCGTTTGGGTGGTGATGCAGCGGATCCCCGACAGTCGCTCTGCCCCTTGGCGGGGCAATTCCCAGGCCGGGATTTGGGTCTCAAAGGGGGATCCCACCCCAACTCGAATGACTTGGCCGCGCCGGTTCAGGTAGACGCTGATCGGTTGATAGTCCAACTCTTGGCAGATGGAGCCCAGCCGTTGGGCGAACTCGACCGTCACCAGATTACTGGGGGGCAAGCGCAGTTGGTAAAGCCGTTGCAGTTGCTTTTGCTGGTAGGGCTTTAACCCTTTACCGTGGACATTGGCGAAGCGTTGGCTAGGTTGGTTGGAAGCGGTGCTAACCCTGGGCATAGGGGCGGCGAGAAACCCAAAAAAGAACTTTTATCCACCATACACGCCGGAGCTTGTGGATTCGGGAAATGCAAAGCGTCGGATCTGGGTCGGGATCCCTTTACTCAGGCTGGCGAGGACTGAGGCTGGTTCCCCGCAGGATGGCAGAGTCCAACTTCACCTCCGTCAGGTTGGTTTTGTGCAGATTGGCGCCGCTGAAGTTGGCATTGTCGCAATTGCTCCAGCGCAGATCGGCCTCGGTTAGGTTAGCTTCCGTCAGTTCTGCCCAATCCAATTTAGCCCCCCGCAAACAGGCTAGACCTAGCTGCGTATTCATCAGGTTGGCCCGAAACAAATTGGCTCCAGTCAGGTTGGCTGCGGTGAGGTTGGCCCGCAGCAGCTGGGCATCCCGTAGGTTGGCCCCGATTAAATTGGCGCGGCTCAAATCAGCATCCGAGAGGTTGGCTTGTATCAACTCTGCCTGTTCCAGATCAGCCCCTTGCAATCGGGCAAAGGCCAATTTCACCTGGTTCAAAATGGCGCGAGAGAGGCTGGCCTCACTTAAGTTGGCCTCGACCAAGTTGGCTTCCGCTAGGTTCACTCCATTCAAATAGGCTTTGTGTAGGTTGGCCCCGCTCAGACTGACAGCATGTAAGTTGGAACGGCCCAAATTGGCTTCGGTGAGTAGAGATTGACTCAGATCGGAGCGCCACAAATTGGCCCCACTTAGGTCGATGTGATCCAAATTGGCCGCCGATAAATCTGCACCGGTAATTTTTGCCCCACTAAGGCAAGCGCCCGACAATTCCACCTGATGAAGACAAGCTCCATTCAAATCGGTGCCGACCAGAATAGCCCCATTCAGATTCGCCCCTGTCAAATTGGCCTGGGTGAGCCGCTCCCCACTCAAATCGACACCGCGAAAGTCTCGTTCGCCAGAATCGTAACGAAGCAGAAGTTCTTTTGCATTCACCATCCCTACCTCTCAATCTGAGCTTTCAAATCATTTGTCATGGATGAAATTAAAGAGCTTTGTCTACAGACAAGCACTCCTTACAGACTTTTCTAGCGCTATTCTGATACAGCAGACTTAGGTCAATCCCTTGTTCCATAAGGTTGTTTACTTAGCTCAAGAGCCTGGGTGAAGTTGAAAAAGGCTGCATCTGTGATGGTGCTAATACAAATTAAAAATAAAAATTAAAAGTCGATGTCAAGACAGATCGATGATCGCCAATCAAAATCATCGTTTTTTACCATTTTTTGTCATTAAAATTAGGTCTAATTTTTTGATTTTTTGATTTTATCTTGTTTCTTGGCAGAAAAACTCAGATTCGCAACCCGTTTTCTCATTAGTTTATATATGTTTATGGTTTGAACGGGAGGAACTGCGGTTTCGGCCCCCTCGGGGTCAGTCAGGGATCCGGATCCCGTGCTTTTTCTTCGGGGCTGGGGTGGGTCGGTAAGAATAGAACTCGGCCCCCATAAAACACTGGTATGCTCCCCGAAGCCGAGATCATCCGCGTTGCCCGCGATCTGCTCTACAACCGTGCCATGGTTTATTACCAAGACAAGCCGATCGGCACCTTGGCGGCGATCCCTCAGAAAACCCATGCCTACGTGGAAGGCCAGCTCAAGGTGGTGGGATCCAGCCCCGACCTCAACTATCACGAGGTGTTCATCCGGGACAACGTACCGGTGATGGTGTTTTTCCTGCTGGATGGACGAGCAGACATCATGCGCCGATTTTTGGATACTTGTCTCAGTTTGCAGAGCACACATCCCCAAACGGCAGGCACCTTCCCCAGCAGTTTTACGGTAGATGGAGATCGCTTACTAGGGGACTATGGCCAGCGGGCGATTGGACGGGTAATTTCGGTGGATGCCACGCTTTGGTGGCCGATATTGGCCTATGTGTACGTGCAACGCAGCCAAGATGAGGATTGGGCCCGGCAGCCCCAGGTGCAAAATGGCTTGCAACGCTTTTTGGATTTAATTTTGCATCCAGGGTTCCGAGAGGCACCGACACTGCATGTGCCGGATGGAGCCTTTATGATCGATCGTCCGATGGATGTGTGGGGCTGTCCGCTGGAGATTCAGGTGTTGCTCTACGGGGCTCTGTTGAGCACGGCAGCCCTAATCCAGTTGGATTTGAACACCAAAGAGCGCTGTGGAGGGGATCCCTTTGCCCAAAAGCAAGTCTGGCAAACTAAGCAGGTGGTAAACTGGGCCAGACGCCTGCGGCGCTATTTACTGAAATATTATTGGGTCAATACCCATACAGTGCAGGTGTTGCGGCGACGACCGACCGAACAGTACGGTGATGCCATCAGTAACGAGTACAACATCCAAACCGAAACCATTCCCCACTGGTTGCAGCACTGGCTGGGATCCCGTGGGGGATATTTGATCGGTAATGTGCGTACGGGCCGCCTGGATTTTCGCTTTTTTTCGTTGGGAAACTGTTTGGGGGCCATTTTCGATGTACTCTCTCAAGCCCAACAACGGGCTTTATTCAGCCTGATTTTGCACAACCGGGGTGAGCTGATTGCGGAAATGCCCTTACGCATTTGTCATCCACCTCTAGATGATGTTGACTGGCGCAACAAAACCGGCTACGACCCGAAAAACCGCGCTTGGTGCTACCACAATGCTGGACATTGGCCCTGCCTGCTCTGGTTTTTGATTCTGGCGGTGCTGCGTCATCAGCAGGGTGCGCCAGGCTCGGGTGCACAGAGATCCGGCCCCGATTCCGGTTTGCGCAATGGCTGGCTATACCTGCCGATGCAGGATCTGTTGCAGGAGTCTTATCAGAAGTTGCTGAAACGCTTGCCAGAACAGAAATGGGCAGAATACTTCGATGGCCCTACAGGGATGTGGATGGGACAACAGGCACGACTTTATCAAACCTGGACGATAGCAGGGCTGCTGCTAGCTCATCATCTGCTCAAGGTGAACCCCGAAGATGCCACCGTGTTTAATCTGCCTAAGCTGGGATCCCTGTATCGAGGCTGTTAAGAAGGAGAATCTGAGCAAGATTCTAAAACCTATTCCCTGAAGCAAGAGGAACACACATCCTTTTTACATCCCGTTTAACAAGAGAGATTTCCCTAGTTTTTCACTGTCTTGCGATAAATTTGATACAAACCTATGATTTTCGATCAATGATGCCGTCTTTAGTCAGTCGGTGTAGGTTTTTTATGTCCCTACACCAGAAAGTTACTGTTGCTCTACTGAGTGGGGCTGTGGGACTCCTTGGCTTAATGTATGGCTTAGCGTCGGTCACACTACACAGAGGTTACCTTCAGCTCGAAGAAGAGGAAGTGAGTCGAAATGTAGGAAGAGCTCAAGAAGCCTACGAAGGTTATCTTAAGCAGCTCAATGCTGTGAATTATCAATGGTCTGTATGGGATGACAGCTATGAATTTATTCAGAATCCCAGGCCAGACTATGTCGAAAATAACTTATATTATGATGTATTCTTGACTTCCGGGTTTGACTTAATCGCTTTTTTTAATTCCAATAATCAATTAGTCTATGGAGATTTCTACGATCCAGTCACTGGCGAGAGACATCCATTTCTAGAAGAGATTTTCGATTATCTAAGGAGCAATAATCTATTCGACAAGTCTTCGGATCCCAAAGCCCCTGTCTCGGGATTTATCAAGGTAAATAAAGATATAGTTATAATTAGCTTAAGTCCAATTGTACGAAGCAACGAATCAGATCCTATTCAAGGAGAACTTCTAACTGGAAGAGTCCTGAGTCAACACATTACTGATGATATCTCTAACAAAACTCGTCAAACAGTTATTTTCCATCCCCTCTCCAGTCAACTCATCTTTCAAAGGAATGATGTTCTTGATATGCTTCTTGCTGGACAATCCACTGTTGTTTGGCTTAAAAATGAAAATACCATTCATGGCTACAGTATCCTGTCGGATCTTTCCGGTAATCCAGGCTTGTTATTGCAAACCATACAAGATCGTTCAATTTATCAACAATTTATCAACAAGGCTTAAAAAGTCAAAGATTTCTATTTATATCTATTGGTGGTGTCACCCTCTTATTTGGGACTTTAATTATCGCCCTATCCCAAAGAATTATTACATTCTGGGAGCGTCAGAAAGCTGATCAAGCCAAGTTGGCCTGGCAAGCGAGTCGGGATCCCTTGACTGGTTTGTTCAATCGTTGGGAGTTTGAGAATAGACTAGGGCAACTTTTGAATGATGGTAAATTACACTCTCTTTGCTATCTTGATCTAGATCAACTGAAGGTTGTTAACGATACCTGTGGTCATAATGCCGGGGATGAGTTGCTACGACAGGTTGCCAAGACTCTACAAGCCCAACTTCGTTCAGCAGATATATTGGCTCGGCTAGGTGGAGATGAGTTCGGTGTGCTTTTGCCCAACACCACTTTAGAACAAGCGGAAAAAATTGCTGTAAATCTCAATCAATCCATTCGAGAATATCGGTTCCTCTGGCAAGATAAAGTTTTCTTTCCAGGAGTCAGCATTGGTGTAACGAGCTTCCATAGTAATAGAGAAACCCTAGCTCAGATCATGAGTGCTGCAGATGCTGCCTGTTATGCTGCTAAATGTCAGGGGCGAAATCGAGTGCAAATTCATCAACTTGGGGATGAACACTCAACCGTCAACAACGGGAAATGGAGTGGATTTCAGTATTAACTAAAGCTCTGAGCGAAGATCGATTCTGTCTTTTCGCACAAACAATCTTGCCAATTCAAACTGCTGTTCAAGCAGAAGGCAAACACTACGAAGTTCTCTTGCGTCTTACAGATGAAAAGGGAGGCTTAGTGAGCCCAGGTGTATTTATCCCAGCGGCGGAACGTTATGGCGTCATGCCCATGCTCGATAGATGGGTTATCCATACACTGTTCTCCAACTATTCCAGAATATGTTCCCAAGTTTGGCAGGAGTGTCCTCTAGATAACTGTACCGCCACATATGCGGTCAACCTTTCTGGAGCCAGCATTAGTGACTTGGAATTTGCCGATTTCCTTCAGGCTGAATTGGAACGATATCAGATCCCAAATAGGCTCATTTGTCTTGAAATTACCGAGACTATTGCTATTAATCACCTGGAAAGAGCTACACAATTTATACGCAGATTTAAGTCGCTAGGCTGTCGATTCGCTTTAGATGATTTTGGGGCTGGCATGTCATCTTTTACTTATCTCAAAGAGCTGCCAGTTGACTTTATCAAGATTGATGGTCATTTTGTTCAAGATCTACTGACTAACCCAGCCCATCTGGCGATTGTGGAAGCCTTTTGTCAGGTAGCACATGTAATGCAATTACAGACTGTGGCAGAATTCATAGAATCACCAGAAATCCTGAAAAAGATACAAGAAATAGGTATTGATTATGCACAGGGATTTGCTATTGATTATCCACGCCCTTTGTTGATGAAGTCTGCTGAAAATTTGGAACTACTCCTTGGGCAAGGGAAAAGTTGATTTTGGTATCTTGAAAAACACGGGCGGTACCAGTTCTTGTCGCCGTCGCCACCGGCGCTTCTCTGAGGAGCTTGAGTCCCAATTACTGAATCACCTCTGTCGGTAAGTGAAGGGTTGTGGCCCCCGTATCAACTAGCACTATCAACTAGCACATTGTTGAGGGTTACTGAACGAATCTTATCCGAAGGGAGCAACCCATCTTCGGTGTTGGCCTGGTCAACCCGATTGATGACAGTGAGGCTGGTGATGATTTTGCCCATTGGTGAATCGGGTGATGATAAGGTTCGCGGTTGCATCACGGATCCCTCTTGTGAGGTGTGCCTACAGCCCAATCAATCCGGATCCAGCCTTTTCTTAAGACCGGATCCCTAGCAAATCCTCGATTTTGGGCATTTGATCGAGGGGAATGACTCGTCCTTCGTCCTCAAAGTTGGGAATCTCATTGAAGTTGAGGTAACGATACAGTTCTCCGGCGAAAGGTTGCAGTTTGTTGGAGACAATATCTTGATACTCTTCAGGCGTTGGGATCCGTCCTAGCAGAGCACAAGCTGCCGAAAGTTCCGCAGATCCGAGGTAAACCCGGGCATCTTTGCCCATGCGATTGTTGAAATTGCGAGTGGAGGTGGACATCACCGTAGCCCCATCTTCTACGCGGGCTTGGTTGCCCATACAGAGGCTACAGCCGGGCATTTCCGTGCGGGCACCCACAGCGGCAAAGGTGCCATACACCCCTTCTGAACGCAATTGCGATTCATCCATGCGAGTGGGAGGACAGATCCAGAACTGATGCACTTTAGCCCGCCCTTGGCCTTCCAAAACTTTAGCAGCAGCGCGATAGTGGCCGATATTAGTCATGCAGGAGCCGATAAAAACCTCATCAATGTTGATGGGAGTATCGGGGTTGCCCGCTGCATTTTGAGCATAAACCTCGCTCAAGGTCATCACCTTATCGGGGTCATTGGGGGCACAGACAATCGGCTCGGTGATGGTGCTCAAGTCAATCTCGATCACCTCGGCATATTCCGCATCTTGATCGGCTGCCATCAAACTGGGATTGGCCAGCCATTCCTCCATTTTGGCGATGCGCCGCAATAGGGTTCTGGCATCCTGATAGCCCCGAGCAATCATGTTTTTCAACAATACAACGTTAGAGCGCAGGTATTCTGAAACTGTTTCAATACTGAGCTTGATCGTGCAACCGGCACAGTTGCGCTCCGCAGAGGCATCAGTAAACTCAAAGGCTTGTTCCACTTTTAGATCGGGCAAACCCTCGATCTCCATAATCCGTCCAGCAAAGACGTTCTTTTTGCCTTTTTTCTCAACCGTTAATAGGCCCTTTTGAATAGCCACATAGGGGATGGCGTGGACGATATCCCGCAGGGTGATCCCGGGTTGCAACTCCCCTGTAAAACGCACCAAAACCGATTCTGGCATATCCAAAGGCATTACCCCCAGTGCAGCCGCAAAGGCCACCAACCCTGAGCCAGCCGGGAACGAGATCCCCAGCGGAAACCGAGTGTGGGAATCGCCTCCAGTGCCGACCGTATCAGGCAGCAGCATCCGATTCAGCCAGGAATGGATAATGCCATCCCCGGGGCGCAGGGCCACCCCCCCCCGTGAGGCGAAAAAGTCCGGCAACTCTTTGTGGGTTTTGATGTCCACAGGCTTAGGATAGGCTGCCGTATGGCAGAAGCTCTGCAGGACCAAATCGGCGTTAAAGCCCAGACAGGCCAGCTCTTTGAGCTCATCGCGGGTCATCGGCCCGGTGGTGTCCTGGGATCCTACGGTGGACATCAAGGGTTCGCAGCTCATGCCCGGACGTACCCCCGGCAGGCCACAGGCTTTGCCCACCATTTTTTGGGCCAGGGTATAGCCTTTGCCCGTTTCCATGGGAGGCGTGGGGCGAATGAAGAGGGGCGAGGGAGCCAGTCCCAGAGCTTGGCGGGTTTTGTCGGTGAGGGCGCGGCCAATCAGCAGCGGGATCCGTCCCCCGGCCCGCACTTCATCAGTGAGGGTTTCTGGCTTGAGGCTGAAAGTGGAGAGGGTCTGACCCGACTCAGAGGTGATCACACCCTGGTAGGGATGGATGGTGATCACCATGCCGGTTTCTAACCCGGAGACATCGCACTGAATCGGCAGCGCCCCGGCATCTTCGGCAGTGTTGAAGAAAATCGGCGCGATCGTGCCTCCCAGGATTACCCCCCCAGCCCGCTTATTCGGTACATGGGGAATGTCGTAGCCGATATGCCAGAGCACCGAGTTGATGGCGGATTTGCGGGAGGATCCCGTCCCCACCACATCCCCCACAAAGGCGACAGGATAGCCCTTCTGCTTCAGCTCGGCAATCGTGGCTAGGGATCCCGGAGCGCGAGATTCTAGCATCACCAAAGCATGTAGGGGAATATCGGGTCGGGTGGTGGCATGGGCAGCGGGCGACAGATCATCGGTGTTGATCTCCCCGGGCACCTTAAATACCGTCACGGTCAGGGACTCGGCTAAGGGCTCTTTGCCGGTAAACCATTCGCCATTCACCCAGGACTCGATCACCTGTTGGGCGTAGACATTGCCAGATTGGCTGAGTTCCAGCACATCATGAAAGGCATCGAAAATCAGCAGCGTATGGCTGAGGGCCCGAGCAGCAGCAGTGGCCATGTCACCCCGGGGATCCTGCAATAGATTCACCAGCACCTGAACGTTGTAGCCCCCCAACATCGTGCCCAAAATCTCTACCGCCTGTAGAGGGGTGATCAGAGGAGAGTTGGTCTCCCCCTTGGCTACCGACGCCAAAAAGCCCGCCTTCACGTAGGCTGCCTCATCCACCCCCGGCGGGATCCGCTCCGTCAGCAGGTGCATCAAAAAGGCTTCTTCCCCGGTGGGCGGGGCCTTGAGCAGATCGCACAACTGGCTGGTCTGGGCCGCATCGAGGGGTAACGCCGGAATCCCTTGGCTCTCACGGGCAGCAGCATGGGTGCGATAGTCGGCCAGCATAGGGATCCCCTCCACGAATCGAGACGCAATGGACAAGGATTCCTATTCTACGCCTGGAGCAGGGATCCGAGGTGTTTGGGATGGACTCAGGGGAGTAGCTTGCCGATTTGAACCTACGTTTTCCTACTTTTTCAAGTAGACGGCTGCCCCTAGCCCCACCAACATCTCCTCAGGGGTGATCTTGCCATCTTGGTTGGCATCAAGGGCATCGAAGACGCGATCGGCTCCCATCCATTCCTCGCGGGTGATGAAGCCATCCCCATCCAGGTCATAGACCCGGAACACATCCTGGGCGGCATGGGTGACGATTTCTTTGTTGCCCTCTAGCTTGTGCAGCCGTTCGGTGAGCAGGTTCTCCAAAGCAACCAACGCCTTGGAGAAGCCCTGGATCCCTTCTTCCAGCTTTTCGGTAGCCATGCGATTTTCACTGTGCATTTGATCGAAGGTGGCTTTGTCGATCACCAGACGGGGGATATCCAAACTTTGGGCTTTTTCCGGATCTAGCTTGCGGGTCAACTCTCCTTCTGTATTTTGCAGCTCTGTCAGCAAGCCAGGGGAAATGGTGAGCAGATCACACCCGGCCAACTCTATAATTTCGCCAATGTTGCGGAAACTCGCCCCCATTACCTCCGTTTGGAAACCAAATTTACGGAAGTAGTTGTAGATCTCGGTTACTGAGAGCACGCCCGGATCTTCGGCAGGGGGGTAACTCTCACGGCCTGTGTTTTTCTTATACCAGTCCAAAATTCGGCCCACAAAGGGGGAAATCAGCTTGACGCCTGCTTCCGCACAGGCAATGGCTTGGTGTAGGCCAAACAACAGGGTGAGGTTGCAGTGGATCCCTTCTTGTTCCAGGATCTCGGCAGCTTGAATCCCTTCCCAGGTGGAGGCGATCTTGATCAGCACCCGACTGGGGTCCGCTCCAGCCGCTTTGTACTGCTCGATGAGATAGCGGGCTTTGGCCACAGTGGCTTCGGTGTCGTAGGAGAGGCGGGCATCGACTTCGGTAGAGACCCGTCCGGGGATGATCGACAAAATGCGTAACCCAAAGGCAATCGCCAGTTGATCGATGGCGCGGGAGACCACCGTTTGCGGATCCGCCTGGGATCCCACTTCTTGGCGGGCTTTGAGCAGAGTTTCATCCACAATGCCCTGATACTGAGGCATCTGGGCTGCAGCCGTGATCAGGGAAGGATTGGTGGTGGCATCTTGAGGCTTAAAACTCTCAATGGCATTGATATCACCCGTATCGGCGACCACGACAGTCATCTGCCGCAACTGCTCCAGCAAGCTCTTACTCATTTCCGGCTCCTCGGGATTGCGCTACGCGCCGCTTTTGCGACCTTAACCCAGTTCTACCCTCTTCCTGCAGGGATCCCGGCAGACGTGAGATTGTCTTAATTGTCTGGTCATTGTCTGGAGGGTCTGGGGTGAGGTTTCTAACGCTTTCCCGCAGTAGACATGGCCCCAAGCCGCTATTCTCTGCGCTTCCGGTTGGCAGGGATCCCATTTGTCGTGTAGAAATGTGAAGGATTGCTTAAATCAAGCCTCTGAAAGGTTTGCAAAGTCAACCATCAGAGTTTGAACCATTTGCGGAGGGGAGCAGTCAAACCCAGTGGGTCTTCTATTTTTGTTGATCTGAGGTTTTGACACGGGCAGTGATGGTAAGCGAGTAGGTTGTGAGTGGCAATGCGGTATTCTCAAACCCCAAAGGGCTCCGGGCTGCGGAGTTTAGCAGGCGGGATGGGTCGGACTTGTGTCACTGGTCTGTTGTGGGTGTTGCTGCAGCTGGATTGGACTTGGGCTCAGCCGGGGGTAGGAGCTCAGGGGGGAGAGGCTCGTCTGCTATCGGTGGATGTGGCGACGGCCCAGAGGGGATCCCTGAAGGCTAATTTGCGTTACACTGGCACCACCCAACCGTTGCGGCAAGCCACGCTGCGCACTCGTACTGAGGGATTACTGCTGGAGCTAAGGGTGGATGTGGGGGATCCCGTCCGAGAGGGGCAAGTTTTGGGGCAATTGGATCCCACTCTGTTGCAATCGGCTCTGCTCCAGGCCCAAGCTCAAGTGGCGGCGCAAGAGTCCCAGGTGGCCCAAGCGCAAGCGCAACTGAGCCAGGCCCGTACGCAGGTGGAGCAGGCCCGCGGCAATCTCTTCCAACAGGAAGCGGATGCCGAGCGGCTGGGGCAGTTGGCCCAAGAGGGAGCGGTGCCTGCCCAACAGGCGGAACAAGCCCGTACCGCCGCCCGTACCGCTGCCCAAGCCCTGCGTTCTGCCGAAGAACAGGTGCGCGCCCAAGAACAAGCGGTGATCGCCGCTCAACGCCAGGTGGAAGCCCAGGGATCCCTGGTAGCCCAAGCCCAAGAACGCCTTTCCTACACCCAACTGCTGGCCCCCCTGAGTGGAGTGGTGCTCTCCCGCCAGGCGGATCCCGGCACCTTTTTAAACTCGGGGGCGGATGTACTGACGGTGGCGGATTTTAGTCAGGTGAGGGTGGAGTTTCCCCTCTCCGAGTTGGAGCTAGGGCAGGTGCAGGTGGGGCAAGCCGTTCAGATAGAATTGGATGCTTTCCCTGGTCAGAGCTTTTCTGGACAAATTACCCGCATTGCCCCAGCGGCGGATCCACAGGCACGGTTAATCCCGATTGAAGTGGTGATCCCCAACCCCGACGGGCGGATCGGCAGTGGGCTGTTGGCACGAGTGCAGTTGGCCCTACCGGAAAATCAACGGGTGATCGTTCCTGAAAGTGCTATCCAGCAGTACCAGGGCTCTGCTGCGGTGTTTGGGGTGGAACGACAAGGGGAGTCAGTACGAGTGGTAGCCCGTCCGGTGCAACTGGGGGAACGGCGGGATGGCCAGGTGGAAGTTTTATCGGGGTTGGAGGTGGGGGATCCCTTTGTGGTGCGCAGCTCTACCCCCCTCCAAGACGGCCAGGAAGTGCAGTTGAGTGTCATTTCCACCATGCCCGATTAAGGAAGGATGCCAGATGAATTCGCAAAGGAGCTAACCCCATGACCACAGCCAAAACTGGACTCAGTGTCAGTGGCCTCTCGATTCGTCGCCACATTGGCACGCTGATGTTGGCCCTGGCGGTGATCATCATGGGCATTTATTTCATCACCCGCCTGCCTGTGGATCTGTTGCCTGCCATTGTCTATCCGCGCATTGGGGTACGGGTGGATGTGGCAGGAGTAACACCTGAGGTGGCTATCCAGGAGATCACTCAACCCCTGGAAGAATCCCTCTCCACCGTAGAAGGAGTCGAACAGATCTACTCCACCACCCGTGAAGGCCAGGTACGGGTGGATCTCTACTTTGCGCCAGGCGGCAACATCGACCAAGCCCTGAACGATACAACGGCGGCGGTGAACCGGGCCAGGGGACGACTGCCAGAGGATGTTTCGGCTCCCACGGTGTTTAAGTTCGACCCTTCGCAGCTGCCTGTCTACGAGTTTGCCTTAAAGGCACCAGGTTTAGAAGGCGTGGAGCTGCGTCGCTTTGCGGAAGAAGAATTGGCCCGCGATCTGGGGGTGGTGCCGGGGGTGGCCACGGTGGATGTGGCGGGGGGCATTACCGAAGAAGTGCAGGTGGATCTGGATCTGGAGCGGATGCAGGCGTTGGGGTTGGGCCTGACGGATGTGTTGAGCCAGGTACAAGCCCGTAACCAAGATATTGCCGGTGGACGCATTCGGGGGGGATCCTCTGAATCTTTAACCCGAACGGTAGGACGGTTCCGTAGCCCAGAAGAAATTCAGGCTTTGCGCTTCAATACCCCCAACGGCTCGACCGTCCGCTTGACAGATTTTGCGGCAGTGGCGGTGCGTCCGGCTGCCGAAGGAGTACGGGTAACCCTGAATGGTGAGCCAGCGGTGCGCCTGAGCATTCAAAAACAGCCGGATGCCAACACCATCGTGGTGGTAGAAGGAATCCGTCGTCGCCTCAACCAACTGCGAGCCAGCGGCATTATTCCCCCCGAGATGACCCTAACCCCTACCAGTGATGAATCCCGCTTTATTCGCAGCTCCATTCAAAATGTGGCCACCGCCGGTTTGAGTGGAGCCCTGCTAGCGGGCCTGGCGGTGCTGTTGTTTTTGGGATCCCTGCGCCAAACCGTGATCGTGGTGATCGCCATTCCCTTGGCAACCCTAACGGCGATTTTGCTGATGGGCCTGTTTGGTCTCTCCATCAACATCATCAGCTTGGGGGGCTTGGCTCTGGGGGTGGGCATCGTGGTAGACAACGCTATTGTGATGCTGGAAAACATCGCCAAAGGGGTAGAAGGGATCCCGCGAGAGAACGGCAACGCCCAGTGGTTTGGGCAGCGGGTGATCGATCAGGCGGAGCGCAGTAGCCGCCAGTTGGAGTCGGCTCTGTTGGCTTCTACGGCCACCAACCTGGTATCAGTCTTACCCTTTTTGCTCATTGGCGGCTTTGTATCTTTGATCTTTAACGAGTTGATCCTAACCATCAGTTTTGCCGTGGCCGGATCCCTGGTGGTGGGCCTGACGGTGGTGCCGATGCTCACTTCTCGTCTGCTGACGATTCGCCGCAGCAGTGGATTGAAACGATTCTGGTTGTTGCAACGGTTTGAGCAGGGGGTGATCAGCGGTACCTATGCCTATCAACAACTGTTGGGTCGCCTGTTGTTGCGGCCTGGGTTGTTGATCTTGGTGGCCTTTTTGCTGCTGGGGGGCGGCAGCTACTGGATGGCCGGGCAACTGAATCAGGAGCTTCTGCCTCGCATCAGCACCGGCCAGGTGAACCTATTCGCCAACTTTGCCCCCGGTACCACCCTGGAGACCAACCAGCGCATCATGCAGGCGGTGGATCGCATCCTGCTGGAGCAACCGGAGGTAGAGTATGTGTTCACCACGGCGGGAGGCTCCGCCTTCGGGGGTAACACCACCGAAAATCCGCTGCGGGGCACCAGCAATATCACCCTTAAACCCGGTACGGAAGTGGGCCCTTTTGTGGATCGGGTGAATGGCTTGATGAACCGCCTGAATTTGGTGGGATCCCGGATCCGGGTTGCGTCGGGCAGTGTACGGGGGCTTTCCACCCGCAATTCGGCGGTGAATGCCGAGGTGGATGTGGTGTTGCAAGGGGAGGATATGCAGGCGCTGCAACAGGCCAGTCGCTTGGTATTGCGGGCTTTGGATGAACAAGCCAACCTCTCCACTTTCCGTCCCGATGCCGATGACAACCAGCCAGAGGTGCAAATTTGGCCGGATTGGGAGCGAGCTACCCCGCTGCGCCTGAGCACCCAAGATATGGGCCGGGTGGTGCAAACGGCGGTACAGGGATCCGTGCCTACCCAATTGCAACAGGGAAACCGCCTCATGGATGTACGGGTACAGTTGGGCTCCGGCGGCATTACCCGACCCTCGCAACTGGAGCGTTTGCCCCTGTTTGTGCAGAACGGTCAGCCGGTGCGCCTGGGGGATGTGGCCCGGTTGCAAATGGCGGAAGCCCCCGGAGAAATTCGCCGCATCAACCAACGGCAGGTGGCGATCTTGAATGGCAGCCTCACCGCTGGAGCTAGCCAGAGTGCCGCCATCACCGAAGTGGATGAGATTTTATCCGGCTTGGAGTTGCCCGCCGGTGTCACCCGCTTGCCCAGCGAGGCTCTGGCCACGAATCGGGAGCTGCGCAACAACCTGCTGCTGCTGGGATCCCTGGCGGCTTTTCTGGTGTTTGTGGTGATGGCGGTGCAATACAACTCCCTCATCGACCCACTGGTGATCATGCTGACGGTGCCCTTGGCTTTGTCAGGGGGGATCCTGGGCCTATTCATCACCCAAACTGCTGTGGGGGCAACGGTACTGGTGGGAGCAGTGCTGCTGGTGGGGATTGTGGTCAACAACGCCATTTTGATGGTGGAGTTGGCCAACCAAATTCGGGAGGAGCAGGGCTTGGATTATCGCAGTGCCATGTTAAATGCTGCCCCGCAACGGCTACGCCCGATCCTGATGACAACCGTGACAACCGTGTTGGGCCTGTTCCCCTTGGCGCTGGGTTTGGGGGAAGGCTCTGAGTTATTACAACCCTTGGGGGTGGTGGTGTTTTCCGGCCTCTCGCTGGCGACGCTGCTGACGTTACTTGTCATTCCCTGCTTCTATGTGCTGCTGCATGGCTCCGGGCCGCAGACCCCCACTTTGCCCAGCCTACCCAGCTTGTCATCCCCGGCTGTGCCGGTGGGCAGTCGGAAGTAAACGCTTTTGTTTAACCCACTTTTGGGCTGCAGACTAGGGTCAGGCCTTGGGTTACGGGCTGGGTTTCCTCAGTAATATCCGGTACCAAACGCAGGGGTGAGCCAAAGTGGCCAATGGCAATGGTGTTGTTCAAGGTTTCAATCTGTCGGATGGATCCCTGACGCAGGCAACGGTGGAGGCGGCGGAGTAAAAACAGGTCAGCTTCAGAACATTCTTGCTTGAACAGCAGCACATTCAGCTCGTGCTCCTGAGCGGAGGTGAGCAGCCCAGTCATCATGGCGGATTGAATGATTTGCTGCACGGTCATGGTCTTAGCCTCATTCATATTTTTCCTGTTTTTATTCTCGACAAATACCTCCAAGAATTACTCCGCCGAATAGCGGATTGGATGTACGCACTTTGCCTTTCCTTTCTGCCCTCTGTGGAGGGTGAATTTTGAGGTGTCAATCGATGCTGCTTTGGGCCAAGAGCCGGTGCTTGAATCTTAAATCCCTTGCTGTATAAGACTTTTTTAAGTCACCGTAGAATGAATAAGCGATTTAGCGTATAGAGATACGACTCTTGTCTTAGCCTGAAATTAGACCCATTAACTAATTATTTGAACTCGCAAAAGAGCCAGTGATTCCATGTTTTCCCGAACTCTTTTTTGAAGTGGCTAGCCTGCATCTGTGACAATACGGAAATAAAAGGCAATTCTCAGCACCGACAAATGGCGTAGAGGAACCTGTGATTTTGTGCAGAACGGTGCTGTGTTAGGGTGAGACCGTCCTATTCTTTACGGTTGCCTGTGTCAGAAAGTCCTCAAAAGGTGGGGTGTGCTACTCCTTTGGGCTGTTGTGGTTGTGGTTGCCTGGGGGCGCTGGCGGTGCTGAGCTTAGGCCTGGCGGGAGTCGGGTTCTTGGTTTGGACTGGGATCCGCGCTTCTGGGGCCTTTCGCAGCTACCACTTGGCGGTTGAGGTGCTCGAACACAATCCGGTGGTGGTGGAGCGTTTGGGGGATCCCTTAAGGCCGGGATGGCTGTCTCAGTTGCGCTTTCAGGAAAATGAGGAGGCAGGTTGGGTGTGTCTCTCCTTTTTGATCACGGGGGCTCAGCGGACGGGAGATGTGACTGTGGAGTCGGAACGGGGCGCAGCCGGATCAGAATGGTATTTGCGGGATGTGCAGGTGAAGGTCGATGGGGATCCCAATCCGATTCAGGTGATTGGCTCAGAGGAACGGGGATCTCGGTGTAGGCAGGCAGAACCAGATAGCGAATGGCAGCCTGAGGCCGATATTTAGATGTCTAGTTGTGCAGCCAGAATTTGAGCAGGTAGAGTAAATCCATTTTGGCCTGGGGTTCCTATGCGTTTGGTTCCTTACCTGCGCTTGCTGCTGTTGTTGGTGCTCTTGGCTTTTTTCACGGGCCTGATTGTTTGGCTGATTCAGTCTTTTCTTGATTTGTACTATGCCACCCGTTACCACCCGATTCTGGGGGGGCTGTTGATCACGGTGCTGGTGCTGCTGTTGCTGGTGTTTTTGGCGGCTTCTATCTATTATCTGTTTCTGTTTCGTCGCCCGCCAGAAACGTCCCCACAACCGGCCCTACCGGAAAAGGCTGCGGACAAGCGAAATGTTGTCCAACAAAACTTGGCCCAACTGGAAGCCCAGATGGCGCAAATTCAGGATCAAGTGGCACGGGCAGCTCTGGCGGAACGCTCAGCTCTGTTGGCAAAACATTTGGCTCAGCCACAGCTCAAGGTGGTGGTTTTTGGCACCGGGTCGGCAGGCAAGACCTCTTTGGTAAATGCCTTGCTAGGGCGGCGGGTGGGGGCGGTGGGGGCAACTCTGGGCACCACCGAGGCGGCCACCCTTTACGAATGGAACTTGCCTGGGATCCCGGAACCTGTCCAGATTATAGACTGCCCTGGCATTCTGGAGATTGGCCCGGCGGGGGCGCTGCGGGAAAGTGAGGCCCGTGCCCAAGCGGAAGCGGCCGACTTGCTCGTGGTGGTGGTGGATGGGGATCTGCGCCAGTCGGAGGTGGATCCCTTACGACAGTTGATTGCTCTCGGGAAACGCGCCCTGCTGATCTTCAATAAAACCGATCGCTATACCTCCGAAGAACAAATAATTTTGCTACAACGCCTGCGGGAACGGGTTTATCCGCTGATTCAGCCTGGCGATGTGTTGATGGCCTGTGCCGCTCCGGCTCCCGTACAAGTGGGATCCCAAACCTGGCGACCAGAGGCCAATGTGGTGGCGGTGCGGGATCGCATCCAGGCGATCCTCTATGCGGAAGGGGGATCCCTGGCTTTAGACAACGCTTTGTTGCAGTCACAACAATTGGGAGAAGAAGCCAAACGAATTATCCAAACCCAATTGCGCCAGCAGGCAGAGCAAGTGATCGATCGCTTTCAGTGGATTGTTACAGGCGTAGTGTTTGCCAACCCAATCCCGGCGGTGGATCTGTTGGCCATTGCGGCAATCAATGCCCAGATGGTGGTGGAATTGGGATCCGTCTACGGTTGCAAAATGAACCTGCAGCAGGGGCGGGAGCTGGCCCTTTCTTTGGCCAAAACCCTGGCTAGCCTGGGCTTGGTAGAAGGGGCAATCCAACTGACCACGGGGATTTTGGCAATGGTTGCGGAGGTGAGTGTGGTGGGATTTTTGGTCACTGCTCCAATCCAAGCCGCCAGTGCTGGCTACCTCACCCGCATTGCGGGCAAGAGCTTCATCGAGTATTTCCAGCGCAACCAAACCTGGGGGGAAGGCGGGATGCAAGCAGTGATCCAGGCTCAGGTTCAAAGCACACAGAAATCCGGCTGGCTGCAAGACTTCATCCGCGAGGCTTCTAGGCGTATTTTTCGGAATGGCTAGAAGGGTTAAGAGCCAGCGCTAGATCAAGCCTGAGCCAAGGGATCCCTAGTGGCTACTCATGGCAATATCCGTCGGCAGAAAGGCCAGCTCCATTTGCGCCACATAATCCGCATAGCTGAGCACCGGCACCGTATTCCATTCCGCTAAGCCGTGCATACACTTCGACCACTGAATGAAAGCGGCAGGATAGGCATACACCAAGCTGGGATCCTGCAACACCTCCTTAGGCAGGGGAGGAATAGACTTGAGCACTGCCAAAAGAGCCGGAGGTTTGTGGAGAACCCCGCGCGTGGCTTCGATTTGCTCTGGGGAAACCTTGAACTTAGCGGCAATAAACGAGATCACCCTGGAAATTCTCATCGCTCAACACCAACCTTGCTTAGACATAGGGTGCCCCAGGGCCAAACTCCAAACTTCAGGGATCCTACGGAGCCTGGAAAATTTAAAGAATCACAAGGAATCAAACCCTTTGCCAAAGACATACGGAAAAGGAGCCGGGGCTCGGAAAGGGTGCGGCTAGCATCCTCGGCGGTGATGTTCGCATCTGAAGGGGACTTGGTTTTGCTTCGCATCGGGATCCCCTTGCCTGAGGCAGGCGGTTCTCGTTATCCTGGTAAAGCTGAAAAATCTGGGGAAACAAGTGAACCGTGGCTAAAAAGAGCATGATCGAGCGGGAGAAAAAGCGCCAACGCTTGGTCGATAAGTATCGGGAAAAGCGACAACAACTGAAGGCAGAAATGGCCAATCCAGAGATCGACCAGGCCACCCGCATGGAGCTGCACGCCCAATTGCAAAAACTCCCTCGGGCCAGCTCACGTACCCGTCTACGCAATCGCTGCTGGCAAACGGGCCGTCCACGCGGTTATTTTCGGGATTTTGGCCTGTCTCGCAACAGCCTGCGGGAAATGGCTCACGAAGGGCTGCTGCCCGGCGTGGTTAAGTCCAGCTGGTAAGCCCCTAAATCTGCGATCGATTGAGCTTGATTGAGCATTTGAGGGATCCCGGGTGGGCCTACAGCCTTTTCAACTTTGCGATGAGGATCTCTCTGCCGAGGTTCTAGAGGCTCTTGCCCAGGAGTCTTGTTTGGCTGTGGATACCGAAACCATGGGCTTGATCCCGCAACGGGATAGGCTCTGTGTGGTGCAAATTGCCAATCCTGCTGGGGAGGTGGTGCTGTTGCGGCTGAGTCGCGGGGTACGACAGACCCCTCGCTTGACCCAGTTGATGACGGATCCCGGCATCGAAAAGATCTTCCACTATGCCCGCTTCGATCTGGGGATGCTGTTGTATCATCTCGGGATCCCGGTTTGGCCTGTGTTTTGCACCAAAATTGCCAGCAAACTGGCGCGTACCTACACCAACAAGCACGGCCTTAAAGAAGTGGTGAACGAGCTGTGCGGGGTGGAGTTGAACAAAACTGCCCAAAGTTCGGACTGGGGATCCGTCCAGGCTTTGTCTGCCGAGCAACTGGAATATGCCGCCAACGATGTTCGTTATCTGATCCCAGCTCGGGATAAGCTAGCCCAAATGTTGCAACGGGAAGAGCGCTGGGAACTGGCACAGCGTTGTTTTCAACATTTACCCACGCTGGTGGATCTGGACTTAATGGGCTTCAGCAACATCTTCGAGCACCAGTAGCTCCCCTCCAAAGGGCATTTCGACAGTCCGTTGTACAGGGCGGAAAGACGGTTAGAGTCCCCCACGAGGGTTTCCAGAAATCACCAGGTGCAGAGCCTGAGCCGTGACGAATCTCTGCTTTATCTCACTTTTTCTCTGCAATGAATGAATCCCTAGGGATCCCTCTCAGGCAGGCTCCTCTCCTCTGCCGGGAAATGGGCATATTTGGGGGAGGGTAAGGTGAGCTGGAGTCTAGCGGACAAAGTATCAGGCAACACAGTTGGCTGCTGCTCTCTCTGGTGTAGTGATGGCAGGATGAGCTCTAAAAACATTTTTATTGTTTTTTATTATGAAAATTTTTAGTAAAAACTAAGCCTTCCTAGGCCTTCCCTGCCCTGTGCGTTTGCGCAAACACCCGGAGTTAAGTCGATGTTGGAGTCTCAGAGGGTTGCCCAAGATCCGTCAAGCCCCCGCAATAGGATTCTGGGGCAGCCGGTTCTGGAATTTCGCCACGTCTCGCTGCAATACCCTGGCAAAGGGGCTCCCGTCACCATCATCCGGGATCTCAGCTTTTCTGTAGAGCACTCTGAATTTGTCTCCATCGTCGGGCCGAGCGGCTGTGGTAAAACCTCGCTGTTAAAAATGGTGTCGGGTTTGAATACCAACCATGGCGGCACCATCTACTTTCAATCCCAACCGATCGATGGCCCCCTGAAAAACGTGGGCATGGCCTTTCAAAACCCGGTGTTGCTGCCCTGGCGCAATACCCTGAAAAATGTGTTGCTGCCTTTGGAGGTGGTACAGCCCCACAAGCGCACCTTCAAGCAAAACCTGGCCCAGCACAAAAAATCTGCTCTTGATCTGCTGGCGACCGTTGGTTTGGATGGCTTTCAAAATGCCTATCCCTGGCAACTGTCGGGTGGAATGCGGCAACGGGCTTCTTTGTGTCGAGCCTTGATTCATCAGCCGGAGCTGTTGCTGTTGGATGAGCCATTCGCTGCTCTAGATGCCTTTACCCGCGAAGATATGTGGGAGATGTTGCAGCGGCTGTGGATGCGCACCGCTTGTACCAGCATTTTGATCACCCACGATTTGCGAGAGGCCGTTTTCCTCTCCGACACCATTTATGTAATGGGGCCGCGCCCTAGCGAGATCATTTTTTCCCTCAAGGTGGATCTGCCCCGCCCACGCCCGCTGGAGATCTGCCTGACGGATGACTTCCACCATCTGGTTTCGGAAGTGCGCAAACACATTCGCCGAAGCTATTAGAAGCTATTAATTGGTTTGTCCTGCAAGGTTTTGACCGACTGGCTGCGAGCACCATTTGCCGAGGGATCCCGATGAAGAAATCATTCAACCAATTTCTACACACCAAAGCGGCTTCGATCATCCTGCCCGCCGTCACCATCATCCTCAGCATTGTGCTGTGGCAGGTGGGGGTACGCCTACTCAATGTTCCCCGTTTCATCTTGCCCGCCCCCACCGAGATCATCGGGGCCATGAACCAGTGGAGTCAAGTGATCATGCGCCATTCCCTGATTACCGTTGGCTCGACGCTGTTGGCCTTTATACTGGCGTTGGTGGGGGGGGTCTTGCTGGGATCCATTATCGGCAGTTCCCGCCTGGCCTATCTGTCTTTGTATCCGCTGCTGGTGGGCTTCAACACGATCCCGAAGGTGGCCTTGGTGCCCCTGCTGGCGATTTGGTTTGGTTTGGGCCTGATCCCAGCGGTGGTGACGGCCTTTTTGCTAGCTTTTTTCCCGATCGCCGTGAATGTGGCGGTGGGCCTAGAAACCGTCGAGGCAGAAATGCGGGATGTACTGCGCTCTTTGGGGGCAAGTGGCTGGGAGATCTTCATCAAGGTGGGCCTGCCCCATAGTATGCCCTATCTGTTTGCCTCCTTGAAGGTGTCCATTTCTTCAGCGTTTGTGGGTTCTGTGATCTCAGAAACGGTGGCCTCCAATGGCGGCTTGGGTTATCTGATCGTGTCGGCCAGTTCCTCTTTTGATGTGCCTTTAGCCTTTGCTGGGTTGGTTGCTCTCGGCATTATGGGCATTTTGCTCTACACCTTCTTCGCGGCGCTAGAGCGATACGTGCTGGCCTGGCGGCAGTAGGGATCTCGGATCCCTCGTGGAGGTGGAATTGGCTTGGGGGCTATTTGGATGGGCTCCTTTTACCAACAAGCGGGTTTCAGCTCAAATCGGGGAAGGTGGCCTGCACCGCCGGATGGCTCAGCTTTCCGGCTTTGACGTTAAGTCCTTTGGCCAGAGCCGGATCCTGTTCCAGAGCCGCTGTTAAACCCAAGCGAGCTAGTTTAAGGGTGTAGGGCAGCGTCGCGTTGACTAGGGCCTGGGTAGAAGTCCAGGGGACGGCTCCCGGCATATTGGCTACACCGTAGTGCAGTACTCCATAGGCTTCGTAAACCGGCTGGGCGTGGGTGGTCACCCGTGTCGTGGCAATGCAGCCCCCCTGATCCACCGCCACATCCACAATCAAGGAGCGGGGCCGCATTTGGGCCACCAAGTCTTCTTTCACCAAAACTGGAGCCCGACTCCCCGGTACCAGCACCGCTCCTACCAGCAGATCGGCATCTTTGACGCAATCTTCCACACTTTGGGTGGTGCTGTAGATCAGCTCAACCCGGGATCCAAAAATCAGCTCCAACTCATTCAGGCGATGCAGATTGATATCCAGAATTTGCACCCGCGCCCCCAAACCCACGGCCATTTTGGCGGCTTCTGTACCCACCGTGCCGCCCCCCAAGATCACCACCCGCCCGGGCGATACCCCAGGGATCCCGCCCAGCAACACACCGCGTCCCCCCTGTTGTCGGGTGAGGTAATGAGCGCCAAACTGCACCGATAGTCGCCCGGCAATCACGCTCATGGGCATCAGCAAGGGCAGGGAGCCATCCGTCAATTCCACCGTTTCGTAGGCGATGCAGGTGGCTCCCGATTTCATCAACGCTAGGGTAAGCTCCCGGCTGGCGGCTAAATGCAAATAGGTAAACAGGATCAAATCGGGATGCAACAAAGGATACTCAGCAGGTAGAGGCTCTTTCACCTTCACCACCATCTCCTGCTGGTAGATCTCCTGTGGGGTGGTTGCCAGTTTGGCCCCTGCTTTTAGGTAGTCTTCGTCCGTAAAGCCTGCCCCTTGGCCCGCTTGGGTTTCTACCCAGACTTGATGCCCTTGTTCCGTCAGCGCCCGTATCGCCGCCGGAGTTAACCCGACCCGGAATTCTTGCTCTTTGATCTCCTTAGGCACACCGATTTGCATAGGGATCCCTGTTGTCGCTGGTCTTTCCAGTGTGACATCCTCTTCACACATTCTCATCTCCTCGAAAATTCCCTCGATCCTCTTGCTATGGCTGCCTTTGCCTGAGCAAATGGGAGGGTAAACTAAACGCACCCTCACATCTCTGCTATGGATCCGCTGATCAATCCGCTGCGCAGCGTTCATACCACCCACTTTCCGGCCATTCTCAATCAGTTGGGGATCTCGCTGGTGGTCTCTACTTATCAGGCGGGCAAGCTGATCGTGGTGCGGGCGGATGGAGACAAGCTCAACACCCACTTTCGCATCTATCAAAAGCCCATGGGCCTGGCGGTTGCAGAACAAAGGCTGGCAATAGGCTGTGCGTACCAAATCTGGGAGCTGCGCAATGTCCCAGCGGTGGGGCACAGGTTGAATCCACCGGGGAAACATGATGCTTGTTTCATCCCCCGCCAAACCCACATTACCGGGGATATCGACATTCACGAGATGGCCTACGGAAAGGAGGGCTTGTGGTTTTTGAATACGCGCTTTTCTTGTCTGTGCACGGTGGATACTGAGCATAGCTTTGTCCCTCGCTGGCGGCCCCCCTTTGTGACCGCCTATGACCTGACGGATCGCTGTCATTTGAATGGGCTGGCCTTGGTGAACGGGATCCCCCGCTACATCACGGCCCTGGGGGCAACCAATACCCCTGGAGGGTGGCGGGCCAACAAGGCTAACGGCGGCATTTTGATGGATGTCGGCAGCAACAAGATTCTCTTGCAGGGGTTATCGATGCCCCACTCTCCTCGCTGGTATCAAGATCGCCTTTGGGTGCTGGAGTCGGGGCAGGGCAGTTTGGCTCGAGTAGATTTGCACAGGGGTACTTGGCAAGCGGTTGCCACTGTGCCGGGGTTCACCCGTGGAGTTGACTTCTACGGGCCACTGGCCTTTGTGGGGCTTTCTAAGGTGCGAGAATCGGCGGTGTTCAGTGGGATCCCGTTGACTCAGCGCTTAACAGAACGGATTTGTGGGGTTTGGGTAATACACATTGAAACCGGAGAGACACTGGCCTTTTTGCGATTTGAAGAGGGTGTTGAAGAAATTTTTTCGGTGCAGGTGCTGCCCGGGATCCGCTTCCCTGAGGTCTTTGGGGATCCCCGGTTTAATGATCCGGAGCAAGAGAAGCTGATTGGATCCACCTATGTACTGCCGGATGAAGCCCTCAAACAAGTGGTCAATGAGCCAGTGCCAGTTTTTTGCATGGATACAGCCACAACCGAACCTGAACCGGAAGTTAAAAGTTTTGCCGTAGTTGTGCCGATATTCAATAAAAAAAAGAACAAAAAGAAAGGTTGGCCAATTATCGAGCAAACCCTAACAAGCATCGAAGCCAGTACTCAGCATTTTTATAAAAACTATCCTTTTGCCGAACAGATAAGTCACGAAATTGTAATTGTAGACGATGCCTCAGAAGGCAATACCTGGGATTTGCTAAATCAATGGGCCCAGCAAAAGAATAGGATCCGTTTGATTCGGCATACAAATCATCAAGGGCAAGGGGCAGCCAGAAATACGGGCATACAAGCCACTCAGGCCCAGGCCATTTTCTTTTGTGATGAAGGCAATTTGTTTTTGGAAGATCACGTTTTGACCTGTCTGAAGCTTATTAACCGACCCTTGGATCCCAACTTGGCCAATCCTATTTATCGCCTGCCCAAGTCCTATCCGGCAGCAGTAAAGACCGGGATCCGCATTCAGCTGAGCCTTCATCCCTACTGGTATGACCAGATTAAACAGGTATTGCCTTTGAATCTATGTATTCGACGTGAGGCCCATGAATTCATTGAGGGCTTTCCTGCTGACAAGCCTTTTCGAGAATCAAATTATGAAGATGAAGGCAAAGCCTATATCCAATGGTTGACAACATTTTTTAGCGTTGTCTGGACTCCTGAGCAAACTGTAGAATATGTGCATTATCCTGGCAATTATTTGAGTCGGCAGCTCCAAAAATTTCAATCTGATCCGCGTACCTTTCAAGAGACAATACCCCCAGAGCAGCAGACATACTTTGAGCAAATCCATCAAATCATAGCCCAAAGACAAGCCTATCTCCATCAAAAGTTCGAGCAAGATTTCAACCCGGATCGATTGCTGGCCTTAGGTAACGAAGCCCATGTGCAAGGGGAGTGGGAAAAAGCTGCCGATTACTTCCGACGATGCTTACAGCTGGATCCACAGATGAAAGTGGCCCGCTACAACTTGGGGGTAACCTGTGGCGATTTGGAGCACTGGCAGGAAGCTGAATATCACCTGAGTCTATCCATTCAAGAGGATCCAGGTCACCCACGCGCCCACAATTACTTGGGGCTTATCTATGTCAAGCAAAACCGTTTGGCTGAGGCCATTCAGCAATATGAGAAGGCGATCCAGTTGGATCCCCAATTTGCGGATGCCCACATGAACTTGGGAATGGCCTGGCTCAAGCAAGGGGAACTGAAGCAGGGGTGGCAAGAGTTTGAGTGGCGCTGGCAAACCAGCCAATTTACACCTTTTCAATGCCCTCACCCCCGCTGGCAAGGGGAAGATATCTCTCAGCAAACCTTGCTGGTGCATACGGAGCAGGGATCCGGAGATTCTATTCAGTTTGTTCGCTTCCTACCCTTAGCAGCTCAGCGGTGCCAAAAGCTGATCTTGGTCTGTCCGAATCCCCTCAAAACTTTGTTTCAAGGGATCCCTGGGGTGAGCGGTCTTTACGGGGCAGGAGAGATCCCCCTGACGGCTTTTCAGGTGTATTCTCCCTTAATGAGTTTGCCCTGGTGTCTAGGGATCCATTCCCTTGATCAAATCCCCAATCAAGTGCCTTATTTGCAGGTACCAGAGATCCCGAGCTCTCTTAGGATTGAAAAATCACCGTCCATCCTCAACGTGGGCATCTGTTGGGCAGGTAGCCCCACGCAGGGGAACGACCGCAATCGCTCCAGTCATCTCAAACAATGGCTACCGATTTTGTCTGTATCTGGGATCCAGTTTCACAGCCTACAAAAAGGGCCACAGGTGAAACAACTGGCAGATCTACCCTCAGATATTCAGCTCAAAAATTGGGATCCCTGGATTACAGATTTTGCCGATACGGCGGCCTTGATCAGCCAACTGGATCTGGTCATTTCTGTAGATACGGCAGTTGCCCATCTGGCCGGAGCCCTAGCCAAACCGACCTGGATCCTCTTGTGCCAAAACTGTGACTGGCGATGGTTAAGAGAGCGACAAGATTCTCCTTACTACCCCTCTGTACGGTTGTTTCGCCAGCAGCAGGAGGAGCTGGGATGGGATCCGCTGATGCCTAGGGTCAGCCAATCTCTGAGAGAACTGTCGCTGGGTTCTACCATCTTAGTTTGAGTGTGTTCGAGGATCCTTGCCAAACTGGGCGATGGTGCGTGACTCGTTCAGGCTCTGAGCTAGAGCTGCCAAATCAGCCCCTGTAACCCGGTTCAAGATCCACTCTGTGTGTTGTTTAGCCCCCATCCGGCGGTAAAATTCAATCGCCGGTTCATTCCAATCCAGCACCATCCACTCCAGCCGTCCGTATCCCTTAGCCACCGCCTCTTGCGCCAACCGCACCAACAGCGCTTTGCCAATGCCGCGACCGCGAAACTCGGGCAATACAAACAGGTCTTCCAAGTAAATGCCTGGTCGAGCGAGGAACGTAGAAAAACTACGGAAATAGAGGGCAAACCCTACAGGGGATCCGGGACGTTCTTCCACTTCAGCCAGCAACACCATCGCCACCGCCTCAGGGCCGAACAAATGTTGCTGTAACTCTGCTACGGATCCAGTCACTAGATGGCTCAGTTGTTCATACTCAGCCAGGGCACAAATCAGCTTATAAATGATCGGCACATCAGCTGGGGTAGCGGGTCGAATCTGCATAGGACAGTTGGATACAAGAATAAACGTAAAAACCACTAGCGGTGACTGGTGCGCAGGGCTTTACCTCGATTGTTCACCTGTTTCAAAAACAAGGGTAAAAGTTGCTCTTGAATATGAACAAAGGCGGCTTGTAACCCCTTACTTTCATAAAGCAGCCCAATTTCCGCCTCAACACGAGTAGGATCTCCTAAAGCAGAAAGAAATTGATTGGAAGTGATCCAGGTAAAAAGCTCTGCTCGGGTTAAATCACAATTTGGGGGTGCAGGAAGCTGCCCCTTTTGCGACGAACCAAGTAGCCATTGGCGGGCAAATAAACTCAACACCGCATCCCCCAGCCAAGCTTTATCCCGACGGGATCCCTCATCTAATTGTGCCACTTGCTGTTTGAGAGTGAGGGGGAAATGAGAGCCTGTGGACATGGTGATTAAATCTAATAAATCTAAAAAGATCCAAAAAGAGTCCTTGAACCAGGGAAAATCACTGTTTGGCTATTGTGAATCCATTTTCTGTACTGATATCAGGTTGATATTCCGGTAGTAAGAAGTAGAAGGTTGTACCCATACCTACGGCTGAGTCAAACCCAATTTCTCCTCTGTGCTGTTCGATGATCGCTTTGCAGATGCTCAAGCCCAAGCCCGTGCCTCCCCGCATACGAGTGGTGGAGCTATCCGCCTGAGCAAACTTTTGGAAGATGCGCCCCTTGAATGCCTCAGGGATCCCTGTACCTTGATCGATCACAGCCACCCGTACCTGACCCTGAAGTTGGCCTACCTGAATCTGCACTGTGGATCCTGGCGGAGAAAACTTACAGGCATTGGAGAGCAAGTTAGTCAGTACCTGCAACAATCGATGGCTATCCCCCATCACCCAACATTCTGTTGCACTTGGATCCAACTGCAGCTCTACTTCATACTGAGTGGCATAGGTGCGATTGTCTTCCATGGCCTGATGCACCAGCTCCAACATCTGTTGTGGCTGCATTTGGAACTCCATTCGGCCCGCCTCGATCTTCTCAATATCGAGAATGTCATTCACCAAAGCTACCAACCGTTCCACACTTCGATAGGCAATTTCCGCCAAAGACTTCACCTGGGAAGGTAATTCTCCCGCTGCACCACCAATAATCAAGCCTAAGGCTCCTCGAATAGCAGTTAGGGGAGTACGCAGCTCATGGTTGACTGTCGAAACAAATTCTTTTTTCATCTGATCTATGTGCTTGCGCTCGGTGATGTCTTCGATAGTGCTTTCGAAATAGAGCAACTCGCCTTCGCGGCTATACACGGCCTGTGCACTTTGTGAAATCCAGACCAAACGACCATCCAATCGCTGCACCTGAGCCTCAAATTGGGAAATTTGCCCCTTCGCTTGTAAACCTTGCAAAAAAGTTTGATAATGCTCTGGATCTACGTAAAATTGCTCCATACCCTGCTTCAAATTTGCCAGCAAATCTGCCGGGGATCCATAGCCAAAAATGCGAGCTAAGGCTTGATTTGCACTTAAGTATCGTCCTTGCGGTGAAATCTGACACATGCCCTCGGGTGCATTTTCGAAAATGCTACGAAAGCGAGCTTCAGAGGCCCGTAGATCTGCTTCTATCGTATCCCCATGCTCAGTGGTAGTTTGTAGGATCAGCTCCAAATCTGATTTGGCCAAGACCAATTCTTCGGTTTTCTGGAATAAAACTGCCTCGACGGTATCGGCATGTTCAGTGGTGGTTTCCAATAAAATTTCCAGATCCCGCTTCTCTTGGGTCAGTTTTTGAATCTGTTGCCAATACTCCTCCACCTGGGTGAGCAGGTGCATCCGCTCTTTTCGTTCACTGGCAAGCTGCTGTTGCAAAAACTCCACTTGTTTTTGCAGATCAGTCTCTACCCAATCTGGCATTGCGTCAGAAGGCTGCGAAGATGGCACGGACAGGGGAGCCTCAACCTCTTGATATTAGCGACTTAAGGCTCGATTGAGCCATCCGAAACGACACAGGGAGGAGAGAGCAGTAACTGGAGCAGTAAGTAAACCCAGCAGCAAAGCGCTCCTAGCTCATTTTAAGATAGGGGCTGGCCTACCCTCTATCGGGCTACGGATTAATTTTGGCATTGTTGAGGATCCTAGAGCATGTTGTTGGAGCTAACCCCAGAAGAGTGTGAAGCGGTGATTCCGGTGGTGCCGACCCGCCTGCAGTATGCCGCCTACTGGAGCGATGCCCTCAAGAGCACCGGTCGCATCATCACGGCTATTTTGGTCGGTGTAGCACTGCTGGTGCTTTCCCGTGCCTTTGGCGAGGGATCCTTTCTTGGGGCCATTTGTTTTCTAGCCGGGATCCTCTCCTTGTTGTACCCCTTCTTGTGGGGGCCGCTCTACGGCATTTCCCGCCGCCAACTGGCGTTTCGAGAGATCCCTTATGGGGGCCTGTTTTTTGGACAGGTGTTGCGCACGCGCCGCATCAATGTAGTGGTAGAGGAACGGGAAAAGCTGGACGAAAACGGAGACCTGTATATCGAAGAGGTGCAGGAGCGGCAGTTTGAGATGGAAATGGGGGATGAAACCGGGGTCACCTATCGCCTGCGGGCTAAGGATGATCCCCGCTATGGGCGGATTGTGAAGAAGCAATCGGTGATTGGCTTGGTGAAAGCCTATTCCCGCGATCTGGAGCGGCGCCCTACCCTGAGCGAAATCTATGTAGTCAAGCTGGGGGAATGGGTGGGAGATGTTTCCTACCTGGATCGGGAGGCTTTTTTGGATATGGCGGACGAACTGTTAGAGCTACAAGCGCAAGGGCTGGCCGTGGAGAGTGGAGAGTGACCAGGGGATAGTGAAGTTAGAGCTACAAGCGCAAGGGCTGGCCTGATCCCAGCTTCACCCCCTGAACGACTTTTCTCTGTTTTGTATTTGTAGAGCTTTTATAAAACATTAGGGCCATCCGCAGCCCTTTTTCATCTACAGGGATCCCTCTCGAAAGGACCCCAAATCAAGTCAATTGCAAAACGCTTGCATTACGAAGTCACTTGTATTATCTTTGATCGTACATAAAGTGCGGTTTTCCTTCGTATTTACCGTAGATTATAGTGAGCTTTAGGACTTGTGTATGTCAGTGTTTTGTGTGGGTTTTGCTCGACGGGGATTTCTGGCAGCCACCGGTATGTTTGTGTTTGGTTTGGTCTTGAGCCGTCTGTTTATTGCGCTTAGCCAGGCTCAAGAGCGGGTAAATCTCACCTTGGTCAGCTATGCTGTCACCCGTGCCGCCTACGACAACATCATTCCTAAATTTGCTGCGCAGTGGGAAGCGGAAACTGGACAACGGGTGTTCATTGAAGCTAGCTATGCTGGATCTGCTACCCAATCTCGCGCCGTCATTGATGGGTTAGACGCTGACGTTGTGGCTTTGGCGATGGCTTTGGATATTTATCGGATCCAAGAAGCGAACTTGATCCAACCAGGCTGGGAAGACCGCGCCCCCAACGGAGGTATTCTGACTCGCTCTGTGGCGGTGATCGTCACCCGTGAGGGCAATCCCAAAGGGATCCAAGATTGGGATGATCTGGCTGAAGAGGGTATCAACGTGGTGACCGCCAATCCCAAGACCTCAGGTGGGGCACGCTGGAACTTTTTGAGCCTCTGGGGACACAAAACCCTAGTTCAAGAGGCAACTGATGATGAAGCGCTGGAGTTCACCACCCAGGTCTACCAAAATGCCGGCGTCTTATCTCGGGATGCCCGCGAAGCCACCGATGTCTTTTTCCAAAAAGGTCAGGGGGATGCCCTGATCACCTATGAGCATGAGGTCCTGCTGGCGAATAGGCGCGGCAAGAATCTGCCCTATGTCCTCCCTAGCTCCAGTATCTCGATTGAGAATCCCGTCGCCGTAGTGGACGAGATTGTGGATCGCAAGGGTACCCGCGAAGTGGCAGAGGCGTTTGTGGCATTTTTGTTTACCCCCGAGGCCCAGCGGGAGTTTGCCGCCGTTGGCTTTCGCCCTGTGAATAAAGAGGTGGCTGCCGAGTTTGCCGATCAGTACCCGACCCTCGACAACCTGTTCACAGTGGAGGATTTAGGGGGTTGGGATGCCGTGCAGCAACAATTCTTCGACGATGGGGCCATCTTCGATGACATCCAGGCGCAACTTTGACAACGGATGACAACGCTGAAATCAAGCCCTGCTGGGCGACAAACGGATCAAAGTCTCGGTTCCTGTCAAGCAATGGGATCCAACTAATAGCAAAGGTACAGCCCTTTCCAGCGATATATACCACAGATACATACCACAGTCGATGCAGGCCAACCCTTTGTCCAACAAGAATTTCTTCTTGACCTTGTGTTGTACGTGAAGTCGGAAAAGACTGTAGTAACTGAAATCACGGTTGGCTTTCTAGACACATCCCAGACCGCCCTAGCTGGTGAGCTGGAATTGAATCCTAAAACACTTGCATTCTAAGCTTGACCGTGGTAGATTCAACCTTAATTAGCGGTTATTCGACCGGAATACCGTGGAATTGAGTACTGTAAGATTATGTCTCGTCTAGCCAGCATTCGTTTCATCGCCAAAGGCACGTAGCATGGGCATCACGATTGAAGGGGTTTCAAAGCGGTTTGGAGATTTTCAAGCTCTGCAACCGACGGATCTCACCATTGAAACGGGATCCCTTGTTGCTTTGCTAGGGCCATCGGGATCTGGGAAATCCACTTTGCTGCGGCTGATTGCCGGCCTGGAGATGCCCGATACTGGGCGGATCTTGCTCACCGGACGGGATGCCACCTATGCCAGTGTGCAGGAGCGCAACATTGGCTTTGTATTCCAGCACTATGCGCTGTTCCGGCACATGACGGTGCGGCAAAATGTCGCCTTTGGCCTGGAGATCCGCAGAGCATCGCGGGCAGAGATTCGGGCGCGGGTGGATGAGCTGCTGGAGTTGGTACAGCTCTCAGGCTTTGGGGATCGCTATCCCTCGCAGCTCTCGGGCGGGCAACGGCAGCGGGTGGCGCTAGCCCGGGCCTTGGCGGTGGAGCCGCAGGTATTGCTCTTGGATGAACCCTTCGGGGCCCTCGATGCCAAAGTGCGCAAGGAGCTACGGGCTTGGTTGCGGCGGCTACACGATGAGGTGCATGTTACCACCGTGTTTGTCACCCATGACCAAGAGGAGGCGATGGAGGTGGCGGATCAAATTGTGGTGATGAGCCACGGCCAGATCGAACAGGTGGGATCCCCGGCGGAAATCTACGACCATCCGGCCACCCCCTTTGTGATGAGCTTTGTGGGGCAGGTGAATGTCTTGCATCCGAAGTCTGCCCTGTCCTGCCAGTTACCTGAGTTTCAGGGATCCCAGCAGGTGTTCTTGCGCCCCCATGATGTGCTAGTCGAGACGGATCCCTGCAGTGGTGGAGTCTCGGCGCAGGTACAGGATGTGCTGCACTTAGGTCGAGAAATTCAAGCGGAGTTGGTTCTCCATGATGGCGGATCCCTGTGGGCACACCTGAGCCGCGAGCAATATGCCGCAACCCCCATCCAGCGGGGTCAACGGGTGTATGTACGACCCAAAGCAATCAAGGCATTTCCCATGGATTCAAATCATCGGGCAGTACAGAACAGCTCTATTCCTGCCTGAGATAACCTCACTATTCTGGGTTTAATATGTGTTCAGAGGAACACCCTTAACTAACTCTGTTACCAAGATAGATAGCTCAACTTGATTCTTCAACTTGATTCTATAAGATTAAGATCACCTGAGCAGAGGTCAGAGTGACCTTTCAACGCAACTACAGCCTTTTCCGACTTCACGCAGACTCTTGAGCTAAGCAAAAAACCTTATGAAGCAAGGGATTGAGCTGAATCTGCTGTATCTCCCATTTCTGTCAGATTTCATAGGATAATACGAGCTTCAGGAGCAAAATTCATCATCACATTCACCATCACATTGATGTCGCTAACCGGTTGAAAGTTATCTTGCAATAGGCAGACAAATAGGGCAAATTCCGTCACCTGCTACTTCTGGCAAAACTCGATAATCTGGATAATCTGCTCCATGGCTCACTCAACCTAAAGCGTGCTCACACTGAACTACCCTCTATGACTTTATCTGCTGCTCCTTCACAGTCTAACGTCAACTCCTTCAAGGCTCTGGCCAATCTATCGTGGCCGTGGCGGGTGACCTTCATCTATTTGTTCTTCATGCTGTTGGTGCCCCTGACAGCCTTGGTTCTGCGGGCGAGCACGGTGGGGCCGGCGGAGTTCTGGCGGATTGCCACGGATCGGGTGGCGGTGTCTACCTATGAAGTTACCTTCGTTACGGCGTTGATCGCGGCCTTAATTAACGGCATTTTGGGCACCCTGACGGCCTGGGTGCTGGTGCGCTATCGGTTCCCATGCAAAAAAATGATCGAGGGGATCATCGATTTGCCTTTTGCCCTCCCCACGGCAGTGGCAGGGCTGACCCTGGCGACGGTCTACAGCAACAATGGCTGGATGGGATCCCTGGTCGCCCCTATGGGAATCCGCATCTCCTTTACCCGCTTGGGGGTGGGGGTGGCGATGTTGTTTATCTCGCTACCCTTTGTGGTGCGGACGGTGCAGCCGGTATTGCAGGAGATCGAAAAAGAGGTGGAAGAAGCCGCTTGGAGTCTGGGGGCCTCTCGCTTTCAGACCTTTTGGAAGGTGCTTTTACCACAGTTGATGGCAGCCATTTTGACGGGGGTGGCACTGGGCTTTTCGCGGGCGGTGGGGGAGTACGGATCGATTGTGATCATCGCCTCTAGCATTCCCTTTCGAGACTTGATTTCGGCTGTGCTGGTGATCCAACGACTGGAGCAATATGACTATGCGGGCGCGACCGTGATCGGCACGGTTTTGCTCTTGATCTCGCTAGTTTCGCTCATTGCTATTAACCTCTTACAAGCCTGGGGGCGTCGCTATGAAACCTGAGATCTACGGCCAAACTGGGATCCTTCCACCCTCTCAACACGAGCGCCCAGGAAAATCTCAAGGCTCCCGGGTACAGTGGGTGTTGATTGGCATAGTGGTTGTCTATATTGCCTTGCTTTTAGGGATCCCGGCAATCAATGTGTTTTATCAGGCGTTTAAGGGTGGCATTGGGCCATTTTTCCAGAATCTAACCCAGCGAGATTTTGTTAGTGCCCTATGGCTGACAGTAATGACAGCCCTGATTGTGGTGCCCCTCAATACAATTTTTGGGGTGTGTGCTGCTCTGGCGATTGCCCACAAAAGATTTCGAGGGCGCACATTTTTACTAAGTCTGATTGATCTGCCTTTTTCCATCTCGCCGGTAGTAGCGGGTTTGATGTTTGTGTTGATCTTTGGTCGCCAGGGGTGGCTGGGGGATTGGCTGCAAGCCTGGAATATGCGGGTGATCTTTGCGTTTCCGGGGATCGTGCTGGCCACAACCTTTATCACCATTCCCTTTGTGGCGCGGGAAGTGTTGCCCGTGCTGGAAGAAGCCGGCACCGATCAAGAGGAAGCAGCCAAAACCCTAGGAGCCAATCCCTGGCAGATCTTCTGGCGGGTGACGTTGCCCAACATTCGCTGGGGCCTGCTCTACGGGGTCATCCTCACCAATGCGCGGGCCATGGGGGAATTTGGCGCAGTAGCAGTGGTCTCAGGCAACATCATCGGTCGCACCCAAACCCTACCCTTGTTTGTGGAGGATGCCTACAAGAGCTATGCCACCCCCTCGGCCTATAGTGCAGCGGTGTTACTGTCTTTGTTAGCGCTGGTTACTATCCTTGCCAAAGAAGTTCTGGAGCGAAGAACCCCAGTTCGATGAAGGAACAACTGCAAGAAAAATCTGTTTTTCGGTCATTTTTGGGGTGTCTGGATCGGCCCTAGGGCATAAGACTTCTCCAAAAAATCAAGGGCATGGTTCCGCAAATCATGATAGTTTTGCATCTCCCTCAAATCATGTCGGCTGGGGCGAGGGCGCGGCAGATCCACTGTCAAGATTTCGCCAATTCGGGCTTTGGGCCCATTGCTCATCAGGATGATTTTGTCTGACATATAAACAGCTTCATCTACATCGTGGGTAATCATGATTACCGCCTGCCGATGTCCCTCCCAAATGGCCAAAACCTCCTCCTGCAGGCGGCGGCGGGTTAAGGCATCCAAAGCGCCAAAGGGTTCATCCATCAGCAACAACTTGGGTCGAATTGCCAAGGCACGGGCAATGCCAACCCGCTGCTTCATCCCACCCGAAATTTGGTCAGGATATTTATTGGCCGCCGCCTCTAGATGCACCAGTTGAATGTGGGCTTCGACAATCTGGCGCCGTTCTTGCAGAGATTGGGTTTTGAGCACCTCATCTACCGCCAGTTGAATGTTTTCTCGCACCGTCAACCACGGCAACAAGGAATAGTGTTGAAACACCATCATCCGCTCGGCTCCGGGCTTGCGAATGGGCTTACCCTCTAAGGTCAGAGAGCCCTCGGTGGGTTGCTCTAACCCTGCCACCAATTTGAGCAAGGTGGATTTGCCGCACCCAGAATGCCCAATAATCGAGATATATTCGGTTTCACCTACAGTCAGATCAATGCCATTGAGCACCACCAGATTCTGGCCTTGGGGATCTCGATAGGCTTTCACCAAGCCCCGGATCTCTAAAAACTTCTCTGATGAATGGGCGGCATCTAGTGTCTGGGAAAACGGCACAGGATAATTCATCAAAACCACCTCCTTCTGTTTAGCTTCTCTCACTGCACAGCCATGGCCTAACCCACCACAACCGTCTCAGACGGCACAACCCCTGTCTCCGGGATCCCCAGAACCACAGCCGGACAATTTCCTAACAGCCGTACCAAGGGATGTTGGGATGACCGGCAGCCCACGATCAAAATCTGGATCCCTTCTTGGGCGACCACCGTTTTCAACTCCGCAGCCGGATCCCCAAACCGCAAATGGGCATGGAGTTGCCCCCGCCATTCATCCGCGAGAGCACGGGCTTGATGGAGTAGGACATCAGCCTGGCTGAGGGCGGGGGCATTGCTTTTCAGGTTGGGATCCCCGACAAACACCACATGCAGAGCCACAATTTGCGAGGTGGCAATACGAGTTTGATGAGCCATCCAAAGAGCTAAATCCAGGGCCGCGTGACTGCCGGGGGATCCGTTATAGGCAACCGCCAGCTTGAGATAATCTTGGGGGGCATCACTTTGGGATCCTGAAACCAAAATAGGCGGATGTAAGGCTGGATGATCTAACCCATCCTGGAGCTGTTGCAAAATTGGGCGCAAAAACGGAGAGGACTGTAATGTTTTTTGGGTCTTCATGGTGAGATCTCCGGTGAAGAGTGTTCACGTCAGTATGCACTTGGCGCAGTGAGAAGAAGAATCTTTGGAACTGGATTGGACTCAACGTCTTGACCTTATGACGGATAAAAAGCTAACGGGCGATTGGCTCGAATCTCAAAGCTATTCAGATAGCCCACTGGGTCACCCGCATCAAAGGCTTTGTTGTCGATAAATACTTCTGCTGGCTCAAGCTTGAAATCCTCCGCCGGGCAGGGGATCCCCATATCAGCGGCAATGTCCCGGTAGAGATCGGTGCGCCAAGCCCGTCGGATCCGCTCTTCTACATCAGCGGGGATCTCCGGGATCTGACCCCAACGGGCCGCCTGAGTAACTAGCCAGATGCCCTGGGATTGCCATAGAAAGGTGGAGTGATCTTGCTCGGGATGGGGCAAATCCTCCGGAAGCCGGAAAAATAGCGTGCTGTCTGGCATCTGGCGGATGCGATCCTGTTCATCAAAGCCGCCGTAGTTATAGTTCCCGACAATGGCGGGGCTGGTGTAGCGAGTTGGGGCACCCGTATAGGCTCGGGCCGAGATCAATTCTGCTATCTCCTCCCGGTGTTCATCGCAGTAGCGACAAGCCTCGATCATCGCCATCACCAGGGCGCGATAGGTGCGAGGATTCTTTTCAATAAAGTTCTCCATCACCGCCAACACCCGGTCGGGATGACCTCGCCAGACCTCTTTGCCATGGGCGAAGGTGAACCCTACCCCCTCATTGCCCGTGATGGCGCGGGTATTCCATGGCTCCGCCACCATGTAGGCTTGCATGGCGCCAATACGAATGTTGGTCACCATCTGGGGCGGCGGAATGATGATGATACGAAACCCTGCGATCGGATTGATCCCGGCATCAGCGGCCAAATACCGGATGAAGTATTCGTAAATGGCCGAACTGAGCACCGTGGCCCACAGTCGCCGCTGGCTGGGCAAAGTTTGAAAGTAGCCACGAAAGTCTCGCCCAAAGGCTTCTAGATTCCCGGCATACTCATACCAAGGCCGCAAGCCAGCCTCCCACATGGCAGGGTTCATGGTCATGGCATTGCCGTGGCGGTGAATGGTCATGGCCGCACACATAGGCGCTCGCCGCGCTCCTTCCGCCCCCAAGCGGGCATTGGTTACAGCCCCGGCCACCACAGGCGAAGCATCCAACCGCCCGAAGATTACCCCATCCCGAGAGTTGGCCCAACTAGATTCGCGATTGAGGCGGACATTCAGCCCATATTTCCGAAAGAAGCCCTTCTCATAGGCCACTGCAAACGGGGCACAATCGTTGACCGGCACATAGCCCACCGTCAAATTGGGCTTCTCCAGAGAACTCGGATCCACCACTGGCTCGATGTCGGCTGCTTGTACGGTTGGATAGATCCTGCCTGTTAGGATCCCAGCCCCGGCGGCGCCCAACCCTCGCAATAAGCTGCGCCGGGAATGAGGTCTTGAGAGCATGAAAAAACCTCGCAATCGTATCGATAGATCAAGTCAGAAAATCAAAGAAAATCAAATCAAAGACCAGCACCAGAGCAACTTCCTACCTCAATGTGGGGATATTAGGCCCTGCTCCTAGTTAGTCATTGCCAGGTTAGTCATTGCCAGGATGATGAGCCGAACCGCGGGATCCCTCTCGGTTAGCCTTGGGCTGCCGGTCGATGGGTCGCCCACACTTGGATCTGGCCCAATAGGTAGTCCAACACCAACCCCGTCACTCCAATCACCAGCACCGATAAAAATACAGCGCTGAGATTGAGACGGTTCCACTCATCCCAGACGAAAAAGCCAATACCAATGCCGCCCGTGAGCATTTCCACCGCCACAATCACCAACCAGGCGATCCCCAAGCTAATCCGCAAGCCTGTAAAGATGTAGGGCAAGGCTGCCGGCCAAATAACCTTGAGGATTTGCCGCCAACGAGGCATTTCCAATACCTGTGCCACATCCAGATAATCTTGCGGCACACTGGCCACGCCGACGGCAGTATTGATGATCGTAGGCCAGAGGGAAGTGATAAAAATTACGAAGATGGCGGAAGGATTGGCCAAATTAAAGATAGAAAGAGCAATCGGCAACCAAGCCAGGGGAGAAACCGGCTTCAATATCTGCACGATCGGGTTGAACATCAGCCATGCTGAACGTGACATTCCCAGCCAAAATCCCATCGGAATGGCCACAACAGCACCCAACAAAAAACCTGTCAGCACTCGCCTTAGGCTGGCCAAAAGCAACCAGCCTATCCCCAAGTCCCCGGGGCCCCGGCGATAAAAGGGATGCAAAATGTAATCCAAATTGGCCACGAACGCCTGAGGTGGGGTGGGCATCAAGTCGCTGCGCCAGAGGGCTATCCCCCACCACAAGGCCAAGAGGATCCCGAATCCGGCCGAAGGCCAAAGTATTTGCTCTTGAAAGACCCAGGCCCACAGTCGCCGCACCCAGGCAGCCGTATCATCAAATCTATTCTGCATAGGGGCATCCGTGGGGAGTGAAGTAATAGGAGAAAGCAGAGGACTCTGGCCAAAAGCCCAAAAACCTCTGTCACCACTGATGTTCAGCCCCGTAGGTCTCTAACGAACGAAACTCCGCTCACAGACGGATCCCTCATTCTTTAGCCACCTCTTAATGCCGACGGAGTTAGCTGACGGGCTAGAGCTAAGAGATACTCTCCCTGGCGTATGCTCAGAGTAAGCCCCTGGAAATGGTTCCCCCGCTTCTGCATTTAGATCGGTGAGTCGGCAGACTGAATGGCCCTTAACCCAGTGTGACCCGCAGAATTAGGCTGGCTGACATGAAATTATGGTATCTATGCAGCCTAATTCCTGTCAAGCTACCGTCACGTACAATAAATTCCCAACTTGAGGATTTTAAAGTTCTATTTGATTTCGATCTATACATGATCTATGTAGAGATCTATACAGAACTATCCTTGAGAGTTAATCTCATTCATGAATCTCACCCATGAATCGAGATGGCTATTTTGGATACACCTATTTTGAACACACATAATACAGCTAATACAGCTCTTGAGGCCAAGGGCACGCTAGCGCGTTCGCCTGTAGCGGCCCATAGGGCAACGCTCGTCACCTTGCATAGGCTATGTCACCAGAGTATTTTTCTACAATCTTTCAGGTAAAGTCTTTCAAGGACACAAGCATTGTTGTAGGAAAACCGCGCAAGAGCTGAATCTACAGAGGGTTGTCGAGGATGAGAGATAGCATCTCTTGTACAGGCCTGATGCCTCCCACAAGAATCCTCTGGCTTGTGCAAAACCTGTTTGTTCCTCTTGGTTCAGGATGAGATCTGAGGTTAGGCTATTCCCATTCCGGGGTAGCAGGGATCCCTGTAGCACTGACCGGATAAGCAACCTAGCTGTATGTGAGGTAGAGCTGAGGTGAATTGGAAACTTGTTCGCCTGACCGCTGTGCTGTCGCCTGTCCTAGTTTCTTGGGGATCCCTAACCTGGGCGGGAGAGTATTTCACCGAGGAAGTGACCAGTCCTAGTTTGGAGATCATTCACGGTTGGCGGCAGGACGTGTACGGCATTACGGTCACCATTACCAATACCAGCCTGGGATCCTTTCAGGTGCCGATGGAAATCGACCTAGAGGATCGGGACAGTTGTGAGCGTGCCGACTTGGTGCTGACCAACAACCGCACCATGCCGATGGGATCCTTTCAGGAATGCATTCTCAACCTCTTTCCCTACCTGGATAAGTTCATCAACCAAGAGGTCTCCAGCATTCAAGTCACCTTAAGCGGGGCCAGCCCTCTTCTGGAGATTCCGGTAGAAGAGTCGGATCGGCTGATTTTGGCGCAGGTGGCTAACCAATCGCGGGAAGCCTTTGTTTTCTTTCAGCAGGAACTGGCTCGAGTTTTGGAGCTTCTGCAGCAATCGGATCCTGGCCCAAGCGAGACCGCCCAACAGCCGCCTTCTCCTGAACCCACCGCAACCCCAGCGGCATCTGCTGCCAATCCGGGCGATTTTGTCATTGTGGGGCAAATTCGGGAAGAACGGGTGGGAGCCGGCAGCCGCCTGAGTGTGGAGGCGATCAACCGCAGTACCCGCACCGTGTTGAATGCCCAAGCCCGCTTTAGCTTTTATCAAGGGGAAAACGTGGTGGATACACGGGTGGCGGGGTTTGAGCCCAGCGATGTGCCTGCCGGAGAACAGGCCTTTGCCAGTGTGCTGAAAACGGAGGCCAACTGGGATCGCGTCACGGTTACTTTCCAGTGGCAGTAGACTTGTAGTCAATCTTACAGTCATTATGTCATCGAGATCCGGTGAGAACCTTGGCAGAAATACCACTTCTCATCTCACCTGATGCTCAGCGCCCCAAATCATCCAAACTAAAGGCGCCGCCAGGGGTAGTCAGGAGAAAATCTCCTCGCTCTTGGGTCAGACCCACCGGGCGACTGGGGAAGGCTACCAGGATCCCTTCCAAACGCAGCATTTCTGCTGTCGGATCGTAGGCTAAGCGCAACTCAAAATCCCGCAGATCACGACGTACTTCCACACGGCGGATCCCTTCTTCCGTCAGGCCCAATCGGAACCGCCAGTGATTTTGCCATTGCGTGCCGATAGTGGCATCTAGATCCACCCCGTAGGTGGAAATCTCACCCAGTTTGGGGTCGTAGACAGCTTGCAAGGAATAGCTGATCCCTGGCTCATACACATCCAAACCGGAGCGCTGATCCCGGTTGAAGGTGGTACTGCTACGTCCCCGATATTGTAGGCGGACTGGCCGCAGTTCCCCTTCGTTCAGGTCATAGGCGGTTTGCAACTGAATGTTGAACAGATCGGGGGTGGTGTTCCAGGTGAAGTTGGCGTTGACTACATCCCACTTTTGGTTGATGAAGTCGTAGCCGGCGGTGGTGTCCAGACGCAGCAGATTTTTCACCTCCGCCTGCAATTCCTGCAGGTTCCGGGTGGCGATCGCCTCCAAATCTTCTTGTGTATCATCAGGGAACGTCAGGGCTATCGGCAGCTCACCAGGCAGGTCATCTTCAAAGGCAATGTAGCCAGGTGGCACGTTGGGCAGGAGATCGCGGGGGGTAAAGAAGCTGATGTTGGCGTTGATGCGATCCACATCTTTGGGGCTGGTGGAAAGGGTCTGAAAGGGCACGGAGTTGTTGCCGTAGAAGGTGCGGCTATAGCGCAGATCGATGGTGTTCCAGTCGGCAGGCCTGAGGCTAAGGCGGGGGTTGAGACTGACGGTGGATTCCTGGTCGGGGGTGGAGTAGAGTACCTGGCTGTAGTCGATGGAGCCGGGTATAACTGTCACCCAACGGGCCGGTTGAATGTCGTTAAACCGCAGGCTGGAGCGCAGCTCGTAGCGATTAAAAAAGTTGAGGCCGGATCCCACTTCTCGATCTGGTTGTTGCTCCTGGGTCAGGGTGAGGGCATTGGTGAGGGAGATATCGGGGGTGATGCGGATTAGGTCGGGGTTGAAGGCCAACTCGAAGTTGCGGCGTGGCTCGTTGTCGCCATTGGAGCTGCTGTAGGCGCGGTAATTGAGGCGGTAGCTACCTCCCCAGCCGGGCGGGGTTAGTTGCGTACCCAAAGTCAGACGGGCATCGGCAAAGTCGGGGCCATCTTGAATGCTCACCCGCTGGTTGTAGTCCAGCCGCAAGTCCGATTGCAGCCAGTGCACGCCCCCGTAGCGTTGGTTGTGGCTGAGGGTAAGAGGAAAGCTGTAGGTGCCCCGCTCCTGGGATCCGGTGCGGCTGATGTTCAGGGTGGTGGTGGAAAGATCCCCCTGGAAGGTGGAGTTGAGGCGTAAATCGGCGTTATCGTTACGCCCCCCCGCCGGACGGTAGGTGTTGTCCAGGTTGAGGTTGAGCTGACCCCGCAGTTGCCCCGCTTGGCCAAAAATCGTGGCGGCGTAAAAGTTGAAGTTGTGATCCACCCGGAAGCGACTGGACATCCGCTGTTGATCCGCTTCTGTGACCAAATAAAATTGGGCCCGCCCATAGTTGACGCTGTCGGTGATGGGCAGAATGTAGTCGTGCAGGAAGCCCACCCCCAAGCCTTTTTTCTGGATGGCATCCACCCGCAAGCCGCCGAAGTTGTACTCATCGAAGCGATAGGCCCAGCTGGACTTGACGAACACCCCTTCCGTTTCGCTTTGCCCGGGCAGAATCCACTGGTGATCTCGCAAGCTATACACAAACAGCGGAAAGTAGGCGATCTGGGTGCCCGCCTGCAGATCGCCCTGCTCGGTAAGCTCCCCACCAGCAAACATGCGCGCGTCGTAGACCATCACCCGGTCATCCGGGAACACCTCCACCCGATCCCCCTGCACGTAGTGGGTAATGGGCGGCTCTGGCGAGGTGGTGATGGTGGCCTTCTCGAAGAAGATCTGATCCCCCAAAAGGGCGGTGGTCTCTTCGCTGCGCACAAAAACTTTCGTCCCCGGCTCTTCCCCCGGCAGGATCACCAGCGAGGTTTCAAATTGGGCGGTACGGCTAGGGATATCCAGATCCAGGTTTTCCCCTTGAATTTGGCGTATCCCGCGTCCTTGCGGGCCAGGGGGCTGCTCCATGAGGAAGGGGCCATCGCTGCGCAAGCGCCGTTCTCGCCGATAAAACAACAGCCGGTTGCCGGTAATGCGGGTGCCATCGGAAAGCTGGATCAGGGCGTTCCCCTCGACGATGCCCAGATCCTCTTCGGCGATGTAGCTGAGCACATCCCCATTGACGTTGATTTGATCCGGATCGAGGGGGATTTGTCGTTGGGCGGTGGCGGTGGCCGACAGTTGCTGGCGAATCTGGGATCCTTGGCTGCTGGATCCGGGCAGATCTGGAGTGGGGGGGAGCGCCGCCTGCAGATCTGAGGAGGGGGAATCCGCTTCAGCTCCCAAGGTTCTCAAAAGAGGGAAACGCTCTAGCAGTTCTGGAGCCAGAGACAAACCCGAGGTAGAGGTCAATGTTTCTGTTGATGCTTCTGTTTCAGGTTCTGCTTCGATGGAGGACGGGGATCCCTTCTGTAGCAGGGGGAAGTTTTCTACCAGCTCCGGATCCAAAGGGGATCCCTGGGAGAGCATACCCCTCAGCCCCAGCTCTCCACCCGCCTGCGAAATCAACAGCGGGGCCGTTTCCGGGAAAGACGGGATCCGACCCAACTCCTCTTCTTCACTGGCGTTCTCCTCGGGTTTGCCGACGGCCACGGTCTCGGAGGAGGAGGAACCGGGGGTGAATGGCTCCAACCCATCGTTGGAGCGCAGCCAGGGTTGCTCTTCCACCCGCAGGGCGGAAGCTTGGGAAGTCGTGGGTTGTGGGGGCTGAGTCGAGGTCAGGGTCGGAGCTGGGGGATTAGGTGTCGCCTGAACCCGCCCCGCCGTTGGCGGGGTTGTGGCCTGTTGTGCTTGTCGTTGGGCATGGGCTGCCGCCCCTTCCGCCAACAGACGTTGGATGCGCTGCCGGTTCAGCTCTTCCGAGGTGAGGGCTGTGGCAGGAGCCGTTTCTTGCTCTTGAGAATAGGAGGAACTCGTTGGGGCCGTGATGGGTGGTGGCGAAGCATCCGGGATCCCAGCGGTCGCTAGAGGGGATGCAGAAGCAGAGGCAACGGTGGAGGAAATCGAGGGAGCACCAGCCTGGCTGGGCTGTTGCGCCTCCGCCAGAGTCAGGGGATCTCCCAACAAGCTTGCACCCGAGGGGGCGGTGGGTTCTGGGCGGGGATCCCGGCGGGCCAGTTGTAGGCGTTGGGCGGGGGTTTGCATGGCCCAAAACCGCTGATAGCCCTCCATCTCGGTGGGTAGGGGCTCCAGCTGCGCAAAAACCGCCTCCCCCATCACCAACCAAAGGGATCCGCTACAACACAAGGCCAACCAGGCGGTTCTCGCCCAAGAGCCAAAGCCATCTGGGAAGTTGCAGGATTTCACCGTAAAAACCGCCACAGTAAAGAAAAGCCTACCCCACCGAAAATCATATTCGGCAACCAGGCCGCTAGCCAAGGATCGATATGCTCCACTCGACCCATCGCTCGCCCCAGGCTCATCAGTACATAGTAAATAAACACCAGAACAATCGCTAGCGCCACGCCTCCGTAGCGTCCGGTTTGCCGCACCGTTTGCAGACCCAAGGGGGCCGCCACTAGGACAGCGAAGAAACTGGCCAAGGGAATGGCGAACTTGAGGTGATATTCCGTCAGGCAGCGGGCGACATCTGCAGAGGGGCGCTGTTCCTGTCGGTAGCGCTGGCACTGATCCCATAACTCTCCAGCCCGTTGTTCTTGGGGCACCTTTTCGGCGTAGATCAGGCCCACCAGTTTATTGACGATGTTCAGCTCCATTTCTTCTACTTGGCCCTCGTAGTAGGTACGCCCCTGCTGGTCATAACGACGCACCACCACGTCCCGCAGTTGCCAAGATTGCCCCACTTGTTGGGCCGTTTGGGCAGAAATCACCTGCGGGTAGCGCAAATGCCCAGTTTCCGCTTTGCGATCCAAAATCACCAAATCCCGCATCAAGCCGGTTTCGGGGTCGATGGAGCCGACATGAAACCAGAGGTCATCATCTACCCGCACGATCTCTTCCGGGTTAAACAGGATGGCATCCTGAGCCAAGATCAGATTCTTGTTCAGGGTTTTCACCTTCTGGTTGGTCTGGGGCACAATCACTTCGTTGGTAAACAGGGCCAAACCACTCACCAGCAACCCAATACAGAGCACCGGAATAAACACTTTGCGATAAGGGATCCCGGCGGCACGCAGGGCGATGATCTCGCTGTCGGCTCCCATTTTGCCGAGGGTTAGCAGGGTGGCAAATAGGCCGGCAATCGGGAAGGTCACCACCAGGATAGCGGGCAGATTGAGGATGAGAATGTGCAAAATTGTTAGCGGAGGAGCACCCTTTTTCACTAATAGATCGGCATAAATGAATAGCTGGTTGCCCAGCATCATTACGGTGCCCCCCGCCACCCCCAGAAAGAAGGGGCGAATCATCTCCTTGAAAAGGTACAGCTCCAAAAAGCCTGCCCCCAACTGCAGGGATCCCCAAAAACCGCCTCTCCGGGGAGGGGCGGTACGGGGTTTGGGATCGGGTTCTGTGGAGCGCGGCGCGCTATCGGCATATTGGGTGGTCATCTCACCTCCACAACTTCAGTCAGCCTTCCCAACACCCCCAGCCCCTGACACCCCAGAGCGGATCCCCGGCTGGGTACTTTAGAGGGAATCGGTGATGCGAAATTGAAACATCCCCTGCTGCGCCTCATCTCCTTCGACGGTGTATTCATCCCGATCCATATCGAGGGTGACCCACTTACCGCTGAGGCGGTTGGCACCTCGACACATCTGATCCAACGCATTCCGACCGGGTAAGGCTTCGGTACTGCCGCGCGGGATTGGGTTCATATCACCCCGATCGCAGAGGACAACGGGATCCCGTTCGGCGGTGATTTTGAAAATCTGTTCTTGATCAAAGTAATCGGCGCGATCTCCTTCAATGGCCCGATTGGCCTGCACGATCACCACATTGCCAAAAAAGCGGGCATCGCTGCTGGCCTGGTCGATCTCCACCCGATCCGCATAGATCACCGTGGGTTGATCTACATCCGCCTGAGTCTCTGGATTTTGAAGGCGCTGCGCCAGCCAATCCCCCTCAATTTGCTCAATCAGCACATCCCCACTCAACTCCACCATCTCAGGCGTAATCGTGGCTTGCATCGCCCTGGCTTTACGTCCCCGCTGAATAAACTCCACGGCATCGCTAAACTCCGAGGTTTCGGTGCGGGAATTGTAGACCAAACGGGCAGCTCGCACTTCAGTTTCCGCCTGCCTCAGCTCATTCGTCAGGGATCCCCCTTCTGGGGTGGGGGTGGCAGCGGCCATCTGCTGGTAGAGCACGTCTTCCTCAAAGAAGAAGATCTTGTCGCGGTGGTTGCCCTCTAGGCGGGCGGAAGTCAGCACCCGGCCCGGTTCTCGTAGGGTGACCCCCCCTGTCAAAATGCTCTGGGATTCGCGGCGGCGGTAGGTGCCCTGGGCGGACTCGATGAGGGTTTCCCCCTGTTGGATCTCCAGGTTGCCTTCCCCTTGAGCAATTTGGGTGTTGCGGTCGTAGGTGAGGCGGTCGGCGATGATCGTCACCTCCTGATCTTGTTGATCTTGAGTGGATTCGGGGTTGGGAGAAGCCTGGGCCAACGCCAGATCCGCCAGCAGCGGATCCCGATCGCCATCGCTGGCCAACTCCTGCAACACCACCCCTCCGGACAAAATACTTTGGGCCTGCTGGCGTAGGTAGGTGCCCTGAGGGGCGCGAATCTCGATGCCACTTTCTTGAATGAGCAGGTTGCCTTCCCCCTGGGCCACTTGGTTGGTGCGGTCGTAGGTGATCTGGTCAGCAGTGATGGTAGTGGAGCCGGGATCCGCAGCAGCACTGGCTAACCATTGGGGGGCGCTAGCAGGATCAGCCATGGCAATTTGGGTGGCCGCAGGGCTATCGGGGGGCAACACGATCAGCTTGCCCTGTTGGGCACTGAGGAGGGCAAATTGAAAGTTAAAGGAGCCGGAGCGGCCATGCAGCACCATTTCCTGCCCCTTAAGGGTGAACTCTGCCGGCACTTCGATGCGCTCTTCGGGGGTCACTTTTAGGGCGCTAGTCAGAAGCAGGCTGCCATCATCACTCTGCACCCGGACATCTTCCTGCAGGTGAAGTTCATCAGCGGTGGCATTGTAGCGGGCTTGGTTGGCTCGCCAGGTCATTTGTTCGCTGCTATCAAAAAAGGGATCCGGCTCTCCCTGGCGCTGGGGGGCAGGTTCCCCGTAAAAGTACCCGTGCGCCCCCTGCTCAAACACCTGCTGGCCTGTTGCCGAGTCCACCTGTTCGGCGATCAACCGCCAACGCTGATAGCCTCCCCGACGACCGAGAATATCCACCCTGCGGCTAACGGAGGCCGGCTGCTCGACGGGAGGCGCCTCCACCTTCACTTCTTCGATATCGATGAACAAAGCCCAGCCAATCAAAGCAGCCAGGATCCCGCTCCCCAACAGGGCCACGATCAGGTTGGAATTGAATAATCGCCGCATGCTGTTCTCGCTGCTCTCTCACCTCAACCCCTAACCTGCGCTGGAGCCGATACCCCGCTCCGGCACACTAGGCTGTAGCTTATCTTAAATTTCCCAGTAGCATCCGGGGGATCCCCCGCACACCTGTCGGCTTGGGCTCGAACCGGCGACTCAGCCAAGGCGACTCAGCATAAACCCCAACCCCAGAAATAGCCCCACCCAAAAGTGCAGAGCGACAGCGATGAACTTCGATTGGCTAATTCGCTGCGGCTGGTCATGATAGGTACCCAACAACCGCGACAGCTGCACCGCAAAGGGGATCCCCGCCAAGCTGAGCAACGTCCAAACCGGAAATATCCCCAAACCCACAAAGATCGCCGTCAACCCAAAAATGCTGCCACAGATCCAGGGGATAAGGCGAGCCGAGCGCAGGGTCCCCAGCCGCACCACCGGCGAGCGCTTGCCGGAGGCCAGATCATCCTGAACCTGATGAAAATGGGAACAAAACAAGATCAAACTGGTGACCATCCCCACCACCAAAGAAGCCGCTAGCCCCGTCAGCGACCAGGTTTGAATTTGGCTGTAGTGGGCGGCCAGAACCGCCAATGGTCCAAAGCTGAAAAAGCAGAGGATCTCCCCAATGCCCTGATAGCCCAGACGCAAGGGTGGCCCTTGGTAGGCATACCCCAGCCCACAGGCGATCAACACCAGCACCAGCACCGTCGGATCCGATTGCCGCCAGCTCAGCCATAGGATTCCCAGTAGGCCGAGGGCTAAGAAAGCGTTGCCCACCCAAAACACCTGCTCCGGCTTACCCGTCAGATTCACCAGCGAGTGATGCTTGTTTTTGTCGATACCCGTTTGTGCATCGAAGACATCATTGCTGATGTTGATCCAGGCCAAAATGCAGATGGCAGCCCCCAAAAATACCGCCAAAACCCGCCAATCCATCGCCCCCACCTGAGCATAGGCAATGGCGGATCCCACCCAAATCGGCATGATCGCCACACTGTACATGGGAGGCTTGATGGCGGCTATCCACAGTTGTTTGCGCGAGGGGCCGCTCCAGGAAGCCTGTTCGGAAGGTTGCACTGGGCTAGCACCGAGATCCATGCGAGTTCTCCTTGGCGGTTCTGGCTGTATGAGCAAATCTCTACCTGTTCTATACAGTAGAGTGCTTCAACTCAGAAAGCCGTGGAGTTTGAAGGATCCTTGCCAGCCAGAGGGAATCAAACTCTCCGAGAGCCTGAATCCCCCTCTCATAACGGCAAGCGGATCCAGCGGCGCGGGCAGAAATTCACCCCCGCGATAATCCAGGAGCTGTACCAACAGCAGATAGCCCACCCCCAGCGCAATCGCCAGGATCCCTGTGACAACCGCTACCCATTTGGGCCGTTCCATGATGGGTTCCTCCCCAAAACCGCTGGATCTACTAGACCTACTAGATTTGATAGATCTGATCTACAGAATCTTATAAATCTTATGATGCGCTATGCCCCTACTGGGGTGGAATCAGCACCGCATCAATGACGTGGATAATGCCATTGGCCGCCTCGATATCGGGGGTGATTACCGTCGCGTCGTTGATTTTGATCACGCCATTTTCAATGGTGACAGTCACAGGGGATCCCTCTAAGGTGGTCACCTGCTGGCCAGAGCTGAGCGCGCTGGATGGGGCGGCAGCAGGCACAACGTGATAGGTGAGAATGCGTACCAATTCAGCCTGATTTTCTGGCAGGAGCAGACTCTCTACAGTTCCTTCGGGCAAAGCAGCAAAAGCATCGTTGGTGGGGGCAAAGACCGTGAAGGGGCCTTCTGCTTGGAGTGCCCCAACCAAATCTGCGGCCTGCAAGGCGGTGACCAAAGTGCTGAAGTCGGGATTACCGGCAGCAATCGTAACAATATCTGACGGAGCAGGAGTAGGGCTGGGAGATACGGTGGGCGGAGGGGAAGGAGGAGACACCGCCGTGTCGCCACTAGAACTTCCGCAGGCAGCCAGCAGCGCAGCGGCGAGGATGGCCAACCCAGCCAGAGAAAATTTACGAATCATGATTAAATTTAATCAATTGAAATGTTCGCCCCAATTTTAAAAAGCAAGCTTGGGAATTACAAAGGGGGAGAAGGGAATTCTCGGGGTACTGTTGCCGCAACACCGGCTACTCGAAAGCTCTGCTTTGAGGCGATATGGTGTTGGTGTGACAGGCTTGGCAGGTGGAACGATGAACGGGATCCCTTCCTGGTTACGGCAAATTCGCCGTTGGTTGCCCTGGGTAGCATTGCTTCTTGTCTTGGTGGTGATTGGCTACTGGGTCGGCCCTAGGCCTAGACCCTACGAACGGGATCCAGATCTGCCCACCCTTGCCGCCCTGCCCCAACATCCGCGCATTCGAGTGGAGTTTAACCAAAGCCGCGAAAGCACTTACCGGGATCCCTATCGACAGATCTATCGCTACGGCTACAACCTGGAAGACCTGATCGTGTCGCAGATTCGCTCGGCCCAAAACTCCGTCGATATTGCCGTCCAAGAATTGAACCTGCCCCTGATCGCCCAAGCTTTGGTGGAACGTCGCCAGGCCGGGATCCCTGTGCGTTTTATTACTGAAAACTCCTACGTGCGGGCCTGGCATGAGCTCACCCCTAGCCAAGTCCAGGCGCTAGATGAGCGCAGCCGAGGCAAATTTGAGGAGTATCGCAACCTGGTAGATGTGAACCGGGATGGGCAATTTTCGCAAGAGGAGATCGCCACACGGGATGTGTATGCGGTGTTGGATCGGGGCAACGTGCCCTGGCTGGATGACACCGCCGACGGCTCTAAGGGGAGTGGTCTGATGCACCACAAGTTTGTTGTCATTGACGGGCAAAAAGTGTTGATGGGATCCGCCAATTTCACCCTTTCTGATATCCACGGCGATTTTGATTCTCCCGGCAGTGTTGGCAATGCCAACCACATGGTGCTCCTGGACAGTCCCGAGCTAGCCCGCATCTACACCGATGAATTCAACGTCTTGTGGGGGGATGGCCCCGGCGGTTTGCCCGACAGCCTGTTCGGAGTGCAAAAGCCCAGACGACCGCTAGAAACCGTCTTTATTGCCGATGCGATCGTGGGGGTGCATTTTTCCCCCAGCAGCCGTTCTCTACCCTACGAAGCCACCTCCAACGGCATCATCGCCGCCACTTTAGCCCAAGCGCAGCAACAGGTGGATCTGGCCCTGTTTGTCTTCACCGATCAAGGCATTGCCAACCAGATGAAGCAACTGCGCCGGGAGCGCAATGTGGAAATTCGCGGCGTGTTCGACCCTGGTTTTGCCTTTCGGGATTACAGCCGCACCCTAGAAATGTGGGGGCTGCTGCTGCCTGGGGAAAACTGCACGGTGGATCCGGTGCGTTTGCCCTGGACGATGCCCGCTCAGTTGGTAGGGGTGCCCAATCTGGCCCGTACCGATAAACTACACCACAAGTTCGGCATTATCGACCCTGGTACTCCTAGCGCCACGGTGATCACGGGATCCCACAATTGGTCGGTGGCGGCCAACCACACCAATGACGAGAACCTGTTGATCATCCGCAACAGCCAGGTGGTAGATCACTTTGTGCGCGAGTTCGACCGACTGATCACTGATGCCCGCTTTGGCCCTAGCCGCCGCCTACAACAACGGGCCGAAGAGGGATCCCGCCTCTGCCCCAACCCTGTACCCGCCACAGCTGCTTTGCCGGAGCCGGATCTGGAGCTAGAAGTGGAGGGGATTCCAGAGCCACAACCGACTGCCCCCCCGGTGGCCATCACCCCCGCCGCTCAACCGGCAGGATCCGCACGTATCAACATCAATACGGCCACAGCCGCGGAATTGGAACAGTTGCCCGGCATTGGCCCGGCGATTGCTCAGCGCATCATCGAGGCCCGTCCCTTTTCTTCTTTGGAGGATCTGCAGCGGGTGAATGGCATTGGCCCGGCTCGTCTAGAACAGTTGCGGGAGCAGGTGAGCTGGTAGTTCTTGTCTCGAAAAGACTGGGATCCGAGGAAATGCGCTCAAAACAGCTTGGCTGAACTCGGGGAGGGAGCCGTCGGGTCGTATTCCTAACGCCCATCCCGCTAACGCTAGCTACAAAGCGAAGGACTAAATCTCAGTAACCTCCCGCACCTTAGGGGCCACAAAATGCCACAGCGAGGAGCAACTCCCTCGATCAAGCCCGACGGCGTTCTTGGTCTTGCTCTTCTTGCTGTTGCCACTGGCGGATCAGCTCTTTGGCCGCTTGCGGGGTGAAATAATCTAGCTCCATCAGCTTGCGGTAGGTCATCACCTGCCGCATCTCCAGCGGCATATCCGCCTTTTGGAAAAAGTAGTGGATGCGGTTGATGGAGCGCTCCATTTCGGTAAACTCCTGTTCCCGCTTAAGCTGCTTTTCCTGCTTGAGCACCTCATGAGGGGCAGACATGCGGTTGTAATTCGGGATCCGCTGCGTACCGGTGGTTTTACTGGAGGCGGGAGTGCGGTGGGATCCAGTTTGTCGATTATTGGAGTCGTTGGACTTGAAGAAGGAGAACATCGATAAACCTCGCAGAGGCGGTTGGGGTGCAGTGGCCTTGACAGAAAATCGACAGTATCAAGCTTAGATGAAGAAGTCGGTGATCGGGATCGCTTTTGAGAAAATTCCGTAGTCGCGGGAGATCAAAGGTATCTGCCCCAAAGGTCTGCGGTGGAGCAAGCTCGAGAAAAGCTAAAACCAAGCTTGAGATAGGCCAAGCTTACAGTATAAATACGGAAATTAGCAACTAGTGTATCCAAAAAATTCAAAATATTTACGTGTTTTCGCCAAGGATCCCGGCTGTTCTAAGGAGATCTTCCCTGGGTTCTCCCTCTGAGACCCATTACAGATGGGATTCATCCCCACTGAGGAGCCAGGTCACGGAGACCCCCAGTGCTTTGGCAAAGGCCACCAATTCTTTATCGATCACCCGCCGTTTCCCCTTTTCCACCTGGCCGATCTTGACGTAGTCCAACTGCACTCCGTACTTAGCCAAGCGACCCGCCAGCTGATCTTGGGTGAGTTGCAGCCGCTCACGCACCCAGCGCACCCGTTCCCCAATCAAATTGGCCGAGGGAGAGTTCTGGTCGGGGTTGAACTCCATGGGAGCGAAGGATTGTAAAGATTCTTTAGCTAAGCTGAGAGGGCCAACGACCTGCCAAGCTTTGCATGATAGCTTGGGCTGGCAAAGACTTCTGCCCCAGATGCATATGAATCGCTCTGAGGTTGTGGTGTGGTATTTGCTTGCCTAAATACAATCCTACAACAAGGCTTGATCGAAAATCGCTTACCGGTTTTTTCGGAGATAACCAACTTCTGATAGCCACTTCTAGAATTGGATCCCGCTTGAGGCTCTGTCTGTTTCCAAGAAATCCCTGGGCAAAAAAAGGGCATGATCGATTTTCGCTCGCGGCAGCAGAAGAAACTTTCCTAGACTGGTAGGTGAAGTTCTCTCCTCCCCTGACTGTGGCTTTTTCGCGTCCTCATCCTCAAGTGTCCGCCTCTTCCTCTCAGGAACTTGACGATTTCTGGTCTGACTCCGCAGCGACTCCAGATGGGCAAGGGATCCCCGTGGAGGCTGATCTAGAGCCCAGCGCCAACGGATCCCGGCTAAACGAAGATGCTGTCGATCACTATCTCAATGAGATTGGTCGTGTACCCCGCATCGATCACACTGAAGAAATTGAGCTGTCACGGAAAATTCAGCAAAAGCTCCGCATCGATCAAGCCCGACAGGAATGGCAAGAACAGAAGGGCGAGGATCCCAGTGAAGCCGAGCTGGCAGGGGTACTGCAGATTTCGGTACCCACCTTACGCTCCCGCCTTCGGCAGGGGGAACGGGCCCAACGCAAGCTGATCAATGCCAACCTCCGCCTGGTGGTCAGTGTTGCCAAAAAATATCTCAATCGGGGGGTGCCCTTTTTGGATCTGATCCAGGAGGGCAACGTAGGGTTGATTCGGGCCACCGAGAAGTTTAATGCCGAGCGGGGCTTTCGCTTCAGCACCTACGCTCACTGGTGGATTCGCCAGGGCATTACCCGCTGCATTGCCAACCAAGCCCGGACAATTCGCTTGCCGGTACATATGGTGGACAAAGTGCGTCTCCTCAAACGCACCAGTCGTGAACTGATGAAATCCCAAGGGCGACGACCCACTGAAGTGGAACTGGCGGAGGCTCTGGGCATCAAGGTCAAAAAATTGCGCATGATCCAGCAGGCTGCTGCTTTGCCCTTGTCGTTGGATGTGCCCGTCGGGCAGGAGGGGGAAAGCCGCCTTGGAGATCTGTTGCAGGATGAGCGCCAGGAGCAACCCATTCAAGGGATCCTCGTGCAGTCGATGCAGCAGGATGTGCGTTCTGCTATGCAAACCCTAAAACCCATCGAGCGGCAAGTCTTGGAGTTGCGCTATGGATTGGATGGGCAACAGGCAAGAACCCTGCGGGAAGTGGGAGATCACTTTAATCTGACGCGGGAGCGGATTCGGCAGATCGAGCGGGATGCTCTGCGCAAATTGCGGGTGGGGCATCCTTCGCGAGCTTTGGCCCAGTACATTCGCTGAGGAACCCGTTACAATCCCCAAAGACCCGCAGCTTTTGCCCTAGGAGTGGGATCCCCAGTTGAGACTTTTCCTGTCTTGGGCTGTCGGGGTTGACCGTAGCCCCCTAAAATGGCAGTGAAGTTGGCTTGATGGGGATCCTCCATGCAGACCCATTCCACCCCCTCCCTTCAGCAAGAGTGCTCGCCAGAACAAGCTGAGGTATGGCTGCGCGGATTGCTCAGCATCGCCTGGGCAGATGGAGAATATGACCCCAAAGAGCAAGCCCTGATCGAAGACTTAATCCGCTCGGAATGGCCGCAAGAGGAGGGCAAAACGCTGGATCCCCTTTCACCAGAGGCGTTGGCAGCCCAGCTACAGTCGCAATTTCGAGAGGATTTCCTACGAACAGCGGTGATGACAGCCGTTGCCGATGGGGTGTATTCCGAGTCGGAAGATCAGCTGTTACACCAATTTGCCACCGCCCTCGGGCTAGAGCTACCCCAGCTCAACCTGTTGAAAACCACTCTTGCCACCTCAGAAGCGGGATCCCGCCAAACCCTTACCCCCACCCAGGCCGATACCAGCCACACCGATCCGTTGGATCCCTTGCGCCACTGGATGGACGGGATCCAAGTCCACAACCCAAAGGTGGCACGGTTTTTGTGTCGTATGATCCCCTCCCAGTGCCCATTTGAGCGGGATGTGGTGGTGTTTGGCCACAAAGTCATGCACATTCCCCCCATGTGTAAACTCAACCCCCTCTACGATCAGGTGGTAGGGCTGCGCTTTCGGGCCTTGTCGTTATTGGCTGAGGAAGGGGAAGATACCACCCAATATATTTAGGGTGTTGGAAGTGAAGCACCCTTCAGCCATTCAACATCCAAGAGCACCCTTTACCCCAGGCGCTCCTCCTCCTGTTCTGATACACCGGGCTTGAGATGCGGGGGCAGAGGCAGGGTCAGATTGTAGTGAATGGATCCCAGTCTGAGAAGGATCGTTGCCAGGATCCCTCCCAAATCGGCAAACGGGATCTCGATGGGCAAAGTCAGGAGATACACCCAGCTGCCCACAAACGAGCAGGTGGCATACAGACTGGTTTGCCGAAACACAATCGGAATTTGGTTGATCATCACATCCCGCAGAATGCCACCGAAGACCCCGGTAATCACCCCGAACAGGGAGGCGATGAAGATCGGCATTCCGGCTTCTAGCGCTGCTGCACACCCGGCAACGCTAAACAGTCCTAGCCCCAACGCATCGATGAGGTCAAAGGTTTTTTCTGCCAAAGGGTGCAAGGGCTGAAAAAGCTGAGGTAGGTAGAGAAACACCAGCGCCAACCCAAAGATCAGAATCAGATATTCCTGATGGCTGACCCAAAAGAGGGGGCGGCGTTCCAGCAGCACATCCCGCAGGGTGCCACCCCCAAAAGCGGTAATGGCCGCGACGGTGAAGGTGCCAACAAAATCCATTCGTTTGCGTCGGGCTGCGATCATGCCTGAAAAGGCCGAGACCACCACCGCACTGCCCTCCACCAATGAACCCAAAGAACCCGAAAGAGCATTCCATTCCATCAGGGATCCCCAGCGGATGCGTGAGAACGTTGTCAGGATCCCATACCAAGGGCGAACCCCTCAAGAATGGGTCGGATCAGCTTCTCCCAGGGGAATTGCCTCTATTGCCAAGGCCGCCTCAGCCTCTTCTGTGCGCACATCCCGCAACAAACTCTCTAAAGAAGTATGGGCTTCTGCTTCTAGGTCTACACCTCCTGAAGGGATGCGACAGGTCGCTGCTGGCGCGAACCCTTCCGGCAGCCACCCCAAAAACGGCAGCGGCAACAGCGTGGAGAGATTCGTCAAGATCAACAGCATCCCCAGCGTGGTGAAATCTTGCTCTGTCACCCCCAGCCCGTACATGAGCAGGGATCCCAGTTCTTGCGAGAGAAACCCTGCCAAATTAAACGCCGACATCAGCAGAGCAAACAGAGTGGCCTCGATCCCCGGTGGACACAGCCGCGCTGCCAGCACCAACACCGGCATAAAGGCAATTTGCCCCGCCACCGTCAGCACCAGGCTATCCCCCAAACTAAACCAGTGGTCATCAATGCCCCAGCCCCGGTTCCAGTGATAGACCAAGATCAGACTGGTCAGGCCCAACCCCGCCGAGATCACCGTCATCCAGCCAAACAAAGGACGCAGTGGGATCCGCCGCAGATAGACCTGAAAGATCCCCACCCCGATCAAACTGGCGATGCTCGTCACCAGCCGCACCTGCCCCAAAAACTCTGGTCCAAACCCCAGATCATTGGTGACGAAGTAAAAAAAGGCCACATCTGCGCTAGGGGTTGCCTGCCAGACAAACACAAACAGCACCGGCAACAAAATACTGGGCTGCCGCACCGCCCGCCATACCTCCCCCACCTGTTGTTGCAGCGGATCCCAGCCCTGAGACAGAGCGACCGGATGATCAACAATCACTGAGGCCGAGCAAGCGATCAACAAGGGCAAAAAGGCCGTCGCCCCAAACACCACCTGGGGCGGATAGTGGGCCAAGAGCGCTCCCCCCCAGTAGGCGGTCAACAGGGATCCTAAGGCCGTCGCCCCCCATGTCAAAGATTGCAGCGTGCCGGTACTGGCCCAGTCGCTCTCCCGTACCCGCTCCACCACTAGCGAATCGACGATCACATCCCCCACCGCCACCGCCAGGGATCCCAGCACCACCCACATTGTTGCCAGACCTGCCGTCGGCGCCCAGAAGGCCATGCCCAACCAAGCCCCGCATCCCCACAGGCCAGAAAGCACTAGGTAGGGTTTTCGCCGATAACCAGCAATCGGTAGCGTATCCGACAGCAAGCCGTATAAAGGTTTGAGAGTCCAGGGAATCACCGCAATACCCGTTAAGGCCGCCACTTGGGCCGGACTCAACCCCAAGCTGTCTTTGAGGTAAAAACTGGTGGCCAGCCGTGCCAACCCCACTGCCCCCTGCACAAAGTACACCAAGAGGATCCCGAATAGCTCCGGTGTCCAGTGAATGCCCCGCAGCGGGGTGGGGGTGAGTCCGCGCAGCCGTCGCAGCAGGAGTGGAATCATGCGTGAAGGAATGTTAACGGTCTTCTTACTGTAGCCTTTTTGCTCAGGGATCCCCGGCCTCGACAGATGACATCTGTAAAGATCCCAAGCCCTGAGAGCCCTTTGGCCCACATGGCCGACAATGCGAGGGAGCCCTTCTTGGATTTCTCATGAGCTGGCAACGCCCAGATGGTCGCACTCCTGCCCAATTGCGTTCGGTCTCTTTTGAGCGGCACTTTACCCGCTATGCGCCCGGATCAGTTTTGGTCAAGTTTGGCCATACCCACGTTCTCTGTAACGCCAGTGTGGCTGAAGAAGTCCCCCCCTTTTTGCGGGATAAAGGCCAGGGCTGGCTGACGGCCGAATACCGCATGTTGCCCGGAGCCACCCAACCCCGACAACCGCGCGAGCTGATGAAGCTGTCGGGCCGTACCGCCGAGATCCAACGGCTGATTGGGCGCAGCCTGCGCACCGTCCTAGATTTTCAGAAGCTGGGATCCCGCACCATCATTCTGGATGCCGATGTGTTGCAGGCGGATGGGGGCACGCGCACCGCGGCGATTACCGGGGGCTATGTGGCCCTACACGATGCCATCACCTGGCTATATAAACAGGGCTTGCTCGATCCAGCACAGGGATCCCCCTTGCGGCAGCAGGTGGCGGCCCTTTCGGTGGGGATTGTGCAGGGAGAGGTGATCGCGGATCTGTGCTACGAGGAAGACAGCCAGGCGGAGGTGGATATGAACATCGTCATGAACGAGCAGGGATCCTTTATCGAAATTCAGGGCACTGCTGAACAAACCTGCTTTAGCCGTCCCCAGTTGATGCAGATGCTGGATATAGCCCAAAGCGGGATCCAAGAATTGCTCCAGGCCCAGCGACAGGCGCTCTATCTTTCCCCCCTCCATTAAGCTCCAGTAAACGTTCTGTATAAAGCAACTGCCTCAGAACAGGGTTTTCTCGCTACAGAAATGGCGCAAGAGAGCGCTAAGATGAACGGATTGTAAACTTTTCCTTGCCAGGAATTTGGGTGTATGGGTGAGGTGATGCAACCCCAATTGACCCGGAGAAGGCCACATGTCCCGTTTTGTGTTCGGATCTGAGGAGCTTGCCCCCCTGCTCAGGCAGCAAAGCCGACAGTTCACAACCGGATATCTGCGCATTCACCTTAGAGGGGCGGATCCCTCTGAAGGGACAGAGTCTTGGGTGCTCACCTACTACCACGGCAGGCTGATTTTCTCCGCCGATCAACCCCTTGATATCCAGATTTTTCTCAAGCGCCTGTGCCGCTTTATCCCCCGCCTGAACTTGGGCTGGTCGCAGCGGGCAATCCGGGTGGTGCAGGAGCGCCTGATGAAAGAGAACTCGCTGCAGGAGCTGATCGAAGGCATGACCCAACTGGCCCTGCTCAAGCCGGGGGAGGTGGAAGATGCCCTGTGGCTGAACCTCCTGACAGACTTTGACCGGTATCTGTTTGAGCGGGCGGGCACCTGTCGCTTTGAGGTGCAAGAGCGGGTGGCCCAAGATGCCCCAATCGGCGGTTTCGAGCTGGGGCCGCTGCTCCAGGAGGCTGCCCAACGGTGCGATCAATGGGTGGCCCTGAAGGTGGCGATCCCGACGATGCTGGCGGTGCCGGTGGTCAACTGGGAGCGCGTCAATCGCTATCGCATCACCGAAGAACAGCGGCAAAAGCTCCACAGCCTTACCAAAGAGGGTCAGTCGCTAGAGGTGATCGCCAAGAGGCTCTCCCGCGATCGGCTGGAAGTAGCCACCCTCTTTGCCGGATGGCTGAAAAAAGGCTTGATCAGCCTACAAACGCCCCCAGAATTGCTTCAGGCCAAGCGCCACAACCCGATTACCATTCTGGCGGTGGATGACAGCGTGGTGATGCAGGAGATCATGCGGCAATCGTTGCCCAAGTATCAAGTGATTACAACGGGCAACCCTTCCGAAGTGCTCCACCTGCTGTTTCAGTACCGGCCCCATTTGCTGCTCATGGATGTAACAATGCCGGGGATCGATGGGCTGGAGCTATGCCGGATTGTGCGCAATTTGGAGGAGTTCAAATCCATTCCCATCGTCATGGTCACCTCGCGAGATGGCCTGTTGGATCGCATCCGCGGCAAATGGTCGGGTGCAACGGCTTACCTCACCAAACCCTTCACCGAAACTCAACTGAATGCCGAAATAGAGCGCCTTTTGGCCCAACAGCCCCACTTGCAGAATCCATTGTCGGGTCTGGGGATCAAGGTGGAGCAACCCACCCTGTTCCGGGGAGTCCCTACCTCCCTCGGAGATCAGGCCAACGCGTGAAGAACCCGATGCCCTTCGCACAAATTCACACTAAGGGGATCCCGCCTCGCCCATAGAGCTGGGATCCCAGGCTTTGTAGGGAGAGAGTTGCCCCCCCTGCACCTGAACGATCTGGGCAGCCCTAAGCCAACGGGCATCGAAGGATCCCAGATGAGTGGTAGTGACCAGGGTTTGCACGCGGCTTTGAATGGCATCTAAGAGCTGGTTTTGCCGATGCAGATCCAACTCCGCCAGCACATCGTCCAATAGCAGCAAGGGTGGCTCCCCGATCACCTGCTCGATCAGCTCTAGCTCCGCCAATTTCAGAGCCAACACCAAGGTGCGTTGCTGTCCCTGAGATCCATAAGCGCGGGCGGCGCTATCGTTGATGCTCATCTCCACATCATCCCGATGAGGCCCCACCAAGGAGCTGCCCAAAGCCAGTTCAGCCGTGGCTTTCGCTTGAATTTCCTGCATAAACTGGGCTTGCACCACCTCAGCAGTAGTCTGGGGATCCGGCAGAGGCACTTGGGGACGATAGGTCAGCTTCAGGGTTTCCCGTCCACCGCTGATGGCCTGATGCCAATGTTCCGCCAGAGGATCCAAGCGCTGTAGTAGTCGTGCCCGTCGGCGCATGATGCGGCTGCCTGCGGTGGCCAACTCGTCATTCCAAAAGGCCATTTCCGTGGCGACATCCGTTGAGAAATGCCCTGCCGGATCCCGCTGGGCTTTCAGGAGGGCATTGCGCTGTTTCAGCACCTTGCGGTAGTGCTCCAGCAAGCCAGTGTAAATAGGCTCCAGTTGAGTCAACACCCCATCCAACCAGTTGCGCCGGGACTCTGGCCCACCCCGCACCAACTCCAGATCGAGGCTGGAAAACAAAACGGCATTCACCTGGCCGAGAAACTCCGATTGACGGCGTAGCGGTTGCCCGTTCACCTTGAGGGAGCGCCTGCCACTGCTGCGCAGATCCATCACCAGTTCGTGCGCCACCCCCAGCCGTTCGATGGTGGCGGCAATTTGAGCCTGAGGGGAGTCGTTACTGACCAACTCCCGCTCCCGACTAGCCCGCCGTGAGCGTAATGTAGCCAGCAGTTCTACGGCCTCCAGCAGGTTGGTTTTGCCCTGAGCGTTATCCCCCACCAAGATCGTCTTGGGCGAGCCAAAGTGAATCCCTTGATCGCTGTAGTTGCGAAAATGCCGCAGATGAAGGGAACGCAGATACACAGAAATCGAGAAAAGAGGAAGACGGTGACTCTCTACCTCAGGGAGCTTTACGGACTGAGGCTTAGCTCACTATAAGCTCTCACAGACTTTCCCAACTCTACACAGGATCTGAGGCTGAACATCTGCAGGACAAAGGCTTGCGAGCAACCGGCATTCATGGGATAACTTATTAAGAACTATTCTCAAATGCGAGCGGCCCTGTGATCTTTGGCTAGGCCCATCTCATGCTCATTCATCCGCCAGGAGACACTATACATGTCCACACTTCATGTCCAGCTGCCGTTGCGTAACCCCCAGGCTGGCTTGGGCTGGTTCCCCAGTTTTACTTACACTGACTGGCAACAAGGGATTGGAAGGGGGCTACTGGCCAGTGTGCTCCTGCTTGGCCTAGGCCGTGGGGATCCGGCGCGGGCGGAGATGCCTTCCTTTGCTCTGTCGGCGGAGGGGTTTACGACAGCTGCCGATGTGCGGCCCCACAACCGCCTCAGCCTAGATATTGCCGAGATCAACGGCGCTTTGACCGCATTTCCACCGGATTATTCGGCTGCTTTGCAACGGTATGCTTTTGGGCGGCATTTCAACTGGCGGGATAGCTCCCATTCTCTGGCGTTCTTTGCCGATGACTACCAAGGTAGAATGCCACGCACATTGCCCGGTGCCATCGCCCTGGGATGGGATCCCACCTTTCAACATCAATTTTTAACTTCTGCCCTGATGGGTACGGGAGCCTTTTCGGGACAAAACCAACGTCGTTCCCTGTCGGATGCAGCCCGCATTGCCGCCATCCGATCGGGGATCCTGGCCACCGTCTTGAATTGGTGTCGGCTGGAGCTGACGGAAGCCTCCATCCGTGGCCCCCAAGACAACAACTGGAGCTTGGCCAACGGATCCCCAAAAAACTGGAGCGAGCTGTTTGCCTTTTGGTATGGCGTGGAAGGCCAGCACTCTCTGCATGCGGAGATGAGCCGAATCAGCACTCGCTTCGGGCTACCCGAACACCCAACCCAGAGGGTGACACAACCTTTGGCGGCAGGTCAACCGGCTCTACTGGAAAAACGTTGGCCAGAAGCAGAGGCAACTTCCGTACAACAAGCTTTGGATGTGGCGGCACTACTGCTGTTTTTGGATCGGGTGGCGGATTTGGACGCGGCAGTGGCCGCAGGTGGGGATACTGCCTTGGCGGCTCAATGGTCAATTCGCGGGGCCTGGCTGGCGGCTGGAGATACCTTGGGTCGCGCTAACCCCGAAGAGGGCAAAGCTCTACATGAAACCCTTTGGGCTATCGAAGAGTTTCCCAATGCCACCACCCTCAAAGACGCTGTGAATCAGGCCATTGATCAACTTTCCCTACCCAGAGAGGCCTTTGGTTCAGCGATTTGAACCTTATTTGAACCCTCATAGGAGCCTTAATGAGTTCCATCCAACCTGTTGCTACTTTCTCACCTCCCTTTTCACCGCTTCCGCTTGTTCCCACAACGGCACTGGGGGAGACCAGAACCTTTAAGCGGGGGGATCCCTTGCCTCTTACAGGGGGAATCCTGTGGCAAATCGAAACAGGCGTGCTGCGCACCATCACTTGTGGGATCGAAGGAGAGCTATTAACTCTCGGAGTGTGGGGAAATGGCGATGTGGTTGGATGGGAACAAAATTTACTTCAAGAGGTGGGGGCAGAGTGCTTATCCTGGGTGGAAGCCAGACTTTTACCCGTAGAACAACTGCAATGTTCTTGTCAGCAGGAACCAAGTTGGATCCAAGAGGCAACCCTGCAGCATATACAGCGTTGTCAAGAAATGATTCGCATCTTACAATGTCGAAAACTTTACCCAAAATTGCTGCATCTGTTGGTTTGGATCGCTCAAAGATTTGGAACTTCTGAGGGGGAAAGTTATCGCCTCAATCCTGCTCTCACCCGCCAAGACCTAAGTGAAATAATCGGGACAACCCGGGTAACGGTAACAAGATTTTTCCATCTTTATGAACAAGCTAAATTGCTCCGCCGTCTAAAGGATCGCTCCCTGGCAATTTATGCGGAGAAAATTAAGAAGATAGGGTTAGACTATTAAATTTTAATGATGTCGCATCATTCCTAATGCTGAGCAGTTTGAAATCCTCACCTTCTATTTAACCACCCTGTCAGCATAGCCAGAGCAAACATTCCCAACAGAGCCAAACCCAGGAGCCACCTTCCCTGCTCTAGAACACCGGCCCCAAGGGCTACTACAGGAGGAGTAGAAACTGCAATACCCAGCACCAAAGACAGAGTAAAATTGTGCCATTTCATTTGATTTAGTCCAACCGCATAAGAAACAAAGTCAAACAGGCCCGTCATTAAAAAGCCTGAAGTAAGAAAAACATTGTTCTCTAGATAGTTGCTCGAGAGCGCATCAACCTTATACATGAACTTCTGTCCAACCATCCTTTGAACCAAATGTCTTCCAAATCGCTTAGCCAAATAAAAATTAAGCATGCAGGCCAGAAAATCAGCAATCGCTATGTAAAGAATGCCCGCTCCAAAGCCAAAGAGGGTTCCCGATAAGATGGAATAAACGGTACTGGGTATAGCCGGGATGAGAATACTTATGGAACGTAACCCAATGAGGGCAATGGGGGCCCACAGACCCAAGCTAGCGATGGATTCTCGGATTGTCTCAGCATCCAGTCGATTGGCCAATAAAACTGATAGGATTAGGATAGAAAGCAAGAGAAAAAGAGAAAAGATATCCTTAGACTTTCTGGATATGGGAGCTAATAAAATTGAGGAAGTTGGCAGTGTTGCTGGGTGAGTATCTAGCTGACCATCTGAGTGAGCAAATGTTGTGCCTGGAGGATAATACAAATCATCCTTGAGGATCCAGCCGGTCTGCTGCTGAAGATAGTCATGGGTGCTAAGCCCCATTGCTTTGGCTGCTGCGGCAACCGTTTTGTAATCTAAGCCCAATTGGTTACAAAGCTGTCTTTGTCGGATCCCTTGTGGTGATTGCATAATGTAAGAGAGAAAATGCACATCATTAAGTATCATACAATTATTATAAATTGCCGGTTTTGATTTTTGACAATCAAGGATACAGTCTTTTCCAGTAATACATACTACAGCCGATGCAGGTCAATCCTTTGTCTGACAAGAATTTCTTCTTTACCTTGTGTCGTACATGAAGTCAGAAAAGGCTTCAGCTTAAAGGATAATTTCTTTATAAGAAAGCAGTCATATAGCTCTTCTCGACTAATCTCTATTTTGGCAAGGCGCTGACATGATTTTATGTATTGCGGATGTTCTCAGCCTGGTAGAGCTTAATGAGATTATAGAGCTGCTGAGTCAAGCAGATTTTATGGATGGAAAAATAACAGCAGGGTGGAATGCCAAGCTGGTTAAAAACAATATGCAACTGCCCAAGGGATCCTCTCAAGGGCAGAGAGTACAGGAGATCATCACTGCGGCTCTGGCTCGCAGTTCACTGTTTCAATTGGCGGCTCGGCCTAAAGTGATACATCCCATTTTGGTCAGCCGCTATCAGAGGGGTATGTTCTACGGGATCCACACGGATGATGGCCTGATGGTGACCCAACAGCAGGTGATGCGCTCAGATATTGCTTTTACATTATTTTTAAGTAATCCCGAAGATTATGAGGGAGGAGAGTTAACTATAGAAAGCAGCGAAGGGGAACGGGCCTATAAATTGCCCGCTGGTGCCATGGTTCTTTATCCCGCCTCAACCTTGCATCGAGTCGCAAGTGTTACCCATGGGATCCGTCTGGCCGCAGTCAGTTGGGTGCAAAGCTTGGTGAGGGATCCGCAGGAACGGGAGATTCTCTTTGACCTAGAAACGGTACGCCAGCAACTATTTCAGAAATCTGGCAAAACTCGCCAATTTGATTTACTCTCCAAAACCTATGCCAATTTGTTGCGAAAGTGGGCAGATATCTAGAGTATCCGAGGTTCGGCACATTAAGGACTGTGTCCCGCTAGAAAAAGCTATACATAGAAATTAAGGAAAAGCAGAGGATATCAATATCATCAGCCACCTCGTAAAACTTGTGCCAACTGCTCACAGGCTACCTTGATTTTTTCCAGACTACCGGGATTCACCAAGCCGTAATAGTCAAACCCATACACCCTCTTGGTTTGTACCGCCTGCAGTTGATTCCAGAAGGGACGGGACTGGAAGAAGGCTAAGGGATCCGATGCCTCCGGGTTGACCACCAACAGAATCTCCGGGTTGGCCTCCAGGATGCGCTCCGCCGAAAGGGTGACATAGCCCCGAAATTGCCCTTGGCTTTGCAGGGTGGCCGTCAGATTGTCCGCACCAAAGCGTTCCAGCAGATCTCCCGCCCAGCTTTGCCGATTGGGAGAGAGAATGGGTTGGGTGCCCGCCAGGAGCAGGGTTTTGGGTTGGGGATCGGGCTGTTGCTGGGGTAAGAGGGATCCATACTCCTGAAGCAACGGTTGAGGATCTGCGCCTAGGGCAGTGGCCAGGGTAGTGATCGTCTCTTCGAGGGCAGCCCAACTGTTGACCTGGGTAAGATAGGTGGGGATCCCCAGTTCCTGCAACCGTTCTGCCAAGGCGTTGTGAAAACCACTGGCTCCCACTACCCAATCCGGTTGTAGAGCAATAATTTGCTCCAGATTGGGCTGGTTGCCTAGACCCAACCGGGCAAGGCCCTGAAAGCGTGGATCGGATTCCAACAATTGTCCTGCGGGGATCCCCACCAGTTTATCCGGGGCCAGATGATAGAGAATATCCGCTGTCAGGGTGGTAAGGCTGGCAACTCTATCGACAGGAACTTCCGGCAAGGGTTGTGGGATCCCCCCCTGTGCCCTGACAGCACGGCTTAAGCCCCAGGCTCCCAGGCCAGAGAGAGCGAAGGCCAAGGTTTGACGGCGGGAAAAACGAGACAGCATGAGCAATCTCCAAAGCGAATTAAAAGCAATTAGTTGAGGGCAAATTGGATGGGCACAGTTACCCAAGAATCAATGGGAATGTTGTTTCTCAAAGCCGGGGTGAATTGCCAGCCCTGCACTGCCTGTTGAGCCGCGTTGTCTAAGGCTGGAAAGCCACTGGAGGTGAGAATTTCCACATTTTGCACTTGCCCCTGGCTGTTGACCTTGGCTTGCAGCAGCACCTGTCCCTGTTGGTTGAGGCGACGGGCTTGAGGGGGATATTGGGGAGGGGGATTGCGGCCCGGAATCGGTTGGGCCAGGGTATCCGGTTGTGGGTTGGCGGCAACGGCGGGTGGAGCTGGGTTGGGAGATGCCGCAGCTCCGGGGGCAGTAAGGGCAGATGAACTGGAGCTTGGCTCACCAGAGGGTTCCGGCGAGCCGGATTCGCTGCCACGGGGTGTTGAGGCAGGAGCAGCGGCTTGAATCCCTTGTAACAGGGGGGTAAAGCGGGGTGCTGGAGGGACGGGGTTCGCGGCAGCAGCGGGATCCAGGGGGGGCTCCTGGGCAATCGGGGCGGGGGTTGGGGTAACCACTGGTGCGGGTATCGGCTCTGGGGTTGCTGCGGGAATGGGGGTAGAGGTGGGTGAGGGAGTCTCAATTGGCGGGGGAGGGGGTGGCGGTGCTGTAGGGGCAGGCGTGGGGGTAATCAACGGAGTAGGTGGTTGGGGGGTAGGAGTTGGGGGCGGTGGGGGGGTAGGGATGGGTTCGGGGGTGGGTGTAGGAGTTTGTAGGGACAGCAAAGATTCGGTCTCCGGAATGGGGGAGATCTCCTGCTCTTGAGGTATGGGCTCTGTCAAAACCGGATCCGGTGGATCTGGTGGTGGGATTGGCTCCGATGGGGGTAGGTCGGGTTCGGGGGGCGGGGCCGGCAGATCTTCTGGAAGAGGTTCTGTTGGCGTCAGCGGGACAGATGCCTTGGGGATCTGCTCTGGTGAAGGTGCTTCTGAAGCTGCTTCCAAATCCGCCTCGGATAATGCTGGCTCTTCTGCCGGTTCCTCCAGCAAAAGGGTAATCGGGATTGGAGTTTCCCGTTCTGGCAAAGGCCGGGATCCCCACCAGGCCACCCCCAGTAGCACCAGCACATGCAAAAGTAGGGAAACCCAGCTCTCCCAGCGCAGCGGCTGGGGATCCCTTGTCTGCACCCGTGGAGCCGGAGGATCTGCTAAATCCTCTTCTAAATAGATACGGGCCACACACAGGGCTGTACAGCAACAGCTAGCCCGCAGGGCATAGCTGAGAATCCCTTCGCTGTACTGGATCCATCGGATCCCCAAGATCCCGTTCGAGCCTCGGCTAGATCCTTGGCCTCGCTCCTGCGCCCACAGGCCCAATTCCAACCAAACTAGTCCAACCCCGTAGGCAATACCTTCCTGCTGCCAATACCACCCTTGCAAGTGCAGCAAAAGTGAACCCTGGGATCCCTTCCGAGGAGAGTGGGATCCCTTAGAGGGGAGGGTGGATCGCTCAGCAAGCATGGGTCAAGGCATCACCAGAACTAGATTCAGGGGTACTAGATTCAGGACTTTCCCACCGGGAAGATCCCTAAAAACGAGCAGAAAAATTCAAAGCCACATTCCTGCCGGGCTGGGCACGCCGCTCCACTTCCGGGCCCACAAACAGGCTGCGAGTTTCGGAGTAGAGGAAATACTTCTCATCGAAGAGGTTGAACACCCCAAAGTTCAACTGCCAATTGTTATCCAGGTTGTAGTAGGCCAACAGATCCACGACGCTGTAGCCACTGGCTACAAAGGGAATTTGGGGGGGAGCATTGGGGTTGGTTTGCACAGGCTCCCGCTGCGGATCGCGGGGATCCGCTACCAAAGTGGCAATCAATCTGGCTCCCCAAATCTGGCTGGGATCGTCGTAGTGCAACCCCAGCACCGCCGTTAGCGGCTCGATGGAAAGCAGGGGTTCATTGTCGGTGAGATTATCCCCCACCGCCCAGGCAAAGCTGCCATTCAGGCTCCAACCTGTCAAATCTGGGCTGAAGAAATACTGGCCTGTGGCCTCTACCCCATAGATGCGGGCACGGCTGACATTTTGGCTCTGGAAAAGAATCACCGGCGGCGGTGGCGGGCCACCAGGCGGGCCGGATCCGGGGGGAGAAGGTTCGGATCCCACTTCTCGGAAGGCTTCGATAAAGTCGTTGTAGGTGTTGTAGTAGGCAGCCAAGCTAAAACTGGCCTGAGGGTAGATCCCCCGCAAGCCCACCTCAAAGCCCTGGCTGGTTTCTGGGCGTAGATTGGGGTTGGAGAGGGTGCGGTAGCGAAAAAAGGGACTAGTGAGGTTGGTGAAACCGCTGTTGATCTCGTTGTACTGGGGGGCACGAAAGCCCGCCGCATACTGGGCTGTGAAGGTGAGGTTGGGGTTGAGGCTCCACACAAGGCCCAGCTTGGGGGAGATGGCATCAGCAAACAGGCTGACAGCCTCTGCTCCGCTGCGCAAAAAGTCTTCATCCGGGCTGGGGGTGAGGTTGTAGGTGTCGTAGCGGATCCCGGGGATGAGGGTGAGGTTGCCGCCATTAAAGTCAATTTCATCCTGGAGATAAAGGCCGAAACGCACTGTATCGGAGTCGGGAAAATCTTTGGTGGGGAATGTATCGGGGGGAATGTTTTGGGTGACTGCCCCTGTTTGTAGATTGGTTTGGAAGCGGTTGCGGGGCCGCTCGTTGCGAGTGGTGGAAAGATCCATTCCATACACCAAGCGGTGGGCAATATCCCCGGTTTGAAAACGGCTTTGAGCCTGCAAATTCGCCCCTAAAATGTTGCTGATTAGCTCGTTAAACGTATCCCTTCGGACAGGCACCGGCTGCCCCTGCACGGTGATGGTGCGATTTTCCACACTGGGTTCTTGGGTGCGAGCCGGCTGGTAGTAAATCTGCGCAGTGGCCAACTCAAAGGCTGGGGTATCGGGGTTGGCATAGCGGTATTCCAGGCTGAATCGAGTCCGCTCCGTGTCAATAGTTTCTTCAAAGAAGCTGATGCCCGTTGCCAAGTTGCGGGGAGTGGTGGTGGTCGTGGTGCGACGGTTGAAATACTCTCCGGTCAAGTTGAGACTGTTGTACTCGTCAAAGCGATAGACCAGCTTGGCCAAGACGTTGTCTCCCGCTTCCCTCTGGGGGTTAACAAGGTTGGAATCGGCTTTAATATCGGTTTCCCGGCCATCCCGGCGGGTATAGATGAGTAGAGCCTCCAAGTTGTCCTGCCGTCCCGCCAAGCTCACGGTATTGACAAATCCTTGGTTGCTGCTGTCGTACTGACTGGATAAGCCCACGTGGCTATCCCGCTCCCCTAGTAGATCCCCCGGATCTAAAGTTGTATAGGTAACAACTCCCCCAAGAGCATCGCTGCCGTAGAGGGTAGAGGCGGGGCCACGGATAATTTCTACGGTTTTTAGGGTTTCTAGCTCGAAGCTGTCTCGTCCAATGTTGAAAGGGCCAAAGGTAAAGCGTTCCGGCTGCCGGATCCCATCCACCTGAATCAGCACCCGGTTGGCATCTAGGCCACGAATATTGAAATCCTGAAACCCATAGCGGGGATCCCGTCGTACACTCACCCCCGGCTCGTAGCGCACCAAGTCCTGAATATTTTGGATTAGCTCCTGCCGCAGGCGTTCCCGGTCGATCACTGTAATGCTGGCGGGGGAATCTACTAAGGAGCGCTCGGTGCGGGTGCCGGTGACGGTAACCTGTTGCAGGTTAAAAACCGGTGTACCCTCCTGCTGCAGCACCCGCAGATCCGCCTGCAGCCGCTCTACTTCCGCCTGATCCCCCCGTTGGCGGGCCGCTTCTATCTGCGCTTCTAGCTCCCGGATCTGTTCTTGCAAGGGGGTTGCCCCTTGCACAGGAGCTGGGGTCGCTTGAGCCAGCACCGCCGGGTCTGACAGGGACTCCGTCACCTGTTGGGCTTGGCCCCAAGCCAGGGATCCCCAGCCTAAACCAACACTCAACCCCAAACTCACGACTCTGGACAAACGACCGATAACGCTCATATCGCCTCACTCACAGAAAACTCACAGAAAAAAGTTCAAAAGTTCAGAAAAAAATTCAAAACCAACCCATCACCCGTGTCATCCCTCACACTGACAGAGGCACGGACTCTCCACTGGCTCCCACAGTGGCTAAGGGACAAAGCTGCCAACCCACCGGGGTAAGGATCCACTCCACTTCCAGGCCAAACACCTGGGCCACCCGACTGGGGGTCAAGACTTCCCGTGGGGATCCCATCGCCTGTAACTGGCCGGATCCCAGCAGAGCAATGCGTTGGCTGTAGCGGGTTGCCAGGTTCAGGTCGTGCAACACCGTGATCACCGTTAACCCCCGCTCCTGATTGAGTTGTTGCAACAGCTCCAGCAACTCCAGCTGGTAGCGCAGATCCAAAAAAGTGGTGGGCTCATCCAACAGCAACACCTGCGGCTCCTGCACCAGAGCCAGAGCCAAGAAAGCCCGCTGCCGTTCTCCACCCGATAGGGTTTCCAGTCGTCGCTCCGCCAGGGATCCCAGTCCGGTCTGGGTTAAGGCCTGATTCACTCGCTGCCAATCTGCTCGCTGCAACTGCCATTGCCACCACCGCTGATGGGGGGAACGCCCCAAACTCACCAACTGCCGCACCGTCAGCCCCTGGGGGATCCGCTGCTGTTGGGGTAAAAGGGCAAGCTGCTGGGCCACCTGTTGTGGGGTGAGTTGCCGATGATGGATATCCCTGCCGTTCAGTTCCACCCGTCCGGATAAGGGCGGTAACACCCGGCTCAGCAGCCGCAACAGTGTAGATTTGCCGGATCCATTGGGGCCGACAATGCTCAGCCATTCCCCTCGTTCCACCTCCAGGCTTAGATCCCGCACCACCGGTTGGGATCCATAGCCCCCCGTCAAGTGCTCCGCCCGCAGAAGTGTCACCCCTTCCTTCATAGACCCATCCCTCGCCGCTGCAGCAGCCAGCCAAAAAAGGGGGCTCCCATCAGGGCAGTCACGATCCCCACTGGCAGCTCTACGGATCCCAAACGGGCCAAGATATCCGCCCCTCCCAGCAACCCCGCCCCTGCCAGGGCCGAGAGGGGCAATAGCCAACGGTGATCGGATCCCACCGTCTGCCGCACCATGTGGGGCACCACCAACCCGACAAAGCCGATCAGCCCCCCGACACTCACCGCCGCCGCCGCCAACAACGCCGCTACCAAGCCGATCACGACCCGCGTCCGCGCTATAGGGATCCCTAGGCTGACGGCCATCTCCTCTCCCAACCCCAGTAGGTTCAAAGCTCGCGCCTGCCCCCAACCCAGCCCCAATCCCAAGAGGATGTAAACCCCGGCCACCTGCACCTCCGGCCAGCCCCGCCCGCTCAGGCTGCCGATCAGCCAGGTTAGGGCCACCTGCACCCGCTCATCTGCCATCAGCAGCAAAGTAGAACTGATGGCTCCAAATAAGGCACTCACCGCCACCCCCGCCAAGATCAGCCGCTCCACCGACACCCCTACCCTGGTGCGTGCCAATCGGTACACCAACAGGGTGGTGAGCAAGCCCCCCGCCCAAGCTGCCAAGGGCACCCAACGGCTCCATTCCCCCAGTGTCAGCAACCCCACCGCCGCCAGACCTGCCCCTGCTGAAATCCCCAACAAATAGGGATCCGCCAAGCCATTGCCCAGCATTCCCTGCAACAAAGCCCCAGCCATGCCCAGAGCTGCCCCCACCAGCTGCGCCAACAAAGCCCGTGGCATCCGCAACTGCCAAAGAATCGTCTGCCGGGTGGGATCCCCCTGTCGCCACAAAGCTTGCCAAACCTCCCCCCCACTCATGGGCACAGAACCAAAAGACAAAGAAAACAACAGCAGCACACTGACGCCACTGAGTAGCAGACAAGCTAGACCAACAGGACGAGATCGCCATAATTTCTGACTACAGTTGCTATCAGTAGTGGACAGCGAACGCTCATTGCCAACCAGCACCTCAAGAACCTCTAAAGTCTGGGATGATTAGAAAAATCAAGCTCCTTTAAGGCGCAAAAACTGCCTAGAGCACGGAAAAAGACAAGCCTTTTATTGAGAGTTAACCTCAATAGTTGTGTAGTTGTCAGGATATCAGTGCTTTTTAGATATTGCAAGTCAGTACCAGTAAGTCTGGAGAAGAGTTGCAGGGAATGGGTCTAATCCGGCTGAGCTATCAGCCTTTGCCCGCATCGGTTTCCGCAACAGCCTAAGCCATTGCGTGCTAACACAATGATCCTGAGGGTCAGCCTGATGCCTACCGGCTTAGAGCTGGCCGTCGTTTTCGCCGGATTGTCGGACAGGATCCTTACCTTAGATCCTTATTTTTGAGATTGTTGAGTGTGCCGCTATGTCTTCATCCTCTTCTCCTGCCCCAACCTGGGATGCCCTGACTGTGGATCCCACCCTGCTCACTCCGATGATGCAGCACTACGTAGAGCTGAAGCGGCAATATCCCCATGCCCTCCTGCTCTACCGGCTGGGGGATTTCTACGAGATGTTTTTTCAGGATGCTTACATCGTCTCGCGGGAGCTGGAGCTGGTGCTCACTGGGCGAGAGGGGGGAGCGCTGGGGCGGATCCCGATGTGTGGCGTGCCTCATCATGCCTTCGAGCGCTACGCAGCCCAGTTGGTAGGCAAGGGCTATGCCATCGCCGTCTGTGAACAGATGGAGCCAGCAGATCAGGCCAAGGGCTTGGTGCGGCGGGAAGTGACGCGGGTAATCACTCCGGGTACTCTTTTGGAAGAAGAACTGCTAAAAGCCCGGCAAAACAACTATCTGGCAGCCATCGTCCGCCTCAAAAACCTGAAACAGCCGGATCCCCCCTGGGGCTTGGCCTATGCCGATATTTCTACAGGAGAGTTTTGGGTTTGCCAGAGTACGGGGCTGGAGAGACTTGAGCAAGAACTAGCGCGGCTCCAACCAGCGGAGATCTTGATCCCAGCGGAGGATGGCCTGGGCTTGACTTTGATTCGCCCCGGGGATCCCCAAGCCCTCCTCGATCTACCCAGCCAGTATAGCTATACCCTGCGCCCCCCAGAACCGTTTGAGTTGACAGTGGCTCGGGATCATCTGCTGCAAACCTACCGCCTGCGATCTTTGGAGGGGTTGGGTTGTGCGGGGCTGCCCCTGGCGGTTCGGGCGGCAGGCGGACTGCTGCAGTACCTAGAAGAAACCCAGAAGAACCTGGTGCAACCCTCCCCAGAGGGGATCCATCCCCTGCTTCAGCCCCCCCGCACCTACCAACTGACGGATTACCTCATGTTGGATCCGCAAACCCGGCGCAACCTGGAGCTAACCCAGACGATCCGGGAAGGTGCGTTTGCCGGATCCCTGCTCTGGGTGCTAGATCACAGTCGCACCGCCATGGGGGGACGAGCGCTGCGACGTTGGCTGTTGCAGCCTTTGTTGGATCCAGATCAGATCCAAACCCGTCAGGACACGATCCAAGAATTGCTGGATAATCCCTCCCTGCGCACCCGCCTCGGCTCCCTGCTGGACTCCCTCTACGATCTGGAGCGCTTGGCCAGCCGCGTCAGCTCCGGCACGGCCAACCCACGGGAACTGGTGGCTTTGGGATCCTCTTTGAGCCAACTGCCGGATCTGGCAGACTTGGTGGCGGAAGCCCAAACCCCTCTCCTGCAAAGCTTACAACAGGTGGATCCCGCCCTGTCGGATTTGGGTCGGCTGATTGGGCGCACCCTGCTCCCCTCGCCACCGCCCATCCTAACGGAAGGGGGATTGATTCAACCGGGGGTGGATCCGGCGTTGGATCAGCTGCGGCAACAGGTGGAGCAAGACCGACAGTGGATTGCCAATTTGGAGAAAATTGAGCGCGATCGCACCGGGATCCCAACCTTGAAAGTGGGCTTTAACAAAGCCTTCGGCTATTACCTAAGCATCAGCCGCGCCAAGGCCAACCAAGTGCCAGAGAGCTACATCCGCAAACAAACCCTGACCAACGAGGAGCGCTTCATCACCCCCGACCTGAAGGAAAAAGAAGCCCGCATCCTCACCGCCCAGACCGACATCAACCAACGGGAATACGAACTGTTTTTGCAGCTGCGCCTCCAGGCGGGATCCGAGGCCGAATCCATTCGCCAAATCGCCCAAACCATCGCCGCTGTAGATGCCCTGCTGGGTCTGGCGGAAGTGGCGGTGCAACAGGGGTATAGCCGTCCCCACATCACCCAGGATCGCCGCCTGTACATTGAGGGGGGCCGCCACCCCGTGGTGGAAAAATCGCTGCCGAGTGGGTTATTCGTGGCCAACTCTGTTGATTTGGGATCCCCTGAGGGCACCGATTTGATGGTGCTGACGGGGCCGAATATGTCCGGCAAATCTACCTACCTGCGGCAAATTGGGCTCATCCAAATCCTGGCCCAGATGGGCAGCTTTATCCCGGCAGAACGAGCAGAGTTGGGCCTTTGTGATCGGGTGTTTACGCGGGTGGGGGCGGTGGACGATCTGGCCACCGGACAATCCACGTTTATGGTGGAAATGAACGAGACCGCCAACATCCTCAACCATGCCAGCGAGCGTTCTTTGGTCTTGCTAGACGAGATCGGGCGCGGTACAGCGACTTTCGATGGTCTTTCCATTGCCTGGGCAGTGGCGGAATACTTGGCCACCCAAGTGCGGGCCCGTACCCTCTTTGCCACCCATTACCACGAGATGAACCAACTGGAAACGCTGCTGCCCAATGTAGCCAACTTTCAGGTGGTGGTGAAAGAGTTGGGAGATCACATCATCTTTTTGCACCAGGTGCAGCCAGGGGGGGCAGATCGCTCCTATGGCATCGAGGTGGGGCGCATGGCGGGTCTGCCCAAGCCGGTGATTGAACGGGCCAAGCAAGTCTTGGAGTTAGTAGAAAAGCACAGTCGCATCGGCCTGGGCCTGAGAAACCAAGGGCGAGATCATCCCCCCAAAACAAAAAAGCCAGCTCAGGATGGGATCCCCAGCGGCGATCAACTGTCCTTGCCACAACTTGCCGCTAGTGCGAACACCTCCATGCCGCTCTTCCCCGATTTGCTCTAGCCCTCATCGGGATCCCGTTCCTGCAGAGCAAAGGTGGCCGCCAATACGTCCAGCTCATCCCGATGCCCCTCTACCCACAGCCGCGCTCCAAGCTCCGCTTCCTGTAGTTTTAAGCGAACCTGTTCTGGCCGTTGGTTGCGCTGCCGATAGTACCAACCCGCCCAAGGGGAAGCCAGCATCAGCATCCAGGGCCATCCTCCCCATTGGGGCTCAAGGGTATGCACCACCAGGGCCAAACAGGCCAAGCCCAACCCCGCCAGCCCCGTCAAAAAAGCCGCCAACCCCGCACTGGCCCTAGCCTCTCCTGCAAAGGTGGCAATGCCCTCTGAATCGGTGGACTGCAGTTGGTAGCCCCGACCTCGCAAATGGCTTCGCAGGGCGGATCCCATTTCCTCCAAACTACGGTTGCTAGAATAAAGACGAGCCTCAACTCGATCTTTGCCAGAAGCTCGCAGAAAAAAGAATAGCCCGATGGCCAGTAGCGCCGTCAGCGTTAAGGTCGAGACCGTCTCCCCCCTCAGAGTGCTGTCTGGCAGAGCAATCGCTAGTCCAAGGGCTTGAGTAGAGCTAACCCTGCTTCTGCTCAGTTTCTCTACCATCGCCAGTTTGCCTTCCACCATGGATCTGAATCCCTCTTGGGGTATTTGAACAGGAACAATCCATTTTCAATCCATTTTATTGAATGGCTTACACGTTGTTCAGACGATTCAGGCCTCGAGGATTGGCCGACCGCCTCGCTCCCCACCATTGTCCGAAATAATTGCTGGCTTTAGCAGAGACCTCCCCGAGGGCAATACGCTTTTCGGCAGTGGCTGTGACGGTTGAGACAGCAAAGCTCTACGTTAGATCTCATGCATCTGAATCGAGAAGAGCAACTATAATTAAGTTATGATAAGAGGCTCACGCTCTACTATAAACGGATCCCTCCGTTGCTGCTTCCGTCTCCCTTGATGAGGCGCAATCTAGAAGCCAAGCTCCTGAAGAGGGTAGTGCCACATCCACTTGGATGATGATAGCGCGAGGCCACACCGTTGTTGGGGAACACTAGATTTAACCCGCTCTGTACTGCCGTTATTACCCTTTCAGTCCACTTGCCCACCCGCCTCTGTCGCTATAGCCACACCTTACATGTCTAACTACGAACCTGATCTCAACGACGTTTTATCGATGGCCGATGGCCCTACTGATCTCCTCGATAACACCGAGGGGGTGGAGGTTGATATGGTCGATAGCGAGTTTTTAGAAGAGGAACCTGCCCGCCGCTCTACCGACCTTGTACGCCTCTACTTGCAAGAGATTGGCCGCGTCCCTTTGCTGGGGCGGGATGAAGAGGTGTCCCTAGCCCAAAAAGTCCAGGACTACATGAAGCTCTTGGAGTTGCGCCTGCGCCTGCAGAAAGATTTGGGGCGGGATCCCACCCAAGCGGAATGGGCCGCCAAGGCTAACCAAAACCCCGAATGGGAGCACCTTACCCCTGAAAAGCTACAACAGATACAGCGGATTGGTAACCGTGCTAAGGAGCACATGATCAAGGCCAACCTGCGCCTTGTGGTATCGGTGGCGAAGAAATACCAAAACCGCGGCCTGGAGCTGCTCGATTTGATCCAGGAAGGCACCCTTGGGTTGGAACGGGCCGTCGAGAAGTTTGACCCGAAAAAAGGTTATCGCTTCAGCACCTACGCCTACTGGTGGATCCGGCAGGGCATCACCCGCGCCATCGCCACCCAAAGCCGTACCATCCGGCTGCCCGTCCACATCACCGAAAAGCTGAACAAAATCAAGAAAGCGCAACGCAAAATCTCGCAGGAGAAGGGCCGTACCCCCACCATCGAAGACATCGCCTCTGAGTTGGAGATGACCCCTCCCCAGGTACGGGAGCTACTGGTGCGGGTGCCCCGCTCTGTCTCCCTCGAAACCAAAGTGGGCAAAGACAAAGATACCGAACTGGGGGATCTGCTGGAAACCGACGACATTTCGCCGGAAGAAACCATGATGCGGGAGGCACTGCATCGAGATCTGCAGCATTTGCTCTCGGATCTAACCACCCGTGAGCGGGATGTGATCCGTATGCGCTTCGGCCTGGGGGATGGGCGTACCTATTCTCTGGCGGAGATTGGACGCGCCTTGGATCTGTCGCGGGAACGGGTTCGGCAAATTGAGGCCAAGGCCCTGCAAAAGCTACGGCAACCGAAGCGGCGTAACCGGGTGCGCGATTACCTAGAGGCGATGGGCTAACTCCGGCCTCGGCTCAACTTACCCATAAGACGACCAGAGCGATCCCGGATTTGGGCTGCCACCCAGTCCATTTCCGGGATCCGCAAAAACAGCGCCCCCACCGTAAACAGTCCTAAGCCCAGCCCAGCCGCCAATCCGGCCCAAATGAGTGTTGTCAGGAATGGGGATCCGAGCACTGCAACCGTGCGCAACTGAATCCAGAGCCAGGCACTCAGGCCCCCAGCTAAGGTGGTGATGCCCAGCAGAGGCAGCAGGCTGCGACCCATCTCTAGCCAAGGGATCCCCCCCAAGCGCCTGTGCAACTGGATCCCTAGCCCGATCAAGGCCAGAACATTGACACCAGCGGTGGCCAGGGCGATGCCCGGCCCTCCAAAAGCTCTAAGGAAAAGAAAGTCCAGCAGCGCATTGAGACCAATGGCAAGGGCACTGATGCGCAGGGGGGTGGCTCCGTCCTCTAAGGCGTAGAAAATGCGCACCAATACATCCCGCAGCAGATAGCAGCTCATACCAACGCCATAGGCCATCAGCAGGGCCGCTACCTCCTGGGTAACTTCCGGAGTGAAGCGACCCCGTTGATAGGCCACCTGCACAATCGGCTCCGCCAGAGCCACCAGCAGCATCGACAGGGGCAAAGTCAAAATTGCTGTAATCATCAAGCCCTGTCGGATGCGTTGGCGCAGTTCTGGCCAGAGGGACACATCCCCGGCCAACTGGGCATAGAGGGGCATGAAGGGCACCAACACCATATTGGAGAGGATCCCGAGGGGAGTTTGCACCAAAAGTTGGGCGTATCCCAGGTTGCCAATGGTGCGATCCCCCGGCACGAAGGAGGCAAAAAACATATCCACATAGACGTTGATGTGGATCATCCCGGAGGAGATCACAGCCGGCAACATCAGCAGCCCCACCGCCCGTACCTGGGGGGATCCCCACTCAAACCGTAGGCGTGGTCGTCCCAACCCCAACCGTATTTGCAAGGGCACCTGGGCCAACCACTGGGCTACCGCCCCGATCACGATGCCCCAGGCGATCAAAGATGGGATCCCCGTCCACCCAAAGGCCAGCAAAACCGCAATTACAGCCAAGCTGGAGATCAGCGGGCTGAGGGCGGGCAAAGCATAATGCTCGGCGGCATTTAACGCCCCAAAGCCAATGCCGATTAACCCTGAAAGCAGCGCTAAGGGGGCCATGATCCGCAGTTGGGTGGCAGCCAAAGCGTGAACTTCTGGACTCGCCCCTGGCGCGTTCAGGCGTACCACCCACTCCGCCCCCCACCACAAGCCCAGGGTGACCAGCAAGAGTAGACAGCCCACCAAGGTGGAGATCGACTCTAACCATCGAGCCGGGTCTTCCAGGGCGGGATCCCGCCGTTTCTTCAGGATGCTGACGATGGCGCTGTGGAAAGGGCCGTTGATCCCCCCCAGCAAAATCAGCAGAAAGCCCGGCAGAATGTAGGCCACCCCAAAGGCGCTGTACTCTGGCCCCGAGCCGTAGACCGCCGCGATCAGGGCTTGCCGAATGAACCCCATGCCCTTGCTGAGCAAAGTAGCCCCGGCCACCAAACCCGCCACCGAAAGCAAAGAGCGGGATGGCAGCGGGGATCCCACCGGGGTTTCTTCCTGAGTCGCAGCATCCTCAATCATCGGCTTCCCCGCAACATCACCCATCCCCACAACATTGGCCACCAACGGCGGCTAGAAACCTCAGAGGAGTACCCGCAGCCAAGACACCATTATCTGGGATTTCCGCCAAACCCATTGAGCCAAATCCGCCGAGATGCGTCGCAGGGCTCCAACCCTAGCCGTTAGGCTTGGTCGGGGGTGTAGCAGCTGAGATGGGGAGAGATAGAGCGTGCCGACAAAGAGATTGGGCCAGCTTAAGCCAGCAGTTGCCGCTCGTGTTCCAGTTGTTGCAGCAAATGCTCATCACCACGGGCTTGGGCGGAACGGATTCGCTCCTGCAGCCGGTGCATCAGATTTTGTCGATGGGTTTCCTCGAGCATGGCCATGAAGTGTTTCCGAGAGGAGGTAACCGTCGATGGGGCTACTTCCGCCACAGGGATCCCAAGCGTCGCAATCGGGGCGGGATGGAGCGCAATGCCACGGTAGGTGAGGGCAAAGGCATCTGGCAGAACCATGACTGCCGATTGAGAATGCCAGTTCCACTCCAGCCCCCGGTAGGGCACAATCCGATCTTGCTCTTGCCACGTGCCAGAGGGGGGGACAAACTCATAAGCGATGCCCCGATAGGTCAGTTGCATAAGGAGACTCCAATGAAAAACAAGGACTGGGCTTTACAAAACGGGAGCCCTTCCGCCGCACTCAAATGGCTAGAAGGGTAAAAAACAAGATTATTCTGTATCCATTTTTACGAAATTCATCTTTCTGTGTCAAATATCTGGGGAGTGTCAGCAGGGGGATCCCGTTCACGATCAAGATCCGTCAAGATCCGTCCTAGGGCTCTGCTTATACCGCTAGCGGTTGGGGGGTGGTGTGGTGACCCAAACAAAAAGCCGCCCCAACGGGACGACTGTAGATGAGGATGAGCACACGTCCTCGTGTCAAAGCAGCTCGTCGATCAACAACAGAACCTCACGCAGCTCTGGATCGAGTTTCGCCGAGTCAGAAAGACTCGCTTCCACCAAACTTTTCAGGGCAAGCAGCTTGATATTGGCCTCCACTGCCGCCACCGCAATCGCCCTAGCGCCTGGCAAATAACCAGTGGCCCCCAAATCCAGGAGGGCGGCCCGCCGCAGATGCACATTTTCGTGGGCCAACACCGGCAGCAGACGCTGGGCAAAGACAGGATCTTGAGTGAGGCGATAGCAGGCTCGGGCTGCCGCACATTGTAGACGAATCGAGTCGTGTTCCAGGTAGGGACGAATCTGCTCAAGGGCAGTGGCCAGTTGTAATTGGCCGAGGGCTTCGATGATCGCCTCTAGGGCGGCCAGGGCTTCTGTTTCTAGCCCTTTCTCCACCAAGCGCAACCCCTCGAGCAGTACAGAGCCCAATTCCTCAGGCCCATGCTGGAGAGCAATCTCAGCCAGAGCTTGGGCCGCCGCCGCCACCACCTGACCGTCGGAACACCGCAGGGCCTCAGTCAAGGCCGGGATCCCGGCGGGAGACCCCAATTTACCCAGGGCACGGGCGGCATTGCGCCGCAGCGGGTAGCCCCCCTGAGCAGTGCGATCGGTCTCATCTGTCAACGCTTCGATCAAGGCCGGGATCCCTTCCGGGATGCGCATACGCCCCAACCACCAGGCAGCATAGTAGCGTTCCCCCGGATCCCCGTAGCGCAGCTTGGCGATCTGTCCTGCAGGGGTCAGATCCACCGGCGGATTGGGATCCAGAGGAACAGCAGTGGTCATAGCAGCAATGGCAAAGGAAACAGTAAGGCGAGATCAGGCGCTACGAACGCTGACGATCTTGGCTCCCGATTTGAGCACCCGCTGCATCGTCGCCGACAGTTGATCGGCAGAAACGAAGATCTGCTGGTTGGATTTGCGCACCCGGCTAGAAGTGGCCAAGGCAGAGGCAGGGTTGAGCAGATGGGTCACTTCCACACAGAACATGCGGTCGGATCCGCCCGTTGGGGGCCCTAGGTGCTTGGAAATGGGGCTAGGGGGCAACAGACCCCGCACCCCAATGCGCCGAATCGCGGGGGTAAACCCAGTTCCCAAAGCTGTCATCAAGCGTGGTCTGGCCCCTTGAGAACGGTCGTTGTTGGCGTAGCCGCCGTAGAGGGCGAACAGATTGGTAAAGTCTCGGGTGGAATAGGAGCGACGGTACTCAAAACCGCGTGGGTGGGGGACAATGTTGTCGCTGAAGGATTCCAGATATTCTGGGCTATCGATGTAGGAGTCGATTTCTGCTCCATGGCCGCCGGATTGGTAAATATCCAAATGGCGGGCAATATCTTTGCCATCCGTGGGGGCGCGGCCCAACAGATGCTTGAAGTTGAGTTCGATAGCGCGGGTTTGGGAGTTGGGGTAGAAAAACCGCTTTTTATAGGCTTCGGATTTGGCGATCAAGCGCACAAATTCCCGCACCGTCAGGCTACCTTGGCGCAGCAGCGATTCAGCACTGGCCAATTCATCCACATCGGCTCCAAACAAATGATCATTGCCCAGCACCTGACGATAGATGGCCCGCAGCACTGCATTGATCTGATCCTGGCTGGCATTGGGGCGCAATTCTAATGGGGTGGTATCTGTTATGCCCCGGATCCCCATCTGGCTTGCCACTGTGATTGCACTCATGCTGATTCCCCTAATTGAACTGGTATTTACAAAAGGCTTCCGTGATCACCCGTTTATCGGTCACCCGTGTACCGGCTAGATCAAACTGGAGCAACAGCGGTGCTCCCCTATCCGGGAGATTGAACCCTCGCCCAAGCAGAGCAGAAGGGATCCATCCACCAGGCGACAGGCTCACCACCGTTGCCCCAAATGACTGTTCCAATGACCTTCCCTCAGAAGGGTGCACAACCCTTTAAGCAACCCTCAGAATTACCCCAAGGCAGCTCGGAGGATCCCACCCTAGGTTGAGCTGGCTTAGCTGAGGGCGTTGATGGCGTAGTCGATGTAGGTGTTGGCTTCAGTAGCCGCTTGTCCACTCAAGCCGTGGTTGGCTTTGATGTGGCGCAAGGCTTCGATGAACCAGCTGGGGGAGAGTTCAAAGGCGGTGTTGATCTCGCGGATCCCGGCCAACTGATACTCATCCATGGGGCCGGTGCCACCCGCCACCAAGCAGTAGGTGACATAGCGAAGGTAGTGGCGCACATCACGGGCACACTTGTCTTTGCCAGCTTGATTGTTGCACTGCCCACCGGGTTGGGTGGTGTAGGGGAACTTGGCATACACCGCTTCGGTGGCACTGCGTACCAGGTCATCGGCCCGGCTGGTCAGAGCTTGAGCCGCTTCCATGCTGGCGGCAGCACGTTGAAGGCGGCCATTGATGGCTTGCAGTTCGCTGTTGCTCAGATAACGCCCCTGGCTATCGGCGGTGGCAATGGCGTCAACGATCGGGGTTTGCATGATTCAAAACGCTCCTTTACTTAAGCTCGACGCAAAAAAACAAGGCAAAATTTCAGCAAAATTTCAAAGGTGCAACTGCAAAAAGATGCAGAAAGAAGATTGTTCGTGCACCGGATCCCAACAGGCGACCCAGATCCCACTACCTGGGCAAAATAGCTTGAACAGATCCGACAAATCCGAAAGCCCAATCCGGATCAAACCACTGCAGCGGCAGCGCGATCGAAGTAGGATTCCACTTCCGCCACCAAAGCACTGCAATCGCCACGGGTGATGCCATTGGGGTCATTCACCACCGCCACAGCGGCTTTCTTCATTTTTTGGATGCCATTGGCAACCGAGCTGCCGGGAGTACCCAAAGCTTGATAGGTTTCCCGCAAGCCGTTCAAGCAGCGCTCATTCAGCACACTGGCATCACCAGCGGCCACGGAGTAGGTGACGTAGCGGAGGATGATGTCCATATCCCGCATACAGGCCGCCACGTTGCGGCTGGGGTAGGCAGGGCCACCAGGAGCATTCAGGTTAGGCTCTTCGGCGAACAGCTCACGGATGGCATCGGTAACGATCTTGGAGGCATTGCTGGTAAGCCGGTTGACGGCATCCAGACGCTTGTTGCCTTCGGCAATCACCTGCTGTAGAGCAGAAAACTCGTTGGCCCCCAGAAAGGCACCTTTGGAATCGGCTTGTGCAACAACTTTGCCAAATACATCATTCATGGTTTGAGATCTCCCTAGCGAAAGCAAAAGAGGTTATGAATCAACATTCCCTTCGACGGGGCTGAGAGCACACGCTGGGCAGGAATGCGCTGATGCTTGGATCCCTGTTGCCGAGGGGCGCTGTTTCCGCAAACAGACCTGCCGACGGGATCAAAGCCAGTAGAACCAAGATGGGCAAGCGACCCCCTGCAAGCCTCAGCCACTACAGACCAACCCCCGAGGGGCAAAACCCCTTGACGGTGCAACCTGCGGGATCCAACGCTCAAGGGATCCCCGATGGCGCTACGCACCCCCCAGAGCGGGAGCACGAACGGCAATCTCAACTGGGCAGACGAGGAAAAGCTGGCTCGCCTTGTTTCCAGTCCTTTTCTACCCCGAAGGCAGGAATCGATTGAGTCAAAAAATGTAAAGGGTCTTTACTCGACGCAAAGGAGCCCAGAAGCCTTCAGAACCAGGGATTCAGGCCAGTCTGTTCTATCCTTTGTAGCCTTAATTTTTACAAAAGAAAATCTTCCTTGACGAGACTTCATCTTTTTAAGGAAGGTAAAAATCTTGATCTTGCTCCAGCAGCAACAGCTATAGCTGTCTTTGGGGTACCAATGGACATTCTCATAAAGAATACATAAATTAATAATTGCCAAGAGGCTTTGATAGAGCTGAGGTTGAGGGCAAAATCTGAGAAAATCCTCCTCAATGGCCTGGAATTTTCGGTATACACCTTTACAGAACTTTTGAGTATCTGCTGATGTCTGCTTCACTGCATCCCCACTTTTCCCCAGAGCTGTTGCAGATGGCGCGCTGGTTGGCAGGAGACTTTAGCAACCAAGAGCAAGCCTGGGAAAACCCGCCGTTTTTCGCCCAGATCCGTGTGGCCTATCGCCCGTTGCCCACTCAAGTTTTTTCGGGGATTGGCTTTTATGTGGAGCAAGCCTATGGGGGCCATTTGGAGGATCCCTATCGTCAGGCAGTGGTGGAATTGGGACAAACCGCCGCTGGAATGGTAATCCGCAACTATCGACCTTTAGAACCGGAGCGATGGCGGGGTTGTGCGCGGGAACAGGCTGACCAACTGAGTCAATTGAAGGTTGCGGATATCACTTATCTGCCGGGGTGTGATGTTCATGTACAGCAGCAGGGATCCCTCTTTGTGGGGGCAACTGAACCGGGGCAGAGGTGTTGTGTGGTGCGCAAAGGCCAAACCACCTATCTACAAACCAGCATTGAACTGAGCGAAAACCAGTTTAGCAGCCACGATCAAGGCAGGGATCCGACAACCCACGAACAGGTTTGGGGGGCTTTGGCGGGGGCCTTTCGCTTCCAAAAGATCACCGATTGGCAATCCGAATTGCCCATGATCTCGGGAATCTAGCTTGGAGCTAGCCCCTCAACCCCCAAGTTGACTGCGCTCTTGCGCGACTGCTGCAGACAAGCTCTGTGTAAACTGACCTTGAGTTGGGATCCACCCAAATTCTGCCAAGCGACTGCAAAGGATCCTGTTGGCAGGCTCCGGTTCACCCTTGATTCACCTTGATTCAACTGAAGTGGATCCATGTATACCCTGCCTGGAAAGCTAGCCAGACAACTCGATGGATCGCAGTGGGGATCCCTGTGGGCCGTGGCCTGGCGCTGGGGGGTACTGCTGGCATTGGTTTGTGTTCTGGGCAGCAGTGGCTGTTCTGGCCAAAGTGAGTCTACGGCTCCTCCATTGGTGCCTCCTCCGCCTCAGTTGGGAGCTGAATCAATCCCGATGCCGGTGCGCACCCTGGGCAACAGCCGCTTTAAGTTGCTGGGCTTGAATGTGGGAGTGGCGGGGGGGAGTGCCGAGTTACTTCTGGATACGGGTTCAGCAGGGCTACGCATTGTGTCTAGTGCGGTGGGTGCTTTTGGACTAGAACGAACTACGACCCCTTCTACCGTGACTTTTGGAGATGGCACTCAATTCATCGGTGTCTTGGCTCGTGCTCCCTTTAGCTTGGGGGGTATTCAAAGTCGAGAACCCGTGACAGTGCAGTTGATCGACCAGATCACCTGCGTGGATGCATTGGTGGGTGGCTGTTCGGAAACCTTGTTTGGGGAAGGGCGGCCCTTCGCTGGGATCCTCGGTACCGCTTTGGATGAGCGCAGTGCGGATCGCGAGGTGTTTAGTCCGCTCACTCGCTTACCGGGCAATTTTCGTTCGGGTTACATTATCCAAACCGGCGGATTTGAATCTCCCCAAGGCATTTTTACGGTGGGTCTGACGGATGCCAATACCGCTGGCTTTAATTTTCGGCAATTTCCACAAGTGGGCACCTTTCCCGATGGCACTCCCATTTGGCGGGATGAAGCCCTACAAGCTGCTTATACCATCAGCAATACCTCGATTCAAAATGTCCTCAGCCCCACCAATTTCGACAGCGGTTCTTCGGATATTTTTCTCAATGTCAGTTTGTTGGGGGCAGCTCCCTTCTCTACCTCTACCTTGCCAGCCGGGGCAGAGTGGCGGGCGGTTTTGGAGGGGGCTTTTGACTACCGCATCCGGGTTGGTTTCCCGGTTACCCCCAGTCGGGATCGCATTTTTGTGAACGGGCTTTTGAATAAGCAGTTGTTGGGCATGCCCCTGTTTTTTAATGCTGATATTGCCTTTGATATTGAGCGAGGTCGGGTGGGTTTTCGCTTGCGCTAACGGGTGAGATTTGTGAGTGCCGTTGGGTTGAGTTCTGGAGCAAACTTTACGATGCCAAGGCAAGATGGGATCCGAGTTCGAACAGGGAGCAAACGGTTGCGAAAAAGGTTTTTGGACTGGGGGAAGGTGCTACGTACTGCTAGCACAATCGGGTTGGTGCTGATCGGTTGGCTGGGGCTATCCGTAGCGGGGTGGGCGTTGAGTTTGGGGGATCCCTTACCGGAGTGGGCCGAACCGATGGTTGTAGGGCGGCAACAGGTGCGCGGTGTAGAGCACTACCAGGGCCAAGACCAGATCCGCGCCTACGGCAACGAAGCAGGGCAGGTGTTCTGGATTCAAATTAGCAGCCAATCGGATCTTCCGCCTGATTATCGAGAGTATTTGGGCGAGTACCAGCACTTTCCGCCGCAGGTGGTGGAAGTGGTGCCCTTGCGGGCGCGCACATTACGCTTTCGCCAGGGAACTCGCAGTGCCGAATGGCGGGTGATGGGCATGAGCGGCCAGTTTCAAGCAGAGGCCATCAGCCAGGATCTAGCCCCAATAGGATTGAAATAGTGCCAGTCTGAGGGACAAGATGTGTCTGCTCAGTCTTGGAGTTTACGAAACCTAATCTGTTGGGACGGGCTCCTGGGGGACAGTGGCCAGTTCCGCCAGCAGTTGCTTGCGCAGGGGCAGGATCTCTTCTAAGACTGATTGAGCTGTGGGGTAGCGCTCGTCGGCATCGGTGGCGATCATCCGCTCCAAAATGGCCAACAGGCGGGGATCCCCAAATCCAAAGGGAATGGCTTCCTCCAGAGATTCCCCGATCTCCGGCAACGTTCCCATGGACATTTCCACCGCTACCCGACCGAGGGCAAAAATATCACTGTTGAAGCGGGGCCGCCCAGAATATTGTTCGTAGGGGGCATAGCCGGTGGTGCCGATAAAACTGGTGATGTGTTCGCTCGGCGGGTCTTCGATGCGTTTGATGGCACCAAAGTCGATCAGGGTGAAATAGGTGCGCTTATCCCTCTGGGTTTGAATGATGTTGGAGGGCTTGATATCGCCGTGAATCACGCCGTGCTGATGGACAAAGGTGAGGATCTTGAGAAGCTCGCAGAGAAAGTAAGCTGTTTGGGCCGGTGACCAGATCACCCCCTGATTCGACTGTTGCCGCAGCGAGGATCCCTGCACGAAATCCTGCACGGTGTAAAATTGCTCATTCTCTTCAAAGTGAGCCAACAACTTAGGGATATGGGGATGACTGCCCAGCTTTTCCAGGATATCGGCCTCCCGTGCAAAGGCTGCCTTGGCAATTTCCATCACCTTTCTGTGCTCATCCGTCCAGTCTTTGCCTTCTCCATCTTTGTCGTCCATGCGCTGTAGACGCTTGACTATACAGCGAGGGTGGCCGGGGCGGTGGGTATCTCGGGCTAAATAGGTTTGGCTAAAGCCGCCGATACCGACCAAGCGTTCGATTTGGTAACGCCCATTGCCAACACTGTCCTGCTGCTTGGGAGCACTAGCCCGTTTGGTTGCGGCCAGGGTGATTTGGGAGCGAATGCGGGCTAGTACCACCTCTGGGGTGAAGGGCTTGGTCACGAAGTCATCTGCGCCAAGATCAAAGGCTGCCACCATCGTGTCGGGATCCGTGCGACCGGAAAGGATCAACACTGGCAACTCCATGCGGGAACGGGCCGAGCGGATCATTTGCAGCAGCTCCAAGCCATTCAAACCCGGTAGGGCCAACTCCATCAAAATGACATCCAGCGGTTGATGAACAATCGCTTCTAGGGCTTTGGCACCACTTTCCACCACGATGACGCTGTATCCACCTTGCTCCAGCCGGAGCTTTAGCTGCTGGTTAGCTGCTGGATCCCCATCTACCAACAGGATTTTACCAAGCGGTTCTCTGGACGACATCGGGAATGCCCACGGAGCGCTGAGTCGAGTATATCTAACAACAGTAGGCCCGCGGGGAAGTGGGATGGGTTGGCCGTAGGGTGGGGTGTCGGGATCCCCGCCTAAGTCACCCTGCTAGGATTGGGGGGTGATTGGTGCTGTGGCTATGGAAACGAATGATGTTTGGAAAGAATTTCTGAGCCATCCCGTTCCTTTCTGTGGTGGTTTGCTGAGCGGCCTGCTGGGTTTGGACATCAAGCAGGATCCCTTACGCAGTTGGCTGGAATCTCAGGGGCTGATGATGGAAGATAAATCCTCCTCTGGCGAGGGGCCCAAGTCCATTTCGATCGAATAGGTGTATAGAAAGTAAGCGGGCCATTCTCAGGTGTGGGAAGCGCTCCAATCAGGACAAAAGCAACAAGAGCAGGGGTACGAGGTGAACCGATGCTCCCAAAATCAGCCAGGATGAAGAAGCTGCGCCGACAGGGATGCCAGTGGGGGGTGATGCTTTTGTGGAGCCTACTCGGTGGTGTTCAGATCCTGCCCACAGTGCCCACAGCCTTCGCCCAATCCCCTGAGCCAGCGGCACAGCCGACAACCGCCGCTCAAAGCTCAAACCCAGATCCCCTAGAGTGGCTGAACCGCTACAACACCGCCCTACGCCAACTTCCTCCTTTGCCCAATCTGCAATATCGCCAGCAGGTGCGGGTGGAGGGATCCCAAACCTTTACGGCCACGTTGGATGTGCTTTACCGCCGCGACGGCAGTTGGCAAGCTTGGGTGGCGGAAGGGGATCGGATTCGCCTGTTGGATTCCCGCCAGTTGGAGGTGGTGAACCAGTCGGATTTGCTGGGGCTGTATTCGGTGTATGTGAACCGACCAGAGGCGCTGTTGCCCTCGGTGGGCTTTAATCTGGAGGCACCGCCCAGTCGCTATCGAGTGCTTTCTTCAGAGTTAGTGGATTTGGCGGGATCCCCTGCCCAGCATCTGCGCCTGGAACCCATTCAGGAGGGCCAATTGCGGGAACTGTGGCTGGATCCCGAATCCGGCTTGCCTCGGCAGGCTCTGCTATTTCTCTCGGGGGTTTGGGGACAGGCTTATGCTCTGATTGGGTTTACGGCTGTGCCCGCCGAGGGAGGAGCAAGCTACTGGCTGCCGGAGAGAACCCGCATCACTTTGGGCTATGGGTTTTGGACCTTAGAGGGCCTGACTCGCCGGGTGTTTAGGGGATCCCTTTCCATCCAGCACGACTATCAGGAGCATCGGATTTTGCCGGAGGGGACGCAACTGCGCTTTGTCCCCTCGCAACCACCCGTAGACGATCTGCCGGTGGTGGCCGGGTTGTCAGACAGTACCCCACGCATCGAATTGGGGGATGTGCAGACTTTGGGAGTGGATGAGCAGGGCAACCAACAGTTCAGCATCGGCATTGGCGGGCGCACTTCCCCTGAGACCCGCCTGGAAGACCGCATCGCCGCCTTTAACCTGACCCGTCCGGCCAGCCGCAATGCGCTAACCCAGATCGATACCTTGGCCTTTTTACCCCTCGGTTCCGACCGGTTGCCCATTTACCTGTTTCAATTCGACACAGGCCGCCCCCTCTCGCCGTTGCAGGGGGTGGAAAGCCCGCAGGTGGATCCCAACGAGGTATTTGGCCCCAGGCCACCTGCCCTCAAACTGTTCGGAGATTGAGCACCCCCATGCTGACGGATGCTGCCTATGGCCTGATCCCCGTGATTCCCGCCACCCCTACCCAGGGATCCCCCTATCTATACCTCCTGATTCAGCACCAGAAAGGACATTGGGCCTTTCCCAAGGGGCACAAAGATGGCCCAGAGACCGACCTAGAAGCCGCCCAACGGGAGCTCCAGGAAGAAACCGGCCTCACCAACTATCAGGTGCTCACCCTTCCCCACCAGTCCACCCCCCTAACGTTACAGGAGACTTATCATTTCATCGACAAACAGGGGAACTTAATTGCCAAAACCGTCACCTACTACGTTGCCCTGCTCCCCCACCAATCCCCCCCACCCGCCCTTCGTCTACAACCGGAAGAGGTGGCGGACTACCGTTGGTGCTCTTTCGGTGAAGCCCTAGAGCAAATCAGCTTCGAGGAAAGTCGGCAGTTGTTGCGCCGCTGCCAGTCCCAGTTGGATCAGCTTTAGGGGATATTTGGCATTTGTGCAGGAGCTTTCAGTATTTTTGCGGAAGAGATTTGTCCTTCTTGAGCTCTATACTCAATCAAAATCAATATCTCGTAATATTGTGTCGGTGTTGTACCCATACCAAACATTGAACGGGGCCTACCTCCAAGCTATTTGGCTTGACTTTCCTCATGCCCTAGAGGCAGAGCCGGGGTCTTGGAGCTGAAGTGTCTTTGTTGAATATTTTTCATCTGTTTTGCGCATCTATGGTTTTTAGATATTCAAAAGGCTTGACATTGGCCGGAGGTGTTTTTCGATTCAGATGGAGATATAAGTGTGGGGAATCATCTCGGTATGGCTCAATTGATGGATCGCCCAGCCACTTTCATGGAAGTTCCCACTCATTTGTTGGAAGCAAAAGCTGATTTTACAGGGATTGTGCGCTATCAGGATGACTCAATTGCCTCAGAAATTCTGAGCACTTGGTCACTGTTTTTTAGCCAAGGTCGGTTTGTTTTTGCTAGCCACAGCCTTGACCCGCTGGAACGATTGGATCGTCATTTGCGGCGTCTCAGCCATCAGAGTTTCTCTCTCACCCGCGAGGTTTGTCTGCGCATTCGTCAGCAAGCGGAATTACTTTTAATCCAAGACTCTGGCCCTATGGCAGCAGATTTCCAGGTTTTGGGTTGGATAGCAGAAGAGCAGCTGGTATCTGTTGAGGCCATTCGGAAATTAAGCGACTGGATGAGCGAGGAAGTGCTGCAAAACTTGCTTCTTTCCCCCAGCTCAGGTCTGAAAAGACAGATGATCCGACTCGGGGCTCTACCTGCTTTGGGCCAATGGGAAGTGGGATCCCTACGTAGCCACAACCCTGCCTGAGGGAGGAATTTCTCATCGCCAGCCAAGAATTGGGGGCACTGGGGGAAATGTTGGACTTGCCCGCTTTCGCCACCCTCTGTGGATCCCTAGCCCAAACCTTAGAAGCAACCCCTGTGGAGGCCAAGGAGCAGGTGTTGTCCCTGGCTCAGGCTGCTTTACAAGCGTGGCGGCGGTCTCAGGCTTTGGTGCTGATTGGCCAGTTCGATCTGCTGCCCACCGCCTGGGATCCCAGCCCACCCTCTGAAGTAAGGACTCTGCCCCACTCACGCCAGCAGCTCCCATCCCGCCAGGCTGCCATTGACCCAGCGGCGGTTCTTCCCGTAGCAGCACCTGCAGTTCCCGGCCCCAAGTTGGATCCTGGCTTGCCCTCCCCCAGCGATGGCATGGTGCGGGTGCCGGCCCGACAATTGGAACACCTAGAGGAACTGTTTGGGGAATTCTCCACCGAGCGCAATGGTTTGAATGGCAACCTGCAACGGCTGCGGGAGCTGGTGAGCTTGCTGAAACGACGGGTACGCGCCCTCGAAGCAACCAACAGCCGCCTGCGCAACAGTTACGACCGGGTTGCTACTGCCTCTACCCATTCTCCGCTTGTCACGGAAGGCCATGAGGTTGGCATCCGGGATCCCTTTCAAGCCAGCCTGTTTGCCAGAGAATTCGATCTGCTAGAGATGGATCGCTACGGCGAAATGCACCTTCTAGCCCAAGAGGTGATGGAAACCGTCGTCCAGATCGATGAGGTGACCGGCGATATCGACATCGCCCTGCAAGAAACCGAAGGCCATGCCCGACAACTTACCCGCACTTCCCGGCAAATGCAAACCCGTCTTGCACAGGTGCGGATGCAACCCCTGTCTGAGCTGACGGATCGGTTTCCCCGCTCTCTGCGGGAGATGAGTTTGGACTATGGTAAGCCAGTGGAGTTACGGGTTTGGGGGGGATCCACCCTGATCGAACGCTCCCTCCTGGAGCTGTTGGCGGATCCCTTGCTGCATCTGATTCGGAATGCCTTTGACCACGGCATTGAGGATCCCGAAACTCGCCTTGCTCAGGGCAAACCTGCCAAGGGGCTGATCGAAATTACCGCTGCCCACCGAGGCAATCGCACCCTTCTCACCGTTCGAGATGATGGGGCCGGGATCCGCTTGGATAAAATCTGGGCGCGGGCCTTGCAAATGGGTTTCCAGGAATCCGATCTGGCCACCCCCCCCACAAGAGCTGCTGGAGCTGATTTTTGAACCTGGCTTTAGCACGGCAGATCAGGTGAGCGATCTCTCCGGACGGGGGGTGGGGATGGACGTGGTGCGCACCAACCTCGAACAGGTAGGTGGACGGGTGCAGGTGGAATCTTGGCCGGGGCAGGGCACCCTCTTTACCCTGACCCTGCCGCTCTCCTTGACGGTGACGCGGGTGTTGCTGGCAGAATGCAACGGTCTTTGGTTGGCCTTCCCAGCGAATGCGGTGGAGGAATTGCTAATTCCCTCAGAACTAACGGCTGCCCCCGCGATCCCCGATTTTTTCGTTTGGGAAGACCATCAAGTGCCCCTCATCCCGTTGGGAAGGTGGTTTCAGTTCAGCCGACTGCGGCAACGGCTGGAAACCAACGACTCCCCTACGATTGATCAACCCACCGTGCTGTTGGTGGTGGAGGGCAACCAACCTTTGGGTCTGCAGGTGGATCGCTACTGGCGGGAACAAGAAGTCACCCTGCGCCCTGTAGAAGAGGGGCTGCCTCTACCGCCTGGATTTTCCGGCTGCACCCTTCTGGCGGATGGGCGGATTGTGCCTCTGGTGGATATACCCGCCCTACTCGCTTGGATCCGAAGCCAGGGATCCCCGCCGGAACCTACTTCTCTGGCGATGAGCCCACTCCACGCCTCCTCCGGCCAGCGTGATTTACACGACAGGGAGTGCGATCAGCCCACCCTTTTGGTGGTGGAAGATTCGGTGAATGTGCGGCGTTTCCTGGTCATGATCCTGGAGAAGGCTGGATTTCGCGTCGAACAAGCCCGCGATGGCCAAGAGGCGTTAGAACAGTTGCAGGCCGGGATCCCGGTACAGGCGGTGATCAGCGATATCGAAATGCCCCGTCTGGATGGGTTTGGCCTGTTGGCTCAGATCCGGGCTCACGCACTTCACCGTCAACTCCCTGTGTTTATGCTCACTTCCCGCAGCGGCGACAAACACCGACAACTGGCGCACACCTTGGGGGCAACCGCCTATTTCTCTAAGCCCTTTCAGGAACAGGAGCTGATCTCTTCCCTGCGGCAAGTGCTCCAAGCTTCTGCTCCGACTGTACTAAGTGGGAGGTAGCCCATGGCTCTACTGTCTCCGCTACGCTCCCGGCGCTTAGCCCAGCAGGAAGCATTGAGTCATCAACAGAAGTTGATCACCTTTCAGCTAAGATCCCATCGCGTCAACGGGACGGAGTTCTTCGACTTTGGGCTGCCGATCCTGCGGCCACAGCGAGTCTTGGCCTGGCAGGACATTCAAGGGGAACTTGAATCCAATCTAGGCTATGGGATCCCGTCGGTTCGCCTCAGGCTTTCGCCTGGATCCAGCGACGAAGATCATCCCATTCCTCTGCTCAATCCTGGTCGTTTGTTGTTGGGCAAACACCTGCCCTTCCAACCCCAAGCCCTGATCCTATTGCGGGGGCCTGATCAACAGCAAGTAGGTCTGCCCATCCCCACCCCACCCCTGTTGCGCCGTTTGCCCCTCTCTCAACTACAGCCCGTCCCCAGCCGCAATGCCGCTCAAGCTCGCCAACGAGGGATCGTCCAGTGGGTTCCCGCCTCGGGAGCATTCTCCCACTTGTTCATCATCGACCCCGACCTGTGGTTCAGCCCCAGCCCCTCGTCAACTCTATAAACAGCTAAGCACCACAGGACAAAAACCCCGCATTCGCTCAAGAACGAACGGCAGGGATTTCCAAGTCAGGGTTCTCGATGCGGATCAATTCCCAACGATAGGGGTTGCCCCCAGGGCGCTGCCAGAAAAACTGAAACGGTTGCTCCAACGCATTCACCTGATCCCGAGTTAGGTTGGCCAAGGGATCGCCGGATCCCTCGATCACAAACCAAACGGTGGCATTCCCCCTATCCCCTTGGCTGATCTGTACCTGCAGTTCCTGCGGCTGAATGCGCAGGCGAAAAAATTGGCCAAAAACCTGCTGAGCGTAGGAAAGCGCCGTTTGCTTATCAAACCCCCAGTCATCGGTGTAAGCCTCGGAAAAGAGCGACTCCACCCGTTCCCAATCGCGTCCCTCTACCGCCCGCAACAAGGTTTCAGTGTGAACGCGCACCTGTCGCTCCGGTTGCCCATGTTGCCAAAAAGCCCCCAGCCCAATGGCCACAACCACGGATCCCACCATGGCCCAGCGGAGCCAAGGGGGCAGTGGAGCAAGTGTCGGTGCATTTTTGGTCGTAGGCAAGGGATCCCTTCCCGAAACGGGTGATTTGTTCTTAACCCTATTCTTTACCTTACCCAGAAAGTCAAAGGACTGTGTGCTGGAGATTCTGGAAGCTTAATAGGGGGGTGTCTGACGGGAAAGAGCAGAAGGATTCTGTTTTTTCTGCCTGTGAGGAACCGGATATGAGAAGATCGACGTTCAACCCTATCCAACCCAAAGCCCGTTTTTGGATCGGTCATGACCAAATCTACCGACCGTATGCTGCTGGATTTTGAGCAGCCTGTCGCTGCCCTAGAGCAACGCATTGAGGAGATTCGCTCTTTGGCAGAAGACAATGAGATCGAAGCTTCCGAGCAAATTCGCCAACTGGAAGCTAAAGCTGAAGAACTGCGCCGTGAGATCTTCCGCCAGCTTACCCCGGTGGAACGCCTGCAGGTGGCCCGTCACCCCCGTCGCCCCAGCACCCTCGACTACGTGCAAACCATCTGCGACGACTGGTTCGAACTACACGGAGATCGCCACGGCCAGGATGATCCAGCGATTGTCGGTGGTTTGGCCAAACTAGAAGATCGGCCGGTTGTCATCCTGGGCCACCAAAAAGGCCGTGACACCAAAGACAACATTCACCGCAACTTCGGCATGCCCAATCCGGCTGGCTATCGCAAGGCGCTCCGACTGATGGAACATGCCCACCGTTTTGGCCTCCCCCTACTCACCTTTATTGATACTCCGGGGGCCTACCCCGGCCTGAAGGCAGAAGAAGAGGGACAAGGAGAGGCGATCGCCGCCAACCTACAAGCCCTCTTCCGCTTGGAGATCCCGATTATCTGCACCGTCATCGGTGAAGGGGGATCCGGTGGAGCCTTGGCCATCGGTATTGGCGACCGGGTGTTGATGTTTGAACATGCTGTTTATTCAGTGATCTCCCCGGAAGGGTGTGCAACGATTCTCTGGAAAGATGCTAAAAAAGCCCCACAAGCAGCGGCGGCCCTGCGCATCACTGCTCAAGATCTGCTGCAACTAGAAGTCATCGACGAGATCCTGCCCGAACCCGTTGGAGGTGCCCATCGCGCTCCGGTGGAAGCAGCCCAAGCCCTAAAGCAAGCCCTGCTAAGACATCTACAGGAGCTTTCTAGCTTAAGTGGCCGACAACTGCGGGAGGATCGTTACCAGAAGTTTCGCCGCATGGGATCCTTTTTGGAGGTGACCCGTTAGCCCAGTCAGAGATGGGGAAGGGATCTGGCCTGACCTGATGCGGAGGATGGATGACTCGTCGATCGATGACCTAGGGATTGCGCACGGAACTATGGTGCTCACGGGCTTATTTCACATCGCCATTAAAACCAACGATTTGGAAGCCACGATCCGCTTTTACACCCAGATCCTGGGTATGCGGCAAGTTCCCCGCCCCAACTTTGGGTTTCCGGGAGCATGGCTGGCCTGCCCAACCCCCGAAAATCCTGCCATTCTTCACATCTACGCCGGTGGCCCAGCCTTGGGGAAATCAGGGGTGGCTCCCTTAGAAACCGGAGCCATTGATCACGTTTCCCTTCAGGCAGTAGGATTCCACGAATTGAAGCGGCGGATCGCCCAGTTAGGCCTTTCCTGTCGTGAGTTCATCGTGCCGGGAACCAGCCTATGGCAACTGTTTGTCTACGATCCCAACGGGGTGCTGTTGGAGCTGACTTTCGATGGCCAAGCGGAGGCAGATCCCTTGCCGGATCTCTCCCCCGGTCGAGCCTATGTAGCTGGGGATCCCTTTTTTGATCCGATGGAATATCAGGTATTGAGCCAGTCGCGGCATGAGAGTCTCGTTTGACCGGGTTCAGGGGCGGGCAAAACCACTCAAGCGCTCAACTCGTACCATTACTAAAGTAAGACCCCCGCTTTGGAGAGAACCCCATGGTCCTGAACAAGATGACAATCCGCAAGATCCACCGCATTCTCGCCCCCATCCTGTTTTTGCCGTTGGTGGTGACTGTGCTGACGGGATCCCTGTACCAAATTGCCCTTCTCAATCAAAACTTCGACTACTACTGGCTCATCCAAATCCACAAAGGCCAATGGGGGCCTCTGAATCTGCAAGCGGTTTATCCTTTCTTGAACGGATTGGGATTGTTGGTCATAGCGGCGACAGGTCTCAGCATGTGGTTGCAAACACGACCCAATCGTCGGCCCAAACGTACCGAGCCCTAGTCCATTCCAGCAGGGGCGGCAAATCCCCTAAAGACATTCCAGAAAACCCTACATATCTCCGGCTACTATTGCCTAAATTAGAAGCATAGAGGTTGTGTCAAGCCTCTAGGTTTGGATCGGAAGTTAAAGCAAAACATGAAGATCATGTCAGGAGGACGATTTATGAATATCGTTCGCTGGGATCCATTTCGTGAAATTGATGAAATCCAACGGGAAATGAACCGGATGTTTGACCGTCTGGTTCCCCGTGCCAACGATGGGGATCTTGGATTTGCATTTGTGCCCGCAGTAGAAATGCATGATGACCCAGAAGCCATTACCTTGAAGCTGGAGTTGCCCGGTTTGGATGCCAACGATCTGGACATTCAAGCGACAGCGGAGGCGATTTCCATCAGTGGGGAACGGCGATTTGAAAAACGCTCTGAAGACAAAGGAGTAACCCGCAGTGAGTTCCGCTATGGGCGTTTCCAACGGGTAATCCCGCTGCCAAACCGGATCCAACATGATCAGGTGAAAGCGGAGTACAAAGATGGGATCCTGACCCTAACGTTACCGAAGGCGGAATCGGAGAAAGCCCAACTGGTTAAAGTGAATGTTGTTTCTTGATCTGGATGTGATTTAGATGTGGATTTGGGTTTACATCCACATCCATAGCTCTCATCCTGATTCACTGATTCAACTATGATTTGTAGTTGAAGGGGCTGTGATTTCAGCATGATTACAACATGATTGCAACATGATTGCAAGTTAAGAATGAGGATTCTATTGGGGTAGGTGATGAACCTACCTTTTTTCTTTGCCATTTTGTCTTCGACTCTTAACGAGGTCGAAACCGCCGCAGCCGCAGAGCATTGGTCACCACCGAGACGGAACTCAAGGCCATGGCTGCTCCCGCCACAATTGGGTTGAGAAGCCAGCCAGTGAAGGGGTAGAGCACCCCCGCCGCAATCGGGATCCCAAGGGTGTTGTAGATAAAGGCAAAAAATAGGTTTTGCCGAATGTTGTTGAGGGTGGCCCGACTCAATTGAATGGCGGTAACCACGCCCCGCAAATCTCCCGACATCAGGGTGATATCGCTGGCGGCTATGGCCACGTCCGTACCTGTGCCGATGGCAATGCCCACATCCGCTTCAGCCAGAGCGGGCGCATCATTGATGCCATCCCCTACCATCGCCACAAGGTGTTGAGGCTGCCGCAATTGGCGTATATGAGCTGCCTTTTGATCGGGGCGCACTTGGGCAATCACTCGCCGAATCCCTGCCTGTTGAGCAATCGCTTCGGCAGTCGTTGGGTTGTCGCCCGTGAGCATGATCACCTCCAGGCCCATCTGTTGCAGCTGTTGCACGGCTTCAGGGGAGGTGGGTTTAAGTGGGTCAGCAATCGCCAATAGCCCCAGCAAACTTTCCGATTGAGTCACCCCGATCACGGTTTTGCCCTGGCTTTCCCAGGCTTGCACCTGCTCTGCCCAAGCGGGATCCCAGAGGATCCCCAGCTCCTGCAACCAACTTAGCCGACCGATGCGAATCCTCTGATCCTCCACCCAGGCTTCCGCCCCATTGCCCACCATCGCTTGAAAATGCTGAACTGCAGGGATCGTGATCCCCTCTGCTTCAGCTTTTTGTACCACTGCCTGAGCCAAGGGATGCTCCGAGTGCCGTTCTACTGCCGCTGCTAGGCGCAACACAGCCAGGGAAGAGGGGCCATTCGTCCAGATATCCGTGACGGTGGGACGGCCTTCGGTGAGGGTACCGGTTTTGTCCAAGACCACGGTGCACAAACGATGGGCCAGCTCCAGGCTATTGGCACTTTTTATCAGTACCCCCAATTCTGCCCCCCGCCCTGTACCCACCATAATCGAGGTGGGGGTAGCCAACCCCAAGGCACAGGGACAGGCGATAATCAGCACGCCAATCGTATTCACCAGGGCCAAGGTCGGGTTACTTGCCAGCACCCACCAAAGGATAAAAGTGAGGATGGCAACTCCAATCACCGCCGGGACAAACCAAGCCGTGACCTGATCCGCCAACTGTTGAATGGGCGCTTTGGATCCCTGAGCTTCCTGGACCAAGCGCACGATCTGGGCCAGTACAGTGTCTTTACCTACCCGGCGGGCCTCCATCACAAAGCTACCTGTCCGGTTCAACGTTGCCCCAATCACCTCATCTCCTACAGACTTCTGTATGGGCAAGCTCTCCCCGGTTACCATCGACTCATCCACCGCCGAGGATCCCTCTAGAACGACCCCATCCACTGGCACTTTTTCTCCAGGGCGCACTCGGATCTGATCCCCCACCTGCACCTCCCGAATCGGGATATCCCGCTCCACACCTTGGCGAATCACCCGCGCCGTTTTGGGTTGCAACCCCATCAGCTTGCGAATCGCTTCAGAGGTTTGCCCTTTGGCCTGTTGCTCCATCCACTTGCCCACCAGGATCAGAGTGGTGACCACCGCCGAGACCTCGTAATACACATCCGGCTGCAGCCCCTGTTGAGAGAAATAGTGAGGAAAAACCGTCGGGAAAAGAGAATAGAAGAAAGCTGCGCTCGTTCCCAAGGCCACCAACGTATTCATATCCGCCGAACGCCGTTGCCAAGCCGCCCAAGCGCCGCGATAAAAATGCTTGCCCACCCAAAACTGCACCGGGGCCGTCAACAGCAACTGCAACCAAGGATTGTGCAGCCACATGGGAAAACCTGGGATCTCCATCCCCAGCATCATCGGTAGGGATCCAATCACCAACACCGTACTGATACTCACCCCTATGGCTACCTTCAGCCGCAATTCTCGTTCGGCGGCCCGTTGAGCGATCCGCTCTGCATCTGTGGGATCCGGCCAGTCGTCTTGGATCAACCGCGCCTGATACCCCGCCTGCTCCACTGCCCGAATCAACCCCTGTGGATTCACCAGCTTGGGATCCCCTTTGACCGTGGCCTGCTCCGTAGCAAAATTAACAGATGCCTGGGATACCCCCGGCACCTGGGTAAGAGCCTGTTCGATGCTGTGGGCACAGGAGGCACAACTCATGCCCTGCAAGGCCAACTGCCAAGTGCCCTCGCCAGGGGGTGTAAAGACCGATAACGCACCCGACGATACTTTTTGAGCAGACATGGCAACACCTGGATGAAATCGGTAGCCACCCATCCCCCCAAGAAGGACAAAGGCAGCTACTTGTAGAAAGAGCATCTGTTTGGATCAGACCGTTTCCAGCCACGAATGGGCTATACCGGGGGATAGCCCACTTGGATGAGAGCCTGCCGCAAATCACTCACAGGGCGCTCGGAGGTGATCACCACCTGCTTGGTTTTGGGATCTGCCTGGACATGGGCTTGTGGATCCAGTTGCTGCACCGCTTGGGTAATCGTTTCTACACAGGCCAAACAGGCTAGCTTGGGCACGGTCAACGCAGTCTGCATCTTGGTTGGAAAACCTCCTGAGAGTAAGGTGCTACCCCCCGAAGAGGGTTGTAGAAGTGACATCCTCCCGACGCTATGCCTACGACAGGCTACGCCGACACCCTAACGGCTAGAGTGCGGGGCTGCTTGCGGGAATAGCTCAGTTGGCTTGATGCTAAACCTTACAGTCCACTGGAGAGTCAAGAGGGGTCACGGTTCTTCCATATTCCAACGGTGATCCACTTGATAACCCCGTTGTCGCCAGTCTTCTTCCAGTTGCTGCTGTTGGGTCAGGGCCTTACGCAGGGAGTTGATCAGCTCTTGCATGCGGGCCCGATTGTTAAAATCCTGTTCTTCGACTGCCGGAAAAGTCTGCCGCTCCAGAACCCGCAGCAAAAATTCGTAGTGGACATGAGCAGGCACAGGAATGCGTTTCATCGGTCTGAGTGATCCCTGGGATCCATGTGATCCCCATTCAGTGAGATGCCAATAGGTGCCGAGCTGCTTGGCCAGGATCCGGCTGCTTGACCAAGGCTTCCCCCACCAAAACGGAGCGTACCCCCCAAGCCTGCAACTGTTGCAAATCAGCGTCAGTATGAATGCCAGATTCGCTCACAACCGGTAGATCTGCGAGGGGATCCCGGTAGGCCGCCAACAAATTGTGGGTTGTGTTCAAATCCACCGTAAAGGTTCTCAGATCCCGATTATTGATGCCAATCAGCACCCGCCCCTTGGCCTCCTTCAGCTGGGGTAAACGCAGTACCCGCTGCAACTCTTGGGGGGTATGCACCTCCAGCAGAGCCGCCATACCCAACTGAGCAATCAGCTTCAGAAAATAGCCCAAGTCCGCATCCGAGAGGATAGCCGCAATCAACAGCACTGCATCTGCTCCCAGCGAGCGGGCCCAGAGGATCTGGTAGGGATAGAGAATGAACTCTTTACACAGCAACGGGATCCCCACCGCCGCCCGAATTTGCCGCAGAGACTCGCCACTGCCCTGAAAAAACCGCTCATCTGTCAGTACCGATAGGCAACTGGCCCCCCCTGCCACATAGCTTTGGGCGATTGCCACCGGATCAAAGGGATCCCGGAGGACGCCGCGGCTGGGAGAAGCCTTTTTCACCTCTGCAATTAAGGAAACCGGATGGAGAGATTGGGTGAGTGCCGCCACAAAATCTCGGGTGGGAGGAGCTTGGGCCACCTGTTGCTGCAACTGCTTAAGGGGCACCTGTTGACGCTGGCGCTCCACTTCCTGCTCTTTGTGCCAGACAATCTCCTCTAAAATGTGGCGGGGCTCGGCCTCAGGTGAGGCGGTTTGATAGACCTGGGAGGCCACCACCACCGCTGGAGCAGGAGAACGACGACGGATGGTCAGGGTTTCATCTCGTAGCTCCATAGAACCCCTCAACAGAACTCCACACCACACCCTAGACTACTCTAGTTTTTCGGTGACAGTTTGAATAGTTACTGCAGCCCCCCGCCAGCCTAGTTGCAGGAAAGCGGTTTTTCTTGCTCTTGGGGTGAACGATCTGAGCGGAAGCTGGTTAGACTGCAAGTTAGGATAGGGGCCAAGTTGGCTACTGTGTTGCCAAGCATGTGGATCAAACCGGGGTGGACAAAGCGCGGGCATTGGCTGTTGAGCCTGGATAGGTTGACTAGCTGCACCCTAGACGCCATCCCAACTTCCCGGGATGGGAGTTCAGCTCGGCTAAGTCAGGGTTTGGATCATCGCTACTGTTTTGAAGGAGTCCGGGTGTGCTGTACATAGCAGAGCTATCCAAGCCAATTGGGTTTGCCAAGTCGTCTCTGCAATTGCTGGCTAAGCAGCAACAAGACAATACCTGGGTGGCGGTCAACGAAGAAGCCATTACCCTCGAGGGTCGCATTGCCCAGGATGCGAACCGCTTTAAGGATGGGTCGTTGGTTCTGGCGGAAATATCGGGTAGCCGTCAGGTTTCTCGCATCAGCGAAGCAGCCCGCCAAGTGGTGAGTTACTTACAAAACTTCAGCCGCGTCCAAGACAAAGCCCGTAGCCAAGAGGAAGAAATCGAGGTTTGGAAACAATCCCTCACCTTTCAGGCGCAGGAGCTCACCCGCCGCGAAATGGAGTTGGAAGGGCAAGAAGAGGAAATCCAGCGGCTATACGAGCAGTACAAAGGAGTGGAGGAGGAGCGCAAACTCCTGGATAGCCTCAAAGAAGAGCTGGAAACCCAACAGGCCCATCTGGCCGAGCAGCAGCGCCTGATCGGGCAGCAACGGGAGGCCCTCAATCAGCAGCGGCAAGAACTAGAAGCGCAGTTGCAAGAAGCCCGTTCTAGCCGTCTAGGGGAGGAGGAAGCGGCGCAGCTCCAGGCCCTCATTCAACAGCTACAGGAGGGGTTACAGCCCTCCAGGGATCCCTTCGCCCCTCTCCAGGGCTTGAAGGGTCACATTCAGCAGCGCCAGGAGCACCTCAATCAACACATTGCTGAGCTGGAGCAAGAACGGCAGCAGGCTCAAATCCGGCAGGACGAGTTGGATCGAGACTACCGCACCTGGCAAGAACGCCGCACCGCTTGGTGGGGAGCCCGTCACGCGTGGGATCAAGCTCAAGCTGGGTGGCAAGCCCACCAGGGAGCCCTGCGGGCTTATCAAGAGCAACTGCAGCAGGTAGCCAAGCACCTGCAACTGCAGGAGATCCTCTACCAGCAAGCCTATCGCCTCGTACAAGAATACGACTTCATCACCGCCAGCGGGGCCGACAACAGCGCAGCAGGAGCAGCCCCTCTCCCCATCTCCCTGGAGGAATTAACAACTTTGGTCACCCAACTGCGGCGGGATTACGAACAGCGCTCTGCCCAGGTGAACCAACAGCGGGCTGAGTTGGAGCAAAACCGGCAAGCCCTCCGGGAGTTGCAAGAACGCTTAGCGACGGCCTCTCCCGATGAGCAGTTCGATATTGAAATGGATATCGACTACGCCCAGTCTGCCTGTGGAGCCTTAGAAGAAGCCCTGTTGCCCCAAGAGAAAAACCTACAGCGAGAATACGAAGAGCTTGTTCGCCAAGAGGCTCGCCTCAGCCAACTGCAAGGCCAGCCCACTGCCGCCCCTGTCCTGACTACCGTCGATATTGGGCCCATTTTGGGACAGATCGACAGCCAGAAAAAAGCCCTCCTGCAGGAACAGAACCGTTTGCAAACGCTCATTCAGCAAATGGAATCTTCTCTACAGCCTCAACAGGAGACTCTAGCCCGCCAACGGCAAGATCTGGAGCAACAGTGGCGACAACTGGAAGAAGAGGAGGGATCCCTGCGGGCACGCACCCAGGCGCTGGCGGAAACCTGGGGGCGATTAAACCATCTGCAGGCCAGCCTCTACTCCGAGCGGGATCTGTGGGCGGATTTGGGGACACAACTGGCCCAACTGGAAACAGACTTGGGGCAACACCAACAAGAAACTTCCACCGCACGCGCCCATGTGGAACAGGTGCAATCCTTGCTGGCCACCCTCACTCAGGCGTAATCGGATCGGATCCCTTCCGGTTAGAATCGCCTCCGATCTCTGCGTCGATCCGCGGCCTCAAGAGGGAGGGCAAATCTGGTAAAATTTGTTGAGCCGGCTCCTGGCTCACTGGGTAGTACTTTGCGGTCATCAAGGCCCAAATTGGTCAGGGTGAGGAAACTTAAGAGTCATTTGGGGCTGCCAGGGGTATTCCAGTGTGAGGTCAGCTTGTGCGAATTGCGGTTGATGCGATGGGGGGTGACTACGCTCCCGAAGAGATCATCAAGGGTGCCCTGTTGGCCCATCGACAGCTTCAGGTTGAGATCGCGCTAGTCGGTCGTCCCGAATCTCTTCAGCCTTTCTTGCCACAGCCCTTGCCGTCTGGGATCACGATCGTGCCCGCCGAAGACGATGTGGGTATGGCGGAAGAACCCCTGATGGTGCGAAAAAAACCCAAGGCTTCCATCAATGTCTCGATGCAGCAGGTGCGGGCCAAACGGGCGGATGCGGTGGTGGCAGCCGGGAACACAGGCGCGGCCATGGCCGCGGCTCATCTGGGGTTGGGGCGGTTAGCGGGGATCGATCGTCCCGCCATTGGCGCTCTGTTGCCCACCCTGAAAGGCAAGCCAGTTCTGCTGTTGGATGTGGGGGCGAATGTGGATTGTCGGCCCCGCTTTTTGGAACAATTTGCCCGCATGGGATCCCTTTATTGCCAGTGTGTGATGGGCATCGATCACCCGCACGTCGGCCTGCTCAACATCGGCGAAGAACCCAACAAGGGGAACGATTTGTCGGTAACCACCCACCAACGCCTTGCGGAACTCAAAGGGATCCGCTTCAGCGGTAATGCCGAGGGGCGGGATGTGCTGACAGGGGAGTTTGATGTTGTCGTCTGTGATGGGTTTGTGGGCAATGCCCTGCTCAAATTTGCCGAAAGCGTCGGCCAGGTGATCACGCAGGTGTTGCGGGAGGAGCTACCGCGAGGTTGGCGGGGCAAGATCGGTACCTGGCTGCTCAAACCCAACCTCAGACAGGTGAAACGGCGCATCGACTATGTGGAATATGGCGGCGCTTTGCTGTTGGGGGTAAACGGTATTTGTGTGATCACCCATGGCAGCTCCAAAGAAGCGATGGTCTATCACGCGATTCGGCTGGCCAAAGAGGCGGCTGAGCAGAAAGTCTTGGAACGGCTACAGACAGAGATGGCAGACGACACAGACCCAAAATCCAATTCAAGGCTGAGTTCTCGGCCTGTCGAGAGCAGTGAGGCTCAGCCCTCCGACCTTAGCCACGAAGTGTTGCCCTTTCGACCATTGGATCGGGTGGAAGGATAGAGCCAATGCCCAGCGATAGCCTCCCGACGGTGCGGTTGGTGGGGATTGGTGCCGCCCTGCCGAATCCCTGTCTGCACAACGACGATTTGAGCCAGATCGTCGAAACCTCGGATGAATGGATTTGGCCCCGCACGGGCATTCGGGAACGACGCATTCTCCCGCCCCAGTTGAGCGTGGTAGATTTGGCCTCTCAGGCAGCCACTCAAGCCCTTGCTCAGGCGCAGGTGCATCCGCAAGAGCTGGACTTGATTCTGTTGGCCACCTCCACCAGTGCCGATCGCTTCGGCTCTGCCCCTCAAGTGCAAGCGGCTTTGGGAGCGACGCGGGCGGTGGCGTTTGATCTGACAGCGGCTTGCACAGGGTTTGTGTTTGCAGTGGCTACGGCAACCCAATTTTTGCAAACCGGGCTGTATCGTCGGGCCTTGGTGGTGGCGGCGGATGTGCTCTCGCGCACGGTGGATTGGACGGATCGCACCACCTGTGTGTTGTTTGGGGATGGAGCCGGGGCAGTCGTTTTGGAGGCGGATACTGCAGGCCGGTCGGAGGTTGGTACTCGCGCCAGCATGCCACAGGTACAACAAGGTATTTTGAGCATTGAGTTGCGCAGCGATGGTACCGGCAGCGAGCTGCTCAGCTTGGGCATGGAAACCGAGGCCCGTCCCCTCGTGGGATCCCTTGAAGTGGGGCAATACCGCTGTCGCCCCATCACCATGAATGGTCGAGAGGTTTACAAGTTTGCCGTCAATGCGGTGCCGGAGATCATCGAAAAATCCCTGTTCCGGGCGGGGATCTCAGCAGAAGCAGTGCAGGGGTATTTCGTTCACCAGGCCAATCAACGCATTCTCGATGCCATTGCCAAACGCCTTGAGGTGGATCCGGAGCGGGTGGCCAGCGTGCTGGAGCGCTACGGCAATACCTCTGGGGCCTCAGTACCGATTGCTTTGGCGGACTGGATCGAGAAAGGGCGCTTTGGCCCCGGGGATCTGGGGGTGATGGTGGGTTTTGGAGCCGGCCTCACCTGGGGATCCATTGTGTTTCGTTGGGGGAAATAGATTGATGACCATTGCCTGGATTTATCCCGGCCAGGGATCCCAAGCGGTCGGCATGGGAAAGGACTTGCGGGATTGGGAAGGGGCCGCCTCAAAATTGGCCTTGGCCTACGATCTGTTGGGATGGGATCCGTTAGGGCTGTCGGAGGAGCAGATCCAACAAACTCGCTATACCCAACCAGCCTTGTTTACGGTTTCCGCCCTGCTGACGGATTATTGCTACGCTCAGGGCAAAGCCCCCGCCTGCACCGCAGGACACAGCTTGGGAGAATACAGCGCCCTGTATGCCGCAGGGGTGTTTGATTTTGAGACCGGGTTGCGGCTGGTGGCGCTGCGGGGCCGGTTGATGGATGCAGCAGGAGAAGAGGATCAAGGGGATCGAGCGCACACAGGGGGCATGGCGGCGGTGATCGGGTTTGACCGGGCCAAGTTAGAATACCTCTGCGAGATCATTCCCGATGTGGCTATTGCTAACGACAACAGCCCGGATCAGGTGGTGATCACCGGCCAAGTTGAGGCTGTGCAAGCGGTCTGTGGGCAACTGCAGGCCAAACGAGCGGTGCCTTTGAAAGTGAGTGGCGCTTTTCACTCGCGGTTTATGCAAGCTGCTGCTGATGAATTTGCCCAAACCTTAGAGCCCATAGCCTTTCAGCCCCCACGGGTGCCGGTTTACAGCAACTGTACTGCTACCGCCAGCCGGGATCCGCAGGTACTCAAACAAGCTCTTTTGGTGCAAATGACCGCCCCGGTGCGTTGGCGAGAAACCGTTCTGCAAATGGCCGCCGATGGCATCCAACAGGTGTGGGAAATTGGCCCAGGGAACGTGTTGACAGGCTTGGTGAAGCGAACAATACCTGCGCTGGAGCGGCAAAACTTCAGTGCTTTAGGCCTGTAATGTCTCCTCAGTCGAGAGGGGGATCCCGACTCACACGCGCCCCCGAGTCCGGATCCGACCCAACAAAACCTCGATCAAAGCCTGTAGAGAAACGGGGGTTGTGCCATAGCAAGCCAGGTAAACCGGGATCTGCGGCAGCGCGGATGGATCATCTGGGGATCCCAACGCTAGGCCGATTACCTGTTCCGGGATAAGAGCGCCCAGTAACTCCACGAGTAACTCTTTCTGAGCCGGGTGACGAAAGAGATCCAGGGATCCCACCACCACTTGGTCAGCCCTTGCTGCCCTTGCCAGGGTTGTTTGCCAATCCTCAGGAGTAGGCTCTGGGCTGATCTGGAGGACTTGAGCGCTGGGTAAGGCCTTTTGGAGCAGATCCCCCAACAGAGGAACAGGGGTGATCAGCAACAGATCAGGGGCTAAAGGGGGCAGGGATCCCTTGAGGAGGGCGATACTGGCCTGGGCGATGCGCTGGGCGAGAGCCTGGTGGCTGGGACTGGCGGCAGGATGGACGGTTTCGGCCCCAGGTGGGGATCCCAATCGGTAGCGCTGTTTCAAGCTCAAGATCCGCTGCAGCGATTGATCCAGTTGCTCCACCGACAAACGTCCGCTGCGGAACCCCTGCAACAAGTGGGCATAGGCGTCTTTTTGCACCACTGGCGTAAACCCGCGATCCGCTCCAAACAAAAGCATATCGGCCCCAGCCTTGAAGGCCAGTTCTGCCGCTTCCGGGATCCCATAGGTTTGGGCAATCGCCCCCATCGTCAGGGAATCAGTGCAGATTAGCCCCTGAAACCCCAACTTGTTTCGCAGCCAGCCGGACAAGACCTCTGGGGCAAGGGTGGCAGGTTGATCGGAGCCCAACGCAGGCATCACCACATGCGCCGTCATGATCGCTTCTGCCCCCGCCTTGATCAGGGTTTGAAAAGGGTAGATTTCCGTGGCTTGCAGCTCAGCTAGGGGACGATCCACCCGCGGCAACCCCAAATGCGAATCGATGTGGGTATCCCCGTGGCCGGGAAAATGTTTCGGGGTGCAGAGGATCCCGGCTTGTTGATACCCACACAACATCGCCAGACCGTAATCTGCCACCTGGTTTGGGTCAGAGCCAAAGGCGCGGATACCGATGATCGGGTTGTGGGGGTTGCTGTTCACATCGACCACTGGTGCGAAGTTGAGATTAAATCCCAGGCTTTTGAGTTCTACCCCCACGACTTGGGCCATTGCTCTGGCATCTGCCAGGGATCCCGCCGCCGCCACTGCCATGGCGCTGGGAAATACCGTCACCCCTTCGGTTATGCGGACGACCGGGCCACCCTCTTGGTCGATACCCATCCACAATGGGATCCGACTTTGGGCTTGGACAGACGCGGTTAACTGGGCTAGTTGGGACAGAGTTTGGATATTTCCAGCAATGGAGTAGAAGATCAAACCGCCCACGTGATAGTCCTGGATCATCTCCTCTAGGGCAGGAGAGAGTTCTGGCCCTTCAAAGTAAACCAGAAACAGTTGCCCGACTTTTTCCTCAAGGCTCCAGGTGCTGAGGTCAATTTCGCCAAAATGGGTTGAACCAGCCAAAATCAGGATCCTTTTTTCTTCGATGCCAAGGGTAGCTTAAGTTGGGAATGGGGAGTTACAAAGAACTTCTTCCCATATCTCACATGACATGTCACATGACATGGGCACTCCAAAACCCACACCAAAACGGCTGATAAAATCAGAACAAATCCTCTCATGTTGTGGGCTGACAATGTTACCCCTGCACCAGCTTTGGATCACAGCCTTTGCCGCGTTGGTCGGAGTTACGGTGGCTATTGGCGGCCTTGGGGCGGGAGGATCCCTGTTGCAGGCAGGGGCAGCGGGTTTGGCGACAGGAATGACGGGCTATGTGGCTTCCTCAACTGGATGAACCCGCCGCAGGGATCCCTGATTCAAGGCTGGGAAAACCCAGTGAGGATATTGGGCCTTGGCTTGCTGAAGCTCTTGAAAAACGGGAGCAGGCCGATCTGCGCGAGATCCCCCCGTCACCCCACACCACAACTTGGTGTGCATTAAGCCCACAAAGGCTTCGTTACGCTTGCGCAGTTCCTCTTCGTCTCTTTGTCTTGAGGATTGAGCTGTGTTCTGAAACCGACAGACATAACAGACATAACAGACATAAACTTTCCAAGCTTCAGAAGCTGTTTGTAAATGCATATGAAGCAGGAGTCACATTAGAGTCACATTAGGTGGTAAATGGGCGATACCAGAAGAGCTTTATCAAGCTTTATCAAACTGACTTCAGAGGATGAATCAATCATACAATGACAGTGACCTGACGGATGAGGAATGGCCCGGATTAAACTGCTTTTACCTCCCGAAAAGCCTGTGGGCAAGGGACGAGAAGTGGATCTCCGAGCTTTTTTGCCACCCCCAATCGATCCGTTGAGGTTGAGTTGAGCCAAGGTTCAACTGAAACAGAAGGATTTCAAGTGGAATCGAAGCGATGGATTGTGGAGCGAACTTGGACATGGCTTGAGAATGCGCCAGCACTGACACGAGACTATGAAACCTTGCCTGAAAATCATGAAGGTATAATTTACGTGGTCATGATTCGGTCGATGCGACGAAGGTTAACAAATAATCATCGAACGAGAAACTCGAAACTTGCTTAACTGATGCTTACCAACAGTTTCTCAGACAAGCTCATCTTGATGATGCCGTTCCAGTAGGCCCGACTGAGGTAGTCGTGGGTTTTGCTCGTGGCAATGGTTGTGGGTGACATCGACCCTCTAGGCATCCAGGGAGAATATGTAAGCCTATGAAATAAAAAACCGCATCAAAAGCTACAAATAACTGGGCTTCACCTTGGCTGTAATGAAATCGGCTAGGGACGGGATCCCTACGGCCCAAAGGAGCACTTGCGTTCGCGAACTGGATCCCTGCAGCGGATCGTCATCGGCCTTTCTTTGTTGGGATTAACGCTGTGCTGCGCCGTGCTGGGCTATTACCTGGCCGGGTGGGCACTGCTGGATGCGGTTTACATGGTGGTGATCACCATCTTTGGGGTGGGCTATGGAGAGGTACGGCCCCTCGATTCTCCTGCCCTTAAGGTTTTCACGATTTTGGTGATTGTAGCGGGCACCTCGGCTTCTGTATACGCGGTGGGCGGGTTTGTGCAGCTGATCACCGAGGGGGAAATTCAACAGGCATTGGGAGCCAGACGCATGAGCCGTGGCATCGATACCCTCAAGGAACATGTGATCATCTGTGGGTTTGGCCGCATCGGCCAGGTGCTGTGTCGAGAACTGGCCCAGGCTCGGCAACCTTTCGTGGTCATCGATTCCAACCCAGAACGGGTGACTTTGGCGGAATCTTTGGGTTACTGGGTGCGTCTGGGGGATGCGACGGAAGAAGAGGTCTTACAGGCGGTGGGGATCCAACGGGCCAAGGCTCTAGCCACTGTGCTGCGTAACGATGCGGCCAATGTGTTTATTACCCTGACGGGGCGTGGCCTCAACCCCAAGTTAACAATCATCGCTCGCGGCGAGTACACGACCACCGAAAAGAAGTTGCTCCAAGCGGGTGCCGACCAAGTGGTTCTGCCCGCAACCATAGGGGGGCTGCGTATCGCCCATATGATCACCCATCCGGCAGCCGTAGACTTGCTGGAGGAGAAATTCTCCCGCGGGCTTCTCAACGAGCAACTGGCGGAAATCGAGATGCAACTGCTGGATCTAGAAATCAGCACCAGTTCTACCTTGGCGGGGCAAACGATCGGCCAACTAGAGGTGCGGGGCAAACAAACCTTTTTGATCGTGGCGGTGCGGCGGGCGGATGGAACGGCCATTTCTCATCCTCCACGGGAGCTGGTGTTGCAAGCGGGAGATCGGGTGGTGGTGTTGGGATATCGGGATGACATTCCCCAGTTTGTGCAGCGTTACAGCCAGCGACGGGAACTGAAATATCGGGGGGCGCAGAGTTAGGCTTCTTTCGGATAGGCAGCAGCAGATTAAGATCGAGGGCTAGGCCAAACAGAGGAACAACCCATGCAGGTGGAGTTTCGGGAATGTGACCCAGCAAATCTTTGGATCTGGTTTGAATTTGCCGAGCCGCCCGTCAAGGCGGAGTTGGAGTATCTCAACGAAGTCTTGGAGTCTTGGTATGTGCTGGGCAAGTTGGGGGGCTTTAATGCTGAGTTTTTGGTGGCCCAAGAGTCGGAGGTGGAGCTGAGCTACCTAGACTACCCCACCGAATCGGATCCCCTACCCTCTCTGATGCACAACATGGGATCCCTGGAGGAACAGGAGAACTGGGCCCGTTGCTGGTTTGATCTGGGCACCGCCGATGCCTTGGCACTGGATGTGTTAATTAATGCCTTGCGCACCCTCAGCCTGGAATATATCAACCTGACCCGGGTGATCATCGGCGGTCAAAATGAGGACTGGCCCACCGTCGACCTAGAAGAAGCCGATCGCTACGAGCACAATGGATATGCCCAAGATCACTTCGGGGAAGAAGGGGAGCTGGAATAGCCCATAGAAGGGATCCCTGCCTACTCCAGATAGCCCAACTCCTGCATCCGCCGTACTAGCTCGGCATCGCTTTCCACATCCACCTTGCGAGGGGCCGTGCTAGGCCGGCGGGATTCCGCCCAGTCCACCCACTGTCTTAGCCCTCGCCGCAGTCGAGCCAGCCAGGTTTGCGGGGAAGGTTCCAAAACGTTTGGGTCTGGCGGCGGATCCCAGTTGAGGAGCAAATCTCGCAGTTCCGCCGGATCTTGGGCCAAGTCGTAGAGGCTGGGGGTCTCCCCTGTTTGGATCAGCTTGGTTACCCCTTCGTAGAGGGCGCGGCGGGTGTCGTAACAGGCTCGCTCCTGCAACAGCCGGTCATCCCGGTTTTCCATGGCGCGGATCAAGATGTGGGGCGGGAAGGCTTCGCTGAGCACCGTGCCCTGCTCGGGATCCTCCCCAGCAAGGGTGCGGGCCAAACTGAGGCGAGCGATCTCGCGGCGAACCTTGAGGCTGACCCGGGGGGCGCGGTTTTTGCCGAGAGAAAGGCTGGGGCTAAAGCCAGCAGCTTCCAGGAGGGTATGAAACAGTCTGCGGGTGGAAACAGGGGTGGAAATGCGCTCACCAGCGGGAAGATGGCCGGGGTAGCGCAACAGCAGGGGCACCCGGATCAGCTCCTCGTAAACCACAAAGGCATGGCCGACAAACTCATGTTCTCCCAAGCCCTCCCCATGATCCGCCACCACCGCCACCAGCGTATTGCGCTCTAGGCCAGTATTGCGTAGGGTTTCAAAAACGGATCCCAGCAGATGATCTTGATAGGCCACCTCTGCATCGTAGATATCGCTGAGTACCTGCGCCTGCAAGGGCGAGAGGGGTTCTGGCAGCGGCGCCATCCAGCGATAGGGTTGCCCATTGTACTGGCGCAAAAAGTCGCGCGCCTCGCGGTTGCTCTTGAAATAGGGGGCAAACTTTTGCACAAACGGCTCTGGCGGCCAGTAGGGCAGGTGCGGCTCCATCAAATTGACGAAGCAAAAGAAGGGCTGGTTGGCTGAGCGGGGATCCGACTGGCGGCGGGCCATCTGCTGCAAATACCGATTCAAATCTGCAATCGAGGCAGCGGTATTGCCCTTGAAGTTCATCAAGCGGGTCCAGATGGGCACCAACCAGGGCTGCAGCGCCAACTGAAACAGCTTATCGGAGCGGGCAAAGGCATTTTGAACGGGGTAGGAAAGTTTGCGCCAAAACTGGGTATAGGCGGCGATCAGCCGATTCAAGGGCTGCGGTAGCGGATTGCCTTCGGCAGGGCGGGTGGGCAGGGCACCGCCATAGTTGTAGAAGGTTTCAAACCCGCGCCTGAGGCCATTTTTTAGGATCCCCACCAGCGGGTTGTTGCAAAAGCCCACGGTTGTGTAGCCGCTGAATTTCAACAGTTCTGCCAAGGTCGGAAAGGAGGGACTCAGCTCAATATCCGCCTGGATCGTCTGATGGGTGCTGGGATACTCCCCTGTAAACATTGAGGCATGGGAGGGGATTGTCCACTGGGCGGGGGCAATGGCCCGTTCAAACAGGGTGGACTCCGAGGCCAGTCGATCCAAATTGGGGCTGGTATGGGCTCGTTTGGCTCGCTCTGCTTCCGACCAATAACAAGAAAGCCGATCCGCCCGCTGCGTATCCAAAACGATCAATAAAATATTTGGACGCTCTCCAGAGCCAGCATTGGCCATTTCTTGAAGATTCACCACGCACTCACCCAAAACTTTTCTTAGGGTATCCTGCCTAGCCTCCGGCTGACCTTCCCGTTATGGCATCTTCAAGGCACCGTGAATTGGGTTTGGCTGTTGCCCCGCACCTGGGCGGTGTTGGTTTGCCAGTCGAGGAGGGCTTCGTTGCCGCTCACAGTCAGGGTTTGGCCAGGCTGTCGGTAGCGGACGTTGCCTGTGGCTTGCAACTGAGTGGAACCGATGCGCCAGCGGATCTCGTCGGCTGCCAGTTCTTGTCCTGTTTGTTCGGCCAGTCCCTTCACATGCTCCGACAGGCGCAGCTCTGTAAAGGGAACCTGAGTACGTAACTGCTCACCGCTAAGGCGTAAGGCTTGTTCGGGAGCGTATACCCTTACTGATCCAAGGGCCTGCACTTCTCCAGCGGCGATCCGCCAAAGGAAGCGGGTGGCTGCCAGTTCCAGAGCGGGATCCTGATAGTTAGCTTGGACGGGCTGCTCAGGGTCGAGGTTCTCCAGTTGCATCTGATCTTGGCCAAAGTCGATCACCAGCCGATCCCCCCGCAGAGATCCCTGTTGATCGAGCAGCTCAATCTGGACTTGCCCATTGGCCCGTAGAAGGCGGTTCTCCGGCAGCCATTCCACCTGTTCCGCTTGCAGGCGCAGGTTATCCCGTTCCGATTCCACCTGCACTTGGCCCGTCAATTCCAGCCGGCGTTCGCTTGGGTAGACGGATCCCCGTTCGGCACGGGTTCGGATAGCGCGGTTGTCTTCGTCAAAAAATTCCCCTTGGATCGACTGCAGATGAGCGGATCCCAAGCGCACCTGAGTGTCAGTGTCGGTTTCCCCATTCGCTTCGTATTCCGCCAGCCGAGCCTCCAACCGCCATAGGATCCCGCCGTCGGGTTTGGCCTCTGTGAGGGTGATGTCTTCGTAGATCAGTTGCGGTGTGGAAACGGGATCCGGGGCACTGGACTCCTCTGGGGGTGGAGATTCTGGCCCACCACACCCTATGAGTACACCCACCAAGGCCACAACCCCAAGCGAACCCACGATACGGAACGGTGTTGGCTGCATTTAACCTCCCTGGCTCCCTCAGGAGCTTCATCCCTCATCGCTACCCTATCCTCTGGAGGGAGAGCAAGGGATCCCTCAATGTTCACAGTGTTCACTTTCCTCCACCAACACTTGATAGGTTGCCGATTTTCGCCTCAGTTCCTCCCGCAGTCGGATCCCCGCTCTTGCCGAACCCGTGGCATCATCAGTGCAAAGTCTTTATCTGCGGCATTAGCGTGACCCAACTGTTGCAACTTCTCATCTATGGCCTCGTCTTGGGCAGCATTTATGCCTTGGGGGCAATCGGAGTTTCCCTTACCTTTGGCATTTTGCGCTTTGCCAATTTTGCCCATGGGGATCTGATGACTTTGGGGGCCTACTTCGTCTTTAGCTTTGTGTCTTTGGGTTGGCCGATTGGGGTGAGTTGGATCCCGGCTGCTCTGGCTACGGCACTCTGTGCTGTTGTCATTGACCAGTTGATCTATCGACGTTTACGCCGGGAAGCCCCGGTGATTTTGCTCATCTCCTCCTTTGGTACCGCCCTCATTTTGCGCAGCCTGGTGCAGATCCTTTGGGGCCCCAACAACCAAGTGTATCGCAGTGGTATTCAGCTGCCCTGGCAGTTCTGGGGGCTACGCATTAAGCCCGACTGGGCGGCGATCTTGCTGGGGGCCATCCTGCTGGTGGTGGCGCTGCATTTCTTCTTGCAACGAACCCGGGTGGGCAAAGCGATGCGGGCCATGGCGGACAATTTTGATCTGGCCAAGGTCACCGGCATTGATACCGAAAGCATCATCCTTTGGACTTGGGCAATTGGGGCTGTGTTGGCCTGTGCGGCGGGCATGTTTCTGGGCCTGGATACCCGTCTGCACCCGACGATGGGCTGGCGGCTGCTGTTGCCAATCTTCGCGGCGGCAATTTTGGGGGGAATTGGTCGTCCTTATGGGGCAATTGCAGGCGGCTTGGTGATTGGTGTGGCGGAGGAACTCTCGACTTTGGTGATTAGCCCGGCTTACAAAACGGCAGTAGCCTTTGCCATTTTGGTGGTGATGCTGATCATTCGGCCTACTGGATTGTTTGGAGGACGGGCCTGATGCTGAGCTATGGCATTTTCTTTTTGATTTTGGTCGGGATCTACGGCGTGCTGGTGCTGGGCCTGAATTTGCAGTGGGGCTATGCCGGCATGTTCAACATTGGGGTGGGCGCTTTTTTTGCGGTGGGGGCCTATGCCAGTGCCATCGTTACCACTCCTGTAACCAGCGAGCATTTGGGTGGGTTCGGCATGCCCTTTTGGGTGGGATTTTTAATGGCTGTGGCGGCAGCCGGATCCATCGCCTTTTTGATTGGCCTGATCACCCTGAAGTTGCGCTCCGACTATCTGGCCATTGCCACCATTGGTATTGCCGAGATCATCAGCCAAATCCTGAAAAATGAGGGCTGGCTTACCAATGGCGTACGCGGCATTACTCGTATTCCCCGTCCCTTTCGCGGTTGGATCCCGGGGCAAGATACCTTGCTCTACCTGGGGTTGGTGCTGCTGGTATTGCTGTTGGTGTACTGGGGCAGCGAACGGGCCTATCGCTCCCCTTGGGGGCGGGTGTTGCGGGCGATTCGGGAGGATGAACCGGCAGCGATGGCAGCGGGCAAAAGTGTGTTGAAGTTTCGTCTGCAGGCGTTTGTGCTGGGATCCATGATCATGGGGTTGGCGGGGGCGCTTTACGCCCATTTTGTCAATTTCATCAGCCCAGAAGCCTTTCAGCCGGAGTTTGCCACCTTCATCGTTTGGGTGATGTTGATCGCCGGGGGCAGTGGCAACAATCGCGGTGCCTTGCTGGGGGCACTGGTGATCTGGGGGGTATGGTCGGGCAGTGAACTGTTGACCAACCGATTGCCCGCCCAATGGACAACGCGGGCAGGCCCACTGCGCATCTTGCTCATCGGCATCCTCCTACAGGTAATTCTTCTGACGCGCTCCCAAGGGCTATTGCCAGAACGCCCGCCCAAGCCGATTCTGTTCGCGTCAGCGGGCCGGAGGCATGGTACCTCCCCCAACCGAGATCCGGCAGGGTAGGATTGGGGCGGTTCCAATAGTTGTTGATGTGTTCCAGACAACCTAACCCTTCTCCACTATGCCCTCGCATCCCACGGACACTGACCCGTCGTTGGACTTAAACCCAGAGGTTGCCGCTGGCCATCCAGGGATCCCAGCTACCCCAATCAAGGAGGGCTATGCCCTGCCGGATCAGTATTTCAACCGTGAGCTGAGTTGGATTGAATTCAACGCCCGGGTTTTGCACGAGGCTCTGGATGAGCGCACGCCGCTGCTGGAGCGGCTGAAATTTTTGGCCATTTTCGAGACCAACCTGGATGAGTTTTTCATGGTGCGGGTGGCGGTGATTCGCCGTCAGTTGGAGACGGGGGTATTGGCCTTAACCCCTGATGGCCTCACCCCGCAGCAGCAATTGCGGCAGATCTCCCAGCACCTACGACCCCTGATTCAAAAGTTGCACGATTGTTTCCGGCGGGATCTGCTGCCCAAGCTGGCGGAACAGGGCATTCACATCCGCGATTTTTCTGATCTGGCGGAGTCGGAACGGCAGGAGCTGCGGGACTATTTCGAGAGCCGTTTGTTTCCGGTGCTGACGCCTTTGGCGGTGGATCCGGGCCATCCTTTCCCCTATATTTCCAACCTTAGCCTCAGCCTGGCGGTGGTGGTGCGGGATCCAGAAACCGGTAAGGAACATTTTGCCCGTGTTAAGGTGCCCAACACCTTGCCCCGCTTTGTGCCCTTGGGGGATGGGTTGAGCTTTGTGCCGCTAGAGCAGGTGATCGCCCATAATTTGGAGTCGTTGTTTGTCGGCATGGAGGTGCTGGAATACTACCCCTTCCGCATTACCCGCGATGCTGACCTGGAGATCCAAGAGGATGAAGCCGACGATCTGCTCTCCGCCATTCAGGAGGAACTGCGCAAACGTCGCTTTGGCTCGGTGGTGCGGATGGAGATCGCCAGTCATACCCCGGCGGCGATCCGGCAACGGTTGAGCGAAGAGATGCGCCTTGACAGCTACTCGGTGTATGAGGTGGATGGGCTTTTGAATATGGGAGGTCTAATGGCCTTTATGGGTCTGGATCGTCCCGATTTGAAGGATCCCCCTTGGGGTGCAGTTAGCCCGATTCGTTTGCGTACCGCTTCGGTGAGTGATGAGCCGGTGGATATCTTCTCCATCATCCGGAAGGGGGATCTGCTGGTGCATCACCCCTACGACTCGTTTAGTACGAGCGTAGAGCGCTTTCTAGAAGAGGCCGCCAATGATCCGCAGGTGCTGACCATCAAACAAACCCTCTACCGCACGTCCGGCGATTCCCCGGTGGTGGGGGCCCTGATTCAGGCCGCCGAAAATGGCAAACAGGTGGCGGCACTGGTGGAGCTCAAAGCCCGCTTCGACGAAGAAAACAACATTCTCTGGGCCAAAAAGCTGGAAAAAGCCGGGGTGCATGTGGCCTATGGCCTGCCGGGGCTGAAGATCCATTGCAAATTGGCCTTGGTGGTGCGTCAGGAGAGGGGATCCCTGCGGCGATATCTGCACATCGGCACCGGCAACTACAACTCCAAGACCGCCCGCATCTACACCGATTTGGGCCTGTTCACCTGTGATGAAACCCTGGGCAATGATGTCACCGAGTTATTTAATCTGCTGACGGGCTACTCGCGGCAACGGCAATTTCGTAAGCTCTTGGTGGCCCCCAGAACCCTACGACAAGGGATGGAAGCTCTGATCCGCCGGGAGATCCGCCATGCCCAGGAGGGCAAAACCGCTCGTATCATCGTCAAGGTGAACTCGCTGGTGGATCCCCAGATGATCCAGGTGCTCTACGAAGCTAGCCAAGCGGGTGTGGAGATCGACTTGATCGTGCGGGGGATGTGTTGCCTCAAGCCGGGGATCCCGGGCCTAAGCGAGCGTATCCGGGTGATCAGTATCATCGGACGCTTCCTAGAGCACTCCCGCATTTTTTATTTTCACAACGATGGCCAAGAAGAATACTGGATGGGCAGTGCCGACTACATGACCCGCAACTTGGATCGGCGTGTCGAGGTGGTTACCCCCGTACAGGATCCCTTGTTGCAGCAGGAGTTAAAGGCCATTTTGGAAATCTGCTTGAGTGACAACCGGCAAGCTTGGGAACTGCGCCCAGATGGCACCTACATTCAGCGGCAACCACAAGCGGGAGAAGAGGTGCGCTCTACCCACCAGCGCCTCATGGATCGGTCGGCCAGCCGCATCTAAGAACCTTTTCGAAGGATCAAGTTTCTAAGGATCAAAAAAGGGATCCTGCCCAAACCAGAGCGGATCCCTCAGAACAGTCAAACCCCAAGATAGGGTTCAGGATTGAGCAGCCTTGGCGGCTTCAGCTTCTTCTTCCCCCAAGGCAATCACCCGCTCGGTGGCTTCCAAGGAGGATTGCAAACTCACCAGCTTTTCTCGGCTGGAACGATTCAAACCTGCTTCGATCCCATTCACCAAAAGCTGATCCAAGGAGAACACTCCCCCGCCGTTCACGGCAAAGGCCAAGAAGATCGCTGCGTAAATGGCCGATAGCTCCAGATACGGAACGCTAAAGCCTGCTAGCTTGATGTGGTGAAACATGGCCACAGCCATGGTGCTAAACAACCCCAAGGCTGCCACGCGGGTGAACAACCCCAAGGCCACCATCGGAGCCGCGATCAACTCGGTGAAGGCGGCCACATAGGCAAAAAAGATCGGGAAAGGCAGCCCGATCACTTCCACATAGGCCACTGCAAAGCCTTCGATATCCGCCAATTTGTCAAGACCGTTGTGAATCATGAATAACCCTGCCACCACCCGCAAAACGGCCCAACCAAGTTGAGACCAGCGCGGGGCAACGCTGTCGTGGCGCAAAGCCGAAGCAAGCAGCACCGGAAACTGCTGAATGAGTGCCATGAGATGAAACCTGCAATGCAAAGATATCAACTATTGTAACGATTCTAAATTTCTGTAACAAGCTCAATGGCCTGTTCTCCCACGGGATCCCATTCGCCAACCCCCTGGTGTGATGCAAATCACCCATCCAAAGCGAACGACCGCCGTACTCCCTATAGAAGCCAGACAGGGTTGGAATGAAACACAGCTTCTACCCTCTGGCTTTGACAAACACCAACCAGAATTTACGGAGATCGATCCTCATGTCTAAGCCTTTCCTTGCTCTGGCCGCTCTGGCCACCCTCTTGCTGGCCAATCCAGGGTTTGCTCAAGCCTATGGCCAGGCCAGCAACAGCTCCAGCACCACTAGCAGTGAGTGGAAGTCTCAAAACTCTGGGCCAAATGAATCTACTCTGCATCAGTTGGTTCAGGAGGCGCGCAGCTCCAAGAAAAATTGATGCCCAGAGCAGAGCACAACCTGAGTTCAAACTGGATCTTGACTGAGTCCCTTTTCAGCAAACTCTTCACCCACCCACAGTTTGCACTCAAACCCTTCTCAGGCTGGACTCGTTAAATCAAATCATGGTGATAAACACCCCTAGCACGACGAGGAAAGAGAACTTCACTTCTCACCTCAACTTCACCTTTCACCCTACTCTCCAGGAGATCTGACCATGAATACCGTTACCCGTATCGCCTTTAGCTTTTTGTCTGCTGCTTTGTTGGTGAATGGCTCTGCCTCTCTGGCCAGTGCTGCCACCTCCACCCTACGGGCTCTGCAAATTCAAGCCAGCCAAACCCGTGACAACGGCGGCAACTTTGACCACTACCTGTCTGAAGTTCAACCCGAGTTGCGGGCTAGCTTGGTCACCGACAGCCCGATTGTGGAACCCGGCCCATCCTCTCGCATCCGTGAACTGGTGCAGCAAGCTCGTAACACTGGTTCTGTGCGTGACTGAGTCGGAACTTTACCCCAAACAGTCATGTGAATATTCAGTCATGTGAATATTTGAATGGATGTTGAATAGATGCTGGATCCCCTTGCTACGGCAGGGGGTTTCCTAAATCCAACTTCTACAGGATCCCCAAACAGGTAACCCAGCAAGGATACTGCGAGGTGCGCTAGGCTTTAGCTCACCAAGCCCTTCTCGCCCTCACCCCTGACCTATGCCACAACTGGATGCCCACACCTGGAACTTGGTCTTCAGCACACTGGATACGGAAAGCAAATACAAGCCCTTTGCCCTGCCCGGATCCCAGCCCCACTACACGCCGGATCGTCCGGGACAGGTGCAGCATATCCGCTTGCAGTTGGACTTGGATCTGGAGTCTGAGACCGTCTTGGGCCTCTGCCAGATTCGCTTGCAGCCGATTCGGGCCGGGATCCGCAGCTTAAAACTGGATGCGGTGCGCCTCGGGATCCAATCGGTACGGGTGGATGGAGAGGAACAATCGTATGAGGAAGACGGCGAGACATTACAGATCCAGCTCAGCCAACCCACCGGCGAGGATCCCCTCTCCCTCGAGATCGCTTATCGCCTGGAAAAGCCACAACGAGGTCTCTATTTCATCAAGCCCAGTGCTCATTACCCCGATAAACCTGTGCAAGTGTGGACGCAAGGAGAAGATGAAGATTCTCGCTATTGGTTCCCCTGCTTCGACTATCCGGGCCAGCTGGCCACCTCCGAACTGGTGGTGACCGTGGCGGATCCCTATCGAGCTATTTCCAATGGCCGTTTGCTGGCGGTGGAGCAACTACCGGAGGGCAGAACCCGTTATCACTGGCACCAAGACCAGGTACACCCCACTTATTTGATGACCTTGGCTGTGGGCGACTTTGTGGAGATTCAAGACCATTGGCAAGGGATCCCGGTCACCTATTGGGTAGAAAAAGGGCGAGCAGCAGATGCCAAGCGCTCCATGGGCAAAACCCCCGCCATGATCGAGTTTTTCTCCAATGCCTTTGGCTATCCTTATCCCTACCCGAAATATGCTCAGGTATGTGTGGCGGATTTTATCTTCGGTGGTATGGAAAACACCTCCACCACCCTTTTAACCGATCGCTGCCTAATGGATGAACGGGCGGCCTTGGATTATCTGTGGACGGAGTCATTGGTGGCCCATGAGCTGGCTCACCAGTGGTTTGGAGATCTGCTGGTGATCAAGCATTGGTCTCATGCCTGGATCAAAGAAGGAATGGCCACCTATGCGGAGGTGCTTTGGGAAGAATATACCACTGGCTATGAAGAGGCTGCCTATCATCGCTATCAGGATCAACAGGCCTATCTGAACGAAGACAGCAGCCGCTATCGTCGCCCGATGGTGACCCATGTTTACAAAGAAGCCATCGAGCTCTACGACTGTCATATTTACCAAAAAGGGGGCTGCGTCTATCACATGATCCGCCAACAATTGGGGGATAACCTGTTTCAAAGGGCGATTCAAACCTTTGTGCAAAATCACGCCCATCACACCGTTGAAACAGTCGATCTGTTGCGGGCCATCGATCAGGCCACCGGATATAATCTTGCTCCCTTATTCGATCAATACGTGTTTCGCGGTGGCCACCCCGACTACAAGGTTGCCTACAGCTGGGATCCCGACGCAAATCTGGCCAAAGTGACCGTGACTCAAACCCAGGATAAGGAGTATTTATTCGATCTGCGCATCCCGATTGTGTTCGGGTTTGTCAGCGCATCTAGCCCCATTCCCAAGCTGAAAACCTTCACCGTTCGCATTCACGAAACCGAGCAAAGCTTCTACTTCCCCCTCGAAGAAAAGCCCAGCTTTATCAGTTTTGATCACGGCAACCACACCCTCAAAACCGTGGAACTCACCTACGGGATCCCGGAACTGAAAGCCCAGCTCTACTATGCCCCTGATTCCATTGCCCGCCTGCTGGCAGCTCAGGCATTGGCTAAAAAAGGGGGAGTGGAAGCCGTGCGTGCCCTAGAAACTGCCCTCAAACAGGAGCCCTACTGGCATGTGCGGGTGGAAATTTGCAAAGCCCTGGGGAGCATCTCTCTGGATCAGGCTTTTGAGGTATTGCGGACTACGATTCAGGACTCCAGCCCCCATGTGCGCAAAGCTGCCATCGAAGCCCTGAGCCAACAGAAGTCTCTAGAAAACTTCCAAGCAATTCGGCCCTTTCTGGAGCAAGGGGATCCCAGCTATCAGGTGGAAGCCGCGGCAGCCGTGGCTCTGGGCACCATCGCCGGATCGGCCCTGGAGCCTAAACCGCAGGAAGCCGAGGTGATAGCGCTGTTCCAAATGGCCTTAGAGCAAAAGGCGGGCTGGAATGAGGTGGTACGAGCCGGGGTGATGTCTGGCTTGGCCCAAATGAAGCGATCGGAAAAAGCCCTGGATCTGCTCCTGCACCACACCCAGTTGGGGATCCCGCAGCCGTTGCGTCTGGCCGCCATCCGCGCCCTGGGCACCTATGCTTCCGAGCAAGAAAATGCGCGGGTTCTGGAGTGTTTGGGAGATCTCGGCCGCGAGACCTTTTTCTTCACCCAAATGGCGGTGATCACGGCCCTCAGCCAACTGAACAGCCCGAAAGCCATCCCTCTATTGCAAAGCTTGGATACACAGGATGGCCGCATCGAACGGCGCATTAGCGAGGCGATCCAAAAGGTGCAATCTCGTCTTGGAGGAGATCAATCGACTCAACAATTGCGTGAAGAACTGGATCAACTGAAAAAAAACCATCAGGAATTGCTCAGTCGCCTCGGCTCTTTGGAAGCCAAAGCGGAATCCCCCCCAGCCAACGGCACCTCTTCACCCAGCTAGACTGCGGTGCAGAACAGCGTTGGGGTTGTTTTCTGGGCAGTTGCGGCTACCATTACACCTTGAATGCTGCCGTGAGAGGATCCCTTTAATTGAGGAGGGCAGACTGTCAAAGGGCAAGCTGTATCCAAGGATGGGGAAAAGTCATGTTCCAGCGTGTTGCTCTCGGCTCTGCTGCATTGGGGCTGCTTTTGGCCGTGCAGGTCATGCCCAGCCACGGATTTGGAGAGCCTCGGGTGGTGCCCGACACCAGCTTCTATTTCGATAACCACCGCTTTGATCGCTACCCAGATGCGATTGTGGTGCGGGTGGTGGATGGTGAGACTTTGGTGGTGCAAATCCAGGGCGAACAGAAAATGCGCCTGATCAAGCTGGCTGGGATTGAAGGCATCAGCGCAGAAGAAGACCCCTACTACCAACAAGTGACTGAACTGATTCGTGAGCGCATTCTCTACCGCACTGTCAAACTGGAGGGGGATAAGCTGCTGCGTAACGAAGATGCCACGGGCTTGGTGGAGGCCTACGTTTGGTTGGAAGGCCACCAGATGAACGCCATGTTGGTGCGCAATGGCTTGGCCCGCATCGTCCCCTATAGCCACAACATCAAATACGACAGCTACTACGGTGGTTTGCAGGAAAAAGCTCAGCAAGAGCGCCTCGGCATTTGGAGCCGCTTCTAAATTCGCTCTAAGCTGAAGTTGGTTCTCTTGTTACGCTTGCTTTGACCATTGAACCCACTCAACCTTCCAGGGATCCCAATCGCTGGGTGAGGCGGTTGCCTTTGGTAACCGGCCTTTTGGGTAGCGGCTTACTGGTTTTGAATCGGCTGGCCTTTACGCCGGAATTGGCCACCAGCCAGTCTCGCTCCGATGCCTTAGGGATCCTCCTCAGCGCCCTCTTGATCTTGACCGGACTCCTTTGGCAGCAGATCCAACCGATTGCTCCCAAAAACGCCCCTTTGCAAGGGATCCCGGGTCTCGACTGGCACCCTGACTTATCGGAGACTGCAAAACTGGAGCTGGCTTGGGCCTCGCATACCTTACTGACCACCACTGCTGCTCGCACGGTACTGGTTTGGCTAGATGGTCAAACTCTGCTGCAACGGGGTCTACTGGCCAGTGCCGGAAGGTTGCCTCAGATTGAGCCCAAGAGCATTCTGCAACGGGTTTTGCAGACGGGCCAGCCCGTTTATCTGGTGGATTTGAAGTTGTTTCCAGCCCGAGCTGAGTTTGATGGGATTTTACCCACGGGATCCCAGGCGGTGCTGTGTCAGCCGATCGGCCAGAAAGGCTGCCTCATTTTGGGCAGTGATACGCCCCGCAGCTTTACTCAGCGGGATCAAGCCTGGATTGCCGCTATTGCCAGCAAACTGGATGTTCTGCTGTCGGGGAGAAATGCGGCGGCCAACACAGTGCCTACCGCGACGCGGAAGCAACAGTAAGCCGGGGAGTTATCAAGGGGCAATCCAAAAGCAGAGGGCAGCCGTATCCAGCATAGAGGAAATGAGAATGAGCTCAGGAGCACGCGTTGGGTTTCTGGAGGTGGGCTCCTATGCAAGCGACAGTGCTGAGCTACAAGTGGACTGGTCAGCCGACTGGGTACTGCCCACAGAGAGGGCATGGGTTGGCGCTCAACTTTGCACTTAAAAAAGAGAGGGAGCCGCAACCCATTAGGATAAGGTATGGTCTCAGGAGCATGCTGTGCTTACAGTACCCTGTTGCTCTGCAACGCCCGCCCCGCCTCTGGCGGGGTAGAGGTCGTGATGGCGGGAACCACACGACCCTCATCGGGTCTATCTTCTTACTGCGCCGCACCTTGGCGTGCTTCATTGTGGGGCTGGATGTTGGCTCTATGTCTGATGTTCCTCGGCTGAGCGATTTGCCCTCTCGCAGCGATTCTGAGCTGATTGAGGCCGTCAAGGCTAGGCAACCTACCGCTCTCAGCGTGCTCTACGACCGTTATGCCGGGCTGGTTTACGGGCTAGCCCTCAAGATTATGGCCAATGCCACCGATGCTGAGGATCTGACTCAGGAAGTGTTTGTCACCCTCTGGCGAAAACCCAGCTATGATGTGCGGCGCGGATCCCTGAGCAGCTTTCTGTGCGTGTTGACCCGTTCTCGAGCCATTGACCGGCTCCGTTCTAAGGGGAGTCAGCAACGCTTTTTGGAACGCTGGCAGCCTATTCTCAGCGCCGACACCCCGACGCCAGCTCCTTTTGAACAGGTTTCCATCGAGGAACGTCGTCAGGTGGTGCAGGAGGCCCTCAGCCAGTTGCCCGAAAACCAGCGGCAGATCCTGGAGTTGCTCTACTACCAGGGGTTGAGCCAGGCGGAAGTTTCCCGACAATTGGGGATCCCGTTGGGAACGGTCAAAACCCGCTCTCGCCAGGCCCTTTTCAAATTGCGTAGCTCCCTACAGCCCCTTCTCCATTGAGTTGCGTTTGCCCGCATTATGTCTGAATCGTCTGAATCTACTGAATTTGAAAATGAAGTCGGCCAGGGCCACACAAACGAAGACCTGGCAGGCTATCTGCTCGGGGATTTGCTTCCCGAGGAGGCCCGTGCTCTTGAGGAACGCCTGCAGCAGGATCCCCAGTTGGTGGCAGAAATGCAAGTGCTTCAAGAGGCCCTGGAATTGTTGCCCTACGGGTTGCCAGGAGTGATCCCGCCCGCGGGCTTGCGAGATAAGATTTGGGCGGAAGTGGGTTTGGCAGAAGCCCCATTGCCCCTTCAATCCGCTTTGCCAGCGCTTCCGGCCAGTCGATTCAAGGCGTGGTGGCGGTGGTTGGCGGGCCTAGTGGCGGTGGCTCTGGTGTTGCTGGGTCTGGATAATTGGCGGTTGCGTCAATCGTTGCAACTGGCCCAATTGGAATCTGTACAGGAGTTGGCCAACCTGCTGCAGCAACCGGGATCCCGTCTGGTGAATTTGCGGGGTGAGGCTGGAGTGGCCAACCTGCTGTTTCGGGCTGGGGAATGGCAGGAGGTTGTTTTGGCAGCAACTGATCTGCCGCAATTGTCTGCTGGGGAGCGCTATCACCTTTGGCTGAAACTGGATAACGGGGACATCCTTTACTGCGGTGACTTTCTGGTGGATGCCTACGGTTCAGCCATCGTGGCGATGCGCCCGCCTCGCACCCCTCCCATTGGAACCCGTGCCCAAGAACTGTGGATTACGGCCCAAGTCCCCACCAGCCCCCGAGAACCACGCGGAGAACCCGTCTTGACCGGCACAGTGTAATGGCCAAGCGCGATCTACGGAGATTACTCTTGCTCATCGGGCCGTTGCTGGCTCTACTGGCTTTGTGGTGGACAGATCCCACCCCGACAACCCTCAGCCATTACGTCACCGCTTTGCAGCAGCGCAGCGGATCCCAAATCCACAACATCCGTCAGGCGGCCCAAGCTTTGGATGGAGTTTACATTCAGCCGGGGGCCATTTTTTCTTTTAATCAGGTGGTGGGATCCCGCAGCCTAGAACGGGGCTATTTGCCCGCGCCAGTGTTTATGGTGGCCGAAACCCTTGATTCGGTGGGGGGTGGAATTTGTCAGGTGTCTTCTAGTCTTTACAATGCCGCTTTGCTGGCAGGGCTGGAGGTGGTGGAGCGACATCCCCATTACACCGTCGTGGAGTCCGTGCCTGCTGGATTGGATGCCACAGTTTGGTATGGTCTAGCGGATCTGCGGTTGCACAATCCTTTCCCTTGGCCAGTGCGGTTGCGAGCGGAAATCCAAGGGCAAAATCTAGCTGTATCGGTACTTGGGCGGGGATCCCGGCAAGACTCTCAAGTTCCTTCTCTACAAGTGCAGCACCATTGGTTGGATGACCAGCACCTACAAGTGAGTGTGTATCGAGGAGATCAACGCCTTTCTCAGGATCGTTATGTGATTCCTCGAAGGTGAAAGACTCTCTTGCTCAGTTGGATCTAGAGATGATCTAGGGAGAGTTTGGTCAGCTAGGGATAGGAGGCAGGGATCCCTAGGGCTTGCATAGCCCAATGTCGCAGATGAGGACGGTTCACTTTGCCCTGTGGTGTTCGTGGGATCCCATCCCAGCAGAGCCATTGTTTTGGACATTTGTACCCACTCAGTTGCTCACTCAAATGCCGTTTGAGTCGATGCTTGAGATCCTCCAGATCACTTGGCATCCCTTCGGTTGGGACAACGATGGCGATCACCTGCTGCCCCCACTCAGCATCCGGCACCCCTAGCACACACACATCCTCCACCCATCCCGTGGCCCGGATCTCCCCTTCTACTTCTGCTGCCATCACCTTCTCGCCACCCGTCAGGATCAGATCATCAGCCCGTCCCAGCCAATGGAGGGATCCCTGTTCATCTAAGTAACCCCAGTCTCCTGGAACCAAGCCTTGGTCCCGTTGCCATAGGTGAGGGTAATATCCCAGCGCTAGCGACTCCGCCCAAAGGTGAATCGGGCCAACGGGATCCCCGGCGGTGCTCTGAATCTGGAGGGTGGCATGGGGTAATGGCCGACCCAGACTATCATTTCCGCACAAAAACGCCTCCGGCCACGAGGTACACACCTGGGAAGCGGTTTCCGTCATGCCATAGGTGAGGGCGACCGGAATCCGCTGTTGGCGGGCTTGTTCTCTAAGGCTGGGCCAGGTGGGACCACCCCCAACCAAAACGGCCCGAAACTGTCGTAGCGCTGCCAACACAGCCGGATGAGCCTGAAGCAACAGCCGTTGTAACTGAGTCGGCACCAGAGATAGAAAACTTCCCGGCAAAGGCGTTTCCCACTGCTGTGCGTATTCCAGAGGCTTCCAATCCCAGAGCACCAACTGCCCCTCGCTCAACCACGAACGCACCGCCTGCATCAGGCCACTGACATGGTAGAGGGGCAAGAGGCAATAGCTGTGGACGATCCCGACGGCAAAATGCTGTTGATGAGCTCTGGCAGAAGCAGCAAGGGTGGCCCAGGAATGGATGGCCCACTTCAGATGTCCACTGGATCCGCCGGTCGGGATGCAAATAGGTGGGGAATCAGCCGCAGGTAAAGCGTTGAGCAGATCCCGAAGGGGTTGATGGACAGAAGATGGGTAAGGCTGCAACTGCCCCTGCCGCCAATACCAACCGGATCCCATCTGCTCCAAAGCGTGCCCCCATTCCCGCTCCCCCCAGGTGGGGTTGCCTAAAAAGAGCGGGATCCCCAATTGCTGACAGGTGAGGAACGTGGCCCACACCCGAACCGGCTCCGATTCCGCCAGCAACAAAGGGGCTTTCCCGCCCGCCAAGGGTCGCAACTGCGCTTCTAGCTGTAACAGATGCTCGGCCAAGAGACTGGATCCCCGCTCAAGAACTAGCACCGGGTTCTCCCTCCTTCATCGGCAGCTCGATCATCAGATCCACCCGTGTTGCCACCAGGGCGATGGCTTGTAAGACAGCCCCCATTTGTTCCTTCATGCTGGCCAATTCCCGCTCTAGAACCTGCACCCTTTCCGCCAGCCCACTGGAGAGATGGCCCTGGATCAACGCCGATAGAGTCGCTTCGGGAGAAGGATCCCTGCGCTCCTGTTGCAATTGGATCAACTGCTCGTAAACATCCTCAGGCAAGGCAAGGGTGATCATATTCATAGGGTCTTAGCGGTACTCCAGCCGGGGTTGCTTTTGGGGATCCCCTGCATTTTAGAGAGAATCCGGATGTGCGGGCGCGTTAACAAATAGAGAAGATTCATTTGATGGCCAAGGCTTGTGCCAGGGATTGCAACTTCAGGCGAATCTCGGCTACCTCCTGCTCCGGACAAGAATCCGCCACGATGCCTGCACCCGCGTACAAACGGGCCCGATCCCCACGAATGAGCGCCGAGCGGATCGCCACCACAAACTCCCCATTCCCCTGTAAATCTACCCAACCCAAGGGTGCTGCATAGCCGGAGCGGTCAAAGGGTTCTGCTGCTTCGATCCAATCCACTGCCGCCTGCTTGGGGTAGCCTCCGACAGCGGCTGTTGGATGCAACTGGGCCAACAGGTCAAAAAGATGGAGATCAGGTGGCATTTCGGCCTGGATCAGGGTTTGTAGGTGCTGGATATTGGCCAACCGCAACAGACGAGGCTGGGAGGGAATGCGCGGCTTTAACCCCACTTGGCGCAGGGCTTCTCCCACCGATCGCACCACCAACTGATGTTCCTGACGGTCTTTAGGACTCTCAAGTAACTGCTGAGCTAAGGCTTGATCCTGGCTGACGGTTTCCCCCCGTGCCACAGACCCGGCCAAGGCATCGATCTGGATTTGCCCTTGCCAGACAGAGAGCAATCGTTCTGGGCTTGCTCCCAAAAAGACTCGCTCTGGAAAAGGGGCAGGCTGCCCCTGACCGGATGTTTCTAAAGCCCAAGCTTCCCTGCGGCCAATTCCCTCTGCAAAAGCAAACACGCTGCAATCGGCATAGCGCTGTTCCAGGTAGGCCAACAAAGTCGGGATCGGGGGGGGGGTGGCCAAAGGCAGATCGACGGCTTCCGCCAGTACCACCTTCTCCAGGGATCCAGATCGGATTGCCTGCAAAGCCTTGTCAATGCGGGCCAGAAGTCCCTGTCTATTGACCTCCACCTGTAGAGGCGTTTGCAATTCCCAGCGGGGCAACTGTTGTTGAGACAACCGCGACATGTGGGCAAAACAGTGGTGGATGCGAGTGCCCAAGACAGCCAAATCGCTCTCGGGCATAACCTCCAGGTTTAACCGCACTACCGTCCGGGCTCCTTCTGCAACAGAGCCAGTTGGCTCCTGCTCCTGCCAGATCTGCCATTCCGGCAACACCAGCAGGGCGGCTGGGCCACAGGTGTGCTGAGCCACAGACGCGCTGGCGCGAACGGGGTTGAAGCTAAAGCGGCTAAAGCACAAAGGCCGTTCCTGTCCACTTCCCGAGGGCAAAGCTAGGGATCCCCAACCCACTGCTTCGGCGTGCAAATGGGGTTGTAACTCCTCCAAAAAAGCCTGTGATGCTTGAAAGCGCCCTTCTCCCAATAGATAAACCCGCCGCAGGGATCCCAGGCCGAGCACCCTAACGGTACCGTGGCGGGCCCTGTGGGAGAGATAGCAGTAGCTCGGATCCTCCGGTCCACTCCGCCTGTTGGGGCCGAGGGTTTGTGCCAGCACCACCAAAGGATCCAGCCCTGAGAAGGAACGGGACAGACTGAGAATCTGGGGAATGCCCCGCGCCCGCGCCATCTGTTGGCAGGCTGCCAAGACGGGATCCCAGCCGTGTGGATCCCTCTCCGGAGTGATCCAGGGAGAAGATTGAACTGGGAGCGTTGGCCAAATTCTGGGCCATTCCGAACAGGGAGAAAGGGAGGAGGTCATGCGAGAGAAAGAAAGGACAAACCTGCCTGGGTTGGATCTGGGCCAGAAAGTGCTCTGCACCGTGGGCAGCAAAAAGCCCGATCCGGATCAGGAGGAGAGCCCAGCGAAGATGGCTTTAAGATATGAGATTACGAGATGGTCTGGCCAGAACTTGCCTTGGCAACAGGATCTTCACGGGCTTCTTCACGATCTGCAAAATTTCTTAGCATCCTTAGGGATTCCACTTGAACACAGATCTGGATTCCTCCCCAGGGATCCGGCTCATCAAAGGCTCAAAAAAGTGTGTGTCTAGCTACAGCGGACCCTATGCTGGAAAGACGGATGCAGATGCAGTCTGGGAAGAGTGCTGGTGTTTTCTATAACCCAGCAGTGCAGGATCCTTTGGACAAGCTGTGAGTTGGGATGGTGTTGTCGCGCTCTACTTGGGTGTGGTTGTTGTCTGGGTTGGGTTTAGCGGCCCTAAGTCAATACATGCAATGGGTGGGGGGTATCTACGGCGCGGTTGCTCCCTATTCTGTCCCCTTAGCGGATCTGGCGGTGTTTGGGATCCTCGGTGGGACGGTAGCAGCGGGGCTTTCGGCACGAAATTGGTGGCAACAGGCTCACCAGCCGCAAAACGCTCCAGCCCAAGGGCACAAACCGCTGCGGCGGGTCAAACTCACACCGGATCAGGTGCAATCAGATCTTGAGGATGCCGACCGCTTGATCCAAAAGCTGCAGGACGACATCAGCCGCCGTGCCCTGCGGGCCAAAATTCAGGAAATCGATCAGCGGCTTAGCCAGCAGGAGCTGCACCTGGTGGTGTTCGGCACCAGCTCTGCTGGAAAAACCTCTTTAATCAACGCCTTGATGGGGCAGCCGGTGGGCGAAACGGCCCCCACTTTGGGTACCACCCGGCAGGGATCCGTCCATACCTATCAACTGGCGGGTTTGAGTAGCCCCATTTCCCTCACCGATACCCCAGGATTGCTGGCCATCGGCGGCGCGGGGGAAGCGGAGGCGCGGTTGTTGGCCCAGAAGGCAGATCTCCTGATTTTGGTGGTGGCGGGGGATCTGCTGGCTTCGGAATATGCAGAGCTGATCGAGCTGGCTCAACTGGGCAAGCAGGCGATTTTGGCCCTGAACAAGACGGATCAAATGCTGCCGGAAGATGTGGAAACGATCCTGGCTCACCTACGCCAACGCACCGCAGCGGTCATCCCTCCCGAACAGGTGGTAGCCATTGCCGCCGATCCCGAACCTTTGAAGGTGCGCTATTGCTTTGAGGATGGATCCCTGCAGGAAACCTGGGAACCGCAATCGCCTGACACCGCTAACCTCATTCACGAAATAGCCCATCTGCTGCAACAAAAGGGATCCCATCTGCGCCTGGCCAACGCTCTGCTGCAAACCCAAAATTTGGCCGAAGCGGCCCAAACTGCCCTACAAGAGGAGCGCACCCAACGAGGACGGCAGATCGTCGAACGGATGCAATGGGCCACCGCAGCCGCTTTGGCGGTGACTCCCATGCCGGCGTTGGATGTGGTGGCAGGAGTAGCCATTCAAGCACGTATGATTGGGGAGCTGCATCAGGTGTTTGATCGGCGCATTACCCTAAAGCGGGCCCAGCAAGCAGCCCAAAGCTTGGCGCAAATTTTGGTGCAGTTAGGTGGAATGGAGTTGGCCACACAAGCGTTGGGATCCTTCCTCAAGGCCAGCCCGCTCGCGCTGATGGGGATCCCGCTGCAGGCGGTGAGTGGGGCTTATCTGACACGGGTGGCTGGCCTGAGTTACCTGGAATGGCTGCGGTCTGGGGATCCCTGGCAAGAGGAGATCCTGCAAGAGCGCGTCAAACAGCAACTCCACAACCACCGCCCCCTGGCCTTTCTCACCCAACTGGCTCGCCAAGCCCGCTCTAGCTAGTCAACCAACTTTTGCCAGAATATCCGTATTTTTTGCGATACGTAAGTGTTATTTCAATATGTTTTAGATAGGTGCTTTTCGTGAATTGGGCGATTTCCATCTGTCTTTGCGCGATCTTGCCGAGTATTTTTAGGGCTTTGGCAGGTCAGAATCAAATTGAGCTAGAAGATGCAGGGAATAGACTCAAGCATCTCTATAGCATTTTTGAAAAATCTTTGAATAGTTTAAATTGAAGCGTAGAGAATTTCCGGATTTCAACAGCTTGGTGAAAGTAATGGTGAAAAAAATCTTAGGAATCCACGATGGCGGCGATGGATGGCCATTGATTCACGTCAGCCTGAAGGCCAGTGGGTTTGAGGTTGGAGTTACCGACGATCTGCGTATGAGCTTGGAAATGGCAGTACTCTGCCATCCCGATTTGATTCTGTTGGATCTAGATCTCAGTGATCTGGCTGGCTGGAAGCTCCTACAGCAACTCAAGACCAACCCCAGCACAGCCGCAATTCCCGTGGTGGGCTTGTCGGAATATCCGATTAGCTTGCGGGATCGGGCCTATGGGGAAGGGTGTGTTGCCTGCGAGTTTAAGCTGGAAGCCCCCCCCATTCTGCTGGATCGCCTGCGCCCTTGGTTGGGTGAAGAACCTCTCCCTCTGCACCCTTCAGCAGGGAGCCCGGCACCTGAACCTGTTCTGGGTTTGCCGGAGTTGAAAGAGCCGGCTCAAGGCACTGTGCTGGTGGTGGATGATGACCCTGCCGCTCGACGCATTCTCTCCCGTTACCTAAAAAGCCGGGGTTACCAGGCAATTGAGGCCAGCAGTGGCCCAGAGGCTCTGGAGATCGTTGCCCAGCAGCCGATTGACCTGGTGGTGCTAGACATCATGATGCCGCAGATGAATGGACTCGAGGTGTTGCACCTGCTGCGTTTGAAGCATTCCACCGGACGCTTGCCCGTGATTATGGCCTCGGCGATGGATGACCGTGATGGCATTGTCGGCGCATTTGACTTGGGTGCCAACGACTATATCACCAAGCCGATCAACTTCGATATTGCCCTGGCTCGCATTCAGTCGCAGCTAGCCGTGGCCTCGCAACTGGGCCTCTTGCCCAGCCAAACTCCAAAATTGTTGGGAGGACACTACCAAATTGAGCGTCCCCTTGGATGCGGAGGATTTGGCTGTACCTATTTGGTGCGGGATCAACATCGCCCTGGAAAGCCCCTGTGTGTCTTGAAGCAACTCAACCCAACAACGGTATCCGGCGAAGCGGGATCCCCCCTTTCGGCGTGGCAGGGACTGGAAACGCTCTCAGCCGCTCTACTGGGCTTTCAACAGGAAGCAGAAATGCTGGAACGAGTGGGATCCCATCCCCACCTACCGCAACTATTGGCCTACTTTGAACAAGACCAACAACACTACTTGGTGCAACAGTTTATGCCCGGATCCCCTCTAGATAGGCTGCAGGCTCAGGGATCCCGGTGGACTGCGCCACAGGCAATCCACTTTTTGCGGCAGATGCTCAACATCCTCAGTTATCTCCACCAAGACGGGATCATCCATCGAGATATTAAACCCGCCAACATCTTGCAGGCAGGGGATCCTGACCAGGTCACCTACAATCTGGTGGACTTCGGAGCCGCCGTCTCTAGGGGTGATCAACCCATCTACTCCATGTTTATCGGCACCGATGGCTATGCCTCACCCGAGCAATACGAAGGCCAACCCCGTCCCAACAGCGATCTCTATGCTCTCGGCCAAGTGACGCTGGAAATGCTGACAGGGCAAGCTCCCTCTGGTCAATCCTCGTGTCAGGTGTACCCTTTGCCCCCCACCCTCTGGCACATCCTGAAAAAGATGACCGAGGCGGATCCCAACCGGCGCTATGCCTCCTGTGAGGCGGTACTGCAGGATCTCGATCTCATCGAGGCCGAGCATGAGCCTGAGAAAGCAGCATCTGCACAAGACAGGCTCCTCACCCCGCTTGCATTACCTGATCAGTTAAGAAAAGTTAAGCAAACTGCAGGCTCAGCCTGGCCCACGCACTTTCGAGATGAGTCAGCCGGGATGAGTTAGCGCCAACAGGCTCAGGCTCTACCTAGAACATCCAGACCTAGGATATCAAATTAAGTAAAAAATTAGTAAAAAATTAGTAAAAAATTAGTAAAAAATTAAGTCTGTGGCTCCTCGGGCTTGTCTTCCCAGGCATCTGTAGCAGGAGATTCAGAGGTTGGCTCTGGCGGGGCATCTTCTTCGGCGTACTCTTGCTCCCATTCCGGCTGCTCGGGTGCAGGTTCAGGCCGACGTGGGCGCACAGGTTCGGGTTCTGGCTCGTCTTGTGCGTAGATGTCCTCTTCTTCGGCTTCGTACTCCTCGTCATATTCTTCGTCGTAATCTTCCTCCACAACGGGGCTATCGACAGCACTGGGGAGAGCCGGGGTAGGGCCAGATCTAACTTCCCAAGGAGGTTTGCCAACCCCGAGAGTTTCCAGAACACCTCTGGCCAGTTGAGTGAGGCGGGTTTCTGCCCCATCTTCAACAATCAGGCGATCCCCGCCGATAGAAACAATCTCATCAGTTGAAAGGAGATAGGTGCTGAGAATGAATCCGGGCAAAAAGGTCAGGCCGAGATTAGAGAGCACCAAACCCGTAATCAGACCAGAAACGGAGTTAAATTCAAAATCCTTGACTTTGCCGAGGCGAATCCCTTCTTCGGTCACCACTTCACTACCGACTACGCGGCTAAGCCCGTCTAAATCCAAATTGTCGAAGACTTCATCACTGGGTACGAGCAGCGCATCCTGGCCCAAAGCCGTCACTTGCCGCAGTTCCAGCAGGCGGGGAGAGCTGGCAAAGGCTTTTTCCAATACCCCCAACACCAATACCTGCTTGGCTTCCAAATCAGCCCAGACTTCGCTGACTACGCCGAGCCGGGCGGCATTCCCCTGGCTGATCACCTGTGTTCCCAGAACCTGTGACCGCCGACGAACCTCTGATCGCACCAGCGCAACAGATTCTTTCCCAGTCGTCATGGTGTCTTCCCCGTCGTGAGTCGAAACGTTCGCGTAAGTGGGCTATGGATCTGGCACAGAGCGCCAAAATCAAGACAATAGTACCACTGCCTGCCTCCTCCCTTGCGGCGTGCCTAACCGGGATCCCCGCAAATTTGCTTATCCCAGGCCAGAAACCGTTCTGCCATCACGCTCAGAGAATAGTGCTGTTCAACCCGTTGGCGACAGTGGTTCCTATCGATGCGCTCTAGGCGACCCACAGCATCGGCCAAAGCCGGCACATCATCGGGATCCACCACCCAGCCGGTTTCTCCATCGCTGACAATTTCCGCTGGCCCGCCGCGTCGATAGGTGATGACAGGTACTCCACAGGCTAGAGCCTCCACCGCCACCATGCCGAAGGCTTCGATCCACTTGGGGGTCATGACCAAAGCGGAGCACTGGCCCAGGATCTGCTGCATGGCTCGAGTGGGTAAGAACCCTCGGTAATCCAGTTGCGCTCGGGGATAGTGAGCCTGGATTTGCTGCCAGTAGGCCGGATCCTGCAGATGGCCTAAGATCACCACCGGGATCCCTGTCTTTTCAGAGAGGGCAGCGCAATCTTCTAAGCCTTTTTCGGGGGCAATGCGGCCCACCCAAGCCAGGGATCCATTGCCGTGGGGCACAAAATCATAAGTTTGCAAATCTACCCCGCAAGGCAAATAGACAAAGGGATCCCGACCTGCCGCCATCCATGCTGGGGCAAAGGCGAAGGTTTGGGCTTGGGCACGGGAATGCACTGCCAGCCGACCAGGGTGGGTTTGGGCAACATGTTCCAGAGCCTGATCCACGGCATCGGTGAGGGATCCCATGCTGACGATATGGGCCACCGGGGTGCGGAAAAAATCCGTCAGATAAAAAGAAAGCCAATCGTAGCTCCAGTTGACGATCAGATCAAAATCAGCCTGCATTTGGGCGGCCCGTTGCCATAGGCACGCCAACAAAGAGGGGGTGTGAATCTGTACCGGCTGATCCCGGCCTTGGCTTTGGGCATAGGCAGGGGGTAAACCTGCCACCGGCTCGATGACGGACTGGGGCAATCCAGCGATGCGGGATCCCTGAGGGGCCAACACCTGCACCTGGGATCCCCCCTCGAGCAGGGTGCGCGTCAGGTTGGCTAGATTCAGTTCCACCCCACCCCCGGCTCCGGATCCCAAGGAACCCACCGGAGTAGAGAGGAACAGATATCGGCGTGGCTGAGTCACAAAGGGATCCTATCCTGAAGGGCTCAACCAATTGTCTAGGATTCTGTCCGGGAAATTTAGGCTTTGGCCACCAAAATTTCCCCATCCTCAACCTTGACTTCATAGGCCGTCAGGTCTGCATTGGCTGGGCCACGGGTACGACTACCATCGGCAGCGAAAGCAGAACCATGACAGGGACAGACATAATTTTCACCGCGCCAGTTCACATCACAACCGGCATGGGGGCAAGCCGCATCCAAGGCCAGCAAAGAGTCTGGATCCTCCGGATCCCCGCTCAGCCACAGGGTAGGGGTGTTGTCCCCAAAGGCGTTTTCCACCTTGAAGGGGCCATCCGCCAAATCTTCCACCGTTGCCACTTTCACAAATTCCGGCTCGGGTGTTTGGGCGATGACACGGGCAGAACGACGTTGGGTGAATGCAGGCCACAACCCCGCCACTGAGCCAAACCCGAGAGCCAGCCACTGTAAAAAACCGCGACGATTGTTCAGCATAACTATGTGTCCTTGGATGTGTGCAATGGGCCAACAGAGGACTGGATCTCCCCAAGCAGGATCCTGGCAACAGCCCAAAGGTAGCCCTTAACATTTTGTTGCATTGAAACGGTCACTGCCAGGGCTTAACCGTACTCTTTATGGATACGTACCGGAGGGGATCCCGGATTTGGGGAGAGAATGCGCAAATCTGGATATGAGGATGTACGAGGATAGAGGGCCCAAGTCAACAAGCCCGTGAGACAAAAAGATCCGCCACTGCGCAGTTAAACCCCGGCAGGAGAGGGGAAGACAATCTATCTTGAGCCAACAGGGTTTCTACCAACACCAACTGGGCACTCTGGCGACGATACACTTCCATTCTTTGGGCCAGTCGATCCACGATCCAGTACTCTTGTACCCCCTGCACAGAATAGAGCTTGAGTTTTGCCAAACGGTCTCGGTCTTCATTCACTCTTCCGGGTGATAGCACTTCAACTACCAACTCAGGGGCACCACAAAAATGTCCTGCTTCATCTTGAATTTGAGGTAACCGCTGATAGCTCACCCAAACAACATCTGGGCAGACATTATCGGAGTCTGAGAAGATCAACCCTGGCATGATTGAGGGTTCCCCTAGCCCCGTGCTCAGCGACCATTGATCGAGAAGAGAGAAAATTCGCCCAGCCAAATGCTGATGGCGATGATGAGGAGAGCGAGTCACCAGTAGTTCTCCGTCAATGAGCTCGTAGCGGATCCCTTCGTTCTCTGGGAGCGCTTCGATATCCCGAGTGGTCCAGCGTACTCCTGGAGCTGTCATTGCTACCCCCATAGCGATGGATGGTACCTTTGTGTAGCCAGATCGTAGCCCAGGTGGCTCCAGCAACAGAGTCATCAAGACTCTATGCCCTATTGACAGGCTTAATAAGCTGGGATCTGCGGGAGTTATGGAGTACCGTTCACTTGGGATAAATCCGCAAGCGGCGGTTGGGTTCTTCGCCAAAGCTCTGGGCGCGCAAATGGTAATGCTCCACCAACTGGTGCTGCAACTTGCGGATCAGGGCGGAGCGGGGCAACAATTCCACCGGCTGTGACTTGGGGATCACGATCTGCTCTACCGCTAGGCGAGCTTCTTCTAGGGCTTCGGTTTCATCGCCAGCGCTGGCCTGGATAAACAACTCCAGTTCCGAGTCGGATCCGTCTTCCGTTTCAATGTTGAGGATGTGGCGCAGGGCGCGGGTCAGGGCGATTAGGGTATTGGCTTTGACGGTATGAATCGGGATCTGGCGAGAGTGGGCCAATTGTTGGATCTTGGAGCGATTGCGCACATGGGATCGCAAGGCCAAGACAATATCTGCCCCATCCAAATCCTTGGTGACCTCCGCCTGCAACTTCAGGGTTTGGATCACCTGCTCCAGATGAAAGCGGCTCACCCCGTAGGGGTAAATCATCAAAGGCCCATCACTATCCCGTGGGTTGTCTTCGGATCCCTCAAAGTCCAAGCTCTCTTCTTCATCTAAACCAAGGCTAGAACGGAACCCCAATCCCAATCCCGATCCCGATCCCGCTTCCACCAAGTTGGTTTCCCGAGGATCCCGCTGCCGCAAGCGACCTTCCAGGGGCTCTAGGGGTAATGCTTCCATCCGTCCAGAACGTCGCCATCCCCCCCGTTCTCGCGCCGGAGACATTGTGCTGCTGCTGCTAGTGGGCGGCCATTGTGGGCCAGACATGACCGGACGCTCGATCACCACCTGCCCCTTCTCATCTAGGCTACGGGTTTGAATCAAGGGTTCTCGATTGCGCAAGAGGCGATCCACCGTGGCGGCCACATCTTCGTGTACCACCCAGCGGGCTCGCTCTAGCATTTCCACGGCAATATCAAAGGTGGGAGGGGCTTTGCGCTCTAAGACGCTCTTCTGGCTGCCCCGTCGCCGCGCCTCATCATCTCCCAAGGTTACAGATTGGATCCCCCCCACCAAATCCGAGAGGGTGGGATTTTTCATCAGGTTATCGATGCGGTTGCCATGGGCGGTAGCCACCAGTTGCACCCCCCGTTCGGCAATGGTACGGGAGGCCAAGGCTTCCAGTTCCGTGCCAATTTCGTCGATCACCACCACCTCTGGCATGTGGTTTTCCACCGCCTCGATCATCACTTTGTGTTGCAGTTCGGGGGTGGCCACCTGCATCCGTCTGGCCCGGCCAATGCCCGGATGGGGCACATCCCCATCGCCAGCGATCTCATTAGAGGTATCGATGATCACTACCCGCTTGTGCAGATCGTCCGCTAGCACCCGCGCAATCTCCCGTAGGGCAGTAGTTTTGCCCACCCCCGGTCGGCCCAGTAACAGCATCGAACGGCCCTGCTCCACCAAGTCGCGGATCATGCTGATCACGCCGATGATGCAGCGACCCACCCGACAGGTAAGGCCGATGATCGTCCCTTGGCGGTTGCGAATGGCACTAATCCGATGCAGCGTGGAGGCAATGCCAGCCCGGTTGTCGCCGCTAAACTCCCCCACCCGGCTAATCACCTGATCCAAGTCGGCCCGGGTGACCACCTCTTCTGAGAGGTAATCGGCGGATCCAGGAAAACGGGCCTCTGGACGTCGGCCCAAATCCAGCACCACCTCCACCAGGCGATCCAACTGCGGATGGTGCTCCAGTCGTTCCCGAATCGGGGCAGGCAAAATGTCCAGGAGCTTGCTCAGGTCGTCGGTGTAGTGGGCTTGGCCGGGAAAATCGGTACGGTCGGGATCCACCAGCGGGTTCAAGGTCGAGGACTCTACAGGGAAATTCATAATCAAACGTAGGAAAAAGAGGTTTGTTTAAGTCCAGGGGCAACTGCCACCGGTCGATGCTTGACTTGAGCCACCAACTGTTTGGCCAACGGGATCCCAGCAGCCAATCCCTTTTCCAAGTAGGAGGCCACCAACTGCCGTGCGTAACTGCCAAAGGCCAATCCCGCCACTGGCCAGCGGGGATCCAACAAGGGTACCGTTTGGGCATTGGTTCCCCCCGCTAACTGCACATAACCGGGCAAACCCATGTTCAGCACCTTCTGAGCCAGCTTCAGGGTGGCTTTGCTGGTGCCCGAGCCAGACCCAATATCCCCGCTCATGGGCCGGCCATCTACCTGCCAGATCAACACCTTGGGTAAGGGATCCATCAGGGCTAGCAAATCCTGTAGATAAGCTTCCAATCCAGGGCCATCGTTAAAGCTGATGGATAGAGCCTCCAAGTGAGGCAGCCAGGGCCGCAGGGATCCCCACAGTTGCCCGAATTGCGCCTGTCGACCAATTTGGGTATGAATTTCTACCGCTTGAATGCCCAGGCCGATGAGCGACGGCAATACCTGTGGCAAAGGCACTTGATGGTTGGGGGTGGCAATGCGCCGGTGGGGGCAGATGGGTTCACAGCGCCCGCAGCCGTAGCACAGCTCCGCTTGAATATGAACGGTTCCGGAAGTTGCGAACGGAGCCAAGGCGTGGGGAGGACAAACCGCTACACAGGGCTGCGGACAATCGGCAGGACAAACCGGATCCGTCAATACCGCCTTGCGAAAATGCACATCCTCGCCATCGTTAACACTGACCATCAGCCAAGGGGATCCCGCTTGCAGATCCTCCGCTTGGGCCCACTGGATCCCCTGTTGAGCGGCCCGCACAATCGCTGGATCCGCCGCTAAGTCAATGCAATCCACTCCGGCCAGCGTGTAGAGGAAGGCTAGCTCCCGAACCGAGGGCAAGTGATGGAAACTTGCACCACAGATCAGTTTGAACCAGGTACCCTGTTGCAGCGAGGCGTTTGGCAAGGTCACGGGCACGAAAAGCCACTAGCGGGATGGTTGTCTGGGCCGCGGGCTATCTACCTGAGATGGTAGCAAAGAATTCTTCAGGCGCTCTGCAAAGGTTGCCAACGAATCGCTCGATCTCGCCCCAACTCCACCACAACCTTCACCCCCTTGTCCTCCTGGCTCAGCTTCACCAAGTAAGACAGCTCCTGCTGGCTGAGCACATGCCCTTCATAAAACCAGAACACCAACCCCTTCGCGTTTGGGGGTAAGGTGGCCCGATACTGCTCAATCAAGGGAGGGAAGAAGTAGGTGCGCCGTTCCGACTTGCCGAGAATGGCTGGGCGCACCCCGTGGATGCGAGTCAAATAACCAGCTAGATCCCCGATGCCCTTGCTGGAGAGGGTAACCACCTGATAGCCTGCTCCCCGCAGCCGCCGTAAGTAATGCCCTTCGGATCCCCCTTCCGGGGTCACAAAGATGGCCAAGGCCCCAGATTGCTCCAGTTGCCGCACAAATTTTTCGCCTGAGCCGACCAGCAGCATAAGGATAACTCCATGACCTACAGGACCGATGTTGAGGGAGAGGGATCCCACCAAACTGCCCTTACAGATCCCAAACCTGAACTCATTGTAAAGGCAGATGTCGAAATCCTCACATAAGGTGGGACGGAGCACCCCTTTTTCAGCGCTCACGAAGAACAGTTAAGATGCCAGTAGAGCACCCCAATCCTCGCTCCGATTGGATAACCCCCATGAGACGACGCAAGCTGTTTACCTTGACGATGGCCGGGCTCGTCACAGTACCCCTTAGCTTGACAGGAGAGCACCGCGCGATGGCTCAGCAAACCTATCCTTTCAACAAGACTGAAGCCGAGTGGCGGCAGCTGCTCACCGAAGAACAGTTCTACGTGTTGCGCCAAGAGGGCACCGAACCGCCCTTTCGCAATGCCTACCACGACAACAAAGCTCCAGGTATTTACGTCTGTGCGGGCTGTGGACAACAGCTGTTTTCTTCTGCCGCCAAATATGACAGTGGCACCGGTTGGCCCAGTTTCTGGGAACCAATTGCTGCCGATGCGGTGGGTACCAAAACCGATTGGAAACTGTTTGTCCCTCGCACCGAAGTGCATTGCTCCAACTGCGGCGGTCATTTGGGGCATGTGTTTCGAGATGGCCCTCAGCCGACAGGGCTGCGCTACTGCATGAACTCTGCTGCCCTTAAGTTCATTCCAGCCACGGCCTAACCGGTTGCTTCACCCACTGGGTATTGCTCCGGCCTTCCCCTGTTACAAAGCTAGGATGGAATCGTCTGCTGGGGTGAGACCATGTCGGACTACACCGCTTTGGATGCTGCTTCAATCTTGCTGCGGGAGGGTCTGGAGGCTCTGTTGGTGCTGGTGGCTCTGCTGGCCTTCTTGGGCAAAAGCGGACAATCGACTCAGAAGCGCTGGGTGTGGATGGGCGGGGCGGTGGGTTTGCTGGCAGCGGTATTGCTGGGTCTGCTGGTGAAGCTGTTTTTTCAGCAAATGCTCACCCATACCCGACAGGAAGTGTTGGAGGGGATCACCGGGCTGGTGGCGGCAGGCTTGTTGTTTTCGATCAGCTTTTGGCTGCACCGTCGGGCGGCGATTGCCTCTTGGCAGGCATTTGTCCAAGAACAAGCGCATGCAGCGTTGGTCAGTGGCCAGGTTTTCTCTTTGGCTTTCCTCGCCTTTACAGCTGTGTTCCGGGAAGGGGCGGAAACGGTGTTGTTTTATATGGGGTTGGCGCCTTCTCTATCGGCGGCAGATTTTTGGGCCGGGGTGGGACTGGGATCCCTGGCATTGATGGTGGTGGCGGTGTTGCTGTTGCAGGTGGGCATGAAGTTGCCTTTGCGGGCTTTTTTCCGGGGCTTAAGCCTGTTGATTTTCTACTTGGGCTTTAAGTTTTTGGGCAGTGGCTTGCACGCGCTACAAATGGCCGATTGGTTGCCGATTACACCTTTGGCTGGGATCCCGAAGTTGCGCTGGTTAGGCTTTTACCCCACTTGGCAAACGCTGCTGCCCCAGATGGTGTTGATTGGGGTGGCCTTGGCTTTGGGGGTGCGGCAATGGTTACGGACTCACATTGCTCAGGAACTGTCGCAGTGAGGGCAAAAAGCAAGCTCGATGGATATGCTGGGGGGCTCCAATCCAGATCAACCTAGATCAATCCAGATGTCTGTCGCAAGACAAAACCTGCCAGAATTGCTCTAGCAGGCCTGTAGAGGCTACCAGCAAGGCCCTTCTTTTGAGGGATCCCACTGGGAGCAAGAATCATGCCCACAGGGGTTGGCTTGCTGAGGTGTGTTGAGTTTAGTTGTCGTAGACGCGACATTCGATCGCATCCGGGTTTTCAGCGCAGTGCTGTTCCAGGCTACTTGGAGTGGTGGGTTGGTGGCTGCGGGCCGCCAGTACTTCCTCTACTGCATCCCAAGCGGCACGGCAGTGGGGATCCCCTTCACCGTACTCGGAACAGATGCTACGAGCGTTTTCCAGTTCTTTGGCGATGACGTCAGACAGTCCCATGTACTTGAGCTCCTCTAGGTAAGTGGGGCCAGTAGCCCGCTGGTGTGATCGGCCGACGATGGCTCCTGTGGATCAGTAAAGTAGATCCATAAAAAAGAATGAGTCCAGGATAGTCACCTTACGCCAACCGATCTCGTAGTTTGGATACAGTTTTATTCTAAACAATGGCGGTGGGGAGCTGTACCCACCCTTTTGGGATCTCTTTGGGATCTTTCCGCGCATCCCCTCAACTCCTTTAGGTTCCAAACAGTTGCCCAATCTGCTGACGAACCATCTGTGCGGATCCCTGTTGGCGCACTTGTCCCTCCGATAAAAAGATCGCCCCATCTGCCCATTCCAGCTCCGCCAGACGATGGGTTACCCAGAGGGCGGTGATCCCCTCTTGATCCACCAGTTGTCGGATGCACTCCACCAGATCCGCCTGGCTATCGGGATCCAACAAAGCCGTCGGTTCATCCAGGAGTAGCACTTGAGTGCGCCGTGCCAAAGCTCCCGCCACCGCGACCCGTTGTTTTTGTCCGCCACTAAGGCTGTGTATGGGCCGACGGATCATGTGCAGTAAGCCCACCTGCCCCAGGGCCGTTTTCACCCGCTGCCGGATCTCTGCCAAAGTGAGCGGCTCTGCCCCCAAGCCAAAGGCTACATCCGCCCCTACCGTGGGCATGAACAGTTGGTGATCCGGATTTTGAAAGACATAGCCCAGTCGCCCGTTGATCTCTAGGTGGCCAGAAAGAGGTTTGGGATACGTCAGGGATCCAGATAACAGTTGTAGCAAAGTGGACTTGCCGCTGCCGTTAGGCCCCAACAACATCCACAGTTGCCCGGTTGGGATGGTAAAGCTGCACTCTTTTAGGACAGGCGGACGCTCCGGCCAAGCAAAGGTCAGATGCTCCACCCGAATCGCCACCTCACGCATCGGGATCCCTACCAGAGAGGGCAAAAACCATGCTCAGCTTTCCACCTGGGCCAAAAAGCCAGTACGAGATCCCATCGGGCTAGCGCCACCGGATTTGGAGGTCATTTGCACGCCACACAATTCGCTGGTGAGGACGAACACCTTTTTGCCGGTGCGGTCGCAGGTGAGTTCCAGGCTCTCGGGGGATCCTTTTTGCAGGGCATTGACCACACTTTGGTAAGCTTGGTGGGCCGCTTCTTCCTCCTTCTGATGGATGACGATGGCCGCCGGATTCCCTTTTAACAACAATTCCAGAATGTACATGATTGACCGTTCGCGTAGTGTGCCGTAGCAGGACAAGGGGCTGATCCCAGTATTGCAGGTTGAAGGGGGCTGCAAGCAGGGCTGATTCCACAACTCTCCATTGCTAGGGAGCGCGCTTGACAATCAATGTCTTCTCAATGTATAACTTTTTTCAATTTCGGGTATTTGGTTCTTGCAATCCGCGGTGGGTTGAGCCTGTACAGGCGGCTGGATCCCTGGACAAATTGACTCAGCCTATCCATTCATCTTCTGTTCGTACCCCAAAGGACTTTCCCCTCATGAACATCGTGCGGCCTGTTTCCTTGCTGCTGGCTCCTTTGTCTGCACTGGTCGCTTCTGCGGTTTTGGCGCAAGATTTGCAGTTCACTCTGCACAACGAGACCTCCAGCGCTTTGGTGGAGTTTTACATCAGCACCAGTGAGTCCGATAGCTGGGAAGAGAATCTGATCGTCACCCCGATCGAAGCGGGCGAAAGTGCCACCGTCACCATTGCGGACGGAGAAGCTGTCTGTGAGTATGACATCCTGGGCATTTTTGAGAATGGCGCGGAAGCCGAAGACTACGAGCTCGACCTCTGTGAACTGGGATCCTACACCTACACAGAGTAGACCGCTAGGAGCAAGTTTGGGTTGGGATGGGATCCTCACCATTGAGACTGCCAAACCACCCCAACAGAGCCGTTGGCAAACACAGACCCGGATTCTCCTGCACTTGTAACCGTTGCAGTCGGGGCAGTTCCGCCAAAAAGGCTGGTAGTTCTCCCGTCAGTTGGTTGCGATCCAGGCGCAGATCCCGCAATTGTTTCAGGTCTGCCAGTTCTGGTGGCAGGGAGCCGCTCAAGTCATTACCCGATAGATACAAATTCTCCAGGTTGTACAGTTGCCCCAGTTCCGGTGGAATCGGGCCAGAAAGTTGGTTGTGATCCAAAAACAGCCCTTTGAGCAGGATCATCTGGCTCAGTTGGCCAGGAATGCTGCCAGAGAGCTGGTTGTTTTGTAGGATCAAGTTTTCCAATTGGCGCAACTGGCCCAATTCCGGTGGGATCGGCCCAGACAGTTGGTTGTGATCCAAAAACAGGCCTTGTAGATTCTGCAGTTGCCCCAACTCCGGCGGGATTGACCCAGAAAATTGATTATAGTCCAAAAAAAGATGTTGCAGCTGGTTCAGTTGTCCCAACTCGGGTGGAATCGGGCCAGAAAGTTGATTGTGGCTGAGAGAAAGAGCACGTAACTGCCGGAATTGCCCCATCTGACTCGGCAGGGATCCGCTTAACCCTTGCCGATCCAACACCAGCCCGATCAAACAGCGCCCCGGATCAAACAGCGCCACTTCCTCTAGCACCACATCTGGCCGGCCCATCTGCTCTAGGGCTTGCAGCAACAGGATTTGATCTCGCTCCCCACAGTTGGGAGCAGGTAAGGTCACCGCCGCCCACCCCACCGAAGCAAAGCCCACCAACAGGCTCAGCGCCCACAAGCCCTGCTGACCAACCCATCCAAGTAGCCTCATCGGGATCGTGCTCCCCAGCGGATCCCTGCTAGATTAACACCCAAATTAGAAAACCTCCTGCCACCAACTCCAAATCGCTTGGGAAAGCACCGGAGCACCATTTTCAAAATGACCTGGCATGGGCCGTTCCCCTAATCGCTCCATCCGCCAAATAGAATCATTCGGCCAAACGGACGGATAAAGCCGACAAGGGATCCCATAGTAGGCACATTCCCAGAACAGGTTATAGCTGCCAATGCCCACCAAGTGCTCAATCTGCTGTCGCATGGAAGTGATGGGGTGGACGAGCTTATGAGTGTAATCCGGATGAAGCCGCCTCAAATACTCTAGATTGCTGGCCTCGTTACAGACCAACACATGATTAGGGAAAGGTTTATGAACTAGGGGAGTTTCTAAGACAACAGGTGAGAAGTCTCCAGGCTTGTCAAGATCAGAAACGGTCATAACTTGGGTATAAACATTTGGATCCGGGCTTTCCCTGCTGGTTTTGCGTACACAGAGAATTTTAGGAAAATCTGATGCTTGATAGGGATTAAGAGATTCAAACCCATGTTCACAAACAAGAGGGATCCCTTTTTGTAAGGAGTAAACACGTTTGATATTTGGGATCCACTTGGGTAAGGGAAGGTTTGGGATCACAGTGTTATAGATTTCGAACTGCACTTGAGGCTGATGGAGAGCCAGCGCCAAGATCCTCGTCCAGTGACCCCAGCCCGCCATATTGGCCGCAACTTGAATGGTGGCGGATGACATGATCACTCTTAAATCCTAAGCCTGGATGAACGCACCCTAAGGGTTGTGACCTCGAGCACTACATCCACCGATAGAATAACCACTTTGGCCAGCTACTTCACGATAATCCCACAATTCCTGTTCGACCAAGTCAATTTCTTCTGGGCTAAGAGAAGCGCTAAGATCAGGGGTTGAGTAGGAATAAAACCGACTCAAATTCGGCAGGGCACTGACCGGGGGCAAGCCTGATAGGCTGGTCAATGGATTACGGGATACATCTAAAACCCGCAGATTCGAGAGATTCTCAGGTAGTCCTTCCAAATTCGATAGTGTATTGTGGTTGAGAATTAAAACTTGTAGTTTGGCCAAATTACTTGGCATCGCTGGAATTTGAGTGAGATCGTTGTAGCGATACCCGACACGATTCAGGTTGAAGCCCAAGTACAACTCAGTCAGATTCGGAGGGAGATCAAGTAGGTTAATTCCATCAGGGCCTACTGCACAGCTGAGATTGATCCTAAAGCTAGCTGCATTACTAGCATTAAATCCAGCAAGGGAACCTATAGAGTTGGCTCCTAGGTCTAGTTCCTGTAACTTGGGCAAGTTAGGATAACCTCTCAAATCGATCAGGCTATTGTAAGTTAGGAAAAGCTTCTGTAGTTCTGGTAGATCAGGTAGTCCTTCAAGACTGGTTAACTCATTGCCTTCTAGATCTAAAGTCTGCAGGTTAGGCATAGCAGGCATACCTTCAAGAGTGCGAATCTGACGATAGGAGGCATCTAGCTCCGTTATAGAAGCCAGGTCAGATGCTGTAATGGCAGGTTTGCCGACTGCCGCACGAATAGCAGCGCTCAAGCCAGGATCTATTCCATCTATATCCACCAAATCAGATGTTGGACATTCAGGGCCTGATTTCTGGGGAGTCAATCTAATTTCAACTCCTAGAAAGATAGAAGACAAGCTCTCTAAATAGCTTTGAGTCAAGCAATTAAAGCTCACATCCAAAGCATCTCCAGAGTTAAGCCCATTTCCGTACAAATTGGGAATGGGATCAATATCTGTTAAGAGATTAGAGCTGATATTGATATTTTGAATACTGGGAAGATCGGTAGGTAAACCTTCTAGAGACCGAAGTTCATTCGGCCAAAGGCTCAACAACTCAAGAGAAGGCAAACGACTGGGCAAGCCCTCTAGAGAGGTTAATCCAGTTCCATTGACGGAAAGCACTTTCAAGTTCGGCAAAGCATCGGGTAGACCTACTAGACTGCGTAATGTGCCATTCCCAACTCCTAAAAACTCAAGCTTGGATAGATCGCTGGGCAGACCTCTGAGATCATTGAGCTGATTTCCTCCAAGTGAAAGAGCACGCAGCTCAGGCAAGGTTGGTGGCAATCCATTCAGGTTCTGCAAAGCGTTATCTGAAACATCCAGAGATTCCAAATTGGGAAGATCCGGTAGCCCTTGCAGAGTTTGGATCCCACGGTTCTTAGCATTAAGTTCTACTAAGTCCAGCAGATCTGATGGAGAAAGAGAACCTGTGAGCTTGTTAATGGCATCCCGAATGGCCGCCTCAAGACCCGGATCTAGGGCAAGAGGTTGATCTTGCGCGATGACCTCTACAGTTCCGGTTTCGGTAACACTCTGGTTGGATTGATCTGACAAAGTCAAGCTATAGCTGTAGGTTCCTGGCAAGAGGTTGGAGGGGAAAGGATAGGTAAACTGACAAGTGCGAGCACCTATCGCACATCCTGTTATCGACTGAGGTAAAATTTGGTCGAAAGTTAACCCAAGACCATTGATTGTCAACCGAATGGATTGCAATCCACCAGGAATAGTGGCAGATAAGCCCAATGTAACAGGATCCCCCAGAGAGACTTGCTCCGGTACACTCAAGACAACCGTGGGCGAATCTGCTAGCTCCAGTGACTCTTCAGGTGGGCTGACCTGGGTGAATACCTCCGCAAAGGCTTCACCGCCAATAGCTACGTCCACAATGCAGGCTTCTAGCAGGGCAGCTTCTGTAATACCTCGACCTAGACAGAAGGTTTCTGCTGCCTGTCGATCTGCCGGATCTAGGGTTTCTGAGGTAACAAATTCGGTAGGAGCGCCTACAAAGGTGCCAGTAGTCTGGTCAGGCTCATAGTCAAACAAAGATTCACTTTGGTTAATTCGCCAACTTTCGCCGAAAATATTGTACAAATCCCCCAAAGCCACTGGAGGATCCAGGGTTTGTCCAGTTCTTGTGGTAATGTCATTAGCACGATTGCGATCAAAGTTACCTAGCAAGCCTGATATTCGACCCAGTCGAGCTGAAGAAATGAAAACCTCAAGGTCTACTGACTGAGAAGCGAATGAAGGTTCATTAAAAATGTTGATCCGGATAAATTCTCCGGTTGGCCACACCAAGCGATATCGAGAACCCGACTCTCGCAGTAAAACCCCACCATTGTCAAATACAAATCGACTTCCAGTATTTATCGAAACCAGGGATCCATCTACTCGAATTTGCGGGCCATAAAATCCCACTCGCTGGGATCCCATCTTAGTGGCAACAGCAGCATTGAGGGTGACATTGGCTCCTGGTCTGACGGGGATTTGCCGGGTTTGCACTTGAATCTCGTCATCATCAGACTTGATTAACCAGAATTCCCCTTGTCCATGGAAAGCGTAGTACAGTCCATCCAGCGTTTTGAAGTGGGGATCCCCAATTGTAAAACCGTCGCTGCAATCTTCGCACTCAGGTAAAGGAGTTGGGGTTGGGCTTGGAGTCGGGGTTGGATTTGGCCCCCCTCCGCCAGGGGCTCCGCCACTGCCCGGACGATTACCACCACTACCAAAGCCGCCGATACCAATTGGGATCCCTCCGCCAGAAGGAGGATCGCAGTTGGGTTCGATATCGCAAATATCTCTAGCAGAAACTGTTCTACGGTCTTCGAGTACGATAATCTCTCCATCAAACTCTGTTGTGCGACGAACAATAACTCCTAGCACTAGCTCTCCGAGGTTTTGATTCAGAGTAGCAGTCGTCGTGAAAACGCCCTCAGCACTTGTTGTTCCGGTACTCTGCACAACTGTTCCATTGTCACTCAAGACTACGATTTCAACATCGAGGGGTTCACTAAAAATGATATCTCCCGAACGATCTCGTAAGCCGGCTTTAACCGTCAGAGGATAGGCTTGCCCATCTTCAATTTCACGAGGAAAATCGATTGACTCAATCGCTGGATCCAGATCAGGGCAACGAATCTCGGGCGGTGTGATGGTAATATTAACAGGCTGGCTCTCTGCCAGGGGGGTCTCACCGTTCTCATCAGTGGCGCTAAAGATAACCGCAGAAATTTGTCTTTGACCTTCTTCACCTTCCTCGTAGAAGCAGCTATTCAACCAAACCACCTGATCCAGTTCACTTTCTGTAATAAAGCCAATCTGAGAATCTTTCCAACCTAGCCAAAAAGTTGTCTCCCCTATGGCCGAACGATTAAATGGCAATGGTGTAGTGAATAAAGTCTCTTCTACAAAAGGAAATTCAAACCGACCCAAATCTATCTGTTTGAAGAAACCCAAATCTTTCGCACTGAATGCAGTCACTTCTAGAGCAAGTTTTCCATCAAGATTTAGGGTAGGTGCGAGCTCTGCTGTTGCCAGCAAGGGGATTTTGTCAGAACGACTAAAGCTTTCTCCTACCAAAGGAAATTCAGGGTTAATATCAACACCTCTTGCAAAAGTACTGACATTGGGAGTAAGGGAAGGAACAAAGCCTACCTTGGGGCCGCCGATACTGTAAAGTTTGAACCCAGCTTCAATCTTGAGTTGATTCTTGAGCGCTCCTTCTAAATGAAGATTGCCTGAGAAAAATTCATTAAATTCTCCGTTAGCGCTTGCTCTGCCAGTCCAGTTGCCCTCTCTATAATTGACATTAAGATCATAATCAAAGTTCTGATTAAATCCAAGCTGACCACCTCTGACCTTTACAGAAGCTGAAGGCTCAGTTGCCAACTTGGAGACTACTTTGATCTGTATCCAGGATGGAACTGGGCCAATCAAAAATGGTATTGTTTTTACTGGAATTTCGAATAACTGAATCTCAAAAGCTGTATCTAATTTTAGAATTCCGTCGATAGCAATTCCAAGTAGTGCATTTTGCTTGCCTTTTAACGTGAAGTCAAAATAATTGAGACCAAAATCGGAGCTAAATGGATTCAATCCAAAATCCAATTCTCCAGACACTACTGGCGTAAAGTTAAAACCCCCATAAACTTGACTTAGAAGCTCCCACTGAGTTCTTAATCCAGAACGCTTGAAGCGACCTCTCTCACCCTTGAATAGGCCCAACTCAACTCGACTGGTTGGTGTTGCAATTAATGTTCTTACAAACTGAGCATTCTCTGGTATAGATTGAGAATATTTTGCTTTGAGAAGACTTTCGGCAACGAGATCAACTAGAAAATAAGATAATGGGTTGAACTCCAGTTTTTGAGAATTCAATCGGAAGTCAAGTTGTGAACGATTCTGAGGAGTAAGATTGAGACTGAGATCCACCTGCTGACTAAAGCTTGCTGATCCTTCTAGGATGAGATTTGAGAAGGATGTTAGCTCAACCGTCATCCTCAAAACATTTCCCTCTGTCTGAAGAGTCTTAATCTTCATCGGAGGAATCCGTGTATCAGCTCCAACGATCACGTCACTAGGCTTCAGTGTAGGCAGGTTTTCGTTATCTAGTAGAACTAGAGAAAATTCATTAGATGTTATCTCTTCATCCTCGGGATCAAAATCAAATTCTAAAATCTGAGTTCTCTGATTGGGCAAGACCTTAACATTAGGAGCAACACGTATATCTGGAGTGCTCAGTGTAAAACTGACTCGATCAAAACTTGTGCGCCCATCAGAAAGCCGCACTCTAGCTGTGATCGTTTCCATCAAGGGACGGGATCCACTATTGTAGGTAAAATTAGAGCCGGATCCCATGGGTCTTCCCTGATGATCTAGCCACTCAATTAAACTAGACCAATCTCTGCCCTGTTCATCTGTAGCTGTTGCCTGGAGTGCGACAGAAGCGCCTGTCGTTTGAGGCTGGCCATCCACCTGATCTCGATTGGTAATTTGCACTACCAAGCCATTGGCTGGCGGCAACCCTCCGGTTTCCCCACCTCCAGGTGGCGTTGAGGTAGGGATAGGTGTTGGCCCCGGCTGTGTGCCTCCAGGAGTTGGGGATGAGGACGGAGATCCGGGAGATGGGCTTTGTATTGGAAAAGAAGGTGTTGGAGAATCCAGTCGGGGCAGCTCAATTCCGGGAGATAAGTTACACGAGATTTGTAAAACCTCTAGGCAAACTTGTTCTATACTTTCTGAGGTTTCTGAGCCAAAGAGTATTCCTAAGATAACTCCGAAGTCTTCGAGGGTTCCAGATATTCCATCTCCGTTAAAATCATAGGCTGCAATAAGAACACGTTGTGCAGCAGTGATATCTTCTTCAGAAAGTCTGATCCCAAAAATATCAAAGATAATTTCTTGAATCTCCAAAAGCGTTGCATTTGGGTTGATCATTCTTGCCAAAGCAACCATGAAATCTCTGATATTAAAATTAATTAACTCTCCATTGAATGAAAGAGTAGCCATATCTATGGTTGCACTAGGAACAGGCTCAATACTGGGCTGACTGGGAGTAGGCTGGATGGTCGGGATCCCACTTGGCGCAGGGGGTACCGATACCGTCGGCGCTTGTGTAGCCGAAGGCGTAGAAAGAGAGAGCGTAGAAGGGGATCCCCCGCCGCATCCCATTGCCAATCCCAAAACCGAGGTCAGAGTGGGAATCAGAACCAGTTTCTCAACAAAATTAGCCCTGTTGCTCACGGTGCACCTCAAAGAATCGAGCAGCTTGCCTGTTGCTGGGTTTTGCTGGTTAAAGGTCGAAGACTGCCTGACTTCACGCTTTCACCGAGTGATTGGAGAAGCAATTGGATATGTATCCCGACCTATGGATAAATGGATAGATAAAGCTTCTATGTAAATGGAAGCGAGGTTTATATTGACATCACATCGTTAAGGGAACCTACAGCCAAGGGTTAAACATTGGTTAATTCCTCAAATTGATCTCATTCCGGTTGATGCTTGGTTCTGAGACCGTGGCTATGGGGGAGCCAGCTTCAGCTACACTGTAGGGCCGACGGACATTCTCATCGCTCAACCCCTATGGCCAGGATCAACGACCACTACCTCAAGCTCAAGGCCGGATACCTCTTTCCCGAAATTGCCCGCCGGGTGCGAGCCTTTGCCGAAGCCCATCCCAGCGCACCCATCATCAAAATGGGTATTGGCGATGTGACCGAACCTTTACCTGAGGCTTGTCGGGCCGCCATGATCCAAGCCGTGCAAGAAATGGGGGATCCAGCCACCTTCAAGGGCTATGGGCCAGAGCAGGGGTATGAGTGGTTGCGCCAGGCAATCGCTCAGCATGACTTTCAGGCGCGGGGCTGCGATATCGATGCCTCTGAGATTTTCGTCTCCGATGGCTCGAAGTGTGATTGTGGCAACATCCTCGATATCCTCGGCCATGACAATACCATCGCCGTCACGGATCCGGTTTATCCGGTGTATGTCGACACGAATGTGATGGCAGGACACACAGGGCCAGCCAACGACCGGGGCGAATATGAGGGCTTAGTCTACCTGCCGATCACCGCAGACAATGCCTTTATGGCTCGGATCCCTGACCAAAAGGTGGATGTGATCTACCTTTGTTTCCCCAACAATCCTACGGGAGCCGTGGCGACACGGGAGCATTTGCAGGACTGGGTAAACTATGCTCGGGCGCACGGATCCCTAATTTTGTTCGATGCTGCCTACGAAGCCTACATTACTGAGTCAGGGATCCCCCACTCCATCTACGAGGTGGAAGGGGCACGAGACTGTGCCATCGAGTTTCGCTCGTTTTCCAAAACCGCTGGGTTTACGGGTACCCGCTGTGCTTTTACGGTCGTGCCCAAATCCTTGCAGGGAGAGGCTGGCGATGGATCCCGGGTGAATTTGTGGAGCTTGTGGAATCGCCGCCAATCCACCAAATTCAATGGCGTGTCTTATATTGTGCAGCGAGGAGCAGAGGCTGTCTATTCAGAAGCTGGACAGGCGCAGGTTAGAGGCTTGGTGCAGTTCTACCTGGAGAATGCCCGTATCATCCGTGAACAACTGATGGCTGCTGGGATCCAGGTTTACGGTGGGGTCAATGCCCCTTATGTTTGGGTGAAAACCCCAAATGGGCTGAGCAGTTGGGATTTCTTCGATAAGCTGTTGCACCATTGTCATGTGGTAGGTACGCCGGGCTCCGGATTTGGCAGTGCTGGAGAAGGTTATTTCCGGTTATCAGCTTTTAATAGCCGTGCCAATGTAGAAGAAGCAATGCGCCGCATGACCAGCATCTTTTGAGGGTACTGGCACAGGCCAAGGACTGTGATCCTATGATCGGGACTTGGCTTTGGCTCTTAGTTGCCCGTGATACATCCTCTAGAGGGTGCGGAGAAAATAAACTAAAGCTTCCCTATCCTTAGGGCTCATGTTTTGAAATGCTTTTCGGGACTTTTCCGCTTCTCCGCCGTGCCAAAGAATGGCCTCCTCTAGGTTGCGGGCGCGGCCATCATGCAAGTAGCCAGAATAGGGCAAAACCGTTTGCGACAAGCCAATACCCCACAGAGGCGGTGTACGCCATTCGCTGCCTGTGGCCTGAAAGTCAGGACGATGATCTGCTAATCTCTCTCCCATGTCATGCAGTAGCAGATCTGTGTAGGGGTGAATGATTTGGTTTTGCAAAGCGGCTATTTCGTGAATCCCGGTGCGCAGTTCTGGCAGGTGACAGGCGGTACATTGGGCTTGGGCAAAGAGCTTTTCTCCCTGCTGTACGGTTGGCTCCTGCCAGAGGGTACGGCCAGGTACGGCTAGGGTTTGCACATAAACTGTCGTGGCCCTCAAGGTCGCTTCATCAATGTCATGGCTACCATCAAAAGCTGGAAATAAAGGATTCGTTACGCCCATGTCGTTGACATAGGCAGCGGCAGTTTGTTGCTCGAGGTTAGGGGTGTTGGCTTTCCAGCCAAATCGTCCAAGTGAGATTTGCTGATGGACGGCATCCCAAACAAAATTGGGTCGCCCAGAAATACCATCCTGATCAATATCGTCAGGATCCGCCCATTGTAACAGCTCCGCCTCCGGAATCGCCTCCAATAACCCAACCCCAAACACTGGCTGAGGGATCCGCAGGGAGAACAAGACACTGTCAATCGGGTTTCCCTCCGGAGTATGTAACTTCACCTCAGGAAAGCGCAGTGTGTAGGATGTTCCATCTGGGTATTGGCCTGTTTGTTCTTGCCAATTCAGGTCTACTTTGGCTTCCGGCTGATAACCCCAAATGGCTTTTTCCTGTACTTGCGTGCCGATGCCGGGTACGGGGGGGGTATTGCTGTTCGGGGCCATCGCCTCCCAACCTAAAGGGCTGAGGACGGGATCCCAATCCTTAAGGGGCTGGTACTGGCTGACTCGCACCACCCGCTGTCCTTTTTCGGGTAGGCCACGGCCATTCCTAAGATGACAACCGGCACAGGAGTTGTTGTTAAACATAGGCCCCAACCCCGGATTGACAGGGGCTGGAGCAGTTACAAAACGAGCCTCGAAGGTGCCGTCTCCCATCGCATGTAGTTTGGCCCAGTCGGGCTCGAAGTTGGGAGCAGGTTGCTCGTAGGCAGCGGAAGTACGATTCCAGAGGGTTGTTTCTCCACCCGCTCGGGGGGGCAAGGGCTGGGATCCGCCATGAAGAGCCAGAAGGCCCGCTGCCAAAAGGGATCCCACCCCTAGCACCAGGATCCGAACCCTTCGACGCATACGCCAGAACAAGGAGAGCAACATCATCAGCACTGAGCGAGAAGATACTTGATAAGCTGCTCAACCCTACAGCCTTTTCCGACTTTACGCAGGCCCTTGAGTTAGGCAAAAAACCTTATGGGGCAAGGAATTGACCTGAATCTGCTGTATCAGATAACGCTGGAAAAGGCTGTACCTTGGTAGAGACAGGCTAAAGCTAACCAAATCGTAATGTAAAGATGAAAATCCTTCTGGGTCTATTGCTGTTGAAAAAGGGGAAGAACCCGCTGGGCAAAAGTATCGTGGATACGCAAAACTTGGTCTTGAGCAGTAGTGATTTTGACACGGGCCTGTGGATCACAAAGGCTCTTTTCAATGGGAGAGGGAATCTCGGCTAGGGTTGCTGCGGCCTGCTGAAACTGTGTCTGAATTTGGGTATCTAAAGCGGGATCAATACTTTTGACAAACTCGCTCAGGCTACGCCCTTGTCGCTCTCTAAAGCCTCCTGAATAGGCATATTGAGCGCTACGCAGGTTGGCCTCAAACTCTGGCAAAGAATGGTGAGCAAAGCGACTTTCCAGCAGAAAGGGGTTTTGTTCTGCAAAAGCTTCGCCGATTTTGACATTGCCCAGTTCATCCAACAGCCCCAGGATCCCTTGGGCGATCTCTTCGGCAGCCGCCTGCAGGGTGAGATAAGTGTTGCTACTTTCTCCTGCTTTCACCAGTTCATCTCGGTAAGGGGGAAAGCTCTGTACACCCTCCGTCCAACTTTTGAGCAGCTCATGAGCGGTATCTGCCAATACCGGGGTGACGGCGGCCAAATACTCCAAGTCCCGTGGGGTGAAATCTGCCAAAGACTTGTTGTTATCCACGCCGAACAGCAGAAAGCCTATGGCGTGAAACCCCTTTTGCCCACTTTCGAGCTCTACGATGGTCTCGGGGGTGAGGGGATCCCCGCTCTCCAGAACCTTCACCACATCCATCTCGTTGAGGGGCCATTCATCCAGATCCGCATCCAACCCCAAAGAAGCTGCCGGCCCAAAGGCATAGGCTTCGCTCTCTTCCCAAGTAATGCGGGCGGTGAACCAAGCTTGACGGGCCGCCTCTAGCTTCATCTGTTCGGGCGTTTCTACAAAGGCTTGCACCACTGCAGCCAGATCCTGAGTTTCGGTGGCCAGCTGCTCATAGTTGGGGATCACCACTTGATCCACAAAGTCGAGAATAATCTGTGGATCTTGAAACTGTTGCTCAGAAGCCAAGGTCATAGTCGGAATGGCAGGGCCAGAGGATCCCTCGCCCCCTTCTCCTCCCTCACCCCCTCCCTCCACCGCAATGGGCCGACAGTCCGGATTGGTTTGGGCCAGCAACCAGGGAACCTCAGACGTTAAGTTGGGCTCCTTCATCATTTCAGCCTGAGCAATCCCTGAACCATGCAGAAGGATGTGGTGCCCCAGAGCTTGGGTTGCCCAAAGCCCAATCCCTGCCCAGAGCTTGAGGTGTGCCGACATACCCTACAACTCCAAATTTCATCTCAATGGACTGCATTGTAATTCAGCTATTGAGACTCAATCTTAAAAAGATCTAGTTTTTTGTAGCTTCAAGAGCAGTCCTCAACCCAACCATCCTCCTGAAAGCCCTCCTCACCTAATTCATCTCCCTATACCGATCTTTACTTAATAAAACTTAACTAGATAGCTATTGATATTTAGTTTCAGCAGCTCTAGGGTGGGTCAAAGCATAGCTATTGAGATTAAATCTCATTAGTGTTCGCTTGTTTCAAAAGGATGTGTCCATCGGGCCAGGGCCACTGCTGGGGTAGGAGTTCTGGCCTTTATCTCAATCTCAAGGTTTGGAGTCACTGAATATGACGGCAACGACACGGGTGCAGGGTAATGAGTCTGGCTCTCAGGAGGGGATCCCGTGGTGGGCGGGCAACGCCCGTTTAACGGAGCTTTCGGGTCGGCTGTTGGGGGCGCATGTGGCCCATGCTGGGCTGATCGTTCTCTGGGCCGGGGTGATGACCTTGATCGAGTTGGCCAATTTCGATCCCAGCCAACCGATGTATGAGCAAAGGTTGATTCTTTTGCCTCACCTGGCCAGTTTGGGCCTGGGGGTGGGATCTGGCGGGGAAGTGCTGGAGACCGACACCTACTTTGCAGTGGGGGCAGTGCATTTGATCAGCTCGGCCTTCTTGGGATTCGGGGGCATCTTCCATGCCTTGCGGGGGCCGGCGGTGTTGGAGGCCAAGACCTTCCCTCTCTTCAGCTACGACTGGCAAGACAAAAACAAGATGACCACCATTTTAGGGATCCATCTGGTATTGCTGGGGCTGGGGGCCTGGTTACTGGTGCTGAAGGCAATGGTCTTCGGGGGGCTGTATGACTCTGGAGTGGGGGCAGTGCGCACCATCTCTCCCGATCTCAATCCTTTTGGCCATGTGTTGGGCATAGAGGGGCGGCATTGGATCGCTGGGGTAGACAGTCTGGAGGATGTGGTGGGCGGCCACATCTGGGTGGGGCTACTGCTGGTGGCAGGGGGAGTTTGGCACATTGCCACGAAGCCTTTTGGCTGGGTAGAGCGGCTCTTTATCGGGTCTGGGGAAGCCTATCTTTCCTACAGCTTGGGTGCTTTGGCCTTGATGGGATTCATCGCTGCCTATTTTGTCTCGGTGAATTCGGTGGTCTATCCAGAGGTGTTCTACGGGCCGCTGTTGCAGGTGGGGTTGGATCGCTATCCCTTATTCGAGCAAGGGGGGGAACTAACTTCCCGGGTGTGGCTTGCCAACACCCATTTTTGGTTGGCCTTTTTCTTCCTTCAGGGGCATCTTTTTCATGCTCTCAAGGCACGCGGGTTCAACTTCCGTACGGGCAAGCTGAATGCACCTGCTCAGCCTGTTCAGATGACCTGAGGAGTTTGGAGTGGAGTGTTGAGGTTTACTTTGCAGTTTTGGAGCAGAAGTGATGGCAAAAGTTGGTTTGTTTTTTGGCACTCAAACTGGTAACACGGAAACAGTTGCTGAGATGATCCAAAAGGAGTTGGGGGAAGAGAATGTAGATTTGATCGATATCTCGGAGGCTAGCATTGAAGATTTTGATAAATACAACTATCTGATCATCGGCTGCCCTACCTGGAATATTGGCGAGTTGCAGTCTGATTGGGATGGATTTTTTCCAAATTTGGATGAAATAGATTTTTCGGGTAAGACAGTAGCCTATTTTGGGGTTGGAGATCAGTTCGGCTATCCCGATAACTTTCAGGATGCGATGGGGATTCTAGCGGAGAAAATCGCTGAGCGAGGCGGGAAAAATGTCGGTTCTTGGCCCATTGATGGCTATGAGTTTAACGAATCGAGGGGATTGGTAAATGGTCAGTTTGTAGGGTTGGCTTTGGATGAAGACAATCAATCGGAACTGACGGAAAAGCGGGTGAAAGAATGGACGGCTAAACTCAAGCCTACGTTTGGCCTATGAGAGGACGAGGAGTATTGTTCTTAGATCGTGAGCCTAGAAGTCTTGAAGATTGGGCCTTATTGATTAACTTTGAGGAGGATCGATGACAACAGCTATGTCTTCTCCACCAGCAGTATCCAGTCCTGGTTGGATTGCTGGCAATGCCCGTTTTGTAGATTTATCCGGGAAATTGTTGGGTGCTCATGTGGCCCATGCTGGGTTGATTCTGCTCTGGGCTGGGGGGATGACCCTGTTTGAGTTGGCCCACTGGGATCCCGCTCAACCGATGTACAGTCAAGGGCTGATTCTGTTGCCCCACTTGGCCACGTTGGGAATTGGAGTTGGGGCGGAAGGGCTGGTGACGGATCCCTATCCCTTTTTTGTGGTGGGGGTGTTGCACCTAATCGCCTCGGCAGTACTGGGGGCTGGGGGAGTTTATCATGCCCTGCTGGGGCCTGAGGTGCTGGCCAAAGGGGAGAACTTTGCTGGCTTTTTCGGCTACGACTGGGAAGATGACGACAAAATGACCACAATCATTGGCATTCACCTGGTTTTCTTGGGGTTAGGGGCTTGGTTACTGGTGGCCAAAGCCCTGTTTTGGGGTGGTCTATACGATGCTTCTCTGGATCGGGTGCGCCTGATTACGGATCCCACCCTGAATCCGGTTCGCATTTTTGCCTATCTCACACCGCTGCTTGGGGAGCAGGGGATGGCTGGGGTGAACAACCTAGAAGATGTGGTGGGTGGCCATGTTTATGTGGGCTTGATCTGCATTCTGGGTGGATTTTGGCACATGGCGACGCGGCCTTTTACTTGGGCCAAGCGGGTGCTGATCTACTCTGGGGAGGCTTATCTTTCCTATAGCCTAGGGGCTTTAGCCTACATGGGGATCCTGGCAGCCTATTTTGTCAGCGTCAATGAGACGGTCTATCCAGTGGCCTTTTATGGGCCAGTAGGATTGGGAGCCGATGAGATGGGGGTAGTTACCAGTCGCACATGGTTGGCAACCGCCCACTTTGTCTTGGGGATCCTGTTTTTGGCGGGGCACATTTGGCATGCCATTCGTGCTCGGGCGGCAGCAACCGGTTTTGACTTTCAGCAGGGGGGCTGGGTGAAAACGGTGGATCCCCAAGTGGGTAACTTCAACACCCCCGTAAATGGTAGCGATTTAACCCTCCTACTGCTACAGAATTTGCCGATTTACCGGGAAGGGCTATCGCCGATGGTGCGGGGTTTGGAGGTGGGAATGGCCCATGGTTACTTGCTACTGGGGCCGTTTTACAAGCTGGGGCCATTGCGGGATTGGGAGCTCGCTTTGACGGCGGGTACCCTGGGGGCCATTGGCTTGGTGCTGATCCTCACGGTTTGTCTGTCCATCTACGGGCAGGTGTCCTTCCCCAAATCCCGCTGGGTGGCCGTGGCCAATACTCCCTATGGATCGGTGGCCTACCCAACGCCAGGGGTACAACTGATGGCGGAATCGAGCGGATCCCCTCAGCCTGTTCGGGTCTCTGCCGGATCCGATGAGTTGCCAGAAAATCTACGTACCCGTGGCGGTTGGAGCCAGTTTGCTGGGGGCTTCTTGGTGGGGGGTGTAGGTGGCGTGCTGTTTGCCTACATGCTCCTGAGCAGCGTTGATGTGTTCGCCCAGGTTTTACCAGGGCTTTGAATGTTTTCCGCAACAGTATCGGCATCTGGGGGGTGGGTAGGACTCCGTCCCACTCACCCGTTTACCCTCGGCGGCCCACAGGGCACAGTTCGGTGAGCCAGGTGGGAAGGTTTTGGCCTGAGCAAGGCTGGTGAAGCCAAAGGACGTAAGGTGCAGTTTACGTCAGATTTCTACGTCAGATTTACTCCAATCCCCCAAAATCTTCTCTCTCCCCCTGGATGAAGGGAGCCAACCCTCGCGGATAGCTAAGCTACGGCTCGTGAACGGGCTGTACTGAATCTCGCCAATATACCCCCAAGGGGATTCGAACCCCTGTCGCATCCGTGAAAGGGATGTGTCCTAGGCCTCTAGACGATGGGGGCATCTGCAAATGACGTGATTCTGATCCTAGGGAAGTAAGTGTCATCTTGTCAACCTGCACATTTTCCCAGATCTAACCAGATCTAACCAGATCTAATCTGCATCGCTTGACCCACCACCGGCCAAATTCAAGATTAGGATCCCCAGCAGGGCCAAACCCAGCAAGCTGGCGATCACCATCGGCTCATCAGGGATTAAGTCCATCTTCTCCTCACACCCTCAACGGAGTTCTTGCATGGGCCTGCTCCACCACCTGGCTGAGGATAGTTACCCCCTGCTCAATTTGCTCTAGTGTTGCCGTTAAGCTGATGCGCACACACTGATATTGATGCGGCCAACTTGGATCTATCCCTGGGAAGAAGGGGGATCCCGGCACAACCACCACCCCTTTTTGTTTCAACCGCTGGTAGAGTTCTCGGTCAGAAATGGGCAGCTCCGGCAGCCACAACCAGGCAAATAAAGCTCCTTCTGCCCTGTGCAAGAACCAGGGCAAATCATCGGGAAATTCTCGTCCAAAAGCCACCTGTAGGCGTTCCATCTTCTGCCAGTAATGGGGGCGGATCACCTGCTCTGAGAGCTTGGCTAGTTCTCTGGAGCGAATCGCCCGTGCCGCGATGGCCTGACCCAGTTGGGAGGAGTGAATGCTGGCATTGGCCTGAAAACATTCCACAGGTTGCAAAAGATGTTCTGGCCCAATGGCAATCCCCACCCGTTCCCCTGGCAAGCCTGCCTTGGAGAGGCTGAAGCAATGGATAACATTGTCGGCCCAAGTCAAGCCCATGGGTACATACGTGAGGTGAGGAAAGGGAATGGCATAGGCAGAATCGATGATCACCGGCACATCGGCAGCAGCAGCCCGCTGCACGATCTGTGCCACTTCCTCATCGGTGATCACGTTGCCGGTTGGGTTACAGGGCCGGGAAAACAAAATTGCTCCCACCTGTTCATCCACCTGCAGTCGCTCCAGATCTGGGCGGTATTTGAACGTATGGGATCCCTGTTTCTCGATGGTGGGGGGCGTGGCTTTTAGATCGGACTCCTCGATGAGGATCCCGCCATAGCCGGTGTAATCGGGGCTAAGGGGCAACAGGAGAGGTCGTCTTTGCCCGTCAGCATCTGGCCCACAAAACACATTCACGGCAAAAAAATAAAAACTTTGACTTCCAGGGGTGATCAGAACATTCCGTCGCGTTATGCCCCAGCCATACTCCCGGTTGAAATAATCCACCACGGCCTCGATCAGGGGCCCATAGCCCTGGCTCACCCCATAGCGACAGAGCACTTGACCAAATTCTGGCTCTGCCATCAGCTCTTGAGTGTAGCGGCGCCACATCGCTTCCACTTCCGACAAAATCACCGGGTTGCCCGCCCCCAAATCAATCCAATGGGATCCCTCTTTTTGCAGAGTTTCGGCAATATCTTTGTTGATAGCCCGCACCCCCGATAGACGAGACATGCGTTGGCCCAAATGAGACAAGCGGGGATCCACAGCAGCCTTCCTTTCCCGGACTGGGGATGACAGGATCCATAAGTTTCGGAATCTTAGCAGACCCCCCTACCCCATAGACTAGGTACAGATCTTTGCTGCTTAGACTGGTACGGATCGTGGGCGGTAAACCCTCCTGAGCAAGGGATCCGGTCGGCAGCTTACACTAGAAGAATTGACCCATCACTTGGACTGGCATGATTCCCACCGTTATCGAGCAATCTGCGCGGGGCGAACGCGCCTTCGACATCTACTCGCGTCTGCTGCGGGATCGGATTATCTTCTTGGGCACCCAGGTGGATGATGACATTTCTAACCTGATCGTGGCTCAGATGCTCTACCTGGAATCTGAGGATCCCGAAAAGGATATCTATCTCTATATCAACTCCCCCGGCGGCTCCGTTTATGCCGGTATGGCCATTTACGACACGATGCAGCACATTCAGCCGGATGTATCCACCATCTGCATCGGGTTGGCAGCCAGTATGGGGGCCTTTCTGCTGGCGGGCGGCACCAAAGGCAAGCGCATCGCCCTTCCCCACGCTCGCATTATGATCCACCAACCCTTAGGTGGGGCCCAGGGGCCAGCTACCGACATCGAAATTCAGGCCAAAGAGATCCTCTACATCAAGCAAAGCCTGAATAGCCTGCTGGCTCACCACACCGGCCAACCCTTGGAGCGCATCGAACGGGATACCGACCGCGACAATTTCATGACCCCAGAACAAGCCAAGGAGTATGGATTGATCGATCAGGTGATCAGCAAAAGGCCCCAACCAGCTCTAGCAGCAGTTTCCTGAACATCAGACCGAAGATAGTCGGCGATACCCCCTTGCTCAAGGGGGTTTTGGGCTTTGTCAGGGATCCCTTGCCAGGGAGATACAGGGAGATATTAAGAAAGCCAAAGAAGTCTATATTCTCAACGCCAAGAGACGCGGCTTGCTTTAACTAAACTAATCGAACTCATAAAGAAAGTAATAATCGGTCCATCATTGTGGGTGATAACTTAGGATTAAACCTAATGTAAGCCTGTGTTTGACAGGGATCCTAGCTTCAGCAACAGGTATCAATCTTTCAATTGGGTTTTCATGGGTCAACCTGTTCAAGCTAGCGATCGTCCTTCGGATCATCCGCAGGGCATTGATAGGGGATTAAGACTTTCATCCGCTGGGTGAAGAATGTCTTAGAACCCGAATTGGGTCTCACGATTGTGGGACAGGTTTATTCGCGGAAATTCAATAGTCTGGGGTTTTGGCCCTAGGTTTTTGCTTCCTTCTTATTATTATTGTGTCCGTGAATGGTAGTTTTGGATTTCGTGATTCAGTTCAGAGGGAGATCAACGTGGCCTATTCAGCAACCCAATCCAAAAGCGGCTACCAAGCCGGGGTGAAGGATTACAAACTCACCTACTACACTCCCGATTACACGCCCAAGGATACCGACATCCTGGCGTGTTTCCGGGTCACTCCCCAGCCCGGTGTTCCCCCCGAAGAAGCGGGGGCAGCTGTGGCGGCTGAGTCTTCGACGGGCACCTGGACAACGGTGTGGACGGATTTGCTCACCGACCTGGATCGGTACAAAGGCCGCTGCTACGACATCGAGCCGGTTCCGGGCGAAGACAACCAGTATTTTTGCTTTGTGGCCTATCCCCTGGACTTGTTCGAGGAAGGCTCCGTCACCAACATGCTCACCTCGATTGTGGGCAACGTCTTCGGCTTCAAAGCCCTAATGGCTCTGCGGCTAGAAGATCTACGGATCCCGGTGGCCTACTTGAAAACCTTCCAGGGGCCTCCTCACGGCATTCAGGTGGAACGGGACAAACTGAACAAATATGGCCGTCCGCTCTTGGGTTGCACCATCAAACCCAAGTTGGGCCTGTCCGCCAAAAACTATGGCCGGGCAGTGTACGAGTGCTTGCGAGGCGGTTTGGACTTCACCAAAGACGACGAGAACATTAACTCGCAGCCCTTCCAGCGCTGGCGGGATCGCTATCTGTTTGTTATGGATGCCATCCACAAGGCACAGGCAGAAACCGGCGAAATCAAAGGCCACTACCTGAACGTCACCGCCCCCACCTGTGAAGAGATGTTCAAACGGGCCGAGTTTGCCAAAGAGCTGAAAGCCCCGATCATCATGCACGACTACCTGACGGGGGGGTTTACCGCCAACACCAGCCTGGCCAAGTGGTGTCGGGATAATGGCATCCTGCTCCACATTCACCGCGCCATGCACGCCGTGATCGACCGGCAGAAAAACCACGGGATCCATTTCCGGGTGCTGGCCAAGTGTTTGCGCATGTCCGGGGGGGACCACCTGCACTCCGGTACCGTGGTCGGCAAACTGGAAGGGGAGCGCAACATCACCCTCGGCTTCGTGGATCAAATGCGGGAAAACTATGTGGAAGCGGATCGCTCCCGGGGTAACTTCTTCACCCAGGACTGGGCTTCCATGCCCGGTGTGATGCCGGTGGCCTCCGGTGGGATCCACATCTGGCACATGCCGGCACTGGTGGAGATCTTCGGGGACGATTCCTGCCTACAGTTTGGTGGGGGTACCCTGGGTCACCCCTGGGGCAATGCTCCGGGCGCGACTGCCAACCGGGTGGCTCTAGAAGCCTGTATTCAGGCCCGCAACGAAGGCCGTGATCTGGCTCGCGAAGGCAACGATGTCATCCGCGAAGCGGCCAAGTGGTCGCCAGAGCTGGCGGCGGCTTGTGAGCTGTGGAAGGAAATTAAGTTCGAGTTCAAGGCCGTCGATACCCTCTAAAGATCCGCCGGGGGCAAGGGATCCACAGGTTGCTTTTCTCGACCAACCCGGCCTTTGTCCCCTTTCCGGCCCACCCCTTGGATCTGCAATGGATCTGAAACAGATCGCCAAAGATACCGCCAAAACCCTGATTAGCTACCTGACCTATCAGGCGATGCGCACGGTGCTGGCCCAACTTGGCGAAACGGATCCCCCCAGAGCCTTTTGGTTGCAGCAGTTCTCAGCTCGGCAAAACCTTCAGGATGGGGAAGCCTATCTGCGGGCTTTGCTGGCGGAACGCCCTGAGCTGGCCTATCGGATCATGACCGTTCGAGAGCACATTGCTGCGGAAGTGGCCGATTACCTGCCCGAGATGGCCAAAACCGGCATCCAACAGGCCAACATGGAGCACCGCCGCGACCACCTGGAACGGATCACCTCAGCCACGGAATCCCTACCCGTTACTCACCCGGAAGCGGGATCCCCCTCCTCTGCACAAGACTCAATACCCGAAACGGAGTAACATCACCATGCAAACCTTACCGAAAGAGCGTCGTTACGAAACCCTGTCCTATCTGCCCCCCTTGACAGATCTGCAAATCAGCAAGCAACTCCAGTACATCCTGGATCAGGGCTACATCCCCGCCGTGGAATTCAACGAGTCTTCTGACCCGAAGGTGTACTACTGGACGATGTGGAAGCTGCCCCTGTTCAACGCCACCTCTACCCAGGAGGTGCTGAGCGAAGTGCAATCCTGCCGCAGCGCTTACCCCAATTGCTACATTCGCGTGGTTGGTTTCGACAACATCAAGCAGTGCCAGATCCTTAGCTTCCTCGTTCACAAGCCCAGTGGTGTGCGTTAAGAAGCCCTGAGCGGGCTTTGATTGTTCCAAAACAGTTTGGGAGGGATCCACCGAGTCGGATCTCTCTCGATTTTTTTTGTTGATTTTTGCAGAGCAGCAGACGACTGGAGCTGCGCTGGGATGCCTCAAGGATTGGTGGGCAAACTGAGCACCGGGACAATCAACTCCTGAACGGGCAGGGCAGTCGATTCTTCAGTGACACTGGTAGAGGCATCCGTAGGAGTAGAGGGGGTAGGGGCTGCACTGGTCGGGCGCAGTTGCCAACGGATGATCTGCTCGCCCCGGTAAAAGGTGACAAACAGTTGATCCCCTTGAGCTTGGATTTGCCAGGTACCATCGCCACTGTTGACAGAGGTATGTCCACCGGAAAAAGGAGCGTTCAAAGCTGGTCCTGATTGTGTCCAGATGCGACCGCCACCGGTTTCCACAATGAGTTGCACGGTTGCTCCTTGCCCATGTCCGCTCAGAATTTGGCCAGTGCCGCTCCAGGTGCGGGTTTCGGTTTGAGCCAGAGCTGGCTGCCCCAGTTGGAGCGCCATCAGCAACAGCCCTGTCCAACCCAAACGACTTCGTGCCGGTACCATCCAAGCCGAAGGAGGGGAAGCAGTTCGAGAGAAGAAAGCCATTGCACTCACGTTAATACCACACGCCGCGATAGGACTGAAACACGAGAGGGAGAAAGAATAAGGGTGTTGAAGGAAGCATTCCTTTACACAACCCATTACACAGTCTACCGAAAGCCCGCAGAGATCCCTATTGTTGAGCTTCCTGCCAGAATCCTCTGCTGGACTGATCCCAATCTAGGCAATCCCCAGACCCACAGACAGGATGCAACCTGAGTCTCTAGCTACGGGGATCCCCACTAGCCATTTCGCCAATGCGTAGCGCTGAGTTGAAATAGACGTCTCGGGGAGCAAACCCTAGCTGAGAGAGAGGAAGCGCTCCAGGGCAGCTACAACAGCAGGCGGCCAACGGCGGATGGTTTTGACCCACTCCAGATCGGCATAGCGCGGATCCAATCCCTGCACCGCGACCCAGTGGCTTTCTGCTTCTCCCGGGCGGCTTTCTGTCCACAGAATGGCACTGAGGGCAGCCCGCATATCGGGGAACTTCGGGTACTTCCGTACCAAAGCCCGCATCAATCGCAAGGCTGACTGGGTTTCCCCCACCTGGTACAGGCTGAGAGCATAGTTGGCTTGGGCAAACGCATAGTCTGGGGCTAATTGCGTGGCGTGGCGGTAATCCGCAACCGCCTGTTGCCATTCTCCCAAACCGGCTTCCGCATTGCCCCGGTTGTTGTAGGCTGCCGCATCGTTGGGATCCAATTGTAAAACCCGCTCGTAGTCGGCGATCGCTTCTTGCCACCGCCCCAACCCTTCCAGAGCCGCCCCCCGATTCAGATAGGGATCCGGTGCATTGGGGGCCAAACGAATCGCTTCGGCATAATCCGTGAGCGCTTGCTGCAACTTGTGCTGGCTGACGCGGGCATTGCCTCGGTTGCTCCACAGAGCCGGGTTATCTGGTTGACGTTCCAATAGTTGGCTCCACAGGGTTTCCGCCCGCGCGAAATCCCCCTGATTGGTGGCAGCAAAGGCTTCGTCAAACAGGTGATCAATCTCGGCGCTCACCGTCTGTAGGTTTACTATGGGCGATCCCTGAGACTCCATCGCATCGGCAGCCGGGATCCCCAGCCAAAACAGCAGCCCCAACAGCAGTAGAGCAGGGATGACTTTCACAATCTGCATGGCCTTACCGGATTTTTGTTCGGTTGCCCACCCATCATAAGCCTCCCACACAAGGGATCCGTTGGCTCTTTGGCGGCCAATCTTGAACCGCAGACCCCCTCCCATCCCCATGGGAGTGCTTGCTTTCATCCAGGGCAACCCGTTATGCTACCGCCCAGATTGAGGCATTCTTCTGTGGCCAGTCAGCAGCTTCGTGTCTATGTTCCCCCTCATCCCTTGATCAAGCACTGGTTAACAGTGGCTCGGGATGCAGAAACCCCGATGCCCTTGTTTCGCAGCGCCATGTCAGAGCTGGGCCGTTGGCTCACCTATGAGGCGATGCGGGAGTGGATCCCCACCCAACCGGTGCGGGTACAAACCCCTCTGGAACCTGCTCCAGCGGAAGTGATTGCCCCCGATACCCCGATGGGCATCGTGCCTGTATTGCGAGCCGGTTTGGCGATGTTGGAGGGTTGCCAGGCTCTGTTGCCCCAGGCGCGGATCTTCCATTTGGGCATGGTGCGGGATGAAGAAACGCTGCAGGCCAGTTGCTATCTGAATCGGCTGCCGGAGCGGATCCCGGAACAAATGCGCATTCTCATTCCGGAACCGATGTTGGCGACCGGGGGCACGTTGGTACAGGTGTTGGATGAGTTGAAGGGGCGGGGAGCGGATCCCAGTTTGGTCAGGATTGTCAGTGTGCTGGCGGCGCCGCCGGGGTTACAGCGGCTGGGATCCCATTACCCGATGGTGCAAATCTTCTGTGCCATGATTGACGAGCGGTTGAACGACCAAGGGTTTATCATGCCAGGGCTAGGAGATGCAGGGGATCGTGCCTTTGGTACCGAGAGCTAGCTCATTCACCCATTGGATGAGATCTATCTTCTCTATCGCTAGTGTTACCAAGTCAAACTGATCGGCAAAACACACATTTCTTAGCTATCGAAGCTATCGATCGAGCTTTTCGCGACTCCTGGCGCTACACTCATTCAGCAGGTGCCCCGAGGAGGGCATTTCGGACTAAACCCATTCTGGTTGGTCAAGCTGTTGGATTATGGGAATGTTGGCTGCTTTAGCCCCAGAGCCTGCTTTTGAGATCCCAGTGGAGCGGGGTTCGTGGGCTTCCCATGGTATCAGCGCCTTTCCTCTCCCTGCGCCTATGCGACTTATCCTCACCAGTTTGGATGGCAGCCTGTTGGATATGGAATCCAATAGCTATGGTGCTGCCCGACAAGCGTTGGCTGCCCTAGAGCGGCGCTCGATTCCCTTGGTGCTCTATAGTCTGCGGACTCGGGCTCAACTGGAGCATGTGCGCCAGCAATTGCGCCTGGAGCATCCGTTTATTTGCGAGGATGGTTCTGCCCTCTACGTTCCTGAACATTACTTCCCAGCGGGCATTCTGGATGAGCAGTGGCAATATCAGCCTCCCTACTATGTGCGGGCTTTAGGGTTGCCCTATTCCCGCTTGCGCAGCATTTTGCAACAGGTGCGTCAAGAGTCCAACTTGGATCTGGTCGGGTTTGGGGATTGGACAGCTTCTGAGCTAGCTGCTGCCACCGGGATCCCGGTGGAGGAAGCGGAACGGGCTCAACAGCGAGAGTACAGCGAGATTTTCAGCTATTCTGGCAATCCGGAAACCCTGAGGGAAGCCTTTGCTCATCAGGAATCCAACCTGACCCAGCATCTGTTGCAACTGCGCCAGCTCAACCTCTCGAGCCCCCCACAAAAGTGGTACCTAACCGGCTGGACTCAGCCGGCGATGACTACAGAGCCCGGATTTTTGCCGGGGGAACGGGCGGTGCGACTGTTGTTGGGCTGCTACCAGCGGCATTTAGGTACCGTTAAGGCTCTGGGCATTGGCTGCTCTCCGGCGGATGCGGCTTTTTTGCGGTGGATGGAACGGAAGGTGGTGCTTCCAAGCCCAATTGCGGATAGCCTCTGGAGTGAGGCCGAACCCCAATGGCAGTTGGCCCAGCTCCCTGGCCCAGAGGGGTGGAATGAAGTGGTGTTGATGTGGTTGGAGGAAACAGATCATGGTGATGATGAATAACAAACAGCTCTTTCGGCAGGGGGCCCACTTGGGTCTGAGGGCAATGGGATGTCTGCTTGGGCTGGCGCTCATGGTTCCGGCGTATGCTGAAGTGCCCATGACCCTATTAACTGGGGAACAAACCGTGGCCCAGCTCAAGGAAGATGGGGCCCGATACATGCAGATGGGCTTCCATACCCTGGCCATCAATGCCTATCGGGGGGCGATTGAACTAGAAGAAAAGACGTTGGTTTTGCCCAGTGAACGGGATCCCGATGTGCCGTTTAATCTCGGCTTGATCTATGCTCGCCAGGGCAGCCTGCCGGAGGCTCGTACCGCCTTTCAACGGTCGGTAGACGTGGATCCCACCAGCTTTAAGGCTCGCTACCAATTGGCCTTGGTGGATCTCAAGCTGGGAAATCAAGGGGCAGCCAAGGAGCAGCTCACCCTCCTGGCCGATGCCGCCAATGGCAATCCCGAAACCCGCAGCCATATCCAGTCTTTGCTGGCCACTTTGGAGTCGGTTCCCCTGCCCAGCCAAAAAGGTGACAACTTGGCCCGTACCCCTGCTGTGGAGTCTGAGGCCGCCAAACTGTTGCTCGAACCCGGTAAAACCGAAACGGCTGCTTTGCCAGCAGCAACAGAAACGGAATCGCCAGAGGAGGAGAAACCTCTTTCAGCCCTGCAACGGTTGCGCCAGCGGGAGCTGAACTAGTCCCGGCGCTCCCAGCCCCAATCGAGACCCTGCGTTGAAGGCCAGGGATCCCCTAGAGGGCCCTGGTTTTTCATCTGATTTTTCAATTGCCGCCGGTTCTCTGCCCAGGGTGAGGAGCCTATCGGTTTTTGGGATCCGGCTGAGTTGGATCGGGTTTTGGCCCTTTGGTGGTAAACACCGTGGTGAACATCATCAGCATCCCTCCTCCCAAAATGAGTAGGGCCAATCCTCCGACTATCCCATTCATCCAGGTTTGTGCCTCGAGGTCCATTTAGATCTCCTTAGATCTCCGCTGGAGGGATCCCTCCCATCCTACCGATTGGCTCGGTAGAGCAGCCCTAACCCCACCGCTGCACAGATCAAGTTGGGCAACCAGGCTGCCACTGCTGGGCCCAAGGTGCCAATTTGCCCCAAAGCCTGCGTGATGAACAGCAGCACATAGAAGGCAAAAATAATCAGCACACTGATACCCAGTCCCAGGGAAGAACTGGTACGCTGCGGGCGCAACCCCAAGGGTGCCCCGATCAGGGTAAAAGCCAAACACACAAAGGGAATGGCATATTTTTGGTTAAGACTGACCTGGAGCCGCCGTACCCGCTGCAAATCGCCGGAACTGGCAATCACTTCGATATAGCGGCTCAGCTCTTGGATGTTCATTTCCTCCGGGCTGCGGGCTTCTTGGGCCAAATCCAACGGTGCACGGGACAGGCGCAACTCCTGGCGACCAAAGGTGGCAATGTTGCTGTAGGTGCCATCGGGAGAAACAATGTAGTTGGTACCCTCCTCAAATACCCACAGGTTATTGCGGGGATCCCAGCTTCCCCTCTGGGCCAGCAGAATTTGATTCAGAGCCTCGTTGGAAAAATCCAGGACAACGATGCCGCGCATGAGGTTTCCATCGAAGCTACGGGCATAAAACTGGCGCGTCAACCCCTGCCGACGGGAAAAGCTGCCATCGCCTTCGGGGCTAAGGATCTCGCCAAATTCTTGGTAAAGAATGTTCTCTCGCCGAAAGTCGGGATCCCGATTCAAGGCCCGATCCAACGTGATGGCCGCTTGGCGGTTGCTATTGGGAACCACTAGCTCATTGAACAGGAAAGTCAAACCGGTCACCAGCAAACTCAGGGTGAGGGCCGGCACCACCAGGCGATAGAGGCTCACCCCACAACCCCGCATGGCTGTGATCTCGCTATCCGAAGACAAGCGCCCATAGGCCAGCAACGTCGCCAACAACATCGACATCGGGAAGGTGAGGACAATGATCCCCGGTGCCCGAAAAGCAAACACCTGCAAGGCTGCCGGGATCGATAACCCTGCTTCTACCACCAGGCCCACCAGCTCAAACAGGGATCCCACCGCCATCACCAGCGCGGTAAATGCCCCCACCCCAAATAAAAAAGGCAGGGCCATCTCGGAAATGATGTAGCGATCCATTAGGCCCACCGAGCGCCATAGGGAAACCACAGACGCAGCCTGAGGAGAACGGGTTGGAGGTGGAGTAGAACTCACTTTCACGATGAAAAGCAAAGGGTAGGGGGCAGGCAAGATAAACGTAGGCCAGGGATCCCAGCAGCTAGAGCCGGAATTTCTCCCCCAGGTAGTATTTGCGCACCAAGGGATCCGCCGCCAACTCAGCCGAAGTGCCTTTGGCCAGGATCGCCCCATCGTTGAGGATATAGGCGCGATCGGTAATCTCTAGGGTCTCCCGCACATTGTGATCAGTGATCAACACGCCAATGCCCCGGTGCTTCAACTTGGCCACCACCTCTTGAATATCCGCCACCGCGATCGGATCAACCCCCGCAAACGGCTCATCCAGCAGCAAAAATTTCGGCCCTTGAATCCCGGCGGCCAAAGCACGGGCGATTTCAGCACGGCGACGTTCTCCCCCCGAAACTTGCAAGCCCAAGCTGCGGGCGACATGGGTAATACGAAACTCCTCCAGCAGTTGGTTCAAACGTTGTTGCCAGAGACGACGGGGCACCCCCGTTTGCTCCATGATCAACAGTAGGTTGTCTTGAATGCTAAGGCGCCGAAAAATGCTTGGCTCCTGGGCTAAATAGCCGATGCCCAGTTGGGCACGGCGATGCATGGGTAGGTTAGTGATATCTTGATCGTCCAGCCAGACATGACCTCGATTCGGCTGGATCAAGCCCGTCATGATGTAGAACGTGGTGGTTTTACCGGCTCCATTGGGCCCGAGCAAACCCACAATCTCCCCCTGCTGAATGTTCAAGCTGACATCGCTCACCACCTCACGGCGACCATAACGCTTACAGATATTTTCTAGGTGAATCTGCATAGGGCTGAACCAGGGTTGCTTACCGATTCTAAGGGGGCTTCTGGAGGGACAAGGTGAAGGGCCACTTCACATCTCAGATATACAAGGGATCCCTCCACAATGAAGATGGAGCAAACCCAGCTTGCAATCCAGGGGGATCCGAGCAGAATCGGTCATTCTGAAGCTGCTCTAGGGAATCTTGGATATTATCGCTTCGTGTCACAGCCCCCTTACCTCCCCCATCAGGATGGGATCCCGTCTTCATGCTCCGTTGCCCAGCCTGCCATTGGATTAATCTCGACTCAGATTACCACTGTCGCCGTTGTGGGTATCTTTTGCGCCGACATCCCCACTTTTCTAAGGGATCCCTGGCACCATCCCACCGCCCGCTGGGCATGAAAAAAAGGAGGAAAGGTAGGGGGCAAATTCGCTGGGATCGCGTCTTGACCCTGACGGCAGTTTTGGGAGTTTTGGTGAGTTTGGGGCAGCTGTCTTGGTACTGGGTACAGCCAATGCTGGAGGAGCCTCCCCCCCCAACTTTTGGGTTCGATCCAAAAGCCTTGCGCCAGAGAGACTATGAACGCGCCCGTACCTTTCGAGAAAAAATTTATTGAATATCAGTCGAAGAAATTAGGCAACCCAATCAAAGAGTGGTCGAAGTCAGTAGATGCCACTATCATATGACCAACTGACCAACGCAGGAGAACTTCGGTCTGCTGCATCCTCGTACCCTTAACATCGAAACTCTAGGGCTTGGCAACTATGAATCTAAAAGTTCCCGCCATTCTGGCACTGCTCACCACAGCGGCTGTGACCTCTACGGCAGCAGCCACCACCTATAACTCCTGCTTCATGCGCTATCTGATGGCTTCCAAAACCTGTGCCAACTGCCGCATGGGCTCCATCACGCTGAACAATCTGGATCTCACAGAAGCCAATTTCAGCGGCTCCGACATGATTGAAGCCAACCTTGAGCGCACCACCCTGACGGGTGCTGATCTCAGCCAATCCTATTTGGTGGGCGCCAACCTGCGTCGGGCCAAGTTGGGTGAGGCCAACCTGAGTGGTGCCTACCTGGAGGGAGCGGATTTGCGTGGGGCGGATCTGCGTGGGGCTGACCTGTCTTCTGCTTCTTTGTACGGGGCGGATCTGCGCGGAGCTGACTTGCGCGATGCCAATTTGGTGGGGGCTGACCTGCGCTTCACTCGCACCTGGGGTGCTCGCATGCAGGGGGCGATTACCCAATAGGCCACTGCTTGGCGCACTCAAGCTACACATTCGGATTCAAGCTTTTTCTAGCGACACCTGTTGCAGCTTAGACAGACTGGCTGCCTGCTCGGCAGGGCTTTTGGGTTGCCCCAGAATCTCTGTAGAAGTCGGCTGTACCAGACTGAAAGAGGCGGAGGTAGAACTCTGTCTGAGGCTCTAGCCCGAACAACGGCTCACAGCGTAGCTCGAAAGAGCGAATAAAGGCTCGAGTATGGGGGGTGGGGCATCCCCGTCCCTAGTTGGTTCCCTAATTAGTGTATTGTTGGCCTAGCCTGGGCATAGCGTCGGGACTATGTCACGCAGGTGTCTACCTTAGATTAAGATCTGGTTCCATGTCCGATCTATCGTAGAAACATCGAGTCGGATCCCGCATGAGTTTGCATTGGTTGACCTGGGCCCAACAACTTCAGGCAATTGCCCAGAACGGTCTTACCTACAGCCAAAACCCCTTTGATATCGAGCGTTATCAAAAACTACGACAGATCGCGGCCCAGATCCTGGCCCAACACACCGATTTGGAAGCGGGAGCCATCTTGAAAGGCTTTGAACGAGAGCTGGGCTATGCTACGCCGAAGGTGGATGTTCGGGCTGCGGTCTTTCGGGATGAGCAAATCTTGCTGGTCAAAGAGCGTATCGATGGCTGTTGGACGCTGCCAGGGGGGTGGGCAGATGTGGGCGACTCTCCTAGCGAAGCGGTGGAACGGGAAGTTTGGGAAGAATCAGGCTACCGGGCCAAAGCGGTGAAGTTACTGGCGGTTTACGATAAAAGCCGCCATGAGCACCCCACCTACCAAGACTATTCTTACAAGTTGTTTTTCCACTGCCAGCTCATTGGGGGATCCCCCAGCACCAGCCTAGAAACCGATGGGGTGGAGTTTTTCCCAGAAGACCAGCTACCGGCCCTATCTTTGCCACGAGTGACCCCCGCCCAGATCGCCCGCCTGTTTGAACACTACCGCCACCCGGATTGGCCCACCGATTTCGACTGACTACCCTGTATCCGTCGGTTCACAGCACCCCTTTTTGCCCCAAACCGCAAGTTGAAAAAGGGAGTCGCTACCATAAAACAAAGTGAAAACAAAGTGCGAGATCGTGCATGACTCCCGTCCCGTTCGAGCAATTTTTTGAACATTGCCCCCGCCTACTTTGGGCGGTTGACGGTGCAGGGCGGGTTTTGCACATGAACAAGGCCTGGGAACGCTATCTGGGCTACTCTGTGCAGGTTTTGCAAAAGCAACCTCTCCTGGAGCTCCTACATCCCGAAGATCGTCCCCGGATCCAAGCGGAATGGAACAAACTCTGGCAAGGCCAGGGATCCTCCACGCTCTCGCTCTCTGGAGTACAGAACACCATCACCTTTGTCGGGCGCTTGCAGATTCAGGATGGTCTCTGTCACCGATTCATCTGGACGGCCTCTCTGTTGCCCCTCCAGGAGGGTGAGGTGATCGGGTTGTGTGGCAGTGCTGACCCGGAGCTCCCCAGTACGGGAGCGGATCCCCCGACCGCCCAAGTTCTACGAGACAATCATCATCATCTGCAAGCTTTGATCGAGCAGGTCAGTGTCGGCATTGGTCTCACAGATCTGAAAGGGTGTGTGCTCAGCATCAACCCTGCCGCTCAGCGTATGCACGGCTACAGCCAGGACGAGTTGCTGCAGATGAACTTCGCGGACTACACCCATCCCGATGATCTGCAAGAAGACCAGGAGCTGTTTCAACAGTTGGTGGCCGGAGAAATCTCTTCCTATTGCCTGGAGAAACGCTACCTGCGCAAAGATGGTAGCCAATTTTGGGGTCGCCTCACCATCAGTTTGGTAAGGGATCCCCAGGGGCAGCCCCAATTTGCCGTCTCAGTGTTGGAGGATATCTCGGAAGCTAAGCAGGCGGAAGCTGCCCTCCGCCAGAGCGAGGCGGAAAAACAGGCGATCATCCAAGCTATTCCCGACCTGATGCTGTGGATCAGCGCCGAAGGCCGCTATCTGAGCATGGTAAGACAGCCGGTTGGCTTCCCAGTGTTGGCTAATATGGACGAGATTCAGGGGCTGAGTATCCCCGATATCATGCCCCCAGATTTGGCAGAACGGGAGCTGTTTTATCTGCGGGAGGCCCTGCGTACCGGCCAACAGCAGATTTACACCTACCCGCTCATTTTGGCAGGGGAAGAACGGCACTTCGAAGTGCGCATGGTGCCCAGCGGCGGAGAGAAAGTCTTGGCGGTGGTGCGGGAGTTTACCGACCAGAAACGCGCAGAAACCGCTCTGCGTAACAGTGAGGAACGCCTGAGGGCGATTCTGGAAAACGCTCCCAACGCCATCAATATCCTTAGCCTAGACGGACGCATTCTGGAATGTAACCCTGCCGCTCTCCACTTGCTGGGCTACACACTTCAGGAGCTAAAAGCCTTGCGTTTTGCCGACTACACCTATCCTGAAGATCAGGGCCTATCAGAAGGAATCCTCAACGAGTTGCTGACAGGGCACCGGGAAAGCTACCGCTACGAGAAGCGCTTTGTCCACAAGCAGGGGCACGTGATCTGGACACGGGTAGCAGTTTCGTTGCTGCGGGATAGCACCCATACCCCCACCCACATCATCAGCATTATCGAAGACATTACCCAGGCCAAACGGCTCGACCAAGAACGCTTGGTGGTGTTGGAATCCTTGAAAGAGAGCGAGGCCCGTTACCGGTTACTGGCGGAAAATGCCACCGATATGATCTCTCGTCACGGGCCCTTGGGGCGCTTTTTGGATGCTTCCCCTGCCTGTCTGGCCATTCTCGGCTACCGACCGGAGGAGTTGAAGGGGAAACTGCTCTTTGACATGGTGCATCCTGAAGATTTGGCCAATCTCCAGGCCGCCTTTCGTCCCAACCTGGTGTCGGGGGTAGAAAATGAGCCGCGGGTCATCTACCGGGTGCGTCATCAGCAGGGGCATTTCGTCTGGCTAGAAACCAGCAGTCGGCTGTTGATTGGCCCAGATGGATCCCTGGAACGGGTGGCGGTGTCGCGGGATATTACCGAGCGCAAGCAGGCGGCCCGCGACTTAGAACGCTCTTTGGCCCTTCTGCAGGCAACCCTTGAGGCAACCACCAACGGCATTTTGGTAACCGACCTACAGAGCCATCTTTTGGTGCACAATCGCCTGCTGGCACAAATGTGGCAGTTGGAATCCTTCCATCTCAAGCCGGAGGCAGAGCGTACCCACCACATGGCGGAGCAGGTGCAGGATCCCCAAGCCTTCCTTGCTCTGGTCGACGAGTTGCTGGCCCACCCAGATACCAGTCATAGTGCTGTTCTGGATCTGCTGGATCAGCGCATTTTGCACTTGGTCACCAAACCCCTTTGGATTGGAGGGATCATCACCGGGCGGGTGTGGAGCTTCCAAGACATCACCAACAGCAAGAAAATCGAACGGATGAAGAACGAGTTCGTCTCCATGGTCAGCCACGAGTTGCGCACCCCCCTCACCTCGATCCGCGGATCCCTGGGGTTGATCTTGGGAGGGGTGGGGGGGCCCCTGAACGAACAGCTGCGCCACCTGCTGGACATTGCCCAGAAAAACAGCGAGCGACTGCTGGTCTTGATCAACGACATCCTGGATATTGAGAAGATTGAAGCGGGGCGCATCAACTTCGAGATTCGACCCCTGTTCCTGAGGCCGCTGCTGGAGCAGATTTTGCAGGTGAACCAAGCCTATGCTGAGAGTTACGGGGTGCAGATGCGTCTACAGGTGGATCCCGACTGTGAAGGTTGCCAGATCCGCGCCGATAGCCACCGCCTCACCCAGGTGGTGACCAATTTGCTCTCCAATGCCATCAAGTTTTCTCCCCCCGGAGAATGGGTGGATCTGCGGGTCATCCGGATACAAGGCTGGCTTCGTCTTACCGTTCAAGATCGCGGGCCCGGGATCCCCCGCTCCTTCCGTTCCCAGATCTTTCAGCGGTTTGCCCAGGCGGATGCCTCTGACACGCGCCTGCGGGGAGGGACGGGATTGGGGCTGAGCATTAGCAAAGCGATTGTCGATAAGCTAGGGGGGCACATCGATTTCATCACCTGCTCCGCAGAGGAGGGAGACGGGGAAACCGGCACCTGTTTCTACCTAGACTTTCCTCTGTTTTTGGATGGGGATCCCCTTGCAGCAAAGGACGCTGAGAAGGATTTTCCCTTTAAGGGATCCTAAGTTAGGATTAATACCTAAAGTTACCGAAGTTTCCTGTCCCCTCTCCGTAATCTCCCCATGGTAGTCTCATTGCAACGCATTCTTCTGGTGGAGGATGACCCCGATATTCAGGCGGTGGCCCGCTTGGCCTTGGAGGCGGTGGGGGGCTTTACGGTGGGGATCTGTAGCTCCGGCAAAGAGGCTCTGGATCAGGCGGTGAGCTTTGCGCCTGACTTGATTTTGCTGGATGTGATGATGCCGGTCATGGATGGGCCGACCACCTTAAGGGCGTTGCGGGAGTTATCTCCCCTAAGAGATACCCCGGTTATCTTTATGACAGCGAAAGTTCAAACCCATGAGGTAGAAAGCTACAAGCAACTGGGGGCTGTGGATGTGATTTCCAAGCCCTTCGACCCCATGAGCCTATCCAGCACAATTCACACCATCTGGGCAACTTACCATGCCTAGCTCCCCGGCCACCACCAGTCAAATTCAAGAACAGATGCAGGCACTACGGGCCGCTTATGCCGAGAAGATCGGCGAGCGGGTGGGGCAAATCGAACAGTCTTGGGATCGGTTGGTGCGGGATGACTGGAACCTAGAAACCCTGCGGACGCTGCATCGCATGGTGCACAGTTTGGCCGGCTCAGGTGCCACTTTCGGCTTTGCTTACCTGGGCACGATTGCTCGTACCCTAGAAATTTTGCTTACCTCGATTCTAGAAACCGGTAACCCCCCGATCGCCCTGCAACGGATTCAGGTGCATGCGCTGCTGGCCTCACTGCGTCAGTCTATTCACGAATCGGAGCAAAGCCTGCCGGAACTGACGGCCTTGATTCCGTCCCCAAGTTCATCCCTCAGTAGTGCCGATAGTCACCTGATTTATTTGGTGGATGACGACCCTCAGTTGGCGGAAGATTTGGCCCTACAGATTGGCTATTTCGGCTATGACGTGGTGCGTTACCACAACAGTACCGACCTCAAAGCAGCGGTGTTGCAACAACTTCCCGCCGCTATCCTGACCGACATCATCTTCCCAGAAGGGGATTCTGCCGGTATTGAGATGATTTCAGCATTACGCGAGCAACTGGGATCCAACATGCCCCCGGTGGTGTTCATGTCGGTACACACGGATTTGATGGCCCGCCTACAGGCTGCCCGTGCTGGGGGCAAAGCCTACTTTACCAAGCCCGTTAGTGTGCCCAGTTTGGTGGATAAGCTGGATGAACTGACCCGGGCTCGCCCCCAGGAAGCCTACCGTGTCTTGATCGTGGATGATGAGTCCCATCTGGCGGTTTACTATTCCCTGATTCTGCAACGCACTGGCATGGTCACCCAAGTGGTGACCGATCCCTTTGATTTGATCCCGGTGTTATCGGAGTTTAACCCGGATTTGATCCTGATGGATGTCTATATGCCCCATTGCAGTGGCCTGGAGCTGGGGACGGTGATCCGCCAGCAGCCAGCCTATGTGGGGATCCCGATTGTCTTTCTTTCTACTGAAACCGACCTGAACAAACAGCTAGATGCCATGAGCCTTGGGGGGGGTGATGAATTTCTCACCAAGCCGATCCAGCCGGATCACCTGATCATGGCAGTTTATTCGCGGGCTCAGCGGGCCAGAACCCTGCGTTCTCTGATGGCCACCGACAGCCTGACAGGACTCCTGAACCACACCACCACCAAAGAACAGTTGGTGCAAGAAACCCTGCGGGCGGAGCGTTCCCAGAGCAGTTTGGCCTTTGCGATGCTCGATTTGGATCATTTCAAATCCGTGAATGATACCTACGGCCATGCCACCGGAGATCGGGTGATCAAGAGCCTGTCTCGCCTGTTGCAGCAGCGCTTGCGCCGTACTGATATGATTGGCCGCTATGGGGGAGAAGAGTTTGCCGTTATCCTTCCCGATACCGATGGGGCCGCCGCCTGCAAAATTATGAACGATATTCGCCAGCGCTTTGCTCAAATTCGGCAACAGGCGGAAGACGAAGAATTCTCTGCCACCTTCAGTTGTGGGATCGCCGTATATCCCACCTTTTCGGATGTGGGATCCCTAAAGATGGCGGCGGATAAAGCTCTCTATCAGGCCAAACATCGGGGGCGCAATCGGGTGGTTTTGGCGGAACAGTAGCCCACTTAGGGATCCCCTGCAAGGGTTTCATTGCTCTGAGCAAAGACATCAAAGCAGACATCAAAGCACCAGCTCAACCTGTTCAAGAGCCTGATCCGGCCCCACCAGAGCAATCACGGGAGTGACCAGATAGGTTTGTACCGCTTGAAGCAGGTATTCCGGGGTGAGGTGTCTGACCATCTGCAAATACCGTTGGTCGAACTCCATCCCCAAGCCCAAAATTTCGTACCAGCCTGCCAGTTGTGCCACCTGAGCATTGGTTTGTTTGCTGAGGGCGTATTGGCCCAAGAGTTTGCGCTGGGCCATTTCCACTTCTGCTGGGCTGAGAGGGTGGGCATGCAGGCGTTGGATCTCTGCTTGCAGCCGGTCTAGAGCCATCGCGGTATTCTCAGAGGCGGTGCCCATGTAGGTGACAAAGGGGGCAGGCTCCCGGCGGGTAGCAAAAAAAGCCGAGACTTCGTAGGCTAAACCACAGCGCTCCCGCAACTCCACAAACAGGCGGCTGGAAAGGCCATTGCCCAAGTAGGTACAGAGCAGCTTCAGAGCGGCGTAATCGGCGGAGCCAGCAGCGGACCCCTGAAAGCCAATCATCATTGTCGTTTGTTGGGTGGGCTGGGGCAACCGCAGGAGTTTCGGGTGTTCGAGAGGAGATAAAGATAGGGCGGGATCCAACCCTGCACGGGGAGGGGCGACCCAATCGGATAAAGCGGCTTCGATATGGGCGGCCATCTGTTGGATGGACTCGGGACCGATCACCACCATCACCATCTGGTCTGGACGGCAATAGGTGGCATGATGGGCGACCAAATCCTCACGACAGAGGGATCCCACTGTTTCCAGCCGTCCTACCCCCGGCAGAGCATAGGGATGATCGCCATAGAGGGCTTGTCGCACCTGATCAAAAGCCAAACTGAAGGGTCGCTCCTGCTGGGCGCGAATCGACTGCAACATCAGCGCCTGTTCCCGGTCCACCTCTGCTTCCGGGAAGGTCGGAGCCTGTAAAATCTCGGAGAGCAACCCCAACAGCTCGGGAAAATCCGCAGACACGCACCGCAGGCTAACCTCGAAGTAATCGGCAGCACTATCGATGGAAAGGGCAGCCCCCAAAGATTCCACCCAAGCGGCGATCGCTTGAGAATCCCGTTGCTGGGTGCCTTTGGTGAGGACAGCAGCCATCAAATTGGTCAGCCCCGCCTGCTCCGGTCGCTCCACGCGGCTACCCCCGCGAAAAAAACAATGGGCCGCCAAGATATCCACCGTTGGATTTTGTCCCAACAGCAAAGTGGCACCATTGGCCAAGACAACACGCTGTAAATGGCCGCGCTGAGCAGCAAAGGGGGTAGAGGTCATGAATGCTAAGAAGGGATCCCGTTGGGAAAGACTTAAAAGACTTAACGGTAGGCCAGTTGCAGCTGGGGCGAAGAGGCCGAATCAAGGTCAGCGGGCTTGAGGGTGGCGACCACGTAGGCATCGGGAGAAAGGTGCTGCTGGGCCAACTCTCGCACTTGGGTTGGGGTGAGAGACTGCAGCAGCTCCAAATATTCTTGAATGCGTTGCACGCCCCCTAGGGTTTCGTAATAGCCGTAGATGCCCGCCAACTGGCCGGGGGACTCTGCCGAGAACAAGAACTCATGGGTAAGGATGCGCCGGGTGCGATCCAATTCCGCTTGGCCGATGCCATCCTGTTGTAGCTTTTCGATCTCGTGCAGAATGGTCGCTTCCACCCGATATAAATGATCGGGATCCATTTGGGCGCTGACGCAGAATAGACCGCCTTCCTTCAGCACCATCGAAGAGCAGCCAATACCCCTCACCCAACCCCGCTGTTCCCGCAGCAGATGAACCAAGCGGGAGGTACGCCCATCCCCAAGGATAGAGGCCAAGACTTCTAATCCACAAGCTTCTTGCCAATGGTGGGCACTGACGGTGGGCCAAGCCAACAGCAACCGTGCCTGTTCCAAACGAGGATGGGAGCTCTCTCGGCGCAGGATCCCTTGGGGACGCGGTTGTGCCGGGGCGTGGGGGATCCCCAAGGCTGTACCGCTGGGGGAACCCCCAAATTGCTCTTCCACCAAAGCCAAGGCTCGCTCCGGATCGATACCACCCGTCACCACCAGGGTCATTTGTTCAGGTCGGTACCAGCCTTGATGGTAGGTGCGCATCAGTTCTGGGGTCAGCTCCATCAAGCTTTCGGGAGTACCCAACACCGGTCGCCCGTAAGGATGATCCGCGTAGGCAGCCTGCATCAACTGTTGATAGGCGTTGTAGTCAGGGTTGTCCGCTGCCCGGCGAATCTCTTCTAGAACCACCTGACGCTCCCGCTCAAACTCATCGGCAGGGATCCCGGCGCGGAGAACCACTTCCGCTAGATAGGGCAGGCTATCGGGTAGATCGCCAGAGGCAACCGTGATGTAGTAGTGGGTGTAATCTTGGCTGGTGGCGGCATTGGTAACTCCTCCCCGCCCTTCGATCGCCCGATCCAGCTCGCCCGGAGCCAACCGATCACTACCCTTGAACACCATGTGTTCTAAAAAGTGAGACAAGCCCAACCACTCAAGGGGTTCGTTGCGTCCCCCAGTCTGCACCCAAATGTCGACGGTAACAGAATCGGTGATTGGGATGGGATGAAGAATAACGCTTAACCCATTGCTCAGACGGTGGGTGTAGGCAGGCAGGAGGCGAAGGGAGCGATTCAAAATTCTTAATTGATGTAGAACTCTCTTATTGTAGTCAGGGGAGGTTCCCACAGGACAGTATTTGCGATCACTTTTCATCTAGTGTTTAAGGATCCCTGTCTGGTGTCTAGTTAAGACTTGTTAAGACTTGTTCTGGAGGTCTGGAGATCCCTGCAAAGACAAGCTGGGAGAGGATCCCTCGCTAACTAGTCCTTCTTCCGCTTGAAAGCCTGGGGGCCACTCTGGGCTGTCTCGAATGCGTTGCACCACCTCCTGCGGCAGCATCACCCCCAACTGTCGGGCGGCCATGGCCACCACATCCCCCCGATCGATCAGCCCAGCAATGGCTCCGGTAGGGGTCAACACCAAGACTCGGCGCGGCTCCGACTGGCGCATCATCTGAATCACTTGTGGGATGGGGGTTTCTTCTCGCACCCCCTGCAGTTGCTCCATCGGCTTCAGGATCGCCTTGAGGCTGAGGTGATCCCATTGGCTGCGTTCGATATCGCTGAGCAACTCTGGTCTCACCAACCCCCGATAGCGGCCATCTTCTTCGGCAAAATAGATCTTAGGTTCCGGTTGGGCTCCTTCCGGCTCGCTTTTCAGGGAGGAGGGCACCACATAGCGATCCACAAACTCTCGCAAGCTCATACCCGCATCCAAAACCCGGAAGTTGCGGGTCATGACATCCCCAGCTTTTAACCGGCTCAACACCTGCTGCAGCTGAGCGTACTGGCTGTAACGGCGGGCATTGTTCAAAATAAACAACCCAATCAACCCCAGCCACAGGCCATTCAGGCTGCCAGCAAACACCACCAGCAACCCTAACCCCAGCAGGCCAAAACCAATCCACTGACCGACTCGAGCTGCCCAAATCAGGCCCCGTTGTCGATCCCCAGTCATACCCCAAATGGCAGCTTTGAGCATTTGCCCTCCATCCAGCGGTAGACCCGGCAACAGGTTAAGTAGGGCAAGCGTCAGGTTGATGGCGGCCAAACTGGCTAATGTGGAGGACAGCAGGGTTTCTGGAGTTGCCCAAGCCAGCGCCAAGCTGAGGATGGCAAACAAACTCAAGTTGAGGAGAGGGCCAGCCACCGCCACCTGAAAAGCCCCTAGCGGATGCGGGACTTCTTTCTCAATCGCAGCCATACCCCCAAAAAGGAACAGGGTGATGGAGTTGACGCGGATCCCGTGGGCGCGTGCCACCAGGCTGTGGGCCAGCTCGTGAGCCAGTATGGAGAGGAACAGCCCCAAAGCGGTCAGCACCCCATAAGAGAGCATGAGCAAAAGGGCCGCCGGGAACCAGCTGTAATCAATGAAGAACGGGATCCCCCAGAGGCTACCGATGCGCAGGCGACTGGTCATGGTGATCAAAACTCCTTCTTGTGCTGCACACGGGGTATCGCATCATGGGCAAATGGCAGCCCAATCTGCTTCTCGGGACAACCCGGAGGGGCAGCAGGAGGCCGACCCAGAATTTGCGAACTTCCACTGCCAATTTCCACCGCCGAATGAACTTAGTCCCAGTGGCATCTCTCTTCCACTGTAGCCCTCCTGTTGTTTCTCTGCTCACTCTGCCGGATCTACAAACCTTTGGAGGGAATCGCAGAATCTACTCGGGATCCCTGTGGGGCATTTAGCTCGAAAAGATGCGATCAAGGCGGGGAGCGAATTTGGCTTGCTCTATCCCTAGAGGATCTTGAATAAATGCACAAAGAACGACACTACCCGTGACATCCGGTGCTTGAGGATTGTGATAGCCTGATGGGCATCGCGTTGGGTGAATCCCTGCAAGCGGCCCTCTCGGTCTGGGGTGGTTCACGGATGGTCAAAAGCAAAGGATTAAGTCTATCGTGCTCCGCAGGGTGCGGAGCGTCATCGCAGGAGGGGTGTGAGTATGGTTCAGAGCAAAGAGGCGCATTCTGCTGAGGTATTGGGATCCCTAAGCAATGGCGATTTTCCAGAAACAGCCCCGGCGGCCAACCCCGTTTTTTACCGCACCTACAGTCGTCGCCAAACCGACAAAGGCCGAGAAACCTGGAACGAGGTTTGCGATCGCACCCTGACGGACATCACCGAGCTAGGCCAGTTCACCCCAGAAGAACAGAATTTGATCAACCGCATGCAGCGGCAACTGAAGGCTTTGATCTCAGGCCGTGCCCTGTGGGTGATGGGCACCGACTGGATTCACCAACCGGAAAACTTCTCGGGAGCCTACAACTGCACCAGCACCAACGTCATCGACTGGCAAGCCTTTGGTTTGATGATGGATCTGGCCATGATGGGCTGTGGCACCGGCGCTGTTTTGGAACCCAAGTTCATCAATCGCCTGCCGGCCATTGTTAATCGTCTGCACATTCAAATTACCGGAGAAATCGGCACTACTCCTGCTAGTGAACGTCAGGACAAAACCCGTGTTCACCGGCAGGGATCCCAGGTACACATCCAGGTGGGGGATAGCCGCCGCGGCTGGGTAGATTCTTATCAGGTGTTGATGGAATTAGCCTCGGATCCCAGTTTTGGTGGTGAAATCCAACTGACGGTCGATCTAAGTGATGTGCGGCCTGCTGGTGAAGTTCTCAAGGGGTTTGGGGGAGTAGCTAACCCGATTAAATTGCCTACTTTATATGAGCGGTGCGCGGCCATTCTGAACAAAGCTGTCGGTCGACAACTGAACTCCGTCGAATGTTGTTTGCTGATCGATGAGGCAGCTTCTTGTATCGTGGCCGGGAATATTAGGCGCAGTGCCGGTATGCGTCAATTTGATGGGGAAGATTTGCTCGGCTCCAATGCCAAAGATAACCTCTGGCAACAGGACGAAAAGGGCAATTGGCGTATCGATCCAGAACGAGATGCTCTGCGCATGGCCAATCATACCCGTGTGTTTCATCGCAAACCAACCCTAGAAGAAACCATCGAGGCGGTGCGCAAGCAGTTCTACTCCGGGGAAGGGGCCATTCAGTGGGCGGGCGAAGCGGTGGCACGGGCCAATTGTGATCTGATCCCTCCTGATCAAAAATCCGATTTTCTCAGGGCTTATGAGGCCGGATCTGCCAAAGATTGGTTGCGAAAACGGGATCCTTCTCTGAGTGAGGAAGAGCTAGAAGATCGGATCAATCGTTATGGGTTGAATCCCTGTGGGGAAATAATTGGATCTAATTATCATTGTAACTTGTCTGAAATTCATCTGAATCAGATCGATCCGTACAACACCAAAGAACAAGAAGAAGCCTTCGCCGCTGGGGCATTGGCGGTAGCGGCCCTACTCAATCATCGCTTCCAAGAACCCCGTTACCAGCGCTCGCGGGAATGGGATCCAATTGTGGGGGTGTCCTTCACTGGGTTGTTTGATTTCTTTGTCAAAGCCTTTGGGGTGGATTGGTTGCGCTGGTGGCAGGAGGGGCGACCGGAAACCATGACCGGCCTCACCTTCAAGCAGAAAGAGCAAGAATACCTCAGCCGTTGGCGAGAAGTGGTGCACCAAACCGTCTGGGACTACTGCGATCGCCACGGCCTGCGCCGACCCAACCGCTGTACCACCGTGCAACCGGCGGGAACCAAGTCTCTCTTGACAGGGGCAGCCCCTGGCTGGCATCCTCCCAAAGCGCAGCGCTATATCCGGCGGATTACCTTTGGCAAAAACGATCCGGTGGCCCTGGCCTGTCTGGAATACGGCTACTCGATCGTGCCTTCACAATCGGACAAAGATGAAAATGGCAATCTTCTCAACGATCCCTTCGACCCCCGCTGTACGGAGTGGCTGGTGGAGCTGCCGGTGGAGGTGCCCTGGGCCAATTTGCCCGGTGCCGATCAAATCGAGATCGAGCAGTTTTCTGCCCTAGCCCAATTTGACTTTTACATGCAAGTGCAGAAGCACTACACCACCCACAACACCTCCGCCACCATCGAGCTGCGGGAAGACGAGGTGGAAGCTCTGGGATCCCGTATTTTCGAGGCTATTTGGGAGGATGAGGGGTACATGAGTGCCGCCCTGTTGGCCCGCTTTGATGCTCCGTTTCCCCGACTACCCTTCGAGAAGATCGACAAAGCCACCTACGAGCAACTCTCGGCAGCAGTCTTACGCCGTCGGCAAACCAATGACTTTTTCGGGGCGCTGATGCGCTACGACCGTGGATTTTTGAATACAGAAGGGCCAGCCGGCTGCGATGCCATGGGCTGTCTGTTGCCAGAAGCGGCTCCCCAAACCCAAAGTTAGAGGGATCCCTGTTTTGCACTCAGGCCCATCTGAAAAGGGAAGAGTCCCAAATCCGGTCAGGGCCTGTGATACTTTTGTAGAAGTCGCTTCCAGCTTGGCTGGAGACTGAGAATTCTGTCCTGCGCTCTCGCGTTGCGAGGTGCGTAGCACTATCGGGATTGGACTGTATGCAAGATCAGCTTCTCGCCCTACAAAGCGAAGCGCTCGCCCAAGTGGAGCAAGCCACTGACCTCGAGGCCCTGGAACAGTTGCGCATTGATTACCTGGGCAAGAAAGGCAAGCTCTCCAAAATTTTGGGGGGAATGGGGAAGTTGCCCCCCGAAGAGCGACCCGTGATCGGTGCATTGGCCAACACCTTCAAAGAGGCTTTGCAAGCCAGTCTGGATCAGCGCAAACAAGCCCTCAGCGAAGCCCAACTGCTAGAGCGCTTAGAGGCGGAGCGGCTGGATGTCACCATGCCGGGATCCCGTCGTCCCTTGGGGCGGATCCACCCTTTACAGGCCACCATCGACCGCATGCTGGATATCTTTGTGGGCATGGGCTATACGGTGGTGCATGGCCCCGAGATCGAGACGGAGTATTACAACTTCGAGGCCCTGAATACCCCTTCCGATCACCCAGCGCGGGACATGCAGGATACGCTTTACCTGGAAAACGGCTACCTAATGCGCACCCAGACTTCTTCAGTACAGGTGCGCTATATGGAGCGACACCAACCGCCACTGCGCATTGTCCATGCCGGACGAGTGATGCGCCGCGATACTGTCGATGCCACCCACTCCGCCGTGTTTCACCAGATGGAAATTTTGGCGGTGGGGGAAAACCTCACCTTCTCTGACCTCAAAGGCACCCTGAACGAGTTCATCACCCGTCTGTTGGGTAAACGGGAAACCCGCTTTCGCCCCAGCTATTTTCCGTTTACGGAGCCTTCGGCAGAGATGGACGTGCGCTTTGGCTCGAAGTGGCTGGAAATTTTTGGCTGTGGCATGGTGGATCCGAACGTGTTTCAGGCGGTGGGCTACGACCCAGAGCGCTACACCGGGTTTGCCGCTGGGATCGGTATCGAACGCATGGCCATGCTTCTACACGGCATTCAGGATATCCGCCTGTTCTACACCAGTGATCTGCGCTTTCTTTCCCAGTTTTAGCTTTAGCCTGTTGCCTAAGGGGGGAAAGTCTTGAGCCGGAACACGAGAAAACCTCTGTTCAGGAAAAGGTTTGCTTGTAGATGAGCTGTAGCTGCTCTAGCTCATCTTTGCGGGCGGCCCGGCGCATCAGGCGCATCTGTTCTTCAATTAACTGGCGGGCCTCGTTGCGGCTAATTGGATCGAAGACCAGCTCTTCTGCACCCACATTCTGTGAGTCTGTGGCGTTCTCAAGGGATCCAAAATAAACCCGAAAAAACAGCCTTTGGGCGTAAAGGGTCGTGAAAAGAGCCTGGCTTTCATTGACCTGACACAGGCTGTAGAGCAGACCAAAAGTGGGGTGATTCAGGTAAGACTCACTCATGCTCAATAGCGTATCACCCTTGAGGGAGAAGAGAGGCTTTCTGCTGACATTAGAGGGGCGGAGTCCCTGGAATGGCATTGCTGTCGCTCTTTAGACTGAGGGATCAGATCATAAGTTCCATCCAACCCGATTTTTGTTCCCTCGACCGGATTTAACAAAGATTTTAGTCTGAGGTTTATGCTAAAAGAGCGGATCCCTTTGATCATGATCAACTCATGCCTAGAACCTGTACGATCTATCGCCGTGCGCAATTTGCCGCTAGCCATCGTTACTGGCTGCCTGAGCTCTCAGAGGCTGAAAATTTTGCCCGATTTGGCCCAAATGCCCGTTTTCCTGGTCACGGGCACAATTATGTGTTGCAGGTGGGCCTGCAGGGGGAAGTCGATGCGTATGGCATGGTCTTGAACCTATCGGATGTGAAACAGGTTTTGCGACAACGGGTGCTGCAAGATCTCAACTTTGCCTATCTGAACCAGGCGTGGCCAGAGTTTGCTCAAACCCTGCCGACCACTGAGTTTATCGCCTATGCGATTTGGCAGCGTTTGGCCGATGCGTTGCCCCTGACGAGCATTCGTTTGTATGAAGATCCTGAGCTTTGGGCCGACTATCAAGGAGAAGAGATGCAAGCCTATTTAACTGTGGCCACCCATTTCAGCGCCGCCCATCGATTGGCGTTGGATCACCTCAGCCTAGAGGAGAACAGCGAGATTTACGGGCTGTGTGCGCGTCCCCACGGCCATGGCCACAATTACGGCCTAGAGATTACCGTCAAGGGATCCATCGACCCACGCACGGGCATGGTCGTGGATCTGGTGGCCTTGCAGCAGGTGATTGACCACTGGGTGGTGAAGCCCTTCGACCACACCTTTTTGAACAAAGACATCGAATACTTTGCCCGGGTGGTGCCCACTGCTGAGAATATCGCCCTGCGCATCCAGCAGTTGCTCACTTTGCCGGTGCGGGAGCTGGGGGTACGGTTGCATCGGGTGCATTTGCAAGAGAGCCCCAACAACAGCAGCGAGGTATACGGGGAGTTTCCGCTCGAAGAGCTCCTCGCTGCTTCTGAAGGGATCCCCGAGGGAGAACCTGTAGCCCTGCCAGCCTCTCGCGACAGCGGGGTGGAGGCATATGTTGGATCTCGTTAAACTGAGTGGCCAAATCCCCGGCCTCACCCAGCATCTGCATCAGGAATCCAAAGCCAGCCAGGAGCGTCTGCGTCGGGCTTTGCAGGTGTTTGGACGCTTACAGCAGGAGCCGCAGGTTTGGCAATCTCGTCATGTCGATTGGGGATCCCATCTATCTTTTACCTGTGCCAGCCCGGCTGAGCCGCTGGAGAACTCCCGACCCAAAATCGAGCCTCTGAAAGGACGACACACGGTGGTGGCCACGGATGGATCCCAGATTGTGCCCAACCATCACGAGATCGCCTATTGCTCCTTGATCAATGTCGGACGGGTGGTGTTGCACTACGGCACCCAGCAATGGCCGCTGTTGGATAGCCTGCCGGTGTTGCTCTACCCCTCGGTGGAACTGCAACAAAACTCCGGTTTGGACGCAGAAGAGGTTTTGGCTTTGCGGCGGGCTCAGGCGGAAGTGGAGGAGCTGGCCCAGTTGGCTCTATCTGTTCCCCGTCGCCGTACCACCTTGGCACTGGTAGATGGATCGTTGATCCCCTGGGGATTAGAGCCGTTGTCTGGGCAGGAGCAACGCCTGTGGTTGAATCCCCTGTTGGCAGCTCTGGAACGGTTACGAGCAGCACGAATCCCATTGGTGGGGTACATCAGTGTCTCCCGCAGCAGCGAGACGGTAAATTATCTGCGCCTGGGGTTGTGCCCGTTCTTGAGTTGTGAATGTTACCGCTACTGCAACTCAGATCAGGCTCCGCCTTGCCAGACGTTTGCGCCGTTGCCGGATCGGGTCTTTTGGGGATCCCTGCTACAACCGGGAGAGCGCAGCCCGATTTGGCGCAGTGGGGCAAAGGTGTTGAATCCCTTCGGGGAGCACCATATCCACTGTTGTTATCTGAATGTCAGTGAGGGATCCGTGGGTGAAGCGGAGATTGCCCGACTGGAGTTTCCCGCCTGGGTTGCTGCGGATGAGGAGTTGCTAAAGCGGGCCTTGGCAGGAGTCTTGAGCCAGGTGCAAAAGGGCTTTGGCTACCCGGTTGCGTTGGCAGAAGCCCATCACCTGGCGGTGGTGAGGGGCGGGGATCGGCAGCGGTTCTTTGCCCTGATCGAGCAGGAGTTGATCCGTGCCGGCCTGCGCAATGTAGCGGTGTCACCTAAAGAAGCCCAGAAGCGGGGTGGGATTGCTTAACGACTTGAAAACACGACTTGAAAACCGATTGACCCACTCACCCCCGCCGGGATCCCATCGGGCAGAGTCACCACCACCGCTCCGTTGCGATTGGTTCCCTGACAAGCGGCAGGAACGGGTTGCCCAGCCGGGATGAACTGTGTTGTGAAATCTCGGCTGGCCACCCCAGCGATTATCACTTGGGTACTCGCCTGCAGCGGCAGTTGCGGTGAGCTGAAGGCCAGTCCCTCCGGCACCAGCACACACACTTGCACCGGAACCCGAATTGGCCCACCCAAGTTGCGAAAATCAAAGACTACCCCCCGCAACTGGTTGGCCTGCACCTCCAAAGTCGGGATCCCCTCTTGCCGGGTTTCTTGCACAATCAACCGGGCAGGATCCCAAACCAAACGACCCGCCGGGGGACGGTTGGGGGATTCTGGGGTCGGGGTGGGAGTTGGTTCAGGGGTCGGGGTAGCTGTGGGTGTCGGGGTGGGAGTTGGTTCAGGGGTCGGGGTAGCTGTGGGCGTCGGTGTCGGGATTGGCGTGGGTGTGGGCTCGGGTGTCGGGGTGGGAGTTGGTTCAGGGGTCGGGGTAGCTGTGGGCGTCGGTGTCGGCTCGGGTTCTGTCAGAGCACTTTCAAAGGCCCCGATATCGCAGGTGGTGCTAGCCGGCTGGGGACGAGTCACCCCTCTTTGGTCGAGGTTATTGATAGGGGCTGCTGCACAGATACCAGGGTCTGCGGCCTCTAGGGCGGGGCTATTGGCTACCAAGGCCAGGGTCAGAACCGGTGTTCCCGGCAGAACCCCAGCAAAGATCGTGGTGCCATTGGCAGCTAGGGTGGTCTGCAGAACCGTGGAAATAGCCCCAGTTGGCACAATGTTCCCTGCCACGGGGCAACCACCAGCATTGCCACTGACGCCAAAGACATTCTTGCTGCCGCTGATGCTGCCGGAACATTCTTCATTGCCGGCAGAACCCGTGTTGCCAGCGATAATACTGTTGTTCACCGTTGCTGCGGTAACGGCACGGATCCCGCCGCCATCGTTTCCTGCGCTATTGCCACTCAGGGTGCTGTTGCTCACCGTCGCGGTATTGGCACGGATCCCGCCGCCATCGAAGTTTGCGCTATTGCCACTCAGGGTGCTGTTGCTCACCGTCGCGGTGGTATCGGCAAAGATCCCGCCGCCCTCATCGTTTACGCTATTGCCACTCAGGGTGCTGTTGCTCACCGTTGCGGTGATACTGGCTAAAGATCCCGCCGCCATCCTCGTTTGCGCTATTGCCACTCAGGGTGCTGTTGCTCACCGTTGCGGTGTTAACGGCATAGATCCCGCCGCCATCACTGCCTGCGCTATTGCCACTCAGGGTGCTGTTGCTCACCGTTGCGGTGGTAACGGCACGGATCCCGCCGCCCACGCCTCCTGCGCTATTGCCACTCAGGGTGCTGTTGCTCACCGTCAGGGTGGTGCCGCTACCTGCCCGGATGCCACCACCGTCGCCAGCAGTGTTTCCATTGCTGATGGTCAGTCCCTCAATCTCTACACTGAGGTTATTCCCAATATCAAACACCCGAACTAAATTATTCCCACTTACCTCTAGGTCGGTTGCTCCTGGCCCGTCAATCACCACATCTTCAGTAATCGTCGGTAAGGCAGTGACCAGGGTAATGATTCCTGTGACGCTGAAATCGATGGTGTCAACAGTAGGAAGAGAATCCCCTGCTGTGCAGCCTTGCACTGCGGCATTGGTATTGGCCGCTTCGATGGCATCCCGCAGCGTACACTGCCCGGCTACAGAGCCTTGATCCAGGCTGTTCACCGTAATCGTTGCCGCCTCTGCTGCTCCTGCCCACAGTGCCAGTGTCGCCAGCGGGGATCCAAGCAGGAGCAACATTTTCCACCACCTATGTCCGTGGGTCAGCGCCAGTTGGTTTGCAGTTGGATTCATCTGAGGCAACTCCTAAGAGCCGAGTCTTGTCGTGAATCTTTTTGAGTGACAACCTCTAGTCATCGAAGCAAAGCAAACTCTGCCAATCAGTTACCCCATGGGCCTGCGCAGAGCAGGAACTCATCGCTAGGTTGAAGCCTCAGGAAGCATTGCCTCGAAAGAACCGTGAGAGAGCTTTCTGTGTTCGCCAGGATAGTATCCCATTGTTGTTCTAAAGGCAATCCGTAGATACAGAAGAGAACGGTTTGGGTGTATGCCTACCGATGCTCTTCCGGGATCAATTCCTTGAATCCGTCAGGGATCCAAAATCGAGCGGGGCTTCCCCCAGAGTCTTGAGTGGTTAAAACGATAGGCAAATCTTAAGTTTTAAAGTTAAAGATCGCAACTTGTTGACTCTTGTTGATTCTTAATGGTGTGAACATGGTGTGAACCTGAAACGGTTTCTACCTGGCTATGCCTTGAGGGGATCCTTGCTCAGCAGCTATGGTTGCGAAGTTGCCCACTGCTGTTTTTGTCTTGGAATGATGACTCGAACCTCTCTGCGCTCCACCTCCACCACCCTGATTCAAAACCCCCTTTGGTATAAAGACGCAGTGATCTACGAGGTGCCGGTGCGAGCCTTTGCCGATAGCGATGGTGATGGGGTAGGAGATTTTCAGGGCCTGACGGAAAAACTCGATTACCTGCAAGATCTCGGAGTCACGGCCATTTGGTTGCTGCCCTTTTTCCCCTCACCGCTGCGGGATGATGGCTACGACGTAGCAGATTTCACCAGTGTTAACCCCACCTTCGGTACCCTAGAAGACTTCAAAGCCCTGCTCGAGGCGGCCCACCAACGGGGGATCCGCGTCATTATCGAGCTGATCCTCAACCACACCTCTGACCAGCACCCCTGGTTTCAACGGGCCAGACGCGCCGCCCCCGGTACCCCAGAGCGAGATTTTTATGTTTGGAGTGATACCCCTGAGAAATACAAAGAAGCGCGCATCATTTTCCAAGATTTTGAAACCTCCAACTGGAGCTGGGATCCAGTGGCCAAAGCCTACTACTGGCACCGTTTTTATTCCCACCAACCGGATTTGAACTACGACAACCCCGCCGTACAAAAAGCGGTCTTTGAGGTAGTGGATTTTTGGCTGGATATGGGGGTAGATGGCCTGCGCCTGGATGCAGTGCCCTATCTGTACGAGCGGGAGGGCACCAACTGCGAGAACCTGCCCGAAACCCACGCCCTACTCAAGGCCCTGCGCAAACACATCGACCGCAAATATCAAGATCGGATGTTGCTGGCGGAGGCCAACCAGTGGCCGGAGGATGCTGTGGCCTACTTTGGCGACGGGGATGAATGCCACATGGATTTTCACTTCCCGCTAATGCCGCGCCTATTCATGGCCATTCAGATGGAAGACCGCTTTCCGATTATCGATATTTTGCAACAAACCCCTCCCATCCCCGACAACTGCCAGTGGGCCATCTTCTTGCGCAACCACGACGAACTCACCTTGGAAATGGTTACCGATGAAGAGCGGGACTACATGTACCAGGTTTACGCCAAAGATCCGAGCGCACGGGTGAACCTGGGCATTCGCCGCCGATTATCGCCACTGTTGGGTAATAGCCGTCGGCGCATCGAATTGATGAACAGCCTACTGTTTTCGTTGCCGGGTACCCCCGTGCTCTACTACGGTGACGAGATCGGCATGGGGGACAACATCTACCTCGGGGATCGCAACGGGGTACGCACCCCGATGCAGTGGAGTGCTGATCGCAATGCTGGCTTCTCGCGGGCCAATCCCCAGAAGCTCTACCTGCCGATTGTCATCGATGCCGAGTACCACTACGAAACCGTCAACGTTGAGGCCCAGCGGAACAATCCCTATTCCCTCTGGTGGGCGATGAAACGGCTGATCGCGGTGCGCAAGCGCTTTCAAGCTTTTGGCCAGGGATCCTTCGAGCTGTTGCATCCAGAAAATCGCAAGGTGCTCTGCTTTATGCGGGTGTTTGAAGAGGAGCGCATCCTGGTGATGGCCAACCTCTCCCGCTATGTGCAGTGTGTGGAGCTGGAGTTGGCGGAATGGGAAGGGCTCATTCCGGTGGAGATCTTCGGGCGCACTGAGTTTCCCCCGATTGGGCAGTTGCCCTATTTCCTGACGTTGGGCCCCCATTCGTTTTATTGGTTTTCCCTCGAACCGCAACGGCAACCGGAACGGCTTCACCTCAGCCATAGCAAGCCGGAAGATTTGGAGCGCATCCCCACCCTGACCACCAAAAATGGCTCTTGGGAAAGCCTCTTTCAGGGGGAAGCCCAGAAGCTGGTGGAGGCCGTGTTGGCGGACTACCTCTACCGCTGCCGTTGGTTTGGATCCAAGGCACGACAAATCCAATCTGCCCAAATTGTGGATGCTATTCCCTGCAACCGGGAGGCGGATCCCTCCTTTCGCGGCCAGATTTTGATCTTGCAAACAGAGTTCACCGAAGGGGATGCAGAAACCTATCTGCTGCCGGTGGGCTATGCCACCCAAGAAGCCGCTCTGCAAATGCGCCTGGAAATGCCCCAAGCTGTGATTGCGCCGGTGCAGGTTCAGGGTGATCCGCCAGGGATCCTCTTCGACGCTCTAGCCGACAAGAACTTCCTGCACATTCCGCTGCAGATCATCGCTCAGCAGGGCCGTCTGCGGCAAAACTCAGGGGAACTGTTGGCCGCTACCCTTTCTCCGTTTGAGTATGACCCCAGTCAGGAACCGCGCATTCTTAAAGCGGAGCAAAGCAATACCTCGGTGGTTTACGGCAACCAGTACATCCTCAAGTTCTACCGCAAGATTGCAGAAGGGGTGAACCCGGAACTGGAGATTGGCCGCTACCTAGTCCAACATCACGCCCAGGTGCAGGTGCCGAAAGTGCTCGGATCCCTGGAGTATCGCCGCCGCCAGGGATCCCGCGGTCTTGAGCCTGCCCACAAGTCAATTACATTGGCAATTTTGCAGGAGTACATCCCCAACGAGGGCGATGCCTGGCACTACACCCTCGATAGCCTAGGGCAATACTTCGAGACGGTGCTGATCCACCACCAAGAGGTTGACCCCGTGCCGGTGCCTCAGGGATCCCTACTGCAGCTGTCCCAATCTGCTTTACCAGAACTGGCCTATGCCACCATTGGCAGCTACCTAGAATCGGTGCGGATCTTGGCTAAGCGCACTGCCGAGCTGCACATTGCCCTGGCGGCGGATATCGAAGACAAAGATTTTGCCCCCGAACCTTTTTCCAGCCTTTATCAGCGCTCGGTGTATCAATCGATGCGCAATTTGGCCGGGCAGGTGTTTCCCTTGCTCACCAAACAAATACGCAAACTTCCGGAAACCGAAGCCAAGTTAGCCCGTGTGGTCAAGGAGCAAGAAGATGAGATTATGAGCCGTTTTCGCTTGGTGCTCGAGCAAAAAATTACAGCTCTGCGCACCCGCTGCCATGGGGATTACCACCTCGGCCAAGTGCTGTTTACTGGCAAGGATTTTGTCATTATCGATTTTGAAGGGGAACCGTCCCGCTCCTTAGGAGAACGGCGGCTGAAACGCTTCCCTTTGCGAGATGTGGCAGGCATGTTGCGCTCCTTTCACTATGCGGTGAGTATGGCCCTACGCCAACAATTGGAGAGCGGTCTGATCAATGAAGACAACCGTGCTGCCATGATGCGATGGGCCCAGTTCTGGCACCGCTGGGTATGTGCGGGCTTTTTGGCAGAATATTTGCAGGTGGCCTCCCAAAAGGACTCCGTCCCGCCAGTGCGATCGGCCTTTTTGCCCCGCAATTTGCGGGAGCTAGAAGTATTGCTGGATGCCTACTTGCTGGAAAAAGCGATTTACGAATTGGGGTATGAGTTGAACAACCGCCCCGATTGGGTAGAGATTCCGCTACGAGGGATCCTGCAATTGCTGGGCATTTCCACCAAGGTGTGATCTAGGTCGGAGACCTCCGACAGACCAACTTGGCAGGCTGTTTCCGTTCGCCAGCGTCCGTGGCTTCAGCGTGGCTAAGGTATACCACGAGCTATGGCCACTGGCAAATGCTTGTCTCATGGGGGAATCGACAAGCGCGGGGAGCCCATGTATCCTGACGCTCAGACATTGAAGCGGAAGTGCATTACATCCCCTTCCTGCACCACATACTCCTTGCCCTCGCTGCGCAGTAGGCCCTTTTCTTTGGCGGCATTCAGGGATCCCGCCGCCACCAGATCTCGATAGGCCACCGTTTCCGCCCGGATGAAGCCGCGCTCAAAATCGGAGTGAATCACCCCGGCTGCCTGAGGCGCTGTAGCCCCAACTGGAATTGTCCAAGCACGGGTTTCTTTGGGGCCGGAGGTAAAGTAGGTGCGCAAGCCCAATAGCTCGTAGGTGGCGCGGATCAGAGACTTTAAGCCACCTTCTTTCACCCCCAGTGAGTCTAGATAGTTCTGCCGTTCTTCTGCGGGCAGATCCAGTAATTCCGACTCCACCTGGGCCGAAACCACCACCACACCTGCACCTTCAGCCTTGGCAAACTGCCGTACCTGCTCCACCCAGGCATTGCCATGGGCTAAGTCTGTTTCCGCCACATTGGCAGCGTAGATCACTTTTTTCCGGGTCAGCAACCCCAACCCTTTCACCAGCAGCTCTTCCTCTTCGCTGAGGGACACAAGCCGGGCTGGCTTACCTTCATCCAAAGCAGCTTGTAGTTGTTCTAGGGCCTTTAGCTCCACCTGCGCCGTTTTATCCGACTTCGCCTGTTTGCGTACCCGCTCCACACGCCGCTCGATTTGGGTCAGATCCGCCAGGGCCAGCTCCAGGTTAATCACCCCGATATCCCGCAAGGGATCCACTGAACCCGCCACATGCACGATATTTTCGTCTTCAAAGCAGCGCACCACATGCACCACCGCATCCACCTGGCGAATATGCGAGAGGAACTGGTTGCCCAACCCCTCCCCTTTGCTCGCCCCTTCCACCAGACCGGCAATATCCACGAACTCGATTTGGCTGGGGATAATCTCGACGGAACTGCTAATCTTCCCCAGCACCTGCAGGCGCTCGTCCGGCACCGCCACCCGACCTACATTCGGCTCGATGGTACAGAAAGGGAAATTGGCCGCTTCTGCCTTGGCATTTTCACAGAGAGCGTTGAACAGAGTCGATTTGCCCACATTGGGCAGGCCAACAATACCAGCTTTTAACATTTAGATCTTGGGGAGGTCTTGGGGAGAGCGCCGCAAACAAGAGTCACAGCAGACGGGATCCATTGCAAAACGTTAAGATCCCTGTTCTGACGTTAGCATTTGTTGACCCTTGTCCCAAAACACCTAGGATCAGACCCCAGAATTGAGCAAAGTCAGGTTGGAAAAGGTGAACTTCTTCTCGACGGATCCCGTTTCCGTCTCCGTTTGAATGCGCCGCTCTGACAGGATAAAGTAATTGCCAACCTTTTCGTAGAGATCCTCGAACTGGCTGCACCCGCCCTTTCGCTCGCCAGTTTTGGGATCGTGATAGACGGAGTCGTAACGGTGGGAAAGGTAGCCTGCGCCGGTATCGTGACTGCTAAAGGTGTGGATGGTTACCACCACGCCATGAATATGCCGGTGCACCATCGTCACTTGGTTGTTGCGCACGTGGTAGCGATCTCCCTCGGCTTTCCCCCCCATCACAATTTCCACAGCGCCATCAGGCAGGGTTTCGCCATAGCGGAAGGTGTTCTGGCCGTGGGTATCGGCAAAGCTGCGGCGTACCCGGTGAATGGCAATTTCCCAAATTTGGTTGTGGATGGCTTTCTGGGCTGCCTCATCTTCTACACCTGTAACGGTGGCCTTCAGATCGGCCCCCACCCGTACCTGCCCCGTGAAAGTGCGCTCCCCATCCCAGTAAGTCACTTCTGCGCTGTAGCCCGGAAAGTCGGGATCCCAGGTGTAGCGGTTTTCGTAAGCGGCCCGGAAGAGATCTTGGGCAGAGACTTGGGTAGCGACCATCGGTGCTCTCCTTTCCTATTGCAAGTGGTTCTCATTGGCATCATACCGTTCCTTGTCGCTGGGCTGAACCCCATCGGCTGTATCGGGATCCCACCTCTACTGAAGATAGCCTTGTGAACCGTTGGCCTTTGATGAATCTTACAATTCAGTCCGTTCGCGTAAGCGGGACGAAGTCCATTTGGGAAAAGATTCGGCACAATAGGGAGAACCATTTCACCTCTACCGAGCTGCTGAGGATGTCGTTATGACCTACAAACTCTGGATCGACGGCAAATGGGCCGACAGCCAAGGGGGAGGCATCATGGCCATCGAGAACCCAGCTACAGGGGAAAAACTGGCGGAAGTAGTGGATGCTAGCCCCGCAGATGTGGAGCGAGCTGTTCAGGCTGCCCATACTGCCTTTTACGATGGCCGCTGGTCGAAACTGACCCCCAGCGAACGTTCCCTCGCCCTTTGGAAACTGGCGGATCTGCTCGAGGCTCGCTCGGAAGAACTGGCCCGGCTGGAATCGGAAAATACCGGCAAGCCCTACGAGTTTGTCAGTTTGGGGGGAGATCTACCGTTTGCGGTGGATAACCTGCGTTTCTTTGCTGCTGCCGCCCGCGATACCCATGGCTCTAGCGCTGGGGAATATGCCAAGGGTTACACCTCGATCTTCCGCAAAGAGCCGGTTGGGGTCTGCGCCCAAATTGCCCCCTGGAATTACCCGCTGATGATGGCGGTTTGGAAGATCGGCCCTGCCTTGGCTGCAGGTTGCACTGTGATTCTCAAGCCGGCTCCCTCGACACCCCTGACCACCCTGATGTTGGGGGAACTCATTGCTGAAGCTGGGATCCCGGCAGGTGTGGTGAATATCATTTCTGGGGGCAATGAAACAGGCCAAGCTCTGGTAGAACACCCGGATGTGCGCATGGTTAGCCTAACGGGATCCACTGCAACGGGTAAAAAGGTGATGCGTACAGCGGCAGATACCCTCAAGCGGGTTCATTTGGAGCTGGGTGGCAAAGCCCCTTTCATCGTGTTTGAGGATGCAGATGTAGAGACCATTGCCACCAAAGCCACCTTCGCAGCCACTGTCAACACGGGACAAGACTGTACAGCCGCCACCCGTGTCTACGTGCAAGAGAGCCGACTGACTCAAGCCCAAGAAGCCATTGTCGAGGCAATGCGTAAAGTGACCGTGGGATCCCCTTTTCAATCTGGGGTGGAAATGGGGCCCTTTGTTTCGGCAGCCCAACGGGAGCGGGTCATGGGTTTTGTGGAGCGGGCCAAGGCGGCTGGGGCAAAGGTGTTAACAGGAGGTCGGATCCCACCTGATTTTTCTCAGGGGTACTACTATGAACCAACGGTGATTACCAATGTCGATCAACAAGCAGAAATCATTCAAAGCGAGGTCTTTGGGCCTGTTCTCACCCTCAGTTCGTTCCGCGAAGAAGCGGAAGCGCTACGCCTGGGCAATGATGTCCTATACGGCTTGGCGGCTTCTGTGTGGACTCAAGACATCGGGCGGGCGATGAAGTTTGCCGCAGATTTGGAGTTCGGCACCGTTTGGATTAATGACCACATTCCCCTCGCCTCAGAGACACCCCACGGCGGCTTTAAGCAATCGGGATTCGGTAAAGATCTCTCGGCAGAAGCAGTACAAGATTATCAGATCACCAAGCATGTGATGATCGCTCTCAGTTGATCAAGTTTATCGGGCTCGTGTTGGGTGGATTGCAAGATGAAACTACCCAATGCTAGGCTGCACCTTTTGCTCTCAAACAGCACACCCATTATGCAAATCAAGTATGCAAATCAATGTCGATGATCTCACAGGGAAAGAAATCGCCGACTTTCTCGATCAACACATCCAAGAGATGCGATCTGTCTCGCCCCCAGAAAGCAAACATGCCCTCGACATTCACGGGCTGAGAAAACCGGAAATCACCTTCTGGACGATTTGGGATGAACAAATATTGTCCGGATGTGGAGCGCTCAAAGAATGGGATCCCCTTCATGGCGAGATCAAGTCTATGCGCGTGGCTCCTCAATACCGTAGAAAAAGGGTTGCCTCAAGGTTGCTCCAACATATTCTGGAAGAAGCAAAAGCTCGGAATTATGACCGCCTCAGCTTGGAAACAGGATCCATGCCTTTCTTCGAGCCGGCCAGGCAGTTGTATCAAAAGTTTGGGTTTCACTATTGCCCACCCTTTGGCCATTACAAAGAGGATCCCAATAGCGTTTTCATGGGTTTGTGGCTCTAGATCTGGCTGTCCCCAGTCGCAAACGGGATCCCTAACATCCGGTCAGATGCGCCACCACCTGCCGCAGTTGCCCCCGTTGTCGATGTTCCCACAGGTAAATGCCCTGCCAAGTTCCCAGAGCCAGTTGACCGGAACGGATCGGGATGGTTTCGGAGGTATGGGTAAGCGCAGAACGAATGTGAGCAGGCATGTCATCGGCACCTTCGGCGATGTGCTGGTACCGGCTCAACTCTTCTGGCACTAACTCTGAGAAAAATTTCTCCAGATCCCGCAATACATCCGGGTCGGCATTTTCTTGAATCAACAAACTAGCAGAAGTATGGCAGACAAATAGGTGACACAGCCCCACTTGAATACCCGAGGCGCGCACCAACTGTTGAACTTCCCCCGTAAAGCAATGCAAAGATTTGCCGGTTGTCCGGATGGAAAGGGTGTGTTGTTGATGTTGAACCGTTACCTGCATGGTTGGGATCCCTTATCCAAAAGTAGTGCCATTCCAGCCCCAGAGATAGCCTTTGGCCTCGGCGAACTCAATGTAAATCCTCTTTTTGGAGATCCCCAAATCAGCCTCGATTTTGCCACAAAAGAACTCGCTCATAGCTTGGGTTTGGTTAGCGGAAAACTGCCCAACGCTCTTGATCTCCACATAGCAACAGGGATCCGTACTGCCGGCGAAGGTCATCGGGATCCCAGCCTCAAAAGCCGTCATCACATAAGACTCTGGCTTGCCTAACTGTTGGGACAAAGCAGCAGAAAGCGTCTTGAGCAGTTCCTCCACTCGGGCTGGTTCTGGCTGGATGGAAGTTTGCAGCTGGATCAATGGCATCGTCTACAGTCAAACCCGACTTGCTCATCTTCGCATTCCCAGTTCTCTCTGGGCGGGATCCGCCTGTGGTAGCGTGACAGAAGAGTTAGAACATTGAAGATAAACAACTACCTGCTAACGCGAGGTGGGGGTTTCTCGGAGGTTTCATGATGAATGAAGTCAATCCGGCTGTTCAAGCCATTGGCCACCTCGGTCAGCCGGGGCCTGGTCGTTGTGCGGTTCAAACCGATGCTGCTCCGGCTCCAGTAGGCCCCTACAGCCAGGGTATTGCGGCTCTTGGCCCATTTATTTTTACCGCCGGACAGGTGGGCTTGGATCCCAAAACGGGAAAACTGGTGGGAGAAGATATCACCTCCCAAACTTATCAGGTCTTGCGGAACTTGCAGGCAGTGTTGGCTGCTGGGGGTACGAACCTGTCCAACGTGGTCAAAACAACAGTCTTTCTGGCCGACATGAACGACTTTGCCGCCATGAACAAGGTTTACCAGGAGTTTTTCTCGACGGATCCCGCCCCGGCTCGCTCATGTGTACAGGTGGCCCGCCTACCCCTCAATGCCTTGGTGGAGATCGAAGCGGTGGCTTGGTATCCGTAACATCCTCCCGACGCTGACCGAAGAGCTAAAACTTGCCCATCCCTTTTGCTCTGCGGCAGCTCCACACATAACCCCGGCCTGGAGCAAATAGAAATACCAACAAAAAGATTGAGGCCACCGTCAGAACCATTGCCGCCCCCGAGGCAATGTCGATGTAGTAACTCAGGTACAGCCCTAGCACATTTCCCCCGGCCCCGATCAAGGCCGCCAAAGCCATCATCGCCGGCAAGCGCCGTGTCAGCAGATAAGCCGTCGCCCCCGGTGTGACCAACATTGCTGTCACCAATCCCACCCCCACCACCTGCAACGACACCACCACCGTCACCGCCAACATTAGCAACAACAACTGCCGGAACAACTCTGCCCGAATGCCCTGAGTGGCCGCAAAAACCGGGTCGAAGCTGACCAGCAAAAACTGCCGGTACAACATCAGGATTAGCCCCAGTACCCCCACACTCAGCCCTGCCATCAAAAGCAAATCACTGTTGCTCACCCCCAGCACATTGCCAAACAAAATATGGGTCAAATCCTGAGCGTAAGTTTTGATAGAGCTAATCAGCGCTACCCCCAGCGCCAACGAAGCCGCAAACAAAATGCCAATCGCGGTATCTTCCCGAATCTGTCCCGAACGGGAGAGAAACCCAATTCCACCACTCACCAACCCCGCCGCGATTAGGGCTCCGAGGGTCAAATTGCCCCCCATCAAGTAGGCGATGGCCACTCCTGGCAAAATGGCATGGGCCAAGGCATCTCCCAGATAGGCCATACCCCGCAGTACCACATAGCATCCCAAAACGGCACAGAGCACCCCCACCAACAGAGCTGCTAACAATCCCCGCTGCATGAACCCGTAGGCCAAGGGATCCGAGAGCCAAGCCAAAGGATCCCAACCCGCTAGCATCCCCATTTCACTGCCCGCTCATCCACTCAAGGCACCGCTGCATTTGCTGTTGCATGGTTTCCCGATCCGCATGGTACCGGCGGCCATGGCCCGGCAGCACCCACGTGAAGGAATACTCCGCCAAGCGCCGCATCGACTTTAGCAATTCCGCCCAAGAATACCAGCAAGCATTGCGAAAAGCGACCAAATGCCCCCATTGCTCCGACCACGCCAAGTGATCGCCACTGAAGAGAAATTCCTCCTGGTAGATCAGAACTGTATGACCTTTGGTATGGCCCGGCACCGGCAAAATGCGCAGATCAGGAGCCAACTCAACCGGATCCCGTCCGCTCAGTTGGATTTCTACCGCCTCGGTGCTGCGGCTAATGTCGTCTACATGCAAAATCCGCTGGCAGCCGAAATGGGCCTGAAACTTCTCATGATCCGCCACATCATCCCGATGGGTGAGGTAGAGGTAGCGGATCCCGCCCAGGCTTTCCAAGCGCTTCACCAGTGGGGCGACAAAGCGGGGAGAATCGATCAACACATTCCCTTGGGGTCGCTGAATGAGGTAGCTAGCTGCCCCATAGGAGCGCTCGGAGTGGTAACCACAGTGATAGACATTGTCTATGACCGGGATCGGGAAGCTGGCTTGAATCGTTTTGATCTCCGGGGGTGGATTGAGGGTGCCAATCGAAGCCGTGGGACACGACAGTAGCGCCTGTAAGGCCCGTTCTCGTTCGCTGGCGGTGCTGGGCTGATGATAAACCGCCGATTGGTCGTCGATCTCCTTAAACACCTCCGGGGCCATCCACCGGCAGGTATAGCAATCGATACAGGTGCTATCGACGTAAAATTCACCGCTCACATTCTCGGAGCGCCGTTGTTTCAAGTGCGCCATAAACCACCGCCCCAAAGAGATAATCTAGTCTAAAATTTGTGCCAACGGATGCCCATCCATCGATACCCTTCTCTACAAACCAGCGTGTCTGCGTGAGATCTCTACACTCGGGAAAATCAGAAAAATGCCCAAGGATAGAGCAGATACTCCAGGTAAAACAGCTTCCAGATCAGTTGATAATAATTCACGATCGCTTCCCGTCGCGTTGTATCTAGACGGATCCCATAGCCCAAGAGGATCCCCAACCCCAGCACATGTCCTACCAACAGCCAAATACCGTTTTGCACCGGCAAAAGCCCACTCCCCAATCCAATCAACCCCAGATAGCAACAGGCCAAAATTCCAATACAAAAGGTTGAAATACGCTCTTGCCCAAACTGTAAAGAAAAGGTGGCGATGGCAAACTTACGATCCCCTTCCATGTCGGGAATATCTTTGTAAAGGGCGATCACCAAGCCAAAAATGGACATAAACCCCGTTAGCAACACAATCGGTGCTGATAGCTCCACCCTTGCCTGGAGTAGCTGCTGAAAATAGCTGTAAAGGCCCAAATTGACGATTAACCCCCGCACACAATAGATACAAGCCGAGGCCGCCAGCGGAAAGCGCTTCAACCGGAATGGGGGCAATGAATAGGCCGTACCAATCCCATTGCTCAGGAGCACCGTCAGTACCAAATAGGGGATCCCCATCGCCGCTAACAGCACAGATCCCACTCCGCACACCGAGACAATTCCCACCGCCTGTGCCCAGGTCAGGGATCCGGCAGCCAAGGGCAGATGGGGTTTGTTGATGCGGTCAATCTCAATATCTGTAAGCTGGTTGAGGCCGACAATGTAGACATTAGCCGCCAAACAAGCCCCCCAAGCCAGGAGCAACGAAGGCAGACTGGATAGCAGGGATCCCCAGGATCCCTCAGCCACAAACCCCGCCAACAGGTAAAGGCCCAGCACGCTTGCACTGGTGCCATAGAGGGTGTGAGGTCGGGCAAAACGCCAGAGTACCGGCAAGTTCAACATCAAATATTAAGAATATAAAACAAACCTAAGGGGAATCCTTGAGCGGGGACTGCTGAAGCCTAGCCGCTAAAGATGCCAGAGCGGCCCAGCGGGGATCCACCCGCTCCTGCGGATTTTTTACCACAATGCCCTCACAGTCGGGGCGGCAGGGCAACTGGCGAGGCATCTCCAAATGCAGATGTTGGTAAATCCAGTCCTCCACATCCAACTCACCACTAGGGGGCAAACTCTCCAGCAGTTCCTCATCTTGCAGTTCCAGCTCCAAGGGCAGAGGCTCGGGACTGGGATCCCGAATCAGGATAATCTCCTCAAACTCCACATTCAGCCGATGGTTAAACTGCTGTAGGCAACGGTGACAGGTGAGGGTGACGATTGTGTGCGCCTCGGCACTGACTTCGAGAAAATGGCCCCGATGGCTGGCCTGAAGGGATCCCTCCACGGGAGTCAGGCTTTCGAAGCCCTGGAAAAACTGCTTAAACTCCAACTCCTGCGTTTGTTGGGGAAGCTGTCGTAGATCGGATAGACGAATGGGCTTCAACATTCCTACTCTCTTTTGTCGCTAGCAGGGCTCTCGCCGACCCAGCCAAAGACACAATGCTCACTCCATGTTCAACTTAGCTCCTTTAGGCACCGGACGAATCACCAGGCGCCGTTCAGGCTCTTTACCTCGGCTAAAGGTTTCTAGATCCGCATAGGCGGGGTCGCTCAACAGGGTATGAATTTGCCGCCGCTCGGCAGCCGAAAGGGCTTGAAACTCATATTCCTGGCCGCTAGCTCGTACCTGTTCCACTGCCGAAGTTGCCATATCCTGCAGTTCTTGTAACCGGCGCTGGCGGTAGCCATCCAGCTCTAAGGTATAGGCTTGCTGCTGGTCTTCCGGTTGATTCAGGTTCAGAAGGGTATTGGCCAGATATTGCAGCGCATCCAGTACCACCGGAGAGCGATCCTCTTCATGGCCCAACTCCCTTGGCGATGCGGGAGCTTTGCTCAGCAGAAGTTGCTTTTGTGCCGCCGTGAGCGAAGCAGCCTCGATCTCCACCGCTTCTCCCACCACCCGTACCGAGGCCGGGATCCCCATGGCGGAGAGTACCTGTTGCAGCCACTGTTTGGCACGTTCTTGGTTTTCAGCCAAAGCTGATTCGTTCAGGGTGGATGCTGCGGTTCCCTTAGAAGACTCAGGGGGACTCATCCTGGGCAACTCCCAATCCAAAAGGGGCTGACGAGCTTATTTAAGGATTCAGCTTAGCAGCAGGGGATTCCTTAAGGCTCAAAAGGCAACGATTCCCGTCCTTCTCCACCCGCTTTGGGCTTAGCGGACTTTTCTACCACCTCCGCCTCCACAGTTACCACTTCAGCCGCCCGCCGCCGTTCTTCTTCCACCAACTGTTGCAGATTCTCCGGCAGAGGCTCGCGGGAGAGCAAAGCTGTTTGCACGGTTTGGAAGATGTTGGAAATCAGGATGTAGAGCAGTACACCGGCAGGTAAGGGGAAAAACAAAAACATTGCCGAAAACAACACAGGGGTGATGCGCGCCATAGAACTTTGGCTGGGATCCTCCTTACCTGTATCCTGTCCGGCGGTCGTTAAAGATTGGTTTAGGTAAATCGACACTCCAAAGATGACGATCATGGCGATGATGTCCCAGTGGATGGTGCCGTCTTCGTCAAAGGCTCCCACCCGACCCAGTTTGTCAATGAAGAGGAACCCTGTATCAGAAGCCAGGCCCGGAATCGACACCTGCACAGTTATATCCCCCGGCTCCAGAGCCAGCAGGGTGCCATCGGGCTTGATTTGGGCGCGATCTTCCCCTTTGGTTAGTTTCCAGATGGGCTGTAACCGGCTGGGATCCCCACCCGCTTCCGTTACCAGCTGCTCGAAGGCCTTGCCGCCCGCCCCCTGCAGCAGAAACTCCACCTCTTCCCCGACGCCGATCTTGGTGCCCTTCGGCTCCACCAGCACCACTGGCTTGTGCAGGGAATCGGTCACAAAAATATTTTTGCTAGGACTGACATAGGGAGCAGGCACCACCTCAGCCGCCACCTCTGCAGGCAAGATTTGCAGGTTCACATCGTAGGTGACCGCCGCAAATGGGGATCCCCGCAATGTAGCAAACAAAGCAAACAGCACCGGCATCTGCACCAACAGCGGCAAACAGCCCCCAAGAGGATTAGCTCCCAATTCGCTGTAGAGATTAGACTGGGCTTCCCGCAGCTTCTGGGGATCGTCGCGGTATTTCTCCTGAATTTCCCGCATCCGCCGCTGCATCACTGGGTTGATCACCTTCATGCGCCGCATGTTGCGGATGGAGCCCACGTTGAGGGGATAAAGGGCAAAGCGGATCACCAACGTCAGGAAGATGATGGCCAGTCCGTAGCTAGGCACGATCCCGTAGAAAAAATCTAGGATTGGCAACATGACGTTGTTGGAGAGAAATCCGACTCCGAAATCCATGAGGGGTACTGGCGAATGTCCGTAACCTATTGTAATGGCTTCCGTCCGGTTGACGAGGGCGTTTAGAACAATGACGGGATCCCTACCCACAGTGATCTTGGCCGGATGTGGCTATGGGGCCGTTGATGCCCTGCGGGCGCTTAGGGGTCAGGCACGGGTCATCGCCATCAATCCATACCCTCATATTGTCAATTCCGGGATGTCCACACGGCTTTTGAGTGGCCGCTTTTCGCTGGACTTGGTACAGATCCCGCTGTTGGAGCATATCCAGGTCAATGGGGCAGAGTATGTCCAGGGTCGAGTTACCCAAATTCAGCCACAGGCTCAAACCCTCACGGTTCAAACTGAAATGGGCCTGCAAAGGCTTGCCTACGACTATCTGCTGGTGAATGTGGGCCGCGAGCTGCGTAGCATCGAGGGGATCCAACACGCTTTTACCATTCGCCCCGCAGAACAACTGTTGGCCGCCCAAACCTGGATCCGACAGTGCTGGCAACGGGCCGCCCAAGGGGATCCGACACCGGGCCTACTGACTTTTGTGGTGGCAGGGGGAGGCTGTACGGGCACCGAGCTGATGGGAGAACTCTACGACCTCTGCCGAGAGATGAGCGCCGAAACCGGGATCCCTCTGACTCAAGCCCGATTGGTGCTGATCAACCGCAACCGATATCTGGCCGCGGGCGTTACTGTGGGAGAAGACAACCGCTTCAGCCGCTCCATCGAAGCTGGGATCCGTCGCTTGGGGGTGGAAATCTGGGCAGAACGTCAGGTAAAAGCCTTTGGGCCAGAACAAGTTTGGCTTACAGATGGCACCGAATGGGTGGCCCAGACTCGTTTGTGGGCAGGTGGGTTGCAGGTACCGAATTGGCTCTCTGAATGTGGATTGCCGGTGGGGCCGGCGGGATCCCTGCTCGTGGATGAATGCCTGCGAGTGAAAGGGGCAGAACGGATCTTGGCCATGGGGGACTGTGCCGATTTTGCCTGGGGAGACCCAACTCGACTATTGCCCAAGATTGGGGTGTACGCGGTGCGCCAGGGGCCGATTGCCGCCCAAAACCTGCTGCGGCTGATCCGTGAACAACCCTTGATCTCCTACCGACCACAAGCCACGGCTTTTGTCTGCGTGACGGTGGGCAACCGAGTTGCTGTGGCCAAAAAGGGGGGGTTGATCTGGCGGGGTTACTCGGCCACAGTCCTGAAAAACCTGTTCGATTGGCTTTACATGCGCAAACTCAAACCCGTGCGCTGGCGGGAGTTTTTCTACTAGCCCATGCCCTCCAAGAACGGGGTTAAGATCAAGTACAGACAAGTACAGATCCCTTTTCTTTCATCGACCAGCCGGGCTTTCTCCACGGCGATACACCAGGAGCAAGAATGCCTCTAGATAACCTGCGCGGACTCTATCAGCAAGTCATTCTGGAGCGATACAAAAAGCCCCGCAACCGTGGCAAAGTGGATCCCGTTCATCGTCACCAACGGGGGCATAATCCCTCCTGCGGCGATACCATCGATCTCACCCTGCAACTGGATCCTGACCAAGAGCGGATCGCAGATGTGAAATTTGAGGGAGAAGGTTGTGCGATCGCCCTGGCTTCCGCGGATTTGATGGCAGATGCCCTACGAGGGCTGACGGTGCCAGAGGCGCTGCAGTTGATCGAGCGATTTCAGGTCATGATGCGGGGAGGAGACGAATTTCCCCGGGAGCAGCGGGCTTTGAATGCCATGAAAGGGGTGGCCCAGTTTCCGGTGCGGATCAAATGTGCCAACTTGGCCTGGCATACCCTGAAGTATGCGCTGGAATCAACCGAACTGAATGCAGCGACCTTCGTGAGCAACGAAAGCACCGACTAACTTTTCCCCGATTTTGCCCCACTCGCTTGCTAAGCTGAGCTAGCTAGTAAAGACTCCCAAGATTTACGGTTCAAGATTTACAGTTCTGGCTGAGAGGGACGATGTCACAGCAAGTTTTACTCGTTGAAGATGATCCCAATCTCTGTTACATCCTGAGTCTGCTGTTGCAGCAGGAAAATACTGAGTTTGTGGCGGTGACTTCTGCCCGTAATGCAATTAGCCATTGCCAAATTTCTCGGCCCGATTTGATCATTCTAGACTTGGAGCTGGCAGGAGATGAGGGCTTTGCGCTCCTGGAGTGGTTGGATCAGCATCCCCCTGCCAAACCGATTCCAGTTCTGATCTATACCGCCTGCGATGTGGAGTATCAGGAGCGCCTCCGCCTAGAATCCCATTTCACCCAGGTTTTCACTAAGGGGCGCATTAGTCCGATGGAATTTCAAGAACGGGTACACCAACTGCTAGCCCAAGCCTCATGACCCATCGCCTGTTGATCATCGACGATGAGCCTGATATCTGGGAAATGACTCAGCTCATCCTAGAAAACTTAGCGGGGTGGGAGGTGTTGACAGCGGGATCCGGCCCAGAGGGGATCCAAAAGGCCGTCCAAGAGCAGCCAGAGGCGATCCTGCTGGATGTGATGATGCCAGGCATGGATGGCCCAACCACCTTAGCCCACTTGCGCGCCCTGCCAGAAACCCGAGGGATCCCTGTCCTTTTGCTCTCTGCCAAGGTGAAGAACAATCAGGATAGCGCCTTTGCTCACTTAGGGGTGGATGGGATCCTCAGCAAACCCTTTAATGCGGCCACCCTAGCTTCGGAAATCGCTGCCTTGGTGGGTTGGGATCCGAAATAACCCCTAACTCTCATCCTTAAGTCAATACAATCAGTACAACTTAGCATTCCCCCACAATCTGAGCAGAACCTGAAGAATTGTAGGGATCTCACCTGTTTTCCGCCAAATCGCGTAGAGAACACGTATAAACAGCTTACGTATATTTTCGGTGTTTCCCCGATTTTTCTCCAGTTGATGGCTAGGATGGGGGCATGAATCTTGGAAATAGCGAGGAAATACGGATGAAAACTGCCGTAGATCCAACTTTAGACTACCGTGCCTATCGTCTGGCCGCCCTGCTGAACGAACATCTGGAATTGGGGGAGCTCCGGGGAATTTCCCTGATGTGGCAAACCGCTACCTCTCCCGAACCCACTGGGGTTTCCTCACCCTGTCTTTCATTGCAGCAAATCGAACAGCGCTATCTTACCCTTCGTCAAAAGTAGCCATGAATACCTCCATTTATCCCTCCAACACAGTTTCGCTCTCCGTCTTGAATATTCAAGAGATTGTGGAACAGGTATTTCGCAGTGGATTCCTGAGCTTGAGCCAAGAGAGCTTGATCAGTGACTTACTCTTTCAACGCCGTTACTCGGAAGCTGATCTAGAGATGTTGGATCGCCTCAGCTTAGCTTTGCTCAACCATGACATTGTGACGGAAAAGGTCTCCATTGCCCCAGCCTGTTCCTGTTCGCCCCAGGTGGCCCACAGGGCAACGGCTTAATCTCCCCTCCCCAGAGTTGGCGGGATCCCTAGGAAGGGGGTGTTGAGGTGGGTGAGTTAGGGATCCCGTTGACCCACCTGTTCATCTCCCTCCTGCTCCATACTGGGATCCAGACCAACGCCAAAGCCAGAGGATCCCATGTCCCAATTGAAACGGCTGCTCATGATGGCCGAGGATGAGCTAACCGAATACAGCACACCGGCCCGCAAAATTGAGAAACTGCGCCGCAAAATAAGTCTTTCAGTTCCATCGGTTGAGCAACGAGAAATCCGCCAGGTCTTGGAAGCCGAGGCTGCCAGTGGTGGTTGGCTGGAGCGCCTGATCGAGGGCCAGAGACAGACGGTTGCTCTACCATTTTGGGGAGTTGCCGGGCTAGGGTTGTTGGAAGGCTTTTTGGGTCAGCCGCTGGGTTGGGGGGCGGCCGTTGTCGGGGGATGTGCTGCGATTGGGGTACAGCGCTGGGGCTGGAAATTGGAGGCCCGCCGTTTGCTGTTAGATACGTTTCAAGATATCGAAAGGCGTTTGGCTGAAGAGGAAACCCCGCCTCCGAAAGAGGATTAGGGATCGTAAAAAATTGGGCTGGGTGTTGGTCTCTTCTCAATTTCTAGCTAGACCAGCAAAAAAGAAGGGATCCCTGCGGATCCCTTAGCTAGCTATTGATCGAGTGGCTCCAACCTAAACCGACACGGTCTTTTTCACCTGAGCAGCCAAAGCACCCGAGGCATACTTGGCAGCCATTTCATCCAAAGTTACCACCGGAATCTTGGTGCCATGGCCGGCGCACCCGAAGGCGATATAGCGGTCGGCACACACCTTCTGCATTTCGGTGATGGAAGGCTTGAGGAAATGACGGGGATCGAAGTTGCTGGGATCCGCAGCCAGAGCCCGACGCACCGCAGCACTGATGGCCAACCGGTTATCGGTATCGATGTTCACTTTGCGCACCCCGTTTTTGATGCCCCGCTGGATCTCTTCCACAGGTACCCCGTAGGTTTCCGGGATTGAGCCCCCGAACTCGTTGATGATGTCGATCAATTCTTTGGGCACCGAAGAAGACCCGTGCATCACCAAGTGGGTGTTGGGCAGACGGCGGTGAATCTCGGCAATGCGCTCCATATCCAGGATGTCGCCAGTGGGTTTGCGGGAGAACTTGTAGGCCCCATGGCTGGTACCGATGGCCACCGCCAGAGCATCCACTTGGGTTTGCTCCACAAAATCCACCGCTTGGTCGGGGTCGGTGAGCAGTTGGTCGTGGCTGAGCACCCCTTCCGCGCCGTGGCCGTCTTCGGCTTCCCCTTGGCCGGTTTCCAAGGATCCTAAGCAGCCCAGTTCCCCTTCTACACTCACCCCAATCGAGTGGGCCACCTTCACCACTTCGGAGGTGACTTCCACGTTGTACTCGTAGCTGGCGGGGGTCTTGGCATCTGCCTTCAGGGATCCATCCATCATGACGCTGGTGAAACCGTTGCGGATGGCGGAATAGCAGGTGGCAGGGCTATTGCCATGGTCTTGGTGCATGGCGATGGGAATGTGCGGATAGGTTTCCACAGCCGCCAAGATCAGGTGCCGCAGGAAGTTCTCGCCGGCATATTTGCGTGCCCCCCGGGAGGCTTGCAGAATGACAGGGCTGTTGGTTTCATGGGCTGCTTGCATGATCGACTGGATCTGCTCCATGTTGTTGACATTGAAAGCAGGAATGCCGTAGCCGTGTTCAGCGGCATGATCCAGCAGCGTCCGCATTGCAACGAGAGCCATCGGTTACCTCCTGAGGTGCTGACTTAATGCATGTGAGATTTGCTTACCGTTGATCTTAAGATACTTTTCACGTTTTCGGGATAAGCTGCCTGGGGATCTGGGTGTCTTGCCAAGGGATCCCTGCTGTCCTTGCCGTAAGTGGCCGTAATGGTCGCGTTGAGGCGCAATCGGCACCCCGACCTGTCCAGATACAGTAGGGAAGGGAAAGGCGGCCTAGACCCTCAGTCAGCCATTGAGAAGCAGGGCCCGCTTTCAACCCATGATTAGTGACGTTCAGTAACACAGTGTTTGCCGGGAGGAATCAAGAACGTGCTTTGCGACAAGTGGCCCGTCTTCAAGCAGGCAGTCAAGCGCATGGGACAGTCCAGTTGGATGGGTTTGGGACTGGCCTCTTTGGCGGTGTTGGGTCTTCAGCCGGTGGCTTGGGGGATCCCGGGGCAGTCTCCGGATCAAGCAGCAGCCTGGGTGCGAGACAACCCTGTTTTGCGGCCTCGTCCAGGGGAAACCCTGAACATCAACCGTGTGGAGCCGGATGGATCCCGGTTTACGTTTTTAGCCTCGGTAGCTCCGCCAGGACGGATTATTAATCCCCTCGATCGGGAGACGATTCGCTCGGAGCGCATGACTTTCTTCCGCCCGCAGGGACTGACTCCAGAGGATTTGTTTCAAGCCATTCGGGAGGTCTATGGGCCGGAGATCGCTGCGGATTTGGATCAGGCAGTGGAGGTGATTCGCTATCCTACCCCAGAAGCCTTGGCAAGTAATCAAACCTATAGCCTCTCCCGCGCCATTCAAGGGGTGGTGCTGCGGGGCAATCAACTGGTGTACTGGCTGGAATTGACGCAAAACCCGGATGGCCGTGTGCAGCAGGGGCAAGTTTGGGTGTTTCAAGAGGAATGGTTGCCCAAGGTGGAAGCAGAGCTAGCCGAGCGCTACCCGTTGCAGGTGATGACCCGTTGATCGAGGTTGAATCTGTGCCTGGGGGCTCAATCCGGCTGCCCTCACATCGGGGCTGGGCCATACTGTCAGGCAAAGGTTTGGGGTGGCTCGGCTTTGGTTGTGCTGTTTTCCCTGTGCTTGTTTAGCAGTGCCTTTTGCCTCTTTTGGGGGCAGCTGTTGGTGGGCAAGTTGCTGTTGCCCTTCTGGGGGGGATCCCCGCTAGTGTGGAATACCTGTTTGGCTTTTTTTCAGGTGGCGTTGTTGCTGGGCTACCTGTGGGCGGATCGGGTGCAGCGGTGGTTGAACCCCAGATCTGGCGTACTGCTTCATGGGGTTTTCCTGCTGGCGGGGTTGTGGCTGCTGCCCTTTCGCTTTAGGCTCACGGCTGGGATCCCCGAACTGTTGGGGGGGCAATCGCCGCTGCTGGCTTTGTGGGTGCAACTGACGCTGGCGGTAGGGATGCCGATGCTGCTGCTCTCTGGCACGACGCCTTTGTTGCAACAGGGGTTTGCGGCGGCAGGAGATGGAAGTCGCTGGGCTCAGGATCCCTACTTTCTTTATGTGGCCAGTAATGCTGGCAGTTTGGCGGGGCTGCTCGGCTACCCCTTGCTGCTGGAGCCTTGGCTGCCCTTGGTCTGGCAAACCCGCCTGTGGATGGGATCCTACGCGCTGGTGGCGGGGCTGGTGCTGTTGTGTGGGGGCTGGCTGCTAATTCAGAGGGATCCCCAGGCAGCACGACAGGATCCGGACTCTTCTGAGCCCTTGGCTGTGACGACTCATGGGCGGGATCCCTGGCGCTGGGCGGGGCTGGCCTTTTTGCCCTCGGGTCTGTTGGTGGCGGTCACCACCCTGTTAACCACGGATGTGGCAGCGGTACCTTTGCTGTGGGCTATCCCTCTGGGGATTTATTTGATCACCTTCATGCTGGCCTTTGGGGGCATTTTCCCGAACCGTCTGGGTTTGGGGCTGACGGCGCTCTGGGCCTGTTTGGCGGTGGGGGTGCAGGCATTGGGCTTGGTGAAGCCGTTGATTCTGTTGCTGCCTTTGCATTTGGCGGCTTTTGGTGGGGTTGCTTGGGCTTGCCATAGCGAGTTGGCCCGTCGTCGCCCGCAGGCGCAGCGGTTGACGCAGTTTTATCTGTGGCTGGCCTTGGGGGGAGGGTTGGGAGGGATGTTCAGCGCCCTTTTGGCTCCACAGGTGTTTGAGACGGTGCTGGAATATCCCCTGTTGTTGGGATTGTCAGTTGGGGTGCTGGCGGCTCAGGGGGCCGGGGTGGGCCTGTGGCTGGGGTTGGGGCTGATCTTGCCCCTGTTGATGCTGCGCTTCCAACTCCAGGAAGTGCTTCAGGTGGGATCCCTGGTGGGCTTGGGCTTGGGTCTGGGGTGGCTGACAGTGATTGGGTCAGGGAACGGCAAGGGATCCCGTTGGCGAACCGGAGCCATGGGGGTGGGGACAACAGCGGGGTTGGTTTTGCTGCTGGGGCAACCGTGGCTCAAGCTAGGGTTAGAGGTGATTCACGCCGAGCGCAATGCCTTGGGCCTTAACCGCATCGTGGAGCATCAAAATGAGGTGGGATCCTTTCGCAGCCTTTTGCATGGCACCACCCTCCACGGCACCGAACAGTTGGACACAGAACCGGCAGAGCCTCTCACCTATTTCGCCCGCTCTGGGCCGGTTGGGCAGGTGTTCACGGCCTTTAGAACCCAGGTGACGGATCCCGCTCCCGAAATCGCTGTGTTGGGGCTGGGGATCGGCACGTTGGCCGCCTATGCTCAAGCAGGGGATCGCTGGACGTTTTTCGAGCTGGATCCGGCGGTCGAGCAGCTGGCCCGAACTTATTTCTCCTACCTTGATGGGTATCTTGGTGAGGCTGAGCCCACCGTGATTTTGGGGGATGCCAGGCTGTCCTTAGGGCGGATCCCAGATAGTCGCTACGACCTGATGGTGATGGATGCCTTCAGCTCCGATGCGGTGCCGGTGCATTTGCTCACCCAAGAGGCTCTGGCCCTGTACTTGGCAAAGCTCAAGCCCCAGGGCTGGCTGCTGTTCAATATCACCAATCGCCATCTCGATTTGGCTCCCGTGTTGGCGGGGTTGGCGGGGCAGTTGCACCTACAGGCTTGGCAGCAGGCCCAGAGAGATCTGTCCGAGGCACAGCGACAAGCAGGGCTGGCCCCTTCCCATTGGGTACTCATGGCCAAGGATCTGGCGGAGTTCAAGGGACGGGATCCCTGGCAACCCCTTCTGCCCCAACCCAGTGACCCAATCTGGCGCGATGATTTCTCTAACCTATTGCAGGTGATCCGCTGGCCGAGGATCCCTGCGCTGAAGGTAGTACAGGACAAGAAACCTAAAGAGATCCTTACAGTCCGAAGTTAGTATGAGTTATGATAGTTCGTAAACATGTTTAGGAACTCGACCCATGTCTACATCAACTCTTCAGCCCCTTACTGTCGATTCACAAACTAGAGTGGCAGAAGCTTCTTCGGCGCGTTTTGTGGCGATTGGGGGCAGCATGCGGCCCAATTCCTCCACCTATCGGGCTTTGGAGGTGGCGCGGCGCGAGTTCGAAAAGCTAGGGATCCGACTGCACATTCTTGATCTGCGGCAGATGAACCTGCCCTTTGTGGATGGCTCAGAATCTTATGAAGAGTATCCCGATGTAGCGGTTTTGCAGGAAACCATGCGGCAGGCGGATGGGATTATTCTGGCTAGTCCCGAATACCACGGCAGCATCAGCGGCAGCTTGAAAAACGCCCTGGATCTGTTGAGCTTCGACCAACTGGAGGGCAAAGTCTTCGGGTTGATCAGCGTTTTGGGTGGTGAAACCAACAGCAATACTCTCAACCAAATGCGTCTGATCGTGCGGTGGGTACGCGGCTGGGTGATCCCGGATCAAATTGCTATTGGTCGAGCTTGGAGCGCTTTTGATGAGCAGGGCAACCTCAAGGATGAAAACCTGCAACAACGCTTTCAACGCTTTGCCCAGAGCTTGGTGACCAACACCTACAAGTTGTGCGGCATCGCGGTTCGAGAGCATTAAAGAACGGCACCCCTCTCCCTGGGGTTTTCCCCAGCCGCGGCGCTACCCAGCCTCCGATTTGGGGGCTAAGCTCAAGGTGAGCCAAAACCTGGCTGACACAGCCTTTTGTTTGCGGGAGAACTTGCACATGGTTCAGTCTGTTCCCCACTATTCGGATGGCTCTGAGGCAACAGTGCCCCTGGTAGCCCTGCAAACCACGTTGCAGCAGATGCGGGAGCAGACAGACGCCAAGCTGTTGATTCAGCTCACCCTCGATTACGTCGGGGCTGTGTTTGTGGCACCGCTGATTTGGCTGGCTCTTTACGACTACCAAAATCACCAGTTGGTGGGCCAGGGTGGGGTCACCCTCCTCGAAGATCAGACCCTGTTGCGAGCGGTGCATCCCCTACAGCCGGGGGAGATTATGGAGCAGGTGGTGATTGAGCAGCGCCCAATCAGTCTGCCGGATATGTCGCAGGAGCCGCGCATGGGCATCTGGCAGCGGGAGGCGAAGCGATTGGGCGGGATCCAGGGCTGTTTGATCCACCCGATTCGCAGCCAACGGCGGTGCCTGGGGGTACTGATGCTGGGATCCCAAGTGTGGGGCATTACCACCAGCGAAGAAGAAAAAGCCCTCCTGGGCATCCTGCTGGGGCAGTTGGCGGCCTCGTTGCAACAGTTGGAGAGCGCCTGGAAACAGCAGACGGAAAAGCGCCTTGAGGATCCCCTCCTTGCCCTCGGAATCGCCATGCGCCAGGCGGGATCCCTGCAGGAGCGGGTCAGCCTAGTGATGCAGGAGTTGCAGTCTTTCATCGGTGCTGTGCGCGTTCAGGTGTATTGGCACGAGCGCGGCCAAGGGCAGTTTAGTCCCCATGTCACAGCCTCCAAAGCCAGCCCACCCGCGAAAGGAGCCAAAACTGCGGCAACCCCGGCTCGTGATGGCAGCCTGCCCCTGCGGGAACTGGGGGATATGTACTACACCCTCGCCGATGGGCAGGTGGTGGTGGCCAACGATGCCACAGGGACGACTCGCTCTGAGATCACCCCCAAGTTGATGCAGCAGCTACGGGCCCAGGCGGTCTTAGCGGCCCCGATTTTGCTGCAAAAAGACCTGCTCGGGTTTATCTGTGTTGAGTCAGATGTGCCCCGTACCTGGCAAGACATCGAGCGGCAATTGGTGGCAGCCGCCGGGAACTGGTTGGCCTTGGCTACTCCTCTGGAAGGGCTAGATCGCATGGTGCGACAGTTAGCCAACGACCAAGAGTTTGTGCAACAAGTGGCCCGCTCCGTTTACAGTCAGGCGGATCTGCAACAGGCTCTACAGCAGGCCGTCATCGGCTTAGGTCAACGCTTGAAAGCTAGTGCCGTGGTCGTGTTGATGCTGGATCCCAGCACACAAACCCCACGCCTGTTTTACGAGTATCGCAGCGAGGGCAAACAGCCCCTGCCCAAGCAATTCAACCCCTTGAGCGAACAAGACTGGGGGGATCTGCTGCGCAACGAGGTACTGGTGGCGGAAAACTACGACCAAGATCTGCGCCTGCTTTCTTGGCGGCAGGAATTTGCGGCCTTAGGCACCCGTTCCCTGATGCTCACCTACACCGGCCATGTCGGCGAAACCCATGCTGCCCCCATCGAAGGGCTGATCCTGGTCATGCACCAACAGTTGCGGGCTTGGAGCCGCGAAGAACGGCAACTGCTGCGGGGGATCGCCCAACAACTGGGAGTGGTTTTGCGCCAAAGCCAATTGGAGGAATCCCGGCAGCGACAAGCGCAACTGCTGAACGGGCTAAGCACCACCTGCTTAACTCTACAAAATCTATCCACCCTGCCGGAGATCTACAACACCACTGCTCAACAAACCGCCCAATTGCTGGGGATCCCTTTGGCCCTGGTGGTCAGTTGGCGGCCAGGAGCCAGCCACGGCCAATTGCAACCTCCCTTTGCCACGGCTTCCGAGATTCGCCCCACCGGCCCCACCGAGATTGATCTGCAGGATCCCTTACTGGCTTACGCGCTGCAATCGGTAGAGCCCCTGCCCCTAACCCACGAGCAGATCCCCCCCACCAGCCGCACCTGGTTAAATTCCGTTGGCTTGGGATCCTGGCTGCTCATGCCTTTGGGCTCTGGGGCGGATTTGTTGGCTCCTTTGGGGGTTTTGATCTTGGGGGCAGAAGGGGGCAAAGTTTGGGATCCCTATGAGCGGGCGGCAGTGATGTTGATCGCCCAAACCTGCTGCTGGACGCTACGGCGCTTGCTTTGGATCCACACTCTACAGGAGCGGCAGGAGGTGCTGAATGAATTGAACTGGTATAAGCATCGCCGTCTGCTGGATATGCAAAATACCCTCTTGGAGAACCTGCGTCGCCTTGGTCAGGTGCCGGAAACTCCTGGTGACGAAGCCACGCGCTGGCAGAAGGTGGTGGAGATCGGCAGAGGCTTACGGGATTTGACCACCCACACGGGGCCGCTGTTGCAGTCAGAGTCTTGGCAGGTGCAGCCGGAGTCGATGACGGTGCCCCTGGCGGCTTTGGTTCGCAAAGGGTTGCGCCGACTAGAGGGCCTCACCCAGAAACGCAAGCTGTGGCCGCGGGCCCATGGGGATATGGGTATCGCTGTCCAGGGGGATCCAGGACGGTTGGAGATGATCCTCTGGGAGGTATTGGCAGCAGCAGCTCTGCGCAGCCCGGAAGGGGGGCGGCTAGATCTGTGGAGCCAAACTAGCGATGGCTATGTAGAACTGTTGGTGGTGGATCAGGGCAGCTTTGATCCCAACCTGATGGCGGCACTACAGTTAGATCCGGAAATGGTAATCTACGCGGATCCCTTACTCAAGTCTCCCCTCACTGTCAGTCCGGGTCTGGAGCTGGGACTGTGTCAACGGGTGGTACAGCGGATGGGGGGGCAGCTCTCCTTTTATCAATCTTCCGATGGGCGTTACGTCTCTCGCCTTCTCTTGCCGGTGGGCAGTGAGGAGATCAGCCCAGTAAGCTGAGTTTCCTTGTGGTTCCCTTGTGGAGTCCCTGTGCTTTTCGGGCAGGAAAAATTGAATCGCAGACTACAATCGCAGACTAATGGAGCGGACGGCTACAAATTACACAAAACCCCGCCGCAAGAAAGGCCACTACGCCGATTAAAGCCAAAACCGTAGGTTCAAACTTGGCCTGGGCAAACAGTAGGCCAAACAGGCTAGAGGCTACTGCCCCCCCACTGAAATAGATGCCAGTGCCCAACCCCGCCCGCGCCGCAGGTACCATCGACAGGGCAAAGGGAATGCTGCCATTGGAAACCAAACTAAAGGTAGCCCCAATGCAAAGGGCAATGATAACCGCCAGTAGTGTACTCCCACTGAGCAACGTCAAGGCCAACAACCCACCCATCAAACCCAACCCAATGGCCATTGCCCGTTGGTTACCCCAGCGACTGGCCAAAGAACCCATCGGTACCGCCGTCAATGCCAGGCTTAGGAAGATGGATCCCAGCACCCAGCCTACATTCGCTTGCGGTGCTTGTGCGGCCAACACCTGCGGGAAAGCCGTCATCAACATGCGAAAGCCCAGCCCTACCCCTACCCCGGCCCCGAACACCCAGATCAACCCCCACCAGACAAAAGGAGCTGCTTCGCCCGCATCCGAGTCTTTGTCATGAACCGTTTGGCCAGGATTGGCGAGGCGCAACGCCAGAGCCGCCAAGAGCAACACCGCTGAGCCTACCCCGAAGGCTACCCAAGGCCCCAGATCCAAAATGAACCCACTAGCCAATGGCCCCATCGCTCCCGCTACACCACCCACTAAGGTCAAAATACTGGCTGCCTGAGGCAACCCCGACGAAAAAGCATAACGTCCCAACAGGGACAGTGCCGGGCTGCGGAAGATCGTCATGCACACGGCCCAGGCCACCAAAAAAAAGACGAGCAGAGATCGCATCCAATCCGCTGCATCGGCCCCCAAAAAAGCCACCGCTGGGATGGCGATAAAACAAGCCGCTGAGAGGATCACCCCCACCGATACGAAGGGAAAACGACTGCCCAACCAGCGTTGGGTTTGGTCGGAAAAACTGCCCATCAGGGGCTCCATCACCGCCCCCAGCAGATTCTCAATAATCAACAGGCCCGTGGCCAAACCTGCCGCCAAGCCCATGTCCACCAACAGGTTGGGCAAGTAAAGGTTATAAATTACCCAGGTCAGCGCGATGGCTCCCTGGATAGCGGCCAAGCCAAACACCTGCGCCCACAAAATCGAGCTGGGATCCCGGGCTTCCATGCTTCCCCTGTTCCGTAGGTTGGGCCACTAGAAGCCTATCCTAATCCAGGCCGTGTACCCGAGTAAGCAATGTCCCCGGTCTCTCAGGGCCTAGCCGGATCCCTCTTGGGTAGAGATCAGTGGGTAGAGATTAGCTAGAGACCCTATCGCTCCGCTTGAGCATTCAAGTTGGAGACGATCAAATACATCACGAAAATAAACAGTGCAACCAGCGTCATAGGTTAATCCTTGGGTCAGGTCTCTGGGTTGTAGGAGATAGGGGATCCGCGCTGACGGAGTCGATACCTTCGTAAACTTTTATTCTACAAGATTTGTCTGTGATCTGGATCAATCATCCCGAAGACCACGGTTTTCCGCACTTCCCCAACGGGGTCATCTCCTGACCTGGATTCAGCCAATGGGTAATTTAGCGGAGGCTAACTACAGTAGGGTTAGCGACAGGAGTTGCACAAGATGTTGGAGTTTTGGGTAGAGAGATTAGAAGTCTCCCCTCGGCTGGTGGTGCTGGGGTTTTATACAGGCTTGGCGGTAGTTGTCTACCTAGGTTTGGGGGCATTGATCTGGCTAAAACCCTTGCCTGTGGCTAAGAAACCCTACCTAACTTGGTCGGTGTTACTGCCGCTGATCTTTCTACCGTTGTGGATCGGTGCTAACGCTTGGATTGCCCTAGTGGCTCTGATCTCCGTATACGGCTTCAAGGAATTTGCCCGTGGGACGGGCCTCTATGTCCACCGAATCTATGTGGCATTGGTTTATGTCGTTATTATTGGCCTGGCTCTGTGTGCTGCTTCCGGCAATTATGGCTTGTTCATGGCTTTGCCAGTTTGGGGAGCGGCCATGGCCACAGCCCTACCCGTATTCACCAACCGTTATGAGGAGTCGATTCAGCGGGTGGCTCTCACCATTATTGGCCTCGTTTACTTTGGTTGGTTTTTGGCCCATCTCGGCTACCTCAGCCAGTCTCACTACGGGGTGGGCTATGTGCTCTATGTGGTGCTGGCTACCCAATTTAATGATGCGTTGGCTTTCTTATGGGGTAAGTTGTTGGGTAAAACCCCTTGGACACGCCTTTCCCCCAAAAAGACGATCGAGGGATCCCTGATGGCCTTGGTTTCCAGTTTGGCACTGGCCTATTTGAACTGGCCCATCGCCTTTCCCCATTTTCCAGTTTGGCTGGTGGGGATCACCGGATTGTTGGTGGGAATCGGTGGGCAAGTGGGGGATTTGGTGATGAGTGCGTTCAAACGAGATTTGGGCATTAAAGATTTCGGTGAGTTGTTGCCCGGGCACGGTGGCATTTTGGATCGGGTGGATAGTCTGCTTTGGGTTAGCCCGCTCTTTTTCCATACAGCCCGGTTCTTCTTCAAAGGAGATTTCGGCTACTAATAATTGGCCACAAATAGTTAGCCACGAACAGGAAACCCGCGCAAGAGCCGTGGGTTAGCTATACCTAGCTATTTAGCTTCCCCTTCAAAAAGACGTTGGCCACCAGGATCCCGAACGCTGCCAAGACCGCCATCCCGTAGAAGATATAACTATAGCTGCCCAGCCAATCGCGGAGCTGGCCTGTGAGCATTGTCCCGGTCAACGCCCCAACCCCATAAGCTGTAAAGACAACCCCATAGTTTTGGGCATAGTGATCCGGGTTAAACAGGCGCAGGGTTAGAGTAGGTGCCATTGCCAGCCAACCCCCCAGACAAAACCAAAACAACGAAAACGCCACCCAATAAGACAACAGGGATCCCTCAGGCGAGAAAATCATCAGCCCACAGGCCAGAATAATCAAGCTGTAGGATCCCGTGGCCACCTGATGCGGCTGAAATCGGTCCGCCAACCAACCGAACAGAGGACGACTTAGCCCATTGAAAATGGCGAACAGAGCCACGCTGCTAGCGGCCAACGTGGGATCCAAGCCGATCAGTTCTTCTCCAACCGGGCTGGAGATGCCGATCGCGCTGAGCCCAATCAAGGTGCCGATGGCATAGCAGATCCACAGCCCGTAAAAAGACTGACTTTTGAACAGAATAGGGGAATGGCCGGAAATATGAGCGGGGATTGATCCGGCCCGAGCGGGGATCCAGTGGGTTGGGGGCAACTTGAGTTGGGTGGATATGGCAACAATCACTGCCCCAAAGAGGATCCCAAGCATCCGTAAGGTTGAGCGAACGCCAACCTCTGCAATCCAATGATTGGCCAGGGGAGCGGTGATCAAAGGCGACAAGCCAAAGCCGATGATCGTCAACCCCACCGCTAGCCCTTTGCGATCCGGCAGCCAGTGGGCCACCACGGCCATCGGAACCCCATAGGCGATCCCCACCCCTGCCCCCGCAACGGCGCCATAGCTAAGGGTGACCCAGCCAATCGTGTTGGCAAAGCTAGCCAGGATATAGCCCAGGCCAACAATGCTGCCCCCCAAAGCCAGCACCCGCCGGGATCCCCAACGGGGGATCACAAACCCTGTAATCGGCATCAGGGCGGCGTAGAAGACTAGGGCAAAGGTGTAGGGCAGCAGGCTCTCCGCGGCAGGGATCCCCAATTCTGCTTCAAGGGGCTTTCGGAAGATGCTCCAGGAATAGACCGTTCCTAGGCACAGCAGCACGATCAGCCCGAGGGGAATGAAGAGCCATCTGCCCTGTCGAGCCGGTCGTCCAAATAGGGCAAGGCTGACTTCAGCATCACCCTTTGTCATGGGAGATATCGACGTTGCTTTCCCTAGAGATCCGGCGGACATACCTGATATCAAACGTGATGGCAAAGGGAACCTAGAGACTCCTAGGGTCGAACGTGCTTAGCTTCTACGGTCTTGGGCAAGGGCAGGGGATCCGGCAGATTGTTGATGGATAATTCCCAGCCATTAGCCAGAGTAAAAATGGTTTGTTCTGCTTCCAAACGTTTGGCAACAACCGATTCTTCTAGATCTTTTTTGGGAACATAGACCATCAGATGTCCGTAGGCACTTTGGTGCAGAATGACTTTCATGGGTTTTTCTCCACAAGCTCGAGTTCTTTGGCGCGGCACCCCACCACAAAACCCTTCGTCAGACAATGGACAGCGTAGATATAAAACCGTTGCAGAAAGGTGCTGATGTAGACCACATAGCCTTCGTCGCCGGGGAGGGCTAAAATTTTCCCCATCGGCTGGCCGACAAAGGTACCATCATTGCGAATGGGCTGGCAAATGCGAACCTTATCCCCCAGTTCGAATCGAGGCCGCTGATCCAATTCCTGTTCGTCGCTCATGAGGTACCTCCTCTGGCTTTGGTGAGCAGTTGACAAAGCTCCTGGCGAGTCAGACCCCGACGCACCTGGCGGGCTCGCTGATACACAGCCGCCAAAATTCGCTGGGACTTGGGATCCAAGGGTAACGGGTTAGAAGACATCGGAGTGAGGCTCCTTGAAAGTGTGCTGTAGGGTGTGCTGAACCCACTGAACCAGTTCGGCGATTGGGATGGGCTGCTTGGACTGGGTGACGTGCTGGCGTACCTGTTCCAAAAGCGCTTCCAGATGCCCCGCTGGGATTTGCGCCAGCGGGATCCCTTGCTCCTGAAGCACCTGCAATAGCAGATGTCGACCCGAGTGTTTGCCCAACACTAGGCGGCGCTGGCTGCCCACCACTTCGGGGGGAAAAGGCTCGTAGGTTTGCGGATCCCGTAGGACACCTGCCGCGTGGATCCCGGATTCGTGGGCAAAGGCATTGTCGCCCACGATGGCCTTCCAGGGGGGTAGGGGGGTACCCGTGGCCCGGATCACCTGTTGAGATAGCTCCCGCAGGCGACAGGTATCAATGCCTACATCAATTCCGGCGCTGTGGCGCAGGGCCATCACCACTTCTTCGAGGGGGGCATTCCCGGCCCGTTCCCCCAGGCCGTTGACGGTAGTGTTGACGGCGGTAGCTCCGGCGCGGATCCCGGCCAGGGCGTTGGCGGTGGCCATACCCAGATCATCGTGGGTGTGCATCTCGACGGGAATGTCGATGGCTTGTACCAGACGGCTGATCTGGTCGTAAGTGCTAAAGGGATCCAAAATGCCCACTGTGTCGCAGTAGCGAAAGCGTTGCGCCCCCCAAGCTTGGGACTGACGAGCCAGCTCGATCACTTGCTCAAGGGTGGCTCGACTGGCATCTTCCGCCCCGACCGATACCCACAGCCCCTGCCCGGTGGCCATCTGCACAGATTGGCGCAGTTGGTTGAGCAGCCGCGAGCGATCTCCACCAAACTTGACAGCGATCTGGAGATCCGACACAGGCACTGAAATGTGAACCCGCTTCAGGCCGCAGCGAATGGAGGCCAAAATATCGGTGGGCACCGCCCGGTTCCAGCCCAGCAACTGGGCCCGCAGCCCCAGGCTGACGATGGCGCGGATGGCTTCAGTTTCCACAGCACCCATGGCCGGGATCCCCACTTCGATCTCGGGCACACCAAGGGCATCTAGAAGGGCAGCAATAGAGATTTTCTCGGGAATTTGAAACGCCACACCCGCCGCTTGCTCGCCATCCCGCAGGGTGGTGTCGTTGAGAATGATGGAGGGTTTCATCACAATTTATCCTCCGAGGGGAGAACGTTGGTCTCAGTCTTCAGGCTAGGTGAGCCAACCCGAAGCCATCCAAAATCCACAGATTCGATTCATTTATCCCAATTCACTGGGATTTGGGAGCTGTGGAATGAGGCAGTGGGAGAGCCAAGGGATCCCGTCGGGTTGGGTCGGAGGATCCCTTCTGGGGCTGGCTTAGCGGATCAAGTCAAAGGAAATGTCCGTTTTGCCGGGGATAAAGCTGCGCCGGTCAGCCTCATCCAAAACGGTGTTGACGAGCCAGTTGAGCAGGTTGAGCGCCCCCTGGTAGCCGTAGGTGGGGTAGCGGTGCAGGTGATGCCGATCGAAGATCGGGTAGCCGATGCGCACCAGCGGGGTGCCCGTATCCCGCCAGAGGTATTTGCCGTAGGAGTTACCAATCAGCAGATCCACCGGTTCGGTAAACATTAGGGAGCGCAGATGCCAGAGATCTTTGCCCCCCCAGACAGTGGCACCTTGTCCGTAGGGACTGGAGGCCAGCAGGGTACGGGCTTCGGTTTCAAACTCCTCGTTGCTGTTGGTGACCACGATATGTACCGGCTCGGCCCCGATCTCCAGCAGGAGACTCAGCAGGCCCATAACCAGATCCGGATCCCCGTAGAGGGCCACCCGTTTGCCGTGGAGCCAAGCTTGGGAGTCGGTGAAGGCATCCACCGCCCGGCCCCGCTCGATCTCCAGCTCGCGGGGAATGGGTTTGCCCGTCAGCTCCGATAGCTGCATCAAGAAGTGATCGGTACCCCGGATGCCAAAAGGCCGGGCAGTCAGGGTGGGCTGGCCGGTGCCTTCCGCCAGAAACTCCAGAGTTTTGGGGGTGGTGTAGCGCTGCAGCGAGATGCTGGCATCCGCATTGAGGCACTGGGCCGCTACTGCTAAGGGAGTTCCCCCCGGATACATGTGGAACTCCCCTTCGTTGGGGGAATCCAGGTACTCGGAGTTGTCCGCCAGCAGGGTGAGCGGGATCCCAAACAGACCGAAAATGCGCTTGATCTCCCGCAGATTGCCCATGTAGGTATCGAAGCCGGGGATAACATTGACGGTGCCGTTGCTGGCGGTACGACCCACCGGCTGGGTCAAGGTAGTGAGGATGCCCCTGAGCATATTGTCGTAGCCGGTGATATGGGATCCAACAAAGCTGGGGGTGTGGGCATAGGGCACCGGAAAGTCTTGGGGTAGGGATCCCTCATTTTTGGCGGTGGTGATGAAGGCCCCCAGATCATCCCCGATCACTTCCGCCATGCAGGTGGTGCAGACGGCGATCATCTGGGGTTGGTAGAGTGTGTAGGCGTTTTGCAGGCCTTCGATCATATTTTTCAGGCCCCCAAACACCGCCGCATCTTCCGTCATCGAGGAGGAAACCGCCGAGAACGGCTCCTTAAAGTGGCGGGTGAGATGGGTGCGGAAATAGGCGACACAGCCCTGGGATCCGTGCACAAAGGGCAAGGTTCCCTCAAAGCCGACCGCCGCCAGGATTGCCCCTAGGGGTTGACAGGCTTTGGCCGGGTTCACCGTCAGAGCCTCCCGCTGAAAGTTCTTCTCGCGGTATTCCCAAGATCGGGTTCATTCCGCCACTCGCGCCACCTCCTCTGGGCTGGGGGCATCTTCAAAGGAGCGCTTGGTTTGAAACAGAGCCTGGTAGTCGGGATCCTGAAACAGGCGGGCATGATCTTTGATGTCTTCGATATTCTGTGGCATGGTGGGTCTCCAAATGGGGGGCAGACAACGGGATCCCATTGCGGGATCCCGGGGGCAAGCTAAGACTTCCAGGGGGCCTGAACCAACCCCCAGGTGGGACTATTCAGAGCCAGATCCATATCGCGGGCAAACACCGCAAAGCCGTCGTAGCCGTGGTAGGGGCCGGAATAATCCCAGGAGTGCATTTGCCGGAAGGGCAGGGCCATTTTCTGGAAGACGTATTTTTCTTTAATGCCAGCGGCGATCAGATCTGGCTTGAGCTTTTTGGCAAATTCCTCAAACTCATAGCCCGACACGTCGTCGTAGATCAGGGTGCCATCGTCGATGTACTCGGTGGTGCGCTTGTAGTCGTCGCCGTGGCCAAACTCATAGCCCGTGCCGATCACCTCCATGCCCAGATCCCGAAAGGCCGGGATGACATGGCGGGGCCGCAACCCACCCACCATCAACATCACCCGCTTGCCTTCGAGACGGGGGCGATATTTGGCGATCACCGCCTCGCTCTGAGACTGATAGCGGGCGATCACCGCTTCGGCTTTGGCCTGGATGGTCTCGTCAAACCGCCGAGCGATGGCCCGCAAGGATTCGGCAATGTGGGTGGGGCCGAAGAAGTTGAACTCCAGCCACGGGATCCCGTAGGTTTCCTCCATATGGCGGCAGATATAGTTCATGGACCGATAGCAGTGGATCAGGTTCAGCTTTACCTGGGTGGAGAGCAACACCTCATTCCAGGTGCCATCGCCGGAAAACTGGGTCACCACCCGCAGGCCGATCTCCTCCAACAAAATGCGGGAGGACCAAGCATCGCCGCTTCGATATCATCGCCGATCAGGCCGACGGGGCACTCCGACTCGATGGTGATGCCTTTGGCCAACGGAAAGAGTTCGTTGGCCTCCAGCAACAGTTTGGCCAGCTTTTTGTCACCCCCAAAAACAACATCCCGCTCCTGAAAATCGGAGGTGAACTGCATGGTGCCGAAGGTGTCCACTCCGGTCACCCCGACGTAGTAGTTCCGCCGTCCTGACCAGGAGTAATAGCCACAGCCAATCGGGCCATGGCTGAGGTGAATCATATCCTTGACCGGCCCCCACACCACCCCTTTGGCCCCGGCAAAGGCACAGCCGCGGGTGGTCATGACGCCCGGCACGGATTTGATGTTGGATTTCACCCCACAATCGGATTTGCCTTCTTCATAAACATTGAGGTGTTTGGCCCGCTTTTTTTGGGCCTTTTCGGGATAGGTTTCTAAAACCTCTGCCACGATTTTTCGGGTCTCTTCAACAGTAGTCATGGGATCCTCCGGGGAACGAACTGGGCGATGCGAGGCGGGGAGCGGGGGTTAGGGAAGAGCAGCGGCTGCAGCCGCCTTCCCCCAACCCAGCCGTCAGGGTTAAACAGGAGCCAACTCTTTCTCGGTTTTGCCGATAACATGAGCCAATGCCTTGTCGTCGCCCAAGATGCCGAATTCCACCAACAGCTCTTCCAGTTCATCCATCGAGATGGGGGTGGGAATGGTCAAATGGGTGTTGTTGACGATCTTGTTGGCCAGAGCGCGATACTCGTCCGCTTGGCTGCAATCCGGAGAGTATTCAATCACCGTCATGCGGCGCAATTCGGCATGTTGTACCACGTTGTCGCGGGGGACGAAGTGGATCATCTGGGTGTTGAGCTTTTCGGCTAGGGCCTCGATTAGCTCAATTTCTTGATCCACCTTGCGGCTGTTGCAGATCAGGCCTCCCAACCGCACACCGCCGGAATGGGCATATTTCAAGACCCCCCGGGCGATGTTGTTGGCAGCATACATGGCCATCATTTCGCCGGAGCAGACAATGTAGATTTCCTGGGCTTTGCCCTCCCGAATCGGCATGGCAAATCCGCCCGCAGACCACGTCCCCCAGCACGTCATAGCTGACGAAATCCAGGTCTTCATAGGCACCATTCTCTTCTAGGAAGTTGATGGCGGTGATGATACCCCGTCCCGCGCAACCCACGCCGGGTTCGGGGCCACCGGACTCGACGCAGCGCACTCCTTTGTAGCCGGTCAGGAGCACCTCTTCTAGCTCTACATCCTCTACGGCTCCCCGCTCGGCAGCCAGGTGAAGTACGGTGGTTTGGGCTTTGCTGTGGAGCATCAGGCGGGTGGAGTCTGCTTTCGGGTCACAGCCCACGATCATCACCCGCTGCCCCAATTCGGCCATACCGGCAATGGTGTTTTGGGAGGTGGTGGATTTGCCGATGCCACCTTTTCCATAAAATGCAATCTGTCTCATGATTCAGGTCTCCTAGTGGGACTGAGTGTTTGGGTCTGAAGTTGAACTCGAGGTCGAGAAATGGAGGGTGAGATGGGCATCAGGGCCAAGGGATCCCGACGCAGCCAACCGAGAGGTGGAGCTCTCTCGGATTGGGCTAAGGGAGACGAACGGAGGAGAAAACAGGTAAGCATGAGAAACTCCAAAATGGGGATTAAACAGCTTGCACCGTGAGGCTGGGCCACACCTGCTCTTGCAGGCGGGTTTCGATCAGGTGTTGCAGGGTGGCCTGGCTGCTGGCACAACTGGTGCAGGCTCCCTTGAGGCGCAGCCACACCTGATCCCCGTCCACATCGTGCAGCTCCACGTCGCCGCCATCGGCGATCAGCAGGGGGCGGACTTGCTCCTCCAACACCGCCTGAATGCGGGTGATCTTCTGCAGGGTAGTGAGGGGGGGAGAGGGTTGGGCTGGAAGCGGATCCGGCTGGGTTTTCATTCGGGTTTCCGCCAAAACCGTCGCGATCAGATCCTCGATCTCCACCAGACAGGAGCCGCAGCCACCACCGGCTTTGCTGTAAGCAGTGACCTCTTCGACTGTGGTCAGGTGGTTGTCCTGAACGAGTCGGCGAATTTTGGTCTCGCTGATACCAAAGCAGGAGCAGATCAAGGAGCCATCATCCTCGGCATGGACGGGTAAGGGGATGCCGCGGTAGTTGTAAATGGCGGCTTCTAGAGCCTCTTGCCCCATGACGGAGCAGTGCATCTTGGCGGGGGGCAGCCCCCCCAGGTAGTTAGCTATATCCCGGTTGCTGATTTTGAGGGCTTGATCCAGGGTTAATCCTGTGATCAGCTCCGTCAAAGCCGAGGAGGAGGCGATGGCACTGGTGCAGCCGAAGGTTTGAAAGCTGGCCGCCAAGATCCGTTCTGTCGATTCTTCCACTTTCAGGTGGAGCCGCAGGGCATCGCCGCAAGTGATGCTGCCCACTTCGCCCGTGACCACCCGGATCCCAGGCTCAGGGGTGGGATCCATCGCCCCCTGGTTTTTGGGGTGGTAGAAGAGGTCTAAAACTTTTTCGCTGTAGTCCCACATGGCTGGATCCTTAGGTGATGCTGAGTAATGGCTGGGGGAGGGGAGGTGTGAGGGTTGAAAGGATAGGGAGCTAACGCAGAGCCAGTTCCCGTTCCTGCTGTTGCAACCACCCTTCGGCTTCGCTGTTGAAGGGAGAAATCGCCCGCAGGTGACGGATGATCTCGGGTAATACTTCCAGCACCCGATCCACGTCCGCCTGCTGGGTAAAGCGGGAAAGGCTAAAGCGAATAGAGCCGTGCAGGACGGTGTAGGGCAGGTGCATGGCCCGCAACACATGGGAGGGTTCCAGGGATCCCGAGGTGCAGGCGGAGCCGGAGGAGGCACAGATACCGTATTTGTTCAGCCCAAAGAGGATCGCCTCCCCTTCCACGAACTTGAAGCCCAGGTTGGTGGTGTTGGGCAGCCGTTGGCTGGGGTGGCCGTTGACTTGGGTGTCGGGGATCCGCTGCAAGATTCCCTGTTCCAGAGCATCTCGTAGGTGCCGCTCCTGGGGATCCCCGAGATAGGCTTGGGCCAGTTCCGCCGCTTTGCCCAGGGCGACAATACCAGGCACATTTTCGGTGCCGGCGCGGCGGCCTCGCTCCTGATGCCCTCCGAGCAGCAGTGGACGAAAGCGAAAACCCCGCCGGATATACAAAGCCCCGATCCCCTTAGGGGCATGAAGCTTATGGCTCGATAGGGTCAGCAGATCCACTGGCAGATTGTGCAGAGCTAGCGGGATCTTGCCCACTGCTTGCACCGCATCCACATGGACGATAGCCCCGTAGTCTTGGGCCAGGGATCCCACCGGCTCAATCGGGAAGAGCACCCCGGTTTCGTTGTTGGCAGCCATAAAGGTGACCAAGGCGGTATCACCGGTGAGGGCGGCCTCCAGCTCCAGCAGATCCAGACAGCCCTGCCCATCCACCGACAGATAGGTCACCCGGTAGCCCTGCTTTTCCAGATGTTTACAAAGATTGAGCACCGAGGCATGTTCCACCTGGGTGGTGATGATGTGGCGTTTGTCCGGCTGGGCGGCCAAAGCGGCTCGGATGGCGGTATTGTTGCCCTCACTGCCACAACTGGTGAACAAAATTTCCGTCGGATCGGATCCCAGCAGGGCGGCCACCTGTTCGCGGGCCTGGGTGAGGGCACGCCCCACCTGTCCGCCAAAGCTGTGCATGGAGGAGGGATTGCCGTAAAACGCTTGCAAATAGGGCAGCATGGCCTCCAACACTAGGGGATCCACGGCGGTGGTGGCGTTGTTGTCTAGGTAGATGACGGGGGACATAGCAGCTCCGGGTGAGATACTCAGGCTTCAAATCGAGGGTTCGACGAACGTTCAAAGGACGGGCAGCAGCGGATCTTCTGGGGCTTCAAGTCGTTCGGGGGGCGTAGGAATGGCATTTTTTCGGACAAATGCGGGAGCAGGCTTGGCAACCGATGCAGAGGGCGGCATTGACGATGGTCATCACCTTGCGCTCGCTCTCCTCCTCCTCTTCGTCCTCGACAAATTCGCCCTCTTCATTGAGGGCTTTGAGGGCAAAGACCCCACGACCACAGACTTTCAGACAGCGGCTACAGCCCAGGCAGTAGGTGATATCTAGGCTTTCAATGAACTGAGGGATCCAAGGGGATCCGCCTTTGGTCAGAGCAGTCAAGGTGGCCATAACGGGGTCTCCAAAAGGATGGGGGTCTGTGGAAAGCATCTGAGAGGGAACTTGTGGGAGGGATCCACACTGAGTCAGCAGCCAGTGAGCCTGACTAGTGCTGAAGGGGCTTGTGCTCAATAGCCTGGTTCACCAGCCAGGTTTGGTAAAACTTGAGGGCGACGGTTTCGATTAGGTCGTAGTCTTCCACCACCTCGATGCCCGCCTGGCGGATCCGTTTCATGGGGCAGTCGCCGATCTTGGAGACCAACACTGCCTTGCAATCGCGGAGCAAGTCCAGGATCTGATCCAGATTGTTGTCTTCACCGGTGCCGCCGTGGCAGTACTGCGGAATCTTGCGGTGGCTGACGAATTGGGCACCGCGGGCGTTGACTTCGTAGATCAAAAATTCCTGGGCATGCCCGAAGTGTCGATTCACCAAACCGCCGCCCTTGCTGGCTACCGCCACCAAAATGGCCGGACTATCCGAGGGTGCCGCCGTCGTCAGGCTGTCTTGGGTCACCTGCTGCTGAGCTTGCAACTGGGCAATACCCGCCTGTACTTGGCGACGTTGGTCGGGGTCATACTCAGGCTTCATGGACAAAAAGCGATCTTTGGTGAACTCCTGGCTGCGGTCTTCCCCCAAAAGCCCCACCGCATCCGCCCGGCACTGACGGCAATGGCGCATCATTTTCATATTGCCGGAGCACTGATCTTGCAGGGCTTTTAGCTCTTTGGGGGTAGGACCCCGTTGCCCGGTCAGGCCGAAATAGGTGCCGTGTTCGGGGGCTGAAATCAGGGGCATGATGTTGTGCAAAAAGGCCCCTTTGGCCTGGATAACTCGATTCACCTCCGGCAGGTGGGTGTCGTTGATGCCGGGGATCATGACGGAGTTGACCTTGCAGAGGATATCTGCCTGACGCAAGAGATCCAGGCTCTCCATCTGGCGCTCGTGCAGGATGCGAGCCGCTTCCACCCCGGTGATGCGTTTGCGCTGCCAGCGGATCCAGGGGTAGATCTTCACCCCGATTTCGGGATCCACCATGTTGATGGTCAGGGTGACGTGGTCGATGTTGAGCCGTTTGATGGTGTCGATGTGCTCCGGCAGCATCAAGCCATTGGTGGAAAGGCACAACTTGATATCGGGGGCTTGCTCGGCGATGCGGGCAAAGGTCTCGAAGGTGTGTTTGGGGTTGGCCAAGGGATCCCCTGGCCCGGCGATGCCCACCACCGTCAACTGAGGGATTTTGCCAGCAATCACCAAAACCTTGTGGGCGGCTTCAGCCGGGGTGAGCAATTCGCTGACCACACCGGGGCGGCTTTCGTTGGCACAGTCAAACTTGCGGTTGCAGTAGTTGCACTGGATGTTGCAGGCGGGGGCCACCGCTACGTGCATCCGGGCGTAGTGATGGTGAGCCGCTTGGCTGTAGCAGGGGTGGGTGGCGATGCGCTGCTGCAGACTGGGGGATAGGGTCTGGCCGGAGCTGCTGCTACAGGCACAGGCACTCCCCGGTTGGGGAGGCTGGGAGGATGCAGGGGATCCCACCTGGGGTTGGGTGTACCTTAGGGCAGGGAGGTAAAGACATGTTCAACAAAACTCAAGACTGGCTGGCGGCAATGGCTGTGGTGCTGATTCACTCGGCTCCGGCACAAGCCCAGATGGTTCCTGTCCGCATGGTGCAAGGGATCCCGTTGTATCAGGAGGAAATGTGGGTTGGGGGGAATCGGATCCCAGTTTCTATTTTGACCCTTTCGCCATCGGCCGGTCGCCTGCGCCCGATTTGGGCTGAACCGACAGGGTTGGTGGGTTTACGAGAATTATCCTCCTTTGCCAGCGAACAAGGCGCTTTGGCTGCCATTAATGGGGGCTTTTTTAACCGCAATACCCGGCAGCCGCTGGGGACAATCCGCTTGGATGGCCGCTGGATTTCCAGCCCGATTTTGGGCCGTGGAGTCGTAGCTTGGTCGGATCAGGGCAAGGACTCCGTCCCGCTGACGCGAAAAGTGCGCTTCGGGCGGCTGCGGATGCAAGCAGAACTGCGCAATGGTATCGGGGATCGGATCCCGCTCATGGGCATCAACACAGGCTATATCGTGGCTGGGATCTCGCAATTTACTTCCGATTGGGGATCCACCTACACCACCCAAACCGACAATGAAACCGTTCTCCAGGTGCAAGAGGGACAGGTACAGGCCATTCTTTCGGCGGGCTTGGCGGGCAGTGTCAGTGTGCCAATTCCAGTGGGGGGCTATGTGTTGGCGGCACGGGAGTTAGAAGGATCCCTGGAAGCCCAAAAACTGGTTGTCGGAGATCGTCTCAGCATTCACTTGGCTTTGGATCCGCCGGAGCTAGAAGCCTATCCTCACCTCCTGGGGGCCGGGCCTTTGCTGCTTTTGGATGGACAGGTGGTGTTAGATGCCGAACGGGAGCAGTTTCAGCCTGCTTTTCGCACTCAGCGAGCAGCTCGTAGCGCCATTGGCCTGTTGGAGAGCGGACATCTGTTGTGGGTTACAGCAGGCAATGCTCAGGAAAACCAAGGGATTACCCTGCAGGAGATGGCTCAGTTGATGCTGCAGTTGGGCTGTCGACATGCTTTGAATTTGGATGGAGGCAATTCTTCTACTACGTTAGTGCTAGAGGGAGAAGCTGTGAATTGGGAGCGCCCATTCTTAGAAGTCAGCAACCCTGAGAATCCAGCGGATAGTGGATTGCCCCGCCGGCTTCTACCTAGAGTTCACAATGGTCTTGGCTTCTTCCCACTCTAAAGCAAACATAGATTTTCTGCTCCGATCCCTATTTTAGACACAAAAGGTTCAGCCGAAAATTGTTGCAGAGATCACAAACCACAACCCAGGGATCCCTTCACTCTTTCTTCTCAAAAGTCTTGAGCCACTGACGAAGTTGCTCAGCCGCAACATCTCGCCCCCCCAGCCCAAAAGCCAGAGCAACCGCCACTGCAATTGCTCCCAAAATCAGGCTAAAAGCCAGTACCACGATATCGGTGGCCACCCCCATTTGCTGCAGAGCCATTGCTCCCACAAAGATCAAAATAGCAATGCGAGCTGCCTGAGCCACCACCTGAGAAGATTGTCCCCCCAGTCCATGCACCAATGAGTGGGCTAAGTTTGCCAAGTACAAGCCAATACTGAATACCAAAACACCAATTAAGACTCGCCCAGCAATCAACAGGATCCCTTGAACAATATCTGTCAGGGCAGCAAATTGCAGCAGCTCTGTAGCAGGAATAGCTCCTAGGAGCACCACCCCAACCCATGCCACCAATCCCACAACTTCAGAAGGGGTACGCTGTTTCACAACCGGTTCATTCGATTCATTCTCAGATTCCACAGGAGCTATTGCCTGCAGAGGAGGCAAACCCAGCCAGGTGAGGATGTTGTCAAAGCCCATTGCCTGTAGTGCCTGAGTCACGATATTAGACAACACTTGGCCAACAAAATAAAAGACCGCCAAAATGAAACCCGCTCCCACCAGTAAAGGCACTGCCCGCAGCACCTGCTCCAGCATTGCCACAGCCGGATCAGAAATAGCCCGGATATCAAGAGCATTGAAGGCTGCAATCACCGCTGGAATTAGAACCAGTAGGTAAACCACCATGCCGATATTTTGGGCCAGTTGCGACATTCCTAAGCGAGAACCAAGAGAATTTGCCCCAGCAGCTATCAATAGGTTCGTGATAATACCTCGCACAATCCGAGCAACAAACCAACCAATTGCCCCAATAATTACAGCTCCAAAAATCCGTGGCAATACTGAGAGTAACTGGTTGATTAGATTCTGTAAGGGCTGTAAAGGCGCCTGTAAATCAAGAGCATCTAAAATGAGTGGCAAGAAAAATAGCAAGATCAGCCAGTAGAGAATGTTTCCGAGAGTCTCATTCAGCAAAAAAGCTCCAGCAACTTTACCCTCTGCAGTCCCTGCTGTCGCGTCAGCTCTGCTAACCTCTGGAGATACTTTTGCTCCTGCATCTTGAGGGGTCGCTTCTTCAGTTGCACTGTCCTTAGAGACAAGCGCCAACTGATCATCTAGATTAAAACGCTTTAACCCTTGCACTACAGCAAACCGAGCAACTGTAGCCACCAACCAAGCAACACCCAGCAATAAAGTAGCTCCTCCTATTCGTGGTAAATAAGTAAAAATGGCTCCTAAAAAGTTATTCAGAGGAGCTGAAACCACCTCCAGCTTCAGAGCATTTAGGACTGCTACCAAGACAAATAGTAAAATAAACCAATAGATAGTTGCTGGCAGCCATTTTTCTACCTCAGGCAATTTACTGCCTTCCTTTTTCCCAAGGATCCAGCCAGCAATTCGATTATCCAGTTGAGTCTTTTTAAGTAGCTTCTTGGTCGTAGAAGCAATAATTGTAGCCAACAGCCAACCCAAAATCAAAATAGCAATAGCAGCCAGTAAATTTGGCATGAAATCTAGCAGCCGAGACCAAAGATTACTCAGCATAGAAATCGCGTTATCCTGAATGTTTCCTGGGGTATCCATAAGGCTCCTCCAAGTCTACCGAGCTTAAGCAAATAAACCCTAATAACTTCCTTCACTGCCGTGCCAGAAACTCTCTAGCTTACAGAATCCTAACAGAAAGGCAAAAAATGTATGTCGCAACGAAGCTCTCTACCGATTCTATTCCCTAATCTCTTTTCTCAATCTCCATTGCTACATGATGCCAAGACAATAGATACTGTAGATCCTGTAATCTCAGGAAAATGCTTGCAGTAACAAATCAAGTTAAACAAATTCTACAATAGACATGACAGACAACAATCCAGAGAGTTTTGCAAATTTATATTTATTTTTTAAGCCTAAATAATTTTTGTATATTGACTTGAAGAGATAGTATTGGTAAACCCTGTCCTGGTATGGACAGGTTGAAGCGCCAGGGTTATAGTTCCACAGATGAGATGAGATAGTGTAGCATAGTATTGTCAAGTGTCAGGGGGCATTCAAGCTTTCCCGCTGCCTATGATTAGCTTGCTTAGGATTTTGAGTGTAGGGTCTTGCCTGTCATTATCGGGGTTTCTGTTTAGTCTCAGCTTACCTGGAGGCCAATTATTTGTTCTGGCACATCCTCACGGGGGCCCCATTCCAACTTTGCAGGAGCAGCCTTCTTTCTCGCTGTCAGCAACAGCAGAGCGGGTAACAGATATTCATGGGGGAGAGAGCGGGTAACAGATATTCATGGGGGAGCGGGGCCTTGGGCTGTCGCTGGCTATCGCATGGGACTGAGAGCTCTGAAAGAACTGGATTTGCTTAGCCCTACCCCTCACACTTCTGTAAATCGCTTTGCGGTGGAGGTGATTCACAAGTCACCCAAGGAGATCCAGTTTACTTCTATAGTAGATGGTCTTCACGCCGGAACCGGTGCCAGTTTAGGAAAAATGAATCTGAAGCTGGTGGAGGTGGGATCCGTTACAGAAATGGTTAGTCTAGTTATTCATCGGGAGAGTGGCAAGCAGGTGGAATTTCGCGTGCTGGGCACCTTTTTGGAAGAGTATCGAGATTTGCCGCGAGAAGAGTTGTTAGCAGCAGGGCAACGGGTTTTGAGGCTAGCGGATGAGGAGATTTTTGAGGTGACTGTTACGCCTTAGTCCCCCCAGGGTGGATAGGAATCCTCTAGGTTTGGAGGTATAGTGCAAGTCTACCGCTAGGTCACTGTGGGGATCAGCCACGGTGAGTGAGGGGGAAAGTCCGGTGTAAATCCGGCGCTGTGCCGCAACTGTGATGAGTTAGGTGTCTGCTTAGCTCTCAGTCAGGATGCCCGCCTACGGTCTTTGCTCGTGTCCTTGATGTTCCGCGTTGCACGGAAAAGGGAGCCTTGACTGTGAATAAAGTTTTTTTTCTCAGCCTTGGGCTGGGAGGTTTGGTTATTGGGATTCCGGTGTGGGGGCAAGCACTGGATCCAGAAGAGGTTTTGGAGACTGGTATCAGTGCTGAGATTCTCAACCAGACGGTGACTAGTCCCTTTCGTCGCCCGGGGTTATTGCGGGATTCTTCTCGGCCTGTATATGTCATCACCCGCCAGCAGATCCAGGAGCAGGGAGCTAGAACTGCTCAGGAAGCTCTGCGTTATTTGCCGGGGATCCTCAGCGATGGTACTGCCGGGACTCAATTGGGAGCACTCAGCTCTCAATTCATGCGCGGGGGGCGCACGGCTCAGGTATTGGTGCTGTTGGATGGTCGGCCCATCAACGATTTGGGCTTTTTGGGCGGGTTTGATCTGTCCCAGATCAGCAGCGATGTCATCGAGCAAATTGAGGTTGCACCAGGGGGTGGATCCACCCTGTACGGTTCCGATGCCATCGGCGGGGTGATCAACATCGTGACGGTAACTCCCACATCCGAGTCAGAGACCCTGCTGGAAACGGCTGTTGGCAGCTATGGCCTCAATGAGCAAGGGATCCAGCATCGCGGCCAAGCAGAGAATCTGGGCTGGGTGATCAGCTATCGCCGCCTAGAGGGTGCTAATGATTTTCCCTTTGAAATTGCTCGGTTGGAGCAATCCGGAATCCGAGAAAACTCAGCAGTAGAGTACAACAATCTCCAGACTAAGCTCACCTGGCAAGTCAGTGAAAATCACAGTTTCAGCTTGAATGGATTATATCTAAATAAGCAATTTCAAGTCCCTGGCAGTATCAACTTCCCTTCACCTGATGCGGTTCAAGACACCCATGATGTGTTGTTGGATCTAGATTGGCTTTGGGATCAGGGAGATGGATCCCTACGGGCTAGAGTCTTTTTTGACGATCTCAACTATCAGTTTAGCTCTCCCGAAACCCAGGGATCCCGTGATGTTATTGCCAGAACCGGCTGGGGATCCCAGGTGCAATACGATTGGCAAGCAAGTGATACCCTCCGATGGGTAGTGGGAGCCGACTACCGCTCCATTGCGGGACGCAATACCACGTTTTCATTTACTGAGGGATCCACCAATGTCAACTACAACAACAGGGTCAATCAGCAGGCACTGTTTGCTCGCTTGGACTACGATTCAGCATCCAATTTGAATCTCAACCTAGGGATCCGTCAGGATTTTAATAGTTTGGTGAATGGCTCAGCCACCTCTCCGGCCATCGGGATCCGTTGGTCTGTGGGGGATGGCACCACCCTCCGAGCTAACTATGCCAGCAGCTTTCGTACCCCCTTGATTTCAGAATTGTTCTTTCGGTTGCGGGGTTTTTTTGAAGTGAATGGCAATCCTAGCTTGCGACCAGAACGGGGGGAGAGTTTTGATATTGGACTTGATCAGACTTTGGGAGATATTGGTCTTCTTCGTCTAACTTTTTCTCAAAATCGAATCCGAGATGGCATTACATTTGTCAGCACAAGTGAAACGTCAGGATCCTACGAAAACATCGGTTTAGTGGAATATACCGGCTTGGAAGCCGCCTTGGATCTACGTTTCGATTCAAATTGGAGAGCTTTTGTCAACTATACTCTCAATAATCCCAGGATTCGTGAGGCTCTAAACTCAGCCACACTAGGTAAGGAGCTGGCTTTTGTCGGGGCGGATAGTTTCAACTTGGGGCTAACTTATCATTCCTTCGAGGGTTGGCATGGATCCCTGTTGCTACATCAAGTTGGTAACTTTTTTACCAACAATAACAATAGTGAATCTCTCCCTGGTTATACCCTTCTTTCCCTCAAAGGAGGGATCCCCATCTCAGATACTTTAATCCTAGAAATGGGAGTAGATAACCTCCTGGATCAACAGTACGAAGTATTCCCAGGTTATCCCGGTGTTGGCCGTACCCTGAGAGTTAATCTGCGGGGTCAATTTTAGTGGTGCATTTTTACTATCAACGCTTAGGAAGGATCCCAGCTTTCTTACATCCTTTACAACCCAAACCTACCATGACCCAGATCCTTCAAGATCCTCAAGCTCAAGTTCAATCTCAACCCAGCCTCACCCATTACCTTTGGGTCTGCACCACCTGTGGATCCCAGTGGGTGAATGGCAAAAGAGAGGGAGTCAGTCAAGGAGAGATTCTTCTCGAAAAATTGCGATCCCAACCCCTGAATCCCCAACTCAAGCTCAAACCCGTAGCCTGCATGAGTGGATGTAGTCATGCCTGTGTGATTGGGCTGGCTGCCCTCACAAAGACCACCTATATTTTTGGAGATTTGGATCCAGAAAAAGATGTCGATTCAATCCTCAAAACTGCAGAGTTGTATCTCACCAAGTCCGATGGGATCCTGCCCTGGGCTGAACGTCCTCTTAAAAAAGGTGTGATTGCTCGGATCCCACCGATTGAGATTGAATAGTCCTTCAAATTGAGCTAACTGGAGAACAGTGATGGCTGCCTTTAGTCCTTGGGTTACCCCAATTTACCAATCCTGGCAGGATCTTTCTCCTACGGGCTGGATCCTGAGCTATGAAGGGATCTCTACCCACATCGACTGCTTAGGGCCATTGCTGTACAGCCTCTTTCAGGAGCACTGGGCACAGGTGCAATTGGGACACGTTGTCGAGGGAGGTGTGCTGGAACTTGCCTTTAAAGATCCTCCCTCTTTATGCGTGCTCTATGATGGCTATTTGACGGTTGCCACTGAAACTTGGCATTTGCATTTATGCTTAGAAGAACACTTAGGCGGCCCCTACAATAAAACCTCGTCTGGGCTACGTAAGCAACGGTTGGTGAGCCGAGCTGCCCTTTATCAACGGCTTAATCCTGAGGGCAAACCCCGTATGTGGGGGATCCAAGTCCAGTGGTCTTCTATTCTGGGAACCGTACCTGGTACACACGAGTCACCCCTCAAGTTGCCGAGCAAATTGTGCAAAGCCATCTGGTTCATCATTGTCCCCTAAAGTCTCATCTTTTTCCAGGAGAATAAACGATGACCAGCTTACAATCATCCACCTCGTTTGTTTTGCAAAAACCTGCTTGGCTCCCAGCCCACGTTTGGATCCAAACCTGTCAGCAAATGGCTCAAGGTTACTTCTGGGCAAGCCTACTCACCACCATTGGCTGCTTGGGTAATATCACCTACACGTGCACCTTACCTTTTGTAACTATTGGAATCCTGACAGGAACAACTCTGACCCGTTCAAAAGCCATAGTAAGCACTTTGATGATCTGGTTTTCCAATCAAATCTTCGGTTATCTGCTTCACAATTATCCTCGCACACCGGATTCTTTTGCCTGGGGTATTGTTCTAGGAATTAGTACACTGAGCGTTACTCTTATGGCTAGCTATCGACCTCTTTTTAAGCCAGATCAATTGCGGATGAATTATATCTGGATCCCCTTGATGCTATTGTTGGGTTTCTTGGGATTTCAAACTATGATTTTCTTGGCAGGATTATTCTTAGGCGGCACTCATGGCTTAACATTGCCAGTCTTGGGCAAAATCTGGCTAGATAACTGGATTTGGACGGGATTGTGGATCGGTATTCATTCTTTATGGGTGTGGTTGAAAATAAGGAGCATCTAAAATTAGAATGACCTGCGACAAAAAGACCTGCGACAAAAAGTGTGAACAGCGTAACGATACAAACCTGTATACTATTTGTGTCGGATTCTATGGATAATAGAGGATGATAGAAATTCCAAAGGTATGTAGCAGGAAATTGATAGACAGGGTGAGATATTCCTCTTCTGTCAAATTGGGAGAAAGGCTTGATTTCTCGTAGGCTGAAATGACACAAACTCATCAAATTCCCGAAAGTGATGAAAGAGAAATATAGCCCTTTCAGGAGTTTCCTGTGATGATGGCTGGAGTTGTGTCCTTGGCCGAGTAACGGATAGGTAAGATTGGCTGTGCTAGATGACTAGAGAAAGGGCTGTACACGGGAGAGTCCGTGGAGGAGAGAACATTAGAGAAAGAGAACATTGGCTTGGCTAAGGCTTGGCTAAGTATGAACCGGCGGTTGAGTCGAGATAATGAGCCACTGGGAATAATTACGGAAGCCTGGGTCTATCTGGGCATGGTGAGATTGATGCTCAGGCGGCTGGCTTGAATTTCTCATCCATCCTCTAGGGATCCCAATTGGCATGATCCCAGCGGCAGTTCCCTTGCGGGCTAAATCCCAATTCAAAAGAGATCACAAGATCCCCGCAGAATTCATGAAACCTGAACCACCATGAGGGTATAGATACCTATGGGTCTGGTTATGGTTCTGGCAGAACAGCTCTCAACAAAACCCCTTAGCGCTGACCAACTGCAGAAAATCGATGCCTACTGGCGGGCCGCCAACTACTTGTCCGTTGGGCAAATCTATCTAATGAAAAACCCTCTGTTGCGGGAACCCCTGAAGCTCGAGCACATCAAACCCCGTCTTTTGGGGCATTGGGGCACCACACCAGGATTGAACTTCATTTATGTCCACCTGAACCGCATCATCAAACGGGATAACCTCAACATCCTTTACATCACTGGCCCTGGCCATGGTGGTCCCGGCTTGGTGGCCAATACCTACCTCGAGGGCACCTACAGCGAGGTGTACCCGAATATCGGCCAAGACACAGAAGGGATCCAAAAGCTCTTCAAGCAGTTCTCCTTCCCTGGCGGGATCCCGAGTCATGTGGCCCCGGAAACCCCTGGCTCCATCCACGAAGGAGGCGAATTGGGCTATGCTCTCTCCCATGCCTTTGGAGCTGCTTTCGATAACCCCGACTTGCTGGTGGCCTGCGTAGTGGGGGATGGCGAAGCGGAAACCGGCCCCCTGGCCACCTCTTGGCATTCCAACAAGTTTCTCAACCCGATCCACGATGGGGCGGTGCTGCCGATTTTGCACCTAAACGGCTACAAGATCGCCAATCCCACCGTTTTGGCCCGTCTCAGCCATGAGGAATTGCAAAGCCTGTTTGTGGGCTATGGCTACAAGCCCTACTTTGTGGAAGGCTCCGAGCCGGCGGAAATGCACCAGCTGATGGCTGCCACCCTGGATACCGTCATCCATGAAATCCAGGAAATCCAGCATAACGCCCGCAGCAAAGGGGATCCCACTCGTCCCCAGTGGCCAATGATTATCCTGAGAACCCCCAAAGGGTGGACAGGTCCCAAAGAAGTAGATGGCCAAAAAACCGAAGACTACTGGCGCTCTCACCAAGTACCCTTCTCGGAAATGGCCTCCAAGCCCGAGCATGTGCAACTGCTAGAAAGCTGGATGCGCAGCTACAAACCGGAAGAACTCTTCGATGAAAAGGGTCGCCTGATCCCCGAGTTGCAAGAACTGGCTCCTCAAGGGGAAAAGCGCATGGGGGCACTACCCTACGCCAACGGTGGCCTGCTGACGCGGGATCTGAAAATGCCGGATTTCCGCCGCTATGGAGTACCTGTGCCTCACCCCGGCACCACCGAGGCGGAAGCCACCCGTGTCATGGGACAATTTTTGCGGGATGTGATGAAGATCAACCAGGATCAGCGTAACTTCCGCATCTTTGGCCCGGACGAAACCGCCTCCAACCGCTGGAATGCGGTGTTTGAAGCCAGTGACCGCACCTGGGTGGCAGAAACCTACGACTACGACGATCACCTTTCCCCCGATGGGCGGGTGATGGAGATTCTCAGTGAGCATACCTGCCAGGGTTGGCTGGAGGGCTACCTCTTAACGGGGCGGCATGGATTCTTCTCCTGTTACGAAGCTTTTATCCATCTGGTAGACTCCATGTTCAACCAGCACGCCAAATGGCTGAAAACCACTCGTCATATTCCCTGGCGGCGGCCAATCCCCTCTTTGAACTACCTGCTCACCTCCCATGTGTGGCGGCAGGATCACAACGGGTTTAGCCATCAGGATCCCGGCTTTTTGGATCATGTGATCAACAAAAAAGCCGATGTGATTCGCGTCTACTTGCCCCCGGATGCCAACACCCTGCTCTCGGTTACGGATCACTGTCTGCGCAGTCGCCACTACGTGAATGTGGTGGTGGCGGGCAAACAGCCGGCCCTGCAATACCTAGATATGGATGCAGCCATCAAGCACTGCACCCAAGGTCTGGGCATTTGGGAATGGGCCAGCAATGACCAGGGATCCGAGCCGGATGTGGTTATGGCTTGCTGTGGCGATGTGCCGACGATGGAAACCTTGGCGGCGGTGGACTTTTTGCGACAGCACCTACCGGATATCAAGATTCGGGTGGTGAATGTGGTGAACTTGATGAAGTTGCAGCCCCCTGGCGAACACCCCCACAGCATTAGCGATGTGGATTACGCCAGCATCTTCACCCCCGATAAGCCGATTGTGTTCGCCTTCCACGGCTATCCTTGGTTAATTCACCGCCTCACGTACCGCCGTCCCAACCACAACAACCTACACGTGCGCGGCTACAAGGAGGAAGGTACGACCACCACACCTTTTGATATGTGTGTCCTCAACGAGGTAGATCGCTTTAGCTTGGCAGATGATGTGTTGGATCGGGTGGAGCGCTTCAAGTACGAGCGGGCTCACATCAAGCAGATCATCCATAACAAGTTCGTCGAGCACAAACACTATATCCAGGAGCACGGGGAGGATCTACCGGAGGTGCGCAATTGGAAATGGCCCTATTGAGGGGTGCACTCTAAGGGATCCTTCACAACCGACGTTCGCATCTGAGCCTCTGGCGAGATAGAGTTTTTCTGGGCTCTCCCGCCGGAGTTTTTGGGGGGCTGTTGGGGTGTGTTGGAGGCTATGGCTGTGAAGGATCCTGTACCTGTCTCTGGGCCTGATTTGTCCGATCCCCTCACGGATCCCTCTGCTGATCCCGTGGGTGTCAGCGAGACGGAGTCCTGGTCTACCCCAGAGTCTGTGGGGCCAGTGGAGCCGCCTGGGGGATCGGCTGCGGGGGGGGGAATGCTGCTCTCCTTGGGGTTGGGCTTGGCGCTCACGGGCCTGTTGGTCGGAGTACGTCTGTGGGTGCTCGTCCCCTTTGGGGCGAGTGTCTTGGCCTCTGGTGTGCTGGGATCCCTGTTGATCCCCTGGTTGCGGCGGTGGAAAGCGGGGCAGGTGATTCGCCAGGAAGGACCCCAATCTCACCTGAAAAAGGCGGGCACACCAACGATGGGGGGGATCAGCTTTCTACCTGTGGGGCTACTGGTGGCCTGGGGGTGGACGGGTTGGGATCCCCAGGTGCTGGCGATTGGAGTACTCACTTTGGCCTCTGGGTTTGTCGGTTGGCTGGATGATTGGCAGGTGATCCGGCAGCAATCCAACAAGGGGTTATCCCCCCAACAAAAGCTGTTTTTGCAGTTGGGGATCGCGGCGCTGTTTTGTGGCTATTTGGCCTGGCAAGGAATCCCGACTGGGCTAACGTTGCCGGGGCTGGGTACCCTCTCTTTGGGTGGGCTGTTTTGGCCGTTGGCAGTGTTTGTGCTGGTGGGAACCAACAATGCCGTGAACCTGACGGATGGCATGGATGGCTTGGCGGCAGGGGTAGTGGCTATCCTGCTGTTTGGATTGGGGCTGATCCACAGGGATCCGGAGTTATCGGTGCTGGCCTTTGGGTTGAGCGGAGCCTGTCTGGGGTTTTTGGCCCACAATCACCACAAGGCGCGGGTATTTATGGGCGATACCGGATCTCTGGGTTTGGGAGGAGCGCTAGCGGGTTTGGCCCTGCTGGGAGATCAACTGTGGGCCTTGGCCTTGATGGGCGGGGTACTGGTGGTAGAGGCGCTGTCGGTGATCCTGCAGGTGAGCTACTTTAAGTACACCAAACGCAAAACGGGTGAAGGCAAACGTTTGCTGCGCATGTCTCCGTTGCACCATCATCTGGAACTGGGGGGTTGGTCGGAGGTACGGGTGGTGGGATTCCTGTACGGGATGACGGCACTGTTGGTGGGGCTGGGCTGGGCCTGGTGGCACTGGGCCGGAGTTTGAGATACAGCCTTTTCCGACTTCACAGAGGTTCTAAGGTTTTCTGACTTTGCACCACGTTACACCGCAAAACCATCGGGCAGCCGTTCCAATGCCAGTGCCAACTGTTCATACTCCGCCAAATAGTTGTAGAGCTGAGCAGAGATGCGAACCCAAAGCTGCCCTCCGAAGGGGATGATCGGGACTTCGATGTGGTGCGTGTGCCAAAGGTAATCGTGCAACTGGCGGGCCCGGATCGACAAAAGCTGCTCCGGCATCCATTGCTGCCAAACCGGCGGCAAAGGAAGGGTGGCCATAAAACCCAACATGTCCTCTGGAACAGGCGGGATCTCCTGGAGACGATCTAGAAGCAACTGCCGCGCCTGCTTCATCAGAGTGTGATTGTGCTGCCGTATCCGCTCAACCCCCAACTCCTGAATGAACTGTAATGCCGCCGAGATCGCCAGCCAAGCGCTGGGATCCCGTGTACCCACCCAATCGAATTCGGCTGTGAACCCTTGCCCATACCCGTGAGAGATCACCGTCGGGTGGGTTTGGGCCTGTTGATGAGGAGCCACCCACAAAAAAGCACAGCCTTTCGGGGCAAACAACCACTTATGGGCATTGCCGGTATACCAATCGGCCCCCAGGTTTTCCAGCTTTAGAGGGAGGATCCCTGGGGCATGGGCACCATCCACCAAAACAGGGATCCCGCGCTCCCGACAGAGGCTGATCAGCTCAGGTAATGGGTAAATCAGGGCTGTGGGTGATGTGATGTGATCCAAGATCGCCAAACGAGTTTGTGGACTGAGGATCGCCTCGAAGGCTGCAATGACCTGTTCCGGGCCCGCAATCGGAAAGGGGATCTGCGCCTCAACCGGAAGGGATCCCGTTCTGCCACACACCCACCGAATCGTTTGCTGTACCGCTCCATAGCCCTGGTTGGCAAAAGCGATCTCATCCCCCGGCTGAAAAGAGAGGGAGCGCAAGACAGCATTCACCCCGCTGGTGGCATTTTCCACAAACACCAGATTTTCAGGTTCAGCCCCGACAAAATGGGCCAACTCTGCTGCTGCCCTCCGCAAAGCTTGGGGGAGTTCCTCTCCCATAAACCGTACCGGTTGAGCCTCAAGGCGTTCTCGCCAAGCACTCTGAGCTTGCAACACCCTTTTTGGGGCTGCACCGTAGGAGCCGTGATTCAAAAAAATTGCCTGCGGCTCCAACCCCCACAGAGAACGAATAGCACTACCAAATCCGAAAGAATCAAATCCCATACTGTTAGAGGAGAAAGGCATCGTTCACCCAATAGGGCCGCAGAGGTGTACAGGTCGTCTGTGATCTGGGAGGGATCCCACTTGCAAGGGGAAATGTCACAATAGCCACTGTAAAGGCCGATGGTGGCGAATGGCTGCTCTTTTAGACTTGGGAGATGGCTATGAACGAGCTGCAGATCACTCAGTGGCTAGAACAAGCGCTACAAAACCCACACCTGAAACTCCAGGTCAAAACCCAGCCGATTCGGGACAGTGAATCAGAGGCCTACGCCGTGGTGGTGATGATCAATCGTCCTGCTGATCTCATCCTCGACTACGAAGAACTCACCTCCTGGTTCCAAATCACGGTCTCTACGCACTATCCACAGGTCAAAAGGTTAGCCCTCTACAGTCGCCCGATCGGCCAACACGCCGCCGACTGGAAAACTCAGGTCAAGCTCCAACAGCCCCCCGCCCCGGATCCCGTAGCTGTGAAGGTGGAGCCTGACGAGCCTCTAGATCTAAGCCGCTTTTGCTTTACTGACAATCGATTGCTCCTCACCACCGATTTGCCCAAGCCGCCGGGTTTGCTCTGTCAGGCCATCCTGGCTTTTCACCGCCTCACTGCCGAACAGAAGCGCGAGATCTTGCCCCTGCTGCCCACGCTGTTTGAGAACCCCACCTCGGTCTCGACGGTGATGCTGTCTGTGGAGGCAGCTTTGTGGCTAGAACCTCTGAAAACCCTAAATCAGCACCAACTGCGCCTATTGAGCATTTGGCTAAGCCGATACTGCTTTAACCCCAGCACCACCCTGACGGAATTGGAATCTGTGCCGCCTACTCCCAACCGTACTACAGGACAGTTGAAACGCAGCCATCGTGCCCCTCAGATGGGGATCTCGCTCACCTTAGCCAGTTTTGCCGGTAACCTCACAGCGGCCTCAGCAGTGACGGTGGGCCTGTTGTTGGGGATGGTGTTTGTGCTTTCACTGGCAATAATTGCCAGTTTGGAGGGTGGCTTCTCCTTTGCCTATCTCATCTTCGCCATCCTGATCACGCTTGCTTTTAATGGGCTGATCTTCTTTTTGTCACCCTTTTTGATGGACTTAACCCAGGGCTGGCTTTATGGCACCGAATGGGTGAGCCTAGCCGAGATCAAACGGCGTAGCCCAGAAGCGGTGGAGGTGATCGAACGGGTATGTCAAAAACACAAGCTGAAGCAACCGAAGTTGGGGCTGATCCGCGACCAAAACCCCACTGCCTTCACCTACGGCAGCTTGCCGGACACCGCCCGCATCGTCGTTAGCGAAGGGCTGTTCACCTATTTGGAAGATGAAGAAGTGGCGACGGTGTACGCCCACGAGCTGGGGCACGTGATCCACTGGGACTTTGCCGTCATGACCTTGGCTTCCACGCTGGTGCAAATCACCTACTTGATCTATAGCTATGTGCGCGATGTACGGGAGAACAGCAAAGCGGCCAAAAATATCCGCTCCCTCGCCTTCATTGCCTATATCTTTTACGTGGCCGGATCCTACCTGTTGCTTTACCTCTCGCGGGTACGAGAATACTTCGCCGATCACTTTGCTGCTGAAGTGACGGGAAATCCCAATGCGCTTTCTCGGGCTTTGGTGAAGATCGCCTATGGCATTGTGGAGGAAGGGGAACGGGAACAGGATGAGGAAGCCCTCCAGCGCAGTTCGCGCCTCCTGGAAGGTACCCGTGCCCTAGGCATTTACGATGCCAAGGCTGCTACAACGGCCGGCACCGCCTATCGGGTGACTGCGGATCCCGGGCAGGTGGGCAAGGTGTTTTTGTGGGATCTGTTTAACCCCTGGGCTTGGTGGATGGAGTTGAATTCTACCCATCCCCTAACGGGCAAACGGGTTCGCGCCTTGGGTACCTACGCCGAACAACTGGATTTGCCGGTGGAATTTGATATGGCCACGGTGGCGGCGCAGGGCAAACATCTGAACCGTCAACAGCTTTACGGGGGCTTTGTACTGGATGTGGTGTTGCTGAATGCTGTTTGGTTGGGGATGATTTTGGGGACACTGCTGGGGATCCCGGCGTTGATGGCGGATCGCTTCGGCATTTTCGTGGGGCTAATTGTTATGGGAGGCAGTGTAGGGCAGTTGCTGAAAATGACGGTGATGTACCCCAGCCTCAATAATCCTCCGGCATTGAATGTGTTGAAGGCAATGAGCAACCCCTATGCCAGCCCCTTGCGCGGTTTGCCGATGCAACTGAAAGGACAGGTGATCGGGCGAGGCGATGCTGGCTATCGGTTTGGCTCAGATCTGAAGTTTCAGGATGAGTCAGGGATGATCTTCTTGCGCTATGCCTCTCGCTTTGGGCCTCTGGGCAACTTCCTATTTGGGGCCAATCAGGTGCAGGGGTTGATCGGTGAGCAGGGATCCGCCGTGGGTTGGTTCCGGCGTGGCGTGGCTTCCTGGATGGATCTGGCCCGCTTCCAAAACCACCAAGGCCAGGTTGTGACCAGTCATCATCCCTTCTGGCAGTTGGTGTGGGGTGTGATTGGGGGGGTGGTTGCTGTTGGGTTGATGGTGCTGCTTTAAGGGTTCCGCCCCCACTAGGGGACTTGCCAAGCCCGTTGATGATAATCCTCTAGCTGCGCATAGGGATCCGCCGCCGCCGGGTGGCTGTGGTTGTGATGACCGTGGCTATGGGAATGGCTGTGATCGTGTGAGCGATGCGTAGCATTGTCGTGAGGGTGGTGGATATGCTGGGCACCTGCCGATTGGCTCACTGCCAGTCGAAACTTGCACAGGTGACAATTCATTTGGGTTTGGCCCTGGCGGGCTTCTTGTTCCAGTTGGTGCAGACCCTGCAATACCGTATCGACGATGCCCAGTTCCGGTAGAGCCAGCCAGTCCATCTCTGGATGAAGGCGGTGGTGTTCCTCTAGAGTCGCCATAATTTTCTTCACCAACACTCCGGTAAAGAGAAAGTAGGGCAAGACGATCACCCGCCGCGGTTGCCACAACAAAGCCCGTTCCAACCCCATCGGTAGGCGCGGATGGGTAATGCCGATAAAACAGGTCTCAACGGCTCGAAAACCGGATCCCTCCCAAAGCAGACGGGCCAGTTTACAGGTTTCGGCGTTGGCTTCTGGATCGCTGGATCCCCGACCGACAAAGAGCAGCACCGTTTCGGAGTTCGGGATTTTAATAGGTTGAGCGGCCAGTAGAGCACTCAAACGGTCTCGCAGCAGCTGCAGAATTTCAACGCGGATCCCTAGTGGCCCACCGTAATGAATGCGCAGCTGCGGATACAAGCTTTGCAGCCGATCCAATTCCACCGTCACATCAAACTTGTTGTGTCGTGCCCCGAACAACAGCAGCGGCAACGCCACCACTTCTTGCCACCCTTGGGCGATGCACTGTTGGATCCCTTGGGCAATGCTTGGCTCGGTCAACTCCAAGAAGCAAGGGATCACAGGCCGGTGGGGGGTGAGGGCTTGGTAGGCTTGGGCCAAGTCTAAAAAAGCTTGCCGCCCTTCTGAGTCTCGGGATCCATGGCCAATCAGCAACAGAGGCAGGGCTGCTCCCGACGGATCAGGGGTAGAACGGGGCAGGGGTGGGGTACTGAGCAGATCAAACACGAAAACTCCGTTCCTTGTGAATCGCAAGGGATGTGGGATAGGGGCAGGTGGGTGTTCTGGCTGAGGGAGGGATCCCATCACAGTTGCGTCACAGTGGCGGAGTTGCACCGCGCTTTCCCCAGTCTGCCCGAGTTACTCAGGTTAACTTGTCCCTTGGTATTCACCAAGCCCCCTAGGGGGATATCGGTAGGATCCGAGGACATCAGGACGTAGAGGTATTGACCCGTACGGTTATCCAGCCGCCATCTGGGATGCAGCAACTTGGGGGGCTGAACTAGCCCTCGGCGACGGACGCAATAGAATCTACCGCCTTTTCCGACTTTACGCATACCCTTGAGCTAGGCAAAAAACCTGATGGAGCAAGGGATTGACCTGAATCTGCTGTGTCAGATAACACTGGAAAAGGCTGGATGTCAATAGTGGAACCGGTTGGTTCGATCAAAAGGGTTTGATAGTCAGCGCGTCCTGTAGGACTTGAACCCACGACATCCGGTTTTGGAGACCGACGTTCTACCAACTGAACTAAGGACGCATCGGCTGGAAACTGACCAGCTTTTCATCTAGCTCATCCCAGTCTAGCAGCTACACCAGCCGCACCCAAGCCCATTACAGCGACTGCTCTTTGTAATCCACTTTGGCTTTGATGCGAGTGGCTTTGCCCACCCGATCCCGCAAGTAAAAAAGCTTGGCCCGGCGCACTTTACCGCGACGCAGCACCTTAATCGACTCAATGCGGGGAGAGTGAATCAGGAAAACTCGCTCCACTCCCACTCCCTGAAAGATTTTACGCACGGTGATGGTGCGATTGGATCTGGAATTGCGAGCAGCGATGACCGTGCCCTCAAAGGCTTGTACCCGCTCTTTGCCGCCTTCTTGAATGCGAACCCCAACTCGCACCTGATCGCCAATACGGATCTCCGGCAGATCCGATTTCATTTGTTCCGTTTCAATGGAGCGGATGATCTCTTGAGCGTTCATGGCCTTCCCGCGCTACTGGCAGTTAATCATAATAACAACCCATCCTCCTCCTTGTACAGAGTTTGTTTTTGGGTTTGCAGGGGGTCAGCATAGCGAGGGATCCCCGACCCAGTTAAGATGCGGGAAACCGTGTTTACGCCCCCTGAATCTTTCCAATAGGCTAAAGAAAGGTCAATCCTTTGTTATGAATGGGAGACATTCTGTGATCCTGCATACGGATGAGCCAAAGACGGGATCCCAATCCCTTCCCAAACCCTTAGAACCGCCCCTGCCCCCTGCGCAGGCCGGATCCCGGAAAAAAAGAGGATTGCCCATCGGCTGGATGGTTGCCGGCTTGCTGTTGGCGGGTTTAGGTACAGGAGGATATTTTCTCCAGCGGCAGTTCCAGCAACAGATGGCACAACGGTTCCAAGCCCTGACTGTGCCCGTACAGGTGGCGGATCTCACCCAACGCCTGCGGGTGAGTGGGCAGGTGCAGCCCATTCGCCAGGTGAATGTCAGCCCGCGGGAGTCGGGGCGTTTGTTATGAATGGGAGACATTCTGTGATCCTGCATACGGATGAGCCAAAGACGGGATCCCAATCCCTTCCCAAACCCTTAGAACCGCCCCTGCCCCCTGCGCAGGCCGGATCCCGGAAAAAAAGAGGATTGCCCATCGGCTGGATGGTTGCCGGCTTGCTGTTGGCGGGTTTAGGTACAGGAGGATATTTTCTCCAGCGGCAGTTCCAGCAACAGATGGCACAACGGTTCCAAGCCCTGACTGTGCCCGTACAGGTGGCGGATCTCACCCAACGCCTGCGGGTGAGTGGGCAGGTGCAGCCCATTCGCCAGGTGAATGTCAGCCCGCGGGAGTCGGGGCGTTTGCTGGAATTATTCGTGGATCAAGGGGATGAAGTGACAGAAGGGCAGTTACTCGCCCGCATGGATTATGGGGATCTGACCAGCAGCATTCAACAGGCCCAAGCCCGCATTCAAGAATTGCAAGCCCGTCTGGCGGAGCAACAAGCGGGGGAACGTACCCAAGTCATTGCCGGTGCCCAAGCGAGGGTGGATGCGGCCCAATCCCAGGTGGACTTAGCCCAAACCGAGTGGGATCGCATTCAAGCCTTGGTACAAGAGGGGGTGGTGGCCCGCAACGAGTTGGATCAACGATTGGCTCGTCTGGAGCAGGCCCAAGCGGAACTGCGTTCTGCCCAACAGGAACTGGAGCGGCTACAGCTAGGGAGCCGCCCGGAAGCGATTCAGCAAACCCAAGCCCAGATCGCCCAAGCGCAGGCAGATCTGGCCCAACGGCAATCCCGGGTTGCCGATACAGAAGTTCGTGCTCCCTTCACAGGGATCGTGGTGCAACGTTTTGCCGAAATTGGTTCTTTTGTGGCCCCCACCACAGCGGCTTCTGACGCTACAGCCGCCTCTTCCAGCTCGATTTTGGCCCTGGCGCAAGGGATCGAAGTGCGGGCGGAAGTGCCCGAAGCCCAAATTGCGCAAGTCCAGGTGGGGCAACCGGTGGAGATTCGCTCCCTCGCCTATCCTGACCAAGTGGTGCAGGGCCAGGTGAAACGGATTGCTCCGGCAACGGTGGTGGTACGGGAAGTGACGGTCTTTCGGGTGATCGTGGAACCGGAGCCAGGGGCAGACTTTTTGCGGACGGGCATGAATGTTTCGGTGGATTTCATCGGGGATCCCCAGCCGCAAGCCCTGACCGTCCCCTCAGTTGCCGTCACCTACGAGCGAGGCCAAGAGGGGGTGATCCTGCTGGATCCGCAAACCCAACGGCCCGTCTATCGGCAGGTGGAAACGGGGATTACCCAAAGCGGGGTAACCCAGATTCTCTCAGGGCTAGAGCCGGGAGATCGCGTTTTTACCTCCTTGCCGCCAGGGATGACCCTAGATACGTTGATCAAAGCGGAGCCATAAGCATGAGTCTGGTTACCTCTGCCAAAATGGCCTGGCAAATGGTGCAACGGCATCGGCTGCGCACGGGCCTCACCATGCTCGGGATCCTGATCGGCAATGCAGCGGTGGTGGCGATCGCCGGGTTTGGCAATGCGGCCCAAGAGATGGCGGTGGATCAGTTCCGTTCCTTGGGCACCAATTTGTTAATTGTTTTTTCGTCCAGCTTGGGCCTAGCGGATGCCAGCAATACCCGCCCGATTACCCTGGATGATCTGATGGCGATCGAGCAGGAGGTGCCCGCCGTATCGGCAGCCGTGCCCAGCATCGGCACCAATGTGCGCGCGGTGCGGGGGGGAGTAGATCGCCGCTATGAAGCGACGGGCACCTGGCCAGAGTATTTGTCGGTATTGAATTTGGAGATGGAACACGGTCGCTTTCTTTCGCCAGCAGATATTAAGGAACAACGCTCAGTGGTGGTACTGGGTAGTGAGGCGGCTAGCCAACTGTTTGGGCTGGATCCCGCCAGTGCTCTCGGGCAGACCGTGTTGCTGAACAATTTGCCCTTTGAGGTGATCGGCACCCTGCGCTCCAAACCGACGGTGTTTGGCAACAGCGATGCTGGGGTATTTCTGCCGGTGGATGTGGTGGCCAATCAGTTTGTTGGGCGCAGATCTCCCTACGGCACGGAGTTGACGGCGATTTTCGCCTCAGCCCGCTCGGTGGAAGATCTACCCGCTGCCGAGTTTCAAATTCGCAACCTGCTGCGGCAACGGCATCAACTGGTGGGGGAAGATGACTTCATCATCCGTAACCAAAAGGTGTTGCTGGATGGGGCGGCCACGATCCTGGGCCTGCTGCGGGTGTTGCTGACGGGCACAGCGGCCCTCTCCCTGCTGGTGGGGGGCGTAGGGATCATGAATGTGATGTTGATCTCGGTGGCCGAACGCACCCATGAGATCGGGGTACGCAAGGCGATTGGGGCCGATAGCCGCCAGATTTTGCAGCAATTTGCCACAGAAGCCATTTTTATTGCCGTGACGGGGGGGGTGATCGGCATCCTCTTCAGCAGTGGCCTTCTGGTGGTGGTACAGGTTTTTACCCCCTTGGCAACCACGATCGATCCGGTGGCAGTGGCGGTTTCTTTCAGCCTCTCGACGGCAATTGGGCTGGTCTTCGGCATTTTCCCGGCCCGGAAAGCGGCACAATTGGATCCGATCGAAGCGCTGCGGGCCTAGAGTTCATAGCCAAACAAACGGGGATCCGCGGCCTGCAAGTTCACGTCCGAGAGGCCGTACTCCGCCCAGCGGCGCTCGACCAGCTTGGCCACCTCAGGATCAGACGTGAGGGGATCCCGCCAGAGGGAATCGGTTTCCGGGGGGATCTTGGTGGTAGCATCGATGCCCATTTTGCCCCCAAGGCCGCGTTTTTCAGTGGCGAAATCGAGGGAGTCGAAGGGGTTATCTGGCAGAATAAACACATCCCGCTGCGGATCCACCCGTGAACAGAGGCACCAAACCACCGCCCGTGGATCCCGGACATTGATGTCTTTGTCCACCACGATCACAAATTTGGTGTAGCTGAACTGGGGCAGGGCGCTCCAGAAGGCCAGGGCCGCTCGCCGCGCTTGGCCAGGGTAAGCTTTGTCAATCGAAAGAATCGCCGCTTTGTAGCCCAGAGCCTCCATCGGCAAAAAGAAATCAACGATTTCCGGCACCTGTTGTCTCAAGATGGGGGTGTAAACCCGGTTCAGGGCCAGGGCCATCATGTCGTTTTCCTTCGGGGGCTTGCCACTGAAGGTGGTGAGATAGATCGGATCCCGGCGGTGGGTGAGGCAGTGAAAGCGGATCAGGGGGGCTTGCTCGTTGCGGGGGCCATAGTAGCCAATGTGATCTCCGGCGGGGCCGTCAGGGGCCACTTCTCCGGGGGTGATCGTGCCTTCCAAGACGATCTCCGATTGGGCTGGCACCTGCAAATCCACGGTCTTGCATTGGGCCAGGTGGAGCCCTTCCCCCGCGTAGAGGCCGGCAAACAGCCATTCCGACAGATCCACCGGCACCGGAGTCGCCGCTGCCATAATCACCAAGGGATCCACCCCCACCGCTACTGCTACTTCCAACTTTTTGCCCAAGGCCGCCGCTTTGCGCAAATGCCGGGTTGCCCCCCGCACCGACAGCCATTGCACCGTCATGGTGTTGCGGCTTTGCAACTGTAGACGATAAACCCCCACATTGGGGATCCCATTTTCCGGGTCTTTGGTCACCATCAGCCCCAGGGTGAGTACCCGTCCGGCATCCCCCGGATAGACCCGCAACAGTGGCAATTGAGTCAGATCCACTTCTTCTCCCTGCACCACCACCTGCTGGCAGGGGGGCAACAGATCCCGGCTGGGTTTGGCCTTGAGCACGCTAAATAGAGCCTGCCCTAGTTCCACCGCCTGGGAGAACTTTTTCGGAGGTCGCGGCTGATAGAGCAAGGCCAATTTTTTGCCCAGGGTTTCTAGCTCCTGCGGCTGCTCCATGCCCATGGCCCAGCAGATGCGCTCCACCGTACCCAGGGCATTGATCAACAGGGGCATACGGGATCCCTTCACCCGCTCAAACAGCAGGGCTGGCCCCCCACAGGCCAAGAGGCGATCGGCAATCTCGGCAATTTCTAGGTCGGGATCCACTGCCGCTGTAATGCGGCGGAGCTGGCCACGGGATTCTAATAGGGTGATGAAGCGACGCAAATCTCTGGGCATGAAGGCAAGCACTCAAACAGGGCGGGTGTTCCCATGGCATCGGGGACAGGCTCACTTGTCGCGGGCGAGGGCAAAACCGCTCATGAACGGTTTCTGCAGGGCGATGAACACCACCACCGGCGGGATGCTGGCGATGATCGCCCCCAACATCATCGGGCCATAGGAGGCGGAGCTATCCAGGTTGAGCAGCGATTGCAACCCCACTTGCACCACCTGGTTTTCCCGTCCCTGCACGATCAGACGCGGCCACAGGTACATATTCCAAGCGTAGACGAAGTGAATCACCGCTTGGGCCCCGATGGCGTTCCAACTGAGGGGGATCAGCACCTGGGTGAGGAATTGCAGCGGGTTGGCCCCATCCAATTGGGCTGCCTCCGAGAGTTCGCTGGGAATGTTGGAAAAATGTTGCCGGAATAAAAACGTGGCGGTGGCACTGGCCAGAAAGGGCACAATCAGGGCGTAGTAGGTGGAGCCCCAGCCCAATCCGGTGACAAAACGCAGCAGGGCGATGATCAAAATTTCGGTGGGCATCATCAGCGTGATCAGCACAAAGCCAAACACCAGCCATTTGCCCGGAAAACGAAAGTAGACAAAGGCCAAGCCCGCCAACAACGACAGAATGGTTTTGCCGACGGTGATCGCCACCGCCATGATCGTACTGTTGAGCATGTAGCTCCCCAGGTGCCGCGATACCATCACCTGCCGCCAGTTGAAGCCAAAGGAGGAGCCAAAGGTAAATTGATAGCGAAACACTTCCGCATTGTTCTGGGTACTGACGATCAGGGCATACAACACCGGGAAACCCAGCACCAAACAGGCCAGTAACAGGCCCAAATGCACATACCAACGCTCCGGGATCCAGCGCCAGGTTCGGGGGGCGCGGTGGCTGGGTTGGCTGAGGCTGTGGGGGGGAGAGTGGGATTGTTGGGGATCCTGCAAAAGTTGGGCCATCGTTCCTCCTGCCAAAGCGCTGTCGCTGATGGGTGATGCTGATTTGAGATGCTGATGAGAGGCTTATTTGTTGAGGATAATCCGCCAGGGTTAACTGCAACCTAAGGGATCCGATTCTTCCTCGAATTTTCAGGTGCTTTTACCGACGGGAGGAAACGGGTAGAGTAGTACAGCAGTGATCTGGAATAAAGAAGAGGATCCCATGACCCGAGGCTTTGGCCCATTCGGCAAAATCCAAGAAGCGCTCAAGAAAGCCCAACAGGTGCGCGATGGCGCTCAAAAGCTCCAGAAAGAGCTCGAAGAAATGGAGATCGTCGGGGAAGCCGGCAACGGGCTGGTTAAGGTCACCGTGAATGGCAACCAAGAGCCCCTGAAGGTCTCTCTGGATCCTGAAGCCTTAAAAGAAGCCCCGGATGTACTCGAAGATCTGATCCTGACCGCGATGGTGAACGCCTATACCCAATCTGCCGAAACCATGCGCAAACGGATGGAAGAGTTGACAGGGGACATCAGCTTGCCGGGGCTGGGATTGGGCTGATCCCTCCTACCCTAAGCCCTTATGTACACCCGCCCGCTCGCTCGCCTGATCGAGGAATTGCAACGGCTACCCGGCATTGGCTCCAAGACTGCTCAGCGCCTAGCTTTGCATTTGATCAATCGGCCTGTCACCGAGATCGAAGCCTTAGCTCAAGCCCTCCTGGAAGCCAGGCAAACCGTTAAGCATTGCTCCATCTGCTTTAACTGGTCGGCGGAGGATCCCTGTGAGATCTGTCGCTCACCGCAACGGGATCCCTCCCTGTGGTGCGTGGTGGCGGAGGTGAAGGATTTGATCGCCTTAGAGCGAACCCGCGAGTTCAAGGGCCGTTATCACGTTTTGGGAGGCCTCATTTCCCCGATGAATGGCATTGGGGCAGATCAGCTACACATCCGGAAGCTGGTGGCACGAGTGGCCCAGGAGAAACCCCGTGAGCTGATCTTCGCCATCAGCCCCAGCGTGGAGGGAGAGGTGACTATGCACGTGATCAAGGACTTCCTAAAGCAGGTCTCCCCCAGTTTGCACATGACCCGTCTGGCCTTTGGCTTGCCGATGGGATCCGACCTAGAATACGCCGATGAAGTCACCCTGGCCCGTGCCCTAGAAGCCCGCCGAGAGCTATAACCTGGGCTCAGTCGCAGGCGGTTACCCCTTCTGCACAGTAGGTGCTCCACCAGGGGTTGAAGCTGGCGGCATCTTCTGGCAAGGTACTGTTCTCCAAGAGCGCCTGAAAACCCGTGCTGTCGTCGCCATAGCGCATGTGCATGTGGATCGGATCCCCGTGGGGAGCTCGCAAAATTACGTATTTGAAGGCCTCACAACCAGGATTATCCCCAGGATTATCCCCCCCGCGCAATTGAAACAGATCCCAAATGGATCCCAAAGAACGCTCAGGGAAAAAGAAGGGATCCGCAGCTGCCCCCCGATAGACATAGCGGCAGTTCTCCGCCAGAGGTTCTGAGCCTTGCAAATCCGCATAAAAGGAAAAGAACTCCATTTTCTCAAACTTGACCCGCTTCGGGTTGCGCGGATCATTAGCGGACTCTGCTAGGGAGGTATCGAGGGTGAAGGTGCCATCGACTCCCAAGTAGGGCACTTTATAGGCATTGGGGGATACAATCTGCAACTCCAAAGCCCCCGCTGGGGAGCTAAAACCAAAGAGGCTTAAGCTGCCAAGCAAGCCAGCGAGAGCGGTTAGAGGAAAAACTTGACCAAAAAACATAGAACTGAGTTGAGAAGTTTACTGCTCAGCAGCTTAGAAAATACTTTGAGTCCGTACCATCCTGCCAGGGGGCATTTTGGCGATAAATTTAGGATCTTCTTTTTTAGATTTCTGGAGATTTCTGCTCTACCCAGATCCGTCGCAATACTTTTGCCCATACTGCGTTGGCGGAAGCCTGCCGTAGGTTCAGCGTTAGTGAGATGAGCGTCAAAAGTGCACTCCGGATCGAACGGAATCCCGCACTGGATCCCCTGTAGATCCCGACAAGGCAGTAAAATTAAGTTCGGGCTCAGGGTAGGCTTACTGACGATGTTACTTATTGTTTGTTGTTTGGTCATCTAGGCTGGGGTCTCTGAGCCCAACTGTGTCTTGTGTGTCTTGAATGCGAAGGAGCCCCCGTGGAGCTAGCTGAAGTTGAAGAGCTGATGGGTAAAGCTGTGCAGGCCACGCAGCGATCCTTTAATACGGTGCGCACTGGGCGGGCCAATTCCAGCCTGCTGGATCGTATTCAGGTGGAGTATTATGGCGTTCCCACTCCCCTGAAAGCCTTGGCCAGCCTCACCACTCCTGACTCCAGCACCCTCTTGATCCAACCTTTTGATCCTTCCACTTTGGCAGCGATCGAACGGGCGATCGTGGCTTCTGACTTGGGGTTAAACCCTAGCAACGATGGCAAGGTGATACGCCTCAATATCCCACCCCTCACGGAGGAGCGCCGCAAAGAACTCAGCAAACAGGTGGCCAAACTAGCGGAAGAAGGCCGAGTCTCGATTCGCAACATCCGCCGGGATGGGATCGATTCGGTACGCAAACAGGAGAAAAACGGCGAGCTTTCCGAAGATGAGTCCAAAGGCTTGCAGGATGACATCCAAAAACTGACCGACCGCTACATCAAGAAGGTGGATGAGCTGCTAGCGGAGAAAGAAAAGGAACTAAGCACCATTTGACCGAGAAGGGATACAGCTACTCTGGCCCAAAAACCGAATAGGCATGGGGGGCTGTAGCTCTCAGCCTAGTTTTTTCTTCCCATAACTGCTCAGCATGTGAGAGCATGACGGCGAGCTGCCCTCCGACATCAAGGCGATTGATTGCAGTATTACCTTCGGGATCCCACTTCCGGAGATATTTCTGAAGCAGTTGCTATCATCGGCTACAGTGTTGACAACCCCTGGATCCCTGGTTGCTGGCAAGGTGGCCTGATGGGTCTCTGGCAGGCTAGCGTAGGCAGAATTAGGAACGGGTGGTTAGGCTGAGTGGTGTGTTGAGTAGATCTTGGGTAAAGCTCAGGCTCATTCCTGTTACTTGTGGCAGAAAGTGCTTTGCACCGCTCATGCGAATGTTGTTGCCCACCGCTAAGCATTCTCGATTGACTGCAACGGAACCGTCACAATGTCCTCTGATCTGAGACCCCCTTTTCGCCGGCCCCCCAAACCCAGCTCAGCCAAGGGGAAGCTGTCGTCGCACCAGACCGACAGTAGCCGTAGGGGGCTAGACTCTCCAGAAGATTCCCAACGCTTTCCAGAACCTTCTACTCCTGCTCAGCTCAGTAGCCCAGCCCCTGCTGAGGAAGTCAAAGCAGCACAAGAAGACGCGGAGACAGAACGAACCTATTTGGAACCGATTCCACCGCCTGGGGAAGAAATGCAATATCGGGCCATTGGGCTGATCGAAGGGCAATATATCCCCTCCCCCGAGCAATTTACCCGTGGGATTTTGCGCACACCGGATGGACTGGATTTGGATGCGGTGCTGCTAGGCCGGGTGATGAGCCTGGTACGCAAGCATTTGGAGCCGGAACGCAACTACCTGTGGGTGGTCTATCCTCGCACCCGCGAGAAAACTGAGGATCTGCATGTGCAGTTGATGGGAGTCTGGGCACCAGAAGAAATGGGGCAGCCGCTACCCGAGGGATCCCGTTCTCCTGTCGTGCCCGATTGGTTTTCCATTCGTGGCGAGGTGGTGTTTCAGTCCCAAGAAAAGGGGTTCATCATCGTCAAAATTCGTCAGGCCGGGAAAAAATCTCCCTCCAACCGCAACGAGGCTGCCTTGGCCAACAGCAAACCCCAAGCTTTCAAGCTGCGCCTGATCGGATCCCTGCCCAGCAAAGGGGTAGGAAGTTTCTGGGATTTACAGGTGCGCCGCCAGGGATCCCTGCTCTATGTGGAAGCAGGCACCCCGATTGGCCCCGTGATCAAAACGCCCCCACGCCCACGCCTGAAACGCTCAACCCCGCGCCCACAAATCAAGAAAGCCCTCAGCAAACCCGCCAGCAGCGGAGAGTCCATTCCTGAGCAGTTTTATTCTCCACGGGATCCCGCTCAAGTTCCCAAACCGATTAAGAAAAAACGCCCATAATCTTTGTAGATTGAGATTTTCTTGGTGAATGCTCCTTTTACCCTGGTTTAGCCGTGCCGGAATCAAATCCTCCCCGAAAAGATGAGTTTCTCTCCCCTCGCTATCCCTACTGGGGCGAGGTGAAGCCCCAGAATTTGATTTTTGACGCCAATTTACAGGAATTTAGCAATAAAGTGGCCCTGATTTGTAGCTTAGAAACCGGTGGAAAGCTGAAGCCCGAAGAGGCTTATCGCCAGATCAAAGAGTTGTGGAAACAACTGAAGGAGACCAAAAAAGCGATTCTGGATGACCCGCAGTGGAATGAGCCACCGCCAGATTTGCCAGAAGGCTAGCCAGCACATAGGCCTATCTTTAGCCTGCCATAGCCAAGGGCCGCGAGAAAGCCGATAATAACGCCTGGGTAGTGCCGAGTGAGTGCATGCGAACCTTTCCCTCCCCTGAAGCGTTACGGCGGCTGCCAGCTGGGGTTGCCGATGTGGCCATTATCTTTGGCACCCTAGTGCTGCTGGCGTTGGTTGCCCAGGTGGGGACGGGGGCTTTTGTGCAGTTTCGGCCCCCCGCCGTGGTGCCCCAGATCGACCTGGATCCGCGCAATTTGCCCTACTATGCGGCGCGTTCCACCCTGCGCATGTTCATCGCCCTGGGGGTTTCCACCCTCTTTACCCTGATCTACGGCTACATCGCTGCCAAAAGCCACTGGGCCGAGCGGATCTTGATCCCGCTACTGGACATTCTGCAATCGGTGCCGGTTTTGGGGTTTTTGTCGATTACAGTTACCGGGTTTATTGCTCTTTTTCCAGGCAGCTTGCTGGGGCTGGAGGCGGCCTCTATTTTCGCCATCTTCACCAGCCAGGTCTGGAATATGACCTTCTCTTTTTATCAGTCCCTACGTACCATTCCCCAGGAATTATCGGAAGCCACCACCCTTTATCGTCTTTCCGGTTGGCAGCGCTTTACCCAGTTGGAAGTGCCTGCGGCCATGGTCGGCCTCCTCTGGAACGCCATGATGAGCTTTGGCGGAGGATGGTTTTTTGTGGCCGCTAGCGAGGCGATCAGTGTGCTTAACCAGGACTACACCCTACCCGGAATCGGATCCTATGTGGAAGCAGCCATTCGTGCCGAAGATCTGCCCAAGCTGGGTTGGGCTTTGTTGACCATTGCCATTGTGATTGTGTTGGTGGATCAACTGTTTTGGCGGCCTTTGATCGCCTGGTCGGACAAGTTCCGCTTGGAGCAGAGCGCTGGGGTGGCTGCCCCGGAATCCTGGCTCTACGACCTGTTAACCACGGCTCGGATCCCGCGCTTACTCAACACTGGGCTCAGTCCGGTGCGGGAACTGGGGGATCGGATTTTGTCTGGCTTGAGCCGACCTCACCCGATGGCTCCTTCGGATCCACAACGGCAACAGCGACGAGAGCGGCTGTTGACCCAGAGTTTACTGGTGCTGATCGGCGCGATTGTGGTGTGGATCCTCAACTTCATCAGCACCACGGTGGGGTTGGGCGAGGTTGTGCTCACCTTTGGGCTGGGCCTTCTCACCTTGATGCGGGTGGCATTGCTGTTGGTTGTGGCCACAGTAATCTGGACCCCAGTTGGGGTGGCCATTGGGTTTAACCCTCAACTGGCCCGTTTGCTGCAGCCGGTGGTGCAATTTTTGGCGGCCTTTCCGGCCAACTTCATCTTTCCCTTCGCCACGTTATTTTTTATTCGTAGCCACATCAGCATCGAGTGGGGCAGCATTCTGCTCATGTCTTTGGGCGCCCAGTGGTATATTCTCTTCAATTCCATTGCGGGGGCCCAGAGCATTCCTACCGATCTGCGGGAAATGGCGGTGGATGTGGGGCTGAAAGGGTGGCAGCGCTGGCGACGGCTGATCATTCCAGGGATCTTTTCTGCTTGGGTCACCGGCGGGGTCACCGCCAGTGGCGGTGCCTGGAACGCCAGCATTGTCTCGGAAGTTGTTTCCTGGGGATCCACCACCCTGACGGCAACCGGGCTGGGCACCTATATTGCTGAAGCCACGGCGGTGGGGGATTGGCCCCGCATCACCTTGGGAATTGGCATGATGAGTTTGTTTGTGGTGGGCCTTAATCGCCTGTTTTGGCGACGGCTCTATCAGTTGGCTGAAGACAAATATCACCTGTGATGGGGGCTGCAGCGATGTCAGCATACGCTCGTAGTCCTTTTACCACCTTCCGGTAATCCTCTACGCATCGCCTTTGAAACCGTAGCTCTCTAGGTTCGTAGTGATGGAGGCATTTAATCATGAAATCTGAAGTTAAAGATGAATCCCTTGCATTACCTTGCATTATATGAAACAGACTATCAACTTTGGTTAGATCAAACAGTGGTACAGTTGCGTACCCATGATTTTAACCATCTTGACTTGGAAAATTTGATCGAGGAGAGCGAAGGCCTGGGAAAAAGAGACAAGCGAGCGATTGCTAGTTACTTGATGCGACTGTGCGAACATTTACTCAAATTGAAGTACTGAAGTATTGGGAAACTGAACGAGAAACCTATTTTAGGCAGTGGGACTTAGAAGTTGCTAGCTTCCGTCTACAGATTCAAGCAATCTTTCTTTAAAGATAACTCCAGCCTTAAAAAGTATCTCGATGACAACTTTGCTGAATATTCTAGTGCTAAAAAGATTCTCCTCAAAGCAAGCAAGCTGAATGCTAGTTTGGTACCTGAAGAGCCTGAATTTAATCTGGAGCAAGCCCTGTGTGAAGACTGGCTTCCCTGAAACCCGACTCAAGTTTGTAGTGTTCGCTTTGGTCATCTACCTGGTACTGTAAGTCTTGCCAATCAGTTGCTCAGGCAAGTACAGTCATCGTACAGGAAACCCATGAAAGGGCTGCAGTGGAGATCTGGACTTTAGAGGCTGGATATCAGAGGATGTAGCTGTCATCTGTTTGACCTTTAAATTTGACCTCTTATTAAGTGGCATTCTCAAGAGCAGGTTGAGCCAGGAAAGACACTATGACTCCAGGGCCCGAAATCCTCATTGCCGTCGAAAACGTCCATAAACACTTTCCTCTGCCGGAAGGGAAAGGGGAGTTTACGGTCTTAAGCCAGGTCAGTCTGGAGGTGAAGGCGGGGGAAGTGCTGGCGCTTTTGGGCCGTAGCGGCAGTGGCAAAAGCACCCTGCTGCGGATTATGGCGGGGTTGATCCCCCCCAGCCAAGGGCAGGTGCTGAGCAATGGTAAGCTCCTGCGGGGGGCTAATCCGGATGTGGCGATGGTGTTTCAGAGTTTTGCTCTGTTGCCCTGGTTAACGGTGCAGGAAAATGTGGAGCTGGGGTTGCAGGCTCAAGGGATCCCACGGGAAGAACGACGGCAGCGGGCCCTCAAAGCAATCGACTTGGTAGGGTTGGATGGCTTTGAAAGTGCCTATCCTAAGGAACTTTCCGGAGGCATGAAGCAGCGGGTGGGGTTTGCCCGTGCCTTTGTATTGGAGCCAAAGGTGCTGTTTATGGATGAGCCCTTTAGCGCTCTGGATGTGCTAACGGCAGAAAATTTGCGGGGGGAAGTTGACGATCTCTGGAATGCCAGCGCCTTTCCGTCCCAAAGCATTTTGATCGTTACCCACAACATCGAAGAGGCGGTCTTTCTGGCGGATCGGGTGGTGATTTTGGGGGCCAATCCAGGGCGGGTGCGGGGGGAGGTGAAGATTGACCTACCCCGGCCCCACGATCGATCGGATCCCCGGTTTAAGTCCTTGGTGGACTACATCTACACGATCATGACCAACCCGGAGATCGAAGTGACCGGGGAGGTGGCGGCGCCAGCCCCGGTGGTGGAGAAAGTGCTCTCTCCTTATGCCCGTCCGCTGCCCTATGCGCGGGTAGGTGGGATCAGCGGTCTGCTGGAATTGATCGTGGAGCATCCGGAAGGCAAGGTGGATATTGCCCATCTGGCAGAGCGGATCCGACTGGCGGTAGACGATCTGCTGCCGATTTTGGATGCAGCAGTATTGCTGGGGTTTGCTCAGGTTTCCGAAGGGGAGGTTTACCTCACAGAGATTGGCCGAGACTTTGCCACTACCACCATTTTGCGCAGTAAGGATCTCTTCCGGCAGCAAGTTTTGGAGCGGGTACCCGTGTTTAAGAGTATTCTGCAAACTCTGGAGGAAAAGCGCAGCCGCTCGATGCGGGGAGATTTCTTTTTGGATCTGTGGGATGAACATTTCCCCCATGCGGAGGCGGAACGGCAGTTTGCCACTGCCGTCGACTGGGGCCGTTATGCGGAGTTGTTTGAATATGATGCTTTTGAAGAACGGCTGTATCTGACGGAAACGACCTCAGATATCCCAGATAAGGTTGGCTCAAACACAGGGGAGTAGTTGGTACTGTAGGCAGGTTTGCCACGCTGCTGCTCAAGCTTGTGAAAGCATTGTCGCTCTTTCCGTTAACTGATAAAACCTGGAGCTAGCGAGGACTGCAAATCTGGCAACGCCGATACAATGTCATAGGCAAGCATCAGACGTGCTGCTTCGGCCCAGACCTCAGCGTCGATGACACCAAGTGGCTCACCTTTACCTCGCACATAAGGCTCTAGCAATTCGAGTGTTCGGGTCTGGTAGGCTACATCTTTGTAGGGTGACCCCTCGGGCACGAAGCGCTCTACGACAAGAGCAGCCGTGCGCGGCTTGTCTGCAAGAGCCCTGGCCCAACCCTCGAAAGTGGCTGCTAGAAAGGCACGCACTACTTCCGGTTTTTCAGTCAACAGGCGTTCTGAGGCAACAATTGTCTGGGCAGTGGACAAGAATCCGTGCTCGCTCAAGCGTAGAACCTTGGGTTCAAAACCATACTTTGCCGCCACTCCAATGGGTTCGTCGATAACATAGCACTGCACAGCTGCGAACTCGCCAGAGATGACACGATCAAACTTGTCACCATAAGGAATCTCCATCACGTCGATGTCGGTGATCCCGTTGACCCCTTTAACCAACTCCATCACTTTGATCCCATCCACATGAACACCGACGCGCTTGCCGACGAGATCCGTGAGGCTTTCAAGGGCAGCTTCTGGTACTGTCATCAGGCCGTAGGGTGAGGCATGGAACATCGTGGCTACTGCCTTCACCGGAGCACCAGCAGCTTGGGCTGCGATGATAAGGTTTTGCTCGGCGCAGGCCATGTCTACGGTTCCCTCAGCTACAGCATTGATCACGTTCAAACCATCTGACCACTCACGGATTTGCACAGATAGGTTGGAGGCAGCGTAGAGACCTTCTGCTTCGGCAAGGAAAAGGCCCGCAAACTGAGCGTTGTATTTCCAATCGAGCTGGAATGTCAGTGTTGTTGTTGCAGATGCCAACCGCGGCAGCATGAGCGTCGCGAGCGCGGCTGTTCCAGTTGCAAGAACTGTTCGGCGATTGCGGAGTGTTCTTATGGGCATCAACTCTCTGTGCATTTTACAAGAGGCGAATAAAGATGCTCTAAGTTTGCATGCTTTTTAGGATACGGTTCTGTATACGTTCCTACAAGGCAAGAACTTACATACTGCTAAAGAAGTTGAGGTTGCAAGGGATCCGCCGCTTGGAAAGTTGCCAATCTGCAGGGATCCCTGCAATTCGGTTTGAGCTGTCTTGACGAGATAGTCGCCTCGAGTTCATTTGGCTGAGGATCTCTGAACTACAGGCTCGACCTCAGTTGCTTGATCTGGTTACTTCAAGGCTGAACCTTACCGAACCGCGCAGCAAGCCCCCCTGTTGCAAACGCGGCTTTACGACCTACAGGCTGGGGAAGATGTCAACCAAACCGACCAGCGCGGCGCACACTGAAGCGGCCAACTCCCACCTGCTGGCCATCTACGATGATTTCAAGGCGATAACGACCCACCGGAATCAAGTCATTGGGTTGCAAAAGGGAACGGACAGTGTCGTAGGCTTGATCCCAAATGATAGAGAACTCACGTAAAAGTTGCTCGCTACCGAACTCACCCTCTTTGTAGATCCAACGCACCCGTACATCAGCACCGCTACGGGTTGACAAAGGCATCAAGGCCCACATACCACTGTCGGCACTTTTGAACTCGCTCGTCGGTGCTCCTACGGAGCCATCCCCCTGCATCTCGTGGAGGGTCTTGTAGAGAACATCAGTGCTAGCCTCACGGTGGAACTTGAAGCTGCTCTCGGGGCAGTTCGTGAGCAGCCGATCCCGAAGATTGTTGGCGAGGATCCGCGGCACATCCGATCCTTTAATCTCATAAAAGTCAGCATCTCGTACCAACTGGCTAGGCTCTCATCTGGTCGGAGCAAAACGGTCGTATTCACACGCTCGTTGTCCACCTGATCAACAATCACCCACTCATTGGGATCACCCTGGATGGTGATAGTGCCCGCAGGACTTAAGCTGGCAGATGCAAAAAGAAGTGCAGCGATTAATCTGGCCTATACCACAGCTCCTACTCCTAAGGCGGCGACTCTTTAGCCTTCTGTGCACAAAACTGAGGTGGATTCTTCGCTTGTTTACTTCCAACCTATAGGGATCCCCACAGAGTGGAGACTGCCTGTCCTCTATCCCTAGTTCCTGTTACCTATTTGCTTCCATTTGTAGGGAGTGGTGGAGACACTTCAACGCCGTCGCGTCCCTGACCGAGGAACAGGATCAAGTTGGCCACGGACTTGCCGAAATGAGCAGGTCAAGACAAATAGGTTGTTTCAGTGATTTTCCGAGGCGGTCGCAAACGTTTTTTGAGAGAAGCTAGCCTCCATGATCCCCTCCAGAGCCGTATTGCCAAGCTTCGCGGCGGCGTTTCCAGAAATAGTTGGAGGCTGCCCCTTCCCAACCCACAGGGATTCGATTCAGCAGGTCGTAGGCCCCTAGCGAGCCCAAATGGCCCATCCACTGTATCAGCTCCCAAGGCCCGATCTGCTTCAGGAGGCTTGCAACCAAGAGGGGATCCCGGCCCATCACCCCCAGCAACGCCTGCGCTAACCCGCCAAACTGCACCACATCCTGCAAAAAGGGCTTCACCACCTGGGGGCCAGCCGCAAACATCGCCCCAAACACGCTGCTCAATAGGCGGTTAATGCTCTGGGGATCCCAATGGCTCTCTTTGAGCGGCGGAATCATCGCTTTCTGAAACAACCCAGTCACGGCTAAGTTGGGTTGGTAAGGTTGCAAAAGGGCTAGAGCCGCTCGGTCGAGCTGCCGAAGGGATAGGGCCTCGTGGATTCCTTGTTGTAGGCGCTCCAGATGGCGTAGCATCGCCCCAAATCCGCCAAAACTGAGGGGGGACTGGCTGCCACTGCTATCTCCCACTGCCAAGATGCGATCCCAAGGCATTTGCAAAGGGCTGCAGCGGTAGGCCGGGAAAACCCCACACAGCTTCCGCACCCAGGTGATCTGCGCCAAATCCACCCCTTGATAAGTGGGCAGACCCTGCAAATAGTCTTGCCAGAGAGTACTGAGGCTGGGGCGGGCCGGGTGCAGATCGCAGTAGGTGAACAGGTAGGTGGTGCGCCCATCTCGAGCAGGGAAGGCTTCCCAGAAGGGCTGATACCCCGATTGTGCCGGGGCAAAACTATAAAATAGATCTCCTGTCGGCTGAGCTGGCAACCCCCGAGCGCAGGATCCCACCACCAAACAGACGCTATCCGGCAGTTGTCCCTTTCTTGCTTGCGCCACCACAGGGGATCGGTGCCCCATCGCATCCAGCAGCACTTGGGCGCGGATCCGGTCTGTATCTGTCTGGATGTGGATCCCATCGGGGTGAACAGTCGCGCCCACAAAGGCTTGCTGTTCCACCAACTGGCCGCCCCATTCCAGGAAGCGGCTCTTCAAGCGCTCCAGCAGCCCCACCGGATCCACCCCCACATTCAACACATCCTCCACCCACCAACTAGGCCCCCCTGCAAAGCCAATCCGCCCTGAGGGATAGTGAGTCACCTTCACCTGTTCCAGTTCTGCCGGGCTGAGCAGCTCCAGGGCCAGTAAAACCTGCAATTCCTGCCCGGAAATGTTCCACTCTTGATCTCGCCCCCGCAGGATCCCACGTTCGATTAGGATCACCCGCCAGCCGCGCTTCGCCAAGGCTGCCCCCAAGAGGATCCCCAAGGTGCCCCCGGCGATCACCACATCGACCTCATCCAGGGATCCCAGCAGTTGGGCCGACGACTGCACCACAGATGGGGAGGAACTTAACTCTCGGCGACGCAGGGATCCCCACCAGCGATCCAAGTTGGGCAAGACTTCGGGAGGAGCAACGAGTTCAGGCGTGACGAGTTCGGCCATCGGAGGGGTGTAGGAGGGTAGCAGGGAAGACACTCCCCTTCAGCCTAAACCAGGCTGGACAGGCGACGATAGATCAACGTCAGCGTATCTGCCTCGCCAACATTGCCCGGAAACAATACCACCGGCAACTGGGGAAAGCGCGGGTGATCCGCCGGTGTGATCACCATCGAGACCCCCGGGTAGATCTGCCCCAGCAAACGCACAGCCGGCAGGTTCAAGCCCACGCTGAGGGTATCGTTGGAGGTGATGCCTCCTTTGCTGATCAAGTAGCTGATCTCGGCAGGTAACCCCTGCACCACCTGCATCAACAGCCCCGAAACTTTTTGCCCGAAAGCCAGGCGCGTTTCTATCGCTGAGGCTCCATGGGTATCAAAGGTCAGTTCTTCCCGGCTGGTATAAACCACGGAGGTGAGCCCAGCCCCATGAGCGCCATGCACTTGGGCGAGAATGTCCTGTAACAGATCTGTTTCGCTACCGGGCTGCAACAGCCGCTTCACCTCCACTTCAATGGCTTGGATCCCGGACTCCTGCAACAGTTGGCTCAGTTGCTGACTTGACTTTTTCACATGGGATCCGACGATCACCACCCCCGGCTGAGCCGACCGGACAAACCGCCCCATCTGCTCTGGGGGAACAGGTTGTGGGGGCAACTGGGCCAAAGCCGTCAACAGGCTGGCGGCACTGCGAAACAAAAAGCGCTTGCCCTGGGAGGCCGCCGCCAAGACATCCTCGGCAAAGCGATCCAAATCCGCCTGGTTTTCTCCATCCACCACACAGCAGACATTTCCCTGCAACGCCAGCAACCGTTCCAAACAGCCGGAACGAATCTGCTCTAGGGTGAACCGTTCCACCTGCTGAGCAGGAATGCGGCCCTGGGTTTTCTCCTGAACATAATCGGGCAAATAGCTGTGGTGGTAGGCAAAAACGGAATCTCGGGCAAATTCGGTCTCGTGAACGGGCACCCATTCCCCGGCTACCCGCAGATAATGCACGCTCTCCCGCGTGATCCGCCCCCCCTCGAAAAAGGCCGGCACCAAAAAATGGGCATCAAACGGCCCCAATTCCGCCGCCATCACATCGGTCTCTAGGGGGTAGTGCCCACGCAGGGTCGAGTCGGAACGACTGACAAAGATCCCCCCAGGATGCCCCAACTCGTCCATCACCTCTTTCAAGGCTTGGCAGACCGATTGGGTCACCTGTACTGCCTCTGTTGGGGAGAGGGCACGGGTGTTGGTAAGGATAAAACGAATCGGGGATCCATCCTGCAAGCCCAGCCTTAACGTATCTGGATCCCAGCGGGTAAGGAGCAAGCAACTGTGAACGGTTTGGGATCCCGTTGGGTCATCATCCAAAACAATGATTGGGGGAAGGGTCATGAGACAGGCTTCAGCGATGAAAGAAATGTAAAGAAAGAAGATGCAGCGAAAAAACCACCGAAAATCCGTTCCCTCTGACCAGAATGCGGATTCTTTTTCATCCTCCCTCAAATTTGCGGTCATTCCCGCGCCCTAGACTAGAAGAATTTGTCATCATCATCATAATGGGGAATTTTGGCTTCAGCCGGGATTCCCCGTCAATATCACCCTTGCTGGGGAGAACAATGGGGCAAATCGAGCTTCAACTCCACATCAAACGGGTGCAGCAGGATGTGCTGCGCATGGGAGCTTTGGCAGAAAAATCGGTGGTGCTGGCCCAACAGGCCCTGTTTGAGCAAAACCTAGCGGCGGCTGAACAGGTGATGACCCAAGACAAACAGATCGATCATCTCTATCGCCAGATCGAGAAAGATTGTATCAGTTTGATTGCTTTGCGATCTCCTGTGGCGCGGGATCTGCGCTGGATTAGCACCCTAATGCAGCTAATACGGGATCTGGAGCGGATTGGCGACTACTCCAAAGACTTGGCAGAAGTGGCCCTGCGTCTGGTGATGTATCCACCGCCGCCGGAGTTGGGACGGATTCAGGTGATGATGCAGCGTTGCCAGAAAATGCTCAGCCACAGCCTGGTGGCCCTGACGGAACTGGATGCGGATCTGGGCCTACAGCTGAAGCGCGAGGATGACGCGGTTGATGAGGACTACACAAGCCTCTACAATACGTTGGCGCAGCAGACTGACATTAAGGGATCGATCGAGCCTATTCTGTTGATGTTGCTGTCGATCCGCTACCTCGAACGTCTGGCTGACCACAGCACCAACATCGGTCAGCGGGTGGCTTTTATCGTTACCGGCCACCGCGATTAACTCTATCCGAGGTTGGCCCGCCCCACCCTGCTCTGATACATCTTTATTCTCCACCTCTTCTTTCGCCAATACCCGCAATGGATTTCTCTCGGCTTTTTCAACATTTTCTCTCCCAAGCGCCTGACCAATTCACCGATAAAGACGCTCTTTTTGCTCTCCTGCAAGCCCATGACCCAGAAGCGCAAGACATGCTGGAGATCGCCCTCGATGGCTTGGTGCGGGCGGGTTTCTTAGAGCAATCTGGGGATCCGCCCCGCTATCGTCGGCAGCCGGATGAGTCGTTGGTGGTGGGGCGTTTGCGCTGCTCCAGCAAAGGGTTTTGCTTTGCCATTCGAGATGAACCGGGGGTAGAGGATGTTTATATTCACGGCAGCAACTTGAGTGGTGCTTGGAATGGTGACCAGGTGTTGGCACGAGTCACCAAAGATGGCAATCGTCGCCGTAGCCCGGAGGGAGAAGTGGCAGCGGTGATCGAGCGGGTCAACTCCACCTTGGTGGGCCGCCTGAAAAAAACGGAACAGGGCTTCCGAGTGGTGCCCTTGGACGATCGGTTGCTCTTCGAGCTGGCTCTCCCCGAATCCGGGATCCCGACCTCTTCAGAGGGATCCCCGACGGAGCTGGTGGAAGGCCGTGTCGCCTACGTGGAAGTGGAGCGTTACCCTCTGGCGGATCTGCCCCCCACCGGCACCATTCGCAAACTTTTGGGCAATGGCCCCGATGCTTCCATCGATGCTGACCTAGTTTGCTGCAAGTACAACCTGCCGCAGGAGTTTTCTTCCACAGTGGTGGAGGCAGCTACCGCTCTGCCGAAAAAGCTCAGCCGTGCCGACCAAAAGGGTCGCCGTGACCTGCGGGATTGGCTTTGTGTCACTCTAGAGCCCCTCGACTTGCAACATCCCCATGGCCTAGAGCCGAATGTAGCGGTGTCCTTACAAGCTCGGCCAGAAGGGGGGTGGCTACTGGGGATCCACATCGCCGATATTCCCCATTGGCTGGAACCAACCCGCACGGGGGGCACCGAGTCCTTACACCCCCTCGAGCAAGAAGCCCAGCAGCGCACTGCTACCGTTTATCTGGATACAATGGTGCTGCCGCTGTTTCCTCCTGAGGCCCATACCCGCCTGGCCCTGTTGCCCCAACAGGAGCGACTGGCCTACTCCCTGCTCCTGAACATGAGCTCAGAAGGAGTATCAGAAGGCTTTGAGATTCAGCCCAGCATTGTGCAGTCGCGGGCGCACTTGTCCTACGGGCAGGTGCAAGCCCTTCTAGCCACCGCCGCCGACTTCAACCCCGAGGAAGAAGTACCGGAGTTGATGGCGCTGCTGCAAAACCTGCTGCGCCTTAGCCAAATTCTGCGGGTGAAACGCCACCAAGCGGGCGGGTTCGATCTGCCCCTGTTGGATTTGCTCACCCCCCACTCCGCTGATGAAAGCAGCTATGGATCCCTGTTGGTGAGCGACCGCCTCAGTGCCCATGCCCTGATGACGGAGATACTGTTGCTGGCCAACCAGACCCTTGGTAACCATTTGCGCCAGTTGGGGATCCCCTCCTTGGCTCGAGTCCAGCCTGCTCCAAGTGCCGAAGCGCTACAGGGCTTTTTGCGCCTGACCAACTCCATGAAGCTGGATCTGAATTTGCAGGATCCCGAAACCGTGACGCTGTCGGACTGGCAACGGATTTGTGCCCGCATCACCGCCCCGGATGTCTTAGCTTCTGGGGCTAGTCCGGCTTTGGTGGCGCAGATGTTGGCCACCTTGCCCCCGGTGGAATATCGCCTGCAGCCCCTGCCAGAAGGGGAATCTCTCGGGCATTTTGGCCTGGGCCTGACGGAACCCTACGCCACCTTTACCGCCCCCCTGCGCCGCTATGGAGATCTGCTCAACCTGCGTGCTCTACATCTGGCTCTCAGCAAAGGACGGGATCGCCGCAGCACACGGGTGAAAACCGGCGTGGATCTGCACAGTCACACCTGTCACGGCCAGATCAACTGGAACGTGTTGCCGCCGAAGGTGCAAGAGGAATGGCAGGCATTTCTCCAGGCTCAACTGGAAACCCTGCGGGAGGGGCATCAGATACGGTTCAAGGCGGAGCAGGAGCTGATGGGTCTGAAGCGCTCCGAATTCATGCAAAAACACTTGGGCGAGTCGTTCCCCGGCCTGATCATCGGCGTGCAAAACTATGGCTTTTTCGTCCAGGTAGACCCGATCCTGGCGGAAGGGTTGGTACGGGTCAGCTCTTTGAAAAACGATTGGTACGAATATCGCAACCGCCAACAGGCCCTAGTGGGCCGCAAAAGCCGACAGCAGTTTCGCCTCGGAGATCGGGTGGAGGTACAGATCAAAAATGTGGACTACTACCGACAGCAAATTGATCTGGCAGTGATCGGGGAAGGGCGGCCCTACGAAGAGGAGGACTAACCCCGATACAGCCCAAGGCGGGGATCCCTCCACAGAGCTGGGTGGGTGGGGACGGTTCTCTGGAACGCTGGATGTTACAAAATGGGCGATACCTAGATCAATAGATGATCAATAAATCATGGGACAGATCAATGGGATCCCGCCTGGAAAGGATCCCGCAACTGGTGCGGCCAAAGCTATTGACCTAAGCCGCTCCCTATACTGAATACCAAATACCAAGTAACACCAAGCTCCTCCCAAACTTCTATGCAGCCCACCAACCCCAATCAATTTACCGAAAAAGCCTGGGATGCCATCGTCAAATCTCAGGATGTAGCTCGTCAGCGCCAACAGCAGCAACTGGAAACCGAGCATCTGCTCCTCTCCCTAATCGATCAAGAGGGGGGGTTGACCCAGACGATTTTGCGGCGGGCTGGCACTGATCCAAAGCTGCTGCGGGATAAGCTAGAGAGCTTCATCAACCAGCAACCCAAATTGGCGCGGGTGGATCAACTCTATCTGGGCCGGGGCCTAGAAACCACCCTGGATCGCGCCGAGGAGTTCCGCAAAGACTACGAAGATGACTTCATCTCTGTCGAGCATTTGTTGTTGGGATCCCTGCAGGATGAGCGGGTTGGCAAGCGGGTCTTAGCTCCTCTGGGCCTGACGGTGGAGCGCCTCAAGCCCATCATTCAAGAGGTGCGGGGCAAGCAACGGGTCACGGACAAAAACCCAGAATCCCGCTATGAAGCCCTAGAACGCTATGGCCGCGATCTGACCCAGGCCGCCCGCGAGGGCAAACTGGATCCGGTGATTGGGCGAGATGAAGAAATTCGCCGCGTGATTCAGGTTCTGTCTCGCCGCACCAAAAATAACCCAGTTTTGATTGGGGAGCCGGGCGTGGGTAAAACCGCCATTGTCGAAGGCTTAGCCCAACGGATCAATCGGGGCGATGTGCCGGAATCCCTGAAAAATCGGCGGGTGATCTCGCTGGATATGGGATCCATGATCGCCGGGGCCAAATATCGGGGCGAGTTTGAAGATCGCCTCAAAGCAGTGCTCAAGGAAGTGACCGAATCGGAAGGGCAGATTGTGCTGTTCATCGACGAACTGCACACCGTCGTCGGGGCTGGAGCCGGAGAGGGGGCGATGGATGCCGGCAACCTGCTTAAGCCGATGTTGGCCCGTGGGGAACTGCGGTGTATTGGCGCCACCACCCTAGACGAATACCGCAAGCACATCGAAAAAGATGCCGCCCTAGAACGCCGCTTTCAGCAGGTGTTTGTGGATCAGCCCTCGGTGGAAGATACCATTTCTATTTTACGGGGCCTCAAGGAGCGCTATGAATTGCACCACGGGGTGAAAATTGCCGACTCCGCCTTGGTGGCCGCCGCCGTGCTCTCCAACCGCTACATTTCCGAACGATTTCTGCCGGATAAAGCCATCGACTTGGTGGATGAAGCCGCCGCCAAGCTGAAAATGGAGATCACCTCCAAGCCGGTGGAATTGGATGAAATTGACCGGCGCATCATGCAACTGCAAATGGAGGAACTCTCCCTGAAAAAAGAGGATGATGTCGCTTCCAAAGATCGCCTCAGCAAAATCGAGCAGGAATTGGCCAACCTGACGGAACGACAACGGGAATTGAACGCCCGCTGGCAATTTGAAAAAGAGGGCCTCGAGCAACTGCAAACCCTCAAATCAGAGCGAGATGCCGTGAAGCTACAAATCGAACAAGCCGAACAAAAATATGATCTCAACCGGGCTGCCGAGCTGAAGTACGGCAAATTGATGGAGCTAGAACGGCAAATTCAGGAACAAGAAGCCCACCTAGCCAGCCAGCAGAGCAGCGGGGAGCCCCTTTTGCGAGAGCAGGTCACCCAGGAGGATATCGCCGAGATCGTTTCCCGCTGGACAGGGATCCCGGTCACCAGCCTGATGGAATCGGAGAAGCAAAAGCTGCTGCAATTGGAAGCCCATCTGCACAAACGGGTGATCGGCCAAGACGAAGCAGTCGCAGCCGTGGCAGCGGCGATCCGACGGGCCAGGGCCGGCATGAAGGATCCCAACCGCCCGATCGGCTCATTTCTGTTCATGGGGCCAACGGGGGTGGGCAAAACCGAGCTCGCCCGTGCCCTGGCGGAGTTCCTCTTCGACACCTCCGAGGCGATGGTGCGCATCGACATGTCCGAATACATGGAAAAACACTCCGTCTCGCGGCTGGTGGGGGCACCTCCGGGCTATGTGGGCTACGAAGAAGGGGGCCAGCTCTCAGAAACGGTGCGGCGGCGGCCCTACTCAGTGGTGCTCTTCGACGAGGTGGAAAAAGCCCACCCGGATGTGTTCAATATCCTGTTGCAGGTGCTGGATGATGGCCGCATTACCGACTCGCAAGGGCGAACGGTGGATTTCAAAAATACAATCATCATCATGACCAGCAACATTGGTAGCGATTTAATCCTAGAAATTGGTGGGGATGAAAGCCGTTATGAGGAAATGAAAACGCAGGTATTGGCCATGTTGCGGCACAATTTCCGGCCTGAATTTTTGAACCGGGTGGATGAATTGATTATCTTCCACGCTCTCACGAAAGCCGAAATTCGCCAGATCGTCAGCCTGCAAATGCGGCGGGTGGAGCAACTGCTCTCGGATCAACAGATTGAGATCCTCCTCACTGATGAGGCCAAAGACTACATTGCTGAGGTGGGCTACGACCCTGTGTTTGGGGCCCGCCCCCTGAAACGAGTGATCCAACGGGAAATCGAAAACCCGATCGCCACCAAGCTGCTAGAAAACGAGTTCCTGCCGGGAGATACGATCCAGGTGGATGTAGCCAACGAACGCCTCTCTTTCCGTAAGCTCGGCTCCACAACTCGCAAAGATCCCCCGGCTCCGATCCCGGCGGAGAGGGTTGGTTAAGGGTTGGTTAATAGGTAGGTGCTCTGTGGGGCAAGGTTGTACCTTTCGCCAGAAAGCCTGAACACGAAGCCCAGGAAAAAGCGGTAGCAGGATTTCAAACGGCAGAGTTCCTGCCGTTTTCTCTGGCAATCAGGATGGATGTTTCAAAAAATCACTGTTAGGGGACAGTTTCTGTAAAAACTGAAATCATTTGTTAAAGACGCTTGATCAAAACAAATTCGATCCGATAGAGATGAGATATCGGGAGCTAATCCTATGGAGAACCGTCATGATCCAAACTCTTTCTGCCCAAACCCTTTCTAAATTGGCTTTGCAGGGAGCCTCTGAACTGCTGGCCCGTTACCAACAGGGAGATCGCTCGTTTCCTCGGTCTTGCCTGCAATATGCCTTTTTGCGGGGGGCCGATCTGCGGCGAGCCAACCTACAGGGATCCGACCTGCACGGGGCCAATCTGCGCTATGCCAATTTGCGGGGCAGCAATCTGGCTGATGCCGACCTACGCTGTGCGGATCTGCGCTATGCCGACTTGGAAGGAGCTTGTCTGGAGGGGGCAAATTTAAGCGGATCCCATTACGACCACAACACCTGCTTCTCCCTAGGGTTCGATCCAGTGGCGGCGGGTATGCAATTGTTTGAATAATACCAAGTACAGGGAATCCCGCAGGAAACCGTCAGAACTATCCTGCCGGAAAGCACTCTCGCAAATCCTGAATCACATTAACGGGCACCAAATGGTCGATCGGGCCGCCCAGCTTGGCGACCTCCTTGACAAGACTACTGCTGACAAAACTGTGTTCACTCGCGGTAGCCAAGAATAGGGTTTCCAGTTCAGGGGCTAAGAGTTTGTTGGTATGAGCCATTTGCAGCTCACCGTCAAAATCCGACAAGACTCGCAAGCCGCGCACGATCACCTTCGCACCCCGCTGACGGGCATAAGCAACCGTGAGTCCGGCAAAAGTATCTACCTCAACATTTTTCAGATGGGCGGTTGCCAGCCCGATCTGGGCTTGCCGTTGTTCGGGGGTAAACAGAGGGGTTTTATTAGGGTTCTTCAAGACGGCAACAATCACTCGGGTAAACAGAGGACTGGCTCGCTCGATGATGTCGAGATGCCCAAGCGTGATCGGGTCAAAGCTACCGGGGTAAAGGGCGATCATGGCCAATCCAGAGCGTTGCTATCCCTCACCCTACCTGCTCTAAAGCCCATGCCAAATAGGTCGGGCTGACTTGGGCAGCAGCCAGAGCCACGATCTCCGGTTCATCGTAAGGGTGCAACTCTCGCAGGCGTTGCTCCAGTTGGGAATAGGCCCCTGCCGGCAGTTTGAACAAAATCAGCGTTTCGGAATCGGTCTGCAGGGATCCCTGCCAGCGATAAAAAGAAGTGATGCTAGGCAGCACCTGTGCACAAGCCACACAGCGTTCTGCCACCAAAGTATGGGCCAACTGCTGGGCGGTGGCAGCGGAGCCGACGGTGGTCATGACCACCATCAAGTGAGGCTGTTCTGTGGGTTCTTGAGGTGTAGCCAAGGAACTCATCAATTAGGTTGTGGGTTCACTGGGATCCGCTATCGGAGTTTCGGGCAGGGTGGCTGTCGGTTGGCGGCGTTCCTGCTGGCGGCGGGCCGCTTTCACCATTTCTTCTACCACGGCACGGGCCTGTTTCATGCGATCTAAGCTGTTACGGTACAGCTCCAGGTCTTTTTTGACTCGTTCTGCTGAAAACTGTAGCTTGCCTACCACATCCTCCAAAAAGCGGCGGGTACGCTCCTCCACATCCGCGTAAAGAGGGATCGCCACCTCTTCATAGGCGGTGTACAGACCAACCGCCAATACCCGGCTGTAGGCGTAGGGGGGCTGAGTCATCCGTTCCAGGATCCCTTTTAATCCACCCACATCTTCTGCTTCTGGCTTCAGACAAAGTAGGTTCAATCGTTGCCTGGGATCCCCGCTACGCATCAACTCCAGCAAATCGCGGGCATTCTTGCGCAAGACCTCTGGTTTTAGCTGTAGAGCTTTACAGAGGGCATTAAAGATCCCCTCTCGTTGCTCAAGCGGCTGGTAGGCTTCCATCAACCCGTCGTAGATGGTTACCAGCCCCAGGGCAAAAAAGGGATCGTAAATAAAGGCACTGTTGACGGTGGCCAAGTGCAGTTCTACCAACAGCTCTTCCACCACCCGACGGTAAACGGAGTTGATCGGGCGGGGGTAGGCGCTGAAAAAGGCAGCTTTACTAGCGGAGAGGGTACGGACAGGATTCACAGGCAGAAGAGGAACGGCAGCTTAAGATTTTGTTCATTTACTCTCCCATTCTCCCTTGCAGCGACCCCGACAGCAAGCCAACTTTCTCTCGTAGCAACAGAGACTCAGCTCCGGTATGGTGGGATATTGGCTGGGATCCCTTGTGGGCAGGTGAATAGGGCGATGGTGGCAGCAGTAACGGTGGTGGTAAAAATCGGCACCTCCAGTCTGACAGATGCTCAGAGTGGTTCGTTGCGACTTTCGGTTTTAGGGCCTTTGGTAGAGGTGCTCACCCGCTTGCGTAGCCAGGGGCATGCGGTGATCTTGGTGTCTTCGGGAGCAGTGGGGGTGGGTTGTGCCCGCCTAGGGTTGCGACAACGACCGACGGCTATTGCGGAAAAGCAGGCGGTGGCAGCGGTAGGGCAGGGGCGGCTGATGCGTCTTTACGATGATTTGTTCTCGGCATTGAACCAACCGATTGCCCAGGTTTTGCTCACCCGTGCCGATTTGGTGGAGCGCACCCGCTATGTCAATGCCAATCGCACCTTTGCGCAGCTTTTGCAGATGGGGGTGATCCCCATCGTGAATGAGAATGACACGGTCGCGGTAGAGGAGCTGAAGTTTGGCGATAACGACTCTCTCTCGGCGCTAGTGGCCAGCATGGTGCAGGCGCAATGGCTGATTTTGTTGACAGATGTGGACAAACTCTATTCGGCGGATCCCAATCGGGATCCCTCTGCTGAGCCCATCGAGCGGGTATTGCGCGGGATCCCCTTACAAGTGAAGGCGGAGGTGCAGGGCAAAAGCGGTTGGGGCACCGGCGGCATGGCCACCAAATTGACAGCAGCCCAAATTGCCACCGCCGCGGGGGTGACGGTGGTGATCACCAATGGCAAACGACCAGAACAGATCCCGGCGATTTTGGCTGGAGAAGCGATTGGCACCCGTTTTGATCCCGCTCCGCAACCGGCTAGTGCCCGCAAACGATGGATTGCCTATGGGTTGGTACCGGAGGGATCCCTGACTTTGGATGCGGGGGCAGTACGGGCTGTGTGTCAGCAGGGGCGATCGGTATTACCCGCCGGGATAACCGCCATTTCAGGAGAGTTTGAAGCGGGGGCAGCCGTGCGCTTGTGCGATGCGACCGGGCAAGAGGTGGCGCGGGGCCTAGTGAACTACAGTGCCGAGGAGTTGCAGCAAATCAAGGGCAAAAAAACCGCCGAGATCCCCCATATTCTTGGCTATGAAGGAGTCGATACGGCTATTCACCGCGATAATCTGGCTTTGCTGGATTGAATCGGACTCAATCACCTAGACCATGCAATCATTAGACAGATGATCCCTATGACCAAGCTTATAGCTGAGCCACCCAGGCTAGCTTGACCCTCATTCTTCTTTTTTTCTAACAGCTCATTGCCAGACTGGAGGGATACCAGTAGCTGTCCACCTGCTTGAGGTTTGCGGATAACCGCTTCTCCCCCTTCAGAGGCAACTTGTCCTGTGATAGTCACGAAAGTATCTAAGGGAAGGAGCGACTCTTTGTAGTTAAATCTCCTGGGTTTTCGGTAGCCTTTACTGCTAGCAGCAGAATAATTGGCAAGGCTCATGCTAAAGGTGCCATAGTTAATTGTTAAAATATTGGAAGGAGCATTTGTTTGTTCATCTACAACGACAACAGACTCGATTTCTCCTCCCGTTATATCTACTCGCAGGCGACCTGTTTCATCTTGAACATAAAAGGGGGTTGAGCGAGTCATTTTATGGATAGTTTCGCTACCCCTTTCATTTTCTTCAACAACCCAATAGGTGTAACCGTCTTCGGTGTATTGATAACCAACAGTTGGAGAACGCAGCAGATCTGATTGAAAGTCAGACTTCTTCCTTTCAATATCAGATCTTTCAATACTAGATTTCTTCCTTTCAATGTTCAACTTCTCTCTGTTAGGTTTCCAGCTAGAACTTTTGTAAGAAGAATAGCTAGTCCCATAACTGTAATCAGAAGGCCCAGGGCGATCCCGCATATACTCTTCCCGGATCACATTTCCCTTGTCATCTAGAGTTTTGCGGCAATACCTTGTTTCCTCGTAGTCCCAGGTCACTTCTGAGGTGTAGTAGACGCAGGGTCGCTGAGACAGCTCGGCAAATAGGGGTTGAGCACACACAACTTTGCCAGCAACTTGCACCAGCAGGGGAGATTCGGACCGCTGTCTACTGCGAACTAGAGCCTGTTTTGTATACTTTGGTTTTCTCCAGTTGGCGGATTAACCGCTGCAACTTCAGGTACTCAAAAAATAGCGCAACTGCTCCCCCCAGAAATAGGAGCCCGGCAATCATCCAGCCACTCATCAGCCCAGCCTCCAAGTCAAGAACGATACCGAAATGCTAGCTGATCAGAAATCTTGAATAGATTTCGCCACAGTTAAGTCGAGGTTAAGAAACGGCTAAGAGATTTTGGCTATGGCGGACTAGAAGATTCAACGGGAATCGGCGAATCCGAGACCTAGCCCGTAACGAGATTGCCGATACCCGTCAAGATTTCCTGCACAAACTATCTACCCGTAATGATGTGCCAAGAACCTCCATCCGCCCACGGTGGGGAGGATGTCAAATGCCTTGGTCATTTCTGACTATCTCCCAGGGTTAAGTTAGGATTAAGACCTACCTTTGATTCGATCCAATTCCGCTTGTAAGTCTGCAATCTGCTGGCGAAGGCGGGCTGCTTCCGAAAGCTCAATGGCGGTGCTGGCCTCATCTGTTTCGTCGCCAATGTCATCAATGTTGATCTTGCGGGGGCCGCCGGTTTGGCCCGGTTCCACTTTGCGGTTGGCATTGGCAGCCAGGGTGTCCATAAATACCCGCGCTTCTTCAGCGCTCATGGCTCCTCGCTCCACCAACTCATCCACCAAGGTTTGGGCCTGCTTGCGCAATTCATACAGACGGGTGCCAGCCTTACCCGCCACTTTGGCAGCATTGTCCGCCGCCACAGCGGCTAAACCCATGCCGAGATAGAGGGCTCTCTGGGCAAAATTGGCGATGGGATTGTCTGTCTCAGCCATGCGTGGTGCGTTGCCAGTGCAATGGTGGATGGACTTAAAAACAGGCTCACCCAGTGCAGAGAGACTGAGTGATAACGGGCGACCCGGGTTAACGCGCCTGCTCAGAGCATCCCGTGGTGCTGCTACCTTCCGATCCTGACACGATTTAGGCGTCGGAGCCGCACGGACCCAGGTCTTTAAGTAGCCTAGCACTTTTCCCGCTGGGCTGTTGGGTGGGATCCCGCTTTTTGTAGGGTGTCGGACTGGGGCTAGGAAACCCACCCGGAAGCAGCAGCCTATTTACGGATTCAAGGGGGTTCAGGGGGTTCCAAATAAACAGGGATCCGCTCCACAGCAGTATCGCTGCGTTGTACCTCTTGTTCTTGGGCCTGGGGAATGGCCACCGGCAGGCTGACGGGCTGAGCAACAAAACAACTGGCTACGGGCAGGGCTTGCTCCAGCTCGTCGAGGGGGCGTGGGATCACGGCAATCGCGTGTAATTCTCCGATGCGCTCTGCTTCGTACATGCCGGCATCGATGGCAATGGCCACATTGGCCACTGTGCCCCGTACAATTGCCGTACAAAGGCCATCCCCAATGGTTTCGTAGGCAGCCAGTTGCACATCAGCGGTTTTTAGCATGGTATCGGCAGCCCCCACCATGGCTGGGAAGCCCCGTGTTTCTAGCAGACCCACCGCTAAGTTGCTGAGGCGGCTATAACCGCGATTTTGCGCCAGTTGAGAAAGCTTGTTGCTAATCGGCAGCACCACCTCCAGATTGGGCAGAGGGCGCGGGATCACCAAACTGGAGAGATCCTCCTGGTCGAAATGGCGGGCTAGCTCGATCCCCTCTTCGATGGCAATCCGCACATCGGCAATGCCCCCCCGCACAATCGCCGTACAGTAGCCCCCGGAGGTTTTCTCGAAGCCGATCAGAGTCACCCCGGCTGATTTGGTCATGGCATCGGCGATGCGCACGATCACCGGGAAGCTGCGGGTTTGAATCAGGCCCAGAGAAGTTGACATCGGCATCCTACTTACTCATGCCAGTCTAGCCATCGTTGGAGGAGAGCGCCTGTCGATGGGGGTAAATCTTGCCCAGCAGTCGATCCAGCTCCGAGTGTCCCGGGATCCCGTTCAGTTTCCGGATCTTCTTGGAACGAGGCTTTTCTTGGGCTTGCTGAGCAGATTCTTGCCAAAGACGGGTTTGTTTTTCCACATTGGCCACCGGGGAATTGGGGGGTGGAGGTGGCGTGGGTTCTGGGGCGGCTGTTGCTTCTCCAGGTTCTGTCTGAGTGTCGCCAGCGTTGGCCGCTTCGATATGGGTAGGATCGACATAGGTGGGATCCCCAATTAAAGAGCCGGGGGGGATCACCTGTTGGCTTAGAATCGAGCAATCCAGTAGGGTGGTTTCGGAGCCGATACAGGCATGCCTGCCAATGGTGCCCTGCCCGATGATCAATACTCCCGTTCCCAAAGTTGCCCCCGCTTCGATAATTAAGGAGCCCCCATGGGCATGCAGGATGGATCCCATACCAATGCACACCCCCCGCCCGATTTGAATGCGACAGCCGGGATTGGCCCGCAACAGCACCCCCGCCCCAATTCCGGCCCCTGCCTCGACATGCACCTCACCGCTGACGAAATAATGGGCTTCGCTGACTTGACCAGGCAAGGCGCTAAGCGTCAGTAGGTTTGGCAGAGTAGAGGCCAAGATGCTCCTCATCGCTAGGGGGTCGGGCTTGAACCGAACAGAGGTTAATCAAACAATAGGGATCCCTAGGGGGTTTGGATGATTTGCTCCAACACCCGCCGTTTCGCCTTGGCATCAATGCCGAGCAGGCGCACATATTCGCCGCGATGTTCCTCTAGACAGGCCTCTAGAGCAGCCACCACCTGAGGTATCTGGGTGGCTTCGATGGGGCTACAGCTTTGCCAAGAGGAGGTGCGGAAGCGACGCTTATCGGCATGTTCGGTACCAATGCGATAGCCCTGGCTCAACAGCTGTTGTACCTGCGTCAAGACCTCGGCATCGAGGCGAGTGGAGGGGGTATGGGAGGCACTGGCAGAAGATGGGACAGCGGGGGTGGAGGGGGATCCCGCCGGTTTATTGCCGGGGGTTTGGATGATTTGCTCAAAGACCCGTTTTTTGGCCTTGGAGTCGATGCCGATCAGGCGTACATATTCCCCTTGATGTTCAGCCAAGGCAGCTGTGAGCTTCGCCAGCACCTCCGGCCCACGGGTGGCGCGAATGGTGGGGCCACTCTTCCAGGAAGAGGTCTTAAAGCGGCGCTCATCCGCATATTCGTAGCCAATCCGATAACCCTGGGCCAAGAGACGATGAACTTCCTCCTGCAGCCCTAGCTCCAACCCGGCAACGCTCCCTGCCGACGCAGCAGCCCCAGCAGCCTTACCCACACCAGTAGAACCGCGACTCACCTGCCCTTGCGGGGTTTGAATCACCAACTCCAGCACCCGCCGTTTGGCCTTTGGATCGATCCCCAACAACCGCACATACTCCCCTGGGTGCTCCGCCAAAGCGATTTGGATGGAAGCGAGAATCTCGCGGGGTTGGCCACTCAGGTTGCCCAGCGTTTGCCAGGAGGAGGTACGGTAACGACGGGCATCGGCCGCTTCTAACCCAACCCGGTACCCTTGCGCCAGAAGAGAACGGATCTGATCTTCCAAGTTCAGGCCATCACCAGAAGGGACAGCGGGTGCAGCACTTGAGCTGGGGGCTGACGGGATCCGAGATGACCCTCCAGCAACTTGGGCCGGCCCATCAGGAGTTTGGATGATCTGCTCCAAGACCCGCCGCTTGGCCTTCGGATCGATCCCCAACAGGCGCACGTATTCCCCTTGGTGCTCAGCCAGAATTGCCCCCAACGACTGCATCACCTCAGCTTCGCGGGTACTGGTGATTGGGCTTTCACTTTGCCAGGAGGAGGTGCGGAAACGACGCGCATCGGCATATTCAAGGCCAACTCGATATCCCTGGGCCAATAGGGCGCGAATTTGCTCCACCACCTCAGGCTTGAGATGGGATCCGCCGCCGTTCCATCCGTTGGCACGATGGGAGGAATAGGTCATGGGTGCAGTCTCCGTAGCCGTTTTATGGGTGCTCGATTGCAGTTCATTGCGGATCGGGGCAATGCAGACTAGGTTTTCGCTGCATTGGTAGCCCTCTCGCAGCGCTTGGTTAATACCAATCACATGCTGGGCAAACTTGGCATCGCTGTCCTGCACGTTAGGCAGCCGATCTGCCTCGGCTTGGGTGGTGATGATGGAACCAGAGGGCACATATTTGCCGGGGGGAATCTCCACATCCTGAATTAGGCAGTGCAACATGACGATGCAGCCATCCCCAACCCGAGCATTGAACACCGTTGAGCGAAAGCCGATAAAGCAGTCGTTGCCCACATAGGCTGGCCCGTGAATCAGGGACATGTGAGCGATGGAGGTATTCCTGCCGATCCAGACGGAGTAGGGTTCACCATCTTCCCCCACGACCCTTCCTTGCTCGAGGCCGTGGATCACCACCCCATCTTGGATGTTGGATCCCTCACCAATATGAAAAGGGGATCCCTCGTCGGCTCGAATCGAAGTGCCTGGAGCGATCAAAACCTGTGCTTCCACCCGCACATCCCCAATCAAATTGGAGAAGGAATGTACATAGGCGGACGGGTCAATATCGGGCTCCGCCAATTCACGAGACCAAGGGGTCGGCGGCGCAGCATAGGTACGAACAGGCATAACCATGAGCCTCTAAAGCGTATCAGGGGGGAGGAAAGAAAAAGGGTGGATCCCAGCTAGCGTTGATCTCGCTTGTTATAGAGGGAGCGACCGCCAACGCTGACAGTATCGATGATCGCCATCACCACCGCATCTAGAGGACGAGTTTCATTCCCCTGCGGTTGACGGGCAGCACTGCCCTGGCTGACCAGTACCCACTCTTCGGTTCCGGCCCCCACGGGATCGGCGGCCACTTCGTAGTCCGGTTGCGGCTGCCCCTGGAGATCGACATACTGCACCAACAGAAACTTCACGCCCGTCAGGCTGGGATCCTTCTGGGTGCTGGTAACGGTGCCCCGGACGATGGCGATACGCATCAGGGACGGGTGAAGGGACGGATGGCATTCACCCCTTCGCGGAACTGGGCCACATCTTCCGTATACCGAATCGGGAGAACATACTCCAAGTTTTCGTGGGGACGGGCGATGATGTGCCAGGAGAGCAGTTGACCGCCATTGACCCGCTTCACAGAATCGATCCCGGCAGACACCGAAGCCTGCACTTCCGAGACATCGCCCCGTACGATCACCGTGACCCGGCCACTGCTGATTTTTTCGTAGCCCACCAAGGTAACCCGAGCGGCCTTCACCATGGCATCGGCGGCTTCCACCACCGCGGGAAAGCCCAAGGTTTCAATCATGCCGACTGCAATAGCCATATGTACTCCTTATGCTGAAATTCGAGGATAGGGTGCGAATGTAAACTCAACACCAACATTGAGATTGAGGGGCCTAGCCCCATTGCCGCGCTGGCATCCCTCCAGGGATCCCTGAGGACGTCCAACCTCTAGGTGCGGAACTGCTCGACGGCTTCGGTGTAGCGAATGGGCAATACAAATTCTAGGTTTTCGTGAGGACGGGCAATGATGTGGTGGGATAGGATCTCACCGCCACTGACCCGCTTGGCTGACTCCAAACCGGCGGCCACCGAAGCCTGTACTTCCGAGACGTCGCCCCGCACGATCACCGTGACCCGACCACTGCCAATTTTTTCGTAACCCACCAAGGTAACCCGAGCGGCCTTCACCATGGCATCGGCGGCTTCCACCACTGCCGGAAACCCGCGGGTTTCGATCATTCCTACTGCGATAGGCATATCAACTCTCCACTTTTGAACATTGAGTTCCTGAACGTCGCAAAACCAAGCAATGAGGCAATTTTATCTCGCTTATTGGGTTCGCTTATGCAATCTCATCAGAGAGGAACTTTTGCCCAAACCTTGATCAGAAGGCTATCTTGGCTAAACCTCGACCACCCAACAGGAGGACAAAAATGCCAGCTCTGAGCCAAAATCCATATCTTTCTTGCACAAAACCGATCATACAAAATCGATCAGGATGACCCAGAGGAAGGTTCTCCAACTTAACAAAATGATATCCCCAATTGATCCTGAACAAAAATCAATATTTTTAATTAGCGTGATAGCTTTTTATTAAGAGAGGCCAAATAACTGTTAATTAAAAAATAATTCTTGACATTTTTCGCTCGACAACAGCCTCTAGCTTCTGGCTCATCGCCGCAACGAGTAGGGCACCTCCAGGCCATGAGCTTCCATTAGGTCTGGTTGGCTCATCACCTGAGCTGGGGATCCCGATGCCCAAATACGGCCTTGATCCAGCAGAATCACCCGCTCACACACCTCCAGAATCAGCTCTAGATCGTGGGAAGCCAGCAGGAGCGTTTGCGAAGTTTGGTGCAGGAACTGGATCAGCCGCCGCCGTGCCCGCAGATCCAAGTTGGCGGTCGGCTCATCGTAAAGAACCAGTTGCGGTCGCATCGCCAGGATCCCGGCAATTGCCACCATGCGTTTTTCCCCACCCGAAAGATGGTGGGGGGGGCGCTCCGCCAGGTGCAGAGTGCCGGTGTGGTGGAGCGCTGCCTGAACGCCAGCAGTGATCTCCTGTTCCGAACCACCTAAGTTGCGCAGTCCAAAGGCCACATCTTCGGCGACGGTGGGGGCAAACAGTTGATCGTTGGGATCCTGAAACACCAACCCCACCTCTGGGCGAAATTCTCCTAGCACGAGCGGCTGTCCTAACAAGGTCACTTGGCCAGAGCGAATTGGCAACAGACCACAGAGGGTGAGGAACAGGGTGGTCTTGCCCACGCCATTCGGGCCAATTACCCCCAGACGCTCTCCAACCTTGACCTGCAGATCGATCCCTTGCAACACAGGTGGGCGGCCCGGGTAAGCCGTCCACAACTGCTTTGCGTCCACCGCCACTTCAGAGGGGGCTGGAAAGTTCATATGGGTTTAGGGCAGATCTAGCTGCCAACGCTCTTGGCTGGCGCTAGGGGTGAGTTGCAGGGTGGGCACTGTAGGGCTAGTCAGATCGATGTGGACGATTTGGTCAGGAGTACAGTCGCAGTAACGGCGCAGATCCCGCATTTGGTTGAGAGTTTGAATTTGCAGCGCTAATCGGTCGGAAATTGGCCCTAGGTAGACATTGCCCAGTTCGGTACGCAATGTGATCGCCCCGCCCCCTTGCCAGTCCACCGCCTCGATCTGAATCTCCAACTGTTGTAGAGCCTTGAGCAAAAGCGCCCATTGCTCCGGGGTATGGCTCTCCCAACCCAGTAACTCCAACTGGGGCAGGGGACGGGTAGAACGGTCGAGAGCATGACTTCGAAAAGAGTTGAGAGCCACCCAGTTGCCCTGGATATCCACCAAACCCAGTTGATCATCCCGCATTGCTCGTGCAATCGGTTGTCGTTCCCGCACCTGGACGATCACACCCACGGGCAGGAGCCGTCGCCGCACCTGAACACTCTCGATTGGGGAGGGTTGAGTTGGGGATCCCAGTAAAGCCCCTTCTAAAACAGCTGGCTGAACTTGCCAAATATCGAGCGGATAGCGCAACGGCAACTGGGATCGTATCCAAGCGGGATCAACCCAGTCGGCGCCCTCCACCTGAATTTGTTCCGGCTGACGGATCTGCCAGTAGGGCTGCCGTAGGCCCAGCACCAGCAGGGCGAGGACGGCCATTGAACTGGTCAGTCGCCAGGATCCCTGCCAAAACCGGCTCCGCCGTTGCTGACGGAGAAGTCGGCGGCGCTGCAACAGTTGTTCGTGTGTGGGAGAAGCCAGAGGAACCATCAAACCACCTCAACCCAGCCATTGCTGTGGAGACGTGGAGCTACGAATGCTCCTATTCAACCACCAATCTCTTCCACTTGATCAGCTCGCAGCCAAATGGTAGGGGTAGGGACAACCCCGAACTTGATCTGCAAATAGTCGTCTTTCATGTCCACGACCTCGCCAGCGGTCTCGAAGACATAGTTGGGGATCAAAGCGTCGCTGGCTTGGGCTTCTAGGCTCCCCTGCAATTGTTCGCGAACAGCTCGCACTAGACTTCCCCGTTTAATCGCCATAGCTCCTCCTCAATGGGTGACTGGTTCGATTAGCAGTTGTATCATGCCTGCTCCTGATCCGATAAAGAATCCCCAAAAAGCACGGGATCCTTCAACCTTTGGGGTGCCTCTAGGTTCTACAGAATTCCCTCAATACGCTTGGCAATCGGCATCCGCCAGCCGGTACCAAAAGCCCGATCCGTAATTCGCAAGCCAGGAGCAGCTTGGTGCCGCTTAAACTCGGCTAGTTCTACCAACCTCAAAACCCGCTGTACTGTTTCCGGATCGTACCCTTGCACCACCAACTCCGGGCCAGATTGGTGCTGCTCAATGTGTCGCTGTAGGATCCCGTCCAGAATGTCATAGGGGGGCAGGCTGTCGCTATCCTGTTGCTCCGGCTTCAACTCCGCTGAGGGGGGTTTGGTGAGGGTGGAAAGTGGGATCCGCTCTTGGTCGCGGTTGATCCAATGGGCCAGTCGATACACCCAGGTTTTGGGCACATCGGAGATCACCGCCAGCCCACCGGACATGTCCCCGTAAATGGTGCAGTAGCCTACCGCCAGCTCCGATTTGTTGCCCGTGGTCAGCAACAGCCGCCGAAATTTGTTGGAAAGGGCCATGAGGGTGGTGCCGCGAATGCGGGATTGCAGGTTCTCTTCCGTGATGTCTGGAGCTAGCCCCGCAAAGGGTTCTGCTAAGAGGTCGCGGTAGCTGTCCATGACGGGCTGAATGGGCAATTTTAGGGTCGGGATCCCCAAGTTTTTGGCCAGTTGATAAGCATCTTCTAGGCTGCCAGCGCTGGAATAGGGAGAGGGCATGAGCACCCCCAAAACCCGCTCTGGCCCCAAGGCAGCGGCGGCAATAACAGCAGTGACGGCAGAATCGATCCCACCGGATAGGCCCAACAGCACCTCCTGAAAGCCACATTTGCCCACATAGTCGCGGGTCCCCAAAACCAGTGCCTCGTAGAGTTGGACTTCCGGTTCTGCCGGCCAGCGGGATCCAGTGGGCACCGTTGTCTGTCTCTGGGGGAATCCCGGAGACTGAGTCAGTTCAGCCAAATCCAGAATGAGATGATCTGGCGCAAAGGCAGCGGCTTGGGCCCAAACCTGGCCGGAGCGATCCAGGGCACAACTGGCCCCGTCAAAGATCAAATCGTCGTTGCCCCCCACCTGGTTCACGTAAAGAATCGGTAGATTGTGCTTGCGGGCTAGGGATCCCAGCATGTCCACCCGCAGCTTTTGTTTGCCCAGGCTAAAGGGGGAGGCAGAGAGGTTGATCAGCAGATCAGCACCCAATTGGGCCATCTGTTCGACCGGATCCTTGTGATAACGTGGATGCTGCCAAAAGTCGCGGTCGTTCCAAACATCCTCACAGATGGTGAACCCCAGCCGATAGCCACGGTACTGAATCGGTTGCGACTGGGATCCCGGCTCGAAATAGCGATCTTCATCAAACACATCGTAGGTGGGCAGCAGGGATTTTTGGAACCAATGACGGATCTGCCCCTGTTCTAGCCAAGCGGCAGCGTTGTAGAGGGGGCGGCCCGCAGGGATGGGGTTGCGCTGAACGGATCCCACCACCACCGGAATGCTGTTCGCCAACTGGCTGGCCAAATGCTCCAAAACTTGGCTCGCTTTCTGAATCAGGGCGGGGTAGAGCAACAAATCACGAGGAGGATAGCCCAACAGAGCCAGCTCGGAAGTAACTGCCAACTCTGCTCCCGCCGCAGCCACTTCCTGCACCGCCAGACGAATCCGCTCGGCATTCCCGCTCAGGTCGCCGACGGTATAGTTTAGTTGTAACAGCGCTACTTTCACCCCACCCCCTCCACCGCCCTTCTGGCTGAGAAGGGCAATTTCTCGATATGGTAGTCAATATGGTAGATTTCACCATAAGTGACCAAAACCGGATCGTCAACGGAATCAGCCTATGGGCAAGCTGAGGATAAAAGTGGTTCGATGATCGCCGCTCTCCACCTGCAAAGCCCCACCTAGATGATTGGCAATCTCCTTGACCAAAGCTAATCCAAGCCCTGTTCCCCCCTGCTGCCAGGGATCCGATTGGGGAATGCGATAAAACCGCTCGAAAATCAGTTCTTGCTGCTCGACGGGAATGGTGGTGCCAGTGTTGGTCAGGTGCAGTTGCACCCAATCGCGGTCAAGGGACAGGGCTTCTAGGTGGATGTGTGCTTGAGGAGGGGTGAATTTGTAGGCGTTGGTCAGCAGTTCCCGCACCAGCCGTTCCAACAGGCGAGGATTCGCTTGGACAAAGGGCAGACGGGGATCCCAGTGAACATATAGCGTTTGCTGGCGCTCCTGCATCCGTTGGCGGAACTTCTCGACCAAGGGAGCCAGGAACGTGGGCAAATACAGTCGCTCTTGACGAGGACTAAGAGTATTATTACTTAGTTTCTGTAGTTCCAGAAAATCATTGATTAGGGAAATCTCGCGTTCGCATTCCTGCTCCAAAACCTCGATGTAATGAGTTTGCTTCGGATCCAGGGGAGCTGTTCTGGCACTGAGCTTCAACATGCGAATCGAAAGACTGATATTGGTGAGTGGAGCTCTTAATTCGTGGGAAACGGTGGCCAGGAAATCATCTTTAAGTTGGTTCAGTTTTTTCAGCTCCACCACCTGGGTTTGGCTGCTGCGGTACAGTCGGGCCTGACGAATGGCGATGGAACACTGAGCCGCCATTTGTTGTACCAAATGAATTTCCCATTCGCTGAAGCTCTCAGAAGGGAAACGCGCCAACCACAGATCGCCGATAATGCCTTGATCATCTTGATCATCAGTAATAGGGCAAGCCAACTTCGTTAGATAAGGAGGGGAAGTTTCGGGATCCCTAGGACGATCCCGATCGCATATCTGAAAACACCACCCTCGCCACAGTTGTTCATAAATGAAAGGGAAGTCTTCCATGTACACCTGATCCCCAATGCCAGGAGTGGGCAGGGTCGTGTATTCGTAGCTGATCAGGGAGTACATTCTGCGGTTATCGTAAATGCCAATATCGCAAAAGATCACCCTCAAAAAAGTCCCTAGTTCTCGCACCACCGTCTGCAAAATGGTGCCTTCATCCAAGGTTTCGTGCATTTGATGGGTGAGGCGACGCAGGATCGATTCAAACTCCAAACTGCGTTCCAGTTCCTGTGTACGTTTCTGCACCAGGGCATGCAACTCAGCTTCACGGGCTTGCTGTAGCACTTCCAGACGCTTACGCAGAGTGATATCTCGCACCAATACAATGGCCTCATCTGGCCCAAAGGGCAGCAGACGGGCTTCTCGGTATTCAGGTAGTTCTTCTTGAGAAAGCTGAGGAACCGGATATTCTGCCACTTGAATCTGTCCAGTTTGAAAAGCCTGTTCTAAGAGCAGGCCAAAATAGGTTGTCCAGTGCTCTGGGAATAGGTCTTGGGCGTAGTGATTGAGGTATTGCTCACTCTCATAGGCGGCGGCAAATCCACGCGGAGGCTTGTAGGACAGGATTAATCCTTGCCGATCCACTTGCAAGAGCATGTCTGGAATCGCTTCGTAAAGAGCACGGTAACGCGCCTCGCTGCGGGCTAGGTCGGCCAAACTTTCTCGCAGATGAATTTCAGCTTTTTTTCGTTCGGAAATATCTTCTACAAAAGCCAAGATAAAGCAGGGATCCCCCTGTTGAGACCGCACTGCAAATAGCTGTAAATGCGCCCAAATCTCTTTGCCGTCTTTGCGGCGAATGATTTTCTCATATTCGTAGTTGTTGATGTGTCCGGCGATTAGTTCTTCCCAAAGCATTTCTCCCCGTTCCTGGTCTTCAAAATGGGGAGTGTAATCCTGCACCTTCAAATTCAGCCAATCCTCCTCGCTGTACCCGGTGATCTCCGCCATCGCGGGATTCAGGCTGAGATATTGAGGGTCGGGATCAAAGTTCATAAGGGCGATCCCCTGTCCACAGAAATTGAAGATGCCTTCCAATTGATTTCTGGTTTCTTCAAGAGCAGACTTAATGTGTTTTCGCTCGTTGATATCATCCAAAAAGGAGACCGCGAACAAAGGTTGTCCATTCTCATCCTTGACCACATACACCTGAGACTTCACCCAGATGGTTTGGCCGTCTTTGCGGGTGCAGTGGTGTTCTAGCTCGTAGTGGCTGCGCTGTCCGCTGACCATTTCCTGCCAAAAGGTTTTCAAAGTCTCGACATCGGCGGGGTCAGGAATATAAGTTTCTAGGGGCAAAGTCCTCCATTCTTCTGCAGAATATCCGGTAATATCGCCGAGGGCTGGGTTCATCCCATGGGGTTTGGCCTCTGCCTCGAGGGGAACCAGAGAAATACCCAGGTTGCAGGACTCCACAATGCCCCAAAGCCGCTGTTGACTTTCTAGCAGCGCCAATTCTATCTGTTTGCGATCGGTGATATCTCGGATCAAGCCCAGAACCCGATCCGAGCCGTAAGGTACCATACGAATTTCTCGATGGCGGGCTTCTCCTTTAAGGGTGGTGACAGGGTATTCCAGGGTTTGCCGAGATCCCGTAGCCAGACAACGAGAAATCAGTCTTTGCAACGAATCGGCAACTTCTGGCGTAAACAGATCTCCTACGGATTTACCTTGAAAATCCTCCAGCGGAATCGAGGTAAAGTGGGCGTTTTCTGGCGGATAGGTCAGCTCTAAATACTCGCCTTCTTTGCTGAAGATGACCAACACTTCAGGGATCGCCCAAATCAAGCTTTGGTGACGTTCTTGGCTAGCAGCCAGGGCTTTCTCGGTTTGTTTTTGGGCTGTGATATCCTCCACGTATCCTTCCAAATAAAGGGGATCCCCTGCCGTGTTTCGCCCTATCTGAACCTGTTCTCGCACCCACACATCCAAGCCCTGGCGATTGTGGAGATGCCATTCTTGAGCGGATCCCCCATCGTCAACTTGGCCCTGAAGCAGATCCCGGAAGAAGTGACGACGACCGGCAGCATTGGTGTAGAACCGATGGCCAAAATCCGACAGGTGGCGCCTTAGGTGGGTGCTGGAGGCATAACCATAGATCTCCGCCAACTTGGGGTTCGCAAATAAACACCGCCCCTCTAGATCCATACGGAAGATCCCGACAGGAGCATTCTCCAGGAGCACATCAAACCCAGTCAGCATTGGGATCCCCCGTGTCGTCATCAGCGGCTTTAAAGTGTGAAAAGAGACAGCCGCTCTTTTGAAAGTATGTATCATTTTCGCTCTGAGCGATGTTTTCTGGGGCACAAGTTTATCTCTGACTCGCTCAACCGAGCGGGAAGGAGGCACACTTCAGGCGTGTATGGGTGTTGCCCAATCAGGGGTTAATGGATTAGGGATCCCGCCTGGGGGGATTGGACAAAGAAAGAATAGAGGCACCATCAAATTTGCAGCCAAGCCAAGAACACAGCCTTTTCCAGCGATACAGACTACAGCCGATGCAGGCCAACCCTTTGTCCGACAAGAAGTTCTTCTTGACTTTGTGTCGTCCATGAAATTGGAAAAGGCTGTAGCCAAGCACGGAATACCCATACGTTGACCCGACGAACTGCTCCACCTACCCTCACTCTAAAGTTGGGGCAAAGCAGACAGACACAGCCAATCTGCTGAATGGATATTGCGCAAATGATGAATTCTATTGGGGGGATCATCGGGATCCCGGTCATTGCCTTAACCCACCTGCGCGGTCCCTAGGGATTCGGCTTGGGTATCTGGGTGAAAGTAGAGGTAAATCTGCCGGGCGAGCTTCGGGCCAATGCCAGGTACTTGGGCCAACTGCTCTTCTGAGGCCATCTGAATGCGGGCAATGGAGCGGAACTCCTCCAGCAAGAGCTTTTGCCGATGTTGGCCCAGTCCGGGGATTTCATCCAACGTGGAGGCCTGTTGACGAACTTTCCGCTGCTGACGATGAAAGGTAATGGCAAAATGGTGGGCTTCATCCCGCAGCCGTTGCAGCAACAACCGGGCCGGATCCTGAAGATCCAGACGGATGGGGATGGGATCCCCTGGCAAGAAGATCTCCTCCTCCCGCTTGGCCAAGCCGATCACCGGCAGATGATCCAACCCCAACTCCATCAGGACAGCCATGACCGCTGACAATTGCCCCTTGCCCCCATCGATTAGCACCAGATCCGGTTGATCCTGTGGAGTCATCTTGCCGAAGCGACGACGGGCCACTTCTGCGTGGCTGGCAAAATCATCGGAACGACCGGAACGCACCTCGGGGTTGCGAATTTTGTAGCGGCGATAATGTTGTTTGGCGGGCAGCCCATCGATAAACACCACCTGACTGCCCACTGCATCGGATCCCTGAATGTGGGAAATATCGTAGGCTTCCAACCGCCGTGGTGCCTCCGGCAAATCCAGTACCTCCGCCAAGCGTTCCAGCGCCGCCGCATCCCGATCCGCCAAACGTTGGGTACGGGTCAACTCCAACTCGGCATTGCGCTCCACCAACTCAATCAGCTCGGCTTTGCTCTGCCGTTGCGGGGCGATGAGGCTCACCTTGCGGCCTTTCTTCTGGCTCAACCAAGCCTCCAAGAAATCATGTTCGGGCAATTCATACTGGGTCAGAATCTCCGACGGGATCTCGACGGGATCGCAATATTGATAATGCTCCTGCAACACCCGCTGCAAAATAAGGGCTGGATCATCCCCCTGATTTTCGGCAATAAACCCCAAGCGCCCCACCAACTTGCCTGCTCGCACCTGAAACAGTTGAATGCAAGCCCGGGAGTCGTTCATGGCCAAGGCCAGAGCATCGCGGCTGACGGTAGAGTTGGGCAAGGAAACCTTTTGAGATTCTCCCAGTTGTTCTAGGCCACGAATTTGATCCCGGAATCGGGCCGCAGCTTCGTAGTTTTCCTGGGCGGCTGCCTGGGCCATTTTCTCTTTTAGATCTTTAACCAGTTCATCCGTCTGCCCCTGAAAGATCATCGCCACCTGAGACAACGTTTTGCGATAGTCCTCTGAGGTGATCAAGCCTTGGCAGACACCCGGACAGCGCCCAATATCGTAGTTCAAACAGGTGCGATCTTTGTATAGGGGCTTAGGCCGTTGTCGCAGCGGAAAAATGCGCTTCACTAAGCCAAGGGTATAGCGCAATAGGCCCACATCAGTATAGGGGCCATAGTATTTGTCTTGGTTTTGATGAAGACGACGGTGACGGGTGATGTAGAGATGGGGATAAGCGTTTGACCAGGTAATGCACAGATAAGGATATTTTTTGTCATCTTTGAGAAGAACATTATAGGAAGGCTGATGGGTTTTGATCAGGTTATCTTCTAGGGCTAAGGCTTCACTTTCGTTGTCAGTGACGATAAATTCGATCTCACAAACCTGAACCACCATGCGCTGAATGCGAGGAGATAGATCGCTGGTAAACCGGAAGTAGGATCGCACCCGGGAGCGCAACTTTTTGGATTTGCCCACATAGAGAATCTGATCCGTGGCATCCCGCATCAAATACACTCCGGGTTCGGCAGGAAGCTCTTTAAGGCGGTTTTCCAGAATGTCGCGGTTTTGGATCAGGGGGGCAGTCATGGCAGTGCAAGGGATCCCGAAAACTTTCCTGAGAACTTTACTGTAGCGTTGCTTTCAGGGATCCCGCTGGGGCAAGCCTTATGCCGATCAAGCGGGTAAACTGAGCCGCAGTTGCCCAGCTCCGATTTATGCCCCTAGGATCCACCCACGATCGCATTACCCTCTGGACGGCCCCGAGCATTACTTTAGCTGCCGGTTTGCTGGGGAACAGCACCACTATCGCTTTGTCTGTGGGATCCGCCTATTTGTTCAGTGGTCTGATGTTTTCTGGGGATCTGGATACCCGCTCTCGGCAGTATCAGCGCTGGCTGTTCTTGCGCTGGATTTGGTTGCCCTACCGCAAATGGATGCGGCATCGCTCCTTTTGGTCCCATGGGCCAATTTTGGGCACAGTAGTGCGGGTGTTGTACCTCAGCCTGTGGGTGGGGGGATTTGGCCTGTTGTGGGCCTGGCTGGGATCCCTGTGGGGCTGGTGGATGTGGCAACCCTGGGTGTGGCGCAGCGATCTTTGGCAACTGCTGCAGGTGCATGGCGAGCTGCTGTTTTGGATTGGCATGGGGCTGGAGCTGGGATCCATGAATCACAGCCTCAGCGATTGGATGATCTCCGGTTGGAAACGTTGGCGCAAGCGTCGCCAGAGTCAGATCTCTGCAGGGCGGCTCAGCTACCGTCGCTAGATTTGCGCTATTGCCTGAGATGCAGAGACTTCACGCAGGCCCTTGAGCTAGCCAAAAACCCTCATAGAGCAAGGGATTGACCTGAATCTGCTGTATTGGATAACGCTGGAAAGGGCTGTACCGCACCTAACCCCTCTCCACCAGAAGCAGTTCGAGCAATTGTAACGGTTTGCAAATAGAATGAGATTGTTCCTTTGCCATCAGAATCATGCGCGTTGCCATTGCTGGAGGAGGGCTAGCGGGGCTGGCCTGTGCCAAGTATCTCTGTGATGCCGGGTATCAACCGCTCCTCTTCGAACGGCGGGATGTGCTCGGGGGGCTGGTGGCCGCCTGGAAGGATGCTGACGGCGACTGGATCGAGACGGGGCTGCACAACTTTTTTGGGGCTTATCCTAATACCTTGCAACTGTTCAAGGAGCTGGGCATTTCCGACCGCCTGCAATGGAAACAACACGCCCTCATCTTTAACCAGCCGGACAAGCCCGGCACCTACTCCCGGTTTGACCTACCGGATATCCCTGCCCCCTTCAACGCTATCGTCGGCATTTTGCGCAACAACGACATGCTCACCTGGGGGGAAAAGGTGAAGTTTGCCATCGGTCTCATCCCAGCCATGATCCGAGGGCAAGGGTATGTGGAGCAGATGGATCGCTATAGTCTGTTGGAATGGCTACGGCGGCAGGGCATCGATGAGCGGGTGAATACCGATATTTTCATCGCTGTCTCTAAGGCGCTAGCCTTCATCAATCCCGACGAAATTTCCGCCACCGTTCCCCTAACGGCTCTGAATCGCTTTTTGCAGCAGAAGGATGGATCCAAAATTGCCTACCTAGACGGCGCCCCCCCCGAGCGGTTGTGCCAGCCGATGGTGGATTACATTGTGGCCCGTGGCGGCGAAGTGCATCTTAATATGGCTTTGCAGGAGATCTCCCTCAACCCGGATGGGAGCGTGCGGGGATTTTGCTTTACCCGAGAGGAGAGGACTCCGTCCCGCTTGCGCGAGGGATCCGCACCGATTGAAATCACTGCCGATGCCTACGTCTCTGCTCTTTCGGTGGATCCCCTCAAGGTGTTGTTGCCCCCTCAGTGGCAAGGGATCCCATATTTTCAGCAGTTGCAGGAACTGGAAGGGGTAGCGGTGATCAGCCTGCAACTTTGGTTTGACCGCAAGCTGACGGAGATTGACCACTCCCTGTTTTCCCGTTCCCCCTTGCTGAGTGTGTATGCCGACATGAGCAACACCTGCCGGGAATACGCCGACCCCAACCGTTCCATGCTGGAGTTGGTGCTGGCCCCCGCCGCCGAGTGGATCGACCGCAGCGATGAGGAGATCTTGTCCGCCACCCTCGAAGAGCTGAAAAAACTCTTCCCGCAACACTTGAGCGGCCCTAACCCGGCTCAAATTCGTAAGTGGGTAGTCGTCAAAACCCCTCGCTCGGTTTACAAAGCCATCCCCGGCAGACAGCAATACCGCCCCAGCCAGGCTACCCCGATCCCCAACTTCTTTTTGGCGGGCAGCTACACCCGGCAACCCTTCCTCGGCAGTATGGAGGGGGCCATCCTCTCCGGCAAATGGGCTGCTGAGGCCATTGTCCAAGGGAAAGGGATCCCATCGGTAACCTCCACTACATCCTCCACCCCTCCAACCCTTACGGCCTCCAGCGTTTAAATCGCTACCGATCAGAGAAGCCTCTACCCGGATTTCCCTCGACTTTGCTGCCTAGGCTGATCTACTGTGTCCCCTTTCCCGTAGTGTTTATGTTGTGCCGTTCCTGTTTGGATCCCCGTTTTGTCCTGGCCCTGCGCCCCTGGAGATGAGCCAGATGAGTCCGCTTGATCAATCCATCGCCCTCTGTCGCCAGATTACGGCCAAGCATGCCAAGACCTTTTATCTGGGATCCCTGTTGTTGCCCCGACCGAAGCGTCATGCCATTTGGGCCATTTATGCTTGGTTGCGGCAAACCGACGAACTGCTGGATGGTCTGGAAGCCAGCAATACGCAGGTGGAGATTACCCGCAGCAAACTGGAACACTGGGGATCCCATTTGGAAGCCTTGTTTCAGGGGGGCGAACCCCAGGTCCCCACAGATTTGGCCCTGATTAACGCCATCCAAACCTATCAGCTCTCGATTCAGCCCTTCCGGAACATGCTGTTGGGCCAGAGCATGGATTTAGATACCCAGCGCTACGCCACTTGGGAAGATCTACGCCTTTACTGCTACCGGGTGGCGGGGGTGGTGGGCCTGATGTCTTCTGAGATCATGGGCTTTGTGCCAGGTTTGGATGGCACTGAAGAGGCGGTGGCCTTGGGCATTGCCATGCAACTGACGAATATTTTGCGGGATGTGGGGGAAGATGCCCGGCGGGGACGGATTTATCTGCCCTTAGAAGATCTGCGCCGCTTCAACTACTCGGAGCGGGATCTGTTCAACTATGTGATCGACGAGCGCTGGATTGCCCTGATGGACTACGAGATCAAACGGGCCCGACAGCTCTACGCCCAAGCCGAACAAGGGATCCGTACCCTCCAGCCAGATTCCCGTTGGCCGGTGGCGGCTTCCTTGATGTTGTATCGACAAATCCTCAATGCAATTGAGCGCAATCACTACCAGGTGTTTCGCACCCGTGCCTATGTCTCCACCCTCAGTAAGGCTTTGGCACTGCCGGTGGCTTGGTGGCGCTCCAACTACTATGGCTACTGAACCGGGATACAGCCTTTTCCAGCGTTACCTGATATATCTGACCTGATATATCTGATATAGCAGAGAAGACCTACCTGTAGAAGAGACCTATAGTCCCCGAGTTTGGCTTTGCAGGCGGAACTTGCGATCCCGATCCGAGTCTGGCTCCATCCAGGAGTAGACGAAATGGCTCACACACTCCAGTTGAGGATAGCGAGATTCTAGGGCCTCCATCTGAATTTCCAGGCTGGCGTGGCCCCCGAAGGGTTGCCCCCAAGTGCCAGCTAAAATCGGGCAAATGGGAGTACCCACGGGCGTTTTGCGGATCACCTCTCCCACTTGATCGGCAACGCAAGTAGCATTGTTTTCTCCGCAAATGGCATAGCTCATCGGGTGCCGCTCGATCCCTGCCGGAAAGCGATCCCAGGGTTGTAGCTTGGCATCATAAGCTCCATTTTGAATGCGGTTGCCACCGGGGAAAAACACAGCCGCCACAGGGATCCCTTCCGCTTGCACAGGCTTTGCAACGGCGGCCAAAAAGTCGATCACCCCTTGCAGGGCATGGTCTATGGAATGCTGCCAAAACTGAGCTTCGTAACGCTGGGCACGGCGAGCGTGGGTGCGCAACCGATCCATCACCGACGGCAGCGGTTCATCCCCATACTGGCTATCCACCTGGGCAACATCGGCTCCAGACAGGGATCCATTTTGTAAATAGCGCTGCAAGAGTTCTCGCTCCCGACGGGTGGGCATACGCTCCAAAAGAGCTGTGCGGCTGGCCTCAGCATGGATCCACAGTTCATGGGGGTGGCTGACCCATTTGTCCGCTCCGACGGCGGTTGGGAAACGAATGTAGTCGAGCAGGACGCCGTCCGGTTGGCGGGCCAAGATGGCGGTGATGGCCGTGATCAAATCTTGGCGGGCTTGCGGATGATAAGGATCCACGAACAGATGTTCAGTTTCGTAGGCATCTTCGTAAAAGGCTTGCCCATCGATGAGCAGGCCCGGATCAAAGCGAGCCTGGGCAATGCTGGTTTCGCCGAGGCCATTGCGGGCCAATAGAGGGGCACGTTCGCTGCGTTCGCTGTAGCTGTAACCAAAATTCATGGCGAACATCCAAGCGTGGATTTGCAAGCCTCTGGCATGACCTTTCTCAATCACCTCTGCCAGCAGATCCCTATCGGCGGGGAGGATCCCGGCAGCCACCGCCTCCTGTAGCACCGAACGCCAAGGGGTAAGATTATCGGCTTCTGGCAACAACACCCGCCCGTCATAGAAGGTTTCCACAAAAACCTGGTTGTAACCTCGATTAACAATCCGATCCAAAACTTCGTCTAGCACGCCGGGTAGCGCATCGGTATCGTAGAGTCGCAGCCACACCGCCTGAGTTTGCGGCCAAGTTTGGGCTCGACAAGCTTGCAGTCGCTGGGCATGGGATCCGATCAAGGCCCGATAGCGCTCAGCAGCTTGGGGATCGGTGAGGCTGGCTTCTAGGAGCTGTTGTTTCTCTAGTCGTTCTGCCTCCGGCAGGCCACAGGTGGGATCCCCCCAAACCGCCTCCGGCAAAGGCCCTGCCACAGCACTGCTACACCAGAGGGCTGCCACGGCACCCAACCCAACCCAAAATCGCCCCACAGCACACCTCCACCTGTCTGTCCGAGATCTCTTCCCTACACACGGGCTAGTCCGTTATATCCCATGGGCAATGGAGGCAACTTGTGAATGTTCCGTATATCAGGCTTTCGTGTCTGGCATACCGGTAGTGCAACTATCGCAACAATGACAATTCTGTTATTTTCCGTAGCTTTTGCTACAGAATTTACGTTAGGATTGATCCTGTAGAGGTATTGATGTGGAGCATTTTATGAACGCAGCCGCCGAAATGACTGGAGTGAATCTCCTTGCCCGTCATCAACAAAACATCGCTGCCTCTCTGGCTCATCGTCTGGAAGCAGCCAGGGCAGCCAACAACACCCACTTGGTGGAGTTACTAGAGCAAGAACAACGGCAACTAGCTGCCGAATATGGCAGTGGAGCTCATTCTTCTCCGGCGCTGCTTGAGGGCTTGCGCCATGCTTGGGAACACCTGAAGGAAGTGTTGACGGCGTGCGATGAATTGCGGGTACGTCAGTGGGTGGATGGCAACGGCATTATCTGGTGGTATGCCCAAGACCCGATTACGGGCGACCGGCTCTGCACTCATTCCGATTGGGAGCTGATGGACTGGATCGAGAAGCACCACTGGAACGATTAATCCCTTTCATTTTCATTCATCAGCATCAATCCGGATCAATCCGGCCATTGTTTAGCCCGAGCCACAGCCTCTTGCCAGGTGCGAAAACAGGTTTGGGCTAAGTCGTTTGTGGGCTCTGGCTGGAAAACCCGATCCACGGGTCGTGCAGCCACCAAGCCTGAGTAGTCTTCCCAAAAGCCCACCGCCAAACCGGCAGCAAAGGCAGCCCCTTGGGCAGTTGCATCCAACAGTTGCGGGCGTTCTACAGGGATCCCCAGGGCATTGGCTTGCCACTGCATCAGGAAATCATTGCGACAGGCCCCCCCATTCACCTTCAGCCGTTGCAACGGGGATCCCATATCCTGGGCGACCGCATCCACCACCTCCTTGACCTGGTAGGCGATCGATTCCAGCACCGCCCGCACCAGATGCTCCCGGCGGATCCCGGCGGTAATGCCGAAGAAGGCGCCCCGAGCACTCATGTCCCAGTGGGGAGCTCCCAAGCCACTGAGGGCGGGCACAAAGTAGAGGCCACCGTTATCGGGTATCTGTTGAGCTAGGGAGGCGGTTTCATCCGCCGAATGGATGATCCCTAAGCCATCCCGCAGCCATTGAATGCAGGCGCCACTGGTGAACATGCTGCCCTCCAAGGCGTAGCCAGCCGGTTGGTTGGGGCTTGTCCAGGCCAGGGTGGAGAGCAGTCGGTGTTGAGAACGGGCAATGGTTGGGCCCGTGTGGGCTACCAAGAAGGAGCCTGTGCCGTAGGTGCATTTTATCAACCCAGGCCGGTCGCAGCCATGGGCAAACAGAGCCGCCTGTTGGTCGCCCAAAATGGCCGCAATGGGAATGGCGACCCCCAAGAGCTCCGGGGTGATATGGCCGACAATGCCAACACTGGGGCGGATCTGCGGCAGCCAGCTCATCGGGATCCTAAACCATTGGCAGAGGGTTGGATCCCACTGGCGGGTTTGTAGGTTGTAGAGCAGGGTACGGCTGGCATTGCTGTCATCTGTCACGTGAAGAGATCCCCCGCTCAGCTTCCAGATCACCCAACTGTCGATGGTACCCGCCAAAACCCGCTCCCAAGTTTGGGCGGAGGTTTGAGGTTGGAGATGATCCCGAAGCCAGGCCCATTTGCTGGCGGAGAAATAGGCATCCAGTACCAGCCCGGTGCGTTCGCTGATCTCTCTGGTTCGAGGCCTCGATCGATCCACTCCTGACACAGAGGCGCGGTGCGCCGATCCTGCCAGACAATAGCGTTGTGGAGAGGTTGGCCCGTGGTCGGATCCCAAAGCAAACAGGTTTCTCGCTGCACAGACAATCCAACAGCAGCCACCTGCTCGGCGCGAATGCCGGCCTTCTGGAAAACAGTACGCATCGCCCAGAGGGTATCCTGCCAAATCTGCTGTGGATCGTGTTCCAGCCAGCCCGGCTGTGGATAAATCTGGGGTAGCTCGCGGTAGGCTTGGGCCAGAACTTGCCCGTGTTGATCGAAGAGAAGGGCGCGATTGCCGGTGGTGCCCAGATCAAGGGCCATGATGGTGAAGGGCGAGCCAACCCCCGACCCCGAGTGAGTAGAGCTTGTCATGTCATTGGATCCCCCATCCACATCCCCTTATGTACCCAGATCTGGACGGATCCCGGTGCACCGATCCTACGACCTGGTGGTCATCGGCGGAGGCATCAATGGAGCTGGAGTGGCGCGAGATGCAGCCCTGAGGGGGTTGAGCACCCTCCTATTGGACAAAGGGGATTTTGGTGGCGGCACCACCAGTTGGTCGACCCGCCTGATTCATGGTGGCCTGCGTTATTTGGAGACTTTTGAGTTTGCTCTGGTGCGGGAATCGCTGCGGGAACGAGAAATTTTGCTGCGCACAGCTCCTCATTTGGTACGTCCCCTGCAACTAACCATTCCCATCTATCGGCAGGGGCAACGCCCACCTTGGCAAATTCAGGCTGGCATGACCCTGTACGACCTGCTCAGCTTTGACAAAAGTTTGCCCAACCACCGCATGCTCTCAGCGGCGGCTTTTCGGCAACTGTTTCCCCAAGTGGATGCCCAAGATTTGCTCGGGGCAGCGCAATACTACGACGGGCAGGTGGTCTATGCGGAGCGTCTGTGTCTAGAGACGGTACTCTCGGCCCAGCAAGCCGGGGCGACCGTGGTGAACTATGCCCAAGTGACCCACATTGAGGCTGGCCCCAACGGGATCCATACCCTACAGGGACAGGATCCCATCACAGGAGTGCCGTTTCGCCTAACCGGATTGGAAACTGCCATCGTGGTGGCCACGGCTGGCCCCTGGTTGGATTCGCTGTTGGGATCCCTGCGGCCTGGATATAAACCGTTGATTGGGGGTACGAAGGGTAGCCACATTTTGGTGGAACCGTTTCCCGGATCCCCCGCCAGCGCCCTGTACGTGGAGGCCAAGAGCGATGGCCGCCCCTTATTTGTGGTGCCCTGGGGATGGGAAAACTCGCTGCTGCTGATCGGCACTACCGACCTTCCCTACAAGGGCGATCTGGACACCGTGCGAGCTACCCCAGAAGAAATAGACTACCTCCTGCAGGAGGTCAATCAGCTTTTCCCCAATGCGCAACTCACTCGAGCCCAAATTCGCTTCACCTACTCTGGCGTTCGACCCCTCCCCCACAGCCAAGGTCTTAAACCCGGCCAGATCACCCGCAGCCACATCCTCAAGGATCACGCTTCAGAAGGGATCCCCAACTTGATCAGCCTGATCGGGGGCAAACTCACCACCTTTCGACAGGTGGGCCAAGACTGTGTGGATCAAGTCTTGCGCAAGCTGGGCAAACCCATTCCCCCCTGCCCTACCCCAACCCAGCCCTTTCCGGGCGCGATCCACCCTCAGGATCCACGTATCGCAGAAGCCCTACGCACCTATGCTCCCCTTCTCCCGGCCCGCACCCTGCATCACCTGTTTACCCTGTACGGATCCCGGGCTCTCCAGGTCTTGGAACTCGTGGCAGCCAACCCAGACTTAGCGGAGTCCATCGCCCCGCCCGGGCCAGATATTGCCGCCCAACTGATTTTTGCCCTTCAGACGGAAATGGCCCAAACCCTGGTGGATCTGCTGCTGCGGCGCACGACGGTCGGTATACAGGCATATCCTTGCCAAGAGCCCATGCCCCATATTTTGAGGATTCTGCGCAACCATGCGGGTTGGGATGAGCAGCGCTGCCAAACGGAAGTCGCCAACTACCGGGCTTATTTGGCATCCCACTGCTAGGATCAGCCCATCGGGGTTAGGATTCCTCCAATGGTCTGGCAATTGTTGACGTGGCCTGCCCAGAGTTTGTTTTGGCTGGCGGGGCAAATTCAAGAACGCGCCGAGGCCCAACTGGATAACAAAGAAAATCTGCAAAAAGAACTCACCGCCCTGCAAATCCAACTGGATCTGGGGGAGATTGACGAAGCCGCCTACACCGAGCGGGAAGAAGAAATTCTGCTGGCCCTAGAAGCCCTAGCCGAGGCGGAACGGCAAGCCGAAGCAGAAACTGAACCTGAAGATGCCGAGGATGAACCCGAAACGGATCCCTGAACTTGGCAGTGGGGCAGAACGTGGGAGAATGAACTTTTGTTGAACCTGTCCGTTTGCTCATCTACCCTGGGCTGTTTTCGATGAATGAATCCCATGAGACCTTGGTGCTCCGCGACGAGCAAGATCAGCTCCTCAAGTGCGAGATCTTGAGGCAGGTTGTAGTCGAGGATCAAACCTATGCCCTGGTCACTCCTGTCGATGCCGTAATCAAAGTGTTGGTGTGGGAAGGGGAAGAAGAACCCAGCCAACCCGTGAACGGAGATGCCGATATGGAAGGGATCCTGGATGAACCGGATCCAGAGGAGTTACAGGCGGCGATGCCCACAATCCAGGCTGTCTTGGGGGAGTTGAACTTAACCTTGCAGCAAAATGGCTTTGATATCCTCACGATCCAAGGGGAGTTGCCCGCAGTCGAAGATGAAGACGTGCTGGAAATCGGCGAAAGCGACGAAGATGCCCAAGAGTTTCAGCTGCTGGCCACATTCTTCTACAAAGAGCAGAAGTACGGCATTTTTACCCCTCTCGACCCGATTTTGATCTACGCCGCCCTGCCGGAGGAAGGGGATCCCTATCTGTTGACCCCAGATGACCCACCGGAACTGTTCGACCAGCTTTATGCTCTATTGCTGGATCTCGATGAAGAAGTGGAGGACGAAGACGAAGATTAGGGGGTTAAACGCTGCTGCTCCCTAAGGCTCCGATATTCCTGCCAAACCAAGCGGGGTAGGAGACAAAGGAAACGAACGTATCTGGGAATATTCTTCCGAGGTTCTTCGTAGGCTCGATACAGCCACTCCAGTCTCCACCTCAACATCCACTTGGGGGCGCGTTTCACGCTTCCGGTGTGAGCATTGAAGTTGAAGATCGCACCAAAACCAAACATCACTCCTTGATCGAGATAAGGAAGTAGCTTGTGCATGAAGATTTCCTGCTTGGGAGCCCCAAGAGAAACCCAGATAATATCGGGTTGTTCGGCATTGATATCTTTGGCAATGGCAGCATAGTCAAACATTTCCACATCTGCGAAAGGCAACGGGCAAAATCTCATTTTTCGAATGGCAGGATCGATCTTGGAAAGGTTCTCTCGCAGGCTGTCCAAGACCTCTTGTGTGTTTCCCAGGAAATATTGTTTGAAGGTGCGTAATTCAATAAAACTCAGAAACAGCTCTGCACCTATATATGAATCAAAGTTTTGTTGGTGAATACAGGCAAGGATCTTAGCCAACACGGAGCCATCACATATATTGACCAAAGATCTGTTAATTATCGTATTATATTCAGAATTGATATTGGCAATAGAGAGGTTATTGCTTTCAATAGAGCAGACATAGCCTTTTTGCTTATTCAAGATTGCAGAGAAAATGGTCTCATTAACTTTGTCTCGATCAAATTCAATGCTGACATTAAAGAAATTGCCCATGCACCAAATCTCAGCTCCCCTTACGAAGCCAGTTTGTACATGAGAGGAATCACCCATTGTCGTCGTTTCATGTGCTGCTCAATCCATCGATATTGATCCTCAAGCCCTTGCCGGAGAGGAATTTTCGGATCCCAGCCTAAAATGTCTCTGGCTTTGCGATAGTCAGCTCTGCGCGCCCTATCTCCCTCCGGTTGTGTAGTGTCGTAGATAATCTTAATGTCTTTGCCAGAAATGCTGACAATCATTTCAGCCAGCGCTTGAATGGTGGTGCAGGAGGATGGCCCGATTTGGATTGTCCCTCGCCCTAGGCCTTTTTCTAAAGTCAGCACAATCGCATCTACAACATCATCAACATGGACAAAGGCTCTACCTTGGGATCCACTGCCCCAAACGATAAAGGGTTCTCTTGGAAACCGGATGGCTTTGGTGATCAAGGATGGGATGACTTGCCGACGTGGGCCAATATCACAGGGGGTTCCATAGACATTGTGTAGCATGAGGATCGAGCAGGGAATTTGAGTTTCTTTTTCCAATAGCTCTGTCTCATAGTTGCCAATCAACTTGCTCCATCCATAGGCAGACTCAGGCTGCGCGGGGTATAGGTCTTCCTCCCGTAGAGGCCTTGATTCGATATCCTTCTGTAAGGACGATGGGAAGCTACAGGCCGTGCCGGTATAGATAAATCCTTTTATGGATCTGCGATTCTTCCTGATTGAGTGAATCACATTTGAGTTTATAACAATGTTTTTTCTGAAAATTTCTCCCTGATGGGCAAAAACATAGTCTATGCCTGCCACAATATCAGCCAAGTGAATGACGTACTCAACTTGACCGACAAGACCGTCGATTATTTCTGGGATGGCGAGATCACGCAGGAAGAACCTTTCTTCTAAGGGAATTACGAATTTCCCCGCCTCGTTTTTTAGATGATCTATCTTGCCTCTCCAGAGGTTATCCACCACAAAAACATCGTGGTCTTCAGCCACCAACCGTTTAACAAGGTTAGAGCCAATCATCCCGGCACCGCCAGTGACCAGAATTTTAGCCATTCAAAACTTCCTTTTTTTGCATGAGTTAATGGTGGGTGATAGATTTGGTTTTGGCAGGGCAAGGTTCTTGACATGGAGAACCCTAAGTACAGTCCTTTACGCCAAGGGCACGCTAGCGTGTTCGCCTGTAGCAGCCCACAGGGCAACGCCAGTCACCTTGCATAGGGTACATCTCGCTACGCGAGGGCACCCTTGCCAGAGTCCTCTTCTAAACTCTGTTAGAGAGGCAAGCATTGTTGTAGGAAACCCGCTCAAGAGCCGTAAAATCCGCATTGGAGCATCTGCTCATGGAATCTAACTCTCCTCACGCAGATATGGTGTATCATAAATTATCTCTAGAGGAAAGACATCTGTAGGGAAAAAGTATAAGTTGTCAACCCCTTAGAACGATCGCCTGACACAAACAATACGGGTTTCTTTAGAAATCTATTTTGGGGTGGGGTGGGGTGTGCTCAGTCTGTGAGCGAGAACTTTTCCGGTAGCTGTTGATGTTGCTTTTGTCTTGCTAAGGATTCCGTACGGCAAACGGAGAGAGCCAGTTTCAAGTATTTGTGGGTCGCTTCATGCCCGCTCCAAAAAGGCAACCCCCTCCACATGCCCTGTTTGGGGAAAAAAGTCGGCCGCCCGCCATTGGGTCAGTCGATAGGATCCCTCTGCAAGGAGAATCTGCAGGTCACGGGCTAGCGTGGCCGGATGACAACTGATGTAGACGAGCCGTTGGGGATGTCGAAGCAATAAGGTATCCAGCACTTGGCGATCACAGCCCCGCCGAGGGGGATCCAGCACCACAATGTCGGCGGGTGGCAAGGTGGGCAGTACCTGTTCGACGGTGCCCTCAAAAAATTGCGCCGAGGTCATGCCGTTGAATTGGGCGTTGTGGCGAGCCTGGAGTACAGCTTCTGGTAAAGATTCCACCCCCATCACCCGTTTGGCCCGTTGCGCCAATAACAAAGTGAAGGTGCCAATACCGCAGTAGGCATCGAGGATGGTTTCTTGCCCTTGTAGGTTCAGTTGATCGGCAATCCAAGTAAAAAAGGCTTCCGCTTGCTCGGTATTCACCTGAAAGAAAGAAGTGCTGTCGATCCAGAGGGACAACCCGGCAAATTCTTCCCGCAGGGCACCCCGACCGGCAATCACTTCGGTTTGCGGGCCAAAAATGGCATTGGTACGAGCGGGGTTGAGATTGAGGCAAACCCCCACCAAGTCGGGATAGCGATCCAGCCACTGCTGTGCCCAAGTTTCCAACTGGGGAAGCCGACGACTGCAGCTCACCAACGTCAGCAGCACCTCGCGGGTCCGACGACCGATGCGCAAACCCAAATGGCGCAGGTGTCCTTGATGCCGACCTTCCTCGTAGACACTCCAACCTGTTTCCTGCAGATCCCACTTGATGTCCCTGAGGAACACATCCAGCCGTTCGTCCTGGACAGGACATTGGTTGAGGTTGACTAGGCGGTGGCTGCCGGTTTGGTAGTAGCCCATGCGCAACGGTTGGCCTTCCGATTTGGCGATGGGATAGGTGACTTTGTTGCGGTAGCGAAGCGGTTGCGGGGATCCCAAAATGGGCACCGGTTCGGGCAGAGGGATCCCTCCAATGCGTTGGAGGGCATCGGTCAAGATCTGCTGTTTGGTGGCCAACTGCATGGCGTAGCTCACATGCTGCCACTGACAGCCGCCGCATTTATCCGCCACAATACAGGCCGGTCGTACCCGCTCTGGGGAAGGAACCTGAACCGATTGGATCCGCCCAATCAGGTAATTGCGTCTAGCTTCGATCACCTGCACATCCACAAGATCCCCAGGGATCCCTTGGGAGACGAAGATCACCTGCCCCTCTCCGGGGCCGTCGGTGTGGCCAATGCCGTCTCCTTGGGGGGTTAGCCCGGTGATCTGTAGCGAGAGGATGTCTCCTGGTTTGGCCTGAGATGGAGAATGGGAAAGAGAGGGGACAGTCATGGGCGGGCCAAAGAAGGGCTTTCTATTGTGGCATTGAGTGTGGCATTGGGCTGAGAACGCTGCCGAAAGCCCTTTGAGGATTGGGCCTCCAGAGATCCTGCCAAAACCTAATCACCCGCTATCTGAGTGCGAAACTGGCGAGCTGCTGTGAGTGCCCCGAAGGGATCCCCTTTGTAAAGGCCGTAGTGCATCAACGACATTCGCCTCAGCCCTAAGCGCATGACTTCCGTAAGCCAGTCGGATTGGCTCATGAGCTGAAAATCCCCTTGCACCGTGTCCGCTCGCCCACCACTGGGGTGCTTGTCTTTAATGGCCGGTTCGTAGTGAGCCAGCATCAAGTTGGGGTGGATCGGTGAAAACAACTGGCAACAGAGGCGGATTTGTTCTGGATTGCCGGGATCCGGGCCATTTAACTCGGGGTTAAATTCTCCCGGTCGGCGCTGGCGCATCGACTGGAAGGCGATCCCATCCATTTGGCTCATCATCTCGGCGAAGGGATCCACCATGCTGCGTCCGGCTCCCCGTTCCGGCTCATCAAAGGTGGCGATCCAGCCGCCCCAGCAGAGGGCAACCTGAGCTTCTGGCAGCCGATCTTTGATAGCTCTGCGGGCCCGCAGGAGGTTCTGCATCAGGGCTTGGTAGTAGGGGGCAGTATCGGCATTGTAGGTATCGGCAGGCAAGCGCCAGTAGGAAAACTCAGTGGCCAAGCTCCAATCGGTGCGGATCCCGTGGGGGTTCGCCTGGGCGATGTAGCCCGCCAACTCTCTGACATCCTCCACAAATTGTTCCGAGAGGTGGTACTCCCCGCAGGGGAGGATGGTGTCGTCTTCCCAGGTGATCACATGCAGGCTATAGCCCTGCTCAAACCACTCCGATAGCCATCCGGCCCGATGCCAGTCTCGCCAAAATGACAAATCCCCCGTTTTGTGATCGAAACTGTTCAGCCAGCCACTCAAAAAATGGGGATCCCATGCCTGGGCCACCGCTGCTACTTCCGGACTCGACTCGATTTCCCAAATAAACCGACCGGGATCCTCGCCAATACCCACTTGCCAAGCAACAGAACTCAAATCTTTTCTCGACCCACTCTTTCTTCTAGCCATCAGAAAGGTTCCCAAGGCCGCCACCGCCAAGGATCCCCCCACTTGTAAAAACCGCCGCCGCCCCACTCTCATAACACCTGCCCAGACTAACGCGCCAACAGCCGTACCTGTGGGGATCCATAGACCTCCACAAACTCCGGCAAAGAGCCAAAGTTGAGTTCCGGCCAAAATTGTAGCAGCCGATCCGACGACCGTAAGGGATCCTCCAGCCCCGCCAGCAAGAGGTAATCCACCTGCTCCTGGGGTTGTTGCAGGGCAATGGAAAACTCGTGCTGATGGGGCGTAATGAACAGGCGGGGATCCCCGGCCCAAAAGATCGCTTCGAAATGCAGGGCATCATCCACAAGTACCCGCTGCCCAGGGAGCAGATGTTGAAGCAAATACTGCCCCACCTGCCGTTGTTCTTGTCGCTGCGTTTGCCACTGTTGCACAAGCTGGCTCGGTGGACGGGAGCTGGCTTGCAGCCGCTGCCACAGATCTTGTTCTTCAGGGATCAAAGTTCCGTGGGTGAGAACATAACCGCTGGTAAGCAAGCTCAGTAGCAAGGCGGCCGTTATCCCCAATCGCTGCCCCCACCCACCCCGCCCCACCTGCAGGTAGGATCCCAAGAGCAGAGGCATCAGCATCCAAAACACTCCGAAGCGGCTCAGCTCCGGCACAAACAGCCCCTGCCCCAAAGAAGCCACCAGCAGCACCACCGGACAGGCCCAGCCCAGCGCCCAAACCCAGCGCCCACCTATCCATTGCACCATCGTTCCTACCCCCACAATCAGATAGGCAGGCACCACCACCAACAGCCAAATCCCAGCCTGTGCCAGGCTATCCCATCCCCCTGCCGAGATCAGCCACGCTTGCAGTTGCGGCAGCCGCAGCCCACTGCTGGGTTGATAGACAAAGGCCCAGGGATCCCCAACCGCCAGCCCATTCATGTACAACCAGCCCAGGATCAACGCCAGGCTCATAAAGCTGACCACCAAAACTGCCGTGCCCCGAAACCCCCAAGACTCTCGCCAAAAGGCCAACAGCACCAGCAAGTCCACCCAAATCAACAGCCACCAGCTTTCCCACCGCAATAGCATCAACGGCGCCAGACACAGACCCAAGAGCACCAAGCGTAAGGTGAGCGGCAATGGTCGCTGACTTTGACCAACAATCTCTGGTGTGGACAGGGCGGGGGATCCCGTTCCCGGATCCACTTCTGCATCCTTTTTCACCTTGCCCACGCGGCTTAGGGGCAACAACAACGTCATATTCACCCCCAGTAACCCCGCCGTCGCGATCCAGCCAGGGCTACGCAACAGCATCAAGCCAAAGCTGGGCTGCAATGCTATCAACATCCCCCACAGCCAGCGCCACCCCACCCCCACCGGTAGTTGGGCCAACTGTCGCCACCCCCACAGCAACAGCAGGGATCCCAGCGCAATGCGCAACAGCAACGGGGATCCCAGCAGCGCTGTCCCCAATACCAACAGGGGCGGAAAACTGATCCCTACCACCGACAAGCGGGGATCCGGCCCCACTGCCGCCACGGATCCCTTGTAGCCCAAAAATTGATCCTCCAAGCTCACCCAGCCCCAAGCCCATTCCAGGCCCACCAAAACCAGAGTGAGCAACACAAACGGGATCCCAAGCGCCCCAAAAAAGGTAAAGAAAGTTTTAAGTTTTGTTACTAGCATTTCTTTGTTGCAAACTGAAAAAACTTAAGCACAGAATCAACATCAAATTGTTTCAATGGTTAACAGTTTTAAGAGTTAACTGACATGCCAAGTTACTTTGCGGGGAATTGGGCCCACTGGGAGCTGTCACTGTACAAGGCCAAGCTAGCACCCCAAGCCAGGTAAGTTTTCCTACGACTTTCTGCTTAGGTTAATTCAGCAGGATCTTCAATTGTGTCCTCTAAGCCCGAAGGTGAGAATGGGGCAGATCAGAGCCTGACCTGTGAATGAAGATCTTGAAAGGATACGACGATGCTGCAAGCCTTGAGTGAACCTTCCACCCCAACTTTAGAACTTTTGCCCTCCACTGCTCCCAAAGCTGAGATTCGCCCCTGGGGAGCATTTCTGGTTTTGGAGGAAGGCCCCATGTACAAAATCAAGCGTCTTGAAGTCAAGCCAGGCCATCGTCTCAGCCTGCAGATGCACTATCACCGCAGCGAACACTGGATTGTTGTACTGGGCACGGCCCGTGTCACCTGCGGCGATGAAGTGGTGCTGCTCACCTCCAACCAATCCACCTATATTCCTCCCTGCACCCGGCACCGTCTGGAGAACCCCGGCACCATCCCCTTGGTTCTGATCGAGGTGCAAAATGGCCAATACCTGGGAGAAGACGACATTGTTCGCTTTCAGGATGACTATGCCCGCTAAGGGATCCCATCTGGGGTGAGGTCAGCAGTGGGATTTTGCAGGAAGGATAGGTGACCGTGGCATATCACTGGCAATACTGGGGTCTGCTGGCGGCAGGTTTAACCTGTTGGGGAGCCTTGCCAGCCACAGCTCAGAGGGAAGAAACGATTTCTTTGCAAACATTGGGGTATAGCCGCTCTGTTGTCCTGCAGGGAGCTAGCCCGGAATTCAATCTCGGCATCCCTGCCCCCATTGGAGGGCTCGACCCCTCTGCCAGCTTTGTGCAGTTGCGCTTGGATCCGTCGCCAGTGTTGGATCCGGAATCCACGGTGCGGGTTTTGATCAACCGGGAGCCGGTGAGAGTGTTCTCCATTGGGCAGTTGCGGGCCAACCCGGTTGTGCAGGTGCCAATCCCAGATTTGCCTCCTGGGGAGCGCTTCATTAACCTGTCGGTGCAACCATTCTTGACCATCAGCGGAGATATTTGTCAGGACATCAACACCGGAAACCTGTTCTTGATTGTAGGACGCGATAGCTTCTTTCAGGTGGTGCCCCGTATCCCCGAAAGCACGGTAGCCGATTTTTTTCGCCCCCTCTACAACCAGCTTAGCTTGGTAGTGCCCGCTGATCTCAGTCCAGAATCTGCCCAAGCTGCCCTTTGGCTCTACAGCCTGCTTGCCCATCAGTTTCCTGAAACCCCGATCCTCTGGACGAAGGGTTCCGGCAGTGGTCCACGGGTGGTTTTGGAGTCACCTGACTTCGCTCCACAGCTTCAGCGTCAGGGATCCACCTTGCGGGTGGCAGCCAGTCCAGAGGCGATCCGGGCCTTGGCTGCTGAGTGGGGGCGTCCTGGTCTCCTGAGCGGGTCTGTCCCACTTAACTCGGCACCCGCCAGCGCACCCATACCTTTGGGCAGCCGCCGCAGCCTCCGGCAATTGGGGTTTGGGGATCCCACCCTGCGCGGCATTGGCACCCAATCTTTGTTGTTGAACTTCGATCTGGCTCAGTTGGGTGGCCGACCGCGGGATCTAGCCTTGCAACTCAACGCCGTCATGACATCAGTTGAGGGTCGGCTTGGGGATCGGCTAAATGGCTTGGTATTTTTGAATGGAGTATTGCTGCAAACCTACAACCTGACGGGGCGTACCCAACTGAATGAAAGCCTTCGGCTGCCCTCCGGGTTGTTGCGCCGTGCCAATACCCTAGAGCTGCGCTTCGATTATGCTCCCAGCCAAGGCAGTTGTAGGGGAGCCCTGACCCCATTGACCCTACAGCTACGGGGAGATAGCTCTGCCTTCAGTTGGAGTGGGTATGAGGCCCCGGTTGGGGAGCTGCAGGAAATTCCCGCCCTTCTGGAGGGATCCGGCCAACTGTTTCTGGGGGATCCCGACCTGCTCGCCAGTGCCGCGTATCTACTGGGAGCCCTGAGTCGGTTGTCTCCTCAGCCGCTGCTACCCACCCTACAACTGTTGTCTGAGCCGGTATCCCGCTCTCCACTGGGGGATGCCGCCTGGGGATTGATCGTGGCTGGGCCGGAACAAGTGGATCTCAACACCCCGATTCGTCTGGGATCCCAGTTTGAGATCCTTAACCCCCTCAATCAACAGGCAGTGCTAGCCGTTCAACCGGAAGATGAACTGGGCCTGCTGCAATACTTTTTGCTCGGGGGCAAACCCACCCTCTGGCTCTCCTGGTGGGGATCCAATCCGACCCTAGCCGAGCGGTTGAGCCGTTCTCTTGCGGATCCCCGTACTCTTTTGGCCAGCCAAATGCAGGGGAATGTGGTCACTGCCTATGCCGCAGCCCCCGATCTGACCCAGGTACAAAGCTGGGATCTGAGTGGCCAAACCTATCAAGTGCGCTACCCAGACCGCCTGGACTGGCGGCTACTATTGTGGCGATATCGGTTCTTGCTGGTGATTGCGGTGGCGCTCCTGGGGGCAGGAGTTGCCTGGAGCCTCTACCGACGCCTAGCCCGTCTGCCAGAGGTGCCCACCCCCCCACCCCAAGACTGAGGATCTCTGGTTCATGATTCGTTCTGTCACGCCAAGTTTTGCCATGCTGCTCATAGAATCCTGGCTAATCCGCACCGGGTATTTCACCGCTGAGCAACTGGCAGAAGCACGAGAATATCAACAACGGGCCTTTTGTTCTCTGCCCCGTGCCTTCTGGAGTTTGGGGTGGATGCATCCTTCCAAATTTGTAAGGCTCTGTGCCCGTATTACGAATCGGCCCACCTTGTGGGATTGGCTAAAACAGCATCCTCTCGACCCAGAGTTGCTTTGGTTGGTGGAGGCGGTGGATCTGGTGCCGGTGCGTTTTTTACTCTGTGGTTGGGCCAATGCCAATACCTTGGTGGTAGCCACCGAAGAACTGGGCCACCCGATGGTGCGGCGAAGTGTGCAACGTCTCTGGCCCGATGCCGCGATTCACGAGATCCCCGCCACCGAAAAGCAGATTCTCTCGGTGCTCGTGGAGCGCAAACTGGTTGCGGATTTTTTGGGTAGCAAGCTAACGCTAGAACAATGGCAGGCGGTGCAAAACATTCGTCGGCGCACGGGATCCAGCCTGGGACAGGTGTTAACCCGCCTCAATTACCTTGACCCGAAAGACTACCTGGGCATGATCACCCAGTTGTTGGGCTATCCGGTGTTGTCAGACCTGATCGGTTCTGGGCTGCTTTACATCGATAAAACCCTGAGCCAACGCTTTGATCCCCAGAGTATGATGCGCCACCTCTTTTATCCGCTTGCTTGGGCGGATAGCGACACCTTGATGGTGATGGTGCAGGATCCGCTCGATCTGGTAGTAGATGAGGCCATTTACACCCTGCGGCCTGGCCTGCGCATCGAGAAAGTCTTGGGCACCGAAGCGGATATCACCCAACTGTTGGATCAAACCCATGGTTCCAAGTTCAGCCAAGATGCCGTGTTCAGGTTGTTGGCCCGCCTACCGGAAGAATCCGCCTCGCGGGTGTTTACCCCGCCGCAAATTCTGGTGGGCTATGGGCTAGTGTTGGCCTTAGTATGGGGCCTGACTATAGCTCCCTGGAGTACCCTCACCCTGTTGGTGTTGTTGATCAACGTATTTTACATCGGCTCCATTCTTTACAAATTGATCCTCAGCTTGGCGGGATCCGCCGACCAATTCCATCAAATTACCGATGCGGAAGTGGCCGCTGTGGATGACCGCAGTTTGCCCATCTACACGGTGTTGGTGCCGGTTTACAACGAGCCGGAGGTGATGCCGATTTTGATTGGATCTCTGTCTAAGCTAAATTACCCGCACGAGAAGTTGGATGTTTTGATCCTGCTGGAGGAAAAAGATCAAGTTACCATTGATGCTGCCCGCGCTGCTAACCCCCCTAACTTTGTTCGTTTAATCCGAGTACCGGAAAGCCATCCCAAGACTAAACCCAAAGCCTGTAATTATGGTCTTGCCTTTGCCCGTGGTGATTATCTAACCATTTATGATGCTGAAGATATTCCTGATCCAGATCAACTAAAAAAAGCGGTGATTGCCTTCCGCAAAGGGGATCCTAGTCTGGTGTGCGTGCAAGCAGCCCTCAACTATTTCAACCGTGAAGAGAACTTCCTGACACGCATGTTCACCCTAGAATACTCCTATTGGTTTGACTATCTCTTGCCAGGCCTCGAAACCCTAAAAGTACCCATCCCGCTTGGAGGAACCAGCAACCATTTCCGTACCGATCGCCTGCGGGAACTAGAAGGATGGGATCCCTTTAATGTTACCGAAGATGCGGACTTGGGCATTCGGGCCAGCCAGCACGGCTATACCGTCGGCGTGATCAACTCCACCACCTACGAAGAGGCCAACTGCGCCACCAAAAACTGGATTCGGCAACGCTCCCGCTGGATCAAGGGTTACATGCAAACATGGTTGGTACACAATCGCCACCCACTGCGTTCTCTGCGCAAACTGGGCCTGAAAAACTGGCTCTCCTACCAATTCTTCATCGGCGGCACCTTCGTTACCTTCCTCACCAGCCCGATCATGTGGCTGATGTTTTTATATTGGTGGTTCACCCGTGCCAGTTGGCTACAAAATCTGTTTCCCAGTTGGCTAATTTATATTGGCTTGTTTAATCTGATCCTGGGCAATGCCATTGGCATTTATCTCAATTTGATCGCGGTGTTCCGGCGTGGCTATTACGACTTAGCTCTCTACGCTCTCCTCAACCCCATCTATTGGCAGCTACACTCCATGGCTGCCTATATGGCTCTTTGGCAACTGTTTACCAAACCTTTTTACTGGGAAAAAACCGTACATGGCCTGAGCAAATTCACCCAGGCCAAAGCCCACTCTGCCAGTCAGGCAGCCTAAAATCCGTAATCAGAATCCATACTGACACCACAACCGGCGGCATGGGTGCAATTGTACATGATCACCTTGACGGAAAAGTTGCCCTCATAGGGGGCCTGCACGATCGGGTAATCATCGCGCAGCTCATCGGCATCCACCACCCGACCGTTGGCATCATAGAGAACCAAATCGACGTCGTAGCAATCCACATCACACTCCGCCCAAATGTTCTCACCCGAATAGAAATAGCCCGTCGTCACCGTCGATTGCCCATGGAGCAGCCACAGGTTACGACTTTGGGCCCAAGCCTCAGCTCCACCCACTACAGAAGCCGCTGCTACCACACCGACCACTAACCAGCTACGCAGAGAAGACATAAGACCACACTCCTTAAAGAAGAAAAAAGAATTGAGTTGGCAACAGGGATCCCATCTTTCAACGGGAACGCTACTCTTCAACAAATCACCTCATCTCGGAAAAGGTTTGAGCTTTAACTGTATTCAGAACCACTGAAGTTCAACAGAAGCTATCTCTCCCCTTTCTCCACCCCAAAAGTTCTTTCCCAAGCCGCAGCCATCTGAATCAAGTGATCAGCTCTCTTCCTGATGACTTTTATACTTTAACACTGAGGCATGGGATCATCAGAATGATCTAGATCACAAAAAACAGGGATCCCAAAGCACAACAAGGATCTCTGGATTCTGATCAGAATGGGCTGGCTAAAACTATAAATTTTCTGTGAACCAGTCCAGCTTTTATTGAGGCAAAATTAACTCTCCACGTCGACCGAAGGGATCCGTCAAGACACTGCCGGTCGGGCCTTTGATCTGGATGGTACACTGGCTGCCAGAAACCTCAATGGTGTGATAATTGGGCACCGCCAGTTCCAGAAAGCGTAGATTACTGGTGGTTACCCCCGGGATGCCACTGATTTGCGGATTACTAGGGTTCACCGGGGCCAGAAAGCCATTGACAATACCGTAATAGATGCGGCTGGCGTTGGGGATCCCCAATTGATTGCCCAACTCATCAATACTGAGGGCAGTGACACTGCGCCCGGTAGGACCAGCCCATACTTCCCAAATCGGGTTATCACTACCGGGATTAACTTGCCCAATGAAGCCGGCATGGTTATTCCCCGTTAAGAACACCACGTTGCGGATGTTGTTAGCCTCAATAAAGTCCAGTACCTCCTGCCGTTCCAGCCAGTAGCCCTCCCAGACATCGTTGGAGCGGAAATAGGTGACAGTAATCGGGAACTGGCTGACGATGAATTTGTAGGTAGCAGTGGAGTTGCGTAGGCCATTCAGCAACCATTGCTTTTGCGGGCCACCCAACAGAGTGCGCGGGGTACGACGCAGCAGGTTAAAGAGCGCTTCTTCGGATCCCGGTGGACCAAAGAAGAGGGCCTCCTGTTCGGGGGTAAGGCTAATACCGGAGAGAGCCAAAAATTGCTGCCGGGTCAGTCCGGGGGGCAAAATGGGCAAAATCGGAGTGACCACCGCCAAATCCCGGTATTGGCGTAAATCGGGGATGAACACCTCCGCATTGGCCCCATAGCGGAAGCTGCGAAACACCCGATCCCGAGCATTCACACCTCCCACATCCGTGAGGCTAGGAGTAATGGGGTTGTACTCAAAGAAGGCTTGGTACCCCAATACTTTCAAGTCTTCCACATCGCGGGTTTGCCCGGTGGTGTCGTCCAACTGCACCGCAGGGCCACCCCGATCCTTCTGGCCGCTGTAGTTGTCGATCACCTCATGGTCATCCCAGTTGATCACAAAAGAAGTGCGGCCAAACAGCTGCGGGAACTCGGGCCCCGCATAGTTGGGATCCCGTTGGTCACGGTAGAGGCTGCGGTAAAAATCTAAGTTCCCCGTTGGATCTAGCCCCAGCCAGAAACGGTCGGCATAGACGGTATCCCCGTTGAAGGAAATAAAGTCAATGTCTCCTCGGCCCACTTCCGCCAACATGGCAGCCCCAATCGGGAACGGTGGCTCATTGGCACAACTGATGTGCATAAAGCGAATGGCCCGTCCATCCCCAGCCTCCGGTAGCGTCCGGAACTGCCCCACGGGGCTAGTAAAGCCATCGGCACTGACAAAGCGGTAGTAGAACGTTTGGGCAGGCGGTAACCCCTGTACCACAACGCGGGCGATGTAATCTCCGGGCTCGTTGCGATAGTTACTCCCGGCAGTGCGGCGGGCACTCAGTGGAATCTGCTGCACAATCGAGGCAAAATCAGGATTATCGGCAATCTGCAAAGTGACCGATACGCTATCCACCGCACCGGCAGGGATCACCCGCGTCGAGAGCACCGCCCCTTGAGCTGTCGGATCCCCGGCGAACACCCCCTGCGGAAAACCGGGCTCACCCAATGGGGCAACCGAAGAACTGGAACTGCCTCCGCAGGCGGCTAGAGCGGCTGCCCCACCCCCAAACATCATCAGTTGCAGGAAAAAGCGACGGGAATGCAGGGGACTCATAAGACCAACCTCAGCGACGCAGGCAAAATGTAAAGGGATCCGCAACAAAAACCAATCGCCCTTAGTCAAGCATTTTTGTGCCTGTACTGAGGTTGTGAGCAGGTGAAAGCTTGGTTAGCGTTTGTTTAATGCCTAAATACCTAAAGAACTCCTTGGGCGTGGCGCTGTGGATGGAACTTGGGGATCCCCTCTATAGGGGGTTTGTCCTCTGGGCGCTGTTTCTTTTTGAACCCCACGCTGGGGGCTGAGAAGGCTAAAATTTCATTACGCTTTGTCACCTTGTTGTCGTCACCTTAAGGAGTGATCCTCGTGCCTACGGAGACTCTGGTTAAACCCTCTGTCACCCCAAAGCACATGCCCATGTACCGGGTGCTGCTGCACAACGACGACTTCAACACCATGGAATATGTGGTGGGAGTTTTGGTACAAGTGATTCCGGCAATGATGCCACCCCAAGCTACGGAGATCATGCTAGAAGCCCACAACAATGGCATGGCCGTGGTGATTGTGGTGCCCCAAGAGCACGCCGAGTTTTATTGTGAACAGCTACGCCAGCATGGCCTGACCAGTTCGATTGAACCGGAACGCTGAGCCTGATGTTCCCTCGACTGAGTGCCAGCCCTTTTCCTGGGCGGCTGCTGTATTTTCTGGGGATCCTGGCTCTGGGGTGGTTACCGTTTGTCGGGGTGGGCTGGTGGCTCTTTCCCGGTGGGCGCGACTACCTATGGCTGCCTCTGTACGGCCTGTTGCTGGGCTGGATCTGGCTATGGGGTGAGTGGCGGGGATCCCGTGGATTTGCCACCTATGGTCTGGATCGCAGTTGGGCTTGCCAGGGCCGGATCCTACAGGGCCTAGTGACGGGGTGCGGGGGGCTGCTGCTGCTCTTTGCCGTGGAAGGGGGGTTTGGGTGGCTGACCTGGAGGCCAGTTGGTTGGGGCTCCCTGCTGGGCTACAGTCTGCTGGGGTTACTCCTGGGTTTTGCCGTGGCGCTGGTGGAGGAGCTATTTTTTCGCGGTTGGATGCTGGAGGAAATGACGCTGGATTATGGAATGGCTTTTGCCTCCTGGGGATCCAGCCTGATATTTGCCATCGCTCATTTTCTCAAGCCGCTGCCGGAGATTCTGGCCACTTGGCCACAGTTTCCGGGGTTGGGGTTGATGGGATTACTGCTGGTTCAAGCCCGTCGTTGGACACACAACAAACTGGGCCTCAGCCTAGGACTTCATGCTGGCTGGGTGTGGGGCATCACCTGGGTGAATAATCTCAATTGGGTAGACTATACAGGCAGAGCCCCGGAATGGGTCACAGGAGTTGGGGGCAATCCGTTGGCAGGAGTGCTGGGGGTTTTGTCTTTGGGGATCACCTTTTGGGCGTTGGATATTTCCTTCAAGATTTCCCGCAGTTCCGTTGAGTCTACAGATGAATCTCTTTGATTGAAACTCTTTGATGAATCTCTCCAAAGGAGGTTAACCCGGAAAAAGGATTTATGCCTTGGTGAACTACTCCCAGGCTACGCCAACACCTTACCCTTCGGGAAGCAGGCTACAGGTAGAGCGCGGGGCTAGGAACGACCTGCGGTCTACCCGCCGATTAGCCAAAAAGCAAGCCTGGGGATGATAAACCCTATCGGCAGATCTATCGCTACGGCTACAATCTGGAAAACTTGATCGTGTCGCAGATTCGCTCGGCCCAAAACTTGATATTGCCGTCAAAACAACTTGGCTGAACTCGGGGAGGGATCCGTCGGGTCATATTCGTAGCGCTGGCTGAAGTCTGTTTCGCCATACACATTCAACGTGAGGGTGGGGCGACCCTGACCCACGGGATCCACCGCCTGCACACTGTGAATGGCTTCCGATGTCAACCCGATCAAATCTCCTGGCTTGAGGGTGAGGATCCCGGTTTTTTCCACCCCGCCCTGCTTCGTCTGCCGCCAGAGAGTGTTTTCTTCATAGCCATCTTGTGCTGGATCCCCCAGCAACGCCACAATCCCCCAAGTGGCATGGTTGTGTACCGGGGATCCCTGACCGGGCAACCAAGAAACCAACTGCACCGTAAATGGATAAGCGGGCTCATCGTAAAGAAATGAAACCGCCCAGCCCAAAGCTGGATCCGGCAGCGGACAACTCTCGGCTATCCAAGCAGATTCCGCCAGCAGATGACGCACCAACACCGCTGCCAATCTCAAACGTTCCCGCTCATCCCGTACAGCCCCCACCAAATCTTCCAGGTGGCTCAAGAAGCGATACAGCCGATAAGGTCTGGGCAAGGAAAACCGACACAACAGGCTAGCCGCAGGGGATCCCATCCGGCGCACCACTCCGGCCCCACCGACCTCATAGTTCTGGGCTGACTCTCGAGGCGGCTGAAGAGCCAGATCGGATCCCAAGGGGCTAGGCACCATCATAAGAAGAAATCACCCCAAAAAGGACAGTTAAAAAAGGACAGTTATCGATACAGCTTTTCCCGACTTCACGCAGGCTCTTGAGCTAGGCCTGATGGAGCAAGGGATTGACCTGAATCTGCTATATCAAGTAACGCTGGAAAAGGCTGTAAGCCCGAACATCTCTCGATGGAGCCTAAAGCTAGCATTTTTCATCAAACTCGACTGAACTGAATTCCCCCTAAATTTGGGCTGAGAAAACTCTAATCTCTAGCTCAGGGGGCTGCGGGTTTAAAGTGAAACACTCAAAGTGAACTGGCTGTTTCCGTCTTAGCCAATCTTTAAGGAGTTTCCTGATGAAAGTTCAGTACCTGGCCCTGATTGGATGTGCCATTGTCCTTAGCCTTGTGAGCGGTATTACTCAGAGTTCATTAACTGCCCAAGCCAACCCATGTGGGCCAAATCCCTGTGCTCCTCTCAACCCCTGCGCAGCAAAATCCGCTAATCCCTGTGCAGCTAATCCCTGTGCAGCTAAGACTGCTAATCCTTGTGCGGCTTCCAGCTCTGCCAGCGAGCCGGTTGAAACTGCTGATGTGAAAGCGGTGGCCAACCCCTGTGCCTCTTACAAGTTGGCAGTAGAAGTGGTAGATGGCAAAAATATCGTTAGTCTGACCCAAACTCCTTGTCAGTTTTTGGAGAGCGAAGGGGTGAACCTGAACTTCCAATCCAATTCGGCGGAAGACTGCAAACAGATCAACCAAACCACTGCCGATAGCCGCACAGCTCAACCGCTCACCCTGCCCGCTGGAGATTATGTTTTCCGTGTCACCAACGAATCGGTACCTTATGAAGTAGGGTTCTATTTGAGGGGGGCTGGATTGGGGGGTGTGACCTTACCCCGAGTCAGTGGTGGTGGCCTCACAGAAGGAATGACCAAAGATTACGTGGTCAGTCTCAGACCGGGTGAATATGTGTATAGCTGCCCCCTCAACCCCACCCTGAATTACCCCCTGGTGGTGACCGATAGCTAAGTCAGTTTTTCGAGATAGATGTGCAGGTTGCCCGGAATTAAACAAAGGTCTTGTGCCAATGGGGGACGGGCAGCCTGTGTATCTAACTTTGAGAGATTGCGCCTCCCCATTGAGATAGGAAAGAGATCTGAACCTCTATTGAATTGATATAGATGCTTCCCATATCTCAAGGCTCACCCATTCTATAGGAGTTTGACTAATGGAAAATCTGTCTCAACCAAGCGCAGCCCCTGGCAAGCGGCGGTCTTGGCTCAAGCTTGCTGTTAGTCTGGGTGTGGCTATTGTTGTCTTTTGGGTGGCGCATCAATTGGGATTGTTCGGAGCTGTCCAGAGCTTTTTTACCGATGCTCTAGCCTGGATCGAAGGGCTGGGGCCATTGGGGCCGATCATCTTCATCGGCATCTACATTGTGGCGACGGTACTGTTTCTGCCGGCTTCTGTGCTGACCTTAGGGGCGGGGGCTGTATTCGGGGTGCTGGCGGGAGCTTTGTATGTGGTGATCGGGGCGACGATCGGAGCGAACCTGGCCTTTTTGATCGGACGCTACTTGGCACGGGAACGGGTGGCCAAGCTGATCGAGGGCAATGCGAAGTTTGCGGCTATTGATCGGGCGGTGGGGCGTGAGGGGTGGAAAATCGTTGGCCTGATTCGTTTGTCACCAGCGTTTCCTTTCAATGTGCTCAATTATGCCCTGGGGCTGACCCAGGTGTCGTTTTTGGATAATGTGGTGGGCACTGCCGGGATCGTGCCGGGCACGTTTATGTATGTGTACATCGGCTCGTTGGCGGGATCCCTGGCCAACATGGGCAGCTCAGAGTTGGGTCCACAGGCCCAAATCGCCCAATGGATCATTCGCATTGTTGGTTTGATGGCCACGGTGGCTGTCACCGTTTACGTCACTCGCATCGCCCGCCAAGCCCTACAAGAGGTGGTAGAACCTGCTCAAGGGATCCAAACCGGGGGATCTAATGTGCAAGGGGCGTCAGAATGAGACAATAGAGTACCTGTCCACCCGATTTCACCATGAGCTTCGTTCTTGCTACACAAGGTGCGCAGCACCAGTACGACCTGATCATTATTGGCGCGGGCGTTGGCGGACACGGCGCTGCCCTACACGCTGTCGAATCCGGCCTGAAAACCGCCATTATCGAATCTGCAGAAATGGGAGGTACCTGCATCAATCGCGGCTGTATTCCTTCCAAAGCTCTGTTGGCGGCATCCGGTCGCTTGCGAGAACTGCAACACAGCTCTGAACTGGGCATTCAAGTGGGATCCATCCAATTTGACCGGGGGGCGATTGCTGCCCATGCAGCAGGGATGGTGGAAAAAATTCGCTCCGACATGACCCGCTCTTTAGAGAAGTTAGGGGTGACGATCCTGCGGGGACGGGGCAAGCTGCTCTCGGGCCAAAGCGTGGAGGTGCAGGGGGAAACCGGATCCCAAACCTACACCGCCCAGGATGTGATCATCGCTACCGGATCCCAGCCCTTTGTGCCCCCTGGCATTCAAACCGACGGCAAGACGGTGTTTACTAGCGACGAAGCCGTTCGACTGGAGCGGATCCCGGCCAAGCTGGCAATCATCGGCAGTGGCTACATCGGCCAGGAATTTGCGGATGTCTACACGGCCCTCGGAGCGGAAGTGATCATGATCGAGGCCTTGGATAAGCTGATGCCCGCCTTCGATCCAGATATCGCTCGGCTGGCACAACGGGTGCTGATCAAACCCCGCCCTATTCAAACTCTTGTGGGGGTCTTGGCCAAACAGGTGATCCCTGGGGATCCGGTGACCATTCACCTGTCCACCGGGGAAACCCTTTCGGTGGATGGCTGTCTGGTGGCAGCCGGGCGGATCCCAGTGGCGCGGGAGCTGGGTTTGGCGGAGTTGGGGATCGATATTGGCAAACGGGGCTTTATTCCCGTCGATAACCGCATGGCCACCGATCTGCCCCACCTTTGGGCAATCGGCGATGTCACGGGCAAGATGATGCTGGCCCATGCGGCAGCGGCTCAGGGGATCGTGGCGGTGGAGAACATCTGTGGCCGCACCACCCACATGGATTACCTGAGCATTCCGGCGGCGGTGTTTACCCACCCGGAAATGGGTTTTGTCGGGCTGACGGAACCCCAAGCCAAAGAAGAGGGCTACAGCGTCGGCACGGTGCGCACCTATTTTGGCAGCAACTCCAAAGCGATCGCCTCTGGAGAAACCGACGGCATGGTGAAGTTGATCTTCGACAAAGCCACCGGGCAACTGCTGGGATCCCATATTTTCGGCGCTCATGCTGCAGATTTGATCCACGAGGCCGCCCAAGCCATTGCCCGCCGAGCCAGTGTTAGGGAATTGGCCACCTTGGTGCATGTCCACCCCACCCTAGCGGAAACCCTGGACGAAGCCTACAAGCGGGCTGCCCACAGCTTGGTTGCATCCTAAGCCGGGTTCAACCGCTCCGCCATCCTGGCCCCAGCTTTTCTGAGCGTGTGGTGGCAACAGCACTAGGGCGGTTAAACAGTTTCGGACATCGCCCCAGGGATCCCATGGGTGGGCTGCACCTGAGCAAACACCTGCACCTCCGTGCTCATTTTGCGCAGCTGTCGGGCTAGCTTGATTGCCTTGTCACGGGGCATGGGTGGGCTGACCACAGCAGGAAGATGGTGCAATAGAGGCTTGAGCACAGTCTTGGGCAAACGGGCATAAAAGGAGAGCGCCGAGAGGATCTCCTCTTCGAAGTAGGCGTTGTGGTACTCCAAAAGGCGCACCTGATAGAGTTCTGGGGGGAAAGGCCGGTTTTGGGCTAGGCGAATCAGGGATCCCACTGCCCCCATCACGTACAGTTGATCCCCCTCCTTCAAAAAAGTCTCACCTTCTTTCTGCCAAAGTTTTGGGAAAATTTGAGGCTTGCCCGGCCTGGACTGATGCAGCAAAATCACAAGATCGTAATCTTTGGCCAACTGCCGCAGCGATAGCCCCAGGTAGTGGGACTGGGCAGAAACCTCCAGCAGTGTCACCAAGAGGGTTTCCCCTTCCCAAGCCAACGTGCCATAAACAGATCCCACTAGAGCCGCTGTGGCAAAGGCCGGTGCCGCCAGCCCGGTGGCACTATAGCTGATCCCGAGGGTTTGAATATGGCGCTGCATCCGATCCGCCAGTTCTGGATCGGCGACCCGCAGAATAGTGCGAATGCCAGGGTGGAGGGTGTGGGCTGTGAGGGCTGTCTCGATGTTGGTGAGGTCATTGCGGGTGGTGCAAATCAGACAGCGACTGCCCTCGATGTGCCCCTGTTGTAGGGTTCCGGCCAGGGCATAATCGCCTCGAATGACCATCGCCCCTTCCCGCTCTGCCGCTTCTAGCAGGGGATTTTGGGTTTCTGGTTCCAGAAGCACCACCTCGTAGCCCATCTGCCGCAACAACTGCAAGACTAAGTAGCTCAGCCGCCCTAAGCCCGCGATCACCACATGATCCTGCTTGGGCATGCGCGCGGCCCGCCCCAAGCCAAAGCGGCTGCTCACCAACTTGTCGGTGACCAAACCGTAAACCAACCCGACCAAAGCTGCCCCCACCAAAGTCATAAATACCGCCAACACTTTCACCGCTAGCGGCGTGTCCGGCTGCTGAAAATCTTCAATATCCCCGTAGCCCCCCGTCAGCACCACAATCGTCAGGAGCAATCCATCCACGACGGATTTGCCAATCAAGCTGAAGTTAATCACCCCCAACACCAACATTGCTCCCAAGGTGAAGGTGAGGGTGCGCACGATCGGCTTCATCTGCACCAGCCCTTGCCCCCCCCTGCGCAGCCAAAATCCTAGGGATCCCCACCGGAGGGGTGTGCGCTGCCGTTGTTGTTGTTTGTCTTCTGCCTGCCCGCTGGCCCAGCGTTGGGCCCGTGAAGATCCGCGCCGCCCGTTGCGCTCCAACAGTTGTAGGTAGGCTTGCGGATCACAAATCACCAGAATGCGATCCCCCTCGATCAGCTCTGCCTCATGGTCGAAATCATCGAAAACCCGGCACTCGGAAAAGTCGGAAAGTCCATCCACCGGGTAGTGGAACAGCACCCGCGCCCCGAAGGTTTCTTCCAGTTCCGCCAGGGGCATGTGCAACAGGCGGGAGTTATCCTCAATTGTCAGATCCACCACGTTCCAGAGGGTGGTTTCTTGGGACAGGGTGAGGGACAAGGGATCCGCCAATTCGGGGGGCAGAATCGCTGGCTTGGCCTCCAGCTGGGGCAACTCGAAGTAGCCGACAAATTCATCCGAAACCGCTTTCAGGGCAAAGGCCGGGGCAGCCAAAGCGGCAATAGATAGGGAAAAGTGCTGCGGCAAAACCGAGTCGAGGTAAGCGGCGATGCTGCGGTTGAACAGACGAGAAACAATGCGCACCTGGGGGTTGAGATCGCGGATTAACAAGGCCAGCTCGAAATTAGCTTGGTCGTTGTCTTGCAGCAGCAGCACCACCTTCACCCCCTCGATCCCAGCCTGTTGCAATACCTCCCGTTGCCGGGGATCCCCTCGCAGATGTCGCCAGCGATGGATTTGGGTAGGCAGCGGCTGCGGATCCACCACCAAGGCCCGTTGTCCAAAAGCCTCCAAAGCCTGTAGGGTCAGCTCTACCAAATCGTTATAGCCACACACCAGAATGGCCGCGTCGGGATCCCTGCTGTTGTCTTGCGGCTGTAGTCGGGGCAAGTCAGAAAGGGAGCCTGTCATATCTTGCTACATACCCTCCCCTCGTTATACCAAAGGGATACCCAAAGGATTTCCAGCCCTACAGGTGTTGAAGATCTCCGCCTTAGGTGAACACACCTTGCTACACTCAAGTCACCCAACGTTGCAGGCTGGGGCTCTTGCTATGACTTCCACTCAACCGGATCCCCGTTCTGGTTTTCCCTGGCGCGGGGTTGCCCTCGGGTGCGGACTGCTCCTGGTGCTGGGGGTGGGATCCTGTGTTGCGGCAGGCTACTATCTCTCGCGGGTGTTGCGGGAAGTTACGGGCTTTACCCTCGACTCAGGGGCTGTAGAAGAAAAAGCACAAACCATTTTCAAACACCAAATTCCTGGCGGCTCACAGGGGGTGGTGAGCTTTAGCCTCGGCCCGATCGATTTTGCCGGGGTAACCAGCCGCGACGAAGAGGTGCTGCTGATGGTGGGCCGCATTGGCGCTGAGGCATTGAACGAGATCGACCGGCAGGAGCTAGAGGCCAATTTTCGAGAAGGGGTCAGTGAGTTCCGTTCCGAGGATGTAGAAATTACCCTCGAGCGCAGTGAATCCCGCCGCCTTTGCGATCAGGCCATCTCGCTCTTGATCTTGGAAGGAGAGAGCCAAGAGGGATCCACAACCGTGCCCAGTGTCGTTTATCAGTCCGCGGTTTTGCACCGAGAAGACCTGCTCATGTTTCTGCTCATCTCCACCGGCAACAACGCCCTGCCCCAAGCGGAACAGGTGTTTGCCAGCCTCGATTGCCATTGAACCCCTCGCCCTTCAGCATTCAACCGAGCTCTCCCAAACTCTGTGGATCAGCAGACGATCCACAAATGAGAATATATCTTAATAGCTTGACCAGGTATCTGAGATCTCTTATCATGAGCACCAGAGAAAAGTTCCTGAATAAAAATCTCAACAAGTTGAGCCTGAGGTAACCGACATCGGGCTTCAAATTCAGGGCAACCACTTCTGCTTCAGTGGAGCGGTTTTTGAGCGTTTTCTCAGCAGAGAGGGCCATTGCCGACTCTGTTAATGGGGTGGTGCAGCTTTTTTTAGGATTTTCTGAGCTTGGGAGTTAGTTGTATATGCGCTTATCGCGACGGCAGTTTGTCAGTGGAGTCTCTTTAGGCTCTGTAGCCTTGGCGGCGGGATCCTTCCTGCGTCCGGCCCACGGCGCTAACCAGGAGGTAAACCTTTATACTTCACGGCACTACGGCACCGATGAAGAATTGTACGAGCTGTTTAAGCAAAAAACGGGCATTACAGTCAACTGGGTTCAGGGCAATGCCGACGAGATTACCCAGCGAATTCGCAGCGAAGGAGCGAATAGCCCTGCCGATATTTTCATGACGGTGGATATTGCCCGGCTGTGGCGTGCCCAAAATGAGGGCTTGTTTCAACCGATCGAGTCTGCTACCCTGTCCAGAAATATCCCCGCCTCCCTGCGGGATCCGGAAGGGCATTGGTTTGGTCTCACCAAACGGGCACGAGTGATCATGTATAACAAAGACACAGTGGATCCTGGCGAACTCTCCACCTACGAGAATTTGGCGGATCCGAAGTGGCGGGGTAAAGTGCTCACCCGTTCTTCCAGCAATGTCTATAGCCAATCTCTGACCGCCTCGATCATTTTGGCCCACGGGATCCCGGAAACGGAGGAATGGGCGCGGGGCTTGGTGGCCAACTTTGCCCGTCCGCCGGAAGGAGGAGATACGGATCAAATCAAGGCCGTTGCTGCCGGCGTCGGGGATGTGGCCTTATCCAACACCTACTACCTGCCCCGCCTGATTAAGTCCGATAACCCCGAAGATCGGGCGGTGGCGGAGAAAATTGGTGTCTTCTTCCCCAACCAGGAGGATCGCGGCACTCATGTCAATATCAGCGGTGCTGGTATTTTGAAAACTTCTCCTAACAAAGAAGCAGCTATCCAGTTTCTAGAGTTCCTCTCCGGGCCAGAAGCCCAAGCCATTTTCGCCCAGAGCAATAATGAGTATCCGGTTTTGGCGGGAGCGGAGATCGATTCGGTGGTGGCGAGCTTTGGCAGCTTTAAGGAAGATACCCTCAACGCCGCTAGTATTGGCCGAGTCACCCCAGATGCATTGATGGTCATGGATCGAGCCGGCTGGAAGTAGGGTTTGGCGGGAGCAAATATCTAGCTCAAAAACCTTAATTCAGATAGACAGACTTGATCCTGGCTCCGGAGGGTGGGGATCCCTGGTCAGGGATCCCCGATATCTTGAGTAAGTTAGCCCATGTCAGAACCCATGCCAGCTTTGGCTTTATCCAAACCCAGGTTCGTGAGAGGGTAGAATAAGGTTTCTTGATTGGGATCAGGTTCTCAGCCGATTATCGACTGAGAGAGGAACATTAATTTGAGTTTGTGAAAATTTCACCTAAGTTGGATGAGCAAACTGGCCGAGCCACCCCTAAAGAAATACTTTGGGCACAGCCTCAGGAAAATGCAATGGCCTAGGTTAAACTGCTGGGCATTGCTCACCCTGGTTTTAACGGGCCTAATTTTGGTGCCCACCCTGACGGTGTTGTTGAGTCTGCTAGCGGACGAGCGGCAGGTGTGGGAACATCTGGCAGGGACGGTGCTAGGGCTTTACGTACGCAATTCCCTACTGATGATGGTAGGGGTGGCAACGGGGGTGATCCTGGTAGGCAGTGGCACCGCCTGGTTGGTGACCCTATGTGAGTTTTGGGGGCGGGCCTGGCTGGAATGGATGCTGGTATTGCCCCTGGCGGCCCCCACCTATGTTTTGGCCTATGCCTATACCGATTTTTTGCAGGTAACCGGCGGCTTTCAGATTTGGCTGCGGCGGATCACCGGCTGGGGAATTGGCGACTACTGGTTTCCCAACATCCGCTCCCTCTGGGGGGCAACGCTGCTGCTGATTCTCACCTTATATCCCTACGTGTATTTGGCGGCGCGGCTGGCTTTTCAGGAGCAATCAGTGGCCTGCTTGGAGGTGAGCCGATCCCTGGGTTACGGCCCTTGGGCCAGCTTTCGGAAGGTGGCGTTGCCCCTGGCCCGACCAGGAATTGTAGCTGGGGCTCTGTTGGCGCTAATGGAAACTCTGAATGATTTTGGTACCGTCAGCTATTTCGGGGTAGATACCTTTACGACAGGCATTTACCGAACCTGGACGGCCTTGGGCAACCCGGTGGCGGCAGCCCAGTTGTCAGCTTTGTTGCTGCTGTTGGTGCTGCTGCTGATGGTAGGAGAGCAAATGGCTCGACGGCGAGCACGCTACTATCGCCAGGGGTGCAAACCCGCCGCCAGTCGTTATGTCCTGCGGGGAATGCGAGCCGTGGGAGCTTGGCTAGCCTGTGGGATCCCGATTGTCTTGGGCTTTGGCGTTCCCGCCCTGATCCTGTTGAATATGACCCTACGACAGGGGAGCTTGGGTCGCCGCTTCTGGAGCTACGCCCAAAACAGCTTGGTGCTGGCCACAGTGACGGCGGTGATTGCCATATTGGTATCCGTGCTGGTGCTTTATGGCCTGCGGCTGCAGGGGTTAGGACGCCTGGGATCCCCCTGGGGTCTGCGCCTAGCGGTACAGCTGTCGTCTTTGGGCTATGCTCTGCCAGGGGTGGTGATCGCCGTGGGGGTACTGCTCCCCCTGGGGCGGCTGGATCAGATGTTGAGCCATCTGCGGCAGGTACTTTTCCAACAACCCCCTGGCTTGGTGATCAGTGGCACAATCACAGCGTTAATTTTTGGCTATTTGGTGCGATTTTTGGCGGTTTCCCTCTCCACCATCGAAGCCACCCTGATGCGGATTCCTCCCAGCTTGGATGAAGCAGCCCGCAGCCTAGGCCAGGGATCCCTGGGAACCCTGTGGCGAGTGCATCTACCCCTGATGGGGGGAGGGATCCTGGGGGGGATGATCCTGGTATTCGTAGATGTGATGAAAGAATTGCCCGCCACAATGGTGCTGCGGCCCTTTAACTTTGACACCTTGGCGGTGCAGACCTACCGGATGGCCGCTGATGAACGGCTAGCGGAAGCAGGAGCCCCAGCTTTGGCGATCGTGTTGGTGGGAATCTTACCGGTGATTTTGCTTAATTTCCGGTTAGCCCAGCAGCAACGGCTGAATTCATCCGGGGATCCCTGAGCATCAATCCTTACAAAAATATAGATTAGACACTAAGAACTGGCAAAACAAACGCCAAAACAATTCCTCCAATCACAACAAATTCAGTAGCTCTTAAAACCAAGCTAGAGTGTTTGATCTTGAATCCTTTTAGCCAAGAGGGAAAAGAATCTTCGCCTTTGACTTTCCAATTGAACATAGACAGAAGCAAAGGCACTCCACCGACTTTGGCACCCATCAGCAGATGCAGTGCAATGCTGATAAACACACATACCCAGGCTATCAAATGCACCAAATACCATGGATGATTGATCTCTCTAGCGGGAAGCCACTCTTCTTTCATCATTCGACCTGTCACCACTGCAAGCGTTACTGAAAGCAGCATCAGTGTATTAATCAAATGGTGAATAGAGATCCAAAAAACTGGCTTACCATATTTTTTTAGCTGACTAAGTGATTGCTCTTGGATTAAGCGACGATAGCCAAGATGAAAGCTATAAAGAGCAAAGATTGGCAAAAACAACAGAAAAGTTAAAGCGATTGTACCGTGAATACCCTGTATATCTCCTAGCGTAGGTAAAGGAAGGGCACCCCAACGTTTGTCATAGGTGTTGTAAACCCAAAAGCCTGAAATCAGAGCTAAAACAGTTAGTACTGCTGCTGCACCATGCAAAATTCTCAGCAAAATCGGTTGATAAGGATAAACACGCGGCATCTTCAGCTCTCGCAATCAAGATTTTTTCATAGCAATCGTCTTACGGGCTAGATCTTGGAAGCTCTGATCTGTTAGTGCGCTGCTTCTGGATTGGCCTCATGCCCGTAGAGATAACTTAAGATGGAATTGCGCAGGCGGTAGTATTGCGGATCTTCCAAAATGCGCTCCCGATCGCGGGGCCGAGCAAAGGGAATATCGATCACCTGTCCGATGGTAGCCGCCGGGCCGTTGGTCATCAACACCAGTCGATCGGCCAAAAACAGAGCCTCATCGATATCGTGAGTGATCATCAAGACCGTACAACGGTGATCGTTCCAAATTCGCAGCAACTCCTCCTGCAATTCTTCTTTGGTGATGGCATCCAAAGCGCCAAAAGGCTCATCCAAAATCAGCACTTCCGGGCGAATGACCAGAGCACGGGCAATCGCTACTCGCTGTTTCATCCCTCCCGAAATTTGCGGCGGATACTTCTGGGCTGCTTCCCCTAGTCCTACCAAATGCAGATGTTCCTCCACAATTTGATGCTTTTCCGACTGGCTCTTTTGGGGAAATACCGATTGAACTGCCAAATAGACATTGTCATAAACAGTCAGCCAAGGCAGCAGAGCATAACCCTGGAACACCACCATCCGATCTGGCCCCGGAGCTGTGATGGTTCGCCCTTTTAGCTGTACAGATCCGCTCGTCGGCTGAGCAAAGCCAGACACCATGTTCAGAAGAGTGGTCTTGCCGCAACCGGAGTGTCCGACTAGGCAGACAAACTCACCTTCCTGAATGGTGAGGTTGATGTCTCGCAAAACGGGGTAGTCACCTTTGGGGGTGGGATAGATTTTGCTGACATTTTCAATACTTAGGTAAGGTTTGGCTGCTACTTGAATCTTGGCAGGATCGGTCAGAATTGCCGTCATTTGAGCTTACTCCTAAGCAAAGTTCTTGGAATTGGCTAGGGGTGAGAGATAGACTGGAATGCCCAAATCAAAGTAACCAAAGATCTAAAGTGATCGCTATGAGTCACTATAGATGAGCATGGGCAATCATGGTTACGATAGCACCAATGGACGGCGGTTCAAGGCCACTTCTGCCATGTAGATATCGTGTTTGATGGGCAAACTGTTGAGGTAAGCCACGGGATCCTCCCCATTGAAGGGAACTCCATCAAACAATTGAATGGGATGCCGCTGATAGGAGACATCAATGCCCAACTCACGGGCCGCTGTACTGAAAACCCCTACTTGGCAGACCCGCTCTAAGATCTCCACCCAGTTGCGGGGGAAGGGCAGATCTCCCCAGCGAGCCATCTGGGTCATCATCCACAGATGCTCCGTGCGGCTGGGGCGGTTACCCGCTCCCAAAAAGAACTGATGGTGGGCATATTCCCGCATCGGGGTATCCAGGTCACAGGTGATACGATGGGGATCCCCCAGATGGATGTAGCTTTTGTCCGTGCTCAGGTAGGCGCGTCGGCTGAGGAGCTCGCGAATTTCCTCGTGATGGGCTGAATCCTCGCAGTAGCGACAGGCCTCCATAAGGGCCTTGACCAAGGCAATGTGGGTATTGGGATAGGCTCTGGCCCAGTCTTCCCGTACCCCCAGCACCTTGCCCGGATGCCCCAGCCAAATTTCCAGATCAGTGGCCACCGTAAAGCCGCTGCCTTCGAGGGCGGCCCGCAAATTCCAGGGTTCCCCCACACAGTAGCCATCGATGTTGCCCGCCGTCAAATTGGCCACCATCTGGGCCGGGGGCAAGGTTTTCAGCACTACATCCTGGTCGGGGTGGATCCCACCGGCGGCCAACCAGTAGCGCAACAGCAAATTGTGCATTGAGCTGGGATGCACCACCCCAAAGGTGAGTTGCCGGCTGGGGCTATCCAGAATGTAGGCCTTCAGCTGGCTGAGGGTGTGGATCCCTTGCTCGTAAAAGCGTTTGTGTAGGGTAATGGCGTTGCCATTGCGGGTGAGGGTCAGGGCCGTCACTATCGGCTGCGGGGAATTGTCTCCACCCCCCAAAGACATCCATATCGGCATACCGGCGGGCATTTGGGCACCATCCAAATACCCCCCAATGATGCCATCTTGGATCCCACGCCAACTGGTTTCCCGCACCAGCTTCACCTCTTCTAATCCGTGCTTAGCAAAAAAGCCCTTTTCTTGAGCCACCGCTAGCGGAGCACAGGCGGTCAGAGGCACAAAGCCAATATCCAGGTTGACCTTTTCCAAGCCATGTCGGGCAATCACCGCCTCTTTGCGGGCACGCCATTGTTTAATCCGTTTTTGTTGATTTAAAAAGTAGATGATTTCGCTACGGTAGCTATAGTAGCTGGGGTGATTCACCACCTCCAAGCGACGGCGAGGGCGGGGAATATCGATGGTTAAAATATTACCGATATGGGATCCCGGCCCATTGGTGAGCATGACTACCCGATCCGAGAGCAGCACCGCCTCGTCCACATCATGGGTGACCATAATGGTGGTCATGTGATGTTCTTCACATATGCGCATCAGTTGCTCTTGCAAATTGCCTCGTGTCAGAGCATCCAAAGCCCCAAATGGCTCATCCAATAACAACACTTTGGGCCGTAAAGCAAGAGCGCGAGCGATGGCCACCCGCTGCTTCATACCCCCTGACAGCTGGGCCGGAGGCTTATCAGCAGCATGGCGTAACCCCACCAAATCGATGTGCTCCTCAATAATCTGTTGTCGTTCTGCCTGGGAATAATTTTTCAGAACCGCATTCACAGCCAAGGCAACATTTTGCCGCACAGTTAGCCAAGGCAACAGAGAGTAATGCTGAAACACCACCATGCGATCCGGGCCAGGGGCAGTGATGGTTTGTCCATCCAAAGCTACTACCCCACCTGTAGGCAAAGCCAAACCCGACACCATATTCAAGAGGGTAGACTTACCACAACCAGAATGCCCAATCAGGGAAACGAATTCTCCTTGATGGATCTGCAAATTAATGCCTTTGAGAGCGAGATATTCCTGACCTCCAGGTAAACCAAAAGACTTTTCTACCTGCTCCACATTCACCAGTACAGACACAACCAATACCTCCTCAAGCAAAACAGTATAAAAAGCATCGAAAAAGCCTAGCGATTTGCTATTTTGGCTTGTAAAGCTGTCATCAGTCGATCCAGCAACAAACCCACAGCCCCGATGTAAACAACGGCAACAATGATCTCAGTCACGTAATTTTGCTGATAGGCATCCCAAATAAAAAAGCCAATTCCAGGTACACCCGACATGACGATTTCTGCTGCAATAATCGCCAACCAAGACAAACCAATGCCAATCCGCAAGCCGGTGAACATATAGGGCAAGGCAGAGGGCAACAAGACCTTAAAGAAGAAGTCTATCTTGGAGAGCTTGAGTACCTTGGACACATTGATATAGTCCTCTGGGATCTGGCGCACTCCCACAGCAGTGTTGATTAAAATTGGCCAAATCGAGGTAATGAAAATCACGAAGAGAGCAGCAGGTTCATTGCGTTGCAGAGCTGCCAGGGAAATCGGTACCCAAGCCAGGGGAGCTACCATGCGTAAAAACTGAAAAATTGGATCCAAAGCACGATTAATCCAGGTACTGCTGCCCACCAAAATACCGAGGGCAATCCCCACCAATCCGGCGCTGCAATAGCCAATCGCCACCCGTTTTAGGCTGGCCAGGGTTTGCCGTAAGAGACCCTGATCCAGGTCACTATTGCGATACCAAGGGTGAAGAATCAGATAACGGCTGCGCTCATCCATCCAAACATCCCACGGCCCCGGCAGACGAATGAGATTGGTACTCGCTAAGATTTGCCAGATGAGCAAAAATCCAACGATCCCAACGACTGGCGGCAGAACTTGATCTCGATATTTCGTCAGATCAACTTTTGCAGTCTTAGATTTAGAGGCAGGAGAAGAAAGTGTTGCCGTCATGGGTTAGTAGCAGATAGAGGACAGTAAAACTTTGAGGCTCTCTGGAGTTTGGACAGGCTTTACAGAATTTGAGAAATGAGACAGGAGTTCTGGCCTGTTTGGTTTTTTGACCCTGTAGGCAAGCATAGGGTTTCCAAGCTCAACAAAACTTTCAGAGCAATTGCAAAACCTAACAACCCAATCGTCACTGACAAGAGTAGCTTAGCCAAGCAGGGCTTCTTCGGTTCATAGGAAAAGGGATCCCTAGAATAAGAGTATTCCCGAAGAATATTGATCAGTGCCAACATAACGAACCTAATACAAACGATAGTTACTGAATAACCCAGCGAGATACTGTTAGCTACGAATCCCGTTGGCTGGATGGAGAAAGATCGATATCTTCTCCAATCCAGCACATAGAGGCCAATTAGGCTTTCTTGATTTTTAAGCTGTTCAGATAGGCTTGTGGATCCTGGGGATCAAACACTACCCCATCAAAGAAGCGTTCCGTACCCCGTGAGGTGCTGCTGGGAATGTTGCTGACCCCCAAAGCCTGGGCCGCCTCGCGCCACAGATCTTCTCTGTTTACCTCATCCACCAGGCGACGCGCCGTATCCAAATCAGGAATGAATTGTTTGTGGAAGCCCCAACGTAGACTTTCAGTCAAGAACCAAAGATCATGACTCTTGTAGGGATAAGAAACACTACCGCGACCATCTTCCCAATACAGTGGGCCAGCATTAAAGTCTTGAATCTTGGGCTTGCCATCTCCCATCTCATAGTTACCTTGGTAGGGAGGTGTTAGCACATCGGCTGGAACATTTAGATAGTCGCGCCGGGATAGAATGCGCACCAGTTCTTCACGGTTGGCTGGATCATCGCACCACTGCTGCGCTTCCATCACTGCCATCAAAATGGCTTGGGTTGCTTTGGGATTTTGTTCCACCCAATCGGCCCGGATAGCCAGATATTCTTCAGGGTGGAAGGGCCAAATTTGATGGGTCAGAGCTGCCATGAACCCGATTCCATCCGCTACAATTCGGTAGGGCCAGGGATCCCCGGTGCTAAAGGCATCCATGGTGCCATTGCGCATACCCTGCACTGTTTCAGCAGAAGGAACGGCCAATAGATCAATATCTTGATCTGGATCGATACCCCCTGCGGCAAACCAGTAGCGAATCCAAAAGTCCTGATTCACATTGGGAAACGTATGGGCAGCTTTGAACTTACGTCCATTGGTGGCCGGAAAGTTTTTGATGTACTCTGCTGCTCCTGAAATATCCAGCCCTAGTCCTTTGCCAGTGTGCATACCTGCCACGGCAATTCCATTCCCCTGAGTAATTAGTTGACACAAAAGCGCCATACGGACAGGCTGGTTGTTGGTAATCGCTCCGGTATGAATCAGATGAGCCATGGGCATTTGCCACTGGCCTCCATCAATGCCTCCACCCGCTGAACCAATGACTACATTGTCACGCGCTGCAGGCCAACTGGCCTGCTTGAGAACCTCCACGCCAGTCATGCCATGTTTGGCAAAGAACCCCTTTTCCTGGGCAATAATCAGGGGGGCAGATTCCACAATCGGAATAAAACCCAACTTGACGTTAGGAGTCTCTGGGCCACTGGCCTGAGCAACCCAGTAACCGGAACTGGCCTGTGCCAAACGACTACTCAAAATTCCGCCAACTGTTGCTGCTCCAGCGGACAGCAAGAAGTTGCGACGTGAACTCATGCTTACCTCATTGAAAGGATAATGAACGCAAAAACAAAGCCTTCAATCCGCTAGAGCCACGAAGTCCCCTCCGTGAAATCTCAAGAGATCCTTAAGTCCTAGCTTGGTTGTTATCTTAAAGGTAGATAAATATAGAGACAATATAATTATTCCTTTGATAATCATAGGTTTTTATCTACTGAACTTTATCTATGGGCTTGAGCTCGATGCGGTTTTTTTTGAGTGTGGATCCCTGTAGGCCGAGAGTCCTCAAAGATCCGGGATCCCTGCCCCATGCGGGCTACCACTGGGATGGCTGGACGCAGCCGTTTTTCGAGGGCTGGTACACCCGAGTTACCTTGCCCATTGCAAGGGATCCAACCGAGCCAGCTAACCCGGGTTCCGTCAGTTTTTCTTTTATGTACGCCATCAATCCGCAGCAGGGGGGCATGGCGCAGGTGTTGGGGCCGCAGGATCAGCTCTGTTGGCGCACGTTCTCCAATCCCAACGGGTTTTGGGCAGAGCGGGATCATCTCGGGCATAGGGGAGCCTTGCGGGAGGGGAGATGTGATCACAACCCCGCCGGACTCCAGGATCCCCTCACTTTCTTTCAGATCCTCTCCAGTGGCTACCAATTCTCTGCCCACCTGAACCAGGGCATTTTGCCGGATCCCCTCTGTTCAGAGCCGATTCGTTGGCTCTACCGCATCCAACCCCACTTTGCCTATGGGATCCCACCGCAAGCGACGATGGGGATCTGGTCTTATTTGCCCATTTTTGAGCCGGGCTGGCAGATCTTGATGGCCCACGGTTTGGCTAGTGGCTGGGTGGAATGGGGGGGGCAGCGGTATGAATTTCAACAGGTTCCCGCCTATGCCGAAAAAAATTGGGGACAAAGTTTTCCGCGTCGCTGGTTTTGGATCCAGTGCAATGCCTTCCCGGAGCATCCCGGCCTCAGCCTCACCTGTGCCGGAGCCGAACGGCGAGTGCTCGCCCGCTCGGAAGAAGTGGCCTTGATCAGCCTGCACGGTTGGGGATCCCAGCCGTTTCTGGAATGGCGACCCGGCCAGGCTCATCTAACTTGGCAAGTGGATCCCTGGGGATCCTGGCAAATCACAGGGCAAAACGCCGCCCATTGTATCCAACTGCAGGGCCATAGCCGACAACCCGGACAAACCGTCTTTACCCCAGGCCCCAAAGGGATGCGGCGCAACTGTCGAGACACCTTGGCGGGGCATTTGCTCATGCAGCTTTGGCGGCGCAACGGCCAAGTCTGGACACAGATCCTCACCGCCGAAAGCCATCAAGCCGGCTTAGAGGTGGGGGGAGAGCACGTTCAAACCTGGCAAGGCCAATGCTGACGGATATCTGCACTTCCGTCAGACTTCCCAAAAGACTCTCTTGTGCTAGAATACCTGAGCCACATTGATAAAAGTCCATTGCGGACAGACATTCAACCGTGGTTGCCCCATTCTCATCGCAGTTGGGTAGCTTGCGCCTGTAGCTCAGTGGACTAGAGCACGTGGCTACGGACCACGGTGTCGGGAGTTCAAATCTCTCCAGGCGCGTTTCCTCCCCGGACAACTCCAGTCTGGGGTATTTACCGTCCCTTGGCCTCCCAAGATCCTGTGTTAGGATTAGCCTTATCAAGTCCGCCTTGATGCAGGCGTAGGGAGCCTAAGATCATGTTTGAACGCTTTACGGAAAAAGCCATCAAGGTGATCATGCTGGCGCAAGAAGAAGCCAGACGGTTGGGTCACAATTTCGTTGGCACTGAGCAAATTCTATTGGGGTTAATCGGCGAGGGCACTGGGGTCGCTGCCAAAGTTCTCAAGTCCATGGGAGTGAACTTGAAGGATGCCCGTATTGAAGTGGAAAAAATTATCGGTCGCGGATCCGGCTTTGTTGCCGTCGAGATCCCCTTCACTCCCCGCGCCAAACGAGTGCTGGAACTCTCTCTAGAAGAAGCCCGTCAGCTGGGCCACAATTACATCGGCACCGAACACCTGCTCTTAGGCCTGATCCGAGAAGGAGAGGGGGTAGCCGCACGCGTTTTGGAGAACCTGGGGGTAGATCTTTCTAAGGTGCGCACCCAAGTGATTCGCATGCTGGGGGAAACTGCCGAAGTAACGGCTGGGGGTGGATCTTCTGGCCGTACCAAAACTCCAACCCTGGACGAGTTTGGCTCCAATCTCACCCAGTTGGCCCAGGATGGCAAGTTGGATCCCGTGGTGGGTCGGATGCGAGAGATCGAACGGGTGATTCAAATATTGGGTCGCCGCACCAAAAACAATCCAGTGCTCATTGGCGAGCCTGGGGTTGGTAAAACCGCCATTGCTGAGGGCTTGGCCCAACGCATTGTTCAGGGGGATGTACCGGATATCCTGGCAGAAAAGCGGGTAGTTAGCCTCGATATTGGTTTGCTGGTCGCTGGAACGAAGTATCGGGGTGAGTTTGAAGAACGCCTCAAGAAAATCATGGATGAAATTCGTGGGGCGGGGAACGTCATTCTGGTCATTGACGAAGTGCATACCTTGATTGGGGCCGGTGCTGCCGAGGGAGCTATCGATGCGGCCAACATTCTGAAGCCAGCCTTGGCACGGGGCGAATTGCAGTGCATTGGGGCCACTACCCTGGATGAATACCGCAAGCACATCGAGCGGGATGCTGCGTTAGAACGTCGCTTCCAGCCAATCATGGTGGGGGAACCGACGGTTTCCGAAACCATCGAGATCCTCTTCGGATTGCGAGAGCGCTACGAGCAACACCACAAACTGAAAATCTCAGATATTGCTCTGGATGCTGCTGCTAAGTTGGCAGACCAATACATCTCCGACCGGTTCTTACCCGATAAAGCCATCGACTTGGTGGATGAAGCTGCTTCTCGGGTGCGCTTGATCAATTCCCAACTGCCTCCAGCGGCTCGAGAACTGGATCAAGAGCTGCGGCGGGTTTTGCGAGATAAAGATGCGGCTGTGCGTGCCCAAGACTTTGACAAAGCGGGCCAGTTGCGGGATCGGGAGATGGAAATCAAGCAGCAGATCCGCGCCATTGCCGCCGCTAAAAAAGCAGAGGAAAACAACCGCGATGAGATGCCGGAGGTAACCGAAGAGGATATTGCCCAAGTGGTGAGTGCCTGGACGGGTGTGCCAGTGGCAAAACTTACAGAAACCGAATCGGTGAAGCTGCTGAATATGGAAGAGACCCTCCATCAGCGCATTATCGGCCAAGAGGAGGCGGTACGAGCCATTTCGCGGGCTATCCGTCGTGCCCGTGTCGGGTTGAAAAACCCCAACCGTCCGATTGCCAGCTTCATCTTCTCTGGCCCAACAGGAGTGGGTAAAACTGAGCTGACCAAAGCCTTGGCGGCTTACTTCTTCGGCTCTGAGTCGGCCATGATCCGCTTGGATATGTCGGAGTACATGGAGCGACACACCGTCAGTAAGCTGATTGGATCCCCACCGGGTTATGTGGGCTACAATGAGGGAGGTCAACTCACGGAAGCAGTGCGCCGTCGCCCTTACACAGTGGTGCTCTTTGACGAGATTGAGAAGGCTCATCCGGATGTATTTAACCTGCTGTTGCAAATTCTGGAAGATGGCCGCTTGACGGATGCCAAAGGCCGCACGGTGGACTTCAAAAACACTTTGTTGGTAATGACCTCCAACATCGGCTCGAAAGTGATCGAGAAAGGAGGCGGTAGCCTGGGCTTTGAGTTCAACAGTAATGATGAGGATGCCAACTACAACCGCATCCGCAACCTGGTGAACGAGGAGTTAAAGCAGTACTTCCGTCCTGAGTTCCTCAACCGGCTGGATGAGATCATCGTCTTCCGGCAACTGAACAAGGAGGAAGTGAAGCAAATTGCCGATATCCTTCTCAAGGAAGTGTTTGACCGCATGACGGAGAAGAAGATTCGCCTCACAGTCAGCGACCGCTTTAAGGAGTTGGTGGTGGATGAGGGCTACAACCCCAGCTATGGGGCACGTCCTTTGCGTCGTGCCATTCAACGTCTCTTGGAGGATATTCTGGCGGAGGAGATCCTGACTGGGCGGGTGAAGGAAGGGGCTGAAGCAATCATCGATGTGGATGATGAGCGCAAGCCAAAGGTGCTGATTGCCGAGCCAGAGCGGGTCTTGTTGCCGCAAGGAGCAGAATAAACTCTGCCCTGTATCTGGTCTTTCTTGCCCTCTCTTGTACAAGGGATCCGAAGTCCCACGGATCCCTTTCTTGTCCTCTTTTACTCTTTACCTTTGATGTTTTGAGTGGATTCACCCATAGGAGAACCCTGGCATGGTGCAATCAACCTACTACTACGGGGGTGGTGCCCCGGTTCGTACCCCTCCACCGGATTTGGCATCCTTGCTTTTGCAGGAGCGGATCGTTTATCTGGGCTTGCCCTTGGCGGAGGAGTCTAATGCCAACGTCACCAAGCTGATTGTGGAGCAGCTGCTGTATCTGCAGTACGAAGATCGGGAAAAACCGATCAAGATGTACATCAACTCCACGGGCACCTACAGCTATGACACAGCGGCCTTTGCCATTTTGGATACGATGAACTACATTAAGCCACCGGTGCACACCATCTGCATTGGCAACGCCATTGGTATGGCTGCGATGTTGTTGGCAGCGGGAGCGAAGGGGTTCCGGGCCAGTTTGCCCAATGCCACGATAGTGCTACACCAACCCTATGGCGGCACCCGTGGTCAGGCCAGTGATATTGAAATTCGCACTCGAGAGGTGTTGACGGTGCGCAACATGATGTTAGAGCAACTGGCCCACAGTACGGGACAACCTCTGGAACGGATTAAACGGGATACAGAGCGTCTGTTTTTCATGACCCCGGAAGAGGCCAAGGCCTACGGTTTGATCGACCAAGTATTAACCAGTACCAAGTCCTTACCTGCTTTGGCAGCAGCCAAAAGCTGACTAGCTCCAGAGAAGGATAGGCTTGCTGTCTGATCCTAGATTCTAGGTGCATAGGTTGAGTTCACCCTGGGGTTAGCTCGGCGAAAAAGCTGAAGAGGAGGGTAGATTGCAGGGGATCCCAGGCGAGGGCTTTCCTGGTTTTATTCCGGCTGAATCTGAAGGCTGAATTGGAATGTAGAAGATATCTGACAGGTGGGCTGTCCTCTTTGAACAAAGACTTAGAAGGATGTCTGAGTTTTGTCCTGAACTTTTTTGATCTTTTAAGGAGTTGGTTATGCCGATTGGAGTACCCCGTGTTCCCTACCGTTTGCCTGGTGAACCCTACAGCCAGTGGATCAATTTAGATGATCGCTTGTATCAAGAGCGAATTCTTTTTATAGGTGAACCCATTGATGATAGTCTGGCCAATACTATTGTTGGGGTGATGCTATATTTGAACTCTCAAGATCAGCAGAAAGATATTGTTATGTACATCAATTCCCCCGGCGGGTCTGTAACGGCAGGTATGGCTATTTACGATACCATGAACCACATTAAGCCTGATATTGTTACGGTTTGTGTGGGTCAAGCCGCTTCTATGGGAGCCTTTTTGCTGGCCGCCGGTACCAAAGGGAAACGCTTTGCCTTGCCCCATTCCCGCATCATGATCCATCAACCTTCGATTGGCACAATTCAAGGCCAAGCCAGTGACATCGAAATTCGCGCCCGTGAGACTCTACGGGTGAAAAGACGCATGAACGAGATCTTGGCGCAGACCACTGGACAACCGCTGGAAAAAATTGAGCGGGATGTGGAGCGGGACTTTTACCTCTCTGCTGCAGAAGCACAAGCCTACGGTCTGGTGGATCGAGTGATTGAGGAACGCTCAGAAGCGCTGGCCAGCTGAGGGTAGGGCATGGCTCAGGTCGAGGGGATGTGAGAGAGGTTAACTGTTGGATGGGATCCTTCCCGACAATTGACCCAGGTTAACCTCTTGTCGATTGCTTCTTGGAAAAAAATTTGGTATCTTCCACGGCGGTAGTATAAAAATATCTACCGTATCGTTCCCTAGAAGAGGAGCTTGTTCCCTTGGCAACTGCTTCTGACTTCTCTGCTTTTTTCAGGTTGATTACTTTGCATTGGTTCTCTTGGGTCGGTTTTCTAGCTTTGTGGGCAGTAACAGGCTGTGGATCTTCCTCCTCCAGTACGCTAGTCGGCGTAGGGGATTCCGGAGCAAGCGGGAGCCGCCTTACTTTTAATGGGTTAATGGGGCTTTTACGCGTTTTTTCGTCGGCACTCAAGGGGAGATGGAGTTTAGCATTTCTCTGCTCGAGCAAAGGGATCCTCCTCGACCTGTAACACAGCTGGCGGTGAATGAAATTGGCTTTAGGGTTGATAGGGTTACGGATCTGGTGGGAATCCCGCAGCCCACCTCTTTGAGGTTAATCCCCAGCCAGGTTCAAAATCCTTCTCCTGACCTAACGCGGCAACCCCTGGCGATGGCGCTCCTGATGGACAGCTCAGGCAGCCTGTTTGTTACCGATCGCCAGGATCGCAGGTTTTCTGCAGCGTTTGATCTATTGCAACAGTTTCGTTCTTCCCCCTTGGATCTGGGAGCAATTTTACGGTTTGACAATCAGGGAATCGGTTTTGGGACAACAGCTCTGGGCCGACCTTTGCGAACCGCGCAGCTCCTACAAGACTTCACCAGCGATCAAGCAGCACTGCGTCGAGGCATTCTACTTAGCACTCCTGGAGGCAATACAGCTCTCTACGATGCCACCCTAGAGACAGCTCAGTTTCTCAGCGATTTCCGGCAAAGTGAAAATCTCAACCGGCGGCTGGTGGTTTTTACAGATGGGATTGATAACGAGAGTCTCCTGAGCTTGAGGGAAGTAACCCGCCAAGTGCAGCAGTTGCCCAACGGATCCCAGCGAGGGATACCAGCCTACATCGTCGGTTTGGGGACAGATTTGAATCTGTTTGAGCTACAGCAGCTGGCGGAGGCCACCCAAGGAACCTTTGTTTTGGCCAGAGTAGCGGAAGATTTAGGGCCTCCTTTTGCCAATCTCTTTCCGGCGGCGATTGGAGAAAATCGAGTGGCCGTAAGGGTTGAGACGACATCTCCTTTGGCGGCCGGCAACTACCTGTTGAGCGGTAGCCTGCAGATTAGCCGCGGTGGGCTGAGCTTGACGACAGAGTTCCGTGATGCAGTATTGGTGGTGCGGTAATGGCAACTCGAGACAAGGCAATCCGATCCTTAGTGGCCGTGGCTGGACTGCTAGCGGCAATCTTACTGAAAAGTTGTGGTGGGGACAGCTCTAGTTTAACTACGGCTCCACTGCCCAATGGTGGGGGCAGCCCAACGGCAGGGATCCCAGCAGTCCTTACGGGGCGGGTACTGGATCCTTATTATCTTACTGGGTTGCCCTGGCAATTCAGAAGTAGCCTTGTGTAGAGGCAGGAGCATTGTTTTTGGTTCAGGCAGCCTTGTTCAACTTTTCAACCTTAGCTCACGAGGGGATCTTCTTTTGCCAGCACGGGATACAACCTCTCTTAGCTCTGGAGGAGGCTTTAGCTTTTCGTTTCCAGGTTCAATCACCGCTCCAACTGGACAACTGGTGCAGGTGAGTGCTGCCGATGGCAGCGTTTTACGAGGGTTTGTCTTCAGCGCGGCAGTGGATGTTAGCCCTTGGAGTGAAGCCCTTTATCGCCTGATTCTGCGGGAGCAAAATCAGGGCATAATTGCCTGGGTAAACCTAACGTCTGCCGAGCTACGGGATCTGGAGAATATCCTTTTTACACAGGTAGCTTTGTCGACAACGGCCAGAACTGTTGAAGAGCTGATCTCAGATTTAATCAATCGAGCGGATCAGCTTCGCTTCGGCAATTTACGCTTTGTAGAAGACCTAATTCGGGTTTGCTACGCTCCTGAAGGCAATCAGTCGGATCAACTCTGTCGGGTGGAAATCCCTGTACCCCTGCCACCACCGCTGCCGGAGAACTCACCCAGACCTCCATTGCCTACCCCATCAGCTCCCACTCCAGAGCGGCCAGGGCTGGTCTTGATCAACAGGGCTTTTGTCACGGTCAACGGTGTAAGACAATCTTCCAATGCTGTTTCTGTAACGATTACATTCCCCTAGTTTCCTCACGTTTTGTAGAAGCAGGATCAAGACTCTGTGTGCAGGAGCGTCAGTATGTCAGCCCAAAAATCTAATGGATCTCAAGCTATTCAAGCCAAGGGGCTAACAGTCAAGCGCTGGATCCCTAAGTTGGGTTTGGGAAGCGTTGCAACTGCACTCTTGCTGCTAATATCTGCTTCGGCTGAGATCAACGCAGTCCAAAAGGATCCTGGTGGGATTGTGGATACTGCTGCTCGCCAGGAGCTGGTTTTTGTGGATCCAAATCTGCCGGATTTGGCCATCTTATTGGCAGGGATCCATCCCAGTGCTGAGGTGATACTGCTGGATAGCAATCAAGACGGGATCCGACAAATTACTGAGGTTTTAAGCATCCGCCGAGGAATCCAGGCCATTCATATTCTTTCTCATGGCAGCCCGGGAGCCATTGAGTTGGGGAGAGTGTCACTCTCACTGAGCAACGTAGGCACCTATGTGCCGCAGCTGCAGGCATGGCAAAAAGCCTTGGCACCTGCTGCTGATATTTTGATCTATGGTTGCCATGTCGCTGCCGGATCTGAAGGGGAATTGTTGGTTGAGCAATTGGCTCACTTGACCCAAGCCGATATTGCGGCGTCCAACAATGCTACCGGTTATGCAGATTTGAATGGCGACTGGCTCCTGGAGGTTACTGCCGGCCGTGAAGTTGCTTCAACCATTGTTGTTGAGAATAGCGCGCAGCAGCGCTACCAACACACTCTGCAAACCGCTGCCGTACCAACTCTCGATGTCAACAGCGAACTGACTAATGTTTCTGTTGGCACCCTACAAGCTACACCCTCAAGCGTTATTAATCAAGTTAAGCTCAATCGAGTTGATAATGCAAATGTAAAAGGTTCTCGTCAAATTGTCTGGGTGCGTGATCCTGACACTCCGATAACGTTAGGCCTGAACACAATGGAGGATGCTCTTCTAATTCAACCAACACTGATTATCAAAGCCGGATCAGATAACTTGTTTACTAATACTGGATCTGTAAATTCCAACAACATCGAAAGAGTTGACTATATCAATACTTCAGGAATTACAGCTCCGCCAGCAAAGTTAGACAAAATTGGTTTTTTAATTTTAGAGCGAGGGGGAAACGATCCATTTACAATCTCCGCAATTCAAAGTAATCCATTATTATCCCCAACCTATAGTTCTGTGATTTCTGTCGGCAGTGGAACTTGGGGCAAGGGAACTGTAATTCCTTCTACTAAGGTTTATAAATCTGCAGGCCCTACCTTGTCAGGTGCTACGGTAACGGCTACGGTTACAAATCAGAAGCTTTCCGGAGTTTTTGTCAGCTACAAAGATCTGGGAATTGCTGCTAACCAAGTCTTTTTTGGTTTCTCTTTGGCAGGTGAAGATGCACCAACCGTTCCGGCTCAGTTTGCTGATGTAAGCACATTCCCTACAAACACTGCTGAGGCTAAGGGCGGAATAGATCTGGCTGCCAACGGGGCCGTTATTACTTTTAATCCTATTGCAGATGACGACAGCGCAGTCACTTCAGGAGTTACGCCTGTTGTCATTGATGTGCTGGCCAATGATCAAGGTGTTACTTTTGATTTAGATCCCACTAGTGTCACTATCACTACGCCTGCAAGCAATGGCACAGTCAGCGTTAACCCGTTAACTGGAGAGATTACCTACACTCCAAATCCCTCATTTACCGGTACAGACACTTTTGTTTACCAGGTTTGTGATACAGGCTTTTTGACTATTCAACCCACTTGTGACACGGCCACTGTCACAGTGACGGTGGAATCAGTAGGGCCGACAGCCAATGATGACACAGCAACAACCCCGGCCAATACGGCGGTGACCATTCCTGTGCTGGGTAATGACATTGCCGGGACAAACCCTCTGGATCCCACTAGTGTCACTATCACTACGCCTCCAAGCAATGGCACGGTCAGTGTTAATCCGCTAACTGGAGAGATTACCTACACTCCAAATCCCTCATTTACCGGTACAGACACTTTTGTTTACGAGGTTTGTGATAACGGTTCTACACCCCTCTGTGACACGGCCACTGTCACAGTGACGGTGGAATCAGTAGGGCCGACAGCCAACGATGACACAGCAACAACCCCGGCCAATACGGCGGTGACCATTCCTGTGCTGGGTAATGACATTGCCGGGACAAACCC